>JAAXJB010000075.1:0-4391 GCA_012270065.1 Rubripirellula sp. | reverse complement strand
CACTGAGTTTGCACTGAGTTTGCACTGGGTTTGATCTGGGAACCGGCGACAGGCTGTCCCGCGAACAGGCTTTCGATGAATCATCCCGGTGAGTTTGAATTTGCAGAAAGCGATACGCTACACTGGCACCAGACCGTGATTGGTTGCGAGTGATGCGATGCGAAGAGATGCCAAAGAGGTGACCTGTGAATCCGGATGAGATACTTGTTGGTGGTTTGGCAATCGTCTTTGCGGTGCTTGGTTTTTCGATCGGCATTGGGCCTTGGGAAAAGCCTTACCAACTTCGCACGTTTCAACGCGTAAGAGAGCGGCACGGGAAGCCAGCGGCGCGAGCCGCATGGATCATTTTGTCGATTGCCTTTTTGCTTGTCGGGATTGCTGTGCTGATGAAGTTGCGTCCCAGTTATGCCACTCCGGCTTCTGCGACTACGGGGATAGGTGACGCAGATACAGGAGCGTCTGGTTCGTTGCCAGCCTGATGTGCAATGAATTGTTGAAAGCCGTGTTGATTCAGGAAGAGAATTATCGGCGGGCAGCAGGGCTTGAAGATGACGCGTTGAATATCCGGGATGTCTCGCGCGCCCGGGATGCGGTGCTTGTCAAAAAGGCCGTGCTTGGAAACGCAAATGGCGACTCACCCTGTCCAGGTGGTCGCCAGAAACGCTTGTGCTTTTGATTGGATTTCGACCGTTGCTTAACCCTCAGGGTTGGCTTCCTTGATCGCAGTTTCCATCACTTCAATCGCTGCATCCGTATATCGCTCGTACTCATTCTCAAAGTGCTTCAATGCAGCTTCGTCAGCGAAAAAGAACATTCTGTTGTGGATGGGATCCAGCACGCCAAATTCTCGTTTGCCCTTGACGATTTTACGTTCTTCGAAGAATCGAACTACGTCGATTTCGTTGAGAATCGGCGTGTATGGTGCGGGATCAGCCAAGAAAGTACCCATCGCCTGTTGACTTGAAAAAAGGTAGAGCTTTCCGAGGTGAATGACTCCATATTCCGATTTCCCTTCGACCCATTGGTTTTCCTTGACAACGGTAACGGCACAGAAACCCTGCATCGCCAGATCCGGTTTGATGATGGCAGTGGGGACATCTGCTGAGGCTGTCTCGGGAGCGGTTGCAGCTGGAGCTGGAGAAGCTGGTGAAGTGGGATTGATGGGTTCAGGTTGCGACTCTGGCAAAGCCATGTTGGGGCCTGCAGCGGGCTTCTCGGTTGGAGTGAATTCTGCTGCTGGTAATTGATTGAAGTTGTCACTTGGAACAACAGGCTGGTTCGTCCTTGGCCCTCTGGAACCGGCAAATCTCGCAGGAACGCCGCTGTTGGATTGAGGTTGGGAACTTCTTGAAATCTCGTTGTTCGGAGTGGCTGGCACGCTCGGATCTGGTTTTGCTGCGTTTTGCTGCGTTGACTTGTTGTTAATTGGTTCCCGTTCTGTTTTTTCCGCGACTTGTGCGACTGGCTTGGAGGCGACGCATCCGGCAAGCATGGCCACATAACGCTCCGGTTGCTGCGGGCTGACGCGGTGGGTGAGGGTTTGGCCCGCCGTGGTGACAACCACATCAGTAGGGAATTTGGTGACTTTGAACAGGCCAGCTAATTTCGGGCTTTTCCTGGCGTGCACCTTCAGAGCGACGTAGTTCGCGCTGATTGCCTTGCCAACGCTCGATTCCTGAAAGGCACCTGCTTCAAGACGATCGCACCAGATGCAATTGTCACTGTAAAAGTGAAGCAGTAGAAGTTTGTCCTCCGCAACGGCTTTTTCGTGCGCGGTGCGAAGGTCGGATTCCCAGGAAATCTCTGCTCGAGCGATTTGCGCTGTCACGAGCAAGATCGCTGTGATCATCAGAACTTTGGGGGTTGCCATGCGCATCAAACCTGCTTCCTGTCTTCGATTTAATGTTGAAAATGGGTGCAATTGCGAGAAAAACGTACCTCGACCATGCTCTTGATCGGCCGCGTCGAATCTGCGGCTTGATGTGAACCTACAAATTAGGTCGAGTTTGACGCTAGCGTGATCTTTCAGCCCCCGCCCATTCTGGTGGGGTAGATCTTCACTAATCAGGCTTGACATGGCCATTTCAGGGCTTATATTTCAACCGAAGCTGAAGGCACGGGAGTTTCACGACTCGGTTGCCTCTCCTAGGACGTCTTGATCGCGTCCCTCTGATGTGATGACACCGCAATCGCGACCATCACAATTCGCCAAGGTTTTTGGCCGACCAAATTCCAAGGGGATGACGGATGTTTTGTCTGCGATCGGGTCCAAGACATGCATAGAGAATCGACGGCCTCGGCCGGCATGCATTCTCGCACTGAACCAGAGTACGAAACGGTTCAAAAAATTACGGAAAAACAAGTTCCTTTAAGACCAGCAAAATGCGTTGGTGGCCGGAAGCCGAAAAGCATCCAAGACGTTCTCGGGACAGACTCCGGGTGTTACGTCATCATTTGGTTTCAGCCACACGATAAGAAATCGTCGTTAGGTTGTTGATTCACATCTGACGGTTGAGAAACACGAAAAATGGTGAACCCTACGGGCAACGTATGGTGATTTAACTGCCGGGCCGGTCATGCTTGGTCGGGCAGCGAAGATCAATCCCGTCAGCGACTTTACCATCCAATTAAATCACATTAACAGTTTTGACCTTTGCGGAGCTTTACCGCTGCTTGATCAGCAAAGGTTTTTCCACTCTGTTCCTCTCGCGGTAAATCTTTCAACCATGCGGATGAAACACTGAATCTTCAGCTTTAGCGAAAAGATTTGAGTTAGAAAAAGTCGAATTTGGAAACGGCCAGACTACGGTCATCTCAGGGCTCGGATCCGTTTTTCGGTTTCAACGATTCGACATTCTTTCCAAGTTGGCAAGTTCGTGTTTTGCAACGCATTCTGGATGACACA
Source organism: Rubripirellula sp. (assembly GCA_012270065.1). Taxonomy (GTDB): domain Bacteria; phylum Planctomycetota; class Planctomycetia; order Pirellulales; family Pirellulaceae; genus Rubripirellula. The sequence goes on along the minus strand of JAAXJB010000075.1, from coordinate 1,486 downwards.
TGGCGAAAAAAAAACGCACAAATCGGGGTCGAAATAATTCTGGTTCCAACGGATCGGGCTCCGGTGGAAACGGAAAGCCAAGAGCTCGTCGTCGTAGACGCGGCGGCGGGGGCGGCGGCGGCGGAGGGCGCGGCGGAGGCGACTCGGATCGCGAGCCAGCTGCGGGGCCCTGCTCTGCAGCGTTGGAAGAGGGCGAAGGCATTCTTGAATTGCACCCCAATGGTTACGGGTTTCTCAGAAACGCGGAAAACAACTATTCGCGAGAGCGGAGTGATCCGTTTGTCCCCGGGACAATGATCGAACGTTTTGGATTGCGGCAGGGCGTTTACCTCAAAGCCATGGTCCAGGAAGCTCGTCGCCAACAGGGGCCTCGAGTTCGGGAAATCCTTGACGTGGACGGGATCGAGCCAGAGAAGTATCCCGAGGTGAAGAGCTTTGATGCTTTGACACCCATCAATCCCGAGCAATGGTTACACCTTGAAACAGGACGGCGACCCGTCACAAATCGTGTGATCGATCTACTCGCACCGATGGGCAAAGGCCAGCGTGCACTTATCGTTGCGCCGCCAAGAAGCGGAAAAACGGTAATGTTGCAGGATATCGCCAGCGGCATCGCCACAAACCACCCGGACGTCAAGTTGATGGTTCTCCTCATCGATGAAAGGCCCGAGGAGGTCACGGACATGCGACGTAATGTTCGTGGTGGTGAGGTGATCGCAAGCAGTCTGGATATGGATGTTGAGAGTCATGTCCGATTAAGCCAGCTAGTGATTGACCGTGCGCGGCGACTGGCTGAAATGGGTCAGGACGTGTTTCTGATGCTCGACTCCATCACGCGATTGGCTCGCGCTTTCAATAAATGGGTGGGGCGATCCGGGCGTGGTGGTGCAACCATGACAGGTGGTCTTGATATCAAGGCCATGGATATCCCCAAGAAATTGTTCGCTACCGCGAGGGCTTTTGAGCAGGGTGGTTCATTGACAGTGGTTGGAACCGCCTTGGTCGATACGAATAGTCGGATGGATGAGGCAATTTTCCAGGAGTTCAAAGGAACCGGTAACATGGAACTGGTTCTTGACCGTCGCCTTGCAGATCGACGTGTTTGGCCGTCAATTGACATTTCGCAAAGTGGAACACGTCGAGAAGAATTGTTGCATGACGAAGAAACCTACGAAGCAGTTACCATGTTGCGTCGTACTCTCAGCAGCTTGCATCCCTGTGACGCCATGGAGCAGTTGACCAAGCAACTTGGGAGGTTTGAGGACAATAACGAGTTCATCAAGCTGATCAGTGGTGCAAAAACGGCGTTTGATTGATTCCACGTCTGTCATGCGTGGAAGGTGGTCAGTGGACGTCCGAAAAACACTGTCGAGACGGTCATTGCACTCAATCACGACGCTCGCAAGAATAAGCGTCAGTTCGTCCGGAGGATAAGCGAATTGGTGAGCGGCCTCACTGGAACTGAGGTACCCCGCAAGGGGCTGCG
>JAAXJB010000112.1:88603-113843 GCA_012270065.1 Rubripirellula sp. | reverse complement strand
GTCGACGCGGCCGCTGGCTATGCAGGTGGCTGTTGCTTGGCTGCAGGTGGCTTGACTGCTGGTTGCTTGGCTGCTGGTTGCTTGGCTGAAGGTGGCTTGATATTTGGTACCCGTGCTTTGGATGTTTTCTTGGTGGGCGGACTCGGTCGCATTTGAATGGACTGGGGGAGCTTTTTCTTCAAAGCTGCCATGCCTTCCCCGGTGACCTTGGTTCCATTCATCGTCAGCATTCGGAGTTTGACCAGCTTTGAGAGATGCAGCAGGCTTGCGTTGTCGATTGGGCTGTTGGTGATCGATAGACTCGTCAATTCTGTCAGGGTGCCCAGTGGTTTCATCGAATCGGCGGTGATGCCGGTCTGGGAGAGTGTCAGCTGGTTCAGCGTGGTGTTGTTGGCCAACACTTCGATTCCTTCATCGGTCAAGTCTTTCGAATTGTAGATGCTAAGAGCGAGTTTGCTGGACTCGCAATCGCGGACCCATTTCAAGTCCTCGTTTTTGATCGATTGAAGATTCACCCGTAGTGATTGAGCCTTGATTTTTCCGAGAACACTGAACGTTTTGGGATCATTGTTCAATTGCATCAGGGAAAGGCTGCTCAATGGCAAGGCAGCCACCGTTTCAAGTTCTTCTTTGCCCAATGGCACAGACAAATTCAGTGATGTGACCTGTTTCAGGTCTGCGAGTGCATCAAAGGAGTCGGCAGGGAAATTCCCCGTAATTGTGAGTCGTCTTAAGTCTGCAAGCTTTTCCAGTCGGGAGATCCCTTTTCCAGAAACAGAAACCCCTTGGACATAAAGCGATTGAAGCGGTTTGACTTTGCTCAAGTGCTCGAAACAGGTGTCCGTGATTTTACTTCCGGAAAGCGCGATGCTGCTGAGTCTGGGAAGGTATTTTAGTTTTGCGCATTGTTCGTCTGTCGTGATGTCGCGCACCGAATAAACAGGGCCATTGGCACCAAGGCGTGTGATTCTGGCACCTGATTCTGTCAGGGACTTCACGGCACGATTAACGCAGATTTGCCGGAGAGCAAGCATTTCAAGGTATGCTTTTCCTGCTGATGTGAAGTTCCGATCCTCGCTCAGTCGCTGCAGAGCTTCAGCCGATTCTTCCAGCCCATCATGATCTCTGCCGATCATGGAAATGAGGTCGATGCACTGGTATTGAAAATCGGGATCACTCGAGAGTGCTCGGGTTTCGATTTCAGCCAACACGTTCACGCCGGCCTTGGCCAGTTCCCGTTTCGCAGCCCTGCGAATCGCAAACTTGCGGTTGCAGAGATTCTCGAAAGCTTCGTTGAAGTCCCGTGTTTCAATGGTTTGATCCACGGCGACCGATTGCTCACCGGCTTCGAGTTTGGACGCCGAGTCTCCGGGAACGCGTTGTTCCTGTGCAAGGGCGATTCCACTTGGGATCTGGCTGAAACAGGCAAACGCGGTGGCGATGCGTACCCAGTTCATGAAGTCACGATTCATTCGAATCTCGTCAATGTCTGATGGCAGTCGGATGATAACCTCGGATTGGCTCCACAGAGGACGAGCCGAGTCCAGTGCCTGGTAGCAGACAGTATAGCCTCAGAGCCGAGCATCGGCCAATCATCATGGTGGCGAGGCCCAGCTTTGAATCGTGCTTTTGGGTTCAGGAACATGCGGATTTCCACGTGTGAAAATGGAAAATGTCTCATTGGGACGGCACATGGAGACGATGCCCCGTCGTTGACCGCTGCGTCGTGGTTCATCAGGTCAGCATGGGAGCCTTCACACATCGCCACGAACGTGCTCGCGTAAAACTGGTCTGAAGCAGATCCCAGGGACAGGTTCCTCAGTTTTCATCATGCATGATCTGATCATCCCATTTGCTTGCGGTGAGTTGTTTTTTCAGGGAAGTGTCACCTTGTGTTCATGTTGTTTCCCGATTGAACACGCCATACCATGTCGATCGCCGTCATCTGCGCTGCAACATCACACCTCAGCATGACGCAGATGTTTTTCAGTAGGATCACATCCCCCAAGCATGGGGAATTCCATGCAGGAGACGATTCAGATGCATTTGAGTTTCCTGCATGTCTGAAATGGTGAGCAGTACCCCCTGGCAGATTTGAACTACCGTTTCTGGACTGAGAATCCAGCGTCCTGGGCCACTAGACGAAGGGGGCTTCAACGACGCAAACGCCGCGCCACGTGTTGCCGGTCAAAATCAATCGTTGCAACACCAGAATCGTAGCACAAAAAGGGGGAATCACGGAAGTGTCAATGACTGCGTGCTTTGTCTGGCATCAGCAATATGGGATCATGTTCTGGTTGGACGTTCCACTTTCGGGCATCTCTGGATAGGCTCCAGAGGCATCGGGGATGCGTTTGCTTTGGCAAGAATTCGGGTCGACGGCATCGGGGGTTGTGGTTGCACGTCAACTGTTCCGTGTGATCGTGATAGCATGAACGAGATCGAATGTGCGGTACCTGAAACATGGGGCTTGAGGTGAGGCTTCTGTCAGGACGTTACCACAAATGGAAAACACAACCCGTCAGGCGGACCTTGGGTCGGCGGCGTATTTTGTTGCGTAAACCCGATGTGCATTTGTTTTCATTGTCTCTGGATCGATGTTGGTCGTGAAGAGAAGATGGAATGAGGTCCGACCCGGGCAGGTTCGTCTTGAAGCGGGTTGCAGGTGGTCCCGAGTTGGGATCGTGGTTTGCAGGCCGCTGGGATTCTGGTAGAGAAACTTGGAAGCATGGAAAAGGTGATTTGTGAGCGAGAAGCAAACTGATGGCGAAGGGGTGATCTCCGAGATGGAATCGACTGCATCTGATGTGGATTCGCAGGTGGATGTTCGCGCTGTTTATAGAAATTTGCGGATTTGGCCTGCGGTCTTTTTTTTGATTGCCATGGTCATCGCCAAGTTGCTGCCATCCATGATTGAGAATGGGCCATCGCAGATTTGGATGAGTGCTGCATTCGGGCCATTGCTGGCATCCTTGTTTTTGTTGCTTTGGTGGCTGATTGGAAGTCGGGCACGTTGGCAAGAACGTATTCTGGGACTTCTGGGACTTGCACTTGCATTCGGTTTGGCAGCCTTCTTGCTGGACTCGACGATGCTCGGTCCTGCAATCCTGGTTTTGACCATTCCAGTAGGAGTAGGTGGCTTTACGCTTGCTACCATCTGTTTATCAAAGCTGCATTCGCCCGCGAGAACGGGCTTGGCTCTCATCGTGGCTTTTCTCGGGTTTGGGTACACGGACCTACTCCGAGCTGAGGGAATGTGGGGTGACTTTGCTTTTGATTTGCATTGGCGGTGGTCACCCGATGCTGAGGATCGTCTGTTGGCCAGCCAGAAAAATGATGCAGATCAAGTTGGTAATGCCACGTATTCGGCGGACGAGGTGAATCAGTGGATGTCAACGTCGCAATGGCCGGGGTTCCGAGGAGGGAATCGAGATTCACGTCAAAGCGGTGTTTCATTTGCAAGTGATTGGCAGGCGAGACCGCCGGAGGAGCTGTGGCGGATTGCTGTCGGCCCGGGGTGGTCATCTTTCGCCGTTGCAGGACAACTGCTGTACACACAGGAACAGGTTTCAGATCGCGAACTCATTGCCTGCTATGACGCCTCCACCGGACGAAAAATTTGGGCACAGGCGATTGAATCAAGGTTTGACGATCCTTTGGGAGGGCCGGGGCCGCGAGCAACACCCACTCTGGCCGAAGGAGGCGTTTTTTCGTTAGGAGGGCAGGGGTGGTTATCACGTGTTGATCCCCAATCCGGGGCACTGGTCTGGAAAAAAGATCTGCGTGTGGTCGCCGACTGTTCTCCGCCCATGTGGGGATTTTGCTCGTCTCCGATCGTGGTTGATGGACGAGTGATCGTTTATGCGGGTGGCAAAAACGGGAAAGGTTTGATGGCCTTTGATGCTGCAGATGGTGAACTGGTTTGGTCGGTGGATGCTGGTGAAAATTCTTATGCTTCTCCGCAATTGTCCACGATCGGTGATCAATCCGGCGTGCTGATGTTGACCGGAAATGGAATCAGTATTCATGACCCCGACAACGGCGAGGTTCTCTTTGATTATGAATGGAAATCAGGAGGTTACCGTTCCTTGCAGCCCCAGGTGATCGAAGGCAATAAGGTTCTGTTGCCTTCAGGAATGGGCACTGGGACACGTCTGATTGAAATCAGTTCTGCAGAATCACCATGGACGGCGAAGGAGCTTTGGACGACTTTGCAGCTGAAACCGGACTACAACGACTTCGTGATTCACCAAGGTCATCTGTATGGTTTTGATGGTGGTATTTTTACCTGTATCGACCTGAACACCGGAGAGCGACGTTGGAAGGGCGGAAGGTATGGAAAGGGGCAGGTCCTACTGCTGGAAGATTCCGGATTATTGCTGATCACTGCTGAAAAAGGTCAGTTGGTGGTTCTGTCTGCGACGCCCGAGGAGAAAAACGAACTGTTCCGGATGAATGCACTCGATGGACGCACGTGGAACCATCCTGTTGTGGTTGGAGACCGTTTGTATGTGCGTAATTCATCCGAGGCAGTTTGTTACAAGCTGCCTGTGGTGACAGGCCAATGAAACTGATGCCACGTCCGGTTCTCCTGCAGATAGACATGCACGCCGGTGACGGGAAAAATGTCACGCAAGAAACTGATTCAAGCAGGGCGACCTGAAAGGCGAATCGCCAATCAAGTGGCATCTGCATCGGCAGCCAGCATCAATTCCACAGCCTCTCTGCCAGACATGCCTGGCTGAATCCCCAACGCCGTGGCTTGTGGTGTCGCGGCAATGATGGATGCATCGAGGAGATCTTCGGGATCCGTCAGCGGATGTTGTGGCGTCCCTTTGGCAATCGCAATCGCTTGACCAAACTCAGATGCCGTTGACAGGTCGTAGATGCCACAACCAACAATGCCGGCAGCTGTCATGATGGAGCAATATTGACCGTCTTTCCAGCGGTGGCTCATGCCAGTGGCACAGCCATGCTTGAATTGCATTGATTGAGTGATCGTGCGCGGCAAACGGTTGGTCATGGTGCAGGTTGATTGTAATGGTGGGTGAGGCAATGGACTTAACGGGGCTTTCGAACGCCGTCATCTCTTGGCAAGATCCGTCACGATCTGGGGGTCACGGATTCAAACCGGAAATTACACGTCCGGTCTTCCGGTCTGTCCACTGGTACTTGGCCGGATCAAATTCAAATTGGGATTTTGTGGCGGCTGATGGTGCCCATTCTTCAGGCAGCGATTTGGACAATCTGTTTTTGACGACTTGTAGCTCGGGCTGGTCCGCCAGATTGTGCCACTCTGAGGGGTCTTTTTTGTGGTCGTAAAGTTCTTCACCGCCGTTCGCATAGCGGATGAATCGGTATCTTTTGTCACGTACCGCCGCGTTACCGCGGCGGAATTCGATCACCGCAGGTTTGGTCCACGTTGTGTCGGGGTTTTCAAGGAGCGGCACGATACTTGGGGCATCCAGAGACAGAGATGGCTTCAAGTGGCAGAGATCGAGCAGAGTTGGAAAGAGACTCAATAGGCTGACGGGTGCGTCGCATACCCCGGGCTTGAAGCCTGGCGTTTTGATGACCAGGGGGACACGGGTGGCTTCTTCCCAGAGGGTTGATTTGTGCCAATGCTGTTTGGAACCAAGGTGCCAGCCGTGGTCAGACCACAGGATCACAATCGTGTTCTGTGCATGAGCGCTGGATTCGAGTGTTGAAAGGATCCTGCCCAGCTGGGCGTCTGCGTAGGTGATGCTTGCCAGATAAGCGCGAATCGCGTGTTTCCACTTGTGCTGATTTTTGATCGCCTTCCAGTCGTTGATCCGGTCTCTGGCAAGTTTTTGGCCCTCCGGAGGGACATCATCGAGGTCATCCCTTTGCACCGCTGGCAACTGAATTTTCTCCACGGGGTACATTTCAAAATATTCCGGCGGAACATACCACGGCAGGTGTGGTCGAAAGAGACCGCAGGCAAGAAAGAACGGTTTCCCACGGTCGCCTTTGAGGAAATCAATTGCGTATTGAGCTGATCGGGCATCGTCGTAAGCAACTGGTTTGATATTCGGAGAACCCCAGTCATTCTCATGCCCAAGGCCCGAGACTCCGCTGAAGGGAAAGCCTTCCGGGTTGGGACCGGATTTTGACCATGGATAGTTTTTTTTAGAACTTCGAAACCATGGATCATTGCGAAACCGTATCGGTTGAAAATCGTCCCACTGGCTCGGCGGGTGGTTTCCCGCCGTGTGATGAAATATCTTGCCAGCTCCGGCGACTTCGTACCCGGCGGACCGAAAAAAAGCAGGTAGCGTGACGACATCCGGGTAGTTGGGGATCAGCCAGTGGCCATTGTCGTAGAGACCGGTCGTTGATGGCCGAAGTCCTGTCAGGATCGCAGCACGAGAGGGAGCGCATTTGGGTGATGGACAGTGTGCATTGCGGAATAACATGCCCTGTTTGGCAAGTCGATCAATGTTGGGTGTCTGCACAACGCCCTCATAACCACCCAGGCAACCGACCCAATCTTTCATGTCGTCAACTGCAAGAAACAACACATTCGGTGCCGTCGCGTTGGTGACCGGCGACTTGGTTTGGTCTTCCGGTGGAACATCCGGTGCAGACCAGGCGGGGCCTGGTTGCACGGTATCAAACAACAGGAATGCCAGAACACCGCCGAACAACACTTTGTAGTGCGGGAGTAACGGACATTGTTTCAGGAATCCATGCATCACTTCAGGTCGTCCGGAATGGATCCATCACCCGTTGGCTCTCCTTTGAGTAACCAGGCCAGATTGAATCTCGCAAGTTCCGAGCCTCCTTGAGGACCACCTTCGAAATGCAGAAAAATCAGACCTTCGCTTGGCGTGCCGGGGCGTCCCGCTGCCAGCGATGAATAGGCACTTGGTCCCTCAAAAACCAAACGTTTGACGGGCCATGTTTTTCCACCATCAAAGCTCGCCCAGACAGTGGCTCGTTCTCTCTTGGGCTGGTCGGTGTCAATGTTGCTGAAAATCAGGATGTCTCGGTCGGTGATCGGCAAACGCGTCAGACCACCCATGCATCCGTAGGACCGGTGTTGGTGACCGTCCGGAAGGGTTTGTTCCAGGGTCCAGTTTTTCCATGTCTGTCCACCGTCTTCACTGATGGCGGATCTTCGTCGTGTGTTGTTCGGGCGTTCCTGCCAGTGGACACGGGAGTTGTAGTAGAGACGTCCATCAGAAAGTTCAGCAAGCGTTGCTTCACCTGTGCCATTTTCCGGGAAAGGTTCGCTGGTGCTCCACGTTTTTCCGCCATCATCACTGTAGATGGCATTGGTGTAATGTTCCGGCCACTTTGATCGATCATTTTTTCCAGCGTACCAGCGTGTTGGTCGGATAAGTCGCCCTTTGTGCTTTCCGTGTCGCAAGGTAATTCCATGTTCATTCATGTGCATCGACGGGAGATTGCCGGCTTTGTCCGGAGTGATTTTTGCTGCCTCTTTTTTCCACGTCCTGCCGTCGTCTGTACTGCGATAAAGACTGATTTCTGCCGGTGGATGGTGGGCTTCGACAAACGTCAGCACATCTCCACTGTTTTCGTCCACCGTGGTCCCACCACCTTGAAAGCCAGGGTCTGCAATCTTGATTTTCGGTTGCCACGTCTTGCCACCGTCTTCGCTACGCCGCGCATGAACATTACTGTTGCCCCAGGTCGCCAGCACCGTTCCATCAAGTGTGACGACTACATTGGGAAAGCGTTGACCAGAGAACAGGTGCTGCGATTCCATGACCGGTTCACCCAGATGCGGTGTCAGCGGCCCTTCGAGCTTGGGTTGCAAAGGGAGCTTGGGTTGCAGGGGATGGGGGTGCGCTGCCGAGGCCAGGGTAGCCAGGACGGTAAAGGCAGTGAACGCGTAAAATCTGGACATCGATTCGGTCGCGGTGAGTGAGGGGGATTTCAGTGAAACAACCCTACAGTCTATCGCATGCGATAGCTGTTGGACATTGTGCTGTGGTCCCCGAGAGGTGCGATCACTAGATTCGATTTGCCGCAATCATCTCCTGCTTGAGTTGCTTCTGGTACGCTTTGTGGGCAACTTCGTCGTGTTTTGCGCTCGCGGAATAATAAATGAAGCCTATCGCCCGGCGTTGTCGGTCTGCGGAGTGATTTGCATCTGCTCGGTGTACTGTCAAAGCATGATGCGCGAGAAGGTCGCCCGGTGAAGCATGAATCGGAACCTCGGCGGTCACATCACAGTGTTTCGCATAATCCGAAATTCCCTGACTGAACCCCAAGGTCGTCGTTTTGCCGTGGGGCAGGAGCCCAAGGTGATTCGAGCCACGCAGGTAGCGAATGCAACCATTCTTTTCGTTGACGTGGTCCAAGGCTAACCACATGGTGACCGCCTCGCATGGTTTCAGCATGAAGTAGTGGCCGTCCTGATGCGGTGGAGTCGGTTTGCTGGAATGTGGTGGTTTGTTGAAATACTGCATGTTCACCGGCTTGCAGTCGCCACCCAACAGTTCGGCCGCAAGGCTGCGAAAAGGCCCTTCCTTGAATAACGCGCAGAACCAAGGATCATGTTCTTCGAGATGCTGAATCTGCTTGAGCGTTTCATGATCATCTTTTTTCTCATAAAAGACATGCTCTGATGGCAGTTTCGGGATTGTAGTCTGGATGAAGTTTTCCAGACGCTGACCGATTTCCAGCCATGTTGAAGTGTCGAGAACTCCCCGCAGACACACGTAGCCATTCTGGTTGAAACCAGCGCGGGAATGTTCCATCGACTGATTCATGAAACTTCCGTCACTTTCTTGTTGCGGTGTGCCTGTCTCAGGAAGACGAAGACACTGACGCTTTTCAACTTGGGGTGTGAGGGGTGGGAAACCCAAGTTGAAATCGGGAAGGGGTACGTTGATGGCAGGTGAAACGGAACCGGGCAGGCGGCACCATGACGACCAGTCTGTGCTGACATGCGGAATGGAAAACCGAAGGGGGAAATGGTGCCAGAAGAGGCACCATTTCAGTCATGCCTTCAATCTGTTCTGAAACTTGAATCAGAATGGGTTTCCGCCAAACGGGTCGGCCATCCCGCCACCGTCGCCACCACCGCCGCCGAATGGGTCGGCATTACCAGCGCCGCCACCGCCGAATGGATCGGCATTACCACCGCCGCCACCGAATGGGTCGGCATTACCACCACCGCCACCGGCACCAAACGGATCGGCGTTTCCGCCGAAGGGGTCTTTGTTGCCGGCGCCAAACGGGTCATTTCCACCGTTGCCCTGTTGCATTGCTGGCTTTTCGGGGGCGGTGTCCGTGGGCTTTGTGGTGGTTTTCTTCTTCGGTTCGGTATGGGCAACCAGAGTTGGAAGGTCAGCAGTCTCAGTCTTGATGCACTGCACGTCTCCGTCATTGCTGACCAGATACAGCCGGTCAGTCAAATTATTGACAATGAAATGCTCGGGCCGAATGTTGTTGAAATTTGCCAGTTTCTCTCCGGTCTTCACATCCAGCACCACCAGCCCTCCACTCATCGTGGTGGCATACAGGCGGCGATCAAGCACGCCCAGCAGTTCGCCAATGTTCGGTACTGTGCCTTCCCATGTTTGCAGTCCGTTCACGACGCTCAATGAGAACAGATTACCGTAAGCCGAACGAAGCAGAACCTGATCCTCGAAAACGAGTGGTCGGTTGTAGAAAGGTTCAGCAAATGGCTGAGTCCACAGCACTTCTCCGGTGCGGGTGGCGCGTATGCCATAAACCTGGCCAGATTCAGATCCAAAGAAAAATCGGTTGCCCGAAGCGGCCGCGATGCGTCCGCTGACGATGCCATCGGTTTTCAGAAAGAATTGCACGCTGGGTTTGCCTTGCAATTCCATGACATACACGTAACCCTTGCTCGTCCCCCAAGCTGTCTTGGATGAATTGGGGGCTTTCGTGGGCATCGAAAGAGTTGTTCCAGTCACACGCTCACGGAATGGCACGCGTTCGGGGTCATACAGGGGGTATCCCTCGACTCCCCCGCCAACCAGTGGTACCACCGCGAAGTCACCGGAATTCAATGCCCCAAATGCAGGGGCACCTGTGGTTCGCACTTCGTTGATGATCTCTCCGTTGCTCGCATCCACCTGAATCAGGTTACCGCCGTTGATAACGGTCACGTATTCTTCGTTCACACCGAGTTCGGAATAAGGCAGCGAGGGCCTTCCTACTCGTGAGATCCAGATAGGTTCACCCGTTTCGGCATTGCGGCATTCCAGAATTCCATCGCTGCCTACCGTGTAAAGATTGACTCGTGGCGAAGTGATGAATTCCATCTTCGCTTCGACTCCTCTCCGCTTCAAGCGGCGAATTTCGTTGCTCGCCAGACGTTCTGCTTCTTTTCGGCCGATAGGATTACCATCCAGGCCCAAACGGTCGGTCGGAATGCGTGCCAGCACTAACTTGCTGGTTGCAGGTGCCGGATTTTGTCCGTCGGCGGCTTTTGCATCAGTGGCGGCAGCAGGTGCTGCTGGTTTTATGCCCACTATCTGCACGTACTCGTGAGGCTTCGCGTCATGAACGTAAAGCTGTTGATCACGAATCGACTGGGCACCGGCGGGAACATGGACAGGTCGGGCCCATGCCTGCGAGAGTCCAAGACTTGACATTGCGTCAGGAGTCATCAGTTCACCCGCGGTCGCGAGAGTGAGACTGCTGGTCAAAACGGTTGTGAGGGAAACTACCAACAAACGGTTCATGACGAAGCGCTTCCTTGGGACGAGTGCGGTGCCCGGTGGGCCTTGGAAATAAGCGGGGGCATACCCCATTCACTAGTCTACTCGACTATTACCGTTTCAGCGAATCTTTGCCCGAACGCTTTCCAAACACCCAGTCACGTGATCTCACTTTTGGGAACTGTGCCGATTGCTCCGGTATTTTTGCCCCAATAACCGGCGATTTTCGGCGTTTCGGGCGATCTGCCGGGATCGCAAACGCGGGGACATTGCGAAACAAGCTCTGATTGAACGATAATTTTGGCCCATTCAGCACTTTCCTCCTCGGTTTTGAACATCTCATGACACAGACAGAATCCTCCCCGAAAAACGTTTTGATGCTCGTCGGCGACTTTGTAGAGGACTACGAGGCGATGGTTCCGTTCCAGATTCTGCTTTGTGCAGGGCATCAGGTCGCGACCGTTTGTCCGGGAAAGTCGGCAGGAGACACGGTCGCCACGGCGATCCACGACTTTGAGGGAGATCAGACCTACAGTGAAAAACCGGGCCACCGCTTTGCAGTGACTCACGATTTCGAAGGTTTGGAGGTGGAGCAATACGACGCTTTGGTGATCCCCGGTGGTCGGGCACCCGAGTATTTGCGTCTCAACCCTCAGGTTCTGTCACTGGTTCAGCATTTTGGAAACGCCGGGAAACCGATTGCTGCCATTTGCCATGGTCCACAGATTCTGGCAGCGGCAGGTCTACTGAAGGATCGTGCCTGCAGTTGCTACCCCGCAGTAGCTCCCGAGGTTACCGCTGGCGGTGGTTCGTATGTCGAGCCTGACCCCACCATGGATTCGGCGCACGTCGATGGGAATCTCGTCACCGCGCCGGCGTGGCCAGCTCATCCCAAGTGGATGCGTGCGTTTCTTGAGCTGTTGGAAGACTAGTGATGGAAATTGCAGATTGTTGAATGGGGGGGATCTGCCTTTTGCTGGTTTTGAGCTGCAGGGCACTGGACGCATCCTGATCAATCTGCGGCATGTTTGCGATTCTTTGGCCATGAACGGGCTTGCTCATGAAGGGGCATGATCGTTGACGGCAATGCACGCTACAATGCTCACCGTCGCACGAACACTCAATTTCAGGATGCATGTTTCGCATGAGCACCGCTACGTTGCCGCCTCGTAATGAAGTCAAACCGGCCGATTGCTGGGATCTCACAAGCTTGTGTGTCGATGATGACGCATGGGAAGCCGACTTCAAGAAACTTGAAGAGCAGATTCCTGTTTATGGGAGCTTCCGCGGGCGACTTGCGGAGTCGGCGGAGGTACTGCACGCCGCGCTGGTCTTTGACAGTGAGTTTGAACAGATCGCGGAACGTCTGGGCACCTACGCATTTTTGAAGACAACCGAGGATCAAGCCAACAGCAAGTATCAGGCGTTGAAAGCGCGTTACCAGAATCTGGCTGTCAAGGCGAGCCAGGCTGCAAGTTTCATGCGGCCAGAGATTCTGGCGATTGATGCAGATTCCTTCGCTGAGCTGTTGGAGGATGATCGACTTGAACTTTATCGTCTGCAACTTGAGCGTTTGGTGAGATACCGGGCCCATACTCTGAGTGATAACGAGGAGCGCCTGCTGGCGATGCAAGGTGAAATGGCCTCGGCTGCAGGGAATGCGTTCCGGCAGCTCAATGATGCTGATCTGCGTTTTGGTGAAATTGAGGACCACACCGGCCGTTCCATTGAATTGTCACACGCAACGTTTGGGCAGCTGTTGATCAGTCCCCAGCGAAAGGTAAGACGCAAGGCTTTTGATCAGTACTACAGCCAGTTTTCGGCTCATGAAAATACTCTGGCTGCGACGCTGTGCGGCAGTATTCAACGCGATGTGTATTACGCGCAGGCTCGCAATTACTCCAGCAGCCTTGAGGCTGCCCTGTTCCCCGACAACGTGCCAGTTGACGTTTATGAAAATCTGATCGGTGCTGTGCGTGATGCGCTGCCAAAGGTCCACCACTATCTTGAGGTGCGCCAACGGAAAATGAATCTCAAGGACCTGCATCATTACGATACCTATGTTCCAATTCTCAGTGAAATCGACAAACGGCACAGCTGGGATCAAGCTGTCGATGTCGTTCTTGAGTCGCTTGCGCCATTGGGAAGCGAATACACCACTGCTCTGGAATCAGGTTTGCGCGGTCGTTGGGCAGATCGGTATCCCAATCGGGGAAAGCAGAGTGGGGCGTTCAGTTGCGGGTCCTTTACCGGAGACCCGTTCATCCTCATGAATTTCAAACCAGAGGTCCTGAATGATGTTTTCACCCTGACGCATGAAGCTGGGCATTCCATGCACAGTTGGTATTCTGCGGCAAGCCAGCCATTTGAATACTACAACTACACCATTTTCGTTGCCGAGGTGGCGAGTACTTTCAATGAACAACTTTTGACGGATCACCTGCTCAAGAATGCGAGTGACGATAAAGAGCGGGCCTACCTGATCAACAACGAACTGGACAGTATTCGTGCGACCGTTGTACGGCAGACGATGTTTGCCGAATTTGAAAAAGTCACTCATGAAATGGCAGAAGCAGGTGAGCCACTTACAGTGGAGTCGTTTCGAAGCGTCTATCGAGGGCTACTGGAAGCCTATTTTGGATCAGATTTCGTGATCGACAAGTCGCTGGAACTGGAGTGTTTCCGCATTCCCCATTTCTATCGTGCGTTTTATGTCTACAAGTATGCTACGGGGCTGAGTGCGGCCGTAGCCCTGTCGCGGCGCGTTCTCAACGGTGGTCAGCAGGAACTGGATGATTATCTGGGCTTTCTTCGAGGGGGATGCAGCAAGGACCCGTTGGATTTGCTGAAGGGTGCCGGTGTCGATATGACTGAGCCCACGCCGGTGACCACGACCTTGCAGCGATTCGGTGAACTGACCGAGGAGCTTGATGGTCTTCTGTGATGCAACCGGCTCTGGATACGAGTGAGTTGAAATATGCGGCGGAGAGTCTGGCACGCATTGACCCGGCTCTCCGTGGGATTCTGAATCGTCATGGTGTACCCCCGCTTTGGAAGCGTCCCGCAACATTTGCGACGCTGGTTCGCGTATTGCTGGAACAGCAGGTGTCTCTCGTTTCAGCCAAAGCGACTTACCGGCGTCTTTTGACCGCGTGTCATGGCCGCGTGACCGCAGAACGCGTGCTTGAGCTAGGACACGATGGGTTGAGAGAACTGGGGGTTACGAGACAAAAATCGCGTTATGCATCAGCCCTCGCGACTGAGGTTCATCAGCGCAACTTTCTGATCGGTCGATTGCGATATTTATCGGATGACGAAGCACGTCAGGAAATCACAAAGCAGTTGGGATTTGGAATCTGGTCTGCTGATGTCTTTTTGCTGCTCGCACTGGCGCGGCCGGATGTCATCCCGTTGGGAGATCTGGCTCTTGTCAAAGGAATGCATGAGCTTGATGGTGGAGATTACCAGGAGATCAACGCACTTTTGAAGCGTGCCGAAATGTGGCGGCCTTATCGCGGGGTCGCAACGCGGATGATCTGGCAGCTTTATCTTGGCAATCGAAACCGATTGGATGAAATGACCAATTAACTGGTGCTTGGGTGATTGCCAGGAATGGCGATGGCGTATTTTCCATTCTTGGATGGAACGACAGGTGCAATGTCGTCGAGTGTTTGCAAAGCATCCGTATCTGCAAGTTGAGTGTTGCTGTGGAACGCAGCATTCCATTTCACACGCTTGCCGCTGTAGGTTGCCATGCGTCCCATGATCGCTGTCATCGTGCTGTAAGCTCCATAATCACCTTCGTTGGGCAGGTAACCTGAGCGTAGGGCGGCAAACAAGGAGTTCTGCTCTTCCTGGCATCCCTGACCGCGGGTTGCATCCTGCACGCCTTCCCACAGAGACTGCCCTTTCCGATCGCGGATGACGCTACGGCTGATGTCAGCCACGCCCGCCGTGCCGTGAACGTGTTCACTGATGCTGTTCCAGCAACCCTGGATGTGCCGGCATTGGCTGAGGAGTTTAAGGCCGCTGGCGTAGGTGTACTCCACCATGTGATGATCAAAAATCTGGCCATGATCGGGACCATTTCGTACTTCACGCCCACCAACACCTTGAGCTTCCACCGGATAGTCCTGTGCCGCCCAGTTGATGATGTCGAGGTTGTGTATGTGCTGTTCGTCGATGTGGTCTCCACCAAGCCATGTGAAGTAGTACCAATTGCGGATTTGATAAGCCAGTTCAGTCTGGTTCTTCTGTCTTGGGCGAACCCATACACCCCCGCCATTCCAGTAGGCTCGGGCAAAAACAAGGTCTCCGATTGCGCCCTCATGAATCTTTTCGATGCATTGTTGGTAATGCGTTTCGTGGCGACGTTGAAGACCTACTTGCACCGCCAGGCCTTTTTCCTTCGCAATCTGGTTGGCTGCCAGAACGCGGCGTACTCCGGGGGCATCTGTGGCAACCGGTTTTTCCATGAAAACATGTTTGCCTGCATCAACGGCAGCTTCGAAATGTTGTGGGCGAAAGCCGGGTGGTGTTGTCAGAAAAACAACATCTGCATCACTGGCCAGTACCGACTTGTAGCCTTCCAGACCATCGTAAAGACGATGCTCGCAGTCAACACCTTCAGGGTGCATGCCCTTGATCGTTCGATAGGACTTCTGCAAATTGCTCTTGAAGGCATCTGCCATCGCGACCAGTTTGACACCACCACCGTCGGTGTTCAGAGCTTGAACGACTGCCCCCGTTCCTCTGCCGCCGCAGCCGATGATACCCACTTTGATTGTGTCGCTGCCCATCGCATGGGCTGATTTCGCGACGCCAAGTGTGCTGCCTCCAATTGCACTTCCTGCCAGCATCATGCTGCCATTTTTTATGAAATTGCGACGCGTTGGCGCCGAGTCCTGATTGGCGGAGGTTGGCTTCAAATTGCTGCTTGGGGATCGGCGTTGGCTGGAATCGGGATTGATGATCAGCGCTCGAATGATAGTGAGTGCGATGTGATGCTTCACTCGTGGAGCGAAGTTGCTCTTGCTCTTGCGGACTCAATCGAGCGTGACAGGAAAAGAATCTTTTTCCTGCTCCTGACGATACCTGACAGTTTAAGCACGTGTAACACGTGCTGCCACTGATTTACCGCTGAAGATCAAGGTAGGCCGGTTTCGGCAGCTTTTCGGGTCTTCGCAGGACGGTGGCTTCGACGATTGAATCCGGTGGTTGGATGATATCGCCCTTTTCCTTCTTCTTGTTGGGGTCGACTCGACGTAGCCGGGAAATGGCGTTCATCCCTTTGATCACGCGTCCAAAGACGGTCTGTTTTTCGGATGCAGACACCATGGGCAACAGGAGGATGGTGAATTGGCTGCTCCCCGAATCCGGGATGAAGTTCCCTTCGTCCTGAGGAATCTTGGCCATGAGAAGTGAGCCGCGTAGACCGTGGCGGGCATCAGGGCGTTGGTGTTCGTCCTTCAGGAATTCCCCGGAATTGCCACCGCCATTACCTTCCGGGTCTCCGGTCAAAGCAAGCATGTCTTGAATCACCAGGTGAAAGTCCAATCCGTCATAAAATCCACTTTCCACCAGCTTGATGAAATGCGAAACCGTCGACGGAGCCTGATTCAGATAGAGTTCGACAACGACATCGCCCTGAGTGGTTTTCAGAAGAACCTGAGGCAAATTATCCTCGGCCGCCTCTTTCTCACGAATTGCCATCTCCTGTTTGAATTGCTTCGCATGCTGCTCCAGAAAAAACTTCAGAGTGGCGTCTGTCTCATCAAATTCTTTTTCTCCCAGAACCTCGGGTTTGGTGAGAATTTCATAGATTTTCTTTGCCGTTTCAAATTCGCCAATTGTGATTGCCGAACGGGCAGCAGCTTTCCAGATGTATTCCAGCTGCGAATTGTTGTCCATCAGGAAAGTCGCGCCCCGAAAGGTGGAACTGTCGTAAATGCTGTTTTCGTAGCGGTGTTGGATCATCGTAACGAGAAATGTGATGGCATCCTCGTTGTATTCACCGATCATGGTTAATGCCAAAGCCGCGTCATAATGTTCATCCAGTCGTTGCTGTACGATGTCGCGTTGCTCGAAAAACAGCTTTCGGGCTGCCGGTGTACGCACATCGCGATTGAGGTAACGGACAAAAGTCTCTCTTTGATCTGCAACTGCAGTGGCCAGATTGGCACGCGTCTTTTTGTAGGTCTCTGCTCTTTTGTCCAACTCAGCGACGTACTCCGGATCCTTCATCAATTCTGCTCGATATTCCTCCGGGCTCATGTCCTTGGAAGAAGCAGCTTGTGCCTCGCCCGATGAAGTGGGCGGGACCGTTGGCGAATCGGTTGATTCAGCCTTTGTGTCGGAAGCCTTCGGAAGATTACCCGCGCCGTCCGCTGACTCAGTGCTCTGCGAATCAGTGCTTTGCGAATCAGTGCTTTGGGGCGAGGACGGTGCCTCTGCTGGTTGTGAACCACTTGGCGAGGCTTCTGATTCCTGCGCGGTGGCAGTGACAACCGTGCAGTGGGTCGAAATTGCCCAGGCCAGGAAAGCGACAGGGAAACAGCAACGGTTCAACGAAAACATGGATACCATGGGGGTGAGAGAAGCTGGACTCTGGAAAGAATACGCTCAGGATGGCGTTTGCGTTCATCCAATCCACAGAATCTCCATTTTGAGCGAAAAAGCCGTCCATGGGGATGGTGCTTGATAAATACCCAGGTCGTTATACTGTCGGCATGAACCAATCCAGAAAACAATCCACGCGTCGCGGAAAAGGCGGCGGTTCGAGACAGGCTGCTAAAACAACAAAATCCGGCCAGTCGGGGGGCACCAAAGCAGCGAAACCCACCAAACTGCGAGTGATCGGCGGAGATATGCGTGGGCGAATCATTCATTATCACGGGGAAGAATTTACCCGTCCCATGAAGGACAATATTCGGGAAAACCTGTTCAACATCCTCGGCCGTGCAGTCAAAGGTGCGATTTGCTTTGACCTTTTTGCAGGGACCGGGGCGATGGCTTTTGAGTCGCTCAGTCGCGGTGCCGCATCCTCGGTGCTGGTGGAGCAAAATCGGCAGGCCGTCAAATTCATCAAAAAGACAGCTGATTCGCTCGATGTGGAATCGCGGATGCGCATGGTCACCGGGGATGCGTTCCGACTTGCAGGCAACCTTCTGGCACCACCGATGGACGACACTCCCTGGGTGGTTTTTCTGTGTCCTCCCTACGTGCTCTGGGAAGAATCACTCAGTGAGCTGAATCGCATCATTCAATTGACGCTCGACAACGCACCGCCGGGTAGTGTGCTTGTTGCAGAGACCGAGAAAAAGTTCGATGCAGCCAAGCTTCCTCCTGGAGAATGGGATTTTCGCGAATATGGGGCGACGCGTTTGGCATTCATTGAACCAGCGATGAAATGTGGCCTGAGGATGTAGGCAACGCAGTTGCCGCCACTGATAAACTTGCTGCTGCTCGTCCCCGTTCAATGTTCTACTGACGCAAGTGGGCAACTCTTCTCTTGCAGCAACGCAAGCGCGAGTAGAAGTGGCTGACCAGGTGCAGAGCGATACCATTGGTGACCTGGACATTTCTGATCTGGATTATTGGGGCGTGTGCTTGGAGTAAGGGATCGCTTGCACGTGTTGCTGCTAGCAGATCAAAGACCGGCTTGCGGATTCCCTGGTTGGCCTATGTTACGCAGCTTTCCCGGTGGGAGCTGTCGGACTTGCTTTTGCGGTCATCGATCGATTATCAACGAGTATTAGGATTGTCTGTCTGGTTCGATTCTCGGGCGGTGTGATTTGCCATGTCACGTTTTTTCTTCGGTATGTTGGCTGGGGCAGCCCTTCTTTATGTTGCCATGCACTTTCACTTTGTAAGAGGTGAGAGCGGCGTTTTTCTCGTCCCCAAAACGACGAGCAATCTGTCGGACGTTTATGTTGATATTCGCGAATTCCGACTTGAGCATTGGAAAGCACATCGTCCGTTGGCCAAGGCGATCATGGTGAGTAATCAAAAGCACCTTGTCAAAGAGACGCCTCCGCTTGCGTTTCGAGAGACAGTCCAGGAAGTCGTGAGCGGTTTGCTGAGCAGGTGATTCAGGTAATCGCATTGAGAGGGACTGAAGCGTCCGTATTCTTCTAGTGCCTGTGCGCAAACAGAGCAGATGTGAAGAAGTAAGCCAGCAAGTGGACGTTGTAAGCTTGGTGTTTGGACCCGACTCCTCTTTCATGTGCTTGCACCTATGGCGTGCTGCTTGGTTTTTCCCGCTGGCTGATCTTGTTCAGATACCGATCCACGATGCCATGGCGATTCAATTCAGACCAAGCCATGCATCAGCACCATTTGTCGGTTTATGAGGTTTCTGTTGTCGATTCAATCGTCAATGGCGTCATGAATTGCATTGCGGGGATGATTCATTTGGGGTGAGTTACTGTTTTCACATGCACGACTATTTTTATCTGCAGGATTGCTGCATCGCATGCGATGAGTCAGTCGTGAAATTTGGTACAGCCTTCAGGGGTGGCAAGCCGATCGCCCGTTAAGGTCCGTTGCAATGAACAACGACTTTCACCTCCCATTGCCTTGAGGTTCGTGAAACGCCCGTGGGCCGTATTCGCGTTCAGTGGAATCTTGATGGCCGCAAAGGAATCCCGTATCCATGTCCATGTACCGTAACCGTTACTTCCTTGCAGGAATCCTCTTCATTCTGCTGGGAATTCAATTTCGAATGGTCGATTCGTTCGTGTTGAACGAGCATGCAACCAGAGCTCTGGCTCGTGTTTCAAAAACCGGGGCCGTGGCAGATACGTCAAGTGTCAGTTCCATGATGCTGGGAATTCATCCCAATCCGACCAAACGGATTGAGCCACCACGGTGGCTTGGGTTGGCGATGATTACCGTCGGTGCCATCGTCAGTTTCCATGCGATTGCGATTCCGAAAACGTAATGCTCTTTCAAGGCGTGAGCACCCGATTGTAGTAATCAGCAATGCTCACTCATCGCATCATGCAGCGCAAAACGTTGCAGTCGAATGCTCGCTCGGGCCAAGTCACTGGAATTTGGGTTGAGATGAAGAAGAACGATTCGGTCTCAGGCGGAGGCAACTAGAATACATTGACGCAGCAGCTGGTATTACCCTCCCACTGGCTGCCGCGTGGACCGGTCGCATGCAGAATTCACCGTCCTGCCCGCGACCGGTCCCACCCGCAAATTCCGTAACTGAAACCATGCCAGTTGCCATCTCGACAAAACTCCGCTGAGGCAAGGTAGGCGTGCTCTCGGCGTCGTGGGCGGCTGATTCACTCCTTGAAACAAATGTTGGGGCGATCGAAATGGCTATTTCCAGAACTGGCAGACGGCACGCATTTGGTTCCGGCCCCAATCGTAGAGCAACATGGTTACGAAGGTTGCCTCACGCACCCGGTTTGGTGCGGGGTGTGATCGTTGCATTGGTATTCGCTGCACCCGAAAGCGTTGAACCCTTGCACGCCGAAGATTCCCCGATATCAGCGAACGCTTCCAGCCAAAGTGATGGGCGATTGCTGGGCTATCTTCGATTGCGGGAAGGCACTCGTGTGCCAGCCACCGTTGGTACCGTGGTCGCTCTGGGGCCTCGCAGATGGGCGTTTGTCCCAGCTGCTCGTCCTGTGATGAAGCCGGCAGAGCCCAGCATTGAGTCAAATTCGGTTGAAATCACCGTTACCCAGGAAGGCGGAACGGTCACCAAGCGTGTTGATTCAGTGACGCTCTCGACAAATTTATCAGCCGCTCCTCCGAATGCCTTGGATGCTGGATTGCAGCCAGCAGCCGATGCGAGTGCTGGGGCCGGGAAGGGGGAGCATCTTGTGTTGATCACTGAGAATCTGATGCTGCAGAGAATCGTTCAAGCGATCAAGGAAGACGAGCTTGACAGTTCGTGGCAGATCACGGGACGTGTTACTGAGTACTTTGGCGAAAACCGGCTCACCATTTTGACTGCTCAACGTGCTCAAGCATCTCAAATCCCGGCGACACCGATTGGGCGTTGATTTGGCTGGGGACTCGTGATTCTTTGACGATTATGCGATCTGACGCGGAGCGATACCCGGGATTCGCGCGGTTCGTCCACATGCGACGTGCTGTCGCGTTGTCGATTTGCAAGCAAAGTGCTATCGTGTCCACGTTAGGCAGCGAGAGCCTGGGTTGGAAGCCCGGCGGAAGCAAACTCGCACTGCATGGAGCCCAGTTTCAACGGGTGGAAACGTGAGTCAGGCAGACACGAGCAAAGTTGGGAGCGGGGATGATTGCCGAGTGCTTTCATTGACCCACGATAACCTCAATCGACCCGGGGCCATGTCGGAGTGCCTGGGCGTTTTGACCGAGCTTGGAAACGATGCGGAGTCGGAAGCGGTTGACGCAGTTTTGCTGCTTGATATGTCCGACATCGAACGGATCACGAGTGAAGGCCTGAACGAGTTGATTGGTTTCAACAGCGAAGCCCGCAGTCAGGGAGTTTCAGTGCAGTTGCTTGATGTTTGCAACACAGTACGCGATGTTTTCAAGGTGACACGGCTCGAAAGAATGTTCGAGTTCGGAACGATCGAATCCGGCGTTTGAGTCGGTTGTCGGTCCAAGCGTGTTCAGCTTTCCCACGGAATCCAGCGTCACTTCGGCAATGCACGTGCCAACCACTGTCTCATGAAGCAGTGTGGTCTAGAACTGTTGCAGAAAGCGAAGATCGCCGCTGTACAGATCCCGAATGTCGGTAATTCCGTGTCGTCGCATGCAGAGACGCTCGACGCCGAGTCCGAATGCGAAACCGCTGTAAACTTCGGGGTCGTAGCCCACCGCCTCAAATACGGCGGGATCGACCATGCCAGCTCCCCCAAATTCGACCCATGATCCATTCCAGAAGAAATCAACTTCCACACTTGGTTCGGTGAATGGGAAGAAGGAAGGCCGGAAACGGATTTCGACGTCGTCACCAAGGTAGTTGGTTGCAAAAACTCGCAAAACGGTTTTCAGATTCGCCATCGTGACATTCTTGTCGACGAGCAGGCCTTCCATTTGATGGAACATCGGAAAGTGCGTGGCGTCAGGGGCATCGGGACGATAGACCCTGCCTAGCGAAATCACGCGAATCGGAGGCTGTTTGTCCTCCATGACACGAATCTGAACCGTACTCGTCTGGCTGCGCAGAAGTTGGCTGCCCTCCACGTTCCGGTCATTCGTGCCAGTGGCGGCGGTAGCCAGATAGAAATTGTCCAGCGGATCCCGTGCGGGATGATCCTCGGGGATATTCAATGCCACGAAATTGTGCCATGGGTCTTCGACCTCTGGTCCTTCGGCTGCCTCAAACCCCATACGCCCCATGATTTCCATCAGATGGGTCATGGTTTGTGTCACGGGGTGAATGTGACCGATGCTGGGACGCCTGCCTGGCAAACTGGGGTCAAACGTGGGGTCGGCGCCGGTTGAGTCATCGCCGCCCAATCGCGTCTTTGCGTTTTCGAGTGCTTCCTGGACATTGGACTTGAACTGATTCAGACGCATGCCTGCTGTCTTGCGATCAGCCTTGTCGATCGATCCCATCCGCTTCTGCACATCGCGCAGTGCACCACTTTTCTGACCGAGAAACCGCACGCGGGCTGCCTCAAGCGTGTCAGCATCACAAGCGGTCTCGAAGGCAGCAGAGGCCTCTTCCTCCAAGCCATCCAGGGTCGATAGAAAGTCCTGAAGCGACATCGTTTATGCCGTCGCGGATTCCGCGAGCGTTTCCTTCACTTTGTCACAGATGTCTTTGAAGGCGGCGGCATCGTGGATCGCCATTTCAGAAAGTGTCTTGCGGTCCAATTCAATGTTTGCAAGTTTCAGACCGTGAATGAACTCGCTGTAACGCAAGTCGTGCTGGCGAGTCGCAGCGTTGATACGCGTGATCCACAGTTTCCGGAAGTCACGCTTGCGGACGCGACGATCACGAAAAGCGTAGGCACCACTTCGAAGCAGAGTCTCTTTGACAGTTCGGGTCAGCTTGCCGCGACCTCCACGGTAGCCCTTGGCACGTTTGAACAGACGTTTCTTGGATTTGTTTCTTGCTGAACCGATCGTAGTACGCATTGTACTTTCCTGTCTTGAGTATTTGCTTGACTGATATTGTTTCCAGCTCAGGTCCCAGACTCAATTCCCGTGTAACTCGGGACTTCTGATGTTTTACCCAGCCAGATTGAAGGAATGTCCTTCGAGGGGGATGATCACGTGATCTGCAACGTCAGTCTCTTGCCCGAAGCAATGAGGCCTGACGAAGTCGACATGCGACAAGCCAGTAGCGTGTCTTCATGTCCTGTTGTACGCCATCACACGCGGATGCGGCGGCGATCGAAAACCTTGATTAGTAGCTGTTGCCGTTCAAGGCAGCGTGAATGGTGGGTTCCATGCAACTGTCCACGGAAGTCGTGCCCCGCAGGTTGCGTCGTCGCTTGGCCGATACAGCCTGAGCCAAGTGGCTGGTTCCGCTGCTACGGTGCATGGCTTTTCCTTTGGCCGAAAGCCGAAAACGCTTCTTCGTGCCTTTGTGCGTTTTGATCTTGGTTTTGCCTTTAGCCTTGGTCATCAATCTTGCCCAATTGGGATGTCGTTAAATCTATATCTACCGCGTGTTTACGAAGGCGGAAGAATAACGCAGCAGCCGGGAATTGGAAAGTCCTAATACGGTGCCATTCCCGGATCTGCTGAAAGTTGTTTTCGCTCTGCCACCGTACCGAGAACGGACTGAAACTCCCAGACACCATTCCGCAGGCCGGGATTTTTTGGGAAATCAGGAAAATCAGCCCGAAAATACCGTCGCCAGCCTTCAGGACTTCGGCAAAACCGACCAGCTGGACGCGAATCTTTCGGCCAGAATCCGACATTTTGCATCAGAGTAAAAATGCGTCGGACAGCCCGGGAATGGCAAGTTTGCACTCAGTTCCAGCTTCCATGACCCCAAATCCATGCTTTTCGCGGTAAGAGGTGGCTGATTGCCCTGCAATTTTCTGCGTTTGCGTCGATGGAAGGCTCGTGTGGGACCACGTGTTTTGGGCCGCAGCCTGGTTGAAAGCCTGCGAATTGAGAGTGGAGCACTCAACTCATCACATGGGAAAAGCCGCCGAACCAATGAAAGCCGACCCAATCACAAAGCTTGCCTGTGTCCTGTTACCGGAAACAGCGGCACTCCAGAGCGGATCTCTGGACTGGGAAGGCATCAGGTTCGATCACCTATTTGAGCGCTGCTGGCACTTCCTGCGAATTGCGATCCTACTTATCGTCAAAATTGGAAATCTCATGCCTCATTGGCTGCCTCTGAAGCGTTCCCGCCGATAAATCAGGAAGAGCATCGGTATCGCAACGCTTAAGATGTTCGGCCAGCGAAGATTCCACATCAGGACCAAGGCAATATCATGCCTAATTTCGACGAAAAAGGGCTCCGGAAAGCAGCGATTCTGCTGATGAGCATGCCCACGAAGAATGCCGCTCAGGTACTGGGGCAACTGCCACCATCGTACATTGAGGCGGTCAGCATCATGATTGCCCAAATCGATTCGGTTGGGGGCGATGATCAGGAAATCGTCATCGCTGACTTTCTCACGAGTAAAGCGAGTTCGCTCTATGCAAGTCCTGGCGGCTTGGAACGCGCCAAGGAACTGATCAAAGAGGCTTTGGGACGAGATGCTGGCGAGTTGATTGGCAACTTGCAGCAGACGATTGAAGCCATGCCGTTCAGCTTCATCAAAAAGGTGGAGCCGCAAACACTTTTGCAGTTCATTGGCGATGAACACCCCCAAACCATTGCCCTGATGTTGAGCCATTTTCCCAGCAATTATGCCGCTGAGGTGATTGCCGGTCTGGGGCCAGAGAATCAGCTGGAAGTCATCCGCAGGGTGGCGATGATTGGTCGTACCAGTCCCGAGGCAGTCAGTGAACTTGAGTTTGGCCTGGAGATGCGACTTAGCAGCATGGTCAATCAGAAGCACAGCAATGCCGGTGGCGTGGAGAGCGTGGCGGAAATCCTGAACGTGTGTGAGAGATCCATCGAACGTTCGATCATGGAATCAATTGGACGCGAGGATCCCGAGTTATCCGAAGAAATCCGTCGCCTCATGTTCGTATTCGAAGATATCTCGAAACTGTCCGATCGTGATATCCAGTCACTGCTGAAGAACGTAGAGACGGCTCAGTGGGCGATGTCTCTCAAGGGCGCCAGCGACGTCTTGCAGGAAAAAATCATGCGGAACATGAGTACGCGTGCTTCCGAGAATCTGCGAGAGGAAATGGAGTACCTTGGGAGTGTTCGAGTCAGTGAAGTGGAAGCGGTCCAGCAGAAAATCGTTGATGTGGTGCGACAGCTGGAAGACAGCGGTGAGATATCACGACCCACCGGTGACGAAGAGGAAGAATACGTCAACTAGCCACTGTGTTTCGATTCCAGAACGTCTCCGCATGGAATGCGATCGCCACTTCCGGAATGCACTCCCCTGAAATGCACCGCTCTGGCACGCACTGTGCTGGAGTGCACTGTGCTGGAGTGCACTGTGCTGGAGTGCACT
>JAAXJB010000112.1:0-88503 GCA_012270065.1 Rubripirellula sp. | reverse complement strand
GCACTGTGCTGGAGTGCACTGTGCTGGAGTGCACTGTGCTGGAGTGCACTTTTGGGGGACGGTGCCTTCAAGGCAAGTGACCAGGCAAAGAACGGGCAGCGGTTCGCAGTGCTCTGCTGACTTCTTTGCGGCAATCGCTGACGCCCTGAAGAGTGCCTAAAAGGCCTGCAGTGACCGCACCCAGTTCAACAGGGTTCGGGCATCGGTTTCCCCACCACGGACAACGGGGTAGCCCGCTTGTTGGATGGAAACACTCCAACGCGGGAGTTCCTTTTCCGAAGAGACAGGAAGGAGCACCTGCAGCGATGAAGATGGATTGTTCTCTTTGACACGCATTGCTGGGCTACGTGTCGCAGGTGAAACCGACACACCCGCGAATGTTGCACTCTGCGAGACCGCGACCGCAAGCGCCATCGAATCGGCTGCTTCTGCTCCCGTGCCGGAAATCGCTCCTGGTGCTGCAACTGCGACTGCCATCGGATTGACTGTGGTTTTTTTCATCACGGCAGCGGCAAAGTTGCCGATGGCGTTGATTTCCTTGGGTTGCCACCTTCGAGTGTCTTCTGGCGCAACTGCACAAATGGCTACTCCTGTTTCAACGGCCGCATCACGCCACTTGGCAAGTACGTCGATTGGCGAACCTTCGCTTGGATTCAGAAGCAGGACGAGCAAGCCCTGGTCCGGTAGCGAGTTTTCAGGTTTGGTGGCCAGAAATGCAGCGGAGTTTCCAGCATCGGGCAATTTGATTTCTTCTGTGTACCACTCGGCAGTTTTCTGCTCATTGGACCACGCCGGTGGAACCTGTTTCAGTAGCGGACCTGTGATGGTGGAAGGTGTAATTTTGATTTGCTGTTCTGTACCTGCTCGTGAAATTGTCACTTCAACCGCTGTCTCTGGTTCAGCGGACATCAACAGACTGCGGAGTGCATTGAGACTGCTGATTTTCGCATCGCCGAACTTCAACAGTTCGTCACCGGCTTCGATTTTTCCGTCGGCTGGTGTTTCTGGAAGGACGCCATCAACGATCACTCCGACCTGCTCGTTCTCACGCGTCTGTTCACGGGCGAGCACGCCCAGACGCTGTGGTTGCAGTGGTGGAATCGTCTCGGCCAATTGGGTCGTGACATCAATTTCTTTGCCATCACGACGCAGTTTGATGCGAATTGATTCGCCAGCGTCGAATCTACCCAGTGCCTGCTTGATTTCCTGATGGCGTTTGACTTTGCGTCCAGCAATCTCAATGACCTCATCTCCTGCTTTGATCCCGGCAGACTCGGCAGGTGATCGCTTTCGGACGGCGGAGATTCCTGTGCCGTCGTCGTAGGGGTCTTTGGTCTTCGATGCGATGCCAATCAGGCCGCGTTTGATATCTGTTCCGGATTTCAGCCTGTCCAGTTTTGACTGGATCACATCACTGGGAATCGCGAATGCTATGCCCGAGTCGTACCAGCCCGTTGGGTCTGAACCAGCACCACCCGCGACTGCAGGAATCAGGATTCCCAAAACGTTTCCGTAGAGATCCATCAAGGGGCCACCGTAAAATGCCGGTGAAACACGGGCGTCGGTCTGCAAGGCGATTCCGTCGAGTCTTTCCACTCCACTGAGTACGCCGCGACTGATGATGGGTGAAGCACCGTTGCCAAAGCGCCCGACCGCAACGGTAGTCTTCCCAATCCGGAGATCCAGCTTTTCCGGGAAATCAACGGCAGTCAACTTTTTGGTTGTTTCGATTTTGAGGAGAACCAGATCGCGGTGATAGTCACGTGCCACCACCTTGGCAGCATGGCGGGATCCATCCGAAAGCACGACCAGAATGCTTGCGGCAGTTTTGCTGACCACGATGCTCGATGCGATCACAAAGCCATCCGCGTCAACGATGACGCCCGATGTTGGTGCATCCTGCTCAATCTCACCGGCCGCGCCCTGTACCGTGCCAACAATCTCGATCGCAACCACTGAGGGTAGAACGCGATTGGCCGTGTTGCGTACCGCCTTGGCCATTGCCTTCCGGTACTCGGTGTCCGCGTGGGTCGTGCTTGCCGTTGCAATGAAAATGATGGCGAGCGTCAGCAGCGAAATGCCGCTTGATATCTGGTTGCGAATCATGTGAGTCACGGTTGCAGTGTAACGGGAAGAATGTCTGTGTCGCGTTGAACCGTCAGTTCAACATCATCGCGTCGGTCGATTGTCCGCAGCAGTGAACGTAAAGTACGTTGGCCGTCCACTCGCTGGCCGTTGACCAGCAGAATCAGATCATCGGCTTTCAGAGATGCACGCGATGCCGGGCTGTCCGGTTTTACTTTGTCCACAAATGCTGGCGTTATCTCCAAAACGTCAGGCACCAGCACGAGCCCCAGGGCAGCGGGGTTATGCGAGTCTTTGCGAGGCAATGTCTTGGTGGTCGCATCGACTGCGGTGGTTTTCCTGCCTGCGATGATGTCACCAACGGTTGTTCGCAGGGCATCGGCCGGCACGGCATAGTTCAGCCATACACCTGTCGTTGCGTCACGCAACTCTTTTCCAAGCATTCCTGCCAACTGACCATCCGTGTCGATGACTGCCCCTCCGGCAGCACCAGGGTTGTTGGCAATCAGATCAAGCACCAGAACCTGTCCGCGATAAGGTGTCTTGAATGTTCCCCTTCTCGCGTTCAAATCCGCGGTGGATGCGACTGTTCCCTGCATCACGCTGGCAGGTTCGTTTCCAGTGGCAATGTTGAACAGGTTGCTCACTGCAATCACAGGGTCGCCCCAGTCCACAGAACGCTTTTCGTTGAGTTCAAAAAACGGTGTGTCGGTCGCATCAATTTTCAGAACTGCCAATTCCAACGCAGGTTCGAATCCAACAATTTTTGATTCGAAACGCCGCCCATCATCAAGCAGAACAACGGGATTGACGTCCAGTACGTAGCTCCACGCAGTTGCGATGTGGCCATCGGGCGAGACAAGGAAACCACTCTGATAGGCTTCCAGACCTTTCAAGCCACCCGCACCATAGATCTTCACAACACGTTTCTGGGCATCACGTACCCATTTCCCCAAAGGGGCCTCCGCATGGGCCATTGGTGATGTCGAAGCAACGAGCAGTGCGATGGTCAACAGTGCCACGATCAAACCAGATATACGATTCATGAACTCACCTCTTTGTTGGCAAGAGCCAATTTTGACCCGGTCGCGTTTTGAATCAGTGGTCGAGCAGGCCCGACAGCGGCATTCTTTTCTCCGTTGTCCCACTCAAGTTCACTGCCTGGGACAGATTCCCATGAGTTGACCTTGATTTTCAGTCTGCTGTCCAAGCCGTAACGAAGATCCAGAATGGTCGGCATCGATTGCGAATCACCCTCTCGTAAGACCCATAGTTCCGCAGGGTCTTCATCGCGATCAGCGAACACTTCGATGGCTTCGACCAGTCCTGTCTCGGGGTGGCTCAGCCAACGCACCTGCAGTTCTCCTGCGATTCCGACCATGACGTCGCGTAGCGGGCGTTCGCCGCCAAGAGGCATTGTTCCCAGATAGTACGATTCGCCGAATTTCCGGGGGCCATCGTCGAGCATCCTCCGCCACGCGTCCAACGCCGGCAGGACGCCTGTCGGGTCACCATCGGTGATGGCATCGTACATTTTACTCCGCTTGCTGATTTCGAAAGTCTGTTTCCCAATCGCGAGTGACATCCTGTCTGTGTCGATCTGAATCGTGATGGGCTTTGGCGATTCTTCCACTGTTTCTCCACGGATCACCCATGCCTGTTTTGGACTGGCGTTTTCGTCTGCCTCTGCCACCGGCTGTTCTTTGTTTCTGCTGGGGAACTGGTTCCGCAGGGCGTTGATGAACGCTTTCTGTTCAACAAGGTTGAAGTGGTAGTTGGCAAATCCTTTTCTTTCTACCAGCTGGTCCTTGACCTTCTGCGGGATCTTTATGGCTGGCTTGCCTGCAGGTTGACCACGTGGACCCCTTTGCGGCGGCTTGTTCTCTTTTTCGCCATCCGGGGCGTCGCCGTCCTTCGGTTTGTCCTTGTTGTCGCCGGGCTGTTGCGGGCGAGGCGGAGGAGGAGGGAGTGCCCCGGCCATCTTTTTCAGCAGTTCGTCTTCCAGGTGAACACCCATCAAACGAACCAGCGTTTCAACGGTTTGTCCTTTCGAACGATACGCGAGTTTGACACGCCAGCCACTGGGCAGCGTGGCGAGTACATTTTGGACGTCATTGGCCGTCTGTACGGTCCGGCCATCGATTTCGAGAATTTCTGCCCCATACCGCAGACCGCGGCGATAAGCGTCGCTGGATTCCAGAATGTTCGATACCACGGCGCCCCCATCCGGGTCAGTTGACACGGTGGCACCAAGTGTCGCGTGATCAACAATGCGACCGCTGTGCAGGTATCCAATGAAATTCTCAGCCTGATTGATCGAAATTGCATAGCCAACTCCGACGTTCACTCGACCACGTTTCTCAAAGGAGCAGCGGCCGATGATGCCCAGCAGTCGACCTTCGGCATCATAGATGGGACCACCCGAGTTGCCGGGATTAACAGAGGCATCGGTTTGCAGGCAGTCCCCGTATTCAAGCAAAGTGCCCGAAGGATATTGATAACGCCCTACGCCGCTGAGGATTCCATAGGTCACGGTCGGTTTCAGATTGGTTGCCAGCAGAAAAGGATTGCCGATTACCATGCACCAGTCTCCGGCTTGGGCCGTTCGACTGTTGCCCAGTGTGGCAGTTGGAAAGTCGCTGCGTCCAAGCAGTCGGATCATTGCCAGGTCGCCCACAGGGTCGATCCCAACGATGACTGCATCGTACACGTTTCCATCGCTCATGCCGCAGCGCATGAAAGAGCCCGCAGGGCTTGTGACATGAAAGTTGGTCAGTGCATAACCGTCAGGCGATATCACCACTCCGCTGCCACCGCCTCCGCCGCCAGGTACAAAGACGCTGACCGCCGATGGTACGGCGCGGGCGATCGATTCGATCCGACGGGTTTCGACTGCTTCCAGGACTGGATCCAGTTCAATCGGGTCTGAAGCTGTTGAAGGGCTACTGAACCACAGGGTCAGGACGAGCGCTAGCAGGCTGTTGAGTCGTCGTGCTTTTTTCATCAGTTCGATAATTGTGAGCTTCATGTCAGGTAAACAATGGTAGTCAGGCTTTTCTTCGATGTCCGGCGTTATTCCCGATTCGCAGGAAGTGCCGCGATTTCGAATGCATCATCTGGCCTGCAGTATGTATGGGTGCATTTTCATGCTGGTTCGTTGGCTTGTGAGTCAGGTTTGCCGTACTTGGGTTGATGAATCACTTCAGTAAACGTGGGCGAAGCAAACGAATGTTGTCACCTGCATCGCCGTCGCCACCCAGTCCAACCTCCAGCCTGACCTTTCGAGCCTTTCCTGTTTCGATATCAAAGCCGCGTGGTTGAGCGTCCGTCAGCGACTCACTCCAGACCAGCTTGTCGTCGAGTTTGATGTTGACTTTCAACGCTCCGTTGACCCCGTCCGCCTGTCCGCGAACTACAGCGCCGGCAAACCTTTTGAATTCCGGATCAAGTCTGTATTCCAAAACGGAACCACCATTCATCTGCAAGTCTGCTTCGCCCTGTTGACGGGGGGCAAAGAACCGGTCTACCAGGTCTGGTGCAACGTTGGTCGCAAGGTACGGCGTGAACTTTGATACCGATGGCTTTTCTGCCGACAGCAGAAGCACTCCACTGCTCCAGTCGATTCTTGCCACTTGGTCCATCGGGATTGCATGTTCGAGGCTGTCATCGAGTTGGATGTTCAATGATTCACCATCCGCGTCCGTTTTGATGCTGGTGAGTAGCCAGGTGGACCCGTAGATGTCAGTCAGTCTGAGAGGAGGAGTTTTCTCCACTTCGGCCTTGCCGCCGAATACGATGCCTTCGAGCTGATTCATCGGCGCGTCGATTTCTGTACCGTCAAGATCGAACACGACGATTGCATCCTTGATGGCCAGAATGATGCCTTCCTGTGGGTCAAGACGATTGCCCGGGCGGCGGATGACCAGGGTGTCGCGTTTGCTTTCTACGTTTGCGAGGCCGAGCCACTGGGCATCCGTTTCTGCTGACGATTTTCGGAAGCGTATGGATCGTAGTTTCTTGACGGGTGCCAGCAGCGGTTCCTGGCGTCGTGGACTGACTAGCACGCCCTGCCCGTCAAAAGTCAGCCCTCCCGTGAAAACCCTCGAGCCATTGGCAAATGCAACGTTCGTGGCTGGGGGGACTTTCGGAGTGAAATCTGTTCGCTCCATCGACACAAGATCGTCGAAAGACAGCTCTTGAGTACTTCCGGCGGCTGTCACAAGCAACTTGTCAGCGGTGATGCCTGAAAGTTCACCACGAATTTTCTTTCCGTCCGTGGTTTCAACGACAACAGGCAGGACTGCCAGCGTCAAAGTGTGAACCAGCGGGATCAGCCATTTGGCGGTGAGCAGGATGGACAACGATTTCTCCTCGGCTTGTTCTCGTCGGCAGCAGAGACACGGGCGTCGCTGGATGAAGCAAATATTGTGTCCTTCGCGTATCCCTCTATGGTAGCAGGCGAGCGATAGCCGACCAGCGTCTACCGCAAAAGCGGCCGGGTTATGTCGCCTTCAGACACTGCACTCAGGACCCTTCGTCGCCTCGGCTGACTTTGGGAAATGCCGTTCCGGTTTGTGGGTTTTACCGCAAATTACAATGGTTTTGTCCGAATGTCGGCCTCGGACTGTGGGGTGGCAAAAACCGTTCGGGTGGCTGCTCTCCCGCCACCGAGCAATGGGTGTGCGTTTGTCAGGTGAATCCAGAGTTTTTTGGAATTACACGTTGTTTGTGGAATTACACGGTCGGCGTCCTGTTTGCCGGGGGAAGGTAATCCGGCAGTGTGTCGCCCTGCAGGGCCAAAGACGGTTCTCCCGAGAACCCTTACATGGAGTCTTTGCATGGAGTCTCTGTCGGGAGGCATCGACACGGGCCGCTTCTGTTTTTCCGGTATTGTTCGAATGCTGTTGACGGCGTCTTGCCATGCGGAGCGGCCGTAGAGTGTCGGCGTTGGCCGTGGTTTCACGATCGCCTTCTTCATGCACGAGCTTGTCATTCGCTGCGGCCCGACAAGTAGGTGTAATGTGCGAGAGCCTGTTCGTAAAATGAAACGGTGTCGCCGGCTTGTTCGTTGGTGATGTGACCGTGTTGCAAAGCGTCTTCGACCGCATCCTGTAGTTTGTCTACCAGTTCACGCCCTTCGTATTGGACATAACCGAGTACTTCGCGAACGGTATCGCCTTTGACGATCGACTGCACCTTTGCATTGCCGTTGTGAACATCAACATGCACGGCATGGGTATCACCAAACAGGTTGTGCAGGTCACCCAGGATTTCCTGATAGGCGCCGACCATGAATACCGCAAGCTGATAAGGTTCATTCGGGCGAAGATCGTGCAGCAGAAGCGTTCTTTTCTGTTTGCCGCCGTCGATGAATCGATCCACTTTTCCATCGCTATCGCAGGTGATGTCACCTAGCACAGCGTGTCTTGTAGGCTGTTCATCCAGACGGTGCACTGGAACGACTGGAAAAAGATGGTTGATCGCCCAGGAATCGGGAATGGATTGAAAGAGGGAAAAGTTGACGAAGTAGATGTCGGAGAGCATGCGATCAAGCTCTTTGAAGTCCACATGCGGATCCTGCTGCGCATTTGCCATGTCACGGATGCGATGGCATAGAGAAAAGAACAGGTCCTCTGCTGTCACTCGTTGTTCCAGTGGAAGATAGCCCCCACTGAATAAACTCATGCACATGTCCAAAGCTAGTTGTGCATCGTGGTATGACTCATGGATGTTTTCGCTGCTGAGGTCGCAGAATGTATTCCAGAGATCGAGCACTGGCTGCTCATAATGCTCTGGAACCTGCATGGGAACTGCTTGCACATTACCCTGCGATGTAACACCCAGAGTTTCTACGACAAGTACGCTGTGATGGGCAGCGATTGCCCTGCCGCTTTCCGATATCAATTGAGGGTGGGGGACAGCTGCCTCATCGCAAACAGTCTGGACGTGGAACACGACGTCGTTGGCATATTCCTGCACGGTGTAGTTCATGCTTGAGGCGGTGTCGCTTTGTGAGCCGTCGTAGTCGACACCCAACCCGCCTCCAACGTCGAGATACTTCAAGCCTGCACCACGGCGATGCAGGTCAACATAGATTCTCGCTGCCTCGACAAGTGCTGCCTTGAGCTGTCTTATGTTTCCTACCTGGCTGCCCACATGAAAATGCAGCAACTGGAAACAGTCACCCATGCCGTGGTCGATCAAGCGGTCGAGCTGATTGAGCATTTCCGCAACGGTGAGTCCGAATTTACTGCGGTAGCCACCGCTGGCTTGCCAACGTCCCGAACCCCGCGTGGCAAGCTTGACACGCATACCCAAAGTCGGGCGAACACCGAGTTCTTCGGAAATCTCGAGAATCAGATCCAGTTCACTGACTTTCTCAACCACCGGAATCACCGTGCGTCCAAGCCTCTGAGCCAGCAATGCCATGCGGATGAACTCGGCATCCTTGAAACCATTGCAGATGATTGGCGTATCCGCATCGGTCATTGCGACAACCGCCAGCAGTTCAGGTTTGCTTCCAGCCTCGACACCTGAGCCGAATTGCTGTCCGTGGCGAATGATCTGCTGGACAACATCACGCTGCTGGTTGACCTTGATGGGATAGATGCAGCGATATCCATTCTGGTAACCGTTCTCGTCAATTGCCTTTTGAAAACATTGGCTGAGTGTTTTCAGGCGGTCTCCCAGGATCCCGTTGAAACGGATCAGAATGGGCAGGTCGAGACCTCGTTGTTTCAGACCGTCGATGAGTTCCTTCAGGTCAATCCCGTCTTCTGCCTGGCGCGTTGGGGAGACTGTGATTGTGCCCCGGTCTGAAATGTTGAAGTAGCCGTCGCTCCAACGATCAATTTCGTACAGCTCGGCGCTTTGTTGGGGCGACCAGAATCGAGTTTTCGTTGTGTCCGTCACTGTCGTGGCTCCTGCTCGGCACCTCGCAAACTGCTGGCCGGTTGGGCGGAATTCTGATGAATCCCACCCGGTACCCAACCTGGATACCTTTGTCCTTTTCCGAGTGTTTTTCCGCCGTGCAAGTTCCCAGTCTATCTAGCCACGGGGGGGTGAAGCCAGCGGGTGTTGCCCGAACAGCATCTTCCAACCCGACATTCTGGCAGGCGGTTGCTGCTCTGAAGCGTGTGCTGTTGTGGGGGGCTCGGTGAGGTTGCCGGGTTTCAGGTGGCATCATCGAGTCAGACGCCCAGTGCTGTTACAATTCCTTTACATCCATCGAGATCAATTGAGCGTAAAGTGTCAGCATCGTCGTGACGCTGACATGGCCTTGCCTGTGGCGAGCGACCTGATTTTACGATAGCAAAGTAACATCCTTGACCACGATTTGAATGAGGAAACAGAATGGCCATGAAAGCTCATCCCAAGGCGGAATCCGGATCGGAATCTGATCGGCATTGGATGTCGATGAATCGAAGATCTTTGCTGAAAAGTTCTGCGTTGCTTTCCGCCGCATTCGCGATTCCAGGATGCTTTGCAGAGGAAGTTGAAGGTGGCCTGGTTCGCACGGCAAGCATGGTGGAAGGTCCGTTCTACCCTGATCGCCTTCCGCTTGATACCGACAACGACCTTCTCCTGATCAACGACTCGCTGAATCCGGGTGTCGGAGAGATTACCTACCTTTCGGGGCGTGTGTTAGGCAAAAACGGGCAGCCAATTCGAAATGCGTTCGTTGAAATCTGGCAGTGTGATGCTGGGGGAGCCTATCTTCATAGTCGTTCCAGTAATAAAACCAAGGCTGACGCCAATTTTCAGGGTTACGGCCGTTACTTGACTGACAGCCAGGGACGCTACTTTTTCCGCACGATCAAGCCAGTGCCTTATCCCGGCAGAACACCGCACATCCACTTTGGCGTCAGCAAAAATGGACATCGTGTTCTGACCACGCAGATGCTGGTCAAAGGGCATCCCATGAACGAGCAGGATTTCCTGTTCAAGCGTCTTGCTAATCAGGCGGCCCGTGACTCCCTGCTCGTCGGATTCAATCCGATCAAAGGATCGAGGATTGGTGAGTTGGAAGCCAATTTTGATATTGTTCTCGGTAGAACCGTTCAGGAACTCGATGATGGGACGCTTGGTGGTGGGCTTGCCAAGCCTGATCGGGCTCGAGGCTGACCCCGAGGCATCCCCTGCATTGCGATTGCTGAAATGGATGATTCTGCGTTGCTTCTTTGGCTTTGGCTCGAAAAGGGCCGAATGCTGAAGAGGCGACAGCGATTGGGAGAAAAGATCTGACACTGCATGGATTGCAGCCCGGGATCGATTGCAGCCCGGCAGCGATGGCAGCCCGGCATCGATGGCTACGGGGTGCGGTGGCGATCTTTCCCAGTTCGCAATCCAGTGACGATCCTGACGCTTTGACGCCCATGCCGACGCCAAGTCAGCCACGCGAAATTTTCAATTCTTCGTGGTTTGTTGAATCAGGTGCATTCGCTCGGTTGGCGCCATGACAATCAGATAGTGGTTTCGGCCATTGTTGATCGATACGGTGACTCGCTTGCCGGATGAAATGGTGTCACTTGCAGAATTCAGCGGCAAAACATGGACTTCGTGATCACCTGCTGGCAGTTCAGTCCGCAAAACCTGAATTTCACGCGGTAGCAAACCCCAGCAGCGGAGGTCTGCTTTTTCCAACCCACTCCATGCAGATGCGGTCGCAAAGTGGAACATTGATCCAGCTGTTCCTTCAAGACCGATGGCATCTGTGATCGATGCAACCGCCGTTTCCTTGGCGACCCTCCGCACGATAGCCCTTGCAATTGTCCACGGCATTTCCGCGGTGTTTTGCCGGATTGCCAATTCGCCGATGTCAGTCACTGTTTCGGTCGTGCCCGCAATTTTTCCATTCACGGTGATTCCCAATCGAGCAATGGGACTGGCCGGAATGAATACCTCGGGCACCTTGACCGAAGCGATGTTGGGCAATGCCGGTACTTCCTCGTCGATCGCGTCAGCGGTGGTGCCATCAGCCTGACTGGTGCTGGGCGAGCTCTCTTTGCTTTTCTGGTTGGTTGCTGTGTTCAATACTGAGGATGCGATGGCCAATGCTGCGGTTGTGGTTGGTGCAACAGTTTCGCGGAGAACTGGGCCGCGTCCAACACATGAGATGACGTACAGGACTCCGTTGCCGTGTTGGCTATGTGTGCCGTTCTGTGATCGGATGATATCGTTGGCTGCAGCGGAAAATTCCG
The DNA here is from genome assembly GCA_012270065.1 of Rubripirellula sp. Classification (GTDB taxonomy): domain Bacteria; phylum Planctomycetota; class Planctomycetia; order Pirellulales; family Pirellulaceae; genus Rubripirellula. The sequence continues at coordinate 77,218 of JAAXJB010000112.1, read as the reverse complement.
GCCGGACGGAACTGACAAGCTGATAATACCTCGAAGCGTCATCATAATCGTGATGGGTGGCTTCCCTGAGAACGCCTCGCAGATATGGGGCGATCGCGATCGGTTGGTAAAGGTTGGTACCATTGAGACCTTGCTGGTCTGCTTGCCTGGCAAGCTCAGTCTGACGGGTGATCGCTTGCAGCGTATAGCTTTCGGCGTCGACCTGGTCACCCGCCAGAGAGCAGAACGCAAGCATGGTTCGGAGCATTACCTCTTCGTATCCCGCTGGGTAAAAAGGTCTTGCGTTTTCGTCGGTCGCAACCGAGGCGAGTTCATGGATGGGCTTGATTTTGGGAACCGTATCAAAGTGGTCACGCAAGGCTCTCAAGCGGCGTTCCGCAGCAGAGGTTTTTCCTGCTGCAAGTTCGACGATGGCCATGTCAAGGCTTGCGGTGTCTTTCATTTGCGGCGACTCGTTCGCTATTTCTTTGAGTGCCAATGACGCCGCGTCAAGATCACCAGTGGCGAATGCCCGGTGGGCTGTGCCAATCGTTGCCACTGATCTTGCGCAACCCGCAAGGTGCGCAAACAGGGTGAGTGACAGGAGTAGATTGATAAAGCGACAACGCTGTGCCATGAAGCCACCCTTTGATCATGGCGACTGAAATATCCCGCCGACTTGATGATTCAAGTCAGCGAAAAACCTGTATGTTCCAGATCAACCATCGCCCTGGCCCAGCCAACCGTAATTCCACCATTTGCTCGCACGGTTCTTGCTGTATCCCTTGCGAATCTTGGCTGACTCTTTCAGAAACTCACCCGAGTGCATGTTGACCATTTCCAGAGTGAGTTCATAGTCGCGCTGGCTGCTGTTGTTCCGATCGGTTGTGCCGCTGGTGACCGTGGCGTACAGCAGGTAGTCCACAGGAGCTCCTTGGCGACCGAGCGCTGCTGCGAAAGCAGCACGGTTGGCAGGCAGAAATAGACCATCAGGTCTGATTCGTGTTTCCAGCAGGGCTGCGTCGACCATTCGACGGCTGATTGCCCGGAAGCTCTCTGCCGAGTTGATCTGTGTGTCAATACGCTGGTACAGCTGATCCTTGAAATCACCCAATTCCTCGGCACTTTTATTTTCGATGCCGATGAAGCAGACGGATGCCGGACCGCGAGCCAAAACACCCGATGTTTCGGACGTCAGCAGCGTCGGATTGACAGTTGCTTCATCCGCTGCCCCCGAAGCAGTTTGAAAGGCTGCTGGCTGCACTGCTGGGGGACATCTGCCAAGCAATTGTGCTACTGAATTATCTACCAGCGGATTCCATGTTGCTGCACCCGCAGCATGACTACCCACAAGATCCTTGTCCTGTTTGGCAAGGATATGCCCGTACTGACTCGCACAGCCAGCGATGGAGCAGCAGGCAAATGTGAGTACGAGATACCCGCAACGGAAATGATGTTGTGGCGTGTTCATGAAGCGTAATCCGAAAAAGGTCGATTGATCCGGGGGATGGCTTTCTGGCTCGCGAGTTTTGCACTGGGGAAGCAGCGTCGGTTGGGTGGGCTGATCCATTGCTTTCTCAAAATGCTGCCCAACAGGTGGCTAGAAACTCGCCCTGAATTCTCACTATCAAAATGTCAGAATTTCCTGCTAGGGCAGTCAGCCAACCCGTGACTCGGTGCCACTTTCACGGTGCAACGCCGGGCAGATGACAAACCTCGGATGTCCCGACCTGCGAGGCAAAAATCTCACCACGAAGACGAGACGTGCTCTGCCCACTTCCGTTCCTATCGGTGATTGGTCATCATTCGGGTGGAAATAATCGGTCAGACCGGGAAAGTTGACAAAAACTACGCTTTTGCCCCATCTTTCCATGGTTTCTGAGTCTACCTATCTGTTTGGTGGGTTAAGATCCCGTAAGCTGCCCGCATTGGACTTGCCTGTCGACGACGATTCCCCCGCTGGCGGTGCTTCGATAAACTACGGAAGTCATCTGAGTTGACTTCTTTTTTTGCAGAACCTCATTCTTTAATCTTCGCTCATGGCTGTTGTTGCTGATCTCCCTGGAACTGCTTCCGATATCGTCATTCCCACTCCTGTTGCGGCGTTGCCCGATGCTGGAGGAACCGTTGTTACGGTGGTTAGCGAGGATCTGGATGATGACCTGTCGGATGATGGTGGTGATGACTTGGGCGGGGGCTCATCGTCGGACGATGACGATGGCTTTATTGATGATGGAGATGGGGAGGGCAACCCGGACGTTGGCTTCCAGGATGATCTGGATGACGACGACGACCTCGATGAATTTGATGACATCGATGAAGACGATTTTGATGATAATTTCGATGATGACTTTGAAGAAGAAGTAGAAGACGATTACGAAATCGAGATTGATGACGAAATCAGTGCTGAATTCGGGTTGGGCAGCAAAGCCAACGAAGAGCCAGAGGTTGAAGACGGGCTCGACGATTTCGAAGATTTTGACAACATCGATTGATCTTGCTTGTCGTGCTCGGCTTGTCGGCCTGACATTGCAAAATCCAGATCTTGCAAGATCCAGACATTGCAAAATCCAGATATTGCACGATCCCGGGACAGACAAGCAGAAAATCTATCCAGCTGGCTTGAAATCCTTGGGAGGCTGTGTGTGCGTGTTCACGTTGAACGTCTGAATCGTTGGCGGTTGTCTGTTGTCCGGCCCTGTTCCCACGCCTGCCCGAAGCACTTTCCTGGCCGCCGTGTTCTGGGGCTTGTGTTCGCCTTGTTGCTTGGCGGCACCAGCCTTGAGCCTGTCCTAGCAGACGGCGACAAACCGGTTCGTCAACCGAATGTGCTGTTGATTTGTGTGGACGACTTGCGACCTGAACTCGGGTGTTACGGCAAGGAATACATTTCTTCACCAAACATTGATCAGCTCGCGTCCAATGGACGGATTTTTTCGAGCCATTACGTGCAGGCGCCAACATGCGGCGCTTCGCGTTATGCATTGCTGACTGGGCAGTATGGTCCCGGCGATAACGGGGCACTTTTCAAACGTGCAAAACAGCTTGTCAGTGATCCATCCTCCGTACAGGCCTCCATGCCCGCATGGTTTCGGTCACATGGTTACACCACTGTTTCGGTGGGCAAGGTTTCACATCATCCCGGTGGCCGCGGCGGTAGTGATTGGGATGATGGCCAGCAGTTGGAAATGCCCAAGAGCTGGGATCGTCATCTCCTGCCTGCAGGTCCGTGGAAACATCCACGAGGGGCGATGCATGGTTTGGCGAATGGTGAAATCCGTAAAAACGCGAAGGACATGGATGTTTTCCAGTCCGTGGCTGGGGAGGATGAAATTTATCCGGACGGTCTGATCGTTGCTGAGTCGCTGAGGCAGATGGATTCGCTGGCAGCAGATGCAGAGAAGCCATTCTTTCTTGCCGTGGGCATCATCCGCCCTCATCTGCCGTTTGGTGCACCAGCGAAATACATGCAGGCCTACGAGGATGTTGAACTACCCCCGATTTCTCACCCGAAAAAACCTGAAGGCATTACCACATGGCATGGCTCCGGTGAGTTCATGAAATACAATCGTTGGGGCCGTGATCCAAATCGGGATGCGGCTTTCGCGACCGAGGTTCGCAGGCATTACGCGGCATGCGTTACCTATGCTGATGCTCTGGTTGGACAGTTGTTGAAGCGTCTGGACCGTTTGGGCGTGCGGGATGACACGGTCGTTGTGCTTTGGGGAGACCATGGGTGGCATCTGGGAGAACACGCGATCTGGGGGAAGCATGCCTTGTTTGAAGAGTCTTTGAGGTCACCTCTGATCATCCAGTACAAGGGGCTCGGAGCACCCGGTGAGACAACTGATTCGATGGTGGAATCAATTGATGTCTTTCCAACGCTGTGTCAGTTGACGGGAGTTCCAACGCCATCGGGGCTTGATGGGGTGTCCCTGAAACCATGTCTTGAGAATATCTCGGCAAAAGGACATTCCGCCATTTCGTACGGACGCAGGGGAAGAACGATTCGAACCCAACGTTATCGCTTGATCGTCCACGGCAAAGGAGCTGTCGAACTCTACGATCATGATCAACCTGACGCTGAAACACACAACCTCGCCAGCGAGTATCCGAATGTGGTTGCCAGGTTGAAAAAGCAGCTTGATGAGCGACTCCCGTAAGTGAAGTCTGGATTTTCTGGCAGTCCCGACCGGGCTTGCCGGCCACTCCCACAATCATCCAGATCGGACACAAGACCGTGGAAAGACCGAATGTTTCGCGATTGATCGCCCAGGGAATCAGATTGGACGAAGCCGGGCAGGTTTCCGTTGACGCCGATGTTGGCCGGGTATTATTCGATCTGGCAATCGAACTTGAGAATGTCGTTCCTCATCCCGTCGATGTTCAACATGTTCTGGCTGCAATTGTATTGGCTGAACGTGATGGTCATGTGAATGATCAGACTGCAATATCATCCAGCAATGAAATGCTTCGTGGCTGGGTTCAAACCTATCTGCCGGTCGTTTTCGAGCAGTACGGCGATCAACTTGGAGCCGACTGACTGATTGAGCGTCGGACAACCGTCGCATCGTTCCAGTTTTTGTATTGCAAGGCACGGCATTCTGAGGCTTGGCATTTTGAGGCACGGCATTTTGAGGCACGGCATTTTGAGGCACGTTGGCTGCTAACCTGTGCATCACGCAAGCCTGCAGGATTGCCGTCTTCATCAGCAGATAGACTCACCCGTTTGATCGGTTGCCATGGTTTGACTGGCAGAATGAATGGTCGGCATCAGGTCGTGTATTCAGAATTGAATTGCACGTAATCAGTGGTCAGGTCGCTGGCCCAGTACTGCGCTGTACCGGGGCCGTCACCTACCGACAGAACCATGGAAACTTCCGGGCTGGTTTTCATCTTGTGGCTAAGAGCGGCTTCGTCAAAGTCGACAGGTGAACCATGGAGATAGATGGTGGTTCCTAGAATCTCCAAACTGGTTTTTTCCGGGCAGATTCGAGCTTCGGCATAACCGGCGGCTGATACGATTCGTCCCCAATTCGGGTCGCCGCCTGTGATTGCTGTTTTGACCAGTGGACTGGCTGCAACCGTTTTGGCAACGATTTCGGCGGTGGATTCGTCTGCGGCTCCTTTCACAAGAATTGACATGACATGCTGGGCGCCCTCGCCATCGGCGACGAGCTGCTTGGCAAGTTTGATTGCCAGGTTTGTCAGTGAATTCTCGAATTCGATCTGCTCAGCGGAGTTCAAGGGGGCACCTTGGCCGCTGGAAAGCAGCAGGAGTGTATCGTTGGTGCTCGTATGACCATCGACGCTGACCCGGTTGAAACTGGCGGCTGCTACCCGGCTCAGAGTTTCTTGTGCCATCTCAGCCGTAAGCGGTACATCTGTCAGAATGGTGGAAAGCATGGTGGCCATGTTCGGGGCGATCATCCCAGCGCCCTTGGCCATTGCTGCGATGCGGAACTCACGCCCGCCCAGGTCGATCTGTTCGAATTCCACTTTTAGATTTTTATCGGTGGTGCGAATCGCTTCTGCTGATCGCACAAATGCCGCTGGTGTGCCTTCGAGTTGAGAGTAAGCGTCACGAATGCCGTTCCGTATGCAATCCATGGGAAGGTGTTTTCCGATGACACCCGTGCTCATCAGCAAGATGCTTTCGGCAGAGCAGCCAATTTTTTCTGCAACAAGGGAACACATCTCCTGGGCATCTGCCATGCCCTGGTCGCCCGTGCAAGCGTTAGCGTTTCCACTGTTGGTGATGACGGCGCGAATGGAATGGTTGGGAGTCTTCTCGCGGGTCAGGACGACCGGTGCGGCGACGACCTGGTTTTGCGTGTAGACTCCTGCGGCGACAACTGGCTGCTCTGACACGATCAGGGAGACGTCCAGATTGCCACTCGGTTTGATGCCGCAGGCTACCCCCGCATACGAAAAACCGGTTGGCAGTGCGTCACTCGGAATTGCATTGGCATTCCTCTCGGAAGATGCAATCGCTTCGGAAAAAGGGACGTTGTCAGGGGAAGTCATTTGTTTAACAGTCTGTTTTTGTGCCAATTTGGGTATCGGGTGTGTGGTGACATCCAATACGAACGGGGAATCGTTTGTGCATGATCGGGTTTCAGCAACATCGTGGATCACCAGAATCTCGCCGTTTGCGGTGGCTTGTCCCGATTTGACTAACCGGCATACTAGCGAGTACTGCCGCGCGTTACTGCGCCGTCTTTTTCTCCCCGGCGAAGCAAAATCAGATGAGCCACAGCGATGAGATTGCCGAAGCCGATCAGCCGGGAGTAGCCCGGACGAGAGTTAGCGACATCGACCTGGTTCGGAGCGATGCCGACATCAACTTGGTTCAGATTGACCATTTGACGAAGATTTACGGGGATTTTACTGCGCTCTCGGAATGCTGCCTGCACGTCAGGAGAGGCGAAGTCTTCGGTCTCCTCGGGCCCAATGGCGCTGGCAAGACAACCTTGATCCGCCTGATGCTGGGCTTTTTGCAGCCGACTTCCGGATCTTGTCTCGTGGATGGGTTTGATCCTCGTGTCGATGGAGTGGGGCTCCGCGAGCGGGTTGCATACCTTCCGGGTGATGCGCGGCTCCCAAGGCACATGCGCGGCGACAGTGTGCTGCGATTCTTCGCCGAAATGCACCCATGCGGTGATTTGCAACGAAGCCTGGAGGTGGCAGATCGGCTTGAACTGCAGACTCGTCGCCGAGTTGGTTTCATGTCAACTGGCATGCGACAGAAACTTGCCTTGTCGGTCGTGTTGGGACTCTCGACGCCCCTGTTGATTCTTGATGAGCCCACTGCAAATCTGGACCCGACCATTCGAGCCACCGTGCTTGATCTGGTGCTCAATGCGCGAGACGCCGGACGGACCGTTATCTTTTCCTCGCACGTCCTCAGCGAAATCGAGGACACCTGTGATCGAGTGGCATTCCTGCGGCACGGCAAGTTGGTGCATGAATTGGCGATGAGAGATTTGTTCCAACGGCATCGAATCACTGCACGAAAACCGGAAATCAGAATCTCGGTACCGGCCGAGTTGAGCCAGCACGTGAAGGTGCGTGAGATTCAATATGGGCATGCTGACCACGTGCAAATTGACACCGCTGGTGATTTGGCACCATTACTTGAATGGATCGATTCCCTGTGCTTGCAGCAGATTCGAGTTGAGCCGCTTGGTCTTCGTGTGGTGTATGAGTCCGTGCATGGTGGCAAGCCCGGTGTTGAGAATCGGCGAGCAGATCCCCAGGTCGCGAATGAGGATTCGGTGAAGGGGGGCAGCGTATGATCAGTCGGGTTCTGATTCGCAAGTACATGGGGCAATCTGCTTTGCTCTTTTACGCCTGTGGTATCGCGCTTTTTGCCTTCGCCTGGGTTAGGGTGTGGGTGGTCAGCCTGCTCGACATGGGGCAATTCAGGACGATTCTGGAGCAGTTTCGGGAATTTGAAAAGTTCGCGCCCATCGATTTTGATGCGTTGTTCACCTACCCGGGACGCGTTGGAATGACGTATGACGAACCAATCGTCATTTTATGCGTTGTTGTCTGGTGTGTTGCTCGTGGAAGTGATGTCGTCAGTGGGGAATTGGGGCGTGGGACGTTGGAAATGCTGCTCGCGCAGCCGATCAAACGTAGTACGCTGCTGTTCTCACACGCAACGGTTTCGATCGGCGGGCTGGCTTTGCTGTGCTTGCTGGTCTGGGCAGGAATCGGAATCGGTGTGTACGCCACGACCGTCAGGGAGACCGTGGAGCAACCATCGTTCCAGATTCCGTTTTTCAATGTCGATGTTCCACTTGCTGTCGAGAGTCCCGAAAAATTGGAAGTGCCGTTACGGGACCGTGTCGACGTGCGAACCTACGCCGCCTCAACCGTGGCTCTTTTTTCACTTGGCTTTTTTGTTTTGGGCCTGTCCACCATGCTGAGTTCGTTGGACCGCTACCGATGGAGAACCGTCGGTGCTGTGGTCGCAGTGTACATTTTGCAATTGGTCATGTACGGACTTGGAAAGGCCGCTGAATCTCTCGACTGGTTGCTGTCGTTCACCTTTTTCAGTTGCTACAAGCCGCAGAAAATGACGTCGATCGTCACAGATCGCGGTCTGGGCGGGCCGTGGAGTTTTACGGAAACCTTGCCCGAGGGTATGTTTGCTCCCCCGGTTTACCCGCTGATTCTCATTGCGTTCGGTGTGCTTTTTTTTGCCATTGCCCACCGGATCTTGCGAACCCGTGATCTGCCCGCGCCACTGTGAATCGGCCGTGGATACGGTGTGGGACGGCAGGCACGGTAACGCGGCAGGCACGGTGCTGTACGTGGGTAACTGTGTGAAGGTAACAGTGTGTAACTGCCCGTCCCTCCGGTTGCCTGATATCTGTTCGCATGCTTCATGCTCTGCCCATGCTTGATGAGTTGATACCCGGTTGCCACGACAGTGGTTACAGGAGCAGGAATTATCCCGATCCGCATTCGTTGGGTGGCGTGATTGTGTCGCTCAAAAACGCAGCTGTGAAAGTTTGCGGAAAGACGGGAATGTAGTGTGGAAAAGTATTCCAGTTAGTGGAGTAGCGCACCCCCCGGCCTTGGAAAAAACACCGAGGATCTTCCCTGGAATGAAATCTTTCTCTTGCTTGAATGGCGGCAGGAGTTTTAATGGACCCCGTCGTGCAGCAGGGATCCACCAGAAAATACAGGTGGAACGCACGGCCAGTTGGGTAAGTATCTTCCATCAGATCTGTACCAACTGCTTTCCTGGAAGTTGCAGAGATGACATGCGTATGACGTCATCTCGAGGCAGTGGGGCGCGTGCAGTTTGTTTGGGGCAATTTGATTGAGTTAATCATTAATTTAAATCCCCAAGGTCAGGTCCATGCGTTTTCCGCTTTCGTCCCGTTCACACAAAGTCCATCAATCGCATTCTCGCTTGCGTCGTTCTTTTCGCAGACGCTGTGCCGTACAAAATCTGGAAAGGCGGGAATTGCTTGCGGGTGACTTCACGTTTTCAAGTCCGTTTCAATTCCCGTATCAGATAATCGAAGACGGCTCCCTGTTCGGCAGCATCGACATCGAAACAGCGTTGCCCGCGGGTTCTGAAGATCTTGAAATTCAACTGCGTTTGGAGCAAAGCAGTCCCGAGGCAAGCTTGCGCCTCGATTCCATCAGTGAAGAAAGAATCGTTTACATCACCGCTGGTGAAACATCATCCAACCTGTTTCTTGTTGCTGGTGTGGTGGATAACGTGGCTGATGGAAACCAGTTCGTCAGCGTAGTCGCGTCAGCGCCAGGATACAATGATCTGGTGATCGAGTTTGAGATTCTTGACGCGCAGGGCGGTAATGCAAAACCCGAAGTCACCAGTCTGCAGGGACTTGGTTTCGTCAACGCAGTACTGCCAGGAAATGCGATTTCTCTCAGCGGCACCTTTGCCGACGCTGATGCAGACGACATGCACACGGTCACGGTCGACTGGGGTGATGGCAATACTGAAGTACTGACAGCATCAGAGGTGAATCAGGATTCAGATACTTTCCATGCGGATCATATTTATTCGAAGCCGGGACTGTACGACGTTTCGGTGACTGTGTCCGATGATGTTGACAGTGATAATGATTCAGGAAGAGCGGTGGTCGTTGGTGCAACTTTGACCGATGCCGGGGTTTTGGAGGTTGTTGGTGGCAGCGGTGCAGATCGCGTTGAAGTCCGGAAAGCAAAACGCGGCAGGTACTATGTCGCGGCAAAATTTGAAGATTTTGGCAAGCAGTACAGGTCATTTCATGCGAATGATGTCGCGAGCTTGAGCATTGCCACCGGGCCGGGGCGTGACCATATTCGTGTGCAGTCCAAAGTAAAACTGGAAGCAGTGATTCACGCTGGTGCTGGAGCTGACATTGTCGAAGGCGGCGATGGTGATACGAAAGTCATCGCAGGCGCTGGAAACGACATTGTGGTGACGGGTCACGGCAACTACACCTTCATCGCCGGCCGGGGCCACGATTTGCGTTCTGCCGGGCCAGGAAACGACAAGGGCAGCGGGGGGCCGGGCTTCAATATTCTGGTGGGCGGTCGGGGAATCGATCGTCTGGTCAGTGCGGGTGAAGACATTGTGATTGGTGGCGTGCTTCGCGATGAAGCACGGGTTTGCAAGTTGGCCAAGCTGATGGACTATTGGGCTTCGGGCGATGCGTTTGAAGATCGAGTGGAGGCCATCGTGGACGACTTCATCGACAAACGAAAAGGCCGCCATGCGTCCCGTTATCACCACAGCAAACGAAATGGATTTGTTCGCGATGACAAGGAAACTGACATCTTTCGCAATGTCGAGCCGGCACAGCGGCAATGGTTCTTTGCTGACGCAAATGAGGTGACCGGCGCTGATTCGCAGGACATCGTGTCCTGATTTGATCAATCGTCCTGGCTGTCACTGGGGTTGCAAATTCTTTGCAGGGCTTCGCTGCCCTGCTGCGATTCTCTGCGATGCCCGGATTTTAGCGAACTCGTTTGAACCTGGCGCGGCTTCCGTTTGCATTGGTTGCCGATCTGCATTCAGCGAAGATATGCACAAAAGCATGGGTTTGGGCAGAATGATTGTGGTAGCTCTCAAGATGTCTTTGCGCACTGTGGCAGACGAGTCAGCGGCATTTCTGTTTCGTTGAAAATTTGTGTTTTGGCGCGCCACAAGTTGGGAGGGCTCACGCCTTGTATGGTGTCGGCCTTGCGGGGGCGTTATACTCGCCGAAGCGGCGCGTTCAGTGCAACGATGCGGCAGGAATTGGCCAGCTTCCGGCATGTTTTGAGAATCGCATGTGCGATGCTGTCGCATCGATTCATGTGTTATCAGCTTGCTGATGGAAATAAAACGAAACTGATTGGAGTAATCGATATGGGTCTGTTCGACGTTCTACGTGGTGAGTTGATCGATATCATCGAGTGGATCGATGATTCCAACCGAACGCTGGTGTGGCGTTTTCCACGCCATCAGAACGAGATCAAGAATGGGGCGCAGTTGATTGTACGGCCCGGGCAGATCGCGGTTCTGGTCAACGGTGGTGAACTGGCTGACGTTTATGAGCCGGGACATTACGAATTGACGACACAGAACATGCCCATCCTTTCGACTCTGCAAGGCTGGAAATATGGGTTTGAGAGTCCATTCAAGGCAGAGGTTTATTTTGTCAGCACGAAGCAGGTTACCGATCTGAAGTGGGGAACGCCCAATCCGATCATGCTGCGCGATCCCGAGTTTGGGCCGATTCGTATCCGGGCGTTCGGAAGCTACACGCTTCAGGCGGTCGATGCCAAGGCACTTTTGAAAGAGCTGGTCGGAACGGATGGTGATTTCTCTGCTGATGACATCACCGAGCTGTTGCGTAACATCATCGGCTCCTCATTTGCTGACATTCTCGGAAAACTTCAGGTCCCTGCTCTTGATCTTGCTGCCAAATACACTGAGTTGTCCGAGGCCTTGCGCAAGGAAGTCGTGGAACGGATCGATGATGAGTACGGTCTGGATTGTCCGCAGCTTTATGTCGTCAATATCTCGCTGCCGGAAGCTGTTGAGAAAGCACTTGATACCCGGACAAGCATGGGAGTGATTGGCAACATGAATACCTTCCAGCAGTATCAGATGGGGCAGGCAATGACAGCAGCTGCCGAAAATCCTGCTGGCGGTGGAGCCGCTGATGGCATGGGGCTGGGAATGGGGTTTGCCATGGCCAGTCGCATGATGCCCGGACAGGGCGGTGTTGTACCCGGTACACCGACAGCCGCAGCTAGTCCTCCTCCGCCTCCCGTGGCTCAGTGGCACATCGCTGTGAATGGCCAGACTCAGGGGCCTTTCAGCGTCGAACAGCTTGTGTCAGCCATCAGTTCCGGGCAGGTTAGTCAGGACACTCTGGTTTGGACTGCCGAGATTGGCGGTTGGACGGCTGCCGGGCAAGTCCCTCAATTGGCCGGATATTTTCAGGCCACACCTCCGCCACCTCCACCACCAGCATCTTGATCTGTGCTAACCTTATCGGCCGTCGGTACGTGCTGACCCGAGCTGTTGTTGTCGTGTTCTGCTCTCTCGCCGGGCGAACTGGAAACTGTTTCATCCATGAGTACTGCACAAGCGAGTCGTGGGAAAGCTGAAGTCGCCGTTGGAACGGGGACGGAATGGGTCGTTGATGCATACGGGTGCAGCGAGAAACAGCTTCAGGACCTGAATCTGATTCAGAGCCTTTGCCAGCGTATCATTGACGATCTCGGAGTCACTGTCGTTGGGATTCCCCAGTTGCACCGCTTTGGCGGTCCGGGTGGAGTCACCGCGTTGTACATGTTGAGCGAATCGCATTTAGCATGCCACACGTATCCGGAATACGGTTTGGCAACATTCAATCTTTATTGTTGTCGTGAGAGGGCAGGCTGGGATTGGAAGTTGGTTCTCGCCGAGGTGCTTGGGGCAGAGAATGTTTGTGTCAGACAATTAGCCCGTGGCGTTTCAACTGGGATCGCGCCTTTGGGCTCACCTGAGGAAACTGAATCCATTTCCTGTGACAGGACGCCAGGTTGATGAAAAGCCGAAAGACCGCTTGTCCCTCCTGTGGGGCGCCCGTCGAGTTCACTGTCGGTTCGATGGTTTCCGTATGCGAATTTTGCCAGTCGGCCGTCGCACGGACGGATAGAAAAGTCGAGGACATTGGCAAAGTTGCCGAATTGGTTGAAACATCATCACGGCTGCGGTGCGGTTTGTCAGGAAGGCTCAAGAACAAGCACTTCACCGTTGTTGGGCGTGTGCAATATCAGCATCCTGCAGGTGGGGTTTGGGATGAATGGTACCTTGCTCTTCCGGGTGGACGCTGGGGTTGGCTTTCCGAGGCTCAGGGAAAGACCTACCTGATGTTTCAGAAGAAATTGTCCGGGAATTCGCGCACGCCGGACTTTGATGACCTGGAGCTCGGAGAAACGGTCAAACTCGGTGGTGCAGAATTCAATGTTACCGAGCGCGGGGTGGCGACGGCGCTCACCGCTGAAGGTGATATACCGTGGGCGTTTCGAGGTGGTGCTGAGCACAAGTTTGTGGACTTGCAAGCCGATGAGGGCCGCTTTGCCACTTTGGAATACGGGACGACGACCAACGCCTATGTCGGACAGGAAATCAGCCTGGACAGCTTGAATCTTGAGGGCGGTGCAGGCGAAGTACTCGATGCGAAAATCGTAACTGGATCGGTTTCACTGAACTGTCCGAAGTGCGGTGGTGCATTGACTCTTCACGCCCCGGATGCGGCCTTGCGTGTTACATGTCCCAGTTGCAATTCTTTGCTGGATGCCGATAACGGCAAGTTGACGTATTTGAAAACACTCTCGAAGCCAAAGAAATTGAAGCTTCGTTTGAAGTTGGGCAGCGAAGGAAAACTGTTTGGCGAGAAGTACACTGTCATTGGGTTTCTGGGGCGTTTTGCCATGTATGGTGGAATCAGCTATCCGTGGCAGGAATACCTTCTTTACAGCGAAAAGAATGGTTTCCGTTGGTTGATTTACAATGACCGGCATTGGTCATTTGCGTCACCGGCAGCCGGCGAAGCGATGAAGAACAGCGGCAAGACGAATGCGATCGCCTACGATGGGGATCGATTCCGGATTTACGATCGCGGGCTGGCCACGGTGAAGCATGTTCTTGGCGAGTTTTACTGGAAAGTCGAGGCCGGTGAAAAAGTCAAAACAGCGGACTACATCGCGCCGCCGAGAATGCTCTCGTATGAATGGTCAAAGACGGAAAAATCCAGTGAAGTCAATGTGACGGAGTCTGTTTATGTGACGCCTGAAATGATCGAGGTCGGCTTCGGTGTCGAGAATTTGCCGCGGAGTTTTGGCGTCGGTCCGATCCAGCCAGCACCGTCGTTTGGCAAAGGTGTGTTTCTTAGTTGGCCTGCCATGTCTGTCTTGATACTGCTCACTTATGCAGCCTTCTCAAAGGCTGACCCGTGGCTCTGTTTTTATGGATTGGTCGCGCTTGCTGCTTTGCCCGTGGCATTGTTGGCATACCAGTATTCCTTTGAGCGAAAGCGTTGGGAAGACAGTGATTACAGCCCTTACGCGACGGAGTAATTTTTAATGGATTCAAAGTCGAAGTGGTTCATTGGTTATTTGGTTTTTGGTCTGAGCGTTTGCCTCTGGTTCGGAGTTGCAGCCGCGTTCAGTTGGCGAGCTCCTAACTTCGGAATTCTCGATGGCATGAGCCATGGAGGAGGAGGTGTTTATGGACGTTCTTATGGTGGTTCTTGGGGAGGAGGCAAGTAATGCTCAATATGTTTTCTGGAATGCTTGATTCAGTTTCTTTGGTGGCAGCGGCGGACGCGGCTGCAGGTTCCGTGGTGAGTGCCGGGAATCTTTCCTTGTTGTTGACGCACCTGTTGGCGGCCACGGTCTTTGCTGTGCTCGGCATCGTTGTCCTGTTTCTGGCCATTCTGCTGATGGACAAAGTCACACCTTTTTCGATTGTCAAAGAGGTTGTTGAGGAGCACAATCAGGCGATGGCAACCATCGTTGCGGCGGTTGTGGTCGGGATCTCTGTCATCATTGCGTCGGCGATTCTTGGCTAGCTCTCTGTCATTGGCTTTTTGACTTGCTCAATCGTGCGCCCCTCTTTTTGCTCTACTTGAACGTGCTGGCGGTAGCCACGTGCGGGTTGATCTATGAATTGATTGCCGGAACCCTGGCAAGTTACCTTCTGGGAGATTCGGTCACGCAGTTCTCGCTGGTGATCGGTGTGTATCTTTCGGCACTGGGTGTGGGCGCCTGGTTCTCGCAGTATTTGCATCAGGGGCTGGCGCGGACATTCATCGAAGTCGAGTTGGCACTTGCTCTGGTTGGCGGGTTGTCCGCGCCGTTGCTTTTCGTGTCGTTTGCTTTCGTTCAGTGGTTTCAGCTTGTGCTCTTTGGCAGCGTGTTTGTCATTGGAACACTCGTTGGTCTGGAACTCCCCCTGTTGATGCGGATCCTCAAGGAACACCTGGATTTCAGCGATCTTGTCTCACGCGTCCTTACGTTCGATTACATCGGAGCCTTGCTCGCTTCACTTCTGTTTCCAATATTGCTGGTGCCCTATCTCGGCTTGATGCGGACATCACTGGTGTTCGGTGTCATGAACGCGCTGGTCGGATTGTGGGGGACCTATCTGCTCCGACCGCTGTTGACCAACCGGGGTTTGTCGGGATTGCGAGGGCGTGCGTTTCTTGTGGTTGGGGTGTTGGTTATCGGCATCATCAAGGCAGATGCACTCACAACGTGGACAGAGGAAATCATTCTGGGCAAGTCGGTTGTTCACGCCAGACAGACACGTTTCCAGCGGATTCTGGTCACCAATGATCGTCGTGGATTCCAGTTGTATCTCAATGGCCATCTGCAATTCAATTCGACTGATGAGTACCGTTATCACGAGGCTCTGGTGCATCCGGTCATGTTGGCTGCACAGCAACCGAAAAGGATTCTTGTGTTGGGAGGGGGGGATGGACTCGCCGTCAGGGAAATCCTGAAACATGACAGTGTTGAGACGGTAACCCTCGTCGACATCGATCCCGGCATGACTGAGATTGCCACCCAGTTTCCCCTTCTCCGTGAATTGAATGAGCAGTCCTTGACTCATGAAAAAGTAACGGTCGTGAATACGGATGCATTTGTCTGGGTGGGGAAGCAGCACGAGCCTTTTGATGCAGTCGTGATCGACTTCCCGGATCCGGGTTCCTATTCAGTCGGGAAACTCTACACAACCTTCTTCTATCGCCGTTTAAGACAGATCATGAAGCCGGATGCATTGGTCAGTATTCAATGCACATCTCCGCTGGTGGCCGGGCAGTCGTACTGGTGTATCCTGCGCACCATGGAGGAGTCCGGTTTTCACGTACGTCCTTATTGCACGTCGGTTCCAACATTTGGTGTTTGGGGATTCGCCTTGGCCGGGCTGCGTGCCGGGATTGATGTTCCACCGGATCTAACTCGTATCGAACAGGAATTGTCGTATCTCAACGAGGAAATGATTTCCAGTCTTTTTGAACTGCCACGCGATATTTACCCCGTCGAGACAGAAGTCAATCAGCTCAACAATCAGGTCCTGGTTCGGTACTATGACGAGGAGTGGCGTGGCAAAGACTGAAACGCTGAACCGGCGGCAATTACTGACCGCCCTGTTGGGGTGTCAGGTTGCAGGCAGTGTCGGCTGCAGCACATTGCGGCTACCACCTGCTGGTGAGTTGCAGCACACCCGTTTTGACATCGGTCATCTGGTTCGTGATGGGGTTGCCGCTGAACTCGATTTCTCGGCTCATGAGCAGGTTGGTGTCACCATTGTTGGTGGTGGAATTGCCGGTCTTGCTGCAGCTTGGAGATTGAAACGTGCTGGCTTTGACGATTTTGTGCTTGCAGAGCTGGAATCAAAGCCGGGAGGAACAGCGCGTGGCGGAAGTCGAAATGGAGTCCGCTTTCCATGGGGAGCCCACTATGTTCCTGTTCCCATGGCTGAAAACGAATCGTTGATTCAATTGCTGACCGAAATGCGGGTCATTGAGTCAGTGGCGGATGACGGTAGTCCTGTTGTGGCGGAAGAGTTTCTTTGCCGGGAGCCCGAGGAAAGGGTCTACAGTGATGGGAGTTGGCATGAGGGCTTGTACCCAGGTCACGGGGCGAGTGAAGAGGACTTGAAGCAACTGAACGCGTTTCGCATGGAAATGGATCGCTGGGCAGACATGCGTGATGCCAGTGGACGCCGGATGTTTGCGATACCCATGGCGATGGGGTCTGATGATGAAGTGGTCAGGCAGTTGGATCAAATGTCAATGAAGGACTGGATGAATGATCAAGGTTGGGATTCTCCCCGGTTGCATTGGCTCGTCGACTATTCCTGCCGTGACGATTATGGCCTGCCCCCGGAACGTGTGAGCGCCTGGGCTGGCGTGTTCTACTTTGCCGCTCGCATCGTTCGCAGTGGCATGGGATCGCAGGAGGTCATCACCTGGCCGGAGGGGAATGGGCGAATCGTGAATTATCTTCATGATTCGGTGCAGGAAAATGTTCGCACCGGCGTGGGGGTATTCGCTGTGGCCGGAAGCCAGGAAGCGGGGCCCTGCCGGGTTGCGGCACTGGACGCAAAAACGGGAAAGCAGGTCGGGTTCCGATCCGAACAGGTGCTGTTTGCGGCGCCTCAGATGATGGCCAAGCACGTCATCGAGGGTTTCAGTGAGTCTGGACGTGATGTGTCAGGGTTCCAATACGGTTCGTGGTTGGTTGCCAATGTGCATGTGCAGGATCGCCCCGTTGATGAGGGATTTCCCATGGCTTGGGATAATGTGATTCGGGAATCAAGGTCACTGGGTTACGTCACGGCGACGCACCAACTGGGAGTCGATCATGGTCCTACTGTTTTGACGTGGTACTATCCTTTCGCTGACGTGGAAGCAACCATCACGCGAAAACAGATGTTGCAACTTGGCTGGGCAGATTGGGCGGAGGTTGTTCTGGCCGACCTGCGGCTCGCTCATCCCGGGATTGATGATTTGGTATCCCGGATCGATATCATGTGCTGGGGGCATGCAATGATTCAGCCAAGCCCGGGTTTTGTTTGGGGACCGGAGCGGCGTGCAGCCGCTGAGCCTTTGGGGGCTGTGCATTTTGCGGGTACGGATTTAAGTGGCGTTGCACTACTGGAAGAAGCGTTTTTTCATGGTGTACGTGCCGCAGAAGAAATACTGGCAGTTCGAGGGATTGTGGACCGTCCTGTCGATCTGACGCGTAAAGATTGAAGGTACCCGTGACAGCATCATCCCTGCCAGCAGAACAACGGCCACGCAGTCGGTGGCTCTTCTCGCCCCAGGTTGATCTGTGGACGTTTCTCGGGAGTGCGGTAGTCGCTCTCGGGCTGCTCGCCGTTGGTGCGCCGTTTGGTCTTCTGGAGAGTGACTCACCGGAGTGGCTGTGGATCGGCGCGATTTTGATGATTGACGTTGCGCACGTCTATTCCACTGGTTTCCGGGTTTACTTTGATCGTGTTGAACTGCGGCGAAGGCCTTGGTTGTATGGGCTGACTCCCCTCCTTGCTTTCTTTGTTGGAATCGCGATTTACTCCGAAACTTCAGCAGGGTTCTGGAGGATACTTGCCTATCTGGCCGTTTTTCATTTTGTGCGTCAGCAGTACGGATGGGTCGCGCTGTATCGTTCGCGTGCCGGTGAAACTGGCCGCCTTGGATACTGGATCGATACCCTTGCGATTTATATGGCAACGCTCTATCCGCTGATCCACTGGCATTCGCATTTGCCACGGAATTTCTGGTGGTTTCTCGACGGTGATTTCCAGAAACTGCCGGCTGTGTTCGAGAACATAGCCTGCCCATTCTATTGGTGCATACTGAGTCTCTATTTCGTTCGATCGGCGTATCTGGGGTTCGCTCATGGCCGGTGGAGTCCGGGGAAAGACATTGTTGTGATGACCACTGCCGTGTGCTGGTATGTGGGGATCATAACGTTCAACTCGGATTATGCCTTCACAGTCACGAATGTCATCATCCACGGCATACCCTACATGGTGCTTGTGTATTGGTATCGGTGTGGCGGGCAGGAGCAGCCGCCTTCACGACATTTGCCAAAGATCGCATCCTTTCTCGGGGTGGTCTGGATGCTCGCTTATCTGGAAGAATTCCTGTGGGATTCCGGAGTGTGGAACGAGCGCAGTTGGCTGTTTGGGCCAGCATGGGGCCAGGAAAACTACCATTTTGTGCTCGTCCCTTTGTTGGCTGTTCCTCAGATCACTCACTACGTTCTTGACGGCTTCATTTGGAAAAGACAATCACGGTCCGGGGTGGTTTAGCCGAACGCCACGGAGCTGCGAATACTGATCCGACGGGCATGATCAGAAGTTTTTCCCTTGCAAGGCACGTGAATTCGGGAAAGAGCGGCTTGAAACGAAAAAAAAATGTCGCTTTCCTTGACTCCGGCAATTTCTGACACATGTTTCAATTGGACAGTTGTCAATAATCGTCCTTTCACGGGGGCGGTGTACCGCTTCAGTCTCACCGATGTGGGTCTCTGAAAAGGTTCTCCGAAACGGCAAACCGATCGCGAGGTCGGGACGCAAAGCCACAGATCTCTCTGAGATGGCTGGGCTACCGAAGTCGAATCTATTTCATGGCAATCACCAACTGCGCGCCTGCGCAGGAATGGTGCTTGCGGAGACCATCATGCAACATCATTCAGATTACCAGTCGGGCCCCATTGGTCCCGCACTCCTTGGTTCAAGTGGCAGAAACTGGAACCATCTTGGCTGCGATTCCCAACCGGATGCCCGCCCGGAAATCATCGCGATCCAGAAGTGTCGTGCAGATCTTCAGGCTTTCTTGCAACGGACCCGGACACGATTGGCGAGGATTGCAGATTCTGCCAGTGAGACTTGTGAAGATCACTTGGAACAAGCGGAAAACAGCCGAATTTTCAGAGGAGCGGACGGGTCCCAACCACTCAAGCCCCTGCCGATTCTCGCGCCTTCGTTGAAGCAGAACGTTCAAACTGGCGCCAAAAACCAGCATCAGGTCGACAGCAAACAGCCCGCTTCCGATGAACAGCCCATGGTCGTTCGCGATGCACAGTTCGAACCGTTTGCGGCGTCACACGAGTATGGACAGGGAACGGTTGTATCCGGACAGTCTGGGACACAAAGTACAAAAGCAGAGGGGGCTTGCTGTGAGCACTCAAACGCACTTGATCACGACTGGAAAGTGGCAAACGCTTTTGACCGATATTCCTACTATGGGCCAGCCGAGTTTGGACACATGCCTGATGAGCGGGACTGTTGCATAAGAAAACGTCGGGGTGCGAACACTTCGTATCAGCAGGTCGATGCACCTCAGCACAGCACACCGCCCCTCAAGTTTGGGACTCGCCACGTGCGGGATGGGCATCAGTGCATCTCGTCGAGATTGCATTTGGCTAATCAGCTGCGTCAGAATTAGTTCGGGTGATGGCACCTCGCCTTCTCAACGCCTGGCAGGTGGTCCTGTGAGGGCGAAACGCATTCACCTCTCCTACGAACTGTTCGACCTCACCACCTCTGAATTCTGCCAGCGTGCATTGTCAGCAAAAGGCATCGACGGACAGCCGTTGTAGGCGCATACTTGCGTCTGCAACGAGTTGGAACTGACGTGATCCTGATGCGACCTTGGCCATGAAAAAATTTCTGCTGTTACAGGTTCGAGACCCGGATGATGCGATGTTGACACAGGAAGTTGACTGCTTCGCAGAGTCCCTGAAGTGTGACAAGAGTCAGATATCTGTTTTTGATTTACTTGGTGGGCGTCCTACGGCCGACCATTTTTCAAGTTTTGATGTCGTGCTCCTCGGGGGCAGTGGTGATTACTCCGTTGCTGAAGGAGGAGATTGGCTGCCACCCGCGTTGCAAGCGATGCGGGAGCTTCATGATCGGGGGATTCCGACGTTTGCGTCATGCTGGGGCTTTCAGGCGATGGCAGCAGCCTTGGGGGGAGATGTCATCACGGACATGACACGGGCCGAATTGGGTGCTGTTCAGGTTTTTCTCACTGAAGAAGGAAAGTCAGATCCACTGTTCGGAATTCTCGGGAGCAGCTTTCTTGCTCCGATGGGGCATCAGGACTGCGTGGTGAAGCTGCCGCCCAATGCTGTACGTTTGGCGTATTCTACGAAGGTCGAAAACCAGGCGTTCAAAATACGTGGGAAACCGATTTATGGAACTCAGTTCCATCCTGAACTGAGTCGATCAGCATTGATTCAGAGGCTGCAGGCGTATCCACAGTACGTGGAAGCAATCACCGGTGAAGCTCTGGATGCATTTGTTGAAAAGTGCCAGCCGGATGACCTTCAAAAGCTGCTTCACGAATTTGCGCAGCAGTAGATGCGGTTGGCATTTTGCTCCGGGAAGTTGTTTTACTCTGTGGCAGTTTTCGATCTTGGTGGCGTTGTTCGCTGAACCGTGGATTTCGGCTTGTTCGGGACATGGCAAGATTTGATCCCGGTTTGGAAGTTGACGTGACCATGGTGTTTGAGTCACATCGCGACACCTGAAAAGTAGGGAATCGCGGAAACAAGCGTGACTGGGAATCAGCCTTGCTGCGATTCGCCACCGCAAATCAATGATCGCGTTGCATTGTCTGATCATGATTTCGCGCAGGGGGCGACACTGAATGCTTCTGTTCCATGAGAGGAAACCCGGTGCATGGATTCAGAGGAATCTGATGCTGCAGACTCATGGATTGATTCACGCCGTCTGAGAAAGCCAGGATGCAGAAAACTTCTTGGCGATCATCCTGAGATCAGCAGTACCATCGATGATGTTGTCAGCATACTGGCGGGATGGCTCGACATATTTGTCATGCATTGGCTGTACGGTATCTTTCCATTGTTTTGCAACGGAATCCGTATCACGCCCACGTTCGCTGACATCGCGGTGGAGGCGCCGCTGAAATCTGACCGCTGCTGGCGCGTCGACATACAGTTTGACATCGAGCAGGTCGCGTATCCTCTTGTGCCATAGAACAAGGATGCCCTCGATCACGATCACCGAAGCAGCATCCAACGGCTCGTATCCCACCCGGTTGTGTGTCGCGAAGTCGTATACCGGAACTGAGGCGGCACCGTGCAACCGCATTTGCTCAAGCACCTTCTCAAGCAACTGGAAATCCAGCGACGAGGGTTCATCAAAGTTTGCCTCGTGTTTGTCCGTTGCATCCCCCAGACAATGATAAAAACGATCCAATTCCAGAACCGTCAGTTTGTTGCCTGCTGCAGCTGACAGCTCCTTCGCAAAGCTCGTTTTGCCGCCTGCACTTCCACCTGCGATTCCGATGAACAGGGGGGCTCGATTTTCATGGTGTTGCATGTTTTTTGTTCTGACCGAAGGCAGCATGTCGGGGCAAAGATGGTCAAGGATCAACTGCGACAGACGTTGTCAGCTCTACGACCCGCCCGTCAAGCCAGGTCAGATGCATGAGCACAATCAAAGGCCGACAGGAAGAAGGGCATCAAATCCTTTGACTACGTTGCCCTGATCTCAAGCAATGCATGTTCACGGCCATTTTTTTAAAGGCATCAGACAAAGCGCTTGTTCCTACGGAAGATGAGTAGGTTGTCACCAAGTCGTAATTAGCAGGGTCGAGGCAATAGTGCCTTAAGTACTCATGGGCGGCCATCGTGACGATTCGTTTTTCGATCGGAGGCAATTTCATAGGTGATTTTCGTGGGGTAGTGTTTGGCTTGAATACCGTGCAGGAATTGACGCCTTTGGAGAGCCGAACGTGATGGTAGCACATGAGGTCAGCAATGGTGGATGCTATTCACCTGCAGAATAGCCCAGCCAGACAGCCACGCTCTTTCCGCAACGCGGCATCGGTTTTTGAATTATCAAACCTCCGCCGCATAGGCGGCAGGCTCTGTTCTTCCGACTTGGGCTACGCCTCAGCCTCCAGAACATAGTCGCATTACCAACCCAAATTCTCTCACTCCAGCTGAAGCAAAGACTGGGGGGAGTCACCACCAACGCAAAAGGCCCAACGAAAATACAGTGATTTTCGCGGGCCTGCGGGTGAGTTCGCAGAATTGCAATCTGCGAGAGTGGGCGATGAGGGACTCGAACCCCCGACATTCTCGGTGTAAACGAGACGCTCTAGCCAACTGAGCTAATCGCCCCCCGGGTGTTCCTGGCGAAACACCTGTTTCATCATGCGGGATCTGCCGGGCAAGTGGCCGGGCATCATTGTCTGCTTCCAGCGTTTTTTGCGGCCAATTCACCGACTCAAGTCGTTGCGTGGTAAGCCGCATTGGATTGTGATTTCGATGTCTTGTTTTTCGGCAAGACAACGAACTCAGCTTAGCAAAATGAGCTAGCGACTGAGCATTTGGGTCCGACGTGCCCGACGTTCTGCACGCAGGCGGGCGCGACGGTTGGTTTCGCTTGGCTTTTCGTAGTATTCCCGGCGTCGCATCTCTTTTTTGATGCCGCTTCGCTCTACCAATTTGCGGAATCGACGAACAGCTTCCTGGATCGTTTCACGATCGCGAACCACTAACTTGACCATTTTTGCTCCGAATTCATCGCCAGATCATGTCTCCCTTGGAAGGGAATGTAATTTCAGGACGGCCCTTTGCCTGTCCACGCGGATGGGAAGTCTAACGATCAGGCCACCTGAATGGCAATGGCACGACCGTATTTCCGCCATATTTCAGCACGAAATTGCTGCTGAAACTCGCTCCGACACCGTTTCGAGCCCGTTTTCAGCAATTTACCCGGATGTTTCGGCAAAATTCACAGACGAATCGTAGTCGTCCGCTGGTTCGACCCCCCTCGTTTATCGGCCGGAAATGACTGGAACCCAAAGGCCGGATGCACTCGAGACACACGAATTGAGAGATAGAGCCCCGTCCATGCCAAAGGCTCGAACTTAACAGAGCCCCGTCCGAGCCACTGACCCTGTGTGGGCAACATGCTTGCTCAGACCAGATCCTCGTCCAAGTCCTCTTCCAGAGTCACGCCAAGGCCACGCAGAACCTCCTGCAACTGGGTGTCCAAGGCATCCAACTGCTCCAGAACATCATCCTGCCGTTGCTCGAGTTCGTTCAGGAGTTGCCCTGGTTCAAGTTCTGCTACGTGTGAGGTCTGTGTGGGCGACATGCTTGCCTTGCTGGTTTGCCGGAAACATCTGCAGTGCAGTCCCGCATGACGGTTGCGGGAACCACTGCTGAAGTCTTTGGATCGGTCTGATTTCAAGGCTTCGCGAGCCGGCTTCGGGTCGCAACAGTCCGAGAAGTCAGGAAAGATGTACCGTTCGGGGTGAGAACGATGATCAGAGAGCCAATGCGGTGCTCGTGCTGTTGCTAAGTGAGCATTTGCCCGCCAGAGGTCAGTTGCTCAACTGAGAACATGTCCCCAACTGACCAGTCGCAATTTCAGATTCGATTCTTTTTGCAAAACAGGGGCGCATCGTCTTGCCGACCGGGCTTTCGACATTCTGGTTTGGCACGCCCGGAACTCCTTGTGATGCAAGCCAGATGGCCGCAGTTTCAGGTATTTTCAAGTGCCTTCGCGCAACCCCGAATCAGCATCATGCTTTTCCAGAATCATTCAGTTTCCACGGCATCAGCAAAAGCTAGCAAAGCCTGCGTTTGTGTCTTCGCTCTTGCTGTTTGACTGGCAGATGGATAGTCTGCCAGTTGGGTTTGAGAAGGAACGCGTTTGTTGTCAGGGAGGGCAATCACGTGTTGAAACGAACGTCGATCAGGACGAAGCTCACCGTCGCGCTGGTGGTTTTCTCCTTCGTTTTCTGTTTGCTCGTTTCCGCTGTCATTGTGGCACTGAGTGCTTACAACGGTTTGGCGTTGGAGCTGGCGCAGCATTCCCGTGAGTTGGGTCAGGTCAGCGATTTGCACGCGACTGCCTTCGAGCTGAGATACAGTTTCGAGAGCAAGAAAGCGAGTGATCAAGACTTCAGCATGCTGAATAATGAGATGGGTGATAATCTGCTGGATTATTTCCATGCCAAAGGTGGTGACTTCGAGAGTCTCGGCAACCAGTTTGAGACAAGCCTCGAAACATGTTACGGCCTATCCAGTTCTCAATCGACGACTCTGCTGATGCCGGAGGTTGAGCGTGATGGTCGGCTGGCGGATATCAAAGGTCACTTTGAGACGCTCAAGGAGCTTGAGCCGTTTGGTAGCGAATTCAGTTTCAAGCGGTATTACAACGGCGACAATCTGGACAAGACCGAAAAATGCCTCGACTCACTCGGTGAAGCGTGCAAGATGCACGCTGAATCAACTCACCGTGCGTTTACGATTTACAGCGATCAGGTACGCCGGCAGGCTCGTTTCTGGTTGTATTTGGCTTCGGTCTGTGCAGTCGCGACGGTGCTATTATTGGTCACCTTTTTCTGGTTCTTCAATTCCTACATTGCAAAGCCCTTTCGCACTCTGATTGATGGTTCACGACTGGTTGCAAGTGGTGAATTTGGCCACCGGATCGATCTTGGCACCGAAGACGAGTTGAATGAGCTGGGGCAGGCCATGAACGGAATGACGGATCGGTTTCGATCCACACTCCTGCAACTCAATGCTACCTGCGCGGGGCTTGATCGCGAAGTGAAGGAGCGTACTCGTGAGCTGATCCAGAACGAGCAGCTTGCCAGTGTGGGATTTCTGGCTGCGGGAGTGGCCCATGAAATCAACAATCCGCTCGCCACAATCGCAATGAGTTCTGAGGTTTTGCAATCCAGACTTTCCGAGCTGCTGATGCTGCCGCCCGAGCAGCGGTTGCTCAATGATGAGCTTCAGCAGGAGTTGCCACGCAACCTGCGGCGGATCGAAGAAGAGGCTTATCGCTGCAAGGGAATCACTGAAAAACTGCTCGATTTCAGTCGCTTGAGCAAAGTGCAGCGTGTGCCTGTCAATCTGGTGGATGTTGTCAACGAAGTAGTTGACATGGTTGGGCAGTTGGGCGAATACCGGTGCAAAACGATCAGCACCCATGCTTCGGATAACGTGATTGCCGAAGCCGATCCCCAGGAAATACGACAGGTGATTTTGAATCTCGTCACCAACGCACTGGAGAGTATGGATACTGACGGAACCGTTGACATTCATGTGGACTGTCAAGGTGGCGATGCCGTGGTGGTTGTCGAGGACACAGGTTGCGGCATGGATGCAGAAACACAATTGCATCTTTTCGAGCCGTTTTTCACACGTCGCCGTGATGGAACAGGCACGGGGCTGGGGCTGAGTATCAGCTACCGAATCGTTTCAAAGCATGGTGGGTCACTCAAACCACACAGCGACGGTCCAGGGTGTGGGTCGCGGATGGTGTTGACGTTGCCAAGCGTGGCATTGGAAGAAAAGCAGAACACAGGAAATCCAGTTTCACTGGGATTAGATTATGAGTCGTACCAGAAAGTCGGTTGAACAACCAAAGATGCGAATTCTGTTTGCTGATGACGAACCGAATTTGCAGGAATTGATGCGCACCGAATTACCGAGAATGGGTTACTCGGTGACCGTGTGTCCTGATGGCTTCACCGCGGTTGCTGCCCTGGAAAAAGAACCTTTTGACTGCCTGCTGGTTGACCTGGACATGCCTGGAATGACCGGGCTGGAAGTGATCAGCAAGGCGCGGGAGTTGCGGCCAGAAATCGAGGCGGTCGTGATGACGGGAAAGCCAAGCCAGGACACGGCCATTGAAGCGCTGCGGCATCAGGTGTTTGACTATCTCACGAAACCAGCACGGCTGGCGGTGATCTCCGGAATGCTGGGACGCGTCAATGAACGTCGTCATACCCGGCGCCAACTGGCAGCCCTGGAACACCGCGTTCGCCGCGCTGAAGGCGACTCGAAACTGGTCGGTACCGGCCCCGCCATGGAACGCGTCCTGAAGCTGATTTCCAAGGTTGCACCCACGGATAGCTCTGTCCTGATCCGTGGGGAGACCGGATGCGGAAAAGAGCTCGTTGCACGTGCACTGCACAACAGCAGCCTGAGAGCTGAACAGCCGATGGTTGCGGTGAATTGTGGAGCACTGCCGGAGAATCTGATCGAGAGTGAGCTGTTTGGACATTGTCGCGGGGCGTTTACTGGAGCTGACACTGCAAGAACTGGCCTCTTTGAAGTCGCCGATGGTGGCACGATCTTTCTTGACGAGATCGGGGAGTTGCCGTTGTCCATGCAGGCAAAACTGCTGCGTGTTCTTGAAACAGGTGACATCCGCAGGTTGGGAGACAATCAAACCGTGAACGTGGATGTGCGGCTGGTGTGCGCGACCCATCGTGATCTTGAGCAGATGGTGGAAGGCGGAACCTTCAGAGAGGATCTGATGTTCCGGATCAATACTTTTGAAATCAACGTGCCCGCATTGCGCGAGCGGCGAGAAGACATTCCGGTACTAGCCAGGCATCTGCTGAGACGCCATCGCAGTGATGGCAGTGATGACGCCTTGTTTACCGAACTTGCCATGCAGGAATTGCAGGAGCACCAATGGCCAGGCAACGTCAGGGAGCTTGCCAATGTCATCGAACATGCTGCCATTCTTTGTGAATCGATGCCGATTGACCACGATGACCTGCCCAGGCACTTTGGAAAAAGGCAGCTGAGAAAGGAAATTCGTGACTCCAGTCCAATGACGCTCAGGGAGCTGGAAGTGCTTGCCATCGCAAAAGCCGTCGAACGGCATGATGGAAATAAACCCGCTGCTGCGGCCGAGCTTGGCGTGAGCCTCAAGACGCTTTACAACAAAATCAACGCGGCGGAAGAAAAGCAGAAAGCTGCGTAGGTTACGAGCCTGTTTGGGGTTGCTGCGAAATCTGAAAGATGAGCTGCAATTTCCGTGGTTCCTGCTATCCACAGCCTTGCATCAAGGTTGATAGTGATTGAACCAGTTCTGGACTTTCAGGCCTCGATGCTGGTTTTTCGGGATCTCAGCAGCAAGTTCCCGTTTGATCTCCTGGTGTTCAGCCGATTCAGCAAGGTTCTTCCATTCGTGCGGGTCATCCGAGTGGTCATAAAGCTCTTCTGAACCATCTTCGTACCGGATGTACCGCCACCGGGGTGTCCGGATCGCGGTGTTGCCTTCGCCGTAAGAGGAAATCACTGGTGAGCGTTTTTGCATGGGGTCGACAAGTTGCGGTTTGACGGAGCTGCCATCAAGGTGTTCGGGGACGGGAAGTCCGGCAAGGTCAACCAGGGTAGGGAAAACGTCAATGAGACTGACCGGTTGCATGCACACGCTTCCAGGCTTGACGCCCGCAGCACGAATCATGAATGGAATTCGCGTGGTCTGTTCCCAGATTGCTCCTTTGCACCAGTGCTTCTTTTCACCAAGGTGCCATCCGTGGTCACTGACCAGCATGACAATGGTTTCGCGTCCACGCGGATTCGTTTTCAGTGCATCGAGAAAGCGTCCGATCTGTCGGTCAACAAAGGCAATCGAAGCCTGATAGGCCTGTATCGTTGTTTCCCATTCGTTGCTTTCAACGATGTATTCGTGATCACTCAGGTCCCTGACTGTTTTGCCGTCTGAAGTTCTGCGTGAATGAAGCGGCTTATGTGCGTGGCTTCTTGCCAGACGCTTTGCGAAATCAGGCATGTCATTCCAGTCGTCTGCCTCCGGTTCCATGGGTTTACGGATCGAGTCAAGCGGGAACTGTCGGAAATAGCTTTCAGGTACTTGCAACGGGCGGTGAGGACGGAAAAAGCCCACTGACATGAATAACGGCTGCGATGATTCCTGATTCCACTGCTCCACTGCCCATTGCGCCACCTTGTAGTCCCCCATTTGCTCGTCCTTGACGTTCAAGGCAAAGCCATCGTTGGGAGGATTCATTCCACCGAATTTGTCTTTTCCTGCTGGTGGTTTTGGGTCGCCGGGACGACTGAGAAGAGAATCACCCCTGGTTCCCGGGCCTCCATGGAAAACTTTACCACCGCTTGCAACCCGATAACCCTGCTGCATGAAGAACTGTTGCATTGATGGCGTGGTGATTTTCTTTTCGCCTTTGAACTTGGCATTGAAATACGTTCCGGTATGGAATGGATAGATGCCGTGGTTGAGGCTGGTTCGCGATGGGCGGCACTGCGGCGCATTGCAATAAGCCTGCGGGAAAAGCATTCCGCTCGCCGCCAAAGCATCAATGTTCGGTGACCGTGCGTCGGGATGACCTTGCAGGCAACCCAGCCAGTCATTCAGGTCATCAACGATGATGAAAACGATGTCGGGATTCTGTTCCGCGGCTTGCCCTGTTGCTGCACCAGAAGCCGGGATCAAAATCACAAGCAAGACGATCAATCTCTTCAGCAGATTGCATTGGAAATGACTCGTTCGGTGGTTGTCGTTTCGCGCTAGAGGATGTGATGGATGCATTTCGATCATGATCTCGGTAGTGAATGCTGCAGGGATGAGGCAGAGAAACTTGAGGGGAGTTAACCGGGCGATTCGCGGAGTGAATTCTCAGTTGCACGGCACGAAGCACAGCCTTGTCCGTCAAGGCAGTGATGGACAGGAGAGTGGTTGAAAGGACAGCGATTGGCAACGCTGAAATTGGACACCATTTCCGGAGGTGGAAGACGCTACGGTGTTTGCACTGTGCCGCTTCCATCGATTGTATCCGGACTGTCTCGATACAGCGAGCCAATGCCGAGCGACCATCGGGATGTTTTAGCCGCGAATCTCGTCAATCACCTCGCGAAGCCTCCAGGGCTCCATGGGTTTGGCGATGCAGTGGGAAAAGCCAAATTGCTTGTAACGGTCAACTTCTGAATCCGTGACACTGGCTGTGACTGCCACGATGGGTGTCTCATCGATACCGAGTTGAGCCTCGATCTTTCGAATCTCTTCGGCTGACGCAATTCCATCCATCACCGGCATGTGAATGTCCATCAGAATCAGGTCAAACCGTTCTTCTTTGAATAACTCGATTGCCTGCTTTCCATCAAACGCCATCGAGACAGTGACGTTGAGTTTTTTCAGGATGTGTGACAGGACCAGCCGATTGACATCACCATCTTCGACAGCCATGACACGAAGTGGTGGGCTTTCCGGGGCTGTTTTGCCTGTACTGGAACTGCTCTGGTCGGTCGTGATGTCAGGCAGGTTTGCTTGTTCAGTGGTTGGCAGTTTCAACATGATTTCAAATGTCGTTCCCAAGCCAACTTCACTCTCGACCTTGATCTTTCCACCCATCAACTCGGTCAAGGTTTTGGCGATGGTAAGCCCCAAGCCCGTCCCACCATAGCGGCGTGTGGTTGAAGCATCAGCTTGGCTGAAAGGTGCAAATACTTTTTCTGTTTGCTCCACTGTCATGCCGATCCCGGTGTCTGTGATGGTGATGTGTACATGGTCCACATCGTCATGTTGGCAGGCTTGCGGCGGATTCTCCCACGATTTTCCACAAGTGAATCTGCCGGTTACCCGGCCAGTGGATGTGAATTTGATCGCATTGTCGATGAGGTTATTCAGGATCTGTAAAATCCTGACTGGGTCACCGTAACGTTCTATCTCCATCTGTTCGCAACCAGTCAGTTCCAGTGCGATTCCTTTCCGGCTTGCATTTGCTGAGTGCAGACGCTGGAGCTCGGCAATCTGTTCACTGATGCGGAAGCGGGACTTTTCCAGATCAATGTGACCAGCTTCGACTTTTGACAGGTCAAGGATATCATTGAGGATGCGAAGCAATGACTCACTTGATTGTTGAATCACATCGACCCAGCCACGCTGTTCATCGGTCAACGAGGTTTCTGTGAGCATGTTGACCATCCCAAGAATTCCGTTCATGGGAGTGCGGATTTCATGACTCATGTTGGCGAGGAAATTTGTCTTTGCTGCATTGGCCCGTTCGGCGTTTTCCTTGGCCGTCAGAAGCCGATTCTCATCCCGCTTTTTATCAGTGATGTCCCGAGTGATGGCTACCATCTCGGTCACCTTGCCACGATCACTTTCGCTGTAAACAGGTCCAGCAGTCTGCTCCATCCAGCGTTGATCCCCTTGCGGCGAATTGCAGCGGAATTGCCAACTTAATGTTTCCCCCTGAAAGACGCGTGCCATGTTCTTTTGATAGGTTGGCCAGTCTCTCGGGTCAACCATCATCGACAAGTGAGTGCCACGTATCTGTTCCACATCGGTTGCACCGATCATTCTCAATCCGGCGGGGTTGAGATCGATCAGCTGGCCGTCAGCATTCACTGTTTTGACGCATTCCGGTTCCGATTGCAGAATTGTTCGGAGCCGGGCGACTGACATGCCGGAACCCGGTAACTCTGATTTGCCTGCAACATCAGATTCGGGTGTTGGACTCATTGGTTCTCTGCTCTTCCCGGAGGGGGCATGTTGTACGCGTGGTGGTAGGTTCATCTCGCAAATCACAAAATCAAGGGTTTGGCAAAATGCAGTGATGCTCTCTCTTGCAACGTTTCATCGCGTGACTGTCTGATGCCATCCGGGCATTACTGTCGTTAGACAACAGAATGGTTCCGGATTAACGCGCTTTGTTATCTGCAACCCTGCGTTTTGAGCTTGCGTCCCGTGAATGCAAAAAAGGCTTTTATCTTAAACAGACTTCGGTGGGTAGATCACCGGTAAATCCCCCATCCGCGTTCTCATGGAGCATGGGCGGTGATTCGCTTGTGAAGATAGCCTTACCCGAAGATTGTAGCCGGAATTCAATGGTTGTGCGTCGAGTGTTGTCAGGCTCATGATGAAAGAGCAATCGCACTCGGTGAGGGCAGTGACGATTCTTCCGGTACGCACAGAAAATCCAGGAGATGGGTCCGAGGCCTTTATCGTTTGAGGCTGAGGAGAATCCTCGCGAGACGTGCCACTTGCGACGTTTCATTGTAGGCCTGCATTGAGACTCGTAGGCAGTGTGGATCTTTGCCTTCAAAAGCGAAAACTGGAAGTTCAAACTGATGGTCCCAACGCAGTATTTTTTGCAGTGTTTCAGCGGGGGCTCCGGTTTCACCTCGCCTGCAGAACTGGTCGGCATCGATGGGGATGGTGACCAGTGAACCGATCATGCAGTCAGGGCTTGGTGGTTCCATTGCCAAAGCATCACAAAGAATCCTTCTTGCAAGCAATGCTTTTTGGCGGTTCGTTTCGAGCAGTTCTACCAGACCACCCGGGTAAAGATTACGCATGAAGTCCAGCGCTGCGGGAACCGCCAGCAGGGGGGAGGGGTCATAGGTGCCGGTCCAGTCGAATTCACTGATGAAACGGCTCCGCTTGGGACGTGGGCGGTTGGCACTGTGGCTGATGACGTTGGGTCTGACTTGATGTTGCAGTTCCGGTTGCACGTACAGAAAGCCCGATGTCTTCGGGCCGCATAACCATTTGTGATGATTTCCGGTGTAGAAATCGGGTTTCATTCTGCTCAGGTCAAGCTGGAGCATTCCTGGGGCATGCGCGCCATCCACAAGAACGCAGATATTTCGGGCATGAGCCATGGAGATGATTTCTTCCACAGGGAAGATCAATCCTGTGGGGCTGGTGACATGATCAACCAGAATCAAGCGGGTTTGTGGTGATATTTGGCTGTCCAACGCATCAAGTACGGCCTGCTGCGTGGTCAGTGGAAATGGCACGTCGGCCATGGTGACTCTGGCACCGGTGCGTTGGGCAGCAAACTGAGCTGCGTTGTTGCATGCGTTGTAGCCATGATTGGTGATCAGGATTTCCTCTCCAGGTTGGAGCGGAATTGAACTCAGCACGGCGTTCACACCATCAGTTGCATTGCGAACAAAGGCAATGTCAGTTGCGGAGGCATTGACCAGAGTTGCAATTTTGTTTCTGACCTCGTCCAGCTTGGGTTCCAGGTCCCTTTCTGGTGCGAGATACGCGATGGGATCCTGTTCAAGTGAACGGATGAGATCGTGCTGTTTCTGCAAGACGATTTTCGGGCATGCGCCGAACGAGCCATGATTGAGAAAGTCAATTCGGGGATTCAGTTGCCAATGGTCACGGGCGTGCATGTGACTGTGTGTTCTCAATCAGGAGGAGTGGCTGACGGAATTCCATTGTTTAATTGACGGGATTTGGTGTGGTCAACTCATTGGCTTGCAGCGGCCAGGCTGGATAAGGCGATCTCAATTTCTTCACAAACCTCTGGGTCCTGTTCCTGGGACAGACATGATTCAAGCTTTGATCTGACCGATGCATCTCCAATGCTGCCCAATGCCCAGGCTGCTGCACCACGCACGAGAGCTTCATTATCTTCGAGACCGATCAGCAGGGCCGGTAATGCCGATCGATTTTTTTGATTGCCAAGTACGATGGCTGCATTTCGGAGGATGCCGCGGCGACGGGCACGCCACAGAGGCGTTTTCCTGAAGCGTTGCCGGAATTGTTCATCATCCAGCTCGAACAGGTTGATGGCATCGATTTGTTGAAGCGAATTGTGCTCTGGTCCGTTTTGTAGTGCTTTCTGCTCGGACTGCCGTACTTGGTGATCTGCCTTTCTCGTCGGTTTCCGATTCCATGGACACACTTCCTGACAAACATCACAGCCAAATAGCCAATTGCCGATGCCTTCTCGCAACGGCCGTGGAATTGGGCTGCGGTGTTCAATGGTCAGATAACTGATGCAACGGGATGCATCAAGAACACCGGGTTCAGGAAACGCATCTGTGGGGCAGGCATCAAGGCATGCCCTGCACGTTCCGCAATGGTTGGTTTTTCGAATTTCGTCACTTGGAAGCTCAAGTGTCGACAGAATGCACGCCAGAAAGAAGTAGCTGCCATGATGTTTGTTCAGCAGCAACGTGTTCTTTCCTTGCCATCCAAGCCCGGCTTGTTCTGCAATTTCACGTTCCATCAGCGGTGCCGTGTCAACGACGCCACGTGCCTTTGAATAGGGCGCGTGGATCGTCAGGATCTTGCACAATTCTTTGAGTTTTGGATGAATGACATCGTGGTAATCGACGCCGGGCCAGAGATACTTTGCCGTTTGTGCCATGCCCTTGGAGCATTCCATGGCGGAGCTTGCTTCATAGGGATAGCTGAGGGCGATGATGGATTTCGTTCCCTGCAGGACTCCGTTGGGATGCTGGTATGCCTGTTGGCGGTTGGCAAAGTATTGCATTTCACCCGCGTAACCGGATTCGATCCACGAGACGAGAGCTGAATAACCCGAAATCTGTACGGCAGGTGTGATTCCGAATTGGCAAAAACCCGCAGCAGCCGCTGCTTGCTGCAGTTTCTCGACGAGTTCAGCTGCTTGGTTCACCGTTGGAATGTCTGCGTTGGCGGACGCGTTGCGATGCGGGCTTTGTTTTTCCGTATCGCGTGGCGGTAGTAGGTCTCGAGGCACAGTGTTGCCATCGAAGTTGTGTAGATTTCTCCACCATAACCGCCCCACACCGTATTGGAAGGCCATCGCCCGTCAGGACGCTGCGTTGAAAGTAATCGCCTTTTCAACGCGGTGTTCCACTGAAGCCACGCGTCATCTTGAAGTTGATGAAGTGCCAGAGTGGCGTAATACCAGTAGTAGTAATTGTCGGCACCCACACCCGGTGGCTGTTGAAGCAGATAGGTTTCGGCCTCGGCAATCTCGGCAGCAGGAACATTCTCGCCGATCAAGAGCCGGGTTGCCAAAGCCTCGGCTGTCATGGTCCGGGTGGGGGCTTCGCGTGGCCGGTAAGAGGCCAATCCTCCACGGCCCGCCCGAACGCTTCTGAGGAAGCGTTGGATTCCATTGACCGTCTGCTGCTTGACCGGAAGCTTCGCACGGTGGCCAGCGTCGAGAACCATTGCTTGCCAGCCAAGTTGGCTAAGGTCACCATCCCGGTCGTACCGTGTGTAACGCCAACCGCCGGTGGCTGGAATCTGCATCTGCATCGTGTAGTTGATCGCCCGCTGGGCCGATACCAAAGCTGATGCATCACGCGTGATCGCAGCCGCTTCACACATCGCCAGTGCAGCGATCCCGTGACTGTAAGTTGCTGAGTAAACTGAGGTGTTGGCTCCGGAAAGAGATCCAATGCTTTGAGGAACGCGACTTTGAGAGTTGATCAGAAATGCAAGACCACGGTAGACGTTGTCCGCGTACTTGCCTTGCTGGTGAGTGTTACCGGCTCCGATCATCGCCAGAAGGGCCAGGCCTGTGATTGCTGTTTCTGATCTTCCGCCCGCTCCATGACGATTCACACCAAGTGGTGCGCGTTCAACGCCAGCTCCCGTGGTTTGTGGATTCCAGGATCCGTTGGCTTGTTGGGTTTGAGCCAGATATCGTAAGGCTGATGCAACAGCTGCTTCGGTCTCCTCGCTGCCACCGGTCTGTTGCAGGGCCGTCGTCTTTGCCTCACCGCTGCGATTCGCAAATGCACTTTCTGGTGACTCGTTTTTTGCGCCCGTTGGTCCGCTTTTGGATGAGGCGAATTGGGAAGGTGCTGCGTTGGTTGAACGTGGTGGACTGGCCTTGGCAATGGCCCCTGAATCGTTCTGTGGCGAAACCTCTCGTGGCGAATCGGGGATCAGTGGAGTTTTTGACGGGTTGTCTGTAAATGCAGCTTCCAGCAGAGCGTCAAGCTGTGCGCTCATGTTGCTGGCAAGGCTGGATGCGGCTGAAGCAGAATCGGTTGTTGATGGTTCAGTCGCGTCGGAGAGGTCAGGTGGAATCAGGGATTCCATTGCCAGCGTGTCAAGTGTCGACGAATTCGTGTCAGCTGATTCTTCTTCCGTTTTTTGGGGATCTGTTTGACTTGTTGTTTCAGTCTGGTTCGCTGAATCGGAGTCAATTGGGGTGTCCGCTTCTGTTAGCCCGGCGAGCGAGTCAGTCGGGCCGAGTAGATCATCCAGATTACTGATGGGCAATGGACTTATGACCGTTGTTGATTCCTGTTCTGCTGCAGAAGCTTCTGTGTCCGGATCAAAAAACTGGAATGAAGCCAGCGCTTCCTCTGTGGTGGAAGTTGCATCGCCCGCAGGTGCGCCTTTTCCGCGGAATGCAGGCAGCTTGGGAACCAGCGTGATGAGTGCCAGATGCAGGACGATTGAAATTGACAGACAGATCACGCCAGCTTGACGTCCCTGACGTTTCTTTCTTCCAAACAGCCAGATAGCTGCTACCAGCAGCAAAACAGCAAAAGCCGCTACTGTGTAGGTGAGTCGAGGATCTGCCCATAGAGGAGCTTGATCTATCAACGAATCATCCTCTTGGTTGAGATTCCGATGTTCTGGATGCCACTGCGACGAACCGTTTGGAGGACTTCGACAGTTCTTTGCAGTGAACCGGTGGCTTCTCCACGGACGATTACTTTCACGTCAGGGTAACTGGTGTGATATTGGTTCAGTTTGGTACGCAGCGGATCAAGTTCCATCGTTTCACCGTTCAGGGAAACACTGTCATCAACTGCGATTTCAACGATCAGCTCATCCGGCCCTCGCGTGATCGCCTGCATCTGTCCAGCTGTCGGAACGTTCACTGGTATTTTGCTCTCGGCCTCACTGAACTCACTTCCAACCAGAAAAAAGATCACCAGCAGAAACACGACATCGATCATGGGTGTCAGGTTGATCGTTGCTTCTTCTGTCTTGCTTCGACTGTTCGTCATCAGCTCATCACCGGATAAGAGATTATGGTTGGAGGAGCAGCGAATCTGCTCCAGTTGTTTTTCTTTGTGGGGGCTTTCAGGTCGGCTTGGAACAAAATGACGGCATCACGCAGCACGTCGTTTGCGGTTGCTACTTTTCTCACCAGCGTTTTCAAGACCCTCAGCCGAAATGCAGTCGACGACCCTTTGGCACAGTTTGTCGATCTCATTGAGGTAACTGTCGGATTTACTGCTGAAGTACATGTAGGCCAGGTACGCCGGTATCGCGACGGTCAATCCACCAGCGGTGGTCAGCAGTGCGACACTGATACCGGAAGCAAGTGATTCGGGTTGTCCGAGAGAAGCTTGCGTGCTGATGGTTTCAAAAGAGTCGATCATTCCGAGTACCGTGCCAAGAAGACCGATCAACGGTGCGACATTGCTGATTGCGTGAAAGACACGCAGAAAACGGCGTAGTCCGTCAGCAACCCGGTCGCCGGCATCCATCACTGCCTGTTCCACCTCAAACATGGGACGTCCCCAGCGTCGGACTGCCGCTCTGAAAACCTCAGCGACAGGACAATCATATTCTTCACAGAGTTCCGTTGCTTCTTCGTAGCTCAGTTGCCCGTCCTCGACACATTCTGTGAAGCGACGGACGAATGGGCGAGGAATCACGCGACGACGGCGAAGCGCGATCATCCTCTCGACTGAAAGCGAGAAGACGATCAGACAACAGGCCGCCAACGGCAGCATTAACCAGCCACCTTCACTGATCTTTTCCAGGAATGCGGGTAATTTCCATCCGGATTCAGTGCCCGCTGCATCGGCGGTGGTCTGTTGATCCGAATTCTGTGCGGCAGCCGACGGTTGAAAGTCTGTTGATGGAATTGCCGTTGATGGAATCGTCGGTGTGCCCGACGCATTGAAATTCTGATTGACCGGCTGAAAAGGTGCTGGCGTTGTGCTGGGCGGACTGGGGAATTGTCCCATTGCCGGGCTCATTGCAAGCATCCACCAGCAAGATGCGATCGATAGCACGACCAGAGGGATGACGCGTGACATCAATTGCCAGGCATGTCGGCGTGACTTCGCGCGGACGGGCAGAAGACGATTGTGCGTTGGTTTCCGAAGCTGTTGTTTCATCGTCGGATTGTTGGTGGAGAGGAGGGAAAGGATGAACGTGATTCGTTATTCGATAAAGCCGCAAGACGATTTTGTGCTGGTGCGGCGTATTGAGTTTCGGGAAACCGGTTCAGTAAGGTCACATAGCACAGGGTGGCTTCTTTGATTCCACCCAGTTGCTCAAACGCTTTGCCTGCCTGCAGAAAGGCCGCCGCCGTCCAGGTGCCACGCTTGTCGATGGCCTCCACCTTGCGGTAAGCATCGATTGCATTTTTGTATTGACGTTGCATGTACCACGTTTCACCGATTAGCCATTGTGCCCTGCCTCGAAGTTCAGGCACCGGTTCGGTTGATCGGATCACGAGTTCCAGGATTCCGCGAGCATCGTCGAAATTTGATTTTCGAATTGCGAGTTCCGCTTCAAGCATCTTGACCAGATTGATGCTGGTCGCGTTGTCACCCGCTGCAACGCGGGCAGCGGCAATTCGTTCCTCAGCAAGTCTGGAATCATTGCCATGTGAGGTTTCTGTCTCGGCACATCGAATCAGAATGCGGAAATCACCCGTCGCACGGACATCTGCCAGATGAACCCACCAGGCGTGAGCCAGCTTCGTTTGACCCGTTTGAGTCAGCGCTTCAGCAAACAGCCGTTCCACCGACAGAGTGCGGGTGGGATCGTCGGAAGAAAGATCTTCGCCCTCTGACGCTACTGCGAGCATCGACCAGCGGGATGTTCGTCCTGCCCATCGGCATGCTGCTTCTCGTGCAGCGGTGGTCACTGGCCTTTCCGCTGTTGGCGAAATGAATTGCACTGCCAGTTGTTCAGCATCCGACGTCAGCTTCGCGGTCTCGAGCTGTTTAAGTACATCCGAAGTTGTTTGGCCAGTGGTGTCAATGATCGCCAAGTGCGAAGCAAGGTTGGCCCAGGCAACCAGTTCGGACTTGTCAGCTGCGATCAGCAATCCCATCCTGGTAATGCGGGTATCAAACGATTTGAGATCGTTTGCTTTCGCTTTCGTGATGACCCAGAATTGGACTGCACTGGGGATCAGGGTTGGAGAAAGGTCGCCGTGGATGCGGATCACTTCCAATGCAGCTTCTGAGTTTGGCCAACGGTGCAGCAGATCTGACAGCATGGCCGTCGAATCAGCCTCGCGTCCCATTCTTTTCAGGCATTGTGCACATCCACGAGCTGCGTTCGGTGCGTCTTTGTGATCCGGGTACTGATCAACAAAGTCGGACAGTTTGCTGACCGCAGCAGCTGACTTTTCGTCTCGCACCGCTGTGGCCCACGCATCGCCCAGAAGGGCCAGTGGCCGTTGTTGTTGGTCAGCATGACGCAGTGCGAGCGAATAGGCGGTGCTTGCGTCCAACGCTGCCCCGCGGGACAGTGAAGCCGAACCCGCGCGGAGAAGAACCCACACCGCAATTTTTTTCTGTTGTTCGCTGATGGAAGGATCAACGCTGATCGTGGGGTTTGCTTCGCCGGTATCGACCGTTTCGGTTTCATGGGCCGCCGAGACAGGATCTGATGCTCCATCAAGCAGAGGTGCAAGCAAGGCGATAGCCGCTGGAATGTTCTGACTCTGCACCATCACCTCACTGGCAGCCAGATGAATCAGTGTCCTGTCACTGGCAGTCAAGTTGGAGGCCGTTGGAAGTTGCGATGAATCGACAGCAAGTTGATAAAACTCAGCCGCT
Organism: Rubripirellula sp.; assembly: GCA_012270065.1. Lineage (GTDB taxonomy): Bacteria > Planctomycetota > Planctomycetia > Pirellulales > Pirellulaceae > Rubripirellula. Next base: position 38,365 of record JAAXJB010000112.1, on the reverse strand, counting down.
ATCTTCACCTTTCCTGCGTTTTGCAAGCCACGAGCCAGACGCGCCAAGGCATAAGTCAGATCCTCATTTTGATCAGGATCGGATGTGATTTTCCGCGCAAACTCAATCGATCCATCCCAGTCCTGATTGGATGTCAACTCGTCGAGTTTGGCCGCATCGCCCTCGACCGACTGGCATTCACCGGTGGTGATTGTCAGCAGGAACAGGAAGGCAAGGGTGGATAGAAAACGACTGGTTCTTGGGGGCATCTTCCGTGAGCCTGGTAAATCGGGCCTGATGAGCCGCGCCCGTCCTCGGACACAGCATGGCTCAATGCCACGGACAGAGACTGCCCGTGTTATCTTTGCAAATACCCCAAATACCGCCGCTGACGCAATCCCGACTAGGGCCGGCAGAGGGATTGGTCTTTCCAGAGGCGACGCTTTGACAGGCGATCCTGGCTAGCGAATGCCGAGTTGTGCCATGAAACCGAGGTCTGCTAGCAATTGGTCCACGCTCTCGGCATTTTCATCTTCCCTCTTTTCCCGTTCAATTGATTCCCATTGGCGAGCTTCCTGGAAAGAAGCAACGCGTGATTGAATGTGGCTTTGATGTCGTGAAACTCGCGAGTGGTGGACGTGGGCGCCCGCATTTGCATTTGCGTGTGCTGCAGCAAGATCATGGGAAATTCCCGCAAACTCTCCTTCGCCAGAGTTCCGGGCCAAATGATTGAGAACCTGCAGAGCATCGAAGGTGGTGATCAAACCATCCCCCGTCTGATCAAAGTACAAATCAGGAAAATTACCCAGAGTGATGGGGTCAAACAACGCGGATGTGTTTTCGTCCGAGTAGGCTCTGCGAGCGATTTCGTTGATGACGATGAGAGCATCCAATGTGGTTACCTGATTATCGCCATTGATGTCGGTTGGTCTGAGAAAGTTCTGCCATGGGCTGGCCGAATCCACATGGATGATCGAACTGTTGGTCTGGTGCAAAGCCGTCTGCAGGAATGTGTCTGCAGTAAGTGTCGCAGGTTCCAGGTTCCATTCACTGAGGTCATTGAATCGGAGTTGATCGCCATCGGCCATCAGCACGGTGACTTCTTTGTTGTCAGGGTTCATGCTCACGATGGTATCACCATCGAGCGTGATGATCTGACTCACGGAGCCAGTCAGATCGAGTGTCTGGAATCGTTCCACTGCGATCGCAGAGTCAGTCAGATCAAGTGAGGCGGATTCGCCGAGAAGCTGGATCCGGTTGCTTCCGCCTCCACCATGGACGGTCATGCTGGAAGCAGTGATTGAAGTGATGTCATCAACGTTGAGAGTGAGTGTCTGGTCGTTATCTCGCCCTGTCAGCGTCAGCGTGCTGAGTGTGTTGATGTCAATTCGCAGAATTTCAACAGATTGAATCGCTGCAACGAATTGCGCATCGTCGACAAATATGCTGTTTTCGCTGCCGGCCAGATCGATGTTGATGTCCTGCGGATTCGATCCGTCAACGAGAGTGATCATGTAGTCTTCGACTTCTCCGTCACTTGCAGCGCCGGTTGGCGCGAGTCCACCAGAGGAACTGAGACGGAATCTGGCTGCGGTCTGACCAACAGTGGAGCCTGATGGAATCACATAGGAAAGCAGGTTGCTGCCAGCTGTGACATCGAAATTGACTGCTATCTGTTCATTGGGATCTGTCCAGTCTCCATCACCGTTGAAGTCGATCCATGCGTCCAGTTTTCCCGTGCCGGACGCCAGTATTTCGAAACTGGACCGACTGTCACTGGTTGCAAGAGTGATTGCATCAGAAAGCTGCAGGATTCCATCATCATCGTTCCCGTCTGCGGATGCATCGCTACTTGCCTGTCCATCACTTTCATCATCGACTGCTGTTCCCAGCCTCAATGATCCGATGAGATGTCTTGCTCCATTGTCCGCCAGCGTCACGGGATAAATCGCAGGGGCGTCTCCATAGTCCTGCGTGTCAATGACATCGATCGTTACCTGAGCGGTGTTATTTTCATAATTGTCGGTGTCGTCCGGAGTAAAGCTTGTGGTGAGCAGTTGGTTGTTGCCGCTTTCAAGAATGGCCCCAAAATCTGGTGTGTAGTTGAAGCTGCCCGGCACAGGGCTGGTCGCGTTGAGTTGCATTCCAGTCAGAGGCGTGCCGACTGCAATGTCTGCAGGGTCGTTCCATGTGATTGCCGGTGTGGCTTTGAGAACATTGATTGTGACACTTGTCGATACAGATTCAAAAGCTGTGTCGTCTGGATTGAATGTGACTTGTAAGACCTGACTTGGGCCAGCATCCAGTTCGGTGCCTGCAGGCGGTGTGTATACAAACTCGCCTGACACATTGGCCGTGGCATTGAGTTGGGTGGCGTTAAGAGCAGTGCCATAAACGATGTCGGCAGGTGTGTTCCACGATAACGAGGGGGTGCTGCTGGTCACATTGATTGTGACTGTGGTATCAGTGGGACTGTAAAGCTCCTGATTGTCAGGAGTGAAAGTTGCTGACAACAGCTGATTGGCACCGAGGCCAAGAACTGTGCCGGCGGGCGGAGTGTATTCGAAAGTGCCGCTGATGTTCGCAGTGGCGTTGAGTTGCGTCGCGGTCAAAGGAGTCCCTACGGCAATGTCTTCTGGAGTTGGCCAGTCAATCAGAAGCGGGATCAGCGTTTCAACAGCTCCGATGTCGAGCCGTGTGCGGACACGGGCGAATGGGTCGCCACGCTGATCGTATTCCAGCGCCGGGACGAAATCGTCGGGTGAAAAATCGGGTGCACCAGCATCAATCAGTGGGCTGTTCGGCTCGGGTGGTTGAGTGGGCGTTGGTCCGCCATGGTCACTCAGCGCCAGCAGCAGCGGGTCGATCACTCCAGCTCCAGTGGCGTCTCCAACAAGGTTTCCTGTACTGGGATGAGCTGTCTGCGATTCTGTCAGCGTTGTTCCTGCATTGTCCCCAATCAGGCTGTAGGTGACGGCATCGGACTGAAGCAGGATGCCTGTTCCCGTGAAGTCAGGTGAAGTTCCATTGTCGGTATTCTGGGCGATCACCGAATTGCGGATGGTCAAAATCGCTGACCCTCCCGCAGGCATGGCAATGCCACCTCCGACATCGCTGGCGATGTTGTTGACGATCGTCGAGTTCTTGATGGCAATGTCGGTTCCGGCACCATGAATGCCGGCACCGTCCGCATCCAGCGTGTCGTTGCCGGAGACAGTCGCATTGACCATTTCTAGCCTGCCACCCTGCAGTTGGATGCCCGCACCGCGAGCGTCGGTGCCCTCTGTTGAATTTCCGGAAACTGTACTTGATCGGATTGCAACGGACGCTTGTGACCAGATGCCACCGCCTCCCGCTGTGGCCCCTGCCGTCAGGTTGGAGTTGATCCACGAATCAGTGATCCACAAGTCACCCTGTTGCATTTGAATACCTGCCCCGGTTGCTCCGTCTCCCGAGGTCGTATTGTCGATGATGTGTGATGCATGGATCGAAAGCTTGTTGGGGCTGTTGAATCGAATTCCCGCGCCTCCTTCGCCGCCGGCTTCGGTCTCGCCGCCACTGATCGTCAAACCATCCAGGAAGACTGAGGTCTGGCTGCCACTGATATCCAGCACACGGGAATGTCCTTGGGCATCGAGGATCGTTGCCGTTGCACCCAAACCGTAAAGCCCGGAAGAGGCGGTGATGGACAATGAACCCAGCAGTTCATTCATGGCGATGGTGCCGTTGAGGCTGGAGTCAATTTGAATCAGGGTGAAATCCGGATTCTGGTTGGCAAGTTCAATGGCTTCCCGCAGGCTCAGGTCTGTCGGATTGTTTTCCGGATCAGCGTCAAGTTCGTCTTCGAGGGTTGTGACCACCAGACTCTCGTCTGTTACCGTCAGGGTGGTGGATGCTTGTGATGAATTGCCCGAATCGTCGGTGACGGTGAACGTGACAACGCTGTCACCAATGGGAAACAGTTCGGTGTCCGCTGTGACCGACAGCGTGTCATCAGCCACGTCGCTGGCATTCTGGAGAATCAATTCGAGAAGGTCCGGGTGCTGCAGGTCAGCACCCATCGGCGTGTTGGCATGAATTGTCAAGGTAGGTGACAGGCTGAAAGATGGAGCCGTGGTGTCGCTGACGGTGATCAACGCGGTGGTGCTTGCAGTATTGCCGGACAGATCGGTGGCAGTGAAGCCGATGCTGTTGGCGCCCAGCGACAGAGTTTCCGGTTTGTCGTTCTCGATCACAGGATTGGGATCAAAAACATCTTCCGCGGTTGCTTCGGCTAGAAAGTCGAGAATGTCCTGGTTGGTCCCCGTGAAACCGCCGGTGGTATTGGCCTCCACCGTGATATTCCGTGGCGCGGTGATGGTTGGGGGGACGTCTTCTCTGAGCATCATGCCCGTATCAGCAAGGATCGCTTTTTCCACGAGGGTCAAGCCCTGAGGCGAGGCACCGGTAACCGCCACATGACACATGGGGTGCGTGCGTGGAGAGAAGACATAATTGCCGTTGGGGTAATTTTCGCAGTCGAGATGGGAAACGCTTGAGGAAAGTGAGAACGTTGCCGGCGAATAAAGTGGGACACGGTTGCCATAAACGGCTTTCGCGGTGGGGCCATCAAAGAACAGCCCGGCGTTGGGGCCCGCACCTCCCGTGCTATGGGCGTTCCATTGAGTGAAGTCCATCAGATAGACGAACGGAGAACTGGTGTCTGCGTTGATGAAACGATTTCCGTTGAGATCGGACAGGAACCGGTCGTAGGGAGCCCACGTGCCCGGCGTGGTGATTCCGTTTCCGGAGTCGTCGCGACCGTTGCTGTGGGTGTTGCTCGTAAAGCCAAGCATGTGTACCAACTCGTGATACATGACGGCTTGAAAATCGATCTCGCCCGGTTCGTCTGATTCAGCTGGATCAAGAATGTAAGTGTACGGGTCGCTTCCACTGAAGAAATAAATGGTCATGATTGCATCGGTTTCAGATCCATTGAGATCGCCTTCACCGAGGATCTTGGATGGAACCACGCGATGCACAAATCCTCCTTCCGGAACAAAAGGACCGACATTGGAAGTGGACGTGCCCAGGGTAGTGCCATTGAACGTGTTGGAACTTACGTCGACTTCAATGGTGGCGTCATGAAGAATGTCATTTCCCAGGCGGGTGGCGGCCGCTTCCAGAGCTGCCTGATAAGCGCCACCCATGATTGGATCATTGAAGCCGACAGAGGTTCCCCCGAGGAAATTGAACTCGAAAGTTACTGCCAGCAGATTCCGGTCTTCAAGACGTTCAGTGCGAAGTGTTCGGTGACGAACGGGGCTCCTCTGAATCCGTCCGCGACCGTGGCGCAGTCGCGTTTGTTGGGTGCGGTTAGGACGGCGGCGTCTTGGCATAAGTCAATCAGCGTCAGAGACGGTCGTGATACCACTTGGAAGAGGTCGGTGATCATCGCTCGTGGGCCTCGGTTCAGCGCGTGATCGAGAACGCAGACGGATCCACTGATTTGACGAATATAAGCTGAAAATGTTCCGTGTAACCAGATTTTTTCGTGTTATTTGCCCCTCGGAATCAGAAACCATGCTTCTGCATGGAATCAAAGTGGTCCCGGTGGGGGTGCTTGCTGTACGGCTTGGCGCGGTAAGATAAGAGTCGTCGGGGATGTGGCTGCTGACGCCGGTCTGTTGTTCCCTTGCCCCAATTGAAAAAAGTCTGTTTCCAGTTCAGTCGAATTCTTCTGAATTGATCCTCCAATTTGTTGATCTTGAGCATGCTCCGTTTGCCATTTTTACTCTTTTGTCTTTGGTCACTCTCGCTTTGTCCGTCGGGGATTTTCGCAGCGGAAAAAGACAGGCCCAATGTCGTGTTCATCCTTGCGGACGACCTTGGCTATCGCGAGCTTGGGAGCTTCGGGCAGCAGCTTATCCGCACGCCCAATCTGGATGAACTTGCCAGGCAGGGAATGCGTCTGACGCAGCACTACAGTGGAAATGCTGTCTGTGCGCCCTCCCGATGTGTTCTGATGACCGGAAAGCATCCAGGGCATGCATTCGTCAGGGCCAACAAGTCGACCCCGCCTGAAGGTCAGCAGGAAATTCCGAGCGATGAGATCACGCTTGCCGAGTTGATGAAGCAGCAAGGGTACGTCACCGGTGCCTTTGGGAAGTGGGGGCTGGGAGGACCTGCTTCAACGGGGGCTCCCTTGCGTCAGGGGCGCGACCGGTTTTTCGGTTACAACTGTCAGGCACACGCTCACAGCTATTATCCATCCTACCTTTGGGATGACGACAAGCATGTGGTCCTCAACAACAACCCACCTGTACCGGGCCACGCATCACTTGCGAAAGGTGCTGATAAATCAGATCCGGCAAGCTACGACATTTTCAAAGGAAGTGACTATGCCCCCGATCGCATCAATGCTGCTGCCTTGGAGTTTGTAAAACAGAATAAAGACAGGCCATTCTTTCTCTATTACCCAACGGTGATCCCTCACGTGGCACTTCATGTGCCTGATGAGGATCTCAAGCCGTACCTTGATCTGGGATGGAATGACCCACCATTCACCCGAGGGAAAGGATATGGGTACACACCACACTTCACTCCGAGAGCGGCTTACGCTGCGATGATCACTCGCTTGGATCAGTACGTGGGCAAGTTGCTGGACCTTCTGGATGAGCTGGATTTGAGTGACAACACGCTTGTTGTTTTCACAAGTGACAATGGAACAACTCATCTGGATCTGGAAGTCGACTATGAGTTTTTCAAAAGTGTTGGAGAGCTACGTGGTCTCAAAGGCTCGCTTTACGAAGGAGGCGTGCGCGTTCCTACTCTTGTGCGTTGGCCAGGCCACGTCACACCGGGGACGGTCAGCGATCGTGTGAGCGGTTTTGAGGACTGGCTGCCAACTCTGATGGAAGTTCTTGGTGCAAGCGATACCGTCTCCGATGACGTGGATGGCATCTCGCTGCTTCCAACGCTCAAAGGACAGAAGCAGCCCGAACGCGAATACCTTTACCGGGAGTTTCCCAGTTACGGTGGTCAACAGACGATCCGCGTGGGGGACTGGAAAGCTGTTCGGCAGAGAATGGGTAAAGGAAATCTTGAAATTGAACTTTACAACATTGCTGAAGATATCAGTGAGCAAAACAATGTTGCTGCCAAGCATCCGGATATCGTTGCCCGGCTTGCGAAAATGATGTCGGAGGTACGTACGCCGTCGAAATTGTTTCCACTCAAGCCCCTCGATAAATGAATGATCGAAAACGGAGTTCTCGATCACTGATTTTTCAGTCACGCCTGTTTTTTGGAACTGCATCAGGATCTGGTTTTCAGGCGGAGGCACGCTTGCTAACCCGGTAAAGCACCGGCTTGGACGTGCTTCTGATTCAATCACCTGAAGGCAGCGTGCATGTTTGTAAAGATGATCATCCGGTTGGCACGGTTTTGATTCCAGACTCGTTTGTCATGCAGGCTGAAAAGCCACTGCCTCAGCCGGGAGCCTGATGAGTGATTTCTCGCGAGACGGTTTACCGGGACGAACCTGAAGACCGTTTCCCGATGAAACCGTGTCCCGTTTGGCGGTCCCACGTGGACTGGCAACAGAATGAAGTGAGACGAATTGGCATGAGAGAGCACGAAATTGAATTGCGTGTTCGGTATGACGAAGTTGATGCGATGGGGTTGGTGCACCATTCGAACTACCTTCGTTATTTTGAAGTCGGCAGAACCGAACTGTTGCGGGCCTCTGGGGGCTGTTACCGTGACATGGAGGATTCCGGCCAGTTGGTCGTGGTGGTGCATGTGGATTGCCGGTACCATCGGCCTGCGCGTTACGATGATCTGATCAGGGTGCGGACGCGCATTGAAAAAGTCACGGCTGGTAAAATCATTCACGCCTATGAAATTGCACGCGCCAACGAAAAATTGGTGACAGCACTGGTGACACTGGTCGTGATCGACAGAGAGGGGAATCCACAGCGAGTGCCAGACGCTTTGCTGGAACAGTACGGCTAATGGCAAGCGTGCGCTGCTTCAGACAGTTGTAAATGAAGCAGAGCTTCTGTAATCAGGCGAGTGCCTGAAGGCCCGGGAACTCCAGAATGGAACTTGAGCTGGGGCCAGCCTGTGGTTCTGTGTTTTGGAAGATGCCGCCGTGCGCCGGTCAGGCCGCTCGTGGTTCATCTCCGTCTTGAGTTCGCGGTTGCTGGGACGGCGGAAAATGTCTCGGCGGCACGCGGGTTGATGTTGTTACTTCATTGTTGCTGCGGCTGTTTTCGTTGTCATGAGGGTTGGCCTGTGATGCTGCAACGTTTGTGCCTGCTGGTGCAATGGTGCTTCTCTCGCGTGCATCTGATTGAACAGGTGACTTGTTGAAGTGAGCCGCTGGCATGGCTGAATGCGTGTGACGCTCGTGGACCTGCTGGTGTCGGCCGAAAGCAGGCTGAACTCCGGCTGGTTCCTGATACGTTGCCAGTCGTCGTTTGGGCGATGGCACGGCTTCCATCTTGTCAAAAACATTTCCGATCAGCTTGGGGTGGTAGCAGATGTAACACCAGCCCAGCCCAACAGCGGCAGACCCGAACAGGTCGCTGAGGAAGTGCGATCCGCAGTACATCCGTTGCAGCATCGTCCCGATACAGAAAGCCAGAAACAGCGGCCTACCTCGGGGAACGACGATCCAGAGGCCGACTGTCAACGCTGTTGCGGTAGCCAGATAACCGCTGGGAAAAGCACGCATGCCGGCATCGTATTCAGCAATTCTTGACAGAGTCCAGTCAAACGACCAGATCCATGCATGTTCGTTGGTTGCCAGATCAAGTTTGAGCGAGTTGGGACGTGGACGCAGTACGAACATCTTGACCAGAGTCGCCACTGCACCGCTACCCAGAGCCAGCGTTGCCAGTCGGGGCATCTTCCACCGTTTCGTGGGAGCCATCATCAGAATCGCAAGCATGATCAGGAAAATGCCACTGCCGTGAGCGTAAATCAGCGACAGGTCAAGCATTTTGCTGACTTCCTGTGGCAGAAAGTCTGCTTGAAAATTGCGGGCTATGGGAATGTCCAGAAGTGTCGCCATGGGAACCAATAGCAACGAAATCACAGATAACCACAGTAATGCCGCGAGGTGAAACTTTTGTGTTTCTTCAACCGGCGGTCGGTAACGGGTGTCACCGCGATCATTGATTTGCCTTGGCGGATCCAGCTTGTCATGACGGTCGTCGGCGCGCAGCGAAGCGTTTGTTCGGAGACCGTTTTGACCCGAATGGCAAAGTTCAATTTGATTTTCAGTCGGTTTTTCCTCGCCAGCCATAACACCAAAAACCAGGGTTTTTCGGGCCCATCTGACTTCGCCTGTTCCCGCTCTTGTTTACCTTCCGTTACCAGCCCCATCTGCCTCGCGAACTAACAGAGTCGCTGAGAAACAGAGTCTGGGAGTAACAGTGTCGAAAGGTAATTCGACATCTTTTTTGGCAGTGGAAAACGCGAGCGGTGGATAACTCATCTGTCTGACAAGTTGGAAACTAGTAAAAAAACCGGCTCGAGTGAAAGAGAGGAAAAAGAAAACACGTGAACAGCGCAGCGTTCGCATGAAGAGACGGTTCCAACATTCTGAATCGGGAAACACGAAGTGCGGGAAACACGAAGGTGAGAAACAAAACGGCAGATCGAGGGGCCCGTGGTCATGAGTCTCCGGTTTTCGCTCTTGTGTCATCGTGCCTCGGCGGTCTAAAAGCCGACCAGAAGCAGTCTCTTTTTCAACACGAATCAGGTTCCGGAATGCTGTTACGCGAGCGTTTTTTCCCAATTCTCATGTTCACAGTCTGCGTGATTTCACCCGCTGCCTGTGATACGCCGGACGCTGAAGTAAAGCTGCCAGATGATCCAGCAGCTGTCATTGCGGTTGTCGGGAGTTCGAACATTCTTCTGGGGGATCTGCTTCCCCAGGCGGACGCCAGAATTGCCGAGGCCGAGGAAACGTCTGGTCAGACCATTCCTGAGGAGCAGCGAATCAATGCAAGGTTGTCACTGGTTCGGGGCCTGCTTGGAAAAACCATTCAAACGAAGATGATGCGTGAATCATTTCTTTTGGACCAGGTTGGAACCCAGAACGCGGCAAAACGCGATGAGGCTGATGAAAAGCTGAGCGGACGGGCCCGGGGTATGTTCTACGAAGCTGAGTTGCCTGAACTGAAAAAACAGTATGGAACCGAGAACCTTCGGGAATTGGACGAGATACTGCGAAAAAAGGGAAGTTCCCTGTTGGCCAGACAGAGGAATTTCGTTGATCAGATGCTGGGGCATCTTTATCTCCGCGGCAGTGTCGAACGCGAGCCAAAGGTCTCGTTGGCGGAGATTGTTCTCGAATACGAAAGTGAAAAAGAGAATCATTTCAGACCCGAACGAGCCCGCTGGGAACAACTGACGGTACTCAAAAGCAAATTCCCAAATGAGGCGGAGGCCCGACAAGCCATTCAGGAAATGGGACGGGAAGCGTTGTTCGGCGGAAGTATGCAAGCGGTCGCTCGTGCCAGAAGCCAGGAACCACTTGCAAGCAATGGCGGTGTTCATGACTGGACATCGCGAGGGTCGCTGGTTTCCGAACAGCTCGACGCTCAGATTTTCACTCTCCCCCTCAACAAGATCAGCGGTGTGATTGAGGACCCGAGCGGATTTCACATTGTTCGGGTGCTCGCCCGCGAAGAGGCGGGATACACGCCTCAGAGTGAGTTGCAGGACGAGTTGCGAAACAAAATCCGCCAACGAAAAATCGAGGCGTCACAGCGTCTCGCTCTCAATCGCATGCGAGACAAAATTCCGGTCTGGACGTTGTTTCCCGAAGACATACCCGGGGCCAAGCCTCTTCCGGTCAGCATCACTCGCAGGAACAACTCCACGAATCGATGATGGATGGAACTGATTCACAGCAGAACGAAGGGATCCGGGATTTTTTCATGCCTGAGCGTGAACGCATGCTTGGCCTTCTTCTGCTGGCTTTCATGATCCTTGGAATTTCGCTCAGTCCCGGTTGCCGGCAGTTTCGTTATCGATTCCGCAACGCGCCCCCGGAGCAGTTTGTTCCCAACCCTCTTGATTTGCCAGCTGCTCCGGATGCATTTGTCTGGTCACAGGTCATTGATGCAGTGGATGACTACTTTCGAATCATACGCGAAACACCGGTTCAGAACGCAGATGGTTTCATTCTTGATGGTCGGGTAGAGACGGCATATTCGATCGGAGCGTCCTGTTTTGAACCCTGGCGAAAAGACAGCACACCCGGTTTTGAGCGTTGGCAGGGAACATTGCAATCGATCCGCCGACGTGCGATTGTCACAGTTCGCCCACGAGGGCCGGGATATACAGTCGAAGTCGTTGTTCAAAAGGACCTTGAAGACGTTGGGCGTTCAGTAACAGAGACCCAGTCCTCGGTTGGAATTCGTCATGAGGCAAGTATTGAGCGACGCGGCCGGTTGGTCGAGGGAACACCGGAAACCCTTGGGTGGATCCCGCTGGGGAGAGACTCAACGTTAGAACAGGTAATTTTGAGTGACATTTTCGGTCGTATCACTCAGAAGGACACCCAAGGATTGCTTCATCATTGAGTGAACATTGAAAAATCGTGGACGGGGCATCGAAACCGTACAATCCGCACGCATTGCCGTGCTTGATGCTCTTGCCGGGAGAGTCTTGGTGGAGAGCTAAATTCCAGCGACTGGGCCGCCGATACCAACGCTGCCGGGGAAAGGAATCACCTTGTCCCTGCGGCTTGAACTGATTGCTCCGCCAGCCCAATGGATGCAGATGATCGGCTTATCGCCTCGCAAAATTGACTTTTCGACCCTTTGCGTCACTGTCGAAAAAAGACTCTGTGAACTTGGGCATCTTGTGCCCCACCAATTCCCGATGACGCAGCGGGAAGTGATTCGAAGTGGAGAAACCGTAGGGGTTTACTTCTGTGTCCATGGGCCCAGAAGTGTCAAGTTGACCGCCATTTGTGATTTTTCCAAAAATACCGTGATCTTTTACGGAAGCGACGGGATTCGCCGTGAAAGCCTGAACGTGGCTGTCAAGGAACCGCTGGCCATCTCGGCATGATGTCCGTCCTGGTCAATCGAACTTGACTCGTCAGGCCGACAAACTTTAAGGGAAAGAGCATGTGCCGCTCCGTTCCCTCATGGATTCTGTTGACCTGCGTCTTGGTGACGATCAGTTCGGGCTGTCGAACTACCGTTCCGATTCACGCATGGACGCCTCCACAGTTGGAATCAGCTGTTGGTAAAAGAGTTGCTTTGTCCGGTGTGCTTGGGCCAAAAGAGTTGACGCGTCCCATTGAGCAGCAACTTTTCAGTCAAGCACCCGCCGATCACGGGCGGCAGGTAACCATGATCAGTTTGGGGGATCTGGTGACTTACGAGTCTCGCAGCTCGCAACTCGATCACCGAACCAGCAGCGGAATCCAGCTCGTTTCGGCCATGGAAGAGATCCCAAATGACTTGGCCGTGGCTACCGTTGCGCGGAATCAGGGCATTGATTATGTCTTGAGGGGGGAAGTGATCTCGAAAAAAAATCCTTCCTTTCATGACGACCGGAACGCTGGAACTTTGAGCATGTCCTGGCGACTTACCGGGTTGGATGCCGCTCACCCCGGAGGCGGCACACCGATCGTTCTGGATGTCAATGCTGCTCGAAGAATCTATCCTGATCTCGCGTTCGTTTCAGATGCAAACGATGTGTTGTGCACCGCGATGGCAAGGGAAGCACTGCGGCTGATCGCTCCATCGGTTGACCGATTTGATGTCGTACTGGAGACGCCTTATCTGCTGCCCGGAAGCGATACCGTCAGGCAGGGCAATCTGGCTGCCCGCAAGGGACGTTGGGGTGAAGCAGAGAATCTTTGGAATGAGGTCTATCAACAGCATCCCACGCAGATCGCAGCTCTTCATAATCTTGCCTTGGCAGCTGCCGCCGGGCAGGATTTCACGCGGGCAAAAAAACTTGCTCGCAAAGCGATTCGCCTCAACCCCAGCAAACTGCATCAACAGACACTTGTGTGGATTGAATTGAAACAGCGGGAGTACCATCAAGCGTTTGCTTTGCCTGATCCACCCGAGGGTTGGTTCTTGACCGACGCGGTTGAACCACTGACTGGAAACCACTGAAGTTTGTGAGAATGAATCCCGGCGGATGGTTTCCTGCTGGTTCGCGATGCCGCCATCATTCCGAGACGGTTTTTTGAGGTGGTTCTATCATCGCCCAAAGGCGTGAGTCGCGAATGCTGCTGGCAAGCAGAGTGGCACCGGTGAAGTTCTGGTCCTTGGTATGAATGCTTGGAACAGCCACTGTGCGTGCGCCCGCTGCTACGGCCGCGGCACAACCATTGCCACTGTCTTCCAGGACGAGCATCTGGTCGGGAGAGATTCCCAGTTCACCAGCTGCGCGGAGGTACATTTCTGGATGGGGTTTGCCGTTAATGACATCGTCTCCTGTCAAAGTGAAGGCAAGGTCTTTTCGCCAAGGTATGTCCCGGAACAGAATGTCGACAAATCTCCGACGGTTGCTGGTCGCCAGCCCAAAAGGGACTTGATGGGTTTTCAGGTGTTCAATCCAGTCAGAGACACCATCGATCAAGGGAACACCCTCTGCAAGTTTCCCGGCAAAGATTTCGTCTGACTCGGCTAACAGAATTTCCGGACTTTCTTCCAGCGAGTGAAAATCGACCATCTGCTGGACGGCCGCAACACCTACACGGCCCATCATCCGACTTTGAAGAGCTTTGCTGTAACGAAAGCCCCGTCTCTGCAATACTGTATCTCCTACTTCCCAATACAAGTCTTCGGTGTCGAACAGCAGACCGTCCATGTCGAGTGCGACGCCACAGATGGGACGCGGGAGTGGATGCTTTGAATCATCGCTGGCCGTGGATGCCGAGGTCCGGCTGGAATTGAATACGTTGGACGCATCGGGATTGGATTGACTCATGAGTGGATTGTTACCTGGTTTCACAATCAATGGTGGAAGCACGGTCGGACGCTCATTCTACAGCGCAACGACCGATGGGATGATTCAGGATGACGCTGGGCATTGGTCGATTGAACCGTACATTCCCTTGAAAGCCGGTGTGCTGGCAAAATATCTGCTCGAACGTGGTGAATTGCCAGAAGAACGTTATCCGGAGTTCATGCAACGTTGTGAAGCCATTGACCGCTTTGTCCATCAGCAAACCGGGGATTATCACCGTGACTTTGCTTCTCACTATGCTCCGGTTGATCCTGACAGTGATTGTAAACCGCTCTGCGTTGACTTGAGTGCTGAAACGAAACAGGATTCGCCGGAAACTTTGCATAGTCATCAGGGGGCATGCAATGCAGCGTCCCAAGCTGATGAAACGTCGCAGCAAGTATCAGAAGAACCTGGCCCATCAGCAACGCAGAATGCGATGAACCATGTATTCGAGTTGCTGGGCAAAGTCATGCATGACGCGGGTTACCGAAAAATCGAGCAGCAGGAGATCGAAAAATGTATGGGGATCGCCAGCCAGTGGGGCGTTCCTTTGAATGTCGATCTGGGGGTTTTTGAAAAACTGGTCGTGTATGCACGCGGTGATATCATGGGGACCCGTTTTCGGCGTCGGTTACGGAAGTTCTATCGCATGGAGTCATTTGAGATCCCAGTCTATCAACGCATGACGATCGCCTTTCAGCTGAAGTCAGACCTGCAGGGAACCGAATCCCTGGGAACCAATCAAATGCATCTGCGAATGTTCAAGAACATTCCCAAAGAGGATGTGGATACTCTTTTGCCTGGGGCCCGCGTGCGAATTTCAGGGTTGGATCATGTGAAGATCATTGTGCCAAGTCTCGGTGGTTTTCTCATGTCACTGCGAAAGATCGCGCAGTACGCGATCCTGTTTGCTGTAATCGCGTTGCATTGGTCGTTGATTCTGATCGGTTTGCTGGTGGGTTATCTGGTCAAGAGTACGCTGGGGTATTTTGATGCCAAAAAGAAACGGGAATTGAAACTGACGAGAAACCTTTATTTCCAAAAGCTGGACACAAACGCCGGAGTAGGCCATCGCCTGATCCAACAAGCCCACCGGCAGCATACATGTGAGTTGATTGTTGCTTCATACGCCCTGCTGACTGCCAGCGATACACTCAGTTCTCGCCGTCTGCGGCGCCGCTGTGAGAGGATTCTGCGTGAGGCCATCGATGTCGAAATCGACTTTCAAACCGACCGGGTCATGGATTCATTGCAGAAAATGAATTCAGTCGTCCATGACAGTCAAGGCTGGTGTTTGAAGCCCATTGAATTCACAGAATGATTCTGGAATGCAGTTGCCACAGAGTTCGTGTTCCTGGATTCAGTCTGCGTCAGGCTTGACTTTTCATTCGCGAACAGCTTCATCCACTTGTGGCAGGTCTTCGAGTGTTTCCAGACCGAACAGCACCAGGAATCTTTCCGTCGGATAATAATGCGGAATCGCACGACCACCCTCGGGGGGCTTGATGCGTTCAAGCCGCAGAAGTTGCCTGCGGACAAGCTGGTTCAGCAGAGGACCACTTTCACGGCCCCGTTGGTCCTGGACTTTTTGTGCTGTGATCCCCGGTTGGTAGGCAACCAGCGACAGGACTTCGATCGCGGTCTGGCTGAGCCGGGTTTCGCGGACCTTGCCCAAAAACGAGCGTCGCACTGCCTCGACCTCCGGCGCGATGGACATGCGATAACCGTGTTCATCACGAACAATGCGCAGGCCCTGGTCAGCCTCCTGATAGGATTCATTGAGTTGATCGATGAGTTCAATGATTTCTTCCGGAGACACGTCCCGCATCAACGATGCAAGACGCTGTTCGGTAAGTCGTTTATTTTCCGGGTGACCAACAAAGAGAGCGGCTTCGACAATTGCTTCAGGAGTGACGAAATCGTCGTTTTCATCTTGAGTTTCGTCTTCGGTTTCCGATTCTTGCTCCTCGGAAGAGTCTTCTGTGGCGGCCTCTTCGGCCGCGATGGCAAAAGCCTCCGGGTCATGTTCGGCCGCGACCCGGGCATATGCAGCACCGAGGTCGTCCATCGACAGGCCATCCAGATCCTCTGCCTGTTCTTGGTCGTGATCCGGCGATGCATCCTCTGACGACATCTTTTCGGATGGATGATCAGATTCTGGTGAAGGTGAGGAACCCATTTCGTTTTGTGATCCTGTTTCCACGTGATGTTGATTTTCTCACGACGTTCAGGAATCTTAAACCCATTCCTGAATGGTTGGTTTGATGACCACTTCCGGCACATTGGCCCGTGGTGGCAGCGCGCAGATTGTCACCACCACCGAGGCGATGTCTTCTGGCTGCAGAATCGCGTCTTTGTGTTCCTGCGAAACCGGTGTCGGGCGATTGTCGAGGATGGGAGTGTTCACTTCGCCCGGATAGACATTCGTGATGCGAACACCTTCTTCGCGGATTTCATTGGATACAGCAGTGCCAAGAGCTGTCATTGCGAACTTGCTGGCGCAATAGACCACACCGCCAAGCGTGATCGCACGTTTCCCTGCCACCGATGAAATGTTCACAACAAGCCCGTCGCGACGCTCACGCATGGAAGGAAGGACTTCGTACATGCAACGGTAGGCGCCGCTGGCATTGATTGACAGGACACGTTCCCAGTCCTCAGGAGACATTTCTGCCATCGTGCGTTTCTGGATGTTGATCCCCGCACTATTGATCAGGATATCGACCTCACCAACGTTTTCCCGGATGTCAGCAAAGAAGCTTTTCACACTTTCGGGTTCAGACACATCAATGACCTGAGCACGTATCGGATGTTCACTTTCTACCTGGTCTGAAAGGGCCTGAAGTGGTTCCAGACGTCGACCGCCAACGGTGACCTTGCATCCCGCTTCAGCCAAGGATTTTGCGATGCCTGCTCCGATACCTGTTCCACCGCCCGTAATCGCGACAACCTTACCTGCTAGCTGATTCATCCTGATGAGTCCTGGAATGCTTGTGTTGTGTGTATGGCACAAAGGTTCGAGTGTACCAGAGTCACACCATCTGAACACGACCTCAGTTTTCGCGGCCTCACGTCAAACAGCCGCAACGGATGATGGAGGCCATCATGTTGTTGTTGCAAACCCGAGCCAGACAGGCGGTCATGCCTGGTCCTCATTGCTGTCGGAACCGTCATGGGTGTTTGCGAAACTGTCTTGTTTCTTTGAGATGCTGCCTCAGCAATGCACGGCACTGGTTGGCAAAATCTGCCACAGCACTGGTGCGATAGGACGGGTAGGTCCAGCGGTGATGATTCCAGACTTTGCCGACGTAATTCAGAGTTACCTCAGCGAACATGCCGTCCCGTAGATAAAGACGATGGTCTCGATCTTTGGTGGTGGCGAGTACCAGTTTCGCTTGTGTCATGTATCCAGGGTCGAGGTTCAGTGGACGCGACTCGTCATGGTTTGACGCTTCTGCGTACTCCTGTTCCCATTGATTGGATTCGGTTTTCCAGTCAGCCAGGTCACCGGGATCGGCGAAGCCTGCGACAGCGATCAATGATTTACGTAAATCTGCACCCATCGATGGTCGGTAATAACCACCGGCTTCGAACGGAATTTCCGAGGAGCAGACCGTGGTTGCTCCCCAGCGTTCTGTCATGCGTGCAGTCGCCCACTGCCGTGCCTCCGGATGCCGGGTGATGACAGCGCAGAAACGGATCACGGGTTCGACAAACCGAATGTCAGACATGCACGCGACCTCTTCTGCGAAGTGCTCAAAGCTTGGTAAACTGTTGCTGTGCAGCAGGGCCTAGATCATAACCGCCACAGTAGAGTTTCGTCTTGTACCCCGGAGGCACCCCCACACAAAGTTCTGGGAATCCCGCCCTGATTCGATGGTGGGTTTGACAGTGTTACAGTCTCCTCCTGTGGAAAATTATCTCTGGATTGAAAAATAGAACATGCATCCGTGGATTTCTGATCGTGCTGAATCGTTTGACAGCAGTGGTATACGTCGTGTTTTTGACCTCGCAGCCAAGCTTGAGGACCCGATCAATCTGTCGATAGGGCAGCCTGATTTCGATGTCCCGGGAGAAATCAGGCAGGCCACGATTGAGGCCATTGAATCCGGTAAGAATGCTTACTCACCGACCCAGGGTATCGCCCCGTTGCGGGAGAGCCTGCAAGCCAAGGTCGCTCAACAGTATGCACAGCATGATGACCGTGAGGTTTTTGTCAGCAGTGGCACGAGTGGTGGTTTGATGTTGTCGATGCTCTCGATGGTCAATCCGGGGGACGAGGTGATTTATCTTGACCCGTTCTTTGTGATGTACCCTGCTCTTGTGCAAATGTGTGGCGGGATCCCCGTTCCTGTTGATTCCTATCCGGACTTTCGGCTGGACCCCGAAAAAATCGAGGCAGCGATCACTCCGCGAACCAAGATGATTCTGCTCAATAGCCCGGCCAATCCTACCGGTGTCACTGCGTCGGCATCCGATTTGAAGCAGGTCGCAGAACTGGCGGCAGAAAAGAACATCGCTCTGGTGTCTGACGAAATCTATAGCACGTTTCACTACGATGACGAATTTGTGTCGCCGGCGGTCTACAACGACCAGACCATCGTGATTGATGGTTTCAGCAAGAGTCATGCAATGACAGGATGGCGAGTGGGATACGTGCATGGACCTGCCGATATCATGGCTGCGATGCTCAAATTGCAGCAGTATTCGTTTGTCTGTTCACCGCAGCCCGCTCAGTGGGGGGCAATTCGTGCGTTGGAAACAAGTCTCGATGGCTATCTTGCCGACTACCGAAGAAAACGGGACCTGATCGTAGAAGGGTTGAGCGATGTTTATGAGCTTGTAAAACCCGGAGGGGCTTTTTATGTGTTTCCGAAAGCGCCCGTCACAAGCGGCGCAGCCTTTGTCGAAGAAGCGATTTCCCGAGGCTTGCTGATCATTCCAGGCAATATATTCAGCCACCGTGACTCCCATTTTCGCATCAGTTTCGCAGCCCCGGATGAAACCTTGCATCGGGGCATCGAGCTGTTAAGGGAACTGGCACGTCGATGACAGATTGCGGTCTGGTGACAGCGTTGGTGAAACCAGATCGTGAGCATTCTGGCTAATGCGTAGCACGCACCAATCTGCATGTCTGGGATTGAATGGCTGTTCGCAAGCTTCAGATGGCAATCTTTCTCGCGTTTGCCGCCAAGTGAGTGCAGCTTGCTTTTTCCATTGGTTGTCGAGTTTCAGGCTCTGAGAAGATAAAATGCACCGCGAATCTCCATTCCCGCCTCGCGATGACGAAAAAAGACCTGATCATGCCTGCATTCAGACTTGCACTGCTCACCACGACCTTGACTCTTCTTGCATTGGTGAGCAACTCCAATGCGGGCAAGTACAACTCCACGCTCAGCATTGGTGATGACGCTCCGGTTTGGGTATCCCTGCCGGGAGTAGACGGGAAAGATCACTCACGTTCGGATCTCAAATCGGCAAAGGCCATTGTCGTTGTCTTCACTTGTAACAGTTGTCCCTACGCCGTTGATGTTGAAGACCGTCTGATCGCATTGAACGAAAAATACCGGGAACAGAAAGTTGCATTGGTAGCTATCAATGTGAACAAGGTCGAAGATGATTTGTTGCCAGCCATGAAGGAAAAAGCGAAGGAAAAAGGTTTCCCGTTTGAGTACTTGTTCGATGAAACGCAGCAAATCGCAAGGGACTTTGGCGCAAAACGCACGCCCGAGTTCTTTGTGCTCGATCAGAATCGGAAAGTTGTTTACATGGGAGCATTGGATGATAGTCCCGAGGGCAGAAAGATCTCGAAACGCTACGTTGAAGATGCTCTTGATGCAACGTTAGCCGGTAAAGCGATTGAGGCGTCAGAGACGATTCCTGTGGGATGCGCTGTGCGTTTTGAACGCACCCGTCGCACGCGGCGCGCACGCCAGAAGTGATTCATCCGGTGCCGGTGATGGCAAATCCTTCGTTAGCGGTGATCGAACAATGGATGCTTCGAACCTTGCGCAGGATCCAGCTTGGAATCGACGGCCCCGGATGTGAATCGCAGAACGTGGCGATGCAGGACTTGTCGAGATGGAAATTTTTTGCACTGGCAAGGAGATTATTCTTCGAACATACCGTCAAAGATGCCTTCGCCCATGAGTGTCTGCAGAATGACCGGACATCCTTCTTCGAGCATGTCGAGAACCTGATCAAATCCGTCTTCTTCACCATAGTACGGATCGGGCACATCCGCGGGCCAATTGTCATCAAGATAGTCGCTGAACATCCGGATGTGAGTCATCAGGCCACCGGCGGTTTCCAGCAGGATTGCATGATTCTCGGCGTCCATCGCCAGAACGAGATCAAAGCGGGCCGGATCAAGGTCTTCGGCGGTGACCTTGCGGGCACGGCTGGTGAGTTCGTAGCCCCGGGCTTCTGCGGCCGCTCGCATCCGGGCGTCAGCATCCTCGCCAACATGATAGCCATGCGTTCCGGCGGAATCGATTTCGACATCAACACGGAACTCTTCGGCAAATCTCTGCATGACGGCTTCACCCGCCGGTGAACGGCAAATATTACCCATGCAAACGAAAAGGATTTTTTTGGTCATTGTGGCGTTCCTTCATTTTCACTCGAGGCCATTTGTGATTCCAAGCGAAACGCAATGAAACCCTGGGCGATCGAGCGTTCTTCAACGCGAGCGGCGGCAGCAGTCGTATCGGCTAACGCATTTCGTTAGCCTTCAAGCCCCTAGCCTACGCGATTTTTGGTTGGTCGTCACCGAAGGTACGGCTGACTGTTCGTCGCAACCGTGTTGATGAACAAGAATACGTGATGTTGCCGACGCCTTCGACTGGACCGTCTGTGGCCGTCAGATCGAACTGCGCGGCAGCAGGGCAGAAGCAGGCCTGCAACTCTGACTCTGAAAACGGGTTTGAAAGGCCATTTCAGGGTATCCGCAGAAGGGCTGCGATGAAGACCGCCGCAAGTAAGCGAAACGGCTGCCTGTGGCTCCCGTGAATCGGTGCGGCATACGGCTGCTGGCAGCCGACGGGGGTAGCCTGTGCGGCCGGATTATTCGGGTAATTACCAATGTTGGGGCGTTTTTTCCGCTGTTTGGGACGATCTGCAGCCCGGGATAGCGACATGTTTTCTGGTCCGGAAGATAGCTCTTTGCGGCCTTTTGCATGATCACTGATTTTTCGACCGAACCCCTCTACAGGCGAAAGAACTTGCTTTGCAGCCTGATAATGGCTAATATCTTGCCATCTCGGAAGTCAGTTGCTCATCAAATGGCGAACGGAGTTCTTGTCATGTCAGTGCATTTCACGCAATCTTGTCCAACTTGTGGCCGTCGAATTCGGATCCGTGCTTCACTCATGGGGTGCGAAGTGGGGTGTCAGCACTGCCATGCCGTTTTTGTCGCTCAGGCAGACGGGGTTTCGGATGCCAAGGAAACGGTTCCCAACGATGAATCGCGTGATCCACTGATGGACCGTGTCGAACAAGTGCTGCATCGCGCTGATGAATCAGTAGCAGTGGGTTGAGGCAAACGGTTGTGTCGCAAGTTGGGACTGGGGCGGTGTTCCATTCGCAGCCTGATCATCCGGATGACTGACGCTTCCCCCACCCCGTTCCAGTTGCTCGAGAAGTTGTTACTGACCAAGTACGTTCAGATTGCCACCAAGGGCGACATTTTCCCAATCAGCGGCGAGCATGACGCTGTTGATTCCGGAACCAATCCCGAGCAGGGCCGTTTGATCGTGAGGCGAAAGTTCGCCCGAGTGTGCGGCCCAGGCCAGTGACAGTGGAAGAGCCACCGATCCCGTGTTGCCCAGTTTGGGAAAGGTGATGCTGTCACGTTCGGGATCCAGACCCATCGCCTCCAGCATGCCAGTACGATGCCGCGAACCGACCTGATGACAGATCGTGCGATCGATTTGCTCACGCTTCCATCCTGTTGTGCTGAGAAGACGTTCAAACGCCGCAATGCCCGTGCGGATTCCCTCTGCCATCAGACGCTCCGAATCGGTATCCATTAACGGCTGCATTCCGGCACCGGCTGCATCATCATCACTCATGCACAGGTCATGGAATTCGGTTCTCGCCTCGGCCACAGCCGTGTGGATGGGTGTCCCGTGTCTGGCATGCTTGCGATGCGTTAACAGCCAGGCGCAACTGCCTGATCCGATGGTCAGGGATGCGAATGCAGGTTTGACGGTTTTTCTTGTTAGCGAAGTGTCCTGATTCAAGCTCTCAATCGTTTGCGAGAGAAGCGGGCGACTGTTCTCCGTGCCAACAACAATCCCTGCTTCGATCGCTCCGGATTCGATTAGCATCGCGATCTGGACTGCACCATTGATCAAACCCAGGCAGGCATTGGAGACATCGTAGACCCAGCAACGGCTTGAAAGTTCAAGCCCGTGGTGAACTCGTGAAGCGGTCGCAGGCTCGAGAAAGTCGCGGCAAACACTTGCGTGAATCAGACAGCCGATCCGGCTGCGGTCAAAGTTGGCGGCTTCGATTGCATGGTTTCCACTGCGAATACTCGGCCCACTGGGAACCGTGCCCTCGGGCCAGACGCGTCGCTCTGAAATACCACTCATCAATTCCAGACGCCCCTGCGGCAGCTTCAGTCGGGAATAAAGCGGTTCCAGACGGTCCTCGATTGCTTGGCTTGTCCAGATTTCTGCGGGGAGCTCTGCACCAATTGACTCCAGATATACGTTTTCGAATCGCACTGATTGCCTGGGGGTTGAACTGAAATTGCTTGGATGTGGTCGGCTTGATGGCGTCGGATGGCAATCCCGTATCCTACCCTAATCGGAATAAATTAGCAGGTTGCTATCAAAAAAAGCCAATGCTATCACTGCCTGTAGTGCTATCGCCGCTCATGAAGTGAATATGTAGAAAACGTTTGGACAAGGGTAAATAGGAGACTACATTTCCGCTCAATGAACGGGTTAGGCAACGTCGCTTGACCCATTCAAGTAAGTCATCAGTTTTGTTCGGGAGTGTGGTGAGCTGAAGGAACCACGGGTTGGTGAGCGAGTTATCGTGTCGATCTGAATCGAAATCACCATCAAACCAGAGTCTTCAGAACACCAGGAATGGATTCTGCCCCTTGATTGTGGGTACGGATGGATCCGGGGACCTGATGTTTTGCTTGGCGATGCGGGATGAGTCTGCATCAATCACTTTCATTCGCGAATTCGAAGAGGACCTTTCGGATGTCGAATAAACCATTGATCGGTATGAACGCCGATTATCGGGCAGCGGCCCGCAGCATGCCGGCTTACAGTTACATTGCCGCTGGCTACTTCCAGTCGATCACAGCGGCGGGTGGAATTCCGGTTGTGTTGCCGCCCATGGATGATCCTGATGCGATTTCCCAAGTCCTTGACCAGCTCAATGGATTTGTGATGATCGGCGGTGCTGATTTGGATCCGAGAAACGACGGTTTCATGCTTCACCCCAGCGTGCGACCTCTTGATCCGGTCCGTGAGACCAGTGACCGATTGCTCATGGCAGACATTGCCGAGCGAAGAATGCCGGTTCTCGGAATTGGAACAGGCATGCAATTGCTCAACGTGCAACAGGGTGGGAACCTGTTTCTGCACATCAAGGAAGATCTTCCCAACGCTGTGCCCCATCATGACCCTCAGGATGCCAATCATCGACACACTCTGGATGTCGAGAGTGATTCATTGATTGGTCGGGTTTATGGTGATGGTGAAATTAGAGTCAGCAGTCGGCATCACATGGCGATTGATGAAGTTGCTCCTGGCTTCCGTGTCACAGCAAAATGTCCCGATGGAGTCATCGAGGCAATTGAAAGTGAAATGATGGACTGGTTTGCTGTCGGTACACAGTTCCATCCCGAGTGCGGTGCTGCTTCCGCTTTGGACATCCGAATCTTTGAAGAATTTGTTGATGGAGTAAGTCAGCGAATTGATCAAGATCTGCGTTTGGTCGCATAACCAAATATGTTATGTTACCGCCATCACAGCCAGAGTCAGTCTTTGGCGGACGTAAACCAGGTGGTTGCGTTTTTTTTCATACTCTTTCAGCGAGCCAACTTTGCGAGCTGTTCAATTGATAGACCATCCCGCTAAGGGGAGTCGGATCACAAGGATGTGACACTAGCCGAATCGTTGTGAGTGTTTCGGAAGTCAAGTCGCAGCCCAGCGCACGGAAAAGCGCGATACCCATCGGCAGGATGCCACCGGGAAGTGACCGACCAGACCCCGAAGCCCGTGATCACGGAAGATCATGACCTGTTGCAGGATGCACTCGGGTCCACATTGCGAATCGGATAGGCGAAAAGTCAGGATTGACTTTGAGGCCGGACGCGCGACGAGTCGAAGCGCGTCCGGCCTTTTTCGTTTTACGGTTCCGCCAGCGAACGGTCGGCCAGCGAGCCGTCTTCCAGCGAGCAGTCTGCTGGTGAACAGCCCGTCAGCGAACCCGGCCTGCGGTGGGAGCCAATAACAGGGGCGAATCACGCCTCGCCGTTTCAGCGAATCGTTCCCGAGTGCGAATTTTGAAAAACAATCCCTATCATCCCGCTTCCGCAAATGGTGGATCCGCCCAGTCGCAACGCAAGCGATCGCTGCTGATCAGCTTTCTTGCTGTGGTCAGCGTTCTTATTTGTGTGTCACTGATCGTTCTGATGGTTCTGGCATGGTGGATGTGGTTACGTCACCGGGGGATGCCGGCGGGAATTGGTAGCTTTCCGTATCTGGGCTTTGCCAAGGATGCAACTTCTTGGGCCGGGGTCGGATGTTCAACAGTCTTTATACTGTGGGGAATGTTTTGGGCGATTCGTGGTTTCCGCAGGCGTCGCGATGTCAATCGGGATTGAGAGATCTTGGGTTGCGTTTTCACGGTTTGCTCTGACGTGCATGGCAGTTCTGAAGTGCATGGCGGAATGTTCCGTCCTGGATCTGGCAGGGTACGGAATGAGAGTCGGGTTGTCGGTTGGAATGATCAAGATCCAGAAGAGTCGGAAACAACAGGGAAATGGTTGCTGGGCTTCCATCGTGAGGCGAAGTGCCTAGGCTAGTTTGATAACTTGGGAATCGAGTCTGCTTTGTCAGAGGTCAATTGATGACTTGGGAATTATCAGAATTTGGAAAGCATCTTTGCGGTGGCAGTGGCATTGGCGAGTTGATGGATGATCTCGGCCACGCTTTGGCATCGGGTGGGGATGAGATCCGGATGCTTGGTGGAGGTCAGCCTGCGCGTATTCCGGTCATGGATCAGCGATGGCGTCAGCGGATGAGTGAGCTGGTCGCCGGTCAGGGCGAGCTCGAGCATATGCTTGGCAACTACGAGCCACCGGCAGGAAATCTGTCGTTTCGAAAAGCTGTCGCAGGTCTGTTTCGCGAACGGTTTGGCTGGCCGTTGGAGGCGGAGAACGTTGGCGTCACCATGGGAGGGCAGACTGCTTTCTTTTTTCTTTTCAATGCTCTTGCTGGACGATTCCATGATGAACGGCAAAAGAAGATCCTGTTGCCATTGGTGCCGGAGTACATCGGTTACGCTAACCAGTCACTTGGAAGCGAGATTTTTACGGGCGTCAAACCGGGCATGGAGCTGATTGGGGATCATGAATTCAAGTATCACGTTGATTTCGATGATCTGAGTGTGAACGAAGACATCGCAGCCGTCTGCGTCTCACGCCCAACGAATCCAACCGGCAATGTGCTGACGGACGATGAAATAACACGTCTGGAGGCTCTTGCGAGTGACCTTTCAGTGCCGTTGATGATCGACAACGCCTACGGGGCACCATTTCCCAACGCGATCTTTACCGATGCAACGCCCGTCTGGAATGAGGGGATTATCCTCACGCTCAGTCTTTCGAAAATCGGATTGCCAGGTACGCGAACCGGCATTGTCATTGCCCGGCAAGAGATCATCCAGGCACTCAGTTCCATGACTTCGATCGTCGGGCTTGCAAACCCTAATATCGGACAAGCGATTGCCAAGCCATTGATCGAAAGTGGTGAGATCCTGAAACTCAGCGATGAAGTTGTCCAGCCGTTCTATCAGGCCAAGTCGAAGAAGGCACTTGCTTATGTTGAAGAGTTCTTTGATGCGCGTCTGCCATATCGGGTGCACCGTAGCGAGGGGGCGTTCTTTCTGTGGATGTGGTTCGAACATCTGCCGATCACGTCCCGCGAACTTTATGAGCGTTTGAAATCACGGGGCGTGCTGGTCGTGCCGGGAAGTTTCTTCTTTTTTGGCGTTGATGACCCCGATTGGCGGCATCGTGATGAGTGCCTGCGTGTCAGCTTTACGATGCCTGATGAAGTCGTGCGTGATGGTTTCCGCATCATCGCTGATGAAGTGGCGAAGGCATATGCACATTCGTCTTGCTGAGCGATTTAGCCGTGGACGCACGTTGCTTGACGGCTGCCAGTCGCCTTCCTCGCAAACCACTGGTAGCAGAATGGCGTTCGCTTCCGACATGCTTTGGTGTGCCGGACAGCAGGTCTGAAATTGGTCGGGAAGCCGGCATGCATCACCGCTTTCACGAAATGATTCACGCCGGATTATTGAAAACCAGCCAGCTGCATGATGAATCCGGTTCAGCGATCATTCGGTGATGATGGCATCGCCATCAACCTTGACCTTGAATGGTTGATCCAGGGTCTGGCGATTGATCGCCAGGACGACAACATGCTGTCCGGCTTGCAGTGGCAGCGTGCCAAGTCCCGTTGTTGGCGTTGGTTTGCCGTCGACCCAGGCGTTGATGCCGCTGGCAGGCACCTGAATTCTCGCAACTCCCTCACGGGGCATCGTGATTCCGAATCGGATGTATGACGTGTGCGGTGTGGTGCGGTGCTGTTTGAACTGATCGAGTTCAGTCAGCGGAATCGTGCCGTCGACCTTGGCGGTTTGTGGTCGCCACGTCATGTTTGGATCCTTGCTCGCAGCAGTGTCCATGCTGGTGCGATTGAGGCGTGAATTGGCTGCATTGGTGTAGTTCAGGGTTTCCAGAGACCGCACGATTGGTTCGGTGGATACGGTGTAGTCTGGATCTCGTCCCAAAGCAGACATGAAAGTCAGCAAGTCGACCAGTTCCTGTTGAGGCAGGGAGTCGAGCAGTCCTTCCGGCATGAGTGATTTGCCTGGTTTGGTCTGTTCAATGGCTTCGTTGGCAATCTGGACTTCCTTGCCGTCGGACAGACGCAAGCGGAGGCCGTCATCATTTTTGCCGAGTGAAATTCCGTTGATGATTTCGCCCTCATCCGTCAAGACGGTCGTCGTCGTGAACCCTTCCTTCAACTTGGCGCTTGGGTCAAGCAGGGCTTCCACCAGGTAGTCAGGCTGCGAACTGCCTCCGACGCTGATCAGGTTGGGGCCAACCAGCCCGCCCGCATTTCCGATGGCATGGCAGTTGATGCATTGAAGCGACTGGCGGCGGTAGATCTGTTCACCCCGGGCGGCCGAGCCTTTGTCTTTCATGTCCGCTATCAACCGGTTCCGTAGTTCAGATGTCAGTTTCCATTTGGCCTGCTCCAGTTGACCAGCTGCGCGAATTGCTTTTTCGAGTTCTGCCTGGCCACCAGAGACACGAATGTCTCTCAGCAGACGACGGGCGATATCGGTTGGGAGCTGTGATTTCTGAATGGCTTGTGTCAGAACGGGGGGCAAGTCCTTCCGGTTGAGCATGTTGACGATCATTGCTGCCGCAGCATCGCTCGTATCGCTGCCCTGCAGCAGTTCAAGAATCATCGGGATTGCTGCGCGTGGCCGCCTGGCAGCAATGGCCCGGATTGCCGCGATGCGTTTCCCTGCATCTGGTGACTTTGCAAGCTGGGCAAGAGCTTTTCTTACCTCCTGCGTATCATAGGCAGCCAGTGTTTCAATGATTCTCTGTTGCGTTTGGCCTTCACTGTTTGCAAGAGCTTTCAGGAGTGCGGGTTCCAGTTCATTGACTTTCCATGTGTTGGCGATTCTGGCCACGACTTGCAGCCGTTGGCCCTGAGGATCGTTTGTCTTCAGGTCAAACAGGTTGACCAGCGCGGACCCGATGTTGGTTGGAATGGTGCGATCACGTTGGGTCCGGTCAAGCAGTGGTTTGACACGCGCCATCGTGATGCCAGCGGGATTCTGTTTGACCAACGCGCGAAATGTTCGCCCAAGCTGGTTTGCATCGCCAGCAACAGCCACAGCAGCGATCAGCTGGTTGAGCAGTTGGTCATCCGTTGCGGGATTTTCGATCGCTTTCACCGCAATCTCAGCTGCTTTCGGATTCGCGATGGCTGTGATTGCAGAGGCAAGTGCTCCCCAGTCATCAGACCAGTCGGTGCGTGCTGCGAGGATCGATTGTTCAGGGTACGTCGCATCGAGACTTCTCAGCGACTGCCAGGTCGCAAAGTTGAGGCAGGGGTCGTTCATCTGATCCGAGGCGAGCAGAACGGTGTCGAGTGCTTGCGGGCTCTGGCTTGCGTCGAGTTGCCCCGCGCAAACGACAGCCTCCAGAAGGACACGTGGATCGTCACGTTCTGTGAGGATTCGCTCCAGCAGACTGCTCAAGCCGGCTGACATCCCGGAAATTGGTTTTTCGGGCGATGCATTCAGGCGACTTCGCCACACACTGCGAAGCATGGTTCTCCAGGAAGCAGGATCTGCATCATCGAACATCACGAGTAAATCATCGCCAACGGTTTTTCCAAGGACTTCATGGAACCAGAACAGTTCGAGCGCGCGGTCTGCCGGATTTTCTGCTGTCCACTTCCGGTAAGCCGCAAGTACTTCTGCCGGTTTTTCAGCTCCACGTTTCCAAAGTTCTTCGCGAGCGAATTGCCGGACTGGCAGTGCCGGGTCACGCAGAAGCGAAAGCAGGTCACCCACCGTTGCTGTTGCAAAGTCGGGCCAAGGGTCGGCGTCACGTCCCGGGAACGAGACTCGCCAGATTCTCCCATGGGTCCGGTCGCGTCGCTCATCACGGAAGTCTACTTCGCCATGCTGGATGATCGGGTTGTACCAGTCGGCAATGTAAAGTGCTCCATCCGGCCCCATCGCAGCATCGATGGGACGGAAAGATACCCGTTGAGTGGTGACAATCTCAGGTTGCTGGCGACTGATGTAACTGCTTCCGTTGGGTTGCGTTGTGAAGCGGCAGACGCGATGGCTGCGGAAGTCATTGGTCACAAAGTCACCGACCCATTCCGGAGGAACATGCGTGCCGGAAAGCACGGCAAGTCCGCAGTGCTTTGGGCTGCCCGGGTTGAGCCCTTTGAGCCATCTTTGTGCGCCCGGTGAGGTAACAAATACCGAGTCAGGGAAGATATAGTTGAGCCCGCCTGACCCAGCTCCATCGGTTGCGTAAGACTCGCCCCTTTCATCAAAAACATGACCCCATGGATTGACCAGTCCTTTGCTGAATACTTCCAGTTGTCCGGTCGTGGGGCGATACCGCCAGATGCCGCCTCCATCAAGATGCCGTGTGCCATAGGGTGTGATCACGTGGCTATGAATGTAAATGGATTGATTGAAATAGAGGCAACCATCGGGACCGAATCGTAAAGTGTGTACAAGATGGTGGGTGTCTTCTGTTCCAAACCCACTCAGAACAACACGTTGTTGATCAGCTTTGCCATCGCCGTCCGTGTCCTGAAGGTAAAGCAGGCGGGTACTGTCGACCACGTATGCCGAGTTGGGACTGTCTGGTGCAACGCCCGTGGGAATCAGAAGTCCATCAGCAAACACCGTGCGTTTGTCGGCGATCCCATCTCCATTGGTGTCACGCAAAACAATGATTTTGTCGTTGGCGACTTCCCCTGGTTTGATCTGTGGGTAAACCTCGCTACTTGCAACCCACAGGCCGCCCGTAGAATCAAAGTTCATCTGGATCGGTTTGCTGATGTCGGGGTCTGATGCGAACAGGTTGAGCGAAGCAGCTTCGTCTACCTGCATGGCTTCAAGTTCTGCTTGAGTGTCCGGTTTGGGAATATCGGTCAGGTTTCGTTGCGCTTGCAGATTTTGAGGGATTGCGGTTGCAAGGGTCGTTAGGAATGTGACGAGAATTAAGGGCGGGCGTACCGACACGAGGCACCTTCCAGTGGTAATGCAGATAGGGAATGGATTCCGGTGTAGTATAGTGGAAACGTACGAGAAACGCAGCTTGCGACAGGGTTAATTTGACCAACGCATGCCACGCGTCTACTCTTGAAAAAGGCGGATGAATCAGCGTTCGCCACGTACTTGCTACTCTCCGGGAAGGGAAGTCGGATGCGAATCTGTGCAGCCACCACCTACATGACGTCTTGTCCGTTCAGCCGATGCCTGCTGGGCGTTTTTCTTTGTTTCACTGCCCTGTGTTTTCCAGGTGTTGCCTCAGCACAGGATGACAAAGCCGGTAAGGACGAAGCAGAGAAGCCTCGCGCTGTTGAACTGGTAACAAAAGACGGCATGAAGCTGAGTGCTGCCTACTTTCCATCGAACAAGGGAAAGGATGCCAAGACAGTTCTGCTCGTGCATGAATGGAGAGGACAGTCCAGCCCCTACAAAAAACTTGTTTTCGCGTTGCGTGAGGCAGGTTGCGCTGTACTGGCATTGGACTATCGAGGGCATGGCAGCAGTCGTGTGCAACTCAACAGCAAAGGCGCAAAGACCGAGATGGACACGTTGAAAATGTCCAGGCGTGACATCGAAAGCATCACGAAATATGACTTGGAACAGGCCAAGAAGTTTCTCAAAGGTGAGAACGATCAGGAAAAACTGAATCTCAATGCGTTGGTGGTCATTGGTGTCGGCGAGGGCTGCGTCATGGCTTCCCATTGGGCGGCACGTGATTGGAGCTTTCCTACCGTTGGTAGCATCAAACAGGGCCGTGATGTGAAAGCCCTGGTGCTCATCTCGCCAGCCAAACAGGTCAAAGGTGTCGCCATCGATCCTGTGCTTTCGGGACGCTCCGTTTTGCTGCAGTTGCCAATCATGGTCGTGTCAGGCGTTGGCAGTGCCAGCGCCGATGATGCAGAGCGTGTCGCGAAGCGAATTGAAGCATCCAAGAAGAAGCTTCAGCGTGGAGCGGAAGTCAAGGGATTCGAATACAAGCGATACAAGACTCCACTTGCCAACGCTTCGCTGGTGAATGATATCCCGGCGGTGATTCCCGCCATCGTGAAGTTCGTGGATGCACAAGTGAAAATCAGCGATACCCAGAATCCCTGGGTTAGTCGGCAACGCTGATCAGTCGGCTGAACTGATCAGTCTGCAGGTCCGAGCAACCGGCAACGCTGCTCAACCGGCAACGGCGGAAAGCTGATCCTGAAAACGTGCAAACAGATAGTGGCTGTCGTGAGGCCCGGATGCCGCTTCGGGATGATACTGCACACCGAAGGCATCATGTTCACGGTGGCGAACGCCAGCGACCGTGTCATCATTCAGGTTGCGATGGGTGATCTGCAAGCAGTCAGGCAGGGAATCTTCTTCCACGGCGAAACCGTGATTCTGCGTGGTTATTTCAACCTTGCCTGTTTCAAGATCGAGTACCGGTTGATTGACTCCGCGATGGCCGAACTTCAGCTTGAACGTTTTGGCTCCACAGGCAAGTGACAATAGTTGGTGTCCCAGGCAGATGCCAAAAATGGGTGTGCGACCAAGCAGTCCAGCAATCGTTTCATGAGCATAGGTGAGCGGCTCGGGGTCACCGGGGCCATTGGAAAGAAAGATCCCATCGGCTTCCAGTCCCAGAATCTCATCGGCAGTGGTTGTTCCTGGAACGATGGTCACGCGATTACCACGTGACGCGAAGTGACGGGGTATGTTCCACTTCATGCCAAAGTCAACGCAGACGATGTGTTTCCCAGTCGTGCTCCCGGTTTCGGAAGCGTTGATCTCGGCAGCGGTCCAGTCGTCGAGTTTTTCTTCCCAACTGATGATTTCCTTCGACATGACTTCTTGAACCAAGTCACGTCCCACCAGTCCGGGACATGCTTTTGCCTTGCTGACAAGGCTGGCATCATCCAGATCTACCGTGGAAATGATCCCCCGCATGGCACCAGCGGTCCGAATTCGCCGCACCAACGCCCGGGTATCGATTCCAGCCAGACCTGGCAGGTTGTGTTGCTTGAGATAATCTCCCAAGTCACCCTCAGCACGGTAATTGCTGAAAATCCTGCTTTCTTCACGAACAATGAAGCCAGAGAGCGATGGTTTTGCATTTTCAATGTCAACGGAATTGACACCGTAATTGCCGATTTCGGGGTAGGTCATCGTGACGATCTGACCCCGGTAACTTGGGTCTGTCAGGATTTCCTGGTAGCCGGTCATCGCCGTGTTGAAGACAACTTCACCAGTCACCTCCCCATCAGCACCAAAGGAAAAACCGGGAAAGATTGAACCATCTTCGAGAGCAAGCTTCGCGGGACGCATGTCGATTCAGAATTCACGGGGCATGGGAAAAAGAATTCAAACACCACGCCACGGAGGATAGCAGAGTTGAGGATTTTCGCGAGGCCCTCAATCACCGATTCTGTCCGGTTCCGTGAAATCTCCCAGTCCCATACGGCTGAACCACCTCAAAAAAGCTTTGAGGGCAGGATACTGGATAGCACGGAAAAATCCGCGGGACTAGTTACTGACCCACCAAGTCAGCCCGATGGGACTGGCAATGACGCTTGGACTGGGCATTGCCTGCGTTGATCTTCTGATGGATCATGCCCATGCCCGGCTGAAATCCACTTTTTGCGGAACGGTCCAGTGCCCTGGGGCACCTGCGATTCGATTCTGTTCTTCAGCCGGTCACCAAAAGACGCTGAGAAAGCTTTTATCAGGTATCGATCAGGTCTTCAGCTGACAGAATGGGAACGGCGTTTTCTTCTGTTTCCTGCTTTTCTCGCCATGGTTTTTTCTCTTCATAGCTTTTCAGTTCAGCTTCCAGTTGCTCGATCTGTTCGTGATCCTCTTTTTGTCCGAGTTCGACAGCCTTCTTACTCCACTTCACCGCGTCTTCGAATTTACCGTTTTCGGCATAGGCGGCAGCAAGCGTGCTGAGGATGTGAGCTTCGGTGTAATCAGACAGTTTCGCGGCCTGCTCAGCATATTTCTGTGCTTTTTTGCCGTCCCGCACCGACTCATTGGGCGAGGTCGCCAAAACCCAAGCCAGATTGTTGTTGATGCCTGCAGCTTCGGCTCTGGTTCGCGGATCGGCATCAGCATCCGTCTCCCCGAGTTCCTTGATGGCTTTTTCGTAGTCATCGATTGCCGCAGAGTGGTCCCCCACACTCAACAATGCATCGCCACGTGACCTCAGTACGGCGGCATTCTTGGGGTCTTCTTGCAGCACTGTTGTATAGATGTCGATCGCTTTTCTTGGACGTTTGTCCAGAGAATAAAGGGTGGCGAGTCGCAGGCGACGGAACATGTCTCCTGGTCGATTGTCGAGCAGAAGTTGCGCATCGTTGATGGCGTCAGCGAGGCGATTTTCCTGAAGAGCGATACGGGATCGAAGAGCGATGGTCGCTTCAGCGTTGATGATCTGCGGTGCCGCTTGAAGCGCGGCTCGAAAATCGGCTTTGGCGGATTTTACATCATCCCGGTCCAGGGCTAATTCAGCACGCTGCAGCAGGGTCATTGGATCCTTGGGCTGTATCGCGATCGCCTTGTTCAGGTCTGAGAGTGCTTCGTCAAATTTCTGCTCCGAGCGATAGAGAATTGCCCGCATGCGGTACATGCCTTCGCTCGGCTTTGCGGCCAACATTTTTGTGATCAATCCCATCGCTTCGTCGACGCGGTTGAGATCAACAAGTTTCTGGACTGCCGCGCCGGCCACAGCCTGATTTGTTGGATCCTTCAGCAGGACTTTCTCAAGGTCCGCGATCGCACTCTCGACATCGTTCAATTGAAGCAACAGGGCTGCACGCGCCTGAAAGGCCTCGATGTTGTTCGGGTCGGCCTCGGCTGCCGCATTGAGGTCGGCCATCTTCTTGTCGTTATCCTGCTGGGTCAGAGCACGTAACACAAGTGCCGCGCTTTGCTCCACCGGGTCATCTTTCAGTAACTCAATGGCTTTGCTGGTTGCTTCAGCAACTGCCTCTCTGTTTCCGCCTGGCAACAGGTTCAGGCGAGCAAGCATCAGGTAAGCTTCGACGAGAGTGGGATCATTGGAAACCGCTTCTTCCAGCGCGGCCAGTGCCTTGTCCCGCAGTTCGACCTGCTGTCTTCCACGTGCTTGCATCATCGCGGCAGCGTAACGTTGACTTTGCTGAAGGAGGACAGACCCCAGCATTTGCTTTGCAAACGATGAGTTCTCCTCGTCGAGGCCTTTTTTCAGTGCGGATTCGAGCAGGGCTGCGACCGTTTCCATTTCCTTTTCCGACTGAGCGTCAATGCGGGCAACGGTTGCCTCATCGAGATCACTCTGCCCCGGATTGGGGTCTTTCTCTGGTGCTCCTGCGTCATTGGCTTCCTGAGCATCTTTCTGTGGGCTTTTGGCTTCTTGAGCCCTCGTTACGGGAGCCCAGCAGGCGACAAACACAAAGGACGCCAAGGACAGGCTGGCGAGCGAAAAAGATCTGGTAGGGCGGTACAGCATTTTGAAACTCTCGCGCGTATGATTGGTTTTGCCCCATTATGGCAATTTGACCAGCGCAAGCGTAGACAAGCACACCAAAATTCCCTCCACTTTCGGGCCATCTTGCAAAAAAACACATGGATTTGGTTGGGCATTCGTCGATTTGAGACAAAAAAAGCATTTGCCCGTTGTTCAGCGTGGAGAGCCTGTGCTGCGGCTGGCGGCGAAATTTGCCAATTCAGCATTCCGGTCGGGCAAAGCACTTTTGAGGGCCAGCACCGCTGTGGCCCCTGTCCCTCGATCAAGCCCGGCTTGTTGGGGGGCTTGCCACTTTTGGCAAACCCAAAGCCTTCCTGTCAGGTAATTTTCTGAAAAACGGCGGTTGATCATTGGCTCTTCACTTCTCTGATGACGATCCATGCGTCAGCACGCGAATCAGCTGGATCGTCACTTGCGATCGGTAACGGAGCCATTGCAGAAACGTGCGGGACCTGCAGGATCGTTAAGATCGTATCCATCCCACGGTCAAGCCGCATAATCGCTCCTTCTTGACCCCCGTCGGTGAGAGCCTGCCAAAAAGAAAGCCGATCCACCAAAGGGGGCTCCCCAGGCTTCGGAGGACGCTGGCTCTTCAGAGAATTCTGGCTCTTCGGAGGATGCTGGCGTGACAGTGTTGTTCCAGGTGGGGGCAGCCCTCGTCGACAAGCACATCTCGTTGCTTGTCACCTGTACATGTAAGCCAATCTCTTTCACGGAAGAAATGAGTTTTGTCATGCGATTGCATCTTGGAACAACAACCGGTGTCAGTCTGTTGACCACAGTGATCTTGTTCGTCTTCTGTTCTGAGCGCGATGCCACTGCGGCAACCGATGCTGGCAGTGCTGTTGAAGAGGCGTTTGATCAGGCGGGGCGAATCATTGGTTTAGGTTGGGGTGACGGTTACCACGCCTGTAAAAACAGCAGCGGTCATTGCGTGGATGATTTGCCACCGAGTTCGCACGCGGCATACCAGCGTAAGTGTGCAAAACAGCGAGCGAGTGCATGTGCTCAACAGGATGCTTGCGCGACGGTTTATGATTACTTCGATGCAGGCTGTGACAACGCTTGCGATGCTGACTGCCGATCGGGGTGTGGCCCTCGTGGTTGCGAAGAATGCAGCCAAGGATACTGTGACAGCACCGAAGAGTTTTCTCCGAGCGATGTTCAGTATTTACCATTGGGGAAAAAGAGCGGTCAGCCGCGTGCCCAGTGGAGAGGAGCGTTGTCAGATGCCAACGCGGGTGAATCGATTCGCCAAAAAAATCCAGCCAATCCGTCGGAGGCGGACGAACCGGTGTTCCGGCGATTCAGCGCCACTTCCACTCCAGGTGGCATTTCGCCTGTTCACCCTTATGAAGGGGGCCGTCAGCAACAGTCGTCTCCGCAAAACCAGTCAAATGAATCGTTGTTGACCCGGGTTTATCCCACGCTGGTAGCACCTCGACGGGCTAAACGACTCTCCGGATTGAATCCCGCCAACAAGCCCGCACTGCTGCATGTTGAACGTCGTGCAAATCAGGTTTCGCAGAATCCAATCACTCATCCCGGCGATGGCACAGTGAGCACGCCAAAGAATTACAGCACGATGAGCGAGATTGAACACCGGGCTTCAAATCCGGTTCGTTCGGATAGGGATGCCCTGCCTGCTCGGGTGATTGAAACTGGCAGTGAAGTGCACCGCCTGCCGGGGACCAGTCGCCAAGTTCAAAGGGAAAATAGCAAGCCGATGATTGAGGTCGCGAACCGTCGGATGCATCCCATCGACAATGTGATTCGTCAGCCAGACATGCAACGGTGATCAAAACCACTGAGGTGGTCGAATGGGTCGCTGTTACTCATTTCAGAAGACTCCTGGTTTGTCTGTATCTGTTGAGACGGGGATGAAGGGGCTGGCCGGCGTGTGAAAGCGTGAACGTGAACTCGTCAGCGTGCCGTTCCTGCTGGCAGTTTCGCGCCGGACGTATCCTCGATTTATTTGCAGTGCGTTGCCGTTGCTTGTCAGTCGTTTTCGGAGAAATGATTCTTTCAGTCTCCCCTGACTTGATCCGCCAAGGTTCCGGCTCGCGAGCAGTTATCGCTCGAGCCTGGCAAACATCTGGTTTTGGTAACGCACGAAAGAGGCTGGGAAGCAGAATAAATCAGATTGATTCACTGATCTTTGACAAATGCCATTGGCAATCAGGTGGCTCATTGGCAAGATAACACGCCAGTGTTGGGCGGTATGAAGCTCAATGACAGGGTGAACCTGCCGAGAAAGCCGGCGGCAGTGTTCCGATGCAGCAATCGCAGAAATACCTTTCAGATTCCGGCCCCCTGAACCACGGCTCGCATGAATGTTGCGGGCAAACGGAGTTGAATTGTGATGCAACGGACCTTGGTATTGCTGAAACCGGATTGTGTACAACGTCGTCTGATGGGGACGATCATCAAGCGTTTTGAGGACAAAGGCCTCAACATCGTGGCCATGAAGATGATTCGGGTGACGCCCGAATTGTCGAGGCAGCATTATGCCGAGCACGTTGAGAAGCCGTTTTATCCCAGCCTTGAAGAATTCATCACTTCAGCACCCGTGGTTGCCATGGCGATTGATGGGCTTGATGTCATTTCAGTTGTGCGAGAAATGCTGGGAGCAACCAGCGGTCTCAAGGCCTCAGCAGGCACCATTCGTGGAGATTACAGCAGCAGCCGGCAGATGAATCTCGTTCACGCCAGTGACAGTGAGGAATCCGCAACGCGGGAATTGGAGCTTTACTTCAACGAAGACGAACTTTGCAACTATGAACCAGTTGCCACTGCGTTCATGCGGGCTGGCGACGAATAGAAACGTCCCCTCCCTTGATAGGGCTTTCGAAGTTGACGGTGCAGCGGCTTGACCGGAGCCTCGGTATTGTGCGTCAATTCTGGTTGACCAAGGCCATTCCCTTTTCAGGCAGGCAGTTGGTGAGTTTGTTGCTGTCGGTGTGATCGATTGTGCTGATGCAGGCATCTCGACATGATCACACCGCAGCGGGAGTCTCTGTCGTATTTGGACTCCCTGAAGAGTTGTGCCCGCATGGACGCGACAGTCTTCTTGGGCATTTCATGCGGCGGCGCGCAACACCGCGGGCAGATGGTCTGGACCAGACATTGGCTGCTTGCCACGAGGGAAGTTGAGAGTTTCCCTGTGTCGATCAGCCCGCAGGCTATCTGCGAGCACCACCGACGGGCGTTCCTGATTGGCGGATGCCCGTTTACAGGATTACCTGTTGCAGGATCATTACTGACGCTTCAGTTTTTCTTCAGCTCGAGCAGCCTGGAGAGCAGCCGCTTCACGCGACAACTTGAATTCAGGCCCTGATGGGAAATACTGGATGTCGTCCTGTAGATAGTAGGGACTCGGCAGTGTCTGGCCGTTGAGCGAGACTTGGCAACCAGTGGTAGCTACGAGGCACATTCCGACCGCGAGTGTCACGAAGATGCTTCGGAGGGCATGTTGATTGATTGCTTTGCAGTTCATCTGGGTTGCCTTCGTGTCCAGGCGAGTTCTGGGAGGTTCGCGTTCCATGGGATGGGCTGTTGCAGCCATTCCCCGTCACAACCCGTATCGGCCTGACAACCGTTACATCTTCACCTTCCTGCGGGGAAATCTGAAAAAACCTTGGCGACCATGGCATGTTTTCACGGTAAAACACGCGGCTGAACGGGAAACAGGAGGCAGGGAATTTCCCCGGATTTGCTTCGGATCGGCTTCCCAACGAGCTGAATCACGATTTTCCTGCCGAGGGAATATCGAGTTTCACGCTCGGAAGTGACCCTCGGATCGCCAGATCCGACTGTGCTGGCCATCGCGGATTGTTTTGGCCA
>JAAXJB010000013.1 GCA_012270065.1 Rubripirellula sp. | reverse complement strand
CCACCCCACCACCGATTCGCACCGGGGA
Organism: Rubripirellula sp.; assembly: GCA_012270065.1. Lineage (GTDB taxonomy): Bacteria > Planctomycetota > Planctomycetia > Pirellulales > Pirellulaceae > Rubripirellula. The sequence goes on along the minus strand of JAAXJB010000013.1, from coordinate 34,330 downwards.
TTGGGGAACACGAACGGCGAAAAACTTCTCACCATTGATTGCAATCGGCTCGGGCGTGGGCAACAGCGCCAGGACACCGACCCCACCCTTTTCCCCAAAGGTGCAATAAACGACCCCCATACCTTTCAGCTTGTCGTCGCCACCTGAATCAAGCATGTCGACAAGCTGCCTGGATGTATCATAGACCTTACCCACCAGGGGCAAGCGATTTGCAATTGCCGCCGTTACTTTCGAAAACAACCCGCGCATGCCGGATTCCACAAGGAATCCGAGGACAAGCGTACCAATGCAAATGCCTACCCAACCGATGACGTAAGCAACCACCGGGTTGCGGACAAAATTCAACCCGATCTTGCTCAACTGATTACCGAGAAACGTATCAGGTCCCACCAGTTGCCCCAGAAACCCGAGCGTCCAGGTGATGGCAATCACGGTGATCAACAACGGTAGAATCGCGAATAAACCCGCAAGAAAGTACCTACCGATTCGATTGAACCCGCTTTTCTTATTCTTACCCATCACATTTCACTTTTTCTATCAGCACAAATAAGCGGCCCTTACGTCAAGGCACCGCAACAGGATACCGGGCCCCCCGAAACCTTTTCAAACTCAAAATCGCCTATTTTGTCCCACGAAGGCAAACCAATCGGTCACCGATTCGCAAAATGAGTGATCCATCTACGGCTGCAGGTGTCGCACCGACTGGGCCACCCAGTGAGAATTGCCCCAACCGTCGATATTCGTCTGCTGCACTGAGAACCGTTGCCTGCCCATCAAGACTGATCAACAACAACCGGTTTCCTACCAGCACCGGCGAGGCACTGTAATTTCCTCCGACACGTTTTGACCAGATGACATCTCCCGAGTCAGCCGCGACGCAACTCGCAATGCCCTTGTCATCAATGAGGAACAAGCGGTTTCCCTTCACCACGGGAGTTGGCACATAGGGCGCACCGCGATCGAGGCGGTAGACCTGCTCCGGTTTTTCACCGCTTGATGCCGGTATCCGGACAGCCACAAGATGGTTCCCTCCGCCACCACTTCCACTCGAGGCAATTGCGAGATCTCCGATGATCAGTGGAGTACTGCAACAACGCATCTCAAAAACATCAAGACTCCACAGCATTTCACCACTCACGGGATCAAGCGCAAACATTCCATTTCCGGTGTTGGCATCAATCAATTGCGGTCGCCCTTTTCCCTGATACAGCGCTGGAACGCCGTAACACGATCTTGTGGTCGCCAAACCGGTTTCCCATTTCGTCTTTCCACTCTTGCGATCCACACAGATCATCCGGCTTGCTCCAGCCGTTTGCCCGGACTTCAACTGTTCGGCCTGCTGTGAATTGAACAACAGGACGGAATCGCCGTACACCACTGGCGAAGTACCGAAACCATGCTGGGATTGCCATTTCCCAAAATCCCGCGACCAGACCGGGGCGCCATCGTGATCAAAACACTTCAAAAACGTATGTTCCGGGTCTGACCAGGCTACAAATACAAAGTCATCATCCACACACGGAGTGCTGGACGCCAAAGTATTACGCTTATGCAAATGATGAGACGGTTGCACGAACTTGCGCGTCCAACGTAATTCACCGGTATCAAGTTCCACCGACTGAACACCAATCTGATTTTCTTCGGGGAAGGACAACAGATAATAAATGTTCCCGCCAGACACCACCGGCGAACCAACATCGCGCGACCCAAGATCAATCGACCACGTGTAATCCGCATCGGTCCATGAAACAGGGATCACCATGTCTTCAGAAACACCCTGCCCATTCTCACCATGAAATCGACTCCAAGGTTCAGCGGCCCTCAAATTGACCAATCCACCCACCACCAGCAATGAACAAAACAGGCCAAACTCGCGGGCATTCAGTAACCTTCTCATGATGCAGTCTGCAATTTCCAGGATTGGGGAAGAACAGTTCGTCGAACGAACAGATAAAGGACACAAATTGTCAGGTTGCAGTCCAAAATTCGAAAGACAACCCGGCGGGCGCGTTCAACATTGTAAAACAACCACGACGGGGGTGGTAACGACCCAGGGAATTCTTTTTCAACAACACCTGAACGAAAAGCATCAAGTTCGCGCAACTCAATGAACCAGCAATGCAAAACAGGAAAGTGATAGAACAACGACTGACCATCGTCCTTATCGACAAAAGGGCACTGCGTGACAACCTGTTCAATTGATCAAACGGAAACGCAAGGAACACACGACACGCAATACGGCAACCAGAATCTGGCGATCACTTCATCAATACAACAGAATTGCAACATCGCTTGCCAGCACGGTTGTCGCCAATTGTGCCCAGGCAGCCAAATCAATCACAGAGTCCTTGCTGGGCACCCTTGCATTACCAACAGCCAAATACCGTTTAGCATCGTCTGGCGTTTCACCGTACCGCTTGCTCAAATGATCCAACAACTTTGAGCAAGACTCCTGTTCCTGAACACTTGCATTGCGACACGCAAGTAACCGGAAAAGTTGATTGATACGATCTTTCCGGTTCCCAGGCGTCCCCAGTAACAAAGTGGCCAACGCCCTCCCCATCTCAATCCGTTGCGTTTCATTGAGCATTCCGAGCGATTGAAGGGGAGTGTTGGTTCGGGAGCGTCGCACACAGCTCGATTCACGATCAGGAGCATCAAAAAGAGTCATCATTGGATGAGGACTCGTTCTTTTCCAATAAACGTACAAGCTCCGCCGATACAGCCGATTGCCAACATCAGCCACATAGTTTTTTGTGTTGCTACCCGGGTGAGCCAAAGCAAGCCACATCCCTGCAGGCTGATAGGGTTTCACTCCTTCCCCGCCCATGTGCTCATCCAGTAACCCACTGGCCCAAAGACCGATGTCACGAAGAACTTCGGCATCAAGTCGATAACTGGAAGCTCTCGCAAATAGACGATTCTCCGGATCATCAATATCCGACCTCCACGCAGAAGACTGCCGAAACGCCTTGGTCATCACCATCGCGCGAAGCATCTTTTTCAGATCCCAACCGGTGTCCTGAAGATCAACGGCCAACCAATCGAGCAACCCGGGATGCGTGGGCTGTTCACCTTGCAAACCAAAATCTTCAGGCGTCCGCACCAAACCATGGCCGAATGTTCGTTGCCAGATGCGGTTGACGAATACTCTTGCCACAAGCGGATGTTCTGGCGAGGTCAACCAGTTCGCAAGACCAAGCCGGTTGGCGGGTTGGTCTTGCGGCAAGGATCCCATCACAGCCAGAGTTCCGGGTTCTACCGCATCACCCACTGGTAGATTGTATTCGCCCCGTCGAAGTACAAATGTCTTGCGCGGCGTCGTCAATTCCTTTGCAATCAACGTGGTAGTGAATTGCGACTCATCCTCCAGAAGTTGAAAGGCAAGTCTCCTTGCCTTACCGGTAAGCTTCTTTTCCAGAGGATTCGCCTCGCTGGCAAGCATCTGCAAGCGTTCGGCTAACCCACACTCATTCCAGTTCCGGTTTTTGCCGAGAGCATCCCAGGGATGCTTCAATTGGATCATCAACTCGGAATTCCCTGAGACACTGTCACCTGACACACTGTCACCTGACACACCGGGCAACTCCACAACGACCCTGTGTTTTCCGGCGTCCAACTGCAATGGAACGCTCAGGTTTTTGTTGTCGCTGTTCTCATTAACCGGGACGGACTCCCGATCCACTGTTACGCGCACCCCCGAGAGGGCGTGCGTGGTCAGCATCAGTGTCTGGCTCTGTGGTACGGTAACGTCAAACGCAACAAAAACATGCTGATTTTTGTCCGGTAATTTTCCTTTGGCAGCGCGTCCGCTCAAACTTCCAGGAAACCCTTTCAAGTCAGACCATCCGGCATTCGAGTCGTCGTGGGCAGGCAGATCAACGCGTGTCAGTGGCAACGGTTTGGTCGCCTTCCAGTTTTCTGTTTTCCAGGCAACTCGCGGCGTAGCGTATTTGATGAGCGCTTCAAGCTCATCCGTTTTCAAATCCAGCGATCCGATCAAATCCGACGCCTCAGCTTGCCGGTTCTGCCAATGCTCCCATGCCTGATGGTCCCTTGGAACCTTCACCGTTGGACCGTATTCGTATGCATTACGATCCATCGACGGTTCCGCCGTGTTGTTGAAGAAAGCAAGCAGTCGATAATATTCTTCCTGAGGGATCGGATCATATTTATGGGTATGGCATCTGGCACAGGTCAATGACATGCCCAGAAACACGGTACCCAGGGTTTCAACGCGGTCGAAATTGTTCTTCATCTGAAATTCATCCGGTATTGCCCCTCCCTCGCCAGTGGTCGGGTTCATGCGTACGAATCCCGTTGCAACTTGCTGTTCAAGCGTTGGCTGATCGAGTAAGTCACCCGCCAACTGCCAGGTAAAGAAATCGTTGATGGGCAAATTCTGATTCATGGCCCTGACCACCCAATCACGGTAAGGAAAGATGCCCCGTCGGTTGTCCAGGTGCAGACCATGAGTGTCTCCGTACCTCACTGCGTCGAGCCAGTATCGTGCTTGATGCTCGCCGTATTTCGGATCCGCAAGCAACTGATCAACGAGAACCTCGTAACCAGCATCCGTTGGATCGGCAAGGAAAGCGTCCCGGACCTCCGGCGCGGGTGGCAGCCCGGTAAGAACCAGTGAAACTCGACGCGCCAACGTTGATGGCGACGCGTCAGGGGAAAACGTCAACTGCTTTTCGGCGAGACGTTTTTCCAGCAGCTGCTCTATTGACTCCGAGGCGTGCTCAAAAGCACCGCGCTTTTCGGGCTTCACAACTGCCCAGGGGGTCGCGTATTGCCCGCCCTGTGTTACCCACGTTTTTAAAACGCTCCGCTCCCGGTCGGTGAGCTGCCGCTCAGCATCACGCGGCGGCATTGGATCAGCCTCGGAGAAGATGCGCTTCAACAGTTCACTGTCTTCGGGGGTCTCTGGATCAATTGCTTGATAACCGCCCCGATCAGATGTCGCAGCTGCAAAAGAGTCAAGTTTCAGATCTGTGTCATCGTGGTGGTCAGGACCATGGCATACGAAGCACTTATTCGATAGCACAGGCAAGACGTCGCGTGCAAAATCCACCTGGGGCTGATCCGCGTGAGAATGCGCAGTCAGCAAATTTCCAAGAGTGAGAAATGCAATGGCCGAATATTGCAACAGCGACACGGGGTTGCGATCAAAGCACACGACACGCGCGAGCTTCGCCTGGTAGGTTTTCACGGCGAGGTGGTTCTCTGCTGAGGCTGTAACGGGAGACGGGTCAATCAAGACATGTGAACATTCTACAGGATGAATCCCCAGCCCCAGCCTGATACACGGTCCACATCAACGTTTTTTGCCGTGTTAAGGCAATTCGGCTACCATTGCGCCGGAGGGCAGCCAATGCGCTCTTCCGCAGGTTTCAGCTTCTGCGGTGGAACCTCTTCTTCTCCCAGACGCCAGCCCATTCTCCCAAGGGTCGACCCAACCGTTAGCCCTTCACAGCACAGCAGGGGTCGGATCGCCGCCGAAGCATAAAAATCATCGTTTAGCCCAATGACTTGTCCACCTTTCTGACCTAACATGGAGCTTCGAGAGAATGCCTGAGCCGATTCGGGTGGTTACCGTCGCTGTATTGCGGTTCCAGACCCGGGGTGAATGTGAGGAAAGGATGCTGCAACAGGTGCCGACAGCGAAAGCCAAATCCGAAAAAAGGCAATTTTCCCTGTCATCAGTTTTCCTGTCATCAGTTTTCCTGACATCAGGGCCGACTGACCGTCAGGGATATTTCATTGCTATGGCGTCCCTGCTGCCCCTGATTTACGACCATTGCTTCTCATTTGACCAAGTACAGGCTTTTCTTTTGAAAAAATACCGGCCGACCTGACCAGACGGCCAAGTCCAGCCCCCAACAAAAGCCGGATTGGATCCAGCGATTGCTACTTTCCCGCACAGTTTGAGCAAACCAAAGTTGAGTGCCCTTGAAATGACGAATCCAACCGAAACCAAAACAAGACCGGAACAGACTGAGCACGCTCACCTGTCGAGCGCGGGGTTACCGACCGAGTCGGCAAGTCTGCTTGACCATGCGGACGCATTTGTTGGAAGGCATATCGGCCCCGGCGACGATGATATCGAATGCATGCTCGAGACCCTTGGTTTCAGCAGCCTGGATGCCTTGACCACTGCCACCATCCCCTCGGACATTCAGGCTGACACCACTCTGAATATCCCGGAACCGCGTGGCGAACACGAATTTCTCAGTGGCTTGGCAACCATTGCGGCGAAAAACAAAGTTTATCGGTCATGCATCGGCATGGGGTACACAGGCACGATCACACCACCCGTGATTCTGCGAAACGTTCTCGAGAACCCCGGCTGGTACACGCAGTACACACCGTATCAGGCAGAGATCGCGCAGGGCCGCCTCGAAGCTCTGCTCAATTTCCAGACGATGATTGCCGATCTGACTGCACTTCCCTTGGCCGGTGCCAGCCTGCTCGATGAAGCGACCGCTGCGGCGGAGGCGATGACCATGTGCTGTGCTGTATCGGGCCATCGCAAAAAAGGCTTCTTCGCAAGCGACACCTGTCACCCCCAGACACTCGCCCTGCTGAAGACACGCGCAACTGGATTGGGCATCGACCTCATCATCGGGCCGACCAGTGAAATTGACTTCGACTACGGCGATGGAGGGCTATGCGGGATCCTGCTTCAATACCCGACAACAGACGGGACCCTGAATGATTACTCGTCCATTGCAGAAGCCGCCAAGCAGAACAAGTGCATGACAGTCGTCGCGGCAGATCTACTTTCCTTGACCCTGCTGAAGCCACCCGGGGAGTGGGGAGCCGACATATGCGTGGGCAGCGCCCAACGCTTTGGCGTCCCAATGGGGCTTGGCGGTCCTCATGCCGCGTTTATCGCGACCGAGCAGAGACACGCACGCAAGTTGCCTGGACGGATCATCGGCGTCTCCAAAGACTCTGCCGGGAACCCCGCTCTGCGAATGGCGATGCAGACCCGCGAACAGCATATTCGCCGTGATAAAGCTACGAGCAATATTTGCACAGCGCAAGCGTTGTTGGCCATCATCAACTCGTTTTACGGTGTCTATCATGGCCCCGAAGGATTAAAGCGGATCGCCAGACGGACGCAAGCTTTCACCTGTGCCCTCATCCGTGGACTTGCCCGCCTTGGACATCACACGCTCAGTGCAGGACCGGTGTTTGACACCTTGCGTATCCGGCTGGGCAAGGGACGAACCCATGCGGCACGAGAGGTAGCCGATGCGGCTCGCGAACGTTGAATCCACCTCCGAGAGTATGAAGACGGGACGCTGGGTGTGACTTTCGACGAAACCGCGGATCGAAGCTTGATTGCCGACCTGCTCGCTGCCTTCAACTTTGGGCACTTCACAGGATTTGACGTTGACCAACTTCTTGACGAAGCCAAAGACGAGGGCATGCTCGAACTCGACCAGTTTGAGCGCACCACCTCCTTCATGACCCATGAAGTATTCAACTCTTATCACAGCGAAACGGAATTACTCCGATACATTTTCCGTCTGATGGGTCGCGATCTGTCTCTGGCGCACTCGATGATCCCGCTGGGATCCTGCACCATGAAACTGAACGCAACCAGTGAAATGATCCCGGTCACATGGCCCGAATTTGCAAACATCCATCCATTTGCACCAGACACCCAGTGGCGTGGATACACGCACATCTTCCGCGAACTTGAATCATGGCTCTGTGAAGTCACCGGGTTTGCTGCGATCAGTCTGCAACCCAATGCAGGTGCCCAGGGTGAGTACGCCGGTTTGCTTGTCATCCGCGCTTATCACGAACACATGGCGCGTACTGAAGGCCGTGAGAATGCGCGCGATGTCTGCCTGATTCCAACATCGGCTCACGGTACCAACCCAGCCTCAGCCGTCATGGCTGGAATGAAAGTAGTGGCGATCAAATGCAATGATCGTGGCGACATCGATATGGACGACCTGCGTGAAAAAGCCTCCAGCCACGCCGAAAACCTGTCGGCACTCATGATCACTTACCCGTCCACACACGGCGTCTTCGAGTCAACGATCCGAGAGGTCTGCGACATCATCCATGAACACGGCGGTCAGGTATACATGGACGGCGCCAATATGAATGCCCAAGTTGGCCTGACAAGCCCGGGGCACTGCGGAGCCGACGTGTGCCACTTGAATCTCCACAAAACATTCTGCATACCGCATGGCGGCGGTGGTCCGGGCATGGGCCCGATCGGCGTGGCGTCCCAATTGGTACCGTTCCTGCCGGAGCACCCGGTGGAGCGTCCTGACACTGCTGGCGAGTTCGCAATCGGTCCCGTTTCCGCGGCACCGTACGGCAGTCCCAGCATCCTCACCATCAGTTACGTGTACATCGGCATGATGGGCGGGTTGGGCCTCAAGAAAGCAACGCAGGTTGCCATCCTGAATGCCAACTACATGGCAAAACGACTTCAAGGTGAGTTCGACATCCTGTACACCGACAGCAACGGTTACGTCGCTCATGAGTTCATTGTGGACTGTCGACCTTTCGAAAAATCCGCTGGCGTCAGCATCGACGATATCGCAAAACGTTTGATCGACTACGGTTTTCATGGCCCGACTATGTCATGGCCAGTTCCCGGAACCCTGATGATCGAACCAACCGAGAGTGAGTCAAAAGTCGAGCTTGACCGTTTTTGTGATGCCATGCTTTCGATCCGCGAGGAAATACGGGCAATCGAAAATGGCGACATGGATCGGGATGACAACCCTCTGCGAAACGCACCGCACACCATGCAGAAAATCGGCAGCGACGAATGGCCCCATTCCTACCCCCGCTCGCAGGCAGCATGGCCAACCCCCTGGCTTCGACAGTCAAAGTTCTGGCCGGCCGTGGGACGAATTGACAATACCTACGGTGACCGAAACCTGGTCTGCAGCTGTCCTCCCATGAGTGATTACTGCGAACCAGAAAACTGATCCCCGAACTGCCTGCTTCCTGCCCGATGATCACGGACGAGATGATCACGGGCCAGATTGATGGACCATGATGATCACGGGGCTGATGGGCACGGGGGGCTGATAAACAAATGCAGTGTTCGACTTTCTGGTTTTCTGCTGAGCCACACCCTGCAATGACGAATCGGTAACGTCACGCAACTGCTGCGAAAGCTGCAGAAGTTGGTCAAGTGCAACCACATGGCATGCCTTTGCTCATTGAACCAGACACTCTGATTTATCTGGTTACTTCTGCGTTTGTTTCTTTTTTTCTGCGTTCCGTTTCTTGCGTAGAAACTCGTACATGTTGAAGCGTTCGGGAAATGCCACTTTATTTTCAGTGGCCCATGATTCCCACATGGTAACCATCTGATTTCGCTTGGTTTCTTTGACTCCACTCAGATCAATCAACTCGGTCCGGTCATTCGCGATGTCGTACAGTTCCCAGGGTTTCCGGTATTCCCGTACAAGCTTCCAATCGCCCCAACGCATCGCTGCATTTCCCTCATGCTCCCAATAGATGGGCTCAGAGTGGATCGTTTTCTTGCTACCGGTCAGCGTCGCCAACATGGATTTCCCAACGCACGGCGGTAAGTTCTGAGGATACTCAGCACCCGAGATTTCCAGACACGTCGCCATGATGTCTGGCAGGTAAGCTGGGTGCCGGATGAATCCCCCCCGAGTCACATCCCGCATCCCGGCTGGCCAGGAGGCGATCATTGGCGTGCATGCACCACCTTCGTGAACGAAGTGCTTGTAGAGTCGAAAAGGCGTGTTACAGGCATTTGCCCACGCTTGTCCCAGTCGCACTCCTGCAACAGTCTCGAGCGGAGGATTTTTGACCATCTCCTCTGAGCCCTGCCCCAGAATACCACCTTCCTGACACGCACCGTTGTCGGAAAGGAAAAGGATCAGCGTGTTGTCGTACTGCCCGATCGAACGCAGGTGACGACACAGTTTGCCGATGTTCTGATCAATGGAATCAATGCATCCAGCATAGGCCGCCATGATCGAATCAAGGTCATCACGTTTTTTCGGATCCAACCCATCCCACACGGGCCCCTCATGAGGCGCCGCAGCAATATCGTCGGCAAACATTCCTATTTCGATCTGTTTGGCAAGTCGTTTTGACATCAATTCATCCCAGCCTCCCTTGTACTTGCCCTTGTATTTCTGGAAATCCTTGAGCTTGGCATTGAGCGGCCAGTGCGGGGCGTTGTAAGCGAGATAAAGGAAAAACGGCTGCTGATCAGAATCGCAGGCATCAGAGATGAATTCACATGCAACGTCGGTGAACGCATCGGTTGCGTAAAATCCATCGGCGGTTTCAACCTTCTCATTCCCCCGAGACATCCCCCGACCACCACCGGGCTTGAAATAATTGAAGGCCCCGGAAAGTCCGCCATAAAAACGATCGAAACCACGTTGCAGCGGCCAGCACTCCTTTCGCTGCAACCCCAAATGCCATTTGCCAGTCATCAGTGTGTGATAGCCAGCAGACTGAAGCACTTCTGCAAGCGTTGTACACTGGTCATTGAGATAGCCTTGATATGGCCCTTCGAAACCCAGTGATTCCTCGGGAGGTTCAGTCATGTGACCGATGCCAACCTGGTGCGGCTGCAAACCAGTCATCAAACTGGCACGAGTCGGACAACACCTTCCCGAGTTGTAGAACTGAGTGAACCGCAGACCCTCTGCTGCAAGCTGATCCAGATGCGGCGTCTCAATTTCGCTTCCATAGCAACCAATGTCTGAAAAACCCATGTCATCCACCAACACCACAATGATGTTTGGTTTTCGGGTTTGCTCCTCAGCAACTGTTTGCGGATCGGCCCATGCATTCGATGACAATGTCCCAAAACCCGGGCCCCAAACTGTCATCAAAACAAAAACGGCCACTAGCGTTACAAAAGCCTGAACTTGTCTGCCCACAACTTGACTCCTGATCTTTTCTAAAAGATGAATCCCGATCACGAACAACCGAGCCTTTGACAACGCAAGTTCCCGTCATCTGATCCAGTTTACCGGTAGCGATTCACGAGACGTGAACCAGCGGCTGCCATTCACCAGTGTCACTGTAAACAAGAATAACGATCCCGCTCATTTTCGCTTGAGCACAAACAAAGCATCTGTCAGATCATTATCAAACTCACGTTCTTCGTCGATATCATAATCGAAGTCATGAATCCCGGCGATCTGATACACATCGGATACTTTATTGAGCAGTTTCCTTGCCTGCGCCGGAGTGTAAATTCGTAGCGGAAACTCGCTACGGATGCGTTCAACCCTGCCCGACCTTTTTTCCGCTTTTACGGACACACGCAACATTTCCCGGCGTTTTTTGCGATCAAAATCGATCACTTTGAGAGTGACATGCACCGTGGTCCCTCCATGCCGGGCTGTCCATCGTTCAGTGCATTCTGGATCCGCATCCATGGGGATCAAATGGAATCCAAGAATGTATAGACCACCTTTTCGCAGATGATCGGCAACGTTTCTCAGATGCTTCTCAGCACTTGCTTCGTCGGTGAGATGACGAAAGGTGTTGAAGGTACAGAACGCCGCATCAAATTTTTCAGCGAAAGACATGCACGTCATGTCGCCACAACTGAGTTCCGCGTTCAAACCACGCCGTTGCAATCGGCGTTTGAGATAATCGAGCATGGGTTGACTGAGATCCACACCTGTCAACTCATACCCCTTGGCAGCCATACCGGCAACGAGGCGTCCACTACCACACCCGGGTTCCAGAAGGCGCCGCACCGCACCGTCTGCGAACCGGGAAAAGGCCTGTTCAAAGAATTTTACTTCGGACGCCGTTTCATCTCGAAACACCATGTCAAAGTACTGCGGGTGATCATACCAGGATGCCATACAGAAGCTCGATTGAATTCTTTCGGGGAAGACTCTTCACGCAGAAAGGACGTGCATCCTGCCCAGTAACCCGGCAGAGCGGAATCCGGCAGAGTAATCGTACGTCCGTCAAGAATGTACGGCGTTTTGCAGGAAAGATCGAGCCGTGAGATCCAAGGACTTGAATTGGCCTGATTCCAAGAACGCGAGCTGACGCACCCAGAACAGCACAAGCAGCAATCAGGGATAATATGCCGTTTCAACCCGGGGTCCAACCAGGCAGGACCGACAACGACTCATGCAGTCGGACGACGCTGCCGAGGCATAACACTTCGATGATGACAGCCAACGCCCTAACATTACAAAAACTTGAGATACTCAATCAAGTCGGCTGTCTCCTGATCAGACAAGTCACCCTCACCATTCACTTTCTCGGGACTGTGCAGATCATTGATTACCCGGTCAAGATCCCGTGCACGACCAGAATGAAGTAATCTGACCTTCCGATAAACACCGACGAGCGAAGGTGTGTTGTATCCCTCATAAACATCTTTTTTTGATCCGAGGCCAACATCGTGAATTTTTCCGTCGGTAAATCGCGGGCCATGATGACAGTCTGCACAACCCGCCTTGCTACTGAAAAAGACCTGCTTCCCGCGCTGGGCCGCCTTTGTCATTTGTCCGTCAGCCGTCCTGAAAGGATTTGGCGGCGTTTTAAGACTTCCCAGATACGCGATCAGAGCTTTTTTGTCCTCCTCGCTTGGGGGCTCGCCCAGCATGGTTGATGTTACCGATTTTTCCATCGCTTCTGTCATGTTCCGCTGCCATCCATGCCATGTCCATGGAAAGGTCTGCAGCACATCATGAAGTGGCAAAACCGTTTTCAAAGTCATTTCGGTACCATCGTTCCAGGTATCCATGGGCCGTGCATTTGTTCCGCCTTCCTGATGGCAGGAATGACAGCTGTACCACTGGTCAAGGCTCCGCTGTCCGTCATAGAAAATTTCCATCCCTTTACGGGCCAAAGTTTTTTCCTTCGGCCCTCCCAACTGGATTTCATTCGTGATTTCGCGTTTCTCAAGATCTACGATTTGAACGGAGTTACGAAGAAAATTAGCGACGTAGACCGTGCGGCTATCCTCTGCCATCCGCAAACCCATTGGACGCCCTCCCAGATCAATGCGATCAAAGATGTCGCGGTTGTACTGGAGACGTCGATCGATCAAATCGCCAGGTCCACCCTGTGCAATGAACGGCATTTCACTCAACCGGTAAATCAGAAGTTCATGGGTACCTGAAGCCGATGCCACCAGCCACTCCTGATCGTCACTGATGACCAGATCATGAGGGTCGGCAACCGCCTTGCCAGGCACATCCAATGAAATCGCCTCGCGATAAGAGGGACCGTCCAGCTTGACTCTGCCGATCCTGCTAGCCAGCACCCACCCCCGTCGGATGTTACCGACCGTGATCGGATTCGTACGATAAACCATCCACGTGAAATAGGCATACTTTCCGTCCGCCGAAGTTCTCATCTGACCAAGGTTGGTGCCGTTGGCGAGCGGCTCTTCGTACAGCGTCTCACCCGTCACAGTATCCAACACAGAGATGTTGGAATCTCCACCATTGCCGACGGCCAAACGCCGATCGTCGGGTGATAGCGTCAGGTACCGGGGCCACTGCCCGGCCGTCAATCGCCGAGTGATCGTCAGTGATTCCAAATCCACCTCAGCGACCTTCGCGTTGGCCACTTGCCCGATGTAAACACGGTCGCCGGAGGAAGTGATTGCCATGCCCGCAGGATCGAACCCGACCCTGACCTCACCTTCAAGAACCAAAGCCCCTTCGGTGATTGAAAAAACCTGTAACAGCCCCGACCACTGGGTCGTCAGCAATAGCCTGCGACCGTCTGGCGGGACTTCCACATCAACGCGGTACTCACCACAAGCCGCCTCCGCAACGACGCTGGCTTTATGCGTGTCCAGCAGAGACACAGTGTTGGCAATCTGGTTTGCTGTCACCAGCCATTTACCATCGGGCGAAAGCGCAATATCAACCGGAGACCGATCAAGTTCGCTTGCAGCGTTCAACTGGCGTTCACGCTCAATGCGGCTTCCGCTTTGGACCGCAGAGTCTTTTCTTCCCGCGGGGACAACCTTTTCGCTGGCATCCGGCGCTGTCGCCCACGCCTGTCGCACACCCCTCCACAGCGGTACACCGAGGCCGGCAATGAGGACAAACAATCCAGCCACCTGTAACGTTTTGACGGGGCTCAAGCTCATGGTTGGCGTTCTCGACATCCGCAAAAGTTCCTTGTTCTGGCATACGGTGCGAGGAATGAGTTCTGTGACCCCCATTCTCGAACGGCTAGCTACCACTTAGCATACATTTGTAGGTCACGTGGCAACAGATCGCACAGACGCTAGTCATTGGCTTACAATCAACTCGAATATCCTATCGCAGCCGTCTGCGAAACAACTTCCCACCTCTCAAAAGGAAATCCCGTGAAGAATCTCTTTGTACTCGGCCTGGGCCTTTGCGTTGCAGCCGTCGTCAGCGGAAACGCCATGGCAGAGAACGCTGTAAAGAGTGGCCCTCAGAAAGGGGACCGTCTTGGCGCCTTCTACGTAACCAAAGTCGCTGGCGCTGAGAGCGATGGAGTCAGCAAGGGTCAGAACCTTTGTTACCGTTGCAAGAATGGTTCACGCCCCCAGGTCATCGTGTTCACCCGCTCGACTGACAAGAAAGTAGCGCAGTTGGTGAAAAACCTCGACAAGGCCATCGCAAGCAACGAGTCGTCAAAACTCCGCGTGTTCGTGAACTTGCTTGGAGACGATAAAGAGGGCTTGGAGGCTGAAGCTCAGAAATTCGCCGCAACCAGCAAGGCCAAGAACGTCCCATTTGTCGTTCCTAACGAGTTTGAAAACGGCCCGGACAATTACGGAATCAATGCCAAGGCTGCCGTGACCATCACTCTGGCAGGCGATTCCGGTGTCAAAGGCAGTTACGCTGTTTCAGACACCAAAGATCTGGATGTCAAGCAGGTCATGAGCCAGTTGAAAGAAATCCTCAACTAGTCCCTCCGTGCTCGGTGAGCACAGACCACAACAGAATTCCCCGTGGAAACCCGGCTTGGTGCTGTTTTTCAGCACCAGGCTTTTTTTGTATCTGCTGCTCACAACAATGCCAACCAACGGCAATTGATTTTGCTAAGTGTTACGGTCAACCTCAGGCCGCGCGGCGAGAAGATTCGCTAGCTTCCTGTTGAGGATTGGTTCCCAAGGTGGCAGGCCCACCAATCGCCTCGATTGCCCGTTCAAAACTGTGGAGCTGGATCACCAGTTGCCGCAGCCTGCGGCCGGTTGGGGCAGTTGAATCCATGCCTAGATCCTGCAACAGCTCTTGCAACTCACTGAGCGCCATTGCCGCAACAACTTCCTCAGGGGTGGCAGCGGATTGTCTCTCCGTAGTATTCCTGTTTTTTGCCTGATCTTCCACTTTGCCCCTCGTTTCGATACCAGCATCCCCATCAAGAGGGCGAGCTGCCGAGCTGCTAATTATGAAGAAACCATTGAGGTTTATCGAACGAACCGGTCAGACTTGTTCAAAAAAACTTGCAGCGATCAAAAAACAGGCGGAACAGCGCAAATCACAGCAATGGTAGGGCAAGACCAGGAATTGCAAGCATTGCGAGTATTACTCACGAAATTTGTAACCGACTCCACGAACCGTCTCGATCAACTCAGCGTATTCACCCATTTTTCGTCGCAGCGCCCGTACATGAACGTCAATGGTCCGATCCAACACCATGGTGTCATCCCCCAGAGCGGCGTCGACCAATTCTGCTCTTGCAAATGCTCTGCCGGGTTGGCGAATCAAGGTTTCCAGAAGCTTGAACTCGCTCTTTGTCAGTTTCAGCTGTTCGTCATGAACGGTAACAATGAAGCGTCTTCGATCGACGACGACTCCATGGTGGCTCACTTGGTCTGACTCGATGGCGACGGGTTCACGGCGTCGAAGAAGTGCTTTGAGACGCTGCAGGAGGACCTTGTAACTTTCCAAGGGCTTCACGACATAGTCATCAGCGCCCATAGCGAATCCAACAAGCTGATCAGATTCTTCGCCCAAAGCGCTCAACATCAGGATCAGCGTGTCTTTTGTCGCAGCATCACTTCTGAGCAACCGGCAGACTTCAATCCCGGACAGGACGGGCAAATCGACATCGAGAATCACGACGTCAGGGAGGTTCAATTTCGCCTGCTGCACGGCAGAACGACCATCAGAAGCCCGTAGAACATCATAACCTCCGCGCACCAATTGATACTCCAGCGTTTCGGCCAGTGGTGCGTAGTCCTCAACGATCAAAACCTTGATTTTGGACATGGTCTCTGCGGATTCCTGTATCAGAGAAGTCAGCCTTGCGACTGTCAGCCGAAGATCATTTTTGACGATCATTGAACCGGAAAACCGGCCCTGGAAACAGCCCCGCAGGCGTTAATATTCCGTTAAGAACGAGTGGGTAATCCGACAATTGCCATCAATCAGAAGACCAGTCGTCAGCATCCAGATTCTCGTCAAAAACAGGTAGGAGAACATCGAACGTCGCTCCTTCACCACTCCGACTGGAAACACGCACTTCGCCTGACATGGTAACAGCAAGATTTTTCACAAGTGCCAAACCGATTCCGGTTCCTTCATCCACTGCTTCACGGCCTTTGGCACCACGATAAAAACGTTCAAAGATTCGCTCCTGCTCACTGGGCGAGATACCGATCCCGTTGTCCCGCACCGAAATCTCGATGAATTTACCAACTTGCCGCATCCCGATTTCCACCAATCCCTCACTCTGTGTGTAGCGCACGGCATTGCTGATCAGGTTATTCATGATCATGACAGTGGCATCAAAATCAGCGTACGCAGTCAATTCGTCGAGTGAATTCGTGCATCGCAGTTCGATATTTTTACGCTGTGCAACAGGCAGATTGGTTTGCACTCCTTCCCGAATGCAAGCCGCAACATCGACCGGTCCCAACTGAAAATGCTTTTTACCGGCCTGCGCACGTGCCAATTGCATCATGTCTGCCACGAGTTTCTCCAACCTCAAGCACTGGCTGCGGATCTGCAGCATGAAGTGAACAGCAGCTTCTGGATCATCTTCGATGGCGTCCTCAACCGTCTCTGCATAGCCTTTGATCGCTGCCAGGGGTGTCTTCAGTTCATGCGATATGTTGGCGATGAACTCGCGCCGCATTGACTCCACCGCCTGCGCCTCCGTAACGTCCCGCAAACCAATCACCAGACTATCACTACCATCATGCGCGATCCGGTCGATACGTACATGCACAGGCCGCACCACAAGCTCATTCTGCACTTCGAGCAGAAAATCCTGTGGTTTATCCATCGTCTCGGCTGCCTGAATTCCCAGATGCATCTTCGGCACTCGAAAAACTTCAACAAAGGGTAATCCCACCAACTTGCGGTCGGGATCGAGACCCAGCAGCGATCGAGCCCCAGGATTGATCAGCGTTACACGAGCATCACTTCCAAGAACGATGACCCCGTCTTTCATGAAAGAAAAAGCGGCGATCGTATCCTCGGTCTCCCGCTTTACTAACTCCCAGTCATCACGTGCCCGATCAATTTCGTCACGGTACCTGCTCAACATCTGGCGCGAATCAATCGCAAACTGCTGCTTGGAAGACGCAAGACGGAAAAGCAGAACGAATACGCCAAACAAACCCAACAGGACAATCGGAAAGGGAACCCACCCAAACCCGAGGCAAACAACAGCCAAGGCAAGAGCGCCTAGCCCCAAACCCCACTCGACACCGGAGACT
The DNA here is from genome assembly GCA_012270065.1 of Rubripirellula sp. GTDB lineage: Bacteria > Planctomycetota > Planctomycetia > Pirellulales > Pirellulaceae > Rubripirellula. The sequence goes on along the minus strand of JAAXJB010000013.1, from coordinate 16,650 downwards.
CCCTCCAGGTCCTCCGAGCGTTGATTCGTCTTGAGCTGTTCCTGGTCAGATGCCTTTGTTTCCACTGGTATGCTCGGTGATGGTCGGCAACGGTCTGATCTCGAAAATGACAGGGCGAAAAACATAGGGTAACGTCGCGGCTCGATACGCTACCAAAATGCAAAGTTCACCCTGAGTCTAACATCTTCCGGTACGTTAAAAGTCAGAGCCCCACCTCTTTGTGCGGCACAGACCAAAAAGCAACGCTCACAATGCATCGCAGTTATTTTCGGAAATGAGTGTAGAAATCCTGTCGGCTCACAACCAACCAGCACTTTCCGTGTCCTGGGATGGAGAATCGCGCAACACGAGCCTTCAGCAACTATCATCCGCGCGATGAGCCCTTCTTATCCATGCTCGGAAACCCAAGAGCCGGCCGCAGATATCATCCGGTGCAATTCCCACCAAGGCGGTCAGTCGTCGAACCAGCGTCCATCACTCAGTACTGCGGAAAATTCAATCCAGTGCAGATACTCTGCCGTGCAACCTTCATCCCGGGGCATTCGTGAGGCCTGGGCGAATGGATGATCAGCACCGGTCAGGATTTCACATTTACGACTGGATTCCCCGCAAATCCCGTCAATTATCGCCACGGGCCAGGAAACCAGTTTCCTGCTCCAGAAGGCCGTCATCCTGACCTCGCCGCTTCGGGACAAGAACCGTACAATCTTACTTTCGCATCGCCTTGGCTTTGGATTCATCTCCTTATTTTGTCCCACAGGCCCTGAATCACATGCTAATCACATGCTAATCGCATGCTGATTGCTGATCTCAGCCTGGCAATGCATTCAACACAGGCCGATCTAATTTTGCACCCTTGCCCATGTCTGCTTTCCGCGCTCTCTCCACCAGTCCCAGTTTCCCGGCTCTGGAACAGCAAGTCCTGAAATTCTGGGACGAGAACGAAGTCTATCGGGAATCTTTGCGACGCCGCCAGGACGGTCCCTCTTTTGTCTTTTATGAGGGTCCGCCGACCGCCAACGGCATGCCTCACCCGGGTCACTGCCTGACCCGCAGCATCAAAGATGTCTTTCCTCGCTACAAAACAATGCGAGGCTTCCGCTGCGAACGCAAAGCTGGCTGGGATACTCATGGTTTGCCAGTGGAAGTCGAAGTTGGCAAAGAACTCGGCATTCACAGCAAGGAAGAAATAGAAGCGTACGGAGAAGAGCCATTCATCCAGAAATGTCAGCAGAGCGTTTGGAGATACATGCAGGAATGGCAAGAGCTGACACGCCGGCTCGGTTTCTGGGTGAATCTGGAAGAGGCGTATGTGACATACCACCAGAGTTATGTTGAGAGTGTCTGGTGGAGTCTGAAAAACCTGTTTGACCGTGGTCTGCTTTATCAGGGCCACAAAATCGTCTGGTGGTGGGCTCAGGGCGGTACCGCATTGTCTTCCGGGGAAGTCGGACAAGGTTATCGTGAAGTAGCGGACCCGAGTGTTTACGTTCTGTTTCCGCTGGTTGATACCCCCAATCGTTCGCTGGTTGTCTGGACTACCACACCGTGGACCTTGCCGAGCAACGTCTTTGCTGCTGTGCACCCGGATGCCATCCAGTATGCCGTGGTGCGTGACCCGGAAACCGGTCAGGAACTGGTGCTCGCAAAAGATCTGATTGAAACCATTTCAAACAAACTGAAACGGGATCTCGAATTCGTTGAGGAAATTTCTGCCACCGAATTGATCGGCCAGCGCTATCAACCTCCTTTTCCTGACTACCAGTCCAAAACAGGTGATCCCACCGGAACGCTTGTCGACGGGACAACCCAGCATCATTACTGGCGTGTTGTTGCTGCTGATTTTGTCACCACCGATTCAGGCAGTGGTCTGGTGCATCAGGCGCCGGCCTTTGGTGAAGTTGACCACGAGGTGCTGGTTGCCGAACAACGGCGTTTTGTCGAAGGGGAACGTCCCGAGCTTCTCTGCGCTGTCGGTCCTGACGGAAAATTCACTTCGGATTTTGCGTCAATGGAGGGAACATGGGTCAAAGACGCAGACAAACCATTGACACGGCAATTGAAGGAAGCCGGCATTTTGTTGCATCAGGAGCAATACCTTCACGAGTATCCGTTCTGCTGGCGTGCATCCCAGGATCCTTTGATTCAGTATCCGCGACATAGTTGGTTCATCAGAACCACAAGATTCCGCGACTTGATGTTGAAAAACAATTCCGAAATCGGATGGTCGCCTGAGCACATCCGGGATGGCCGGTTCGGTAATTTCCTCGAATCCAACGTAGACTGGGCACTTTCGAGAGAAAGATATTGGGGCACACCGCTTCCCATCTGGGTTTGCGACAAGACGGGCCGCATGGAAGCAATGGGCAGCTACGAGGAGATCCTTGCCAAGCCGGGCCTGGCAGGCATAGAGGTCTGGGAAGCCGCTAAGGAAGCCAATCCTGATCTAGTTGATGATCTGCGAGTTCATAAGCCGTACATCGACGCGCTCACCTACGATTCGCCTTTTGCGGAAGATGGCCGAATGCAACGTGTCACCGAGGTGATTGACTGCTGGTATGACAGCGGCGCGATGCCTTTTGCACAGTGGGGCTGGCCCCACCAGAATTCCGCTGCATTCGCGGACCAGTTTCCCGCTGATTTTATCAGTGAGGCTTTGGACCAGACGCGAGGCTGGTTTTACAGTCAACTCGCAATCAGCACGATGCTCTTCGGTCAGGGAGCAAACATCGCTGAGGAAGGTAGCACGCCCTCCGACGCACCCATGCTGTCCAACGCCGAAGCGGATTTTCCGCATCCGTACCGAAACTGCATCGTGTTGGGTCTGATGCTCGGTGAAGACGGGAACAAGATGAGCAAGAGTTTGCGGAACTACCGCGAACCGAATGAAATCTTCGAAAAATATGGTGCCGATGCACTCCGTTGGTTCTTTTTTGCCGGGCAACCCCCGTGGACAGCAATCCGCTACCGTGAACAGTCGATCAAGGAATCAATTCCGGAATTTCTTTTGAGGTTGTGGAACGTCGCGAGTTTCTTTTCGATCTACGCTGAAATCGACGGTTTTGATCCAACCACGGCTGCTGGTGCAGACGAGCAACTCTCCGGCGATTCCCTGGCCACCGCACCTGATTATCGCCCTGCATCCGAACGTAGTGAGATCGACCGATGGATTCTTTCAGAACTGAATCGGACGATCAAAACCGTCACCGAGAGGATGGATGCATTTGACAATTACAACGCGTGCCATTCTATCAATGCACTCGTTGATGGACTGAGTAACTGGTACGTCCGTCGCAGCCGCAATCGATTCTGGGCCGATGCAAATGCTGACCAACACGCACAGGACAAAGCCGATGCCTACTGGACGCTTTACGAAACACTCATCGAAGTCACCAAGCTGATCGCTCCATTCGTACCGTTCCTTGCTGAGACATTCTGGCAAAACCTCACCAGCCCCTTCGATGGGAAAACACTCAAGAGTGTCCACCTGTGTGATTACCCCGAAGCAAATCAGGACCAGATTGACGAAGACCTTTCCGCGTCGATGGAACTGCTCCGCGAAATCGCTTCGCAAGGTCGAGCAGCTCGGGCAGATGCCAAACTCAAGGTGCGATTGCCACTCAGCCGCGTCGAAGTCGTGCTTACTGACGATAGCAGAATTGCCTGGCTGGAAAATCACAATGCTCTTGTCCGCGAAGAACTGAACGTGAAAGAGGTTCACTACACAACCGATGGTGACCAGTACGTTCAATACACAGTGGTACCAAATTTCAAACGGCTCGGCCCCAAAGTTGGCAAACAGGTACCGGCAGTCAAAAAAGCGTTGGGTGAGGCAGACGGAAACGAACTACTCAATGCCTTAGAGCAAAGTGGAAACGTGACGATCGAGCTTCCAGATGGTCCTTTGACGCTTGATTCAGACGACATCCAGGTCCGACTCAAAGCACGTGATGGCTGGGCTGCTGCTCAGGGTCCAAGTTGTGTGGTCGTCCTGAACACCGAAGTAACCGATGAATTACGACGTGAGGGGGTCGCCAAAGACATCATTCGTGCCATCCAGAACCAGCGTAAAGAAATCGACTGCGAATACGAAGACAGAATCGAGGTCAGCATTGTTCCTCTCGATGAGATGGTAAGTGCAGCGCTCGAAGAACATCGAGAAATGATCTGTCACGAAACTTTGGCCACAAGCCTCGCCACATCGGCAATGGACGATGTGGACGCAGTGAATACTGATGCAGGCCAGGTCTTCGTCAAGAAGGTCAACTCATGAACGTTCCCCCCAAAAGCAGCAACATCGCCGTATTTCTCAGCGGTGGCGGTCGATCTTTGCAAAATTTGCTCCACCTCAAGAATCAGGGGAAACTTGCTGGCATCGATTTCAAACTGGTTATCAGCAGCAGCAATCGAGTCCGCGGTACCGAGGTCGCCCGACAAGCGGGCCTTGAAACCCAAGTGGTTCTCAAATCGGCCTACCCAGACCCTCTTGAGTACATGGAAGCCATGTTCGGCCCTTGTCGCCAATTGGGCGTTGACCTGGTTGTCATGGCAGGATTCCTGAAACATGTCCAAATCCCGGATGACTTCAGCGAAAAGGTCATCAACATCCACCCCTCGCTGTTACCAAGTTTCGGGGGAGCTGGCATGTATGGACAGCGAGTGCATCAGGCAGCCCTGGAACGGAAAGTACAATTCAGCGGGTGCACCGTTCATTACGTCGATAACCAATACGATAATGGCCCGATCATTCTGCAGAAATGCTGCCCAGTCAATCGGGATGACACGGCTGATTCACTCGCCGCTCGAGTGTTCGAACTCGAATGCAAAGCACTGCCAGAAGCCATCATCAAATGCTGCCAACGGGACGGCTGATGCATGACTTCGTCCCGCAGCATGAGCAACTGCTCGCTGAAGAAAAGAACGATGTGTAAAAGGCAAATCCACGCGGCAGGTCAATTCACAGGCATGGACGCCCCGGTGACGCACTGATGATCTTTCAAGTGCTCTTCGCAATAGGCGTGCTCCCCCTCGCATCGTGAACAGTATCGAAAATCCATTTTCGGCGCGGAATTGCTGTCGATGCCACAGGTCGTACAAACATGCCTTGGTTGTGAATGGATATCGAGTTGCTTTCGTTCCCATTCAGCTCTGCGAGCAGCATTCTGCAGCCGATTCACAAGACCTGGACCGAAAAACACAAGATAGTTGCCCACTGACGCCAAAACCATCAGCATCGCCGCCCATCCGGAGAACATCGCCAGCAAATACCCGGCCACCTGGATCATTGCCAAAAATTTGACTTTCACCGGCAGGACAAAGAAAAGACGCAATTCAAAATCCGGATTGATCGTGGCGAACGCAAGAAAAACCGTGCCCTGCATGAATGCCCCAGAAACCGGCTGATCATGCACGACGCCTGCCGCAGCCATGGTCAACACCGCCCCAAGCCACAGGAACACGTTGAACCGAACCACTCCCCAGTAGGCCTCCAGCGCGTTACCCATCATGTAGAAAATAAGATAGGCAAAGATCAGGAAAATCGGGTCTCGACTGAAAGGCACAAAAAAGAAAGTGAGCAGTCGCCACACCTCACCCGCCAAAACAAGATCCCAAACCAACGCCGCTCTCCCGATGAGCGTGTTGTCTTCGAGAGAAACGAGATACATCGCAATTTGCCCAACGATGATCCACAGCGTCAAGTTGCGTATGGCGATAGGACGGACGATTCGGTCAAGACGTTCTAGCACGTTGATTCAACCAGCAAGTGAGCGGAATTGTTCTCAACAACAAGAGTAACGGCTTCAACGAAAAAAATCGATGACCCAGCAAACAGCAACGGGAAACCCTGGACTTTCTTACCCCCCCACCAACAACGTCTGACACCAATCCACCGAGCGACTTGTTACGTAGAATGTGCAGAAATTCGTCGGTCGCGTAACCCACGTGGTTCAAACGAGTTCAGTGGTCAGAACCAACGTGACAGCCCGTGCCCCTCCGCCACTCTCTGCACCATGCGCGCATTCATCACTGCGTGGTTCATCTGGCATTTCCGTGAACTGCCGACATTATCCAAACCCGGATTACATCATCGCTGACAACGCCTTTTCAAGGTACTTACCCGTCGCGCTCTTCTTCACCTTTGCAACCTGTTCCGGTGTTCCCTCCGCAAGAATCTCACCGCCACCGATCCCGCCCTTTGGCCCGAGATCCACAATCCAGTCACAAGCCGTGAGGAGGTCAAAATTGTGTTCAATCACGATCACCGTATTTCCACCGTCAACCAGCTTCTGCAGCACATCTGTCAGCCGTTGCACATCCGCGAAATGGAGCCCGGTTGTCGGTTCATCCAACAGGTAAAGCGTCCTACCTGTCGATACGCGTGCCAATTCGGTCCCCAGTTTGATTCTCTGTGCCTCACCACCACTCAACGTCGTACTCGGTTGCCCAAGGTGGAGGTATCCAAGACCAACATCCTGCAGTGACCTAAGATAGCGATTCAATTTTGACACATTCTCAAAAAAGCCCGCCGCCTGATTGATGGACATTCCCAGCACATCCGCGATGTTGGCACCCTTAAAACGCACTTGAAGCGTCTGCCGATTGAATCGTTTCCCACCGCACCGGGTACATTCGACTTGCAGATCGCTGAGGAAATTCATTTCGATTTTTTCGACACCATGCCCCTTACACAGGTCGCAGCGTCCGGCAGCAGAATTGAAGCTGAAACGGCTCGCAGTAAAACCGCGGGTTTTGGCTTCTTTGGTGGAAGCAAACAGTTTCCGAATCTCATCCAGGACACCAGAGTAGGTCGCAGGACAACTGCGTGCACTGCGTCCAATCGGTGTCTGATCAATTGGAATCAACTTGTCGATCAATCCTGCACCAGCCAATCCACGGAAAGGACCGGGCTGCTTGCCCACCAACTTCAGTTTTTTGGCAAGCGCGGGAAACAAGGTGTCATTGACCAATGAACTTTTGCCGCTCCCCGACACACCGCTTACCCCGATCAAGGTCCCAAGGGGAAAAGACGCGGTAACATCTTTCAGATTGTGAGTGGTGACATGCTTGATCACAATCTGATGCCCAGGCACCGGTTTCCGCCTCGCGCGTGGTTCTGTAACACGAAGTTCACCACTGAGGTATTTCCCGGTCAAGCTGTTAACGTCGGCCATGACCTGTTCAGGAGCCCCCTGACAGATGATCCGACCGCCCTGCTTGCCAGCCTGCGGACCAATGTCCACCAAAATGTCTGCTTCTCTCATGGTCGCCTCGTCATGCTCCACCACGACGACCGTGTTTCCCTGATTCTGCAACTCACGAAGACAATCGAGAAGGCAATCATGATCGGCTGGATGCAGGCCAATTGATGGCTCGTCCAGGACGTAACAGACCCCAACGAGCCCACTGCCAATACTTGTGGCCAGACGGACTCGTTGCAATTCGCCACCGCTGAGCGTATCGGCACGTCTGTCAAGCGTCAGGTATGGTAACCCAACACGAATCAGAAACTGCAATCTTCGCACAACCTCGCGAGTGATGGGTGCGGCGATTACTCTTTGCATCTCTGAAATTTCTTTCGAAAGACCCGCAAACCATGATTCTGATTCTTCGATTGGCATGGAGATCACTTCATGGATCGGTTTGCCAGCGATGGTCACGGCCAGAGCTTCAGGACGCAGGCGAGCCCCATCACAGCTCGTGCAGCAATCTTCATCCTCGCCAACCAGACCGAGCCCGTCACACTCTGGGCATGCACCATAGGGACTGTTGAAACTGAAAGTACGCGGCTCAATCTCCTCAAAGCTGGCATCGCACTCAACGCACGCCATGGCAGTGTTGTAGATCTTTTCTTTCCATTGCCCCGAACCAGTATCTTTGTTTGCACTTTCCTGAATCAGGACAGAACAAAGACCATCCCCAAGTTTCAAGGCTAGCTGGAGTGATTCGGTCAGACGTGATTCGACGCCATCGCGAACAACCAACCGATCGACGACCGCCTCAATCGTGTGGTTTTTTCTCGGCGCGAGCGGTGGAATGTCCTCCAGAAGGAATGTTTCTCCATCGACTCGTGCACGGATCAATCCGGCTTTGCGGATCGTTTCAAACACCTCACGATGAGATCCACGCCGACCTCGCACCATTGGCGCCAGCAATACGATTTTTGTTTTCTCAGTAAGTGAAACCAGTGAATCTCGAATCGAGTCGGGCGATTGCTGCGAGATTGCTGAACCACACTCACCACAATGAGGTATCCCCACTCTCGCATACATCAATCGCAAGTAATCATAGATTTCCGATATCGTCGCAACGGTACTTCTCGCACCACTTGCGCCGGACTTCTGATCAATCGCAAGCGTGGGCGCCAAACCGTCGATCGAGTCCACGTCGGGCCTTGGGATCTGATCCAGAAATTGCCGCGCATAGGCTGACAGGCTGTCGATGTACTGGCGTTGCCCTTCAGCATAAAGAGTATCAAAGGCCAGTGAGCTCTTCCCGCTTCCCGACACCCCCGTAATCACAGTCAAAGCATCACGAGGAATATCGATATCCACATTCTGTAAATTGTGGACCCTCGCTCCTCGAATGCGAATCGCGTCACCGGATACCCGGCTCGCAAGTCCTTTGCGTTTGTTCTCGGCCAATGAATTCAATGTCCAACGGAAGAAAAAGACGGATCACATTCAGTAGAATGATGACCAGTCAAGTGTCGGTCGACAACCACATGAGAATTCCATGCTTCGCCATGTTGCGAAACATTACCCGGCTCTGCTGACTGCCGCACTCCCTCATCCCGTGGTGAAAATGGCAAAAACACCTTCAATGCTGCACTACCTCGCCCCGCTGATGATATTCCTCCATGCCGGCAATTTCTGCGCCGCCAACGAGTCAAGTTTGCAAAAACTGTTCAGCGACTCACTGAAAAGAAAGGCCATTGTGGGGGCCCAACTTATCGAGGGATCGACACGAGGATCACCAGCACCAACTTCGAATTACGGATTCGACAGTCCCAATCAACAGAATCCAGTCACCCAGAACACAAAATTCTGCATTGGGTCATGTTCAAAACCAGTGGTTGCGTGCCTGCTTTTCATTCTGATCGACAGGGAGATTCTTGAGCTCAACGAACCCGCCGACCAGTGGCTGCCGTGCCTCGGCAGACTTGAATTGGAAAACGGGACACCGGTGAGATCGCCCAGCGTTCAGGAGTTGCTAACTCACCGAGGTGGAATCTATACGCAGAAACACCGACTGACGCGGGCACAACTGAAACCAATCCGGGATTTCACACTGTCTCTATCCGAAGCAAGCCTTCAGATCTGTGATTTTCCATTGTCGGCAAAACCCGGCGAGCGTTATGCCTACAGTGGTGCTGGCTACTGCCTCCTCGGGCGAATCGCCGAAAAAGCAACCAACCAGTCGATTGAAGCACTTCTGCAAAAATATCTCTGCAAACCACTGGGAATGAGATCGACCACCTATTTTCCGACCCACTCTAACTCACCCGTTGCAACAGGAGGAAGCAAAGGTACCCGAGCTCCTCATCAATATGGCGACGAGTTGCGTTTGCCGCTCGTCGGTGGCAGTATCCATACAACTGCCAGTGACCTGCAGCGTTTCGTCCGCATGGTTGCCAATGGCGGAACGATCGGCAGTTCCCGACTGATGCGACAACGCCAGTGGGAAGCCTATCTGTCACTCCCCTATCACGATCAGAATTATGGCAATGGTTGGACGCACCAACTCACAGGACAACAGAAAATTCTGATGCACAACGGCTCTCTTCCGCCATCTCAATCGACGATAAGACTCAATCTGTCCACTGGCGGATACACGATTGCCACCTGGACTCTTGCGGATCCATCAGATCACGAAACGACTTCGACACTCCGCATGCAAATCAAGCAAGCCATGGATCAAAAGCAATCTCTCACTGTTCATTGATTCATTCATCATTGAAATATCGTGATTTCTGAAAAAGATTCTTTTCCAGATCTACATTCAACTTCAGATTCATATAGTTGTATTCTTCGATCAACCTTGGCTTTCCACCCTTTTCCTCTGGCCAGTCGAAAACCACAAGCCTCACAGGAACCTTCAGTTCATCGTCCACATAAAGACTCGCTTTGTGAAAGCTGAACCCTTCTCTGTGCTGCGGATGAACGACTTGAATATGCGTGCAACTCCGGTCCTTCAACTTCGCATTTTGAAAGTAGGTGACCACCGTGTTGAGTGCTTTCGGATCCGCACGCAAGTCGGCCTGTGCCAGATCGATTAGACGCTGCATGATTCGGTCAAAGCCAATGTCTGTGATTGGATAACGGCTTTCCCGCCGTGCCGCCTCGCCATGTGGATCCACTTTCAGTTCAACATTCTTGAAGAGTCCGGTTCCACCCATTCGCACACAAGCCTGACCGTCGTTCTCGCCTTCGGTGAATAGAACGAGACGTCCCTTCAATTTCGCGGGACCTTGAAATCGCATCAACACCGACATTGGTGACGCAGACTCTCCGGAATCCTGATTTCCACAGTGCACCTGGACATCGGCATACTGGTATGCCTGCAGTCTTCCACCAATGCGTTCACGTTTGATCAACTGACACGAATAAGTTCGCACGTTCTCGCGGATGAAGCTCTGCCGTGCTTCTGCAAACTGAATTGTTGCTGCCAAAGGGTGCGAGGGACCAACGTCACCCTCGGTGGAAAGTCCCTCCGCAAACAGACTCCCCTCTGACAGAAAAACCAGTACCAGCGATGGAAGCAGCAATCGCACCCGCAAGCTAAATCTCGACATCTGAAGCCTCAAAATTCCCTGCTCTTTCGAATGATCTTCTCCGCGTCAATCCTGCCGGGTTCGCCGAGATCCATCCACCGTAATCGATCTGCTGCAAAACATCTCGAAAACAGCAACATTTACACGGTGTTTCGGGTACACCGGGTTTAAAACCTGCTGAACCCTTCCCCCGCATCCAAGTCGTGCAACGCCAGCTTAACGCCCCGCTTCGGCCGGACAAGTTTCATTCGTCAAGACAATCCAACATCTGCTCGGAAAGGCGCGTTCGTTCCATCTGGGTAATCTGCAACCTGCTTTGCGTGAAACACAGTGTAAATTCGCAGCGAACCCAACCAGTACAGACACATGAGGTATCCTGAGGCTCCCAGCAAGAAGCAGAAGTTTCAGTTTTTGGCAGGGAGGATTGGGGCCGTGGGATTTGAAGGTCAGAAACCACCAGAAGTAATCCGAACAATGTTTCCCGCGTCCAAGACCAGCCTGCCCAACTGACTGTTTTTCAGGTTTTCACTCCACCAACGAGCGGGCAGACTGTTTCCAGTGCTTACCAGCGCAAAGGAAAAATGAAATCGACACTTGGTGGACAGTATCACAACAGCAGGCCCATATCACCTCATTCCACGTAGCCCAGTTCCATCCCAAATGCTGAAACAGAAAAGTACTCCGCAGCACGAAGTCTCATGCGGTGAATTCCTCAAGCTTTCCCTTCATCCCATCTGGTTGAGGCATCCGCAACAGCTTTTTTCATTCAACACACTAAGCGGGCGAGCGAGCGGTTGCGTTATTTTATTCGTGCTTTTCTGTCATATCCCAGTTCAGGGTCTTTTAGCCCAAAAGTCTGACTCCGAATACGCAGTCAATACGCAACCCGCGGGTCAACATCCTCCCACCCCTGAACAGTCGGTCGCAAAAATTACTGTTCCGGAGGATTTTCACATCCGACTTTTTGCGGGGGAACCAGACGTACACCAACCCATCGCATTTGAATTTGATGATCAAGGCCGTCTGTGGGTAGTAGAATGCTATACCTATCAGGGTGATTACGATCTGAACCTGAAAGATCGTATCGTGATCCTCGAGGACACCGATGGCGATGGTGAACACGATCACCGAAAGATATTCTGGGACGAGGGTCAACGAGTCACTGGTATCACACTTGGCTTTGGTGGTGTTTGGGTTACCTCAGCTCCAAATCTGCTTTTCATTCCTGACCGTGACAGGAACGATGTCCCCGACAGTGCCCCCATCGCGTTGCTTGATGGGTTCAGTACACGTGCACGGCACAACATGGTGAACGGGCTTCGCTGGGGCCCTGATGGTTGGCTTTATGGGCGACACGGCATTACCGATACATCCCACGTCAGGACGGCAGATTCTCCCGAGGGAAAGAGCACAAAGCTCAACTGTTCCATTTGGCGTTATCATCCTACTCGTCAGAAGTTTGAAGTTGTCACCCATGGCACGACCAACCCGTGGGGCCTCGACTACGACCAGCACGGTCAGTGGTTTTTCACAAACAACGTGATCAATCACCTATGGCACGTCGTACCGGGGGCGCATTATCAGCGGATGTTCGGAGATGACTTCAATCCACACCTGTACGAACTCATCGGCCCGACTGCTGATCATTTCCACTGGGATACCAAGGGCCAACCGGGCGTCACCAACAACGCAAATCGCAAGAAGTACGACGGTCGACACGACTCACATGGTGGCGGACACTCACATGCCGGCGGCATGATCTATCAAGGCGGTAAGTGGCCCAGCAGTTTTCACAATGCCATATTCATGTGCAACACTCACGGACGGCGCGTGAACATGGACAATTTAATCCGCGAGGGCAACAGCTATCGTGCGACACATGGCAAAGACTTTCTGATTGCGAACGACCCATGGTTTCGCGGCGTTGAACTCAAATATGGTCCAGATGGTGATGTTTATCTCACCGACTGGTCTGACTTGGGAGAATGCCATGACCGTGATGGTGTGCACCGCACAAGCGGAAGAATCTACAAGATCATTTACACTGGTCGCCACAACTCGAAACCCAGCAGCGCGACAATTGAACAATTGGTCCGTGCGGACCCTGAGCAGCTCGTGCGCTTACAACTAGACCAAAATGACTGGTTTGTACGCCACGCCCGCCGACGTTTACAGGAGATGGCGAATTCGGATCAGAACATGGACCAAGCCGTGAAAGAACTAATGGTCATCTTCCATGGCGATGTCGACGTCACCCGAAAACTGAGAGCGCTTTGGTGCCTGGCAAGTATCAACGCGGCCCCCGAGCCCTGGCTACTTCAGCTTCTGAACCATCCAAGTGCCCACATACGGCTGTGGGCAGTACAGCTACTCACTGATTCCCCCGAACAAGTGAATCATGTTGCAAATTCGTTCACAAAACTTGCAGAAACTGAAACCTCACCGCTGGTAAGGCTTTTCCTCGCATCAGCACTGCAAAAGCTGCCGCTGCAACGTCGTTGGCCCCTCGCCGAGAAACTTGCGATGCAGCAAGACGATGTCGGTGACCGAGTGCAACCGCTGCTGATCTGGTATGGGATTGAATCCGCAGTGATGGACAACCCAAAACAGGCGATCCAGTTAGCCCAAAACACATACATGCCTCTGCTGAGGCGTCACACGGCCCGTCGTCTGGCGTCCGAAATCGACAGCCATCCGCAATACATTTCCACGCTACTTGTTGCTGCTGCCAAAGCCTCCCCGGATCGAGCCATTGACTATCTTGAGGGCATGACACACGCATTTCGTGGACGTCGCAAACTTACCGCGCAGCCGCATTGGTTAACGCTCCTGCAACTGCACCAAAATGTTGGCAACCCGCGCATCAAGGCTCTTGCCAATGAGCTTCTCGTGCTGTTTGGAGATGGCAGGACGGTTGATTCACTTCTGAAACTCGCACAAGACAAAGACGCTGATCCTGCGGCCCGCAGACAGGCACTCAAAGTCGTTATTGAAACCGGCACAGAGCAACTGAATCGAACACTGCTTTCGCTCAAGTCCGATCGAATTGTCGGTGCTGATGCAATCCGGGGCCTTGCACAACACGCCTCAACCAAGGCACCCGAACAACTACTGAACATGTACGGCAACGCCAAACACGACCACAGACCGGCAATCATTGAAACGCTCGCGTCACGTCCCGAATATGCCATCTCTCTGTTGCAAGGGATCGCCGATGGGAAGATTGCCGCAGTGGATATCCCCGCTGGCACGGCAAGCCGGATCGCCAACCTCGGTGTCCCAGAAGTGAACAGACTCCTCGCCGAACACTGGGGGGCTGTGCGTACGTCGAGCAAGGAAAAGGAAAAGCGAATTGACCATTATCGATCAATTGCACTTGGAACTCATCAGGGACAATCAACCCACGCGGCGCAAATTCCACCGGATCTGCCAAACGGAAGATTGCTTTTCAACAGGTTGTGCGCCAACTGCCACAAGATGTACGGACAAGGTCAGGATGTCGGCCCGGACCTGACAGGTTCCAATCGTGACAGCATCGATTACTTGCTGGATAACCTTATCGATCCAAGCCGCATCGTACCACGAGGAATGAGACAGTCTGTTTTTCTGCTCGACGATGGTCGAGTCATGACTGGCATCCCCGTCCGTGAGGACAATCAAACCATTACGATCCAGACAGCTGACAGACGCGAATCCTTTCCCATCGCATCCATCGAGCGAAGACAACAACAAGAAACATCGCTCATGCCGGAAGGGCTACTGGAGAATCTGAGTGAGCAGCAAGTCCGTGACCTTTTCGCTTACATGCAAAGTGAAAAGCAGATCCCCCTCATGCCCGACGTAAACAAATGACAGCAACGGCAGATCACTCGGAACGGGTTCACCTTGCCTGACAGCTGGTCGCCAGGCTAATAAAAATATCGATTCAGTGGAGCAGAAACACTGCTGCAGGGATGCAATCGCCGCTCTGGCACTCAGAAGAAGAAAACGAAAAGCCCGATGCAAGGATTCAAGCACACTGATGACCGGACCGGATTTGCAATTCAATCAGATTCCGGGGTCAGTGGTGTGAGAAACCACTGATTCTTGGTATTCGAGGTAACTTCCTGTTTCGGTAGCGGAACCTCATCGCCAGTGATCTCCCGGATGCCCCAACGCGTCGCGCTCCCCAACAGATTGGTTTGTCCGGAAAATTTGACGAGATCAGCATTAGCAGACGCAGCTTTCATGCGACCCAGACTCACCGCACACATGATGCGAACCAGCTCTATTTCTGGAACCATCGAAAAATCGTCCAGTAATCTGTCCACCAGCTTTGGTACAAGGGGACAATCCGGCTCGTTCTGATGGAAAACTCCCAAGGCCCAGACTGCTGCAGGACGAGCAAACTCGCCGTAGTCATAGCTCTTGGGAATCATTTTTACCAAGAGTGGTTCCGATTCAGTGTAATTCTGGTCGCCGAAGGCGATAAACAGGTGTGCAAGATGCAATGTAACACCGGGCATCCCCGCGTTGAGTTGTTTCGAAGACAAACCCTCATAAACACTCTCCGCATGATCAAGCATGTCGGGCAGAACAGCAGCAACTCGCAATTGAGTCAATCCCCAGGCAGCAGCAACCTTGACGTCGCCTCTCGGATTCCCCAGCAGTTCGACCATTCGTTCAGCTGCTGGCTCATGATCCAAACGCCCCAAAACAACACATGCCTGCTCGCATCCCCGCCAGTTGGTACCCGCGAGGATTTTCTCAACTTCCCCAATGACCGCGGGTCGCAACTCCTCCGTCTTACCAAAATCGACGAGCGAACCACTCATGAAGGAACGCAGCCCCGGGTTCGAATCATTCAGAAGACCCGCCATCACCGGAATATCCTCTGATCTCCTTGCATCAGCCAATGCACGGGCACACCACAGTCGAACACTTGAATCCCGACTCGTCACCAACCCTCTGACATGTGGTAGCAAGAGTTTGTAGTCGATGCTGTAAAGTTGCTCGAGCGTTCCAGCCAACACAGCACTATTCTGATTTTTTTCCTGCACAATTTTTTCAAGAAGATCCACAGCCTCCTGCGTCTGGTTGCCCTTCAAAACGGATAACGCCATCAGGGAATCAAGAAGCTGTCCCGGTGTTCTTGCATGCAGTTTGGAAGCCAGATCAACCTGCCACTGAGGTGCAATGCTGGCCAACGCTTCCGCTGCCGCGAGGCGGACTCTCCGCAATGCACTCGTATTGAGCACGAGTGTTTGCAGCGCATCACCTGCTGCCGAACACTTGATCGCTGCCAAGCCATTCATAGCAAGAATCATCTGGCTTGGGCTTGCTGCCTGTTCCTGAACCCTCTTGAGCCAGGCATCCTCCATCGCTTTGGAAGCCCATTGAGCAAGCGCAGGCTCCACAATTTCGGAAATCGGAGCGCCTTTCGCCAAGGCAAGCTTTGCGAACAGATCCTGATGCTCTCTGATATCAAGGACAATCAGGGTCTGCACTGATGCGCGGAGCACATCGAGATCCTGATTCTCGGCGGAATCGAGCGCAACGAGGCGCTCAGTAGCAACCTCGAGCCCTTGCAGATTCTCCGCATGTGCCATCGCCATGGTATCGATAATGAGCCGCTGAAATTCAGGCTCATCACGTTTCAAGGCCCGCATCCAAAGATCAACCAGACCTGCGGGAAATCCCAATTCCTGTCCTGGGATCAATTCCAATTTCGGGCGTTCGAGCATGAGCATGCCATATTCGTCGAAACGCCCGGGCACTTCGTCTCCGGGGCCTTCTGCACGCAGTCGCGTTACACATCCGGCTCCCAGCAGCCACCAAACCGCCAATCCAACTTGTACTCGACGCCTCCTTGAACCGCCCGCGAAAGCCGCCAAACCTGG
>JAAXJB010000106.1:111644-114141 GCA_012270065.1 Rubripirellula sp. | reverse complement strand
CTAAAAATTGTGATCAGCTTTTTACGTGGCCAACTGATCAACCACGACACGCAACGATTGCTTCTTGTCATCCGGTCGAATCCAGATCACCCCCTGAGAAAAAAATCCCCCGAGGAGAAACTGTTGCGCCCAGAAACGCTAGCTTCTGAACCCTTTGAGTATCGGCCGTGGTGGCCTGGAAGTCAAATCGATTTGCTCGCCGGTACCGAATCCGCCATGCAGTTGGGAAAATCAGCGAAAAACACACGTGTGCCACTCACGTGTGCCGCTCACGTGTGCCGCTCACGTGTGCCGTTGGGTAGTAAAAAACGGTGTTCTCGTCAGAGATGAGAGAGATGAGAGAGATGAGGACGTTGATGGAGTTGAATCAACAGGTGCTGCTCAGGGTGGATCCAACAGGGCAGTTCCAAACCGTCTTTCGCTGATCACCTCAAACCTGGTTGACTCAGGATTGCTGGTCCAAGTGGAATTTGGCTGATTTGAGGAGTGTTTTGTGCACGTTGCATGCAATGGTGATGGGACTCGTGGCAGAAGTTGCAAAGTGTCTTTCCGAACGAGTCACCGTGGTTCATTTGGCGTGAGTTCTGCTAGACTGAGGTCATGGCAGGAAGGGTACATGGATGACAAAATTGGAAAATGGCTCGCTGCTTGGGCTACCAACACAGGATTGCGCAGGATTGCGCAGGATTGCGACAGGTTGAACTGGACTGCCGAGGCTGGGGCGGTCGTGGACCACGGGCATGAAGCACGTTTCATAGAACGGAAAAAGCGTCTCAAAGATGAAGGGAATGGGAAATTGAATTGCCTTTTGATCTGTAATCGAAACAGGAACACCATATGTCAGTCGCGGAGAGCCTCCGGGTTCACCGTGATTGAGGTGTGCGCTGTCGTGGCGCTGATTGGGATACTGGTTGGATTGTTACTGCCAGCTGTTCAGGCCGCGAGAGAGCACGCACGACGAACGTCTTGCAGCAATAACCTGATGCAAGTTGCAATTGGCATTCGCAGTTACCAGGCAGCTCATGGGCATTATCCGGTGCAACTGCATGGAACGGATGGCAGTGTAAATGTTAACGAAGATAACGACCGGCGTCTCAGTTATCTCGTGGGTGTCCTGCCGTATATCGACCAGGTTAATCTCGCAGACATGATTCGTGGAGAAGTCAAGCGGGTCGATCCGCCTGCTGGGGGCGGCTTGGGCTTCATGGACTCAAGTGAAATGCTGGATGCCGACGGTGATGAACTGCAGTCGGAAGATGAAGCAGTTGAGGTGCGTTTCTGGCCTCGGAACGGTCCAGAGCCGTTTGCCGATGGGTATCCGGGGTGGCGCACAGAGGTTCCTACTTTTCGCTGTCCCAGTGACCCAGGCTCTGGCTACTACTCGTCAAGCGGCCGTTCGACTGGCAGATCGAATTATGCCGCGTGTCTGGGGGATGGTTGTGTTGCCCAGGAAACCGGACCGTACAAGTCTGTCGAAGGTGTGTTTGTTTTCGACGAGGGTTTGGCGAAGCAAACCAACGCAGCCATGCGTGGTGCCTTTGTGCCTCGCGTTCCCACACGTGACTCGGACATCACGGATGGAATCTCCTACACGTTGCTGCTGGGGGAAGTCTGCACTTCACTTGGTGATCAAAGCGTGCGCACCAGACCAGCGATTGCCAAGGACAAGGAGCAGCTGCTTGCTGATCCCGGTTTGGCCCGTACCGTGGACTATCGACGCGGTAAGACCGGTGAAGCGCCGTTGATCACACGGGGTTACTCCTCAGCGTGGGATACTCTGGAAGATCCGCAACTCATGGTCAACGCAGGATGGAACGGAAGTCACGAACGCGGGCTGAATTGGGCTGACGGCATGCCGCTGTACACGGGATTCAATACCGTTCTGCCTCCTAATCGTGAGATTGTTCTTTCTGCTGCACGTGATGACAGTTGGGGAGTGCTGCCGCCGAGCAGTTACCATCCGGGTGGTGTCAATGTTGCCATGGTTGATGGGTCTGTCCGTTACATCAGTGATGAAATTGATGCCGGTGATGGGCATCAGCCAACAGTTCACCTGGGGAGTGCCAACCCGCCGGGAACCCGGAGTCCGTTCGGTGTTTGGGGAGCCATGGGAACGCGTGCGAGCAAAGAACTGGAAGGCGTGGAACCTCTCTCGCAATGAGTTTCGCGGGAGTGTGGCACAGCCGATTTGAATGCCACCCAGCTCAGGCATCACTGTAGCTGGCAGGTGCTGTCGCTAAAATCGTCCTGCAGCGTTTGTTGCAGGCCCGGCACATGGATCGCCACCGCGATTCGGCATGGGTAATACCCCAACCGTTCTGCTAGACTGCGGACAGAGACGGAGGCCCTGCCGGATGCGAAACGTTGCAACGTAGTGAATTCCGGCATTCCTGATTGAACCACGTCATCGCGTTGTGGTT
The DNA here is from genome assembly GCA_012270065.1 of Rubripirellula sp. Lineage (GTDB taxonomy): Bacteria > Planctomycetota > Planctomycetia > Pirellulales > Pirellulaceae > Rubripirellula. The sequence goes on along the minus strand of JAAXJB010000106.1, from coordinate 111,721 downwards.
TACTGCGTTGTGGTTTATCGCGTTGTGGTTTACTGAGGCCTGGCGTTGCCACGTGTCTGTTCTTGTCCTTTGCATTT
>JAAXJB010000106.1:100873-111544 GCA_012270065.1 Rubripirellula sp. | reverse complement strand
TTGTGGTTTACTGAGGCCTGGCGTTGCCACGTGTCTGTTCTTGTCCTTTGCATTTTGTTTTTTACTCGTCAAATCAACCTTGCCACATGAGCCAAGGGCCAGCATCCCCTGATGGAAATCGCTTTGGCACGTTCGCCGGAGTTTTCACGCCCTGCGTGTTGACGATCCTCGGCGTGATCATGTTTCTGCGATTCGATGTTGTGGTGGGAAATGCCGGGGTCCTGTCCGCTTTGGTCATCGTTCTGGCGAGCAATGCGATCACGATTCTGACAACCCTGTCGTTGTCGGCGATTGCCACCAATACACGTGTTGAGGGTGGTGGTGTTTATTTCCTGATCAGTCGGAGTCTGGGCCCAAAATATGGTGGTCCGATTGGTTTACTGTTTTTTGTGGCTCAGGCGTTGTCGGTGGCTTTATATGTGATCGGTTTTACGATTGCCGTGAAGCAATACTTGCCCGACATCGTGCCAACGTGGTTGATTTCAACAGTGACCAACGTGTTCGTGTTCGGTTGTGTTGTGATCGGAGCGGGTTGGACGCTGAGAATCCAGTTCTTCATTCTGGCCACGGTGGTTGCTTCGTTGCTTTCCTTTTTTACGGGAGCATGGCAGGCCTTTGACATGGAAGTGCTTGTCAGCAACATGACATCGAGCTACGCCACAGAAGAATCTTTCTGGACGATGTTTGCGCTCTTTTTCCCTGCGGTGACCGGCATCATGGCGGGGGCGAACATGTCGGGAGAACTGCGCGATCCCGCCCGCTCGATCCCTCGGGGAACGCTGGCAGCGGTGTTTGTCACTGCGATCATCTATGCGACCCAGGCGATATTTCTGGGGGGATCGGTTGCAAGAGACGAACTGGTTCACACCGAAATGGTGATGTCGGAAATTGCCATTTTGCCGTTGCTGATCGTCGCGGGGGTGATCGCTGCGACAATGTCGTCAGCTTTGGGCAGCATGATGGGTGCCCCTCGAATTCTGCAGTCCATGGCACGTGATCGTGTCGTGCCCAGTCTGGAAAAACTTGGCGTGCTTTCGGGAAAAAAGCAGGAACCCCGCCGGGCAATTGCGGTGACGTTTCTCATTTCCCAGGCTGGAATCCTTGCGGCTGATCTCAACACGATCGCTCCGTTGATCACGATGGCATTTCTCGTGACTTACGGGCTGCTGAACCTGGCCACGTTTTACGAGTCGATTACCAAAAACCCGAGTTATCGCCCCCGGTTCCGCTTCTGTCATTGGACCACGTCGCTCGCAGGGGCGATCGGCTGTGCCGGCATGATGGTGCTGATTGATTGGCGGTGGGCGGGAGTTGCGGTTTTGCTGGTTGGAATCCTTTACTGGTATCTGTCGCGTAGAGCCCCGGTCAATCAATGGGGCGACTTGCAGAGTGGTTACTGGTTTGAAAGGACCAGACAGAACCTGATCAAACTTGAGAACGAACTTTACCATCCGAAGAACTGGCGGCCATTTGTTCTGGCGCTCAGTGGTCAGGGTTTCACTCGACCACACCTGGTTGTGTTTGGTTCGTGGTTGACTGCAGAAACCGGGATGCTCACGCTTGGGCAGGTGATTTCGGGGCACCTGGATGATCGTCTGGAACGCAGCCTTTCGCAGGAAAAAATCCTTCGCTCCATGATCCGGGAACGGGAACTGGCGGCGTTTCCGTCGGTGGTCGTGGCTGCTGATTACGTCGCCGGGATCGAAGCACTGGTGCAGTGTCAGGGGCTGGGCAGTTTGCGTCCCAATGTTGTCCTGCTGGGTTGTCCGTTGACCATGGATCGGATGGCAGTTTTTGGAAACCTGCTGAGAAACCTCCAGTCGCTGGGACGCAGTGCGGTTGTGCTGAGACGGACTGATGAGCCAGTGGATGATTGGGCCGCGCCGCCCGGACCGATTGACGTCTGGTGGCGAGGTCGCGCCAACGGTGAGATGATGGTGCTGCTGGCTCATCTGATCCTGCAGCATCCATTGTGGCAGGGAAGAAGACTGCGTTTGTTACGCGTCGTTGAAAGCGACGCTGGCAGTGATGAAGTTCGCTTGCACCTGGATCGCCTGTTACGGGAAGCAAGAATTCAAGCCATCACCAAGGTTGTGGTGGCAAGCGATGCTGCGTCTGCCATCCAAACGACAAGTCGCGATGCTGCGTTTGTCTTTCTCGGAATTCAGCCGCCGGAGGTGGGATGCGAGGATGAATTCTTTTCGAGAATCGAGTTGCTTGTCGGGAATCTTCAGCGAGTCGCGTTTGTCCAGAGTGCAGGTGGCGTCCGACTGGAATCATGAGGACGCAGTGGAAGAAAGAGATCATTCAATTGGTCCGGTTGTATTTTAAGGCAAGGAACTAGAGAAGCAGGATGTCGGATCAAACGAGAGTGGTGTCACCTGGGTCCAGCGAGCGTCGGGTGCTGACCGCAGATGGAAAAGAACTGCAGGTTCCGGAGAGTTGGGTTCTGTTGCCGCCTGGCGATGCCGGATGGACGCGACGCGTGAAAGCGGGTGGGCCAACCTGGACAGTGAAGGAAAAAAAAGGCCGTCGCACCTTTTCAAAAGGTGTTTGGGCCTGCAGGGAGCGTGTGGAGGAAGTCAAAAGACAGTTGGATGCAGAGCGATCGACGGATGCGTACGCAAAAAGAAAAATCCGCGATCAGGTTCGAAGAGAAGAAAAACAGGCTGTGTATGTGGATGATTTTCGCAGCGCTGTTCTCGCATTTCTTGATTTTCATCCTCGGTTCGAAAAAGAAGCAGAGAAGATCGCAACTCTTGTGACCAGACATTCAACTCCGGTGGGAAGCGGGACTGTGGCGCGAACACAACGGATCCCCATTGAAAAACGGGCGGAGTCTGCGGTGATTGCGTGGCTCCGACATCAGACCACTGCTTACGATCACATGAAGATTCCGAGAGTCAAAGGAAAGAGGCGTGAGGTCAGGCGAATGCTGGCCGAGCAATCAAGGAAGTTGCTGGCGCGTTATCGTCAGGGTGATGCAGTGGGGAAAGATGACTGTGTCCTGCAAAAAGCCCTCGGGCAAATGCATCTGCATGGCGGTAATGAGCAATGACGCCGGCAATTAGCAATGACGCCGGCAATTAGCAATGATGGAAATGGGCATTGGCGTTGGAAATGATCAAGGGCGGCGGACAGGAACAGAATCGTGATTCACCCTTGATGACGAGGTGACCGATCAGGCCGCTTCCCCGCCTTCATTGATTTCTCCATCATCACTGACATCTTCAAAGCGGATTGAGACCTGTTTGCTGACACCGGATTCCTGCATGGTTACCCCGTACAGCGTTGTCGCTGCCGTCATGGTTTTTTTGCTGTGGGTGACGACCACAAATTTTGAATTGTCCAGAAACTCATTCAAAACGGTTACGAAACGGCCAATGTTGGCTTCATCAAACGGTGCATCGACTTCGTCAAGCACACAGAAAGGGCTGGGGCGATACTTGAAAATCGCCATCAGCAGTGCAACTGCGGTCAGTGCTTTTTCACCACCGGAAAGCAGCGAGTTGCTGAAGCTTGGCTTGCCCGGCGGCGTGGCGACAATCTCAACACCCGCTTCGAGGGGATCGTCACTTTCCTCCAGAATCAGGTCCGCTTGACCTCCACCAAATGACTTGCGGTACAGTTGCTGGAAATTGACGCGGATGGCTTCCAGTGTATCGAGAAACAGGCGGCGGCTGTCGGCATTGATCCTTCCGATGATGCGTTGCAGCGAGTCTTTGGCGGCAGTCAGGTCCTGATACTGGCCGTGCAACTCGTCATAACGTGCCTGCAGACTTTCAAGTTCTTCCAATGCTTCCATGTTGACATTGCTTGTGCGTTGCAACTGTGCACGCAAGTCATTGATTTCTTTTTCAGTTGCTTCCCGATCTTCGGGGGCTTCCCAGTCTTCGGGGACTTCACTGTTGCGGAGATCGAGTTGATAGTCTTCCATGATCCGTTCAGCGAGCGTGTCGCGGCGCAGTTTAGCGCTGTCACGTTTGGCGGAGAGCGCGTGGACCGACTCACTTGCCGCCGCGGCCTGCTTCATTGCCTCTTCACTGGCCCGCATGATATCGCGGTTATCCTGCCTGACTTTCTCTGCTGATTCCGCCAGGCGTTGCAGTTGGCTCGTATTCTCGTCAGCTTCCCACTGCAGGGATGCCAGTTGGCTGGTGGCGTCGAGCACTCTGGCATTGAGGTCGTTGATTCGCTGCCGACCCTGGGCGGCCTGGGTGCGGACTTCATCGACGGCAGCTTCACGCTGATTCTGATCACGTTTTTGCTGAGCCATGGTGGCCGAGAGCGCTTCCACTTTCTGTTCGGCACGCGCCAGATCGACTGAGATTGCCATGACGCCACTGGTGGCAGTTTGCATGGCGGATTGGGATTCGGAAAGTGTCTCTTCGACCTCTGCTGCTTCCAACTCCAGACTCTCTGTCTGCAGGCGACCGGCCTGAATCTGTTTTCTGAGCTCTTCGGTTTCGGCAACGGCACTTTTCTGTGAAGCGGCGGTTGCGTTGACCTCGTCTGCGATCTCGTTGACTACCAGCCGATGGGATTCTTCACGTTCATTCGTGTGGCGTCGCTCTGCCTCGGCAGCGGCACGATCGGCAATCAGTGTGCGGTGCTTTTGCTCGATGCGTCCCAGCGAGGCGGCTTCTTCATCAACCCGGTGGCTCAATCGCTCTGTTTCGGCCTCGGCCTCTGTGAGTTGATACTGATAATGTTTGATCTGCTGTTCGGCCGCGGCCAGTTCACTGCGGCGACTGACCAGGCCCGTCGCAGCACCAGGTGGTCCGACCACAATGGATCCGTCATTCTCGAGGAGTTCGCCCTTGGACGTGACGAAACGCAGTCCTGCACCTGACAACTTTCGGAGTCCAAGTGCGGTTTCCATGGAATCGACAAGCCACGTGCTGCTGAGAAGATGCCGCGTCAGGGCTTCGTACGCGGGATCGCTCTTCAACATCCGGTCAGCGCGACCCATCACGCCTTTCAGGCCGTCGAGGCGAATGCGGTCACCGGGCCGTCGATTGGGTAGCTCATCGAGTCGGATCAAGCCGACGCGACTGTCGATACTGACAGTGCCATCAAGGATGGCAGTTTGCAAGTCTCCGCCCTCGACAATCACATATTGGCTGCGGTCTCCGAGCGCCGCGTCGATCAAGGGAGCGACTTGCACGTCCACCTCAAAACTGTCTGCGACAATTCCGTGGAGTTGACGTTTCAGGGGTGATGCTGAGTCGGCAAGTTGAGCAAGAATGTTTCTTACTCCACCTGAGATTCCTTCTTGCCGTTTTTGCAGATCATCCAGCACACTTTGCCGTTCCGTAAGACCCTGAAGCCTGATTCTTAACGCAGATATCTCCTCGCGGCGACGTTCGAATGTCCGACGGCTTTCCTGCAGTTTTGCATCCGCAATTTCGATTTCACGGACAACGTGTTCGATTTGCTCGTCGGCAAGTTCTACCCGTTGGGCTGCAGCACGTGATTCGTTTGTGGCTTCTGCAAGAAGTTTTTCAGCATTGCTGATCCGTTTGCGAAGTCCGCCGAGCGTCCGTTGTGCTTCTCCGGCACGCTGGTCACTACGCTGACGTTTCGATTCCAGGTCTGCGACAGTTCGCACCAGAGTGAGGTGTTGTTGCTGAATGCTTTCGCGGCGGGCAATGACCTCGTTGACTTCGTTTTGGATTTTGTCCCGTTCAAGTTGAGCGGCAGTGTTGCGTTCTCGGACTCGGGAGAGTTCATCTTCGTAACTCTGCAACCGCTCCGTCGCATTCCTGAGTTCTTCTGCCGCAGAGCCTGCCTGTGTCTGCAGCAGTCGGACACGGCGAAGAAGTTTGGCGACACTTCCACGCGCGTCCTCGATTGATGCGTGGTCGGCCGTACGTCGGCCAGCGTACTCGGCGATCTTCTGAAGTTTACTGCTCCGGGTCTGTTCAATGTCGCGTGCCTGCCCGGCGATCTGCTGCAATTCCAGATCAGCTGATTGTCTTTGTTCGGACATCTTTTGACGCAGGGATTCCAGTTCCTTGTGCGTCGCGATGGATGCCGCGAGATCTTTCTCGGTTGTTTCAAGTTCCCAGGATAAATCACGCCAGTCAGCCCATGCCACCTGAGTACGAAGTTCTTTCATTCGTTCATTGGCTTGCCGATACCGTTCGGCCTTTCCTGCCTGACTGCGAATGCTTTTCAGACGTGACGCCACCTCATCGACGATGTCACCCAGACGGGTCAAATTGGATTGAACGCGTGAAAGACGCCGTTCAGCTTCAATCTTCTTTGCCTTGAATCTGCTGATGCCTGCGGCCTCTTCAAAGATCGCTCGTCGATCTTTGGCATTGGCCTGCAGCATCCGGTCGACTTTGCCCTGTTCGATCAAGCTGTAGGCATCGATCCCGATTCCAGTACCACGAATCAGATTTCGAACATCTTTCAGCCGCACGGGCTGATTGTTGATCAGATATTCGCCCTCACCACTGCGATAAACCCGGCGGGTGACATGGACTTCGGGGGCATCGACACCCAAGGCTCCGTCCTGATTGTCAAAAACAATCGTTGCCTCGGCGGTTCCTGCTGGCCCTCGTGTTTGTGATCCCTTGAAGATCACGTCTGACATGTCCTTGCCGCGTAGACTCTTGGCGCTCTGCGAGCCAAGTACCCACTTGATCGCGTCGACAATGTTGGACTTCCCTGAGCCATTGGGACCGACCACGACCGTGATCCCCTCGGGAAAGTCAAAGCGGGTGCGATCCGCAAAGCTCTTGAAACCGGCCAGCTCGAGTGCTTTCAGCATGCGACGGGTCTGCGGAACAGTTCCAGATAGTGCGTAAATAATGGGGATTCGAACGGCATTCCAGAGTAAATGAAAGCACTCCGTGGGGCTAGTTCTGTTTTCTGTTCCACCAGTTTTCTGCATGGTTTCGACCCGCAAAGACGGGTTATAGACCCTCTGGTGGTCCCCGTTTGCCTATTTCGCCTATTTGCAGCTGTGTTGTGCAGGACAGAAAGCCTCTGAATCGGTTGCACGTGGTTGTGGAATTTGGATTTGGTGCGAGGGCCTTGTCGGGTTCAGTTGTCGCCTTCAGTGAAGAAAATCCATGGTGGCGATAGCAGGTTCCCCTGAAATGGCAAACAGCCAATCGCAAGGGACAAACAAACCCGAGCACTGAACCAGCCGGAACGAGTCCGAGGTACAAATCCAGGCGTTCTGATGCTTTGATGTTGCAAGATCCGTCGGTCGCAATGGAGCCGGTGCACTCCAAGGACGATAAGACTCCATTGGATTCCTCTTGATGGTACTCTGCCATCGTCGTGATATGCTTGTGCAGTGGTGTTTTGCGTTTGTCGGCAGGCAGTCAGTTCGTCAGGCACAGGAAGATCGACCTGCTGTTTGCTGGATTCCCATTCATGGATGCAGAAGGATGATTATCATGCGTGATCTCCAACAGCAAAAATGCATCTGTTCCAAAACTGTTTCCTCTCAACATTGTCATCATGTCCCAACGTGAACGAAGCTCCGACCCACAGCAGGAATCCAGCGGCGAAGAACCTGCTGGTAGTTCGGGGGAAGAGCCACTTCGTAGCGTTCATACGTCGAATCTGCCAGAGATTCTTGAGCATCTTGGGTGTTCGTTGATGGTCAGCACCTATCAGGCTGGCCGGCTGGTGATGTTGCGAGCCGGGCAAGGCGTTTTGAATACGCACTTCCGGTCCTTTGACAAACCCATGGGGCTGGCGATTTCAGGCAACCGTTTTGCTGTCGGCGCTGCGAACAGCATCTGGGAATTCCATAATCTGCCAGCGGTATGCGAAAAACTTCAGCCGGAAATGGCGGACCCGACGGGGCGGGTGCATGACGCCTGCTATTTACCTCGCCTGACACATTGGACAGGTGATATCCAAATCCATGAAATGGCTTGGGTAGGGCAGGGAACCGACGCAGACTTGTGGTTCGTGAACACCCGCTTTTCCTGTCTCTGCAAACGGAGCGGTGTTTACAACTTTGAACCAGTCTGGCGTCCAGCATTCATTGACAAGTTCATGCCGGGGGATTGTTGCCATCTGAATGGTCTTGGCTTGCGAGATGGCTTGCCCAGGTACGTCACGGCGCTGGGTGAGACGTCCGTTGCGAGAGGTTGGCGTGAGAACAAAAAGGATGGTGGAATCCTGATGGATGTTGAATCCGGTGAAGTCCTGACTCGAGGGTTGTCGATGCCACATTCTCCCCGTTGGTATCGGGACAAGTTGTGGGTGCTGGAATCCGGACGTGGCGGTTTGGGATACATCGACGAGGACTCGGGAAAGTACATCACAGTTGCAACCTTGCCAGGATTTACCCGTGGGTTGGCATTCTGTGGTCCGCTTGCATTCGTGGGACTTTCCCAGATTCGCGAGACCGCTGTTTTTGGTGGTATTCCCATCGCCGAGAAAAACCTGCAGGAACGCACCTGCGGTGTTTGGGTGGTGAATCTGGATACTGCCGAGACGGTGGCCTTCGTGAAGTTTGAGGATGCGGTACAGGAAATCTTTGCGGTGGAAATCGCTCCGCATCGATTTCCTGAATTGATCAATGAGGAGAAGGATCTGCTTGATGGGTCGTTCGAGTTGCCGGACGACGCACTGGCCGGTGTACCACCTGAAATGCGTTCGTGCGACTGATTGATCCCGTTTACTGATTGACACAGTTGCAGGAACGGTGAGACTGGGTTCCTTCCTAACATCGATGGTCTTGTCCGGAAAACCAAAAAGAAAATGACACGTTTATTTGCTGGCACACCTTTTGATATTCCGCCACGTTGTGACCGCTGCGATGAACTCGAAGATGCTTGTCAGTGTGAGCCACTTTCGCCAGAACGTTTGCCTGCCAGTAAACAGACAGCAAAAGTGAGAGTTGACCGTCGCAAGCATAAGCGTATGGTGACGGTTGTTTGGGGGTTGGATCCGGACGATTGCGATTTGCGAGACCTGTTGTCAAAACTCAAGTCTGCCTGTGGCAGTGGTGGTAGTTTGCAGGGTGAGCAGATCGAGCTGCAAGGTGATCATGTCCAGCGTGTCAGAGACAAATTGAAAGAGATCGGGTTCAACATCGCAAAATGATTGTGTGCCGGCAGATGGCGTGATTCAGATGTGGGAGAGAAGCGTCACGTGGATGGCTGTTTTTCTGTTTTCAGGTACTTTTTGCGCCTGCAAATGCCGTGGTTTCAGCCGTGCTGGATAGAGATGGGAAATCGGAATTGTAAAAATGCTGTTGGCTCAGCTCCGAGCCAAAAAAACACGTGCCGGTGGGGATCAACGTGGTGCCGACGGTGGCAATCTTCTTTTCATGAGATGCACGGAAGATGCATGCCAGAGAAGATAGGAGAGGAGCGTTGATGAAATCGCAGGAAACCAGACAGAAGCGAATTCAGCGGGCGGATTTTTTACGATCCGTTGCCGAGTACATGGCACCTGGAATGTTTGTGGTTTCTCTGGTTTTTCTGGTCTGTCAATCAGTGCTGGTTGTCATTCTGGTCGACATGCCCAATTTCAGTGAGCATGCTGGCAACGCCGTCGACCCGTCCAGTTCGACCAGCAGTTGGATGCGTGAAATTGCCTCCAGGAATGGCGTGGAATTGGCGATCTATGATCTGTCAGTCAATTTGATCTGGATTCTTTGGCCGGTCGTGATTGCGGAGGCAATCTTTCATTGGGTGACTCGCCCGTGGGACAAGCAGACTCGAAAACTGCATCTGTTCAGTTTTCTGTTCTGTGTTTGTCCTTCCTTGCGAATGTGCGCCCGCAGCCATGAAAAAGGCAACCGGCTCTGGATTCCCGGATTGCGTTGGCGATATCCAAACCGAAGGTTGCGTGCCCGCCTGGAGCGACATTTCAGTTTGCCCATGATCGCGATTGCATTCTTGATTCTACCGGTTCTGGTGGTCGAGTTTTTTCTCCATGATCAAGTCGAAGAGTCATTGATACTGTGGTGCCTTCTGCATGTGGGGACGGGGGTGATCTGGCTCGCCTTTGCCATTGAATTCATCATGATGGTATCTGTTGCAGATAAGAAGATTACATACTGCAAGGAGCACTGGCTTGATATTGCAATCATCCTGTTGCCGCTGATTTCGTTTTTGAGGTCGGTGCAGTTCGTTCGCGCCACGAACGCCCTGCGGTTGCCGCAGTTGACCAAGATGCTGCGGGTTTATCGCATGCGAGGAACGGCCGTGAAAGCGCTGCGGGGCTTGATCGTTTTGGAATTGTTCTCGCGTTTTTTCCAGCCGAGTGCAGAGCAGGCAGTCAATAAGTTGGAAGAAGAATTGCGGGAGGCGGAAGGCAAAGTCCGATTGATTCGCCGCAAACTGGAAAAAGCTCGGCGTGATCTTCGAGATGCAGATTTGGTTCAGGAGGTGGAAGTTCCGACAGACCCGGATACGACACCGCATCAAATGGATGATGGTGGCGTGTCGTTGGGCCAGGAACAGCGGGAAGGCCAAGGACAGAAAGATGCTCAAGGCCCAGGTGAGAACGATGACAGGGGTGAGAACGATGTCAGGGACGAGCCCATGGAAAGGAATGGGACCGCGGAAAGGAATGAGCCCGCTGAAGGAACTGGAAATAGCGTTCACGGGCATTGAAGCATTGAAAACCGGGCATTGAAGCATTGAAAACCGGGCATTGAAGCATTGAAAACCGGGCATTGAA
>JAAXJB010000106.1:59105-100773 GCA_012270065.1 Rubripirellula sp. | reverse complement strand
CGGGCATTGAAGCATTGAAAACCGGGCATTGAAGCATTGAAAACCGGGCATTGAAGCATTGAAAACCGGGCATTGGTGGAGCCTCAGCCGGATTCATTGGCTACCCGGAGAGTCACGGGATGGGGGCCGCGGGAGAATTCTTGACGGTTCGAAAAAGTGTCAACGAAGCATGAACGGCCTGTTTTTTTCGCTTTGATCGATTCAGACCGTGAAAGGGATACCGGTGCCTGCAACGATTGAGACCTTTGAGGGGCGCAAACTCGGCCCCGATCAGATAAACTAACTAGTGCAGCTCTCTGCCAATCAGAGGGTCCTACCTTGAGCCATCCATCCCACCAGCCCTACCCGATCAGCCGAACCCCGTGATGTTGTTTTCGACGCACGTTATTCGAGTCGTTCGCCCAACTCTGCAGCACGCATGGTTGTGGGGCGCATGGTTGTGGGTCGCGAGTGTCATGCTCGCTCTTGTGTCTGATGGCGGTGCAGGGGCTACCGAGCCTCCTGCCACTGAGAGCGGAGCGAAGGCCGACGTAGTTCTGGTCAAAGACGTGGATTCAGCAGACACACTGGATAAGTCCCCAGATACTGGTAAGCCTGATGCAAAGATCAGCTTTGAGCTGGATGTGCTGCCGGTATTAACAGCTCACGGATGCAACATGGGGGCATGCCATGGGAAACAACGCGGTCAGAATGGCTTCCAGTTGTCACTGTTGGCATTTGATCCCGATTTTGATTTCGCTGCTTTGACACAGGATGCAAGAGGACGCCGACTTTTCCCGGCGGCTGCCCGCAAGAGTCTGTTGCTGGAAAAGGCGGTTGCATCGCTGCCTCACGGCGGTGGAAAACGATTTGAGACTGATTCAGAACCTTATCGTGTGCTGCTGTCATGGATTGAGCAGGGGGCCACTCGTAAAGTCGCGGGTGAACCCAGGATTGAGAGCGTGGCACTTGAACAGGCAGATTTTTCCCTGGTGCCTGAACAGAGCCGCAACTTGCGTGTGGTTGCTCGTTACACCGATGGGACTTCTCGAGATGTGACCAGCTTGTCGACTTATCTTTCCAACGATCCAGCAGTGGTATCTGTCAATGATCAGGGCGTTCTGGAAGCTGGATCCCTGCCGGGTGAAACCGCAATCATGACTCGGTACATGAATCATATCTGTGTTGCGAATGTGGCCATTCCTCAAACCACGAAAGTTCCCGATCAGGTTTTCGATGACTTGCCACATCAGAACTTCATCGACAGCGAGATCTATGCCAAGTTGCAACGTTTGGGAATCCGGCCTTCGGAAGTGGTTTCCGATGAGGTATTTCTGCGTCGTGTTCACGTTGATCTGATTGGCCGCCTGCCATCGCCGGATGAAGCGAGAGCATTTCTGGAGTCCGAGCAAGACAATAAACGCGAGCAGCTTGTTGACCAGTTACTGCAGCGGCCCGAGTACGTCGACCATTGGGCTGGCTATTGGGCCGACTTGTTGCGTCCGAATCCGTATCGAGTTGGGATCAAAGCAGTCCTGAATTACGATAACTGGATTCGCGAACAGTTTCGAGAGAACGTCTCGTATGACACATTTGTCAGTCGCCTTGTGACGGCCAAGGGCAGTACATGGCAAAACGGTGCTGCCACGTTGTATCGCGATCGTCGTTCACCCGACGAGGTTGCAACGTTGGTCAGTCAACTGTTCCTTGGGATCAGACTCGAGTGTGCCAAGTGTCACCATCATCCGTTTGAACGTTGGAGTCAGCAGGACTTCTATCAGTTTGCTGCCTACTTTTCAAAAGTGACACGCAAGGGCACGGGGCTTTCACCACCGATCTCAGGGGGGGAGGAGATTGTTTTCACTTCGAGCAAAGGAGATGTCAAACATCCTTTGACGGGTGAAATCCTGCAACCTGTTCCGCTGTTTGAAGTCGATCAGCCAGTGGATTCAGGTGACTCCGGAACTCAGAACGGACCGGTTGAAGTTGGCGTGGAGAAAATGGAGGACCCACGAAGTTCGCTTGCGGAATGGATGACAGCGCCGGGCAATGATTATTTTGCACAGGTACAGGTCAATCGAATCTGGTCAATTCTGATGGGGCGAGGGTTCGTGGAGCCGGTGGATGATCTTCGGAGTACGAATCCAGCCAGCAACCCCCGACTTTTGAAAGCACTGGCTGATGACTTCAGGGCCTCCGGTTTTGATCTCAAACAACTCCTGAAAACCATCGTTCTTTCGCGGGTGTACAGCCATAGTTCTCTGCCAAATGAGGCCAATGTGGGGGACCGTCTGAACTACTCGCGAAACTATCGAAGACGTTTGCGAGCGGAGGTGTTGATGGACGCCGTGGCGGACGTGACACAGACGCCAGCCAAGTTGACTGGGTTGCCGGCAGAATCCAGAGCCAATCAGATTTGGACCACCCGGGTTGATTCGGTTTTCCTCGATACTTTTGGACGCCCCAACGAGAATCAGGATCCTCCCTGTGAAAGGACGCCTGATTCCACGGTGACACAATCGTTGCACCTGATGAATTCGCGCGAATTGGATGGGCGGATTCGCAGTGACAGTAGTCGTGCGGCCCAACTTGGAGCCAGTGAAATGTCGTCGCCTCAGATTGCCGACGAATTGTACCTGGCAACATTTTCTCGCTTTCCGACCGACGCGGAGCGGGATTATGTTGTTGGTTTGTTGAAGGATGTTGAAAACCGCCGGACCGTGGTCGAAGATCTCATGTGGGCCATGGTCAATTCACCCGAATTTTCGATCCGGAATTAGGAGTCTGACGCGATGAAAACATGGACAAGGAATTGCGAAGGTATTTCCCGACGGGAAGGACTGAAACTTGGACTCGGGGGGCTGGTAGCAGGTGGTCTGACTGGTGCACTTCGGGCGACGGCATCAGAAGCTGGAAACGGTACTCAGATCAAGAAAGAAGCTGATGCTTGTATTCTGATCTGGATGGACGGTGGGCCAAGTCATTACGAGACATTTGATCCAAAGCCGGAAGCCCCGGTCGAGATTCGAGGGCAGTTCAGCCCCATTGCGACACAGACACCCGGAATGTTCTTTTCCCAGCCCATGAAACGTCTGGCTGGCATTTCGAATGATCTGGCGATTGTGCGATCGATTCGGCACGATCAGGGCAATCATGGGGCGGGCAACCACTACATGATGACCGGCGCACCACCGCGTATCCCCGTAGGATGCGGAGCATTTGTCAGTTTTCATCCCAGTCTGGGAAGCGTTGTTTCCCATCAAGTGGGAGCCCCGGACGGTGTGCCACCCTATTTCACGATGCCGAACATGTCGCGTTCAGGCGGACCTAACTTCCTGGGCGCTCGACATGCCCCGTTCATTGTGCCTGATGATCCGAACCGATCCGACTTTCGTGTTCGCGATGTCACGATCCCAAGCGGTCTGACCGATGCACGCTTCGAGAGTCGGCAGGAAATCCGAAGGCAGATCGACAGGATGAAACGATTGACCGACGCTGCTGTGGCAGATCCTGTTGTCGCAGCCGATGAGTTTTATTCCCAGGGCATGCAAATTCTGCAGAGCAGTGAAGCACAGGCCGCATTTGATATTCATTCTGAACCGGCAGAAGTGAGAGATGCCTACGGACGCAGTTCGTTCGGACAACGGGCACTGCTGGCAAGACGCCTCGTTGGGGCCGGGGTTCCGTTCGTGACGTTGTATTTTGGTGGTTGGGACCATCACACTGACATCTTCAATGCCTTTGACAAAAAGGTACCGCCGTTTGAGAGCGCGATCGCTGCCCTGATTGAAGATCTCAAGCAGCGTGGAATGCTGGAGCGGACGATGGTCATCGCTCTGGGTGAATTCGGGCGTACTCCGAAGATCAATGATCGTGGTGGACGCGACCATTGGTCCAACGCCATGAGTGTCATGTTTGCCGGTGGGGGAACCCGCGGAGGCCAGGTTATCGGAGCGACTGACCGCCAAGGTTATGCGGCCATTGAACGAATTCTTTCTCCTGAAAACTTCGTATCCACCGTTTATCGGAAGCTGGGAATCGATCCTGGCCAAATGATGTACACGCCTGACGGGCGTCCGGTGCACCTGGTGAGTGATGCCGATCCCATTACTGAATTGATGGGGTGAGGGTTTGACGGCAAGGCAATCTGTTTTTCCCTTGAGGCCTTTTGTTGATGCATGGCAACAGATGGCTTTGCTTTCATCGCCTCGCCGTTTTCAAGTGCAGCGGAGTTTGCCCGTGATTGCGATGCGAATGTTGTGGTGGGGAGTTCTGGTCTGCTGGCTGAATGTTTCGTCTGCCGTTGCACAAATTCAACTGGACCGGTTTTTTCCTCCGGCTGTCGGCACTGGTCAAAGTCTTGTGATTCAGGCCGAAGGCAAGTTTCCCAAATGGCCGGTTGAAATCATGGTGGATCGGGATGACGTTTCGATCCGGGCTGAAAAGGATTCCGGCAAGTTGAAGGTCGAAGTTGCTGCGGAAGCGCCCCCTGGGATCGTCTGGGTGCGGGCTTTCGATGCGGATTCTGCGTCAGCGCTGGTTCCGTTGTTGATTGAGCCGACAGCGCCAAAGGAGGAAGTAGAACCGAACCAGACGCTCGATGAAGCGACCGAATTGCAGATGCCATGCTCGGTGGCAGGGCGACTTTCAAAGTCGGGTGAAGTGGATACATTCCGTGTTTCAGTCAAGGCGGGCCGCACGTTGGTGGTGTCCGTCATCGCGAATGAAATTCTAGGGTCGCCCATGGATGCGGTCCTGCAGCTGGTGAATGAGGCGGGACATGTTCTGAGGCAAGCCGATGACCAACGGGGGCTCGATCCGCAGCTTGTTTATCCTGTTGCCGAAGATGCGGACTTGTACGTCCGGCTGTTTGCGTTTCCAGAAACCCCCAACAGTACGATTGGGTTTGCAGGAGCGGCAACTTTCGTCTACGAGCTGCGCGCGACGACCGATGCCTTCGTGGATCATGTTCTGCCACTCAGCGGTGAATCGGACAAGGCAGATCGATTCGAGGTTCAAGGCTGGAATTTAGCCGATGCAGCGGGAGTCAGGCAGCAAAAAGTGAACAGGTTGGGGGGCGCCGCAATTCATGTTCCGGAGTCATTGGGCTGGCAATACCTTGATACAAATGCTGCTGGTCAAAATCATTTCATCGAGTCCGAGGAGCTGACGGTTGTCGAAAAGTTGCCATGCTCATTTTCCGGGAGGATCTCGGCCGCTGGTGAAGTTGATCGCGTTCAGATCTCGGTGAACAAAGGTGCCAAATATCGTGTTGTGGCCCACGCCCGGCGCAGTGGCATGATTCTTGATTCGGTTCTCCGTGTCATTGATCTGCAAGACGGCAAAGAACTTGCACGTAACGATGACAAAAAGAGAGGTGAATATGATGCAAGTGTCGACTTCACGGCAGGACACACCGGACAGATTGAAGTTCAGGTCTCAGACCTGGTGGATGGTTTCGGAATGAGACACGCCTACACGCTCGTGGCAACTGAAGTCGAGCCGGCAGTTGAGGTAACTTTGGCTGAAGAACATTTTGTGTTGAAAGCAGGAGAATCGCTCGAATTGCCAGTCAGCATCGCACGATTGGATGGCTACGCTTTGCAATTGCGGATCGGTGTATCGGGCCTGCCAGAGGGAGTCACATGCAAACCCGTCGTATCAGAAGCCAAGGGAGATTCGGCGAAAGCCGTTAAGTTGAAGCTCGAAGCCAAGAATGATCTGACACACCAGGGCGTGATCAAAGTCGAGGTGTTTGAATTGGACAAGGAAGGTTCCGTGGCAGGCGAGCCGTTTTTTGCCGGATATGATCTGGCCAAGACGATACGGATTGAAGACGTCTGGCTGACCATTGCGCCGTAACTATGAAAAGCCCGAACACTGAAGAAGTGAGAACATGGGGACAGTGAAAACAATGTGACAGGATGTCATGGAACTGGATTTCGCGAATGGCTTGCTGTCTGCCTTGGGCCTGTCTTATTCTGATCCACACGTGATCTTCAAAGTTGAACCTTGGTTTGGTCTTCTCCGTCAGGTCATTGGTTGCGGGTCATTGGTTACCTGTTCGACCAGCTTGCAGTCTGTTTTCCTATTGCCATCGTGCAGTCATGCCTGATCATCGAATTGCAGGCGCCATCAACAGCATCGCAAGCAAGGCCGACCGTTCGGGCATTCGGTTTTCGATGACGTGCTCATGAGTTGCGTGTGCCCCATCTCCAACGGCACCCAGTCCATCCAGCGTCGGGCAGAATTGGCTCGTCCAGTTTCCATCGGAGCCACCTCCTGCCGATGCCTGATCGATGCTGAGTCCAAGCGCCGCGGCAGCCTGACGGGCTTGTTGCCAAAGCCCTGCGTTTCCGCGGGTGAATTCCAGGGGTGGTCTTTCAATGCGCCCCTTGATGTCGAGTTCGGTGCCAGCCAGTTGTGGATCCATTCCATGAATCGCGTTTTCAATTCGTCGAGCTTCGATTTGGGTGGTGACCCGAACATCGATTTCGGCATGGGCTTCGGGGGCGATGACATTGGGACGCATGCCTCCGTTGATAACACCAACGTTGACGGTGGTTCCTGATTCAGCATTGTTCATTGCAAATAATTTCTGAATTACATGAGCAAGTTCATGGATCGCGCTGATACCTTTGTCTGGGTCGAGGCCAGCGTGCGCCGCCCGTCCTTTGACCGTGATTTGAAATCTCCCAACCCCTTTGCGTTGAGTTTTCAGTTTTCCCGAGGGACCCAAAGATGGTTCGACGACAAAGGTGCGATCCACCACTCGCGCGAGACGTTCGATTTGCCGGACCGAATCATGGCTGCCAATTTCCTCGTCCGAGTTCAGGAAAAAGATGGGCGTCACTGATGGATTGAGTCCGAGGTCCTGCAAGGTTTGCACAGCGAACACAGCTTGAACCAGGCCTGCTTTCATGTCGTAGCTGCCCGGCCCATGAAGGCAGCCATTGCGGGATTCAATCGGCATGGTGTCAAGCGTACCCAGCGGCCACACCGTATCGACGTGGCCCAGAATCAACTGTTGAGCATGCGATCTGTTACGTTCACGGGGAATCGCCAGCATCTGTCCGCCCGATGATTTGCCTGCGACGAATCGGGATCGGTATCCTGCCAATTCCAGTTGGTCCCTGAATAGTTGACAAACGGGGCGTTGGGTGTTGGAAAGCTCTGAAGGGCTTTCGAGGTTGACTGCCTGCTTGAGCAGTTCCACCATCTTTGCCTGTTGTTTGATTGAGTGGGAGAGGATTTCGGCTGCCACTTCCTGGTTGGTGTCGGTCATCCGGGGGTTCCTGTGGTGGCCGTGGTGAAATCTGCAGCGTGCAGTTTGACGGTTCGTCAGGCAGCAGTAATGAAAAACTCAACTGTTGAAACGTGCGCTGCGAAAGTGGTGAATCTGCCGCACTATTTCTGTCAGCCCTCATTTTAACACTCTCGACCTGTTTGTGATGGGTAGAATGGCACACGTTGACCGCGAATTGAGCTTTGTGGCTGGTTCCACTGTGATGTGTTTTGCAGCAGCATGGCATTCATTTGATTTCGGCAACGATTGTGAAAATTGTTGACTGGAGATGAATACGGCGACCGCTGGTTGGAAAGCATGGTCATTCGCTTCATTGTGGTTGCCTTGGCGATTTCCGTGCGTGGACGGTTGTTTGGGAGAAGGGAAGAAACAAGATATGAATCGCGTGAGTTTTGTGGGACTGCTGATTGTCCTGTTTGGCGGTCAAGTGTCGGCAACGAGTACATGGGATGGGAAATACGATACGGATCAGATCGAAGTTACCATGGTTTATTTTGTCCCGTCGGACCGTGAACCTTTGGAGGATTGGCGTCAGCGGATCGATTATTACGGTCATCGCCTTGAACAATTTCATGCTCGCGAGTTTGAGGGGCAATCAAGACTCACGACCAGGATCCATCCCAAGCCATTTGTTTCAGGATTGTCGACCAGGCAATTGAGAGTCGGCGATGCTGACCAGATTTATTTTCGAACGTTGGGTGAGGTGGATCGGCGTCTGAAATTTGCTCCGGCTGCAAAAACCGATGAGAAAAAAAGTCGTGTCTTTCCTGTTCTTCTCGTGTTCAGCGAGATCAACTGGAGACCGTTGAACGATTTTTATCGAATCCGTCCAACAGAAACAGGGTTTCAGTTCGAAGGAAACTACAACCGTGGACAGCACTTTCCCGGCGCGGCATCGGGAGGCGCGCGAGCTCTTTACAATCCAAATCGCGGTGTTGGTTGGGGGCTGGTGAGTGCAGATGGTTGGCGTGTACCGTATCGCGGATCCGACTGCGTGGTTTACCATGAAGGATGTGGCCATACGGTTGGGCTTCCACATCCGGAACCCGGCAATGGTTCTGTCATGAGTATGGGGCAGTACCGTGGTTGGCTCAGCGAGTCTTGGCTGGACAAAGAGCAGAAGAGTCGTCTGGGTTGGGAACCCGGAACAGGTTCTGAGATTGGAGTTTCTGACAAGCAGATTGAATTGTTTTCTGCATTTCGTGTTGTCCCTGATCCACTTGTACCAGCGCCCGGAAATCCTGTTCGTTTGAAGGTGGATCTGCCTGAGGACGCTGTAGTCGAGTCATTTCGAGTCCGGGTCCAGACCTCCGTTACCGGGCCATGGGCTGAAGTTCCTCAGCATTGGGACGGAGCGAATCCGGCTTTTGCAGATTTGGGAACGTTTGATCGTGATACTCCTGTCAGTTACCGGGTGGATGTCAAGTTGGTGGATGGAGAAACGGCCGAGCTCTGGGGGTATTTGCAAATTCGGTCTGACCCTGAAAAAGCCCCGATGCCGCCTTCAATTGCCGGGTTGCTGGACTTGAACACGGGGGCATTGGAAGAGGGACATGCGAGGATAACTCGCCTGCCCGAGCGTGAAGTGGATTTGCTTCAGTTCGTTGCAAACGACAAAGCAAAGGGTGACGGGGAAGTTGATCGTTCCCTGTGGGCTCGAGGTGACTGGAAATGGGAAAGTGACTTGCTTGTCAGCCCCAAACAACTTGGCGCTCGTCTGCAGTTGCCTTACGCACCGCCAAGTGAATATCGCCTGACGGTTGTGGTTGAGCCAATCGATGAACCAAATGGTCTGTTGGTAGGAAATGTGGTTGGTGGGAATCGATTTGCCTGTTTATTCAGTTTTCAAACTCCCGCTGGTTTTGCCAGTGCGATCGAGAACATCGATGGAAAGAACGTGGGTAATGAAACCACTTATCGCGGTCCGGTTTTCAGAACTGGGCAAGTATCGCAGTTGGTGATTGAGGTGCGGAGTCAAAGTGTGAGCATGATGGTGGACGGGCGTCAGATTATCAGCTGGCAAGGCAGTTCGGATCGACTGTCACTGTCGGATTACTGGGCGACTCCTGCTGGTAATGCTCTGTTCCTTGGAGCTTACCATTGTCGGTACCGGTTTCATCGCGTGACGTTGGAGCCACTTTCTGGTCAGGGGAAGAAACTGCCGTGATCGAGCATCTATTTCGTTCATTCCGGCCGAGTAACGGAAGTCCTGTTCGTCATTTGCGTTCAGTGGAACTACCGTACCGGGTTTCAAAATCGCCCACCGGATCGTAATCAGGCTGTTTGTAAAGATCCTGTTGGCGGCTGATATGACGATTCGGGTAGAAGTCAAAAATATCCCCGTTTCCGATCATGCGGGGATCTTCCTGTTCGGTAAGTTCCTTGCGGAGTTGTTCCCACAAAGCCGTTTTTATTGCTTTCAGCTCGGGCTTTCCGGCAAGATTGTTGATGCAGTCCGGATCTTGCTGCATGTCGTAGAGTTCTTCCTGTTTCAGTTTAGCACGACTCATTTGATAAAATCGAAAATCACGATGTGCCCTGGAATGGCCAGTCAAATAGGACTTTGTGGGCGAACCGTCACAATTCAGCAGTCCATAGCCAGGGTCGCCCACAGGCCAGCGGTCGGGTTTGAAGTTGCGTACATACAGGTAGCGGTCAGTGCGGATTGCACGAGCCGGGTAACCGACTGAAAGTTGATCGCCATCTGTTCTGCCGATGTCGTGGCGTTCTTTCCCCAGCAGCGTATGATCACGGGTCGAGTCAATCCGGCCCGACTTTTTCGACAGCAGTTGCGGAAGGAAGCTCTTTCCTGTCATTTGCGAATGCAGTTTGACTCCAGCGGCTTCCATGATGGTTGGGGCGACATCTGGAAACGTGATGAAGTCGGTAACAACGCGTCCTGCTTGAACGCGGTTGCCCCAGCGAACGGCCATTGGGACATGGAATCCATCATCGTAAATCTGGCCTTTGACTCTCGGAAATGGCATGCCGTGGTCGCTTGTTGCAATGATCATGGTGTTGTCGAGCATGTCACGCAGTTCAAGTTCCTTCAATGCCCGACCAATGTGGTGGTCGTACCATTCAACCTCGATGGCGTAATCAGCGAGGTCTCCTCGGATTGTCGCGTTGTCTGGATAGTAAGCAGGCACTGTTACCTTGCTGAGATCGCGTCCGTCGAGTTTCCAGTTGTCTTTACCATAACTCCGATGCGGTTCCTTGGTTCCGAACCAGAAGCAGAAAGGTTTCTGTTTCGGCACCTGGTCCAGGAAAACCTTGAAGTTGCCTGCGTAATCAATGTTGTTGATTCCAGAGTAAGGGGGTTTGAGTTTCTCAGTCTGGAATGGGTGCCCAGCAGGGTTGGGTTTGTCTCGAGATCTGCTGGCATCGTAACCACGGAATTCACCGGGGCCCCAGCCTTTTCCCGTGTAACCAACACAGTACCCTGACGCTTCAAGAAGATAGGGGTAGAAAGCCCAGCGGCTGCTCAGGAATGGATTGTGGTTGCAGGCTTCCTGTAATTGCCATGAGTAACGACCTGTCAAAAGACAGGCTCTTGCTGGAGCACATTTCGGATTGCAATTGTAGGCTTGTGTGAACAGGACGCCTTCGCTGGCGATTCGATCAAAGTTCGGTGTTTCAACATAAGTGCTGCCGTAGATGCCCATGCTATCTCTGGATGCATCGTCAGCGATGATGAACAGAATATTGGGACGGCTGTTACTGACAGGGTCGGCATTGGCTGGCGGGCATGAATGCATGAACGAGGCCATGAATGCTGCGCAGGCAAGCAGGTGATGAAAGTTTGGACATGGCCTGGTCACGGGCATGATTGGCTCGCAAGGGGTATGAAGGAAAAATCTCAACGCGTCTTCAATGTGACTGCGTCTCCATTCTAAACCCATAGGCTGGATGTTACAGCGCAACTGCGGGGCCTTTGCAGAAATGAAACAGTCACTATCATCGGTGTCAATGAAGGGCGGTTTTTATGGGGTGTTGGGTGTGAGTGTTTCAGGACTCTGCTCTGTCAAACCCGATCCCAAGCGTCCCCTTCTGTCATAAAGTTCTTACCCATGAGATTTCATGAAGCTTGAAAAGCATCATCTGGAACAACTTGAGGCCATCGCCAGAAAAGCTGGCGCCGGAATCCTCAGTGTTTACGAAAGCGAAGACTTTGATGTTGAATCCAAAGGCGATGGTTCGCCCTTGACCAGGGCAGATCAGATGTCTCATGAAATCATCGTTGCTGGTCTCAGTGAGTTGACACCAGAAGTTCCCGTTGTGTCAGAAGAGTCTGGTGAAACCGAAATGGATTCACGACTTGGGTGGGAAACTTACTGGTTGGTGGACCCGCTCGACGGAACCAAGGAATTCATCAAGCGAAATGGTGAGTTTACTGTCAACATAGCACTCATTCAGCGTGGACAGCCAGTTTATGGGATTGTCTATGCTCCGGTCCTCGACTGGTGTTTTTATGGCGGTGGAGAATACGGATCCTGGCGAGTGGATGGCATTGGCAAGACGCCTGAGAAAATGCTGGTTTCTGAGCGGGCTGAGGGCACCATGACCGTGGTTGCGAGCCGTTCCCACCGGGGTGAGGCAGTGGATGCATTCGTTGCCAGTCTGTCGGGACAATTTGGCGAGCCGGTGGTGCGTAGCATGGGCAGCTCTTTGAAGATCTGTCTGGTGGCGACCGGTGAGGCAGACGTTTATCCGCGTCTGGGACCGACTTGTGAATGGGACACAGCGGCTGCACACGCGGTTGTGCTTGGGGCTGGAGGCAAGGTCATCGATGCCGCCGGCATGCCTCTGATTTACAGCAAGCCAGACATACTCAACCCATGGTTTCTTGTCTGCGGTGCCGCCAACATTGGTTGGACGGAATTCGTGCCATCAATGTCAAAGTAGCAATTGCGTAGCTGCGCTACGTTTGCTTGATCATTCCCTGCTGTGCCGGAATGTCTGGTTGGAATCTCAGTGCAAGACCGTGACGTGGTGTGGGCCTGAGTCCGGGATGAGAATGGATCAGGGGTTAGTAGAAGAGCGGTTGGGCGGCATGACCGTTTCACGGAATGCTGAGAGCGCTGCTTCACGGAATTCCGGTTGGTCGACCAGTTCAAGGACAGCCGGATGATTCAGCAGCAGAACTGCCAATTCTTTGCTGGCCGGCTTGTTTGAGTTCAGAAGTTTCTGGATTTCAGGATCTTCATTTAACTGCACAAAAGCCTGATTGACATCGTCTCTCGTTCTGAGTTGTTTGATCGCAGGTTGCTGGAAAAGAGCATTGACTTTCGATGGATCCATCAGCACTTCCATACCACGCTGCCATTCTCCGACCTTGCTGAGTTGTGGAACTCTTTCGAATGGATTGAATTGATCGACTGTTGGTCCCAGTTGGCTGGCCTTCGTGTTTTCACTGGTCTTGTCAAGGATGTCGGTCAGAAGCTTGGCACGGCCGGTGGGTGGGATTCGTTCACGAAGTCGCTCGGCGTTGACTTTCTGAATGCTCACCATGCCGCCGAGCAGCAGAAGAACAACCAGGACTCCCTCGAATCCACCGATAAGAAATCCAAGCCAATGGTTGAGCAGGAAAAGTTTGGGACGATCCTTGAGAAGACTGTTGCCAAGCTTGATTGTCATGATTGCGGTCAGCAGAAACACCAGGACACCGGTCGCGATAATTGAATAAATCCTGTTTGCGATGCCTGTTGTTCCCACCCAGTCGGAGAATGTACTTTCCAACTGCATGCCAAAAAGTGGGGCCAGATAGAAGGTTGCCGCTCCCGCAGCAAGAATTCCAAGTGCCTTCACGGCCCCGGTCCGGAAGCCCCCAAAAGCAGCAAATCCGATCGCCAACGTCGCACCGGCACAAATCCAGTCGCTCTGATTGCAAAAATAGCCGAAGAGTCCAATCACCCCGGCCATGATCAGCAAAGACCATAAAGTTCCCATGCGAGGGCGTTTTTCCAGGTTGGTCTCTTCGCTCATGCTGGGTCCATCAGTGGAGTGGCAAATCGTCCTCATCATAGGCACCAGATGTCGGGGATTCCTTTTCATCGGCTGTGTTTTGACCGCAGGATCAATGCAGTGATCTGCAGGGCAGGATTGTGACGGTTGTGACGAGTCGTGCGTTTCGTTTTGCCTTGGCAGGCTGGGAGTGTCGAATCAGACAGTGAGAGCGACATAGTTTTACCTGACGGGACGGAAACCATGAAAATCGAAGGCAAGGGTTGGAGCCAGCATGGGATGCGTGAGTGGCTCGCGGTCGTTGTCGTGGTTTTGGGAGTCATCGTGTCAGGCACCTGCGTTCATGGGCAGAATGAGTCCCTCGGGGTACAGGATGGCGGTACACAAGAGAACGTAGATTCGGGCAGCACTGAAGGTTTGCCTGTAGACGGGAAAGATCAGACTGCGGGGGGTGATTCCTCGGGCGACGTCGTCGCTGGCTTGATCGATGGTGATGCTCCCGCTGGTATTTCGGATTCTGTGATTCCCCAAGTGCTGTCTGGTCCGGAACGTGAAAAACTGGGCCTCCGTCAGGGCAGATTTGATTTGCCGACTCTTGCTGCGGCTTCGACTGCCTTGTCTGGTGGCAACCGTGATGGAGAACGCCACCCGGAAACTTTTGTTCAACAGTTTGGTGAATATACCGAGCCGTTGCCGGAGTCTGGATCGCAGCGGGATGCAGATTGGCATTGGTCCTGGTGCGTCTGGTCAGCGCCCAACACTTTTTCCAATCCTCGTTACTTCGAGGACCGGATGCTTGAGCGTCATGGGCAGGAGTGCATTGGGTGTTTTCAGCCACTCGCATCGGGAGCGAGATTCTTTGGGGCGGTTCCGATGTTGCCTTATCTGTGGGCGGTCTCCAATCCCTGCGAACGCGAGTACTCACTCGGATACTACCCTGCAGGACAAAGAGCACCCATCATGCTGCAGCGTCCGCCCTATGAAAACCGGGCAGCTGTAGTCGAGGCCGGTGCTGCTGCTGGTTTGATCATTGGCTTTCCGTAGCCCATGTTCTCAAATCACAGATTTCTTTCTTCTTCGCCTGTCCGTTTGGCCTGCTGGACTGGATCAGACCAGTCTCTCCCGTTTGGCCCGAAGAAGCGTTGGTTTTGTTTCGGGATTACTGAAAGCTGCTGGCGTCCACCCGTTTGGAACGAGGCGGAAGTCAGTCGGCCAACTGCTGCAGCCTCGCTTTGAGCCTGTTAAACTGTGGCGGCTCTTGAATGCGATTTGCAAACAGGCATTCTCAAACTCCCCGGCTTGACGCCACTTCAGGAAACAGAAAGGCGGTAGTTACTGTGATGATGAACCAAACGAGATTGAAATTCACTGTTTTGTTTTTTGGTTTGTTTGCTTTTGTGATGCAGGGTCAGGCTGCAGAAATCAAACACTCTTTCTTTGTTGCTGGTCCGGACTTTACCGGGATCGTTGATGAAGATGGCAAGCCGAAATGGGATGCAGGTCGCGCGGGAGCACGCGATGGGTGGGTGTTGCCAGATGGCAACGTACTGATTGCATGGGGTAACCTCGTCCGTGAGTTTACACCCAGCAAAGAGGTGGTGTTTGAGTACAAGCTTGACCCCACCAACAAGGAAATTGGTACCGTCCAGCGACTTGCCAATGGCAATACCCTGATAACCGAACTGGGTAGCAAGCCTCGATTGCTGGAGGTAGCGAAAGATGGGAAGATCGCCGTGGAGGTTGTGCTGCAGCCCGAAACCGATAATGCCCATATGCAGACACGGATGGCGCGGAAACTTGCCAACGGCAATTACCTGGTGCCCCACCTTCTTGCATTCAAAGTCAAAGAGTACACGCCTGCCGGAGAGGTGGTCAGTGAGTTTCCGACGGACATGGAAGCGCTGGGCGGGCGAGCGGCCAAGAACTGGCCCTTCACAGCCATTCGATTTGAAAATGGAAATACGCTTGTCTGTTTGACCAATGGAAACAAGGTGGTCGAAATGGATCCCAATGGCAAGGTCGTCTGGAAAGTCGGCAATGCAGATCTGCCGGGCAATCCCATCGATGATGCATGTGGCGGCCAACGTCTTCCCAATGGCAATACCGTGATCACGGCTTACCACGCAAAGAAAGGGATCAAGCTTCTGGAAGTGACTCCCGACAAGAAAATCGTTTGGACTTTTGAAGGTCCGTATCGCGCCCACCACTTCCAGATTCTGACAACCAACGGAAAAGCACTCGTCGGTGCTCCTTTGCGTTGAAAATTCAGCAATGTTCTGGTTGAACTGGGCCGCACTCCCTCAGCGAGGATGAGTGTGGCCCAGGTGATGTTTCCGGCGTTCGGTATGCGGCCGGTTCAAAACGCCCGACGGTATTCGCCACCGGAACCCACAGCGAGTTGTTTCAGGAATGCCTCAGTGGCCGGGTTCACCGCGATGCCGATGGTATTGTAGTTGAGATTTCGAAATCGATTACGACCGAGAATGTCTTCCAGAATCTTAGCGGGTTGAACGGTGACACCGATGGTCGGTTTTCCATCGGTCAGCATGAATACGGTTTCGAGATCGTCGTCGAAAGTCAGCGATCCTCGAAGAGCACCGTAGGTGTTGGTGCGATCACCAAATCCGAGGCGGCGAACAAAATCGATCGCCTCCAGTTTGTTTTCCTCGCTTGCAAGGACCAGCTCTTTTCGCCAGTAACGAACATTGGTTTCGTAAAACATCAGTGCAAACTCGGTCTCTTCCGGTAATTCGCGGATTACCTTGATCAGTTCAAGCTTCGCACGTGTGAGGCGGTTCACTCCTCCCGGGGCCGGTTCTTCCATGCTACCGGAGTGATCAATGATGAACATGATTCGCTTGGCGTGGATATTGATTCCGTAATACTGGCTCTTGGCGAATTTGATCCGGTTCATCGATTCGGATTCATAGCCGGCTGGCTTGAAGACAATCCTGTCGGGATCTTCATCTGCTTTTGGGGCTGGGGCTTTGTTCTCCGGGGCGACTCTGGCAGCTTGCCATTCGGCAAAGCGTTGTTCGTCACCCATGAAATCGTCCACAGTGACTGCATCAAGTGCCGTACCAATCAGGTGTCGTAATTGACCATCGAGCCTTGGGTACAGGGCGGTAAGAAAATCGATCGCGTCTGGATGCTTCATTTGCGTAAAGGCTCGCAACAGGTTGAAGCGGAAGCCGTACATCGCTTTGTATTCCGGACAACTGACTTGCTGTTTCAGATCCTCAATGGAACCATGAAATCGGTTCTGCCCCAGGACATCGGTCGCCAGCATGCGAATCCCAAGATAGGGCGATGCCAAAGCTTCGATCAACACCGCTTCGATTTCGGGCTCGTGAACCGTACCAATCAGGTACAGCAACTGTGATGTGCTTGTCCGGAGATTATTCTCGGTTTCAGCTTCCGTGATGGCTTCCCGTGTGGCAGCGCCCAACACCGTCAGCTCATTTTTGAGATGGATCGATTCCCGTCGACAGTTCAGGATCGTTCTTAAGCGTGTTGTTTCGCTCTTGCTGGTCAACCCTCGGTAGAGACTGGATCTTCGGATGTTTGTCGACTCATCGGAACCACATGCGTGTTGTGGGGCGAAGCACAATGCCATGCATGAAAGAGCGACCAGCGTCAAACAAAGCGACGAGATTTTCACGGGATCCCCAATTTCGAACGTCGAGCATGAAGGGAACATGAACTTCCCGTTTCATGCTTTTAAACGGGATGATCCATGCTTTGGAGGCTACTTGAATGTATCCATCCCTGCCCGATCCGTCAAAAAAGAAGCCGGATTTTTATCAAACGACAGCTACGTGGGCTGGAAAGCGGGATCAGGAAGTGCCTGACCGTTAAATCTTGTCGGTGAAACCCTACATCTGGGCTGCGGCGGCTTTCGCTCGAGAGATGGAGGCATCCATGTCGTCGAACACCCTCGCGGTACCCTCATCGAAGATGCGTCCAATGAGCAGGTTCGTCACGCTACCCCTGTGCTCGGGATGCTCTTTCATAAATCGTCCGATGCTGAATTCCTTCGTGTAAAAGGCGTGGACGAGCTTGCGAATCAACTTGGCTCCCTCTTTGAAGTCATCACACCAGCTGCCCAGCTGTTGTGCACTCAAGTCTCCCTTCTTGAACCCTTCGGCAACGGCATCACCGGCTCTTACTCCCATTTCCAACGCAAAGTAGACACCCGAGGAATAAACTGGATCAATGAACCCGAGCGCATCACCGACCAGAACCCAACCGTCGCCCGCGTTCGCTTTCGTCATGTAGGAAAACTCCTTCGCCGTGCGGATATCGCCCAGTTGGGTGGCGTTGGCGAGACGATGTGTCAGACCGGGGCATTGCTCGAGTTCTTCGAAGAAAACCTGCTCTGGTTTTCCACGGCCCTTGAGCAGGTAGTCGTTGTCTGACACGCAACCGATGCTCGTGATCCCGCGCGACAGCGGGATGAACCAGAACCATGCTTCCTTGTTAGCGGTGTTCATGATGATGGTGGCGCCTTCGTTATCGCCCTCGCCCCGCACCGCATCCTTGTAATACGTCCAAATGGCTGCTTTCTTCAGGTCGGGGTCAACCTGCTTCAAGCCCAGCTTGTTGGCAATGAATGACTGCTGGCCGGTGCCGTCGATCACAACGCGGCAGTCGATCTCTTTCAGTTCCTCGTTCGCCAGTTTGACGACCACGCCACATGCGGCTCCCGACTCATCAAACCTGACGTCAACAAGCCGCGTGCGGTCATAACAATCGGCACCCAATTCCGCAGCACGGTCAAACAGCATCTTGTCAAATTCGCTCCGCTCAACCTGCCAGGTTTCGCTGCAATCACGGTCGTCGTGCTCACGGAAAAAGAACGGCTCGGATTCAGTCCCTTTGTGCGTCACGAACTGGACACTTTTCTTGACCTGCCAGCCGTTCGTGCGGATGCGATCGGTCAATCCGAGTCGCTGGAGCGGCCAGAACGTCTCGGGCATCAAAGATTCCCCGACGTGAAAGCGAGGCAACGCTTCCCGCTCGATCAACAGGGTGTCGCAACCAGCCTCAGCAACAATTGCTGCAGCGGAACAACCACCGGGGCCACCGCCGATTACCACGCAATCGTATTGTGATTTCATCTTTTTCGCTTCTGTTCAGGATTATCAGGGTCCAGCGATTCCTGTTCGCAGGGTACACGGAGTACCGAAATTATAGCCACCCGTTAACCCTCATCTGAACGGTTTTTGGGTTGTCTGACAGAGCCGCGACGTGAACTGCCGCGAAAAGCAGGTTTTTCTCATGTTTTACGGATGTTTCGGCGTTGTTCTGCCCGGTTTGAGGGCCCTCCATTGCCCCTTCGTTTGGCGGGGTGGTCGGCTCTGTCGGCTGCGAGATTCATTGGGTTCGCTTCAGGTTTTGTTTCAGGATGAGTGCACTCAACGCAGGCACTCCCGTGGGGATCACAGCCCGCAGAGAGCATGGGCGGGCTCATTGAGATACAATCAGGCTCTGACTCGGTCCAAATTCCTGACATGGTGGGATGCGGCCGAATCTGTCAGCGCACCTCCCGTCCCTCCTGTTTTGGTCAATCAATGCCCCTTCCACGTCTTTCAAACCTGTTTTTGACTGTTTCTTGCTCGATTGCAATTTGTCTCGGAGCTTCGTTTGCCCGCGGCGAGACAAAACCAAATGTTGTGATTGTGATTACCGATGACCAGGGATACGGCGACTTGTCATGCCACGGAAATCCAGTTCTGAAAACGCCAAACCTTGACGCCTTGCATGCTGATTCGGTGCGTTTGGTCGACTATCACGTGGCTCCCACCTGTTCCCCGACGCGCGCCGCCTTTCTGACGGGGCACTGGACGAATCGGACCGGTGTCTGGCACACCATCATGGGCCGATCCATGCTGCGTGAAAATGAAGTCACCATGGGCCAGGTATTCAAAGACAATGGCTATGCGACGGGGATGTTCGGAAAGTGGCATCTCGGCGACAACTATCCTTACAGGCCCGAAGATCGCGGTTTTACCGAGGTGATGCGACATGGAGGGGGCGGCGTGGGACAGACCCCGGATTACTGGGACAACGCCTACTTTGACGGCAGCTATTGGCACAATGGCAAGCCGGAAGCAGTGAAAGGCTTTTGCACGGATGTTTTCTTCCGTTACGCGAAGGATTTCATCAAGGCCCAGAAGCAGGCTGGAAAACCATTTCTCGCTTACATCGCCACCAATGCTCCCCACGGGCCCATGCACTCACCAGAAGAGTTCAGTGAGCCCTATCAGGATCAGAACGTCAACTTGGCGAACTTTTATGGAATGATTGCCAATATCGATCAGAACGTTGGTCAATTGCGTTCTTTTCTCGAAGAAGAAGGCTTGGCAGACGACACCATTTTCATATTTACAACCGACAACGGCACTTCCTCGGGAGACCGCGTTTTTAATTCCGGAATGCGTGGGAAAAAGGGAAGCGAGTACGATGGCGGCCACCGTGTACCTCTGTTTGTCCGGTGGCCAAAC
Source organism: Rubripirellula sp. (assembly GCA_012270065.1). Classification (GTDB taxonomy): domain Bacteria; phylum Planctomycetota; class Planctomycetia; order Pirellulales; family Pirellulaceae; genus Rubripirellula. The sequence continues at coordinate 81,018 of JAAXJB010000106.1, read as the reverse complement.
GGTGATCTGTCGGGCGGTCGCGATGTTGGTGCGATCACTGCATACGTCGATGTTCTGCCGACGTTGATCGATTTGTGCGACGTGAAGTCACCCAGCAATGTCAAGTTTGATGGTGTCTCGATCACGCCATTGTTGAGCGGGAAGCCTCCTCGAAATTGGCCGGATCGGATTCTGGTCACCGACTCGCAACGGGTGAAAGATCCTATCAAGTGGCGGAAGAGCGCTGTCATGACTTCACAGTGGCGTTTGAACAATGGAAAAGAGTTGTATGACATCAAAGCGGATCCCGGCCAGAAACAGAATGTTGCCGGGGATCACCCCAAGGTCGTTGCAAGGCTGACCGATTTTTACGACGCCTGGTGGGCTGAAATTGAACCTTCGTTTGCAAACGCAACAGCGATTTATCTCGGCCACCCGGCGGACAACCCTGCGAGATTGACCTCTCACGATTGGATCACAACAGGATCGACCCCGTGGAATCAGAGTCACGTGCGTCGTGCCATGAATGGGAAAGGCAACACAGGATTCTGGAATGTGCAAGTTGTTGAACCCGGCGAGTATGAATTCCGGTTAAGACGCTGGCCCGAGGAACAGGATCTCGAGATTGCCGCGCCGCTTGCGCCGGGAGCGCCAGTGCCCGGTGCGAAAGCGTTCCGAACGACGCCCGGCGTTGCAATCAATCCTGTGACGGCAAAGCTTCAAATCGGTGATGTGACCGTTGCCAAGCCAATCCAGAAAGGTGCCAAAGAGGTGGTTTTTGATCTTACGGTGAAGCCGGGTAAAAAAACGCTTTCGGCAGTCTTCGAATCTGAAGATGGGGCAGTGCATGGTGCGTATTTTGTATACGTCACCAAAAAGTGATTCGATACACGGTCTTGGAATCATCGATGACCACATCCCGTGTTTCAGGAATGGGAAGCATTCCTGTTCATGCTCTGCGTTCGAAATTCCAATTTGTTGTCAGCAAAAGTCAATGAACAAGCCAGCTGGTAGAAAAGGATGCTCAGTATCCTTGAATCGCAGTTTGCGTGATTGAATTTGGCATCTGCGGCGAGGCTGTTTTTCCGTCACGTCTGCAAACGAAGTATTCATTGCAATGAGGTAAAGCCCGATGAGCCGACAGATTTCCAGACGTGTTTTTCTGCGGGCTGCTGCATCCACAGCTCCCCTGTTCACACCGAAACTGTTCAGCGAGCCATCGCGTGCTCACGCCGACGAAGTGGGGCAGAAGAATGAGACGCCGTCAGCAATTGAATCGGGCTGGATTGATGCACATGTGCATGTTTGGACCCCTGATTTACGACGCTACCCAATCGACAAAAGTCGGTACTCTGTCAGGGACATGAAGCCGCCGAGTTTTACACCGCAGCAACTGTTTGCAGAGTGCCGGCCGGCGGGCGTGCAGCGGGTGGTCCTGATTCAGATGAGTTTTTACAACACGGACAATTCTTACATGCTCGACATGATCAAAGAGCATCCCGGAGTTTTTTCAGGGGTTGGAATCATTGATCATACTGCTGTTGATTTGACGAGACAGGTCCGATCACTGGCCGCTGCGGGAGTTCGTGGATTCCGTATTTCGCGTCGCGGACAGGAGGTCAATCAATGGACAGGTGATTCCGGGATGGCAAAGCTCTGGGAAACGGCTGGTAACAAAAACTTGAGTATTTGTCCCCTGATCAATCCGAGTGATCTGGAAGTGGTGGATCAGCTTTGCACTCGATATCCAGAAACCCGCGTTGTCATTGATCATTTTGGGCGTGTTGGGATCAGTGGGGAAATCATCCCTGCTGAACTGAACGCCTTGTGCCGGCTCGCAAGGCACAAAAATGTGTACGTCAAGACTTCAGCTTTTTACGCACTCGGTCAAAAGAATCCGCCGTACAAAGATCTTCTTCCGATGCTGAACCGGGTGGTCGATGAGTTTTCACCGCAGCGGTTGATGTGGGCAAGCGATTGTCCCTATCAGGTTCAGGGCAAGCACGATTATGAATCATCGATCGCATTGATTCGTGATCATATGGATTCACTGTCGCAATCTGAGCGTAACTGGATGTTGCGTGATACTGCGGAAAAGGTATTCTTTGCCAAGGTGTCCTGAAAATTCACCCCTACCAACTAAGAAAACGCCTTAATAATTCGATCCCCGGCTGTGTAAGAAAACTTTCGGGGTGAAATTGCCAGCCTTCAAGAGCGAAATCGCGGTGTCGAACACCCATGATCTGACGCTCACCACCGGTGTCAGTCCAGGCTGAAACCGTCAATTCCTCTGGCAGTGTTGTCGGTTTGATGACGAGGCTGTGGTATCGAGTTGCAATGAATGGGTTGGCAATGTCAGCGAAGAGTCCCTGATTGTCGTGGCTGATGTTGTCGGTTTTACCATGCATCAACTCGGGGGCTCGGACAATTGTCGCCCCAAATGCCTGGCCAATGGACTGGTGTCCCAGGCAGACACCCAGAAGTGGTACACGCCCAGCGAAGTGTTTCACGCAATCAACACTGATTCCTGCTTCAGTTGGTGTGCAGGGGCCAGGCGAAACGAGAATTCTCGACGGCGACATGGCATCGATCTCGGAGATCGACAACTGATCGTTTCGAAAAACTCGGATCTCGACATTTGGGTCAATTTCTCCCAAACGCTGCACGAGGTTGTAAGTAAAGGAATCGTAGTTGTCGATCACGATTACCATGGCGCACGCTTCGCTGATGATGTCAATGGTAAAATAAAATGTTACCTAAAAAAGATATTCTTGTCCTACCAGCTTAAACGCTCTTTAGCCAGTTCGGAAACAGTGCCTATAATAAACTTCGCAGGCAGGGAAAACCTTTGGCTGCTACTGTCCATTGTTTCGGGATTGAGAGCGGGTTCCGGGATTGATGGTGGACGCTGATCATTCATTCTCAAGGCATAGCCGATTGGTGAGCCGAGAGATTTTTACCGAAGTGAAGTTCGAGTTGTATGAGCTTTCTCTTTCGGATTTTTATACTCATTCGTGTTACGGAACTCCATTGTGCTTTCGGTCCGACCCAAAGTTGCCGAACTGGCGTTTCAGGTATTTAGCCGGTCGCTGCATCCAGAACTTTATACGATCCATAAGACGCGGCGTATTGAACGCAGTCACTATGAAGCTCAGGTTGACATCACCAATTGTGGTCACGTCATCACCTGGAACGGCTGCGGTGTAACACTTTGCGAAGTGGCCACCAGTGCCCATCAACCGCTGCCAAAGCGACGGTGTTTGTTGGCAAAGTCACTCAAGGGGAGTCGCACGGAACGTGCTCAGTGCCGCGACGGAGTTGAGTACCGCACTCATTTTCAGCTTGAGTCGGTTGAGCCAGATCTTTTCTGGATGGTGCAGCAACAGCTCGGCGAGGGACCAACCGAAGGTCTTTTGCATACGTTTGATGCCAGCGGGCGTATGGAGCTGGGTGCCTTGAGTTATGTCAATGTAGAGACTCGGCGCAATTCGATGCTCGTTCAGGCCATCCATACATTTCCAGACGACTATGCAATTGTCAAAGTCGAGTCTCTGTTCGCTTTGCCCGCCGATAAAAACGAGAATTGACCTTACCAATGCAGGAATGGCCCATCGAAAACATCGTTGGTGTCGTCGACCTGTTGGATGGCAAGGCAGTGCATGCAATTGCCGGTGATCGGGCAAACTACCAACCGGTTGCTTTCTGCGTGGGTGATCCGATCGCGTTGGCACAACACTACCGCAGGCGAGGGGTCCAATCGCTTTACGTTGCTGACCTTGACGCGATCAGTGGGCGGCCTCTGCAGGTGGACCTGTTACGACGTTTGGGCGCGTTGTTTGATGGCGAAATGATCGTTGATCCCGGTTGGCGTGGGCCTGAGTCCCACGCAACGCTGAAATCCATTTGCAATCTGTTGGATGCGGGGGTTTGTTCCGGAGTGATCGCATCGACAGAATCGGTTTCCTCGCCGGAAGAGCTGTCTCGACTTACGGAGCGGGTTTCTGTTGACAAGGTCTGGCTGGGGCTTGATTATCGAGCGGGTGATTTGATCGTTTCACCGAAACTGCGGGCATGTTCAGCTTCAGATCACATGCATTCAGTGTCTGACAATCAACACCGTCCATCGAATGAGGTCGACGTCTGGATCACTGAGTCACAGCGACTTGGAGTCAACCGTGTTGTGGTTCTCGATCTTGCCTGGGTCGGCAGGGAACAGGGGCCTGTGACGGGGGAAATCTGTCGCGGGCTGAAAGAAAAGAATTCGGCGATGACAATCTGGTCTGGGGGAGGGATTCGTGATGCCAATGATGCCATCGGGCTCATTCGCTCGGGCTGCAATGGCTGTCTCGTTGCAACAGCTTTGCAGCATCCCAAGTAGTCATTGCTGAAGCCGCATTGGCTGTTGTCGTGTGTGCGTGGTTGCTTAACGGGATCAATTCTGTTCCCAAGAGTCCACAGGGGCGATGATTTCCTGTGTCGTGGAGACGCTGTGTTGTGGAGATCCGGGGTTGGATTCATTCCGAAACCGACATCTCAAACCGCCGGATTGACTTGGCATGGCCATTGGCTTTGGATTCGACAATTGCACCACAAAGCCGAATGTCACCTGTGGCCACATGAAAGTGGCAGGGTTCAAACGATCTGGTTGTTTTCATCACCCGCCGCACATCCCGGCCGATGATGCTGTCGTAGGGGCCAGACATTCCGACATCGCATTGAAACGCAGTGCCGTGTTCCATGACGTGAGCATCTGCAGTGGGCACATGGGTGTGTGTGCCCAGGACGGCGGTTACCTTTCCGTCAAGGTAACGACCGAGCAGTTGCTTGTCGCTGGTTGCTTCCGCGTGCACATCAACAAGGATGTGCTTGGTTGCATCACCAATTTCCTCGAGAGCCGCATCAACGGCATCGAATGGACAGTCGACCGGCCGCATGTAGACACGACCCAGCAATGAAATGATCCCCAAAGGTCCTGCGGGTGTGTCAACAATGGTCCACGTGCGTCCGGTAGCGTCACCCGGATAGTTGGCTGGCTTGACCATGCGTTTGCTGGTTTCCAGAACCGGGATGATTTCGCGGCAGCGGTAGATGTGATCTCCCAGCGTGATTGCATCAACTCCTGCTTCCAGCAGGCGATTGTATTGCCGCGGCATCAAGCCGGAGCCATCGGAAGCGTTTTCGGCATTCACGACCAACGCGTCAAGCTGTTCTTTTTTTCGCAGCTCTTCTGCGTGTTTCAGTACTGCTGAATAACCGGGTTTTCCAACAATGTCGCCTAGGAACAGAATTCGCATGGAACGGGAGGCATGAGTCGTTTTGAGAAGAGTTGAATTCGCCTGACCCTCATCATACGCGATTTCTTCCGGGAGATCAGCATGCTGGCTGCTTTGCCAGAGATGTGGGTGGCTGTTGGATTGGTTTCCGTTTCCGCCATCAGGTTTCTTCTGTTCATTCAGGAAAACGACGCGTCACCCGATACGATCATGTGTGATGATCGACGACCGGGTTGGCTGTCCTGGCCCGGGGGATCAGGTTGGATGCTGGCTTTACTCCGACGCGAACGAGTCCAGTGAGTCCTCAAGAAGACTGGGTGACGTGGGTTGACGATTGGCATCTGCTTGGATTTCGTCGTCGGTAAGTTCACGAACCTGAATGTGACCGGCTTCGATCCTGACGACTTCGATGGGCCTGTCAGCATCGATGGGGAGTCCGGTGCTGACTGCGTCCAGTTTCTCGTTGGCAATCATGATCAGGCCGCTTGGTAACAGATTTGTTTTTGCAACTCCTCGCTGGCCGACCAGTTCATCCAGCGGCGTTCCACCGCTGGTAGTTTTGGTTGGTGGACGCGTCGTTTGGCCACGTCTGACGTTCAGCATTCTTTTTCCAACTGGCGTGTTTGGCCAGATTCGAATCAGGAAGAGAATGAAAAACGGCGACGAGATGGCGACGAAGCAGCACACCACGATGCCGGCGATGGTGCTGTATTTGAATGCCAGAGCGATGGCGGTGATCAACGAGCCAACTGCCAGAACCCCCAGCAGTCCACCGGTGGGCAGCAGGAATTCACAAACCAGAAGTATGAAAAAAACGCAAAGTGCGACAATCGAATAAATGAGATCGCTCATGTGTCTTCAACCGCTTCCACGACAACCCGGGTCCCGTTGACTTCAATCACACGAACTGTCTGTCCGGACTTCACGACAGAGCCATCGCTGACAACCTGGACGAGTTGATTGTCGATTTTTATTTTGCCAGCAGGACGCAGCGGTGTTGTCGTCACACCCGCCAGTCCCAGCAAGTTGCTGTAATCCGCGAGTTTTTCTGCTTCGGTGATCTGCGACTCGTCCACGGGTTCCATCACCAGGCCGCTGAATAGCGGCACGTGAGGAAGGAGGAAACGCATGGCCGCCAGGCCTGTGCCCATCCCAAGCACCGCCGACAACGCGGTCCAGATGCCCTGGTTCAGCATCTGGTACTGAAAGGTGTTTTGTGGCATGACGAAGGTCTGGCTCATCAGGACGATTCCGAGCAGCATCAACAACACACCGCCAATTCCAAAGATCCCGAATCCCGGGAGTACAAAAATTTCGATTCCGATGCAAAGCAGACCCAACGTGAATGCGATCAGTTCCAGCCATTCTGCTGTGCCAGCAAGGAACTTCATCCAGAAGAACAGGGCGAAGCAGGTGATCGCTATGAAGCCGGGAACACCCAGCCCAGGCGCGCTGGCTTCCGTCGACAAGGCAATGAAGCCGATAAAAAGAAGCAGGAATGCAAAGCTGCCACTGCGGCCGATCCTTTCTACGAAACGAATCAGGCCCCGGTCGGAAACAAGTGGAGGGGTAGCTGGAAGTCCCAGAGTTGTGGCTGATTCTTCCAGTGATGCTGTCTCACCATCGACAAGTCCAAGCGAGATTGCGGTTGCCGTGGTCAATCCTTCATCCAATTCGATCAGTTCGCCCCGTTTCCATTTCGCTTTTTCTGCTTCGGGGTCTTCGGCGTTGTAAATGATGTCCTGTTCGGTGGCATAACGAATTCGACCGGTTTTGCGGTTGGTGTATCGGTAAACCTCCATGTCGGGCAAAAGCAGGCCTCGTAACAGTGCCGATGGTCGATTGGTCGAGATTGCAATCTGGCTGATGAGTTCGTCGTACTTTTGAAGGTCTTCTTCCGTGATGGCATAGGATCCTGGACCGCCAATGGTTGCATCGGGGCCCATCAGCAGAGGTTTGCAGGCCAAGGCAAGAACAGCTGCATCGCCGCGAGCTTCACCGTTGATGAATCCCGCAACTGTACGTAGAGGAGGCTCTGGCTTGGAAAACCAGCCAGCAAGTGTCATGCTGCCATTCAGGTCGCCACCTGTCGAGTCGATCGAAATCAGCCAGGTATTGATTTCATCCGATGTGAGTGTCGCATTGAGGTTGCTTTGCCAGCGTTGCACGCGTCCCGGCACGATTGATCCAGTAATTTCCAGCAGGACTCCATTGGCAGCGCCGAGCACCCCGGCTTGTTGTAGCGGCTTGAGTTCGGCAAGGTCGAGGACCTCGGATGCCTGTTCAAACGAATTGACAAGACCGGCAGAGATGCGTGCGCGACGCAATGTCCTTGCGTCAAGTTGAAGCGGGGTACCAGCAGGGCTGATCACATTTTCACTTAAGATCTTTCCTTCTTTCCGAAGCTCGGCAAGTTTGCTTGTGGTGACGAACTCCTGCTCGCCGCCCAGACGTGTGATCTCGGCCAGTTCCAACCCGGGGTCGACCAGAGCAGCAACCATCGGCTTGGGGAACAGTCCGCGTCTCTCAGCAATCGACTCATAGGTAAGCCGGATCGTCGGATCTGGGGTTTCTTCGTCAGCCGATGCATTTCCAAGCACGGCATTCTGTGTGGTGACCAGGGCCTCTGAGGCAATGACGGTCAGAACGACATGACCGCTGATTTCGCCGTCAAGATACGTCACGATTTTCAAACGACGGAGCTTGGGGGAAGTGATCGCCCGAGCTACTTTCAGAGCGTCCTCGAAGGCAGTTTTTCCAGCTGATGCTGTGGCTTCGTTTTGGAGTTTCAGAACCACTGTCGTTCGCCGATCTTCTGGCAAAGATTCCGTCAGCAGCGTCAGGTTTTTGACGAGTTGCGTGGCAGACGAGGTGTCCAGCGGAATTGGGACACTGATTTCGTATCCGGTTTTAGGTTCGTTTTCCTGTGTTTCCTGAGCTCGCACCAGTTGGTGCAGTGTCATCACCAAGGCCATCGCCAGGCATGGTTTCAGGAATTTCGGGAAAGAGCTGATCATGGATATTCGGGTGTGTAGCACGGATAGTTCCCAAACAACGCACGGCTGGCTGGAGATGAAAACCCTCTGGCATCAATTATACGGCTCAAAACAGGGATCCGTGTGTCGGTTAATCACGTGAATCGGACTTGTGAGTTGATTTTGGCATTTCACTGGAGGGCGGTATCCAAGGCTGGTAAATCAGCGACAATGGAAATGGTGGACGAATGATGGAATTCCAAGTTGCGTGTTTTTTATCGTTTGTTCTACCCTAAAGTATACGTTTGGGGGCCAAGTGTCAGCGTGTCTGATGCCGACGTTGCTCTCAGGAATGCGGAGCTTCCTGACCTACTGAAGTGCAGCAGAACAAGATAATCGTTGACTCCAAACCCGATGCTCCAGACGTGATGTTTTGCTCACATTGCCTCGATTTCAAAGCGAGTTTCCGCATGATGCAGACGCATGAATCCAGAGGAAGCAGCCTGCATCGTCAGGTGAAGTCGGTCGCTCGATCTCTGCCTGATGAAAAAAACACGCAATCAGGGGCGAGGCAACACTTGGACGCTCCTGGAACCTCCGTTGTCGACACTCCTGGAACCTCCGTTGTCGACACTCCTGGAACCTCCGTTGTCGATGGCATACGAAAGACGTCGGCACGCCGACGTGGTCGCAGTCGCATGCATGGGATTTCGGTGCTGATCGGCTGCTTCGGAATGTTCGTGCTGGTCTTGTGGTTATTCAGTGACATGGATCGTGAACCGGCAGCCGCGGGGCCGACAAACGGGACAATTCCTTCACGATATGAACCCGATCGGGCGTTCCGTTATCTCAAGCAGGTGTGTGATCTGGGGACTCGACCGTCAGGCTCACCACAAATGAGAGAGCAGCAGGATTTGCTCACGAGTTTTTTTGAGAAGAAGGGTGCGAAGGTCAGTCTGCAGAGCTTTGAAATCAGGCACCCCGAGACTGGTGAAGCGGTCGAGTTGGCAAATCTGATCGCGTCCTGGTATCCGCTACGCCCGAAGCGATTTCTGCTGTGTGCCCACTACGATACACGGCCTTATCCAGATCGTGATCGGAACAATCCGAAAGGTGTTTTTGTCGGTGCCAATGATGGTGGCAGTGGTGTTGCTGCCTTGATGGAACTTGCTCATCAGTTAGGCGATTTGCCATCCGATGTTGGTGTGGACATCGTGCTGTTTGACGGAGAAGAATTTGTTTTTGAGCAGGGGCGGGATGATTATTTTCTTGGCTCAACTTATTTCGCAGAAAAGTACAAATCCCAGCCTCCGGCTGTTCCGTATCAGGCGGGTGTTCTGTTGGACATGGTCGGGGATCGCGAGTTGCGGATTTATTACGAAAAAAACAGCCTCAAGTATGCGCGTGATGTTGCACGCGGAATCTGGCAGACAGCCGATCGTCTCGGTGTTCGCGCATTTGTGTCACGCCCACGGCACACGATTGACGATGACCATATTCCGTTGAACAGGATCGCGGGAATTCCAACCGTCGACTTGATCGATTTTGATTACCCGCGGCCCGGATTCGGTGCGCCAAGTTACTGGCACACTGAAAAAGACATCCCTGAAAACTGCAGTGGTGAGTCACTTGCTGCTGTCGTCTGGGTCGTGCACCAGTGGTTGCTGGGCCAGTAAGTTGGAAGATGTTTGGGAGTGAAAGATGTTTGCAGGTAGCTTGGTTCTGGGGGTCACGCTGATTGCGTTTGCAGGTTGGCTTCACCATCAGGATACGCAGGGCTGGCCGAGCGAGAATTTCAGTACCGACCTGGACAAAAAGTATCACACGCGTAGAACGCGTTCACGCAGGCGAATTCATGTCATCCTGGCGGGGTGCGGTTTTGCCGCGATCGTTGCAGCTTTCTTCGGACTGGGAGCGGTTTGGGTGGCCATGTGGTGCAGCGTGATGGTTGCCTTGGTGGTTGTCGTCCTGCTGGCCGGAATCGATGCAATTCACACACAGCGTTATTTGAAATCCAAGATGCCCGAACTGCGCAAACAGATGCTGCAGGAAGAGAGCGACTGAGAATCCGATTTTGATCTCTTTGATTCTTCGAATCTTTGTCGCAATTACGCGGCAAGTGGCTGCAAGCTGCAGCAAAATCCAGTATTCTCAAACTCCCCTTTGGCGATTCATCATCGCCAGTTTCCTTCCTTCCGATTCTGGAGATCGTTGATGCGGATCTTTTTGGCTTTGAGCTTGGTTATTTGTCTGACGCACCATGATGTCCTGAAAGCTGAAGACTGGCTGCAATGGCGCGGTTCCGGGCGTGCGAACCTGTCGAGTGAAACGGGACTTTATGACCAATGGGGTGATGATGGGCCTCCACTGGCATGGATGGCAGATGGTTTGGGGGCTGGTTACGCCAGCGTTACCGTCAAAGGAGATCGCATCTACACGACGGGAAATTTCGATGACAGTCAGTCGGCCATCGCGATTGACGCAAACGATGGGAAAATCGTCTGGAAGAAAGCCATCACAGAGGGGGCTCCCAAGCACGGTTATGAGGGCAGTCGGACAACACCAACGATTGACGGGGACCGACTTTACCTCGTGTCGAGTGATGGAAAAATTGTCTGTCTCAATCGTGAAAGCGGGGACGAAATCTGGTCCCGGAACTTCTCTGACTGGGGCGGGAAAATGATGAGCGGTTGGGGGTTCAGTGAATCACCTCTGGTCGACGGCGACTGGGTGCTATGCACACCAGGTGGACCAGACGGGATGGTCGTTGCCCTCGATAAGATTTCCGGCAAGCAGGTTTGGGCTACGAAGTTGCCGGAATATGGTGATGAGGAAGGTGTTAATAGCAAAAACATCCGTGACGGTGCCGGTTATGCATCGATCATCACCAGCAATGGAGCTGGCGTGAAGCAATACGTGCAATTGGTCGGACGGGGTTTGATTGGAATTCGGGCCAAGGATGGAAAACTGCTTTGGCGGTATGTCCGTGTTTCCAATGGCACCGCAAATATTCCCACTGCTGTCGTTGACGGAGATCTGGTTTTTACCAGCACGGCTTACAACACCGGAGCTGCCTGTCTGAAACTTGTCGCCAATGGTGACGGTGTAACGGCAGAAGAAGTCTATTGGCTCGATTCAAAGCAGTTTCAGAACAAGCACGGCGGAATGACTCTGGTCAACGGATACATCTATGCAGGACACGGTAATGGGAGTGGTTTGCCGATTTGCTTGAACATGAAAACTGGTGAGGTTGCCTGGGGACCAGAAAGGTCTGAGGGCAAGGGTGAGACCAGTTTGATTTACGCCGATGGACGCATCATCATGCGTCGCCAGGATGGTGTGGTCATTCTTCTCGAGGCCACTCCCGAGGCATATCGGGAAATTGGCACTTTTGAACCGGCGTATCAGGAGGGTAAAACCTGGGCACATCCCACCATTGCCAATGGCAAGCTGTATCTTCGGGAACAGGGCAAGTTGATGTGCTATCGCCTGAAGGATTGACGCTCCTGACAGCATGTTTTGAAAGCCGCACCTCATCGCGTCGAGGATGCCTTGAGACGCGATTGGTTCAAACAGAGATTTGCGAAGAAACCGGGGCCGGTGGATTCCCAAGGACGGTGCAAACAGCATGCGTCAGCAGAACGCGTCAATGGCCCAGAATGTCAGGCTTGCGTTTGGTGAGGGAACCGCGGGGTACATTCTCCGGGGTGTTGCACGCGGTACGTAACCTGGATTCACTTGGTCCTGGGTAATGGCGACTGTACGCAAACAATCATTCATTACCTGTTGCCACTGAAAACCGTTGTCGAGTCGCCTTGACTGGCTATTCGTTTTCGCTCCGCCTGAAAACCGCGACGATGTCGTCAACGGGCACGACAAACAGTTGATTGTCGTGTTCGAGGTCGACAGGAATGGCGTTCTTTGGGTGAAAGAGAATCTTGTCGTACTGGCGCAACGGCAGTTCCTCGTCGTTTTCTACGACTGCGCTGATCGTGACAATTCTGCCTGTGATGGTGGGGATCTCGGCTGCATCCGGAAGCGCGATGCCGCCCCGCGTTTCGCGTTTCGGTTCGTCTTTACGTACAAGCACCCGATCTCCGATCGGCTCGACATGCTCGAAAGTCGCCGCTTTCTTCTTTCCCATTTCAGTTCTGGATCCTTCTGGTATTGATTTGTGTCGCCGGACAGATCGTGGATTTTGACTGTTCTGGCTTGCTTCGTCGAGGGCGGGGGACGGCAATTCAACAGTGCTAGGTGTCGAATTGCCTCTTTGAGCAAGCCGGATCAAGGGGCCATCAGGCCGTTCGACAGGCGAAAAACCAGATGTGGTTGGGTCGCTGGGAATACCATCAGCCGGGGACAAAGTTTTTCGCATGCGCCTCGCGTTGGGCCAGCTCGAAATCATGAAGAGTCATGATTCGGGCAAGTTCTTCCAGATCAGTTGAAGCGGTCCAGCCCAGTTTTTCTTTGGCCTTGGATGCGTCCCCGAGAAGAAGGTCAACCTCTGCAGGACGGAAGTACCGCGGGTCGATTTCAACATAATCTTCATAGTTGAGATCGAGCTGTTCAAACACCAGGCGGCAGAAATCACGTACAGATTCAGTTCGTCCGGTGGCCAGGACAAAATCATCCGCCTCTTCGTGCTGCAGGATTCGCCACATGCCTTCGACATAGTCTTTTGCGTATCCCCAGTCACGTTTTGCGTCAAGATTGCCAAGGTAAAGTTTGTGTTGCAGACCAGCCTTGATTCGCCCGGCAGCTCGAGTAATTTTTCGTGTGACGAATGTTTCACCCCGGCGTTCCGATTCGTGGTTGAACAGAATGCCATTGCTCGCGAACATATCGTAACCGCGACGATAATTGACAGTCTGGTGAAACGCGTAAACCTTGCCACATGCGTACGGGGATTGCGGGTTGAATGGGGTTGTTTCCTTTTGAGGGGTTTCGAGCACCTCGCCAAACATTTCGCTGCTGCTGGCCTGATAGACACGAACCTGCTTTCTCTGGTTCAAAAGGCGAGCCGCTTCCAGCACATTCAACGCTCCTACTCCAACAGTCTCCAGCGTGTAAACGGGTTGATCGTAGGAGACGCGGACGTGACTCTGGGCTCCGAGGTTGTAGATTTCGTCCGGTTCGATTTCGAGGACAAGGTTTGTCAGGGCTTGTCCGTCCGTCAGGTCACCATAGTGCAGACGAAGTTGGCCGGCTTCATGAACGTCACTGTAAATATGGTCAATGCGTTCGGTCGAGAATGTACTGCTGCGGCGTACAAGGCCGTGGACGTTGTATTGCTTTTCGATGAGCAATTCCGCAAGGTAACTGCCGTCTTGGCCGGTGATTCCTGTGATGAACGCTGTTTTGCTCATGTTGGTGCCGTGGAGGTATCGATGTCTCAAAGTGGTTGAAAATGAACAGGGAGTTTGTCTGTATCCTGTCAGGCTGAACGCAATTTTCCGGAGTCGGTTTCTTGACAGAAAGCGGCGTAGGTGTCTCTCAGGCCCTCGTCCAGATCGATCCTGTGTCGCCAGCCCGAGTCATGAAGGAGTTTGACATCCGTGCATTTGACAGGGGTGCCGTCGGGACGTGACGGATCGGTTTGAATTTCACCTTGGTATCCGATGACGTTTGCAACCCGTTCGGCAAGCTCCAGAATCGTCAGGTCGGTTCCCGTGCCGACATTCACCCAGTCGGGAGGTGATTCCAGTGATAACAGGTGTGCGATTGCGTCGGCGAGGTCATCGACATGGAGGAATTCTCGCCGAGGTGTTCCTGTACCCCAGAGCTGGACTGAGCGTTGTCCCGTTTGTTTTGCATGATGGAAACGCCGGATCAACGCTGGCAAAACGTGGCTATGCTCGGGGTGATAATTGTCACCGGGACCATAAAGATTCGTTGGCATGGCGCTGTGGTAAGTGACTCCATGCTGGCGGCGGTAGTACTGACACAACTTCAGTCCGGCGATTTTTGCGAGTGCATAGGCTTCGTTGGTAGGTTCCAATGGGCCAGAAAGAAGTGAGGATTCTTCGATCGGTTGCGCGCAGTCCCTCGGGTAAATGCAAGTGCTACCCAGGAAGAGAAAGCGTGAGACTCCGTGTCGAAACGAGGATCCGATCGTATTGACCGCCATCGTCAGATTTTCGGTCAGGAACTCGACGGGATAGGTGTCGTTGGCAAGAATGCCACCGACCTTCGCTGATGCAAAGATCACGACATCCGGACGATTGGCCTGAATGAACTGGTCTGTCGCCCGTTCATCGGTCAGGTCAAGAGTTTCTCTTGGGGCAGTCAGGACTTCGCAATCGGTGTTGGATAAACGCCGGCAGACTGCCGAACCAACCATGCCGCGATGGCCTGTGACCAGGATTTTTTTGATGTCAGAGTTTCCCATGTTGCGCAGATTAGCGAATCTTAAAATTCGCGTCACTAGCAACTTTTGCAGGGAAAATCGTTGTGAAAGTGCCGTTTTTCCATGAATTGAAGCGAAGGAATGCCTGCGACTTCTGCATCAACTCAATGAGGCTTGGGCACGGATTTTCGAGAATAACGGTTATTACAACTACGCTAGCCGTGCAGATTGGTGGAAGCACGACGGCAACGCTACATTCTGAACCCCCCGTTGGCCGATCTTCCCCATAACGGCGGGCTAAAATCGGAGGTACCGGTGAGTTAGAGATGTCCCGACTGTGACCTCCCATGCATGGAAGAGCGAAGGGATGTACAAGGAAGAAGTAGAAAGATCGCTGATCAAATGGCCGGTGATCGCATCAACCGCGATGCTGGCAATGTTCTGGTTCATCGGTGACGAGGCCGACTTGCAGGATGCACCGCGGTCAGAACAGGATCGGCAGCAAAGCTCAAAGCGTGTGGCGGATACAGAAACAGGGCCAGTTCTGGTCGACCTGAGCCTGCGAGGGGCCTCTGGGGCAAAGCAGTCAGACGAAGCACATTCGTTTGATCGGTTGGGCGAGCATGGGCAAGGTGAGCAGGATTCTCGTTCCAATCTTACAGCAGGCAGCGAGCCAGCCGCCGAATCGAATCAGCTCAACAACGAGGTTGCGGTTCAAACTCAACCCGTGATCAGAGCCCCAGTGCGTCTGGTTGAGCAGGAGTTGGCTGGATTGGACCTCGCAGAAATTGAGGAAGCATTTGGACATGCTGCAAAGGGGTTGGAAGATCAGGACTTCCCGTTGAATTCATTGATCGATGCAAGTGGCAAGGTCGAAGGTCTGTTTTCACTTCGGGAAATGGGACCGATCGAAAATGGTGTGCAAGGTCTGCTATCAGCTCCGTGGTCCGCTGGATTCTGGAAGCCGGACAGCCAGTTGGCTCAGATGGTCGATGGGCAGGACGGTTCAGTGTTGCATGCCGGGAAACACGCGTCCGCAGCCGTGGATCGGTCACAGAGCGAAGCAGGGAATTCGATTTCACAGCTTTCGTGGAATTCGCTGAGCCAAGCCATCCGTGATGGCATGATTGTCGTCCAGAAAAGTTGTGATGATTGTGTGAATGGCCTGGTCTGGCAGTCGGAGAGACTCAAGCAGTTCGTAGCAGAGCACAGGATTGAAAAGGAAGTTGAAGCAGCTGCAGGGAGAACCACCGCGGAACAGGTGACAAACACTGCCAAGACTGTTGTGCCGGTTGCCGGAGTTGTGTTGCCGAAGGATACATCGGCACCTTCGCCGGTGAAGCAGTCCGTGTCCAGAAAAGTCAGCATGCCACAGGAGATCGTAGAGGCGAAAGTCCACGCCTGGCCGGAGACAAAACAACTTGCAGTCCAACTGTCAGACTTGTCTGGCCTGACTTCTGCGAATGAAGCTTTCAGGTTCGTATCGGCTGATGGGACAGAATCGAACATTGCCGACTGGGTGACACGGGTACGAATGCAGCTTTCGAATCTTCGTGCATTGCCTCGTTTGGGAGATGAACGAGCGGGGAACATTCTGGAAATTCTGCGAGGTTTGGCTGCCGAGGGAAGCATGCAGGCCGAATTGGTTGAAGATCGTCCAACCCAGGTGCAATGGTTGCAGACCAGTTATGCGATTGCCAGACGTACGGCGGTTTGGGTGCCCGTCTGGAAGCTCGCCCAGCTTGAGAATGTGCGGCGGGTTCCTTTTGATGTGAATGAGACGCGGGTGGTTGAATCCGCAGTCGAGCAGGTGCGAGAGGATTTGGTACCGACGGGAGACGTTGCTGGTTGGAACAGCTTTTTGATGCTGGATGAGATCCTGAAACAGGGGCAGGATTCAGGTGATCACAAGAAAAGGGCTCTGTTGTCCCAGCGGCTCATGTCGCGACTTGAGTGGCACAGTCTTGGAAAGCTGCAATCAGATTGGCTTCGTCGCCCATCGATCGAAAATCTTGTGGCTGTGATCCGTCCCTGGTCTCATACGGTTGTCGACTATTCAGAATTGTTAAAGCAACTGGAGCAGCAGGAATCGAATTCGATCGATTTGGCGGCGGTTGATATCGCCGGTGCTGCGCAGACTTTACGCTTCGCAGAAAACCCGGTGGCTCTTGATGTTTCGGACGGTATCAATACCCATTACCGAAACGCCAATGTTCGCTTCGCAATCTCGGATCGTTTCATAGAAAGGATGATCCCTGCCATTGAAGCCAAGACAATGCCAGTACGTACTCAGGTGCTTGGTGCACGAGTTTCGGGAACCAGTAAGATCGAAAGTCAGATCGATGTTGATTTGAAGCCATCGATGGATCGTTGGATGCTGAGTTTGAATGCGAGAGGCAAGGTCAATACCGAGTCGGTGGGCAGGCAGGGAGCAGTTTCTGTTCGAACAGCAGCATTGGCGAAGTTCGACGCCGCAAGTCTGATCGAAGTCACACCAAGAAACGTCGATCTGGGTGATGCCAACGCACGGGTTCGCAGCAGTACCCGACTGCGTGGTGTTGAGACAGCATACGATGGATGGCCCTTGGTGGGAACTTTGGTGCGTTCGATCGCCGAGGATCGCTATCGTGAAATGGCGCCGCAGGCGAATCGGATCGCTGACCGGGAAGCACGCAAGAGAATTGAGTCCGAGATTGACGAGCAATTGGAAACGCGAGTCGATCAGGCAGCAGTGAAAGTAAGCGAGATGGTACTGGGGCCTTTGGGGCGCTTGCAGCTTGACCCGCGCGTAACCGACATGAGGACGACGGAGCAGCGGTTGATGGCCCGGTATCGGGTTGCTGGAGACTGGCAGTTGGGGGCGTTCACGCCGCGTCCCCGCGCCCTCAGCGACAGTTTGATGAGCGTGCAGTTGCATCAGTCAGCACTCAACAACACGCTTGAGCAGTTGATGGCAACCCATCAGGCGATTGGAATCCGGGAGCTGATGCAAAAGACAGCAGCCACATTCGGAAAAACTGACATTGCGATCCCCGAAGACATTCCCGGTGATGTCTCCATCCAATTTGCGAGAACCCGACCAATCACCGTCGAGATTGAGGACGGAATGTTGTGGTTGACCCTGCGGATTATCAGGTTGCGACGCGACGAGGGCATTGATTTGACCCAGTTCATCGTGCGAGCTGCCTATCGACCCGAGGTTGAAGGGATGAATGCGAGACTCGTCCGTGATGGCCATTTGCGTATCAGTGGACCACGTATGGCCATGCGTGAGCGTCTTCCCGCTCGTGCCATCTTCAATAAGGTATTCGCTACCAATCGCGAGATACCATTGACGGTATCACAGTTGGCGGAGAATCCTGCCACCGAAGGCTTGATTGTCAGTCAACTGGAATTGCGTGATGGATGGCTTGCCATGGCAATCAGCGAAGCGGGGGCTGCTCGTATCGCCCAGCGTCAGGATTGATGACCGAACGCCAGCTCACAGAGGTGGGCGTTGGCGATTGGTTGCGGGCAGCTCCAGACCAGGAAGAACAGAGCCTCACGACACCATCGTCCCACAGGGTGACCTTTGACGAAACCGGCACCTTTGGCTGCGGTCAGGGCCGCCTGAGTGGAACGCAATGCGAGTCGATTTGCTGAAGTGCGTATTTCCGAAGAGTCACATTCGCTTTCGCCTGACGATGCATGAAGAAGCTGTTGAGTCAATTGATCAACCTCGTTGGCCAACTCGTCGGCGGCTGCCTTGAGTTCAGTTCGTTTTGCTGATTCGCTGCTCAGGAAGTTGACAGCAGCTTGCGCGAGCCCGATGGCAAGTGTTGATGTCTGAAGTCCGCCAGTACGGATTCCAGTAGCACTTTTCAAGACGTTTTCCTGCGGGCCATTGATCAGGCAATCCTGAGGGACATGGACCTGATCGAAGGTTACCTGATCTGTGCAGCTTGCTGACAACGCCACCAGTTCGTGTCCGGGGCCTGCCTGAATGCCGTCCAACGAAGATGGGACGCACAGAAGTACCTGTTGGTTGTCCGGAAGTGTTGCACCAATCACGTAAGCGTCTGCATGCGGTGCGCCCGTCACCCAGGGTGCAAGCCCATCAAGCGAGTAGCCACCCGATGCCGGTTGAGCTCTCAAGACGGGCTGACTCAAGTGGCGCCGACTCGTGGTCAAGTGGCTGATGCCCACCGTTGCAAAGCGTTTGCCGCTGACGAGCGTATCGAGCCATCTCTGCATCACGTGATCGTTTTCGCTGACAGCAATGCGTCGAACAGCACCCATGTATTGGGTGATAATGAAGGTGGTGGTCAGGTCCGCCTGTGCAAGTCTCAGATAGCCTTTTATCTGCTCGGTTTCTGACCAGCCGTAACCCCCGAGATGTTCTGGAAGAAACCAGCGATAGACACCTGCATCGCCACAAAGCCGAAGTGATTCTGCGGGCCAGTCACTGATACCGGAAATTTGGTCGGCATGTCGACTGAGCTCTTTGCACAGGTCGTTCATGGAGGAGGCTGAGGGGGTCAGCACTGGTGAGGTGGGCTGCATTTTCAATTCAATCAATACTGTGGGTAAAAAAGGCCTGAGTGCCATGGTCCCAGAAATACGAAATCACGTTATCTTTGCGTGCAGGATCGGTAGCCATTGGGCCGATACGTCGTCGCTCGTCACTATTATCATCGCAGGTCTCCCTATTTTCTCCAGAGTGAACCTTTGGTTTGTGGTTCCGATGGGTTGACGCGATACTGGCTTGGCTTCTCCCGTTCTGCGATTCAAGTTTTTTAGCAGAAAATCCCTGTTGTGAGTTTCTATGAGCCAGCCAGACGTACCGCAACCTGTTTCGCCGAGATCACATTCCCGTCAGGAAGAAAACTATGCAGGTGATCTGTATGGAAAACTTTGGAAGTTGGCGAACAACCTTTGGTGGAGCTGGCATCCCGAGTGCGGACAGTTGTTCCGGGACATCGATCCGATCCGTTGGCGGCAGTTGGACCACAATCCGGTGGCTTTGCTTCGCGAAATGACACCCGAACAGTTGTCTGACCGCGCCACGGAGCTGGTCTTACACAGTCGGATCAATTATGCGTATCGGAGATTGCAGGAGTACCTGTCAAACACTCATACGTGGGCCGCCAATCATGCTGGTGTTCTTGGTGCGAAGCCGGTAGCGTATTTTTCCGCAGAATTCGGGATACACGAATCAGTGCCGATTTACAGCGGCGGCTTGGGGGTTCTATCTGGAGACCATGTGAAAAGTGCATCTGGCCTCGGTGTGCCTTTGATCGGGGTGGGGCTTTACTATTCGCATGGATACTTTCGTCAGTATCTTGCTGATGATGGACTTCAGGGCGAAGAGTACCTTGAAACGCAAGTCAGTCATCTGCCGATGAAACCGGCTGTTGATGGAGCAGGTTGCCCGATCAGTGTTTCGATCGAAACGCGCAACGGAGAGTTGTTGGCCAAGGTTTGGCAAATGGATGTTGGACGGGTCAAACTGTACCTGCTTGATTGCAACGTCGAGGGGAACAGGCCTGAGGATCGTGAACTCACCAGCCGTCTTTATGGGGGAGATCAGCGAACACGGATTCGACAGGAATTGGTCCTTGGCGTCGGGGGCGTGAAGGCCTTACACGCTCTTGGCATTGATCCGGGCGTGTATCATCTGAACGAGGGGCATTCTGCCTTTGGTCCGTTGCAGGTGATCAACTATCGGATGAAAGAAGATGGCATGTCCTTCACCGATGCGCATCGCGAAGCAGCACGCATGACCTGTTTCACAACTCACACGCCTGTCCCAGCCGGACACGATCGTTTCCCCGCCGATCTTGTGGAAGAGCATCTTGGGCCCCTCCGTGATTCTCTGGGGCTTTCAGAAAAAGACTTTCTTGCTTTGGGGCGGGTCAACGCAGATGACCTGTCAGAGCTGTTTTGCATGACAGTGATCGGTTTCAACATGAGTCGATACTCCAACGCAGTCAGTAACCTGCATGGGGTCGTATCGCGGCGCATGTGGGCACACAACTGGCCGGATAGGGACGAAGATGATGTGCCAATTGGGCACATCACCAACGGAGTTCACGTTCCCAGTTGGCTCGCCGGTCAGATGATGCAATTGTACGACAAGTATTTTCCGGCAGATTGGAAACAGCGTATTCAGGATCCGGATGTATGGCAGTTCATCCATCAGGTTGAGCCAGGAGAATTATGGGAAACCCACAACGCACTGAAACACAATCTGCTTTCCTTTGTGCGTCGTCGAGTCAGTCGTCAGTGTCGGCGTCGAGGAGAAAGTGATGAGGTTGTGGAAGCTGCCCGGCGTTTGCTTGATCCAAGGGTGTTGACCATCGGTTTTGGGCGGCGATTTGCGACTTACAAGCGAGCGAATCTTTTGTTCAGTGACATCGATCGAATTGCGAGTTTGATCGAAAATGCCGACCAACCAGTGCAACTGATTTACGCGGGTAAAGCACATCCAAAAGACGAACCGGGGAAGAGATTCATTCAGGAGGTAGCAAATCTTCGACACGATCCACGATTCAGTGGTCATGTCGCGTTTATCGAAGATTATGACATCAACGTCTGTCGTCATCTCATTCAGGGGGTGGATGTCTGGCTCAATAATCCCAGGCGACCTTTGGAGGCATCCGGGACAAGTGGTCAGAAGGTTGTCCTCAATGGTGGTTTGAATTGCAGCATACTCGACGGGTGGTGGGGTGAGGCTTACAACGGCATCAATGGTTTTTCCATCGGGCACGGCCGCAGTCACGTCGATGATGATGTCACCGATGAACGAGATGCCGAGGCGTTGTACGAGACGCTTGAGCAAAAGGTGATCCCCTGTTTTTATCAAAGGGACGCTGACGGTTTGCCTCAAGCATGGATTGACCGAATGATGAACAGTATCAGTACGCTTGCATGGCGTTTTAGCTCCCAACGCATGGTTGCGGACTATACCTCCCATGCGTACCTGTGGGCCGCGGGTGGAGTAACGTGTGACATGCGACCACGTTAGCGTCGTGAAAACTGGCCTGTCCCTTCGAGCTTGTTGATTGCTTTTGTCAATCGAATGTCGATGACCATTTTGGCCTGCAGGAGTCAGCGGTTGCCAGCAGGATGAAGCTTTGATTCTGCCGGTGATCCGGCTGGATTGATGTTGGCAGGACTTTCGTGATTTGAGCCGCTATACTTGTGCGACGTGGCGTGAAATGCCTGATCTGAAATGCTTGATCTGAAATGCTTGATCTGAAATGCTTGATCTGAAATGCTTGATCATGCCGGCTTGGCCTTTCTTTTCGCCCGACTGAAAGAACCTGGCTGATGGCTGACCGTAACTGCGGGCCGCTCGT
>JAAXJB010000106.1:0-59005 GCA_012270065.1 Rubripirellula sp. | reverse complement strand
CGTAACTGCGGGCCGCTCGTCGGCGTGTGAACTTGTTGCGAGCCGGTTTTGATTCAGGGCTTTCGTCCTGCTTATGTACAGATATTCATAATTCATTCGATGTGGAGAAGTGATGGGAATTGCATTGAGAGTCTCCGGCGTGTTGGTCGCCGTTTTGTTGCATGTCAGTGTTTTTAATCAGGCGAACGCTCAACTCGAAATCGAAGATGGATATCGTTCGCTGTTCAATGGTAAAGACCTTGGGCAGTGGGTGATTCCCGAGGGCGATGGAGGGCATTGGAAGGTTCTGGACGGCGTGATTGACTACGATGCCAGGAGCGAGGCACCGGGAAGCAAACACCTGCAGACACGTGATGAGTTTGGAGATTTCATTCTCAAGATTGATTGGCGCATCAAGCAGACAAGTGGGTCTTATGATGTTCCCGTGGTATTGAGTGATGGCAGTTATTTGAAGGATGCAGCTGGAAAAAAGGTAACGATCAAAACACCCAATGCAGATTCTGGCATTTACTTGCGGGGAGAATCAAAAGCGCAGCTGAATATATGGTGTTGGCCTGTCGGTTCCGGTGAGGTTTACGGTGTTCGTCACAAGGATTCCACGCCTCCGGAGATCCGGGCTGGTGTGACACCCAGAATCAATGCGGACAAGCCTGTTGGTGAGTGGAATAAATTCGTCATCATTTTGATCAAGAACAGGGTCACGGTTTATTTGAATGATCACATGATTCTGGAAAATGCCCTGTTGCCGGAGATTCCGGAACGGGGACCGATTGTCTTGCAGCATCATGGTGGTCCCGATGGGAAAGGGAAATTGCGACCTGCCTCGAGTCTCGTGCAATTCCGTAACATCTGGATCAAGTCACTGGACCCATGAGTTGGTCTGAGTGCGATTTCGATGGCTTTTGATGTGCGAGCTGAACACGTTGGCGGTGGAGCATGACTGAGGAATTGGTAACGGGGCTGGCAAGTCAACTGGCCGAAAAACGTTTGAAAATTGTCTTTGCTGAGAGTTGCACCGGTGGCCTTGTGTCTGCGGTGTTGGCCGGGATTCCAGGCATTTCTGAATGGCTTTGCGGGTCCGCAGTTACCTATCGGTCTGCGACCAAAATTGCGTGGCTGCAGGTGGATGCACAGCAGATTGACAAGCACACAGCAGTTTGTGGTGAGGTTGCACGACAAATGGCCGTTGGCGTTCTGGAAAAGACACCAGAGGCAGATCTTGCTCTTTCCATCACGGGGCACCTGGGACCCGGTGCACCAGTTCTGCTGGATGGACTTGTCTTTATCGGGCGTGCAGTTCGCGGTGAGTCCGGCGAGCTGGCAACCGAGGTCAGTCAGCACTCTCTCAAGACGCAGGATCGTCTGATCAGGCAGCGGGAGGCTACCAGTCTGGTGCTTTTGAACGCTTTGGAAGGGTTGTAGGGGATCGCAGCGGCTAACAGCAGGTTAGTACTGTATCTTCCTGTATCTTTCTTCGCCAAAGGATTCAAAATGTGCGTTCTAGCTGGGTTGGCAGGACCCCGCATTCCGACCCCGTTGTGTCTGCCCCGCCGACGGTAGGACGGTAAAAAGTAACTGAGATTCTTCGGAGCATCTTTTCGTGGCCAGATCATTTCTCGCCTTAGCTGGATTTTTATCGTGGGCAGTCCTCGCAGCAGCGCAGCCGGTTCCACGCTCTACCAATGGCCCGTCTTCTTCACGCCCGCAGAAGCAGAGGCAGTCCGTCGAAGATATGTTCAATAACGTGGCCAGAGCAAAGGCCGAACGTAACAAAGGTGATGCCGGTGTGGGGCAGGAAGGAGCCCGGAGCTCGGGGTTTCCTGATGCCGGAGGGCCGCCCGAGAATCTGTTTGCTCCCCGAACGCCATTTACCGGACGATTTCCATCGGACAATTTGCGTGAATTGTCCCCTTACCCAGGCACTTATCCCGCAGATCCGCAGCAGGTTCGCGCGTCCATCGTGTTGCGAAGCATCGGATTCCAGCAGGAACTGAAGAGCCTGGATTCTCGATGCGCGAGTCTCGCGCAGTTGCTTCGCGATGATGCCGTTCGAAATCCGCTGATTGGTGAGGCATTGCCATCAGCGATAAGGCTGTCGTCGGAAGTGAGGAGGATGCTTCAGGATAGTAGCAGCAGATTTGGAATCTCTGGTGGAATTGAGTCCTATCAACGGCTCGATCAGGGTTGGCGAAAACTGGAATTCAAATTGCGTGATCTTACTGGTGTCAGTGGTGAGTCCATTGAAGCGATCCATCAGTGTGAATTGATTGTCAATCGTATGTCGAGGCAACTTGGCGTCGACCCGCAGATCGACCGGCGGGGAATGCGGGACAACTTGATCGTCATTGCAGCTCAGTTGAAAATCCTGGAGCAGAACCTGAAGCTTGTTGATATGTCGTCTGCACAACGTCAGGTTTGGTCTCGCTCGATCCGGGTTCTGCGGCAGGATGTCCTCAATTTTGGCGATCGGATTGCAGACTTTGATCAAAGCATGGTTGCCGAGGGACTGAAAAACCTGAACGCCCGTTGGCAACAGGTTGAGGGTTGGTTGCGGACGACCGCAGACATTCATATTCAGTTTCTGGTTCGAAACCTGAACGAGGAGTTTCACCGGATCCATGGTTTACTTTGGCTGTCCGTGGCTCCGGATGTTGACGCTTTGTCAGGGGCGACGAGTCGTTTGTTGGCGTACTGCCAGAGTTTGCAGCTTCGCGTGGACGAAAAACTTGCGAATGCTGATGGGTTGACCGATTCAGAACGCATCAAGCTGGCAGCGGGCAATCTGCTCGTCGATGGTAAAGCACTTGCCGAGCAGATTTCCATGGGGGCGAGTCGCTCACAGCAGCAGGCGGCATTGGTCCGGTTCCAGAATGGTTGGGTTGAATTCCGTTCGCAGTTGGAAACCACCAAGCTGGTCGAACGGCACATGCTTGCTGCGATTGATGGAGAGCTGGCTCAGTTGCGTGGTCATTTGGAGCTGCAAGGTGACGAAGTACAGCTGGTGTCAAGGGACAAAGTGCTGCGTACGGCAGCGGCAATTGAGAGTACAGCCGAGTTTATCAGTGCAGATTTGAACCGTTTCAGCAGCCAGCTGTTTCCGCAGACATACCGTGAAACGGTGCTGTATGCGGCATCGGATTTCATGCAGTCTGCCAAGCTGTTCCATCAGGCCGTTGATACCCGGATGAACTCGGCAACGATCAGCCAAATGGCTTCCGGGCTGCAGACCAAGTGGAGTCGTTTGCATGGGAGTCTGAGTCAGATTCAGCAGCATGGTCTAACTCCTCCACGTGGCAGGAATCTGTTGCAGGATCAGCGGGAGATGGTCGAAATGATCACGGTGATATCAACAATGATCACGCCTTGATCACTGTTCTGGTCGTGTTCTGCTGCTGAAAGCCGGGTGAAGCTGATCGAAAGGTGTCGGTCTGTGGTTGCGCACGCATACCCGTGCTCGTTGGCAATATCGCTGGAATTCCGGCATGTGCTCCTTCCGTCAGACGCCCATTTCATGCTGTTCGCCGGTGTCTCAGAAAAAAACACCGTCAATAGCTCCGGCTAAACGGTTCGTTCGGTTAGCATGGGGGCATCCATCCATGTAATTGCATCAACGGAGTTTTTTGAATGCGTTCAGTAATTTTTGCTGCTGTGTCACTTGTCGGGTTCCTTGTCAGTTGCCCATTGTTGGCCGATGAACTTCCTGACACGGGCAAGCGGGAGGGAATCCAACCTCGCAATGTCGTTTTTGTCCTCACGGATGATCATCGATATGACGCGATGGGATTCATGGGGCATCCATTCCTTGAGACGCCGCATCTGGATTCTCTGGCGGCAAACGGAGTTCACCTCAAGAACGCATTCGTAACCACCTCACTCTGTTCACCGAGTCGGGCTTCGATTCTCACTGGGCTGTATACACACAAGCACCGTGTGATTGATAACAACCGGCTTGTGCCGGAAGGAACCTTGTTTTTTCCGCAATACCTTCAGCAAGCGGGGTACAAAACCGGTTTCATTGGAAAGTGGCACATGGGCGGTGCCCACGATGGGCCGCGACCCGGCTTTGATCATTGGATCAGTTTTCGTGGTCAGGGAAACTACTTGCCGCCGGGACCCCGATACACACTGAACGTGAACGGCCAGCGGGTCAAGCAGAAGGGTTACATCACTGATGAATTGACGGATTACGCTGTCGATTGGCTCGAGCAGCAAAAGAACTCTGAACAACCATTCTTTTTGTACCTGTCGCACAAGGCTGTGCATGCGAATTTTACTCCGGCGAAGCGACATGAAGATCGCTACAAGGACGAAGATCTGAGTTTTCTACCCCGCGGCAAGGAGATCAGCGCGGACAATGATGCACCCCGCTGGGTGCGAGATCAACTGAACAGTTGGCATGGAATTGATTTCAGTTATCACAGTGATAAAGGACTCGATTATCTGTATCGCCGCTATTGTGAATCAGTGCTGGCTGTTGACGATAGCGTTGGACGTGTTCTGGAAAAACTGAAGGAAATGGGCATACATGATGAGACTCTGGTGATCTACATGGGAGATAACGGTTTCATGTGGGGTGAGCACGGTTTGATTGACAAGCGTGTGTCGTATGAGGCTTCCATTCGAGTGCCGATGATGATGCAGTGTCCTGATCTTTATGAAGGCGGGAAGGTTGTGGAGAATGTCATCGGCAACATCGACATCGGACCAACGATCTTGCATGCCGCTGGTTTGGGAACACCGGAGTACATGGACGGGGTCAGTTTTCTTGATCTTCCGAATCAGCCGGACATGGACTGGCGGGACTACTTTCTTTACGTCTACTACTGGGAGAAGAACTTCCCGCAGTCACCCACCCAGTTTGCCCTTCGTGGAGACCGGTTCAAGTACATCACGTATTACGGGTTGTGGGATGTTGATGAACTGTATGATTTGAAAACCGATCCGGGCGAAACCAACAACCTGATCAACCAGCCGGATTACCGTTCGATCGTAAAAGAGATGGAGAATCGTCTGTACGCGATGCTTGGCGATTCGGGAGGAATGGACATACCGATGAATCAGCCGCGTGGTAGCTCACAGAACAAGCGTTGGGCGAAACGCGGTGGGGCACAGGCTGCTGATTTCCCCAAATCGATCGTTGTCGAAGAGCCTCTCAATCGGCAGGCAAAGTGAGGCATGATGATGAGAGTACTTCATGGTGTATTTCTGTTGTTTCTGTTTGGCTTGATCGCGCATGCTCAGGATTCCAGTCGAAATCAGGCTGATGAATTCAGGACGCAACGTTCTGGCACGCAGGCTTCAGGTAAACAGAAACAAGCCAAGGCGGCAAAGAAACCACGAAAGGCTTCGCCACCGTTCAGGTGGGTCAACCCTGTGCCCGGCAGTGCTTTGAAGACACTGCGGCATGAGACGTTTCGGAGTCCCAGTCTTGGTATGGATGTTGGGTATCTGGTTTTGGTGCCAAAGGACTACGGAAAGACCCGGCAGCGTTATCCAGTGGTTTACTATCTGCATGGTGGGCGTCCTGGAAACGAGTGCAAGAGTCATCGTCTTGCTGAACCCATCGACAGGATCA
The DNA here is from genome assembly GCA_012270065.1 of Rubripirellula sp. Classification (GTDB taxonomy): domain Bacteria; phylum Planctomycetota; class Planctomycetia; order Pirellulales; family Pirellulaceae; genus Rubripirellula. The sequence goes on along the minus strand of JAAXJB010000106.1, from coordinate 53,430 downwards.
TGAAAGAGGGCGGCGTTCTCCCCATGATTTACGTCTTCGTCAATGGTGGGCCGGTGAGCCACTACAACATGCCGGAGAATGAAAAGGCACAGGGCGCCAGTGTGTTCATCAACGAACTGATTCCACACATCGATGCTACCTATCGCACGATCGCCAGCCGCGAAGGTCGCGGGTTGGAGGGTTTTTCTCAGGGCGGGCGGGGTACGATGCGACTGGCTCTGAGACATCCGGATCTGTTTTGTAGCGCTGCTGCAGGAGGAGGTGGTTACGCGACGGAAAAGCGGATCAGCGAATCAGGTGGCGTGGAGTCTCCTGATCTGAGATTCGCCGAGGGCGATAACGCGTGGGACCTCGCCCGTAGTTATGCTGCCCGACGCGAGGGGCCGGCGGTGAACTGGATGATTTATGTCGGCACTAAAGGCTTCAATTACCAAAACAACCTTGAGTACATGGATTTTCTCACGTCACTGGGTGTGAATTATCAGAAAGTCATTGTTCCGGGAGTTCCGCACTCTGCCATGGGGATTTATGACATCGCTGCTGAGCGTATCATGAAGTTCCATGATGGGAATTTCAGGCAGGCAACATCCAGATGAGTGCATTGGAGACTGGTCAATGAGCAGCAAATCCGCAGCGGCGGCTATCGGAAGACGTGAATTTCTGGCGGCAAGTGGTGTCTGCCTGGCTCAGACAAGCTGTTTGCCAATCGCCAAAGGCATGCAGGCAAATGAGCGTCTGGAAATAGGTGTGATTGGGCTGGGGTCGCGTGGTTTCAACCTGATTGATTCTCTGGTACGGCACCATGCGCACGTACGCATTGTCGCCGTCTGTGACGTTGACCAGAAGCATCATCGTGATCGTGCGTGGGGAACAGGTACTGCGTACGGTCTGCTCTCAGGAGCACAGAAAATTGACGCTGCCTATGCCAAGCACGGAATACGGAGGTCATCCGGTGGTATCACGCAGCATCGCGACTATCGGGAATTGCTTGGACGCGAAAATGTCGACGCTGTGATTGTTGCCACGCCGGATCACTGGCATGCCAAATGTACGTTGGATGCGATTGCTGCAGGCAAGGATGTGTATTGTGAAAAACCCGTGACGCATCTTTTTGCCGAGGGGCAGGCAGTTTACCGTGAAGTGGAAAAGCAGGGGGCCATTTTTCAGACTGGATCACAGCAACGCAGTGACCGGCTTTTCCGTCGTGCCGTTGAGTTGGCAAGAAATGGTGTATTGGGCGAGCTTCACACCATCAAAGTCGGGCAGCAACCTGGGTATTCGCAGCCCATGGGTGAATTTGACACAACCACACCGCCTGAACAACTTGATTACGATTTCTGGTGTGGGCCATCGCCGGTTCTGCCTTACATGCGGGCCAGACACCATCGCTGGTGGCGTGGTCACAGTGCTTATGGCGGCGGTGTACTGATGGACTGGATCGGGCATCACAATGACATCGCACACTGGGCGCTTGGGCTAGACAAATCGGGGCCGGAGAAAGTGGAAGCCATTGACTGGACGTTCCCGGAAACGGAGGTCTATGACACGCCCGTGCGGTATACCATTCGCTGCCAGTATCCAGGCGATGTGATCGGGACAATTTCGAGCCAAAACCGTCCCGGCTTGGAGTTGATTGGGAGCGAGGGAGCAGTCTTTGTGAATCGGGGTAAAATTCAAACTTCCGATTCGCGCTGGGCAAAACCTGATTTTGATCCCGGGCCAATCAAGGTTTATTCTTCTGATGACCACATGGGAAATTTTCTGGCCTGCGTCAGAAGTCGGCAAGCAACGATTGCCCCGGCTGAAACGGGGCATCGTTCAATCACCCCTGGGCATCTGGGTTATGTTTCCAGCAGGCTGAGGCGACCGCTGAAATGGGATGCGGCACGCGAGCGTGTGGTTGATGATGCAGAGGCGGACCAGAAACTCAGGGAGATCGCCTACCGATCGCCTTGGAGCTGGAAGGTTTGAGGTTGGCGTTGACGTGAAGACGGTGGGAAACCACATCAAGCATGAACGTCATCGAGCAGAGAGGAACAAACCTCTGCCACGAGTTTGATGGAACAGGGATCAACGGAGACGATTTCGAAGCGGTTCCCGATGTCTCCGTGTTCGTTCTTTCCTTGTGCCGGTATTCACGGCAGCCGTGCCCGCATCGTATCAATGTGGCGAAATTGGCTGATTGACAAAGGCTTCTTTGAAAGCGTCTCGATAATCCTGGTCATCGGAAGGGAAGACGGATTCAAAGGTGGCCGAGTCGGCCGCGCCCCTTTGAAATCTCTGCTTCGGATAGGTTGGCATGTCTACGCCTGTCAGTTGACGTACACCCGAGGATACGATGCTGCCTTTGAGCGCGTAGAGTTTTTCATGGTCCCAATCGGTCAAGGCGACAAATGGGATCTCTTCGGCAATCTCGATGACGTCAGGGACGGCGAATGGGCTGAATCCCGAGAAGCCGAGAAGGGCAGCGGGAGCGCTGGTGCGCACGTGACCTCGGCTTTGACCGCCGCTGTAAACGAGTGAGTGCTTGACTGCATCGACGCCCCAACCTTCCTGATACAGCATCCGATTCCCGAGTACGCTGCGAATGGTCAGTTCCGGGTTCTCTTCGATGGGATAGTCCTTCAGGTTCTCGTCTCCTCCATCACCATCGATCAGGTACTTCCAGTCGGGATAGCGTTTGCGGAGAGCTTTCAGCAACGCGAGGCCCATGGTTGCTGATTGGACGTCAAGCGGCTTGTAGTCCTCAATGACGCGGATTGCGTCACGCCATGAGAGGTCTTCGCGTGGCACATCGACGACTTCAAGATAGATTTCGCGTTCAATTTTTTGAAGGAACTCACGGGCTTGCACACTGTCGCTGGGATTTCCGTCGACCGCGAGAGTGAACGCTTTGAGACGCGACGGGGATTGACCGCGGCGTCTGAGCAGGTAGTCGAGCACGACGAGGACGGCCCCGCTGTCGATTCCACCGCTGAACATCACGCCAATGGGCTCGCTTTGCGGGATCGTCTCAATCCATCGATCACAGACTTCGGCGAGTTTTTCGATGTATTGCAGACCGATCTGGTCAATGTCAGCCGGCAGACGATTGCGTTTTGGAGCAAAAAATCTCGTCAGGACGGGGTTGGGGTCCGGGCAGCCCACCAGTTGGAGTTCAAGCAGGTGGTGTGCGGGTACCATTCGAGTGTAGGATGGGTTGAACTGATCGCCGAGACCCTCGCTCTCCAACTGCTGAGCGATTTCATCAATTCGTTCAGCTATGATGAGAGCAGGGCCCTCAGCTCTTTTGGCAAGGAAATACCGCATTGGGCGGCCAATGGAACGCGCCATCCGGATGGTTTTTCCCGATTGTTCGCATAATGCATATTGTCCGCCAATGCGACGTACTGCCTCAACATCTCCTCGTTTCACCGATGCAGTGGCTTGCTCAAGGCTGGTTCCGAGTAAAATATTACCAGCAGGGTCCAGCAGATTCACCACTCGATCAATCAATCTTTGTGGTTGCCCTTGGAAGCTTTGCGGTTTATCCGGGGCAGACCAGGGCGAAACAGGGCGTTGCTCCGAAGATGAATCGGGCTTGGGGTTTTTTGTCATGAATCGTCTGGTAAAACGAGTTGTTCGGATTGGTTGACGCGAGCAGCATCAATTCAACAGAGCAGCGAAAGGATACCGAAATTACAATGCGAGGTCTTGGGTATACACTATCCGAACTCAAGTTGAACCAACCATGAATTTGCATCATGAGCTTACATTTTCCGAGCGGCGACTAGAAGTCGGGATGAGCGTAAAAACTCAACCTGTTGCTCCGTATTCCTCCCCCCTTGATTCCAGGCGGTGACATCCACCGTGGATTTGCACAATTATTTCGGTTCCCAGATGCCTCCCCAGGACAATTTTGTCTCGGTTTTGCGGTACTGGGCTGAGCAAAGACCAAACGAAACAGCTTATATCTTCACCGATGTTGAGTCGGTGGAGCAGCAATTGACGTATTCCCAATTGTGGGACGAGGTACGCGCGCTCGCCGGGTATCTGCAGGGGCGATGTCGGATACGAAGCGGCGACCGCGTCCTGCTGGTTTACCCGCCCGGGCTCGATTTTGTGATTGGGTTTTATGCGTGCCACGCCGCTGGCGCGATTGCAGTTCCAGCTTACCCGCCGCGACGAAACCGGAAGGCTTCCAGAATCCGTTCAATCGTCGTGGACGCCGACGCGCGTTGGGCATTGACCACGCAGGCCCTCGCCGAGCAATTGACAGGGGACCGACCTCATGACGATCTGATTGGCGTGCAGGTGGTGGGAACGGATGGGCCGGCAACTCGAGATGCCGACGCGTGGCGAGCACCGAAAATCACGCCTGAAACGTTGGCAGTGTTGCAGTACACGTCGGGGTCGACTGGTTCACCCAAGGGCGTCATGCTCAATCATGCCAACCTGATTGCCAACAGCGGATTGATTCTGCATGGTTTTGAGCCCAAGGTCGAGATTTGCGGGATGAGTTGGTTACCGACTTATCATGACATGGGACTTGTCGGTGGTCTCCTGATGCCCCTGTACATTGGTCGGAAGAATGTCTTGACCAGCCCGATGACTTTTTTGCAGCGGCCTGTGCGCTGGTTGCAGGGAATCACCAAATACGGTGTCACGATCAGCGGCGGTCCGAATTTCGCCTACCAACTGTGTGTCGACAAGATTCACGAGCATGAACTCGAGGGACTCGATCTTTCAACCTGGGAAATCGCGTTCAACGGAGCTGAGCCGATTCGTGCGACGACTCTCAATGCGTTCACGGAGAAGTTTGAACGTTGTGGTTTCAGCCGGTCGGCATTCCTGCCCTGTTACGGCATGGCGGAAACCACGCTGATCGTTACGGGAGGACCTGCCGAAACGAGACCTGTGTTGAGAACCTTTGATCGTGGAGGCTTGGACGAGAAAACCGTGCGGCCCGTGCCAGCGGATCACAAGAATGCCCGAACACTGGTTGGCTGTGGGACTGTGCTGCCCGAGGAGAAGGTGATCATTGTTGATCCTTCGACGCGAAAAATTCTGCCCGCTGACAGCATCGGGGAAATCTGGGTGCAAAGTCCGTCGGTTGGGCAGGGATATTACCAACGAAAGGACGCGACTCAGCGAACTTTCCACGCCACGACCATGGATGGTGATGGACCTTATCTGCGGACAGGCGACCTGGGTTTTCTGTACGAAGGCCAGATTTACATTTCCGGGCGCGTGAAAGACATGATCATTGTCCGCGGGGTGAATCGCTATCCTCAAGACATTGAGGAGACAGTGGAACAATCCTGTGATGCAGTCCAGGCCGGTTCCGTTGCCGCGTTTGCCATGGATCATGACGGTCGTGAGCAGTTGGTCATCGTTGCAGAGACGCTTCGCCTGCGTAATCTTGATGGAGATGGGAATCTGCAACGAATCCGCCGTGCGGTGACTGCCGAGCATGATCTGCCGCCCGATGCAGTTTACCTCGTTCGTAACAGTAGTGTTCCCAAAACCAGCAGCGGGAAAATCCAGCGGCACGCGTGTCTGCATGCTGTACGCGATGGTGATTTGAAACTGGTTGCGAAATGGGTCCGCTGGGAAGAAAACAGTGGAGCCCGGATGAATTTTGATGCGGCGCCGATGATGCAGGCTGCCGCTGCGGGTGGACGTACAGCAGAGGTCGATGTCAGCAATGTCAATCCTGTTGTGATTGAGGCCATCAAACATCATGTCCGGCGTGTGGCAGGTGAAAGGGCTGGGACTCTGGAAGCTGGAACAAATATCGTTCTGGATCTTGGGCTGGACAGTCTCGAGCGTCTTGAAATCGCCCGTAAACTCGAAAAAACGTTTGGTGGCAGATTCCCGGAACAGGTTCTTGATGACATCGAAACGATTGGGCAGACCGCACTGGCAATTGAACGTTATCTGCCCCCTGGTGGAGCAGAGCGTGCGGCTGCGTTGCTACGTGGAGAAGTCGTCGACCCTGACGAAGTCATCTCATCCGATGACGAGGCTGCTGTCGGTGCAGCGGCCAATGTCGAACCGGAGGATAGTTTCGAACAGTTTGCAGAGTACCGTCGTTTGAAAACAACGATGCAGCAAATGCTGATGACAGGAGTGCCTAACCCGTACTTCACCGTGCATGATGGGATCGTGCGAGATCATACGGTGGTCGATGGTAATGAGCTGATCAGTTTTGCGAGTTACAACTATCTGGGCCTCAGTGGGCATCCCGCAGTGATGAACTCCGCGGCCGATGCGATCCACGAATTCGGGACCAGCGTCTCGGCAAGCCGTCTGGTGTCCGGGGAAAAGCCGATTCATGGTGAGTTGGAGCAGATGATTGCTGATTGGGTCGGGGTGGAAAGTTCCATTCTGATGGTTGGTGGGCATGCGACCAATGAAACCACCATTGGACATCTGGTGGGGCCCGGCGATCTGATCATTCACGATTCACTGGCTCACAACAGCATTGTTCAGGGTGCATTGCTTTCGGGCGCCCGTCGACGGCCATTTCCGCACAACGATTATGAAGCGCTTGATCGGATGTTGACCGAGATTCGATCGCAATACCGGAGAGTCCTGATCGCCATCGAAGGTGTTTACAGCATGGATGGTGATTTTTCGGATGTTCCCAAGTTCATTGAAGTCAAAAAGCGACATCGGTGCCTGTTGATGGTTGATGAAGCTCACAGTTTCGGGACCATGGGGGAAACGGGACGCGGTATGGCTGAGCATTTTGGAATCGACGCCAAAGATGTCGATATCTGGATGGGGACGCTGAGCAAGTCAGCAGCGTCCTGTGGAGGCTATATCGCCGGATGCAAGGAATTGATTGAGCTGTTGCGTTACACGGCTCCGGGGTTTGTATTCAGTGTTGGCATGCCGCCCGGGCAGGTCGGTGCGGCTTTGGCTGCGCTGCGGACCTTGGATGCCGAGCCTGAACGCGTGGCCACGCTTCGAGCCAAGAGCGAGTTGTTTCTCAGTTTGTGCAAGGATGCCGGGCTTGATACGGGTGACAGCGGCGGAACTCCTGTGATACCGGTCATTACCGGCAATTCCATGGTTGCTCTGAGACTCTCGCACAGGCTCAAAGGGGACGGAATTAACGTTCAGCCGATTCTCTATCCAGCCGTGGATGAATCCGCAGCAAGGTTGCGTTTTTTCATCACAAGTGAACACAGCGATGATGAAATTCGGTTCACTGTGGAACGTACGGCCAACCATCTTGCAGAACTTGGTTTTGAATCCCGTGCAGTTTCCGCACAATGAATTTGCCAAGTTGGCCGTCTTGAGTCATGATAGACCTTGCGAGTTCTGGCGACTGCCGTAGAATCGCAACGGCAGCGATGGGTGATTGTTGCTTTTTTGTTTTTTCAAATTGTTGTGTGGACTGCCCATCGAGTGAGATATTTAAATCAGTCTTTATTCATTGAAGGAGAATGTTTTGCTTACTGAGTCAACTGTTGAGAGCATGTTCCGTGAACTGCTGAACAATCCCAAACGGGACGAAGAAACCTTCGATAAGGCAGAGGAACTCCTTGAGGAAGAGCTGCGACCTGAAAGCCCTCTCCGACATCGCTTGAGCGTCGAACTGGAAGAATTGCGAAATCTGCTCGCAAAGAGCTAGCTCAGTAGGATTGAAAGTCTCTTTCAATACAAAAAAAACGGCCCCAAAGAGTGAAACTCTGGGGCCGTTTTTTTGTACAGCTGGCGTGTCCTATTCAGGAGACACTCGTGCTATCAGTGGTTGAAGTTCAGACCGAATGTCGCACCGAACATGAAGAGTCCTTGATCCTTTGACCCGCCATTGAAAGTACCAGGCCGGTCTTCTCCGCCTCGCCAGATGCCGCGTCCGATATGGATCGCTTGCATGCCAGTGCGTACCGAGAGCATACGTGTGAGCTGATAACTGATTTCTGCCCGCACGTCGTATCCGACGTAAAACTCGCTGTTCTTGGTGAAGAGTGCTGGCGTTGCGACGGTCTGCATCGAGACGACTTCACTGCCAGGGTCCGTTCCATCGTATTCTGTGTAATCCGTGATAGTCTGGGACTTGGAGGATTGCCAGTTACCTCCGAAGAAGGCCCGGAAGTCAGTGGACAGTACATAACGGTCATGTGGTTTGAAGTACCGGAAGCCGATTTGGCCGCCAAACATGTCATTGAGTGTGATGTTCTTCTGAGTCGTCAACTGCTCGAACGGTGGCTCAATTGGTGGATCTGGTGGTGGTGGTGGGTAGATGCTACTGGTGTAGTTGTTGAATGCGTTGACGTCACGCAGCTTCATGTACCGCAGGCCAACCAGTGGCTCCAGAATCCCGCCATAGTGGTAAGGCGTCATTCGCCATGTTTTGTTGAGTTCGTATCCCTGGTATTTGAAGACGTTCTGGGTTTCGCCAACGTTGTAGAAACGGAAGTTGTACCCGAGGTTGTTGGTCTCTTGGATACGAACTGGAAAGCCGAATGGTGGCGATGGCGGCGGGTAGTCTTCCTCATCTGGAGGAATGAAACGATTCAACCGTTCCTGCTTCACTGTGTCGGCTGCGAATACATTCAGCTTGGTCCAGTTGAACATCCAGCCGTGTTTGTCGCCCGGTAGCATGAAACCGATCTCGTAGCGGTTACCCCATCCGCCATCGAGTCTGTTCTCGCCCGTATCGGGCTTGAACAGTTCGGGTCTGCCGGCGTACAGGTTCAGCCGGTCATAGGTAGCGAACCAGCCGGTATGGGCCCTCTTTTCAGGCTTCATATCAACAAGGTCCAGATCATACACTGGTTCGAACCAGCGAAAATCCGGATCAAATTCGAAGGGGTCGACCACGTTTACAGGGTCTTTGGCGTCTGCAACCGCAGCACCGCCCAAAAGAGCGATCGCCGCGAGCACGCTTGAAGCCAGCTTCCTTACCGACATCGTTTGTTCCACCGTCTTGCAGTTAATTTTGCGGTAGAGTCCGGCGTGCTGCCGAGTTCTACCTCCCTACACACATCGCCAGCGTGGGCGATTTCCGTGTGCCCCGGATCAAGGCTCGTCTGGAGAGAGGGAAAATACCTCGCGCCCCAGTCTGCCTACTTCGGGTTGTGCGGATAGTATCGGACGGTTTTACCGGTGAGGGTTAGCTTCTTTGGGGACTGCAGCAGTAAAAGTCCGAGAATCTGCAGGACCGGCATAGTTTTACACCCAACGAAATGCTTTCATTTGCGTTTTAGAGCCCGCTTGGCTCTGAAGAAGTCTGTCAGAATCTGCCCGCAGGGTTCCGCCAAAACACCGCCGGTGACGAGGCATTGGTGATTCATCCGTTGATCGGCCAGCAGTTCATACAAGCTGCAGACGGCTCCCGCTTTGGGGTCAGTTGCTCCAAAGACCACTCGGGGGATTCGACTTTGAAGGATCGCACCAGCACACATCACGCACGGTTCAAGGGTCACATAGAGGGTGGTGTGTTCAAGTCTCCAGTCCGAGATTGCGGCCGCAGCTTGTGTGATCGCTATCATTTCGGCATGCGCTGTGGGGTCGTGCAGCGACTCCCGTTGATTCGACGCTGCTGCGATGATCTCGTGATCGCGGACAATCACCGCACCGACGGGAACCTCATCCGCGGTCAATGCTTCGTTGGCTTGCTCAAAGGCCCGCATCATCCAGTGGTGATCAGCGTCAAATGGTTCTCCAGCAGGTCCCTGGCTCATTCTTCTTTCTCATTCCTCTGGTTTTGCTGCTTCTTTTTCAGCAGCTTTGATTTCTTCGCCAGTCAGCTTGCGGATCCGGATGTTTCGTAATTCCGATTTGCATTGAAAAGCCGCAACACCAAATGGGACACATTGGTCCATTTCGTAGCGAATGTCGAATTCGTGACCTTTACGGATCTGTTCGGCTGCGGGCTTGTCATCGATCCAACACTGAATCTGATTCGCGTCGACGCGGGCACGGACCTTGTACCAGCGGTCCATATCGAAGTTTCGAAAAGACGTGGTTTCATTCTCGCTGGCGTCAAATCCGTCCACACTGCTGATACCGACGACACCGCCGCCCCAGCCGCCGAGGATGAAACTGACATGTTTCTCGCCAACTGGGAATGTCAGGGCACAGAAGAAATCAAATCCTTCACGACGACGGGCTTCAAGCTCCACTTCGTAGTTTTCCTTGGGCAGTTCGTTCTCCCAGCGAATACCTGTCAGTGGATCACCGAAATCCATGGTGATGAGGTTATCTTTGATGACCACTTCACCATCACCACCGAATTGGCTTACTACCCATTTATCTTTGAGAGGTTTCCAGTTCGGGCCCGGTGTGTTCTTGCCGCTATCCCGTTTGGCGGGGGCATTGAGTCTGGCTCGCAGCCTCGGTAGTAGTCTCTGTCGTCGATCTCGAAACAGGGGCCGTGACGCAGCTTTTTCGGCGATCGTTTTTTTCTCAGTGTTGGGGTCACCATCCGGGATCGAGCCGGATGTATCGTCTGCAATTGCATTCGCTGTGCAGTTTGCCATCCAAATCAGCATTATCAGTGCGAATGAAACAAATCGTGGAAAATTTGACTGGCCGAGCAGCTTGAGAATCACGATGCATACCTTCATTGAAACAGAGGAGTGTTGATGGGCTGGGATTGGGAGAGTACGGAGTGCATAGTAAAGACAGATCCCAGCGACCTGTAGCCGGGATGGGCCTCCGGAATTCGGTCAGAAACACCTTCTTGGCATTTGGATTGCCAGCCTACCCGATGGAGCGTGCAGACATGCGTCCGGTCACCAAAATAACGATTTTTGGGTTCCGTTTGGCGATCATCGTGCTCGCGTTTTACTGGATCTGCATATTTGTCGGCACTCATCTTCCAAATATAGGTGAAATCACGGATTTGCGTCTGAAGGTAAATGACAAGGTCAAGCATTTTTCAGCATTCTTTCTTCTCGGCGGACTTCTGTGCTACGTCACCAACTCGCAGAAATGGTTGCTGCGTTTTTCGCTGATAGGTCTGGTCGGAATGATCTACGCTGCGATCGATGAGATCACGCAAAGCTTCATTCCCGGTCGGTATCCGGATGTGCTTGACTTTGCTGCCGATGCAGCCGGATTGTGGACGGCGATTGTTGTTTATGTTGCCGCCAAGGGCATTCATGCCAGTTTCCGCAGAATGCCGCAAAGTGAATCAGTCACTTGAGCCGAACGTCACCTTGATGGCTCGGAGGAGCCTTGAAGTTTGGTGCGTGCCTCGGAAACCCGTTTGACCAGTTCATCTCTGTTTCCACCAGTCATGGTCAAATGGCCCATTTTTCTACCTGGTCTGGCTTCTGCTTTCCCGTACAAGTGGAGGCTGACACCTGAATCTGCCAACGCTTGCAACCAGTTTGGTGCTTCTCCTTCTGCGGTCCACAGGTCTCCCAGCAGATTCGCCATGGTGGCGAATTGGGTACGCTGCTCCGTGCTGCCGAGTGGCAGGTTGCAGACAGCCCGGACATGTTGTTCAAACTGGCTCGTTTCGCATCCCTCGATGGTCAGATGGCCCGAATTGTGAGGTCGGGGAGCGACTTCATTGATCATGACCTGGTCCCCGGAAACGAAGAACTCGACACACAACAGTCCGATCACGTCAATGGCCTCAGCAGCGGCTACCGCGATCCTGCGGGCTTCAACGGAGAGGGCATCGGACAGTTCAGCGGGGGCAACGGAGATATCGAGGATGTGATTGCGGTGTGTATTCTCGAAAATCGGGAATGTTTCGCACCGGCCATCGGGTGTTCGTGCAACGATGACCGAAACTTCCTTGTCAAACGCAATGCACTTCTCAGCAATCCACTCGTCAGTCGATGCCCAGTCGACCTGATCAGCTGCCTCGGATGAATCAATGCGATGCTGCCCTTTGCCGTCGTAGCCACTGCGGGCAGTTTTGATGATCAACGGCCATCCAAGTTCGTCTCCGGCGGCGATCATGGATTTCACGTCATGCACCCTCTGGAATGGGGTGACTGGTAGTCCTGCTTCCCGGAATGTTGTTTTTTCAATCAAACGATTCTGGGCTGTTGCAAGCACTGAGGCGGAGGGATAGGTCGGTGCAAATTGGCGGCAACGGGCGATCGTAGAAGCTGGAATGTTTTCGAATTCAAGAGTGATCACATCACATTGCTCTGCAAAACGGTCAATTGCATCGGGATCATTGAGATCGCCCACAATTGTTTGCGCAGCAACATGGGAAGCAGGTGAGTTCTCGGCGTCGGTGAAAATGACCACACGGTATCCCATGGCTGCTGCAGCAACGGCAAACATCCGTCCGAGTTGTCCACCACCCACCATCCCGATGGTAGCCCCTGGTGCCTGGGTACTGGTTGCCTGAGTACTGGTTGCCTGAGTACTGGTTGCCTGAGTACTGGTTGCGACAGGATTCGATTTTGTTGCTGGCTGTTGTGCGTTGTCTGTTCGGGATTCCATCGCTGTACTGTCGTTTGTCGGTCTAATGTTATTGCGGGGTTTGTCGTTGTTGCGAGGCAGGATGTTTACAGTTCGGCTGATTGAAGCACGGTATCGGTTTGCTGCTGTATCATTTCGGCCAGGCGGGATTTCAAATCCTCATCCGACAAAGCGAGAATGCGAGCTGCCATGATGCCTGCATTCTTGGCTCCGGCGGTTCCTATTGCCATGGTTGCCACGGGAATGCCACCTGGCATCTGGACAATGGACAGCAGAGAATCAAGGCCCTGAAGTGCACGGCTTTGAACCGGCACGCCAATCACCGGCAGGTTGGTTTCCGATGCCACCATTCCAGGCAGATGGGCCGCGCCGCCGGCACCGGCAATGATGACTTTGATGCCACGCTGTTCTGCTTTTTGGGCATAAGCAAACATGCGTGCAGGGGTTCGGTGAGCAGAAACAACCAGACGCTCGTTTCTGATCCCAAGGCTATCAAGAACTTCAGCAGCGTGTTTCATGGTCTCCCAGTCATTGCGACTGCCCATGATTACGCCCACTTGGGCGTCGGTTGACTCGAATTCGGTGCCGGACATCTTGGCCTCGTCAGCGGGGATGGTACACGGTCGGACTGAACTTGAAATCGTAAAGATAATTGGTTGTCTTGAGAAGCCGACCAGTGTTGTTTCCAGTTCTACAAAACGCCATTGCTGTGAAAACACCATTTCCAGGTGGTGTTGCCGGTTGCGAGGATTTCTTTCATCGCTCCAAACCGTTTTTCTGGTCTAATCATCCAGAACCTGCAGATCTGCAAACGCAAGCCGGAAGCTGCGTTCTTCGTCCTGGAACTGGATCCGTGCAATACGTTTTGGGCCACGCCCTGTGATGGACATGATTTTTCCATCGCCGTGTTCCGCGTGTCGAACCCGCATGCCTTCGCTGAATGCACGAAGCGGCGTGGCTTGACTGGAAAGCAGGTCTGCAGCTGTTTTCAAGCTTGATGAAATGGAATTTGCAACTTTCGGCTGTTTCCTGTGTGGCAGCGTTTCTGCCAATTCCTCCTCCGATAATTGTGAGGTTTCGTCGGGAATTCCACTTTCTGATTCCGAACCAAGCCCATTGCCCGGCTCGTTTTTGTTCTGCGGGTCTGATTCATCCAGTTCGTCCCATGATTCCGGATAGGAATCACCAAAAGAATCATCGCTTCCGTAAGGGTCCTCATCAAACCAGTCCTGCTCACGTGCACTTTCGACTCGCCGCATTTCTTCGAGAGGCAGCTCATTCAGGAAAGGACTTGGAATCACGGGACGCACATCACCTCGCATCGCCCGACGTTTGCAGCAACTCAGTTGCAGCCACTCTTTGGCTCTTGTGATTCCGACGAAGAGAAGACGTCGTTCCTCTTCGAGTTCGGACTCACTCTCCTTTGATCGCTTATGAGGCAGCATGTCATCCTCCACGCCAATGATGAAGACGTGTGGGAATTCAAGTCCTTTCGCAGCGTGCAGGGTCATCAATGTGACCCGCTCCGTTGTTCCGTCAAACGCATCTGTATCTGCCACGAGTGCGACCTGTTCCAGAAACGCTTCCAGGGATCCATCGTCGGGATGCTGGCGGTCAAATTCAACCGCTGCCGAAATGAGTTCATCGACGTTGGCTAATGAGTTTCCATCGTTTTGGTCAACTGCTGTTTTTTCCAGATACTCTTCAAAGTCTATTTCGTCGACGAGAAATCTCAGCAGGTCCTCCAGAGGGGCGGTTGCTTTGACCGTCAGATTATCAAACAGATGAATGAACTTGTTGACCATGGTCTGCGACCGTTTTGCCAGTCCCTCGATTTGTGAGGCCTGCCGCGCAGCTTCAAGCATGGTGATGCCATGCCGGTCTGCATGATTTCGGATCCGTTCCACAGTCTTGGCACCGATGCCACGGGTTGGCACATTGATGATCCGCGTCAGCGCTACATCATGGTTGGGGTTGTTGATAAGGTGCAGGTACGCCAGCAGATCCTTGATTTCCCGACGCTGGTAGAATTCAAGGCCATTGACAATCTGATAGGGCAGACTTCGACTGCGGAACGCGTGTTCCAGTGAGCGGGTCATCGCATTCATGCGACAGAAAATCGCGAAGTCACTTGCCTTCAGGCCATTTGTCATCATCGCATTGGAAATCTCGTCAACGATCGAGTCGGCTTCTTCATAACCATCTTCATAGAAACGCAGAATCACCTCGGAGCCTTCGTGATTCTCTGTGAACAGTTTTTTGGGCTTTCGTCGGCGATTGTGCCGGATCAACTGATCCGCGACACGCAGAACATTGGGGGTGCTCCGGTAATTCTGCTCGAGTCGGACCGTTTTGACATTCGGGTAGTCCTTCTCAAAGTCCAGAATGTTATTCAGGTCTGCTCCCCGCCATCCATAAATGGATTGGTCCGGGTCACCCGTCACGGCAAGATTGGGTTCGTCAATGGACAGGGCCCGCACGATGGCATACTGGGCCAGATTTGTGTCCTGGTATTCGTCAACCAGAATGTACTTGTATTTCCGGTCCAGTTCAGAACGGAGTTCCGGATTTTCTCGGAGCAGCTTTGCGATGTGTAGAAGCAGGTCGTCAAAGTCAACAGCATTGGCTGTTAGCAGTTGCTTCTGATAAATGGGATAGACACGCGCTGCAATCGTATCACGAGGGCTCAAAGCATAACCCTCCATCATCTCCGGAGTCGTCAGGCGGTTCTTGGCATGACTGATCGACGAAGCTATTTGATCGGGGGAAGCGTGTGTGGTTGAGACACCCGCCGCAGCGATGGCACGTTTCATCGCCTGTTTTGAATCAGAAGTGTCGTAGATCGAGTAGTTTTCAGACAATCCGACCATTGAGGCGTGGCGACGCAACAACTGGGCGCAGAATCGGTGGAATGTACCCATCCATACAGGCTGGCCAGGGGCCAGTTCATCAACTCGCTGACGCATCTCATCAGCGGCTTTGTTGGTGAAAGTCAAAGCCGCAATCTGCCAGGGACGTACTCCCTGTTGAAGCATGTTGGCAATCCGATGGGTGACGACGCGGGTTTTTCCTGAACCCGGGCCGGCGAGAATCAGCATCGGGCCATGCACGTGACCTACAGCGTCACGTTGAGATTCGGTCAAATCGCGGAAAATTGCATCCATTGCGTGCGTCTCGATTTTTACGTCGGGCGGTGGGTTGCCCGGCGATGACAGGATTGTGCGGCGAAACTCTCGTCAAACCGAAGCGTTGTCCACTTCAGTAAAGGCTTGGGCAGTGGGATACGTCGAACTCGGACCATTCAAAACGACATCCCTGCGAAGGCCAATATAGCGAATTCGTGAGAATTGTAAGGTTTCAATGACTCTGTCGTTCTGATTAGGTCGCACGGCAGGCCTGTCTGCACCGTACTGTGTTTTTCCTGAGTCGTTTCCCGGGTACTCCCTTGAAAGAAGGCATCCGTCGACAAAACGTCCCGTCATCCCTGAAGGCACTTTTCTGTGGGCGATTGCCAAATCATGCGTTGCTGTGTGAAAATGTCAGCTGACAATTGATGCGAGAGTCTGCAGAGGTTTTTTATGGCAGGTAAAAATGTACTCGGTACGGATTTGGTGGTTTGCAGCACGGACCCCATGACCGGCTTCTATCGGGATGGTTGCTGTAATACAGGGGCGCAGGACGCAGGCTTGCACGTTGTGTGCGTTGAGGTCACGGCCGAATTTCTTGAATTCAGCAAGAGTCGCGGGAATGATCTGACGACCGCGAATCCAATGTATCAATTCCCCGGCCTTGTCCCTGGGGATCGCTGGTGCCTTTGCGCAGCAAGATGGAAAGAAGCATACGATGCCGGGGTTGCGCCGCCAGTGCATCTGGCGGCCTGTCACATGTCGACGCTCGAGTTCGCGTCGTTAGAGCAACTTCAGGAGCATGCGATCGATTCTGATTCCTGAGCATGGCAACCGCCGGCAAGGTTGCCGTTTGCTGACAGCGGAGGTCGAGATGCCACTGCCGTCATGCCACTGCCGAAATTCAACAGGACTCCGCGTTTCTGCACGAATTTTCTGCATGAAATCAGACGTTGCCGTTTGAAAACAGCTCAAAGTCCTGTTTCTCTTGCCACTCGAAGCGATGGTCAATCCGCTAGTCGTCAGTTGGCTACCCGAATCGTGTTGATTGTCTGTTGACGATTCAGCGTTGCCCCGTTGCTCAGATTCTCCAAGCAGAAAATCCGAGCAGAAAAAAGGAACCTGCACTTGGAGCTTGAACCGGTCTGGCCAAGGTGTGGAGCTTCCTACCTTGCTTTTGTGTTTTCCACTGCGTCGGCGAGAGAGTGAACGGCTCCACCTCCACAGTCAACTCCATCCAGTCGTTCAATGGGAATGTAAGAGCTGACCATCTGGTCTTCAATGTTGCCGGAATCCAGAGCATTGGCACGTCCCAGCAGTCTCGCGCCGGCACGACTTGGCTGATCAAAGTCATCCTGCTCTGGCCAGTGAATTGCAATCAAGGCGATTCGTGAACTGAGCCATTGTCGGACACGGTCGTGTGAGGAACCCAGCAGTTGGCCTGCGGCGGTGCCCAGACCCTCATGTGCCTCGAAGGACGGCACGGAACTTCCATCCGGGATTCTCTGCAGGATTGCCCGCAGTGCCACTTCGGCCGCAGAGGGCTGAACGCCTGACGCGTCGTCGGCAAATGGCTCTTCTATTGCTTCCTTGTGTTCAGGAGCCGGGGAGAGTGCAAGGCTTTCTGCCAGGGGCACGATCTCCAATGCTTCGTCGGGTTTGATTTCAGCAACTTCCTCGACGATGTCGGGCAGTGCTTCGACGCTGGCGTTGGTATCGTGCTGTGAGGCTTGATACCGGTTGGATGTCGAGTTTGCCGTGATTGCGTTTCTCAAATCACTCGGTGACGCAGGTGAGTTTTCGAGTGCATTTGCCAAACCCATCTTTGCTTTCGCGATTCCGTTCAGTTCAGCTGGGTCCAGGCTTTTTGACAAGGCCATGGCAGTATCAAAATCATTCCAGAGTTTTGCGGTTTCCGCGTCCTGAAGATCCTCTCCTGCGGCAAACGGTGATGAGTCAAGCGGCAGTGAATTCCATCGCTCGAGATCTTGTGCAGAAAGGTCGTAAGGCATGTAGGATTCTTCGATCGTTGCAATGATCGGCGAGCTTCCTATGAGTGGATTGATGGGAGCGATTCTTATGCGTTCTTCCGGCACCAGGACGCTGGGACCAAGGCTTTCGACGTCAAGTGGTTCCTCGGATGCCAATTCACTGAGCTGCAATTTCAGTGGTGGCTTTGCAGCCTTGATGGGGACCATCTGATCTTTCCCAAGCTGGACGTGCCAATCGTGACTGATCGACAGCGTGCTGAACGATTTGCCAGTCAACGAAGCGATGTTGATTTTGATGCAAGGCTCAGTTTTCTGGCTGACCACGATTTTGGTGCTGGCCATTTCATGATCAGGTTGACGATTGTTTGCTTTCGCAATCAGGACGGGAGGGGCAAGGGTTGGAAGGGCACCCAAGTCCTGAGTTCCCCCGGCAAGCCATGGATTTGAGCTGGCGGAGGTGGAGGGGAAAAACGCGTGTTGGGGGGTGGAACGAAGCGGAAGAATGTCGTTTGTGGCGTCGAATTTTTTCGCGAGTACCGATGGTGCGGTCATTGCGATGGTGAGGGTGAAGATCAGGGAAAGGCAGAAACGTTGCAGTTTGGAGGTGCATTGCACGTTCATGGTTCGGTGGAACTCCTGGGTACCGAAGGACGCGTCCGTGAGGTAATTTCCCAAAGGTCGGCTAGGGAAAACGCACTCGCCAGTTGCGAGTGAAGGGCAGGCATGTCCGAAGTCGCTGTGAATCGCTTGCCGATCGGGCGTGGCTGACTTTGGCGACTGGGGTGACAAAACAACCTATCGGCGTGATTGCTGGTCAGGCTTGCTTTGCGGCGCAGGAAAGTGATGGCGATTTTCAATCAGTGTTCAGGTTGCGCCGAATAATCATGGCACCGTGTGTTGTACCGGTTGGAACTAGTCAACCGAAAAAGTGCGTGCGAGAAATACCAGGCTGCGCGAATAGATTCCTGGTGATGAACTTTCTCTCGGGCCAGCGATGTTGAGCGTTTCAGGTGCCTGCAGATCCAGCCAGCGACGGACTGAAACCACTTCGTTGAGGCTGATTTTTACGGTGAAGAACGGCTTTTCAAGCTTTTTGCAGAGGCGTCTTGTGAGTCGTGTTCCTCCTCTGATTTTTCCCTCGTGCAAGATGAGCGTGGCTGAACTGTCGACGATGTTCTGTTCGGTGCGAACCGGATATTCAGATGATTGGGTTTCTGCGAGTTTGTAGCGGACTGGAATGATGCCGTCTTCTGCCAGTCTCCCTGCTGGACACCATCCGCCATGCTCTATGTCCAGCTCCATTGCTGTGTCCAAAGCGGCGCGATCCACTCCCGTTTGTCCTCCTGAGACGATTCGTTTGGGCTGAAATGTTGACGCAGCACCGAAGAGATCGGACATCAATCTGGCTCCGGACTTGGCGGTGGAAAGCAGGATTCGATCTGCGAACGGAGCGCTGACGGGGTTGGCATGGCAGTTTGGAATTTTGACCAGCTTGAAGGCAGCGGCGCTTCAAACCACATCGGTACGCGTTTTGTCGGATGTTCTATCTGGAGACGCCAGCTGTGCAATGCGATACCCGAATCGAACGAACGCTTTGAGCCGTATTTGCGGTCTCCAAGTATCGGATGGCCACGATCCGCGAATTGTGTTCGTATCTGGTGCTTTCTGCCAGTGATTAGCTCCACTGCATGGATGGAATCCGAACCTGGCTCTGCGATTCTTTGATAACGAAGTGCAGCATGTTGTGCCTCGGGCTGCGGTTCCGGGCTGAGTCGCATGCGATGTGCCGATTCATCTTTGTAGATCAGGTCTGACCATTGTGCCGCCTCGGTATCCACCGCACCTTGTGCGATGGCGAGATAGATTTTCCGGGGTGCCTTGGCTGCCCCTTTCTTTTTCTTGGGGCGATTAGCAGGGCTTGTTGGTAATGACTTGCTGGCGAATTGTGCTGCCAGTCGTGATGCAGCCTTGCTGGTCCGTGCCAATACCAGCACACCACTTGTCATGGCGTCGAGCCTGCTCACGATACCGAGGAAAACTCGTCCTGGTTTTCCACAGCTGTGCTTGATGTACTGTGCTGCCAGAGAATGTACCGTTGGTCCAGAATCCGTGCCCATGGTCGGGAGGCCTGCCTGCTTATTGATCACAAGCAGGTGATTGTCTTCGAACAGGATTTGCAGTTTCGGCATCTGCGATTACCTCAATCAGACGCGTCAGTTGTTTTGGGAGAACGCTGCGCCAGAATGGCATTGAGCAATGGGGGAGCGACACGATCCCCGTAGACAAGTGCTTTCCCACCAAGACTCAAAATCACCTCGCTGCGGCGTTTGCGAATCGCAGAATACGCGCTGTCGGCAACGCGTTCGGCTGACCAGTGCCCCAAGCTGCGTGAAGACTGGTTAGGCGCTGTGTCGATCAAGGAGTCAAAAAATTCACTCCTGGTAGTGCTCGGGCTCACAAGCGTTACCTGAATTCCGGTCGAAAAAAGTTCTGCCCGTAGGGCATCACTCCAGCCATGCATGGCAAACTTGCTTGCGCAGTACTCACTCTTGTCAGGAACGGCGCGGTGTCCCAGAACACTGCCGATGTTGCAGATCACTGGAGATTTTCCAAGCATCAGGCATGGTAGCAGGTTTCTTGTCAGTTCAGCCGGTGCGAAAAAGTTGACTTCCATGATCTTGCGCAAGCGGTCGGTTGTCGCTTCAGCGAACTTCCCGATTCCGCCAACGCCCGCGTTGTTGACCAACAGATCGAGTTTTCCGGAATGGTTGGCGTCAATCACGGAACGCACTCTGTTCCGTACATTTTCATCTGTGATGTCACCAGCCAAGGGTGTCACCGCTCCGAAGTTGGCTGATCCGTCTGATGCTGACCAATGATTGATTTTTTCGGCACGTCGTGCGATTGCGATGACATGGCAGCCATTATCGGCGAGCAGTTGGGTCAGACATTTACCGATCCCGCTACTGGCACCGGTGACAACCGCGACCGAATCCCTGGCTTTCCATTGCATGTGCTTGTACCTGTACGGCTTGGCGAAGTTATCTTCACGCCACTTCGGTTGAACTGTCGTTGACTGGGGGTTCAGTTTGAGGCGGCGAATCGGCTTGCGTGGGCGAAACAGACGGTGAAGCTGTTGATTCATCTGGCAACATGAGTTCGCCATCGGCAGGTCGGATTGCTAATGCCGTGCGGTGCACGGGGCCCATGGCTCCGGCTGGCATCCGCGCACGGACGGTGATTGTCGTGTCCTGACAGGTTTGCGACACCATTTCGCCTTTGGCTGCCAGAAATGCAAGTAACCGGCCATCGGTCGCATCGACATCAATTTCAAGGTCAAGGAATTCCCGACCAAGTGCCTGTCCCACCGCTTCGGTGAGCAGCGAGAGCCCCTTCGAACCGCGTGCGCTGACGGGAATCGCGTTGGGGTACCGGTCAAGAACTCGATTCAGTGTGGCGGGGTCACGAATGGCGTCAATTTTGTTCAGGACCAGAAGAGTGTCTTTCTCCTCAATTCCCAGCTCGGTCAGGACGTTGTATACCGCGCTGATTTGATTGAAAACCGTGGGGCTGCTGGCATCTGCAACGTGAAGCAGTAACTCGGCCTGACGTGTTTCTTCCAGTGTTGATTTGAAGCTTGCCACCAAAGAGTGAGGCAAATCACGAATGAAGCCAACTGTGTCGCTGAGTAGAACGGTTCCCCAGCCCGGTAGCTGCCAACGCCGGGTGCGGGTGTCCAAGGTTGCAAAAAGCTTGTCCTGTGCCAGGACTTCAGCCTGCGTCAAAGCATTCATCAACGTACTCTTGCCAGCATTGGTGTAGCCAACCAGTGAAACAGTAGGTGCTTCTTTGCGTGCTTTGACTTGACGTTCCCGTCGCTGCTCTACCTTGGCAAGCTCCTGCTTGAGATCATGGATGCGTTTTTGCGCAAGGCGGCGGTCGACCTCCAGTTGCTTCTCACCCGGTCCTCTCATGCCGACACCCATGGCTTGACGTGAAAGGTGGGTCCACATCCGTTTGAGACGCGGCAAAGAGTATTCAAGCTGTGCCAGCTCTACCGCAAGACGTGACTCGTACGTGCGGGCGCCGGCTGCAAAAATATCGAGAATCAGCTCAGTGCGATCCAGAACCTTTGCGCCGACAGCTTTCTCCAGATTCCGTGTTTGTGCTGGAGTTAAATCGTTGTCGAAAATAACAAGGTCAGCATCGTGACGTTCCACCATGAGCCTTAATTCCTCGACTTTACCCTTGCCCAGATAGGTTGAGTGATCGGCCGTTTCACGACGCTGCACCAGCTCATCCATCACCTCGGTACCAGCTGTGGTGGCCAAGCCGTGTAGTTCTTCCAGCGGGTCAGCTTCAACTTGTTGGTTTGATAAAATCAGTCTCGCCAGAATACTACGCTCTGGCGAATCATCCTGTACCTGATGTAATTCACGCACGATTGAGGGGTATCCTCCTCCTTCCAGTAGTGAAGCGTCGAAGTTGTTAGAATGAATTGGTAACGAGTTGGCAGAAAAGCAGGTAGGTCATGCTTTGACAGCACGTTGAACAGAAAAGTCAAACGCCTCCATGTTCCGCATCATAGTATAGTCGGCTTGGACATGGTGCCAAAAGACACCGGTCAGGCTGGGACGGTTCCTCGGTTGAGCGGTGTTGCCAATGTCCAGAATGTTGCTTTCACACGAGCGACTGATCGCATCAAAATACATGCGACAACGCAAAGCTCATCATGAAACACGGTTCGCACTTCAGTTGGAGACAAGAACGTGAGCTGTTTGATGTAAATGCGGGATGGAATGGCCCGGGGGGGCAATTCGTGTGATCGACTCTCACGGGGGCGAGTCGTGTCAAGGAATTGTCCGGCTCTTGCCATTGGTTCCAGTATCGAAGACACCAAAGGCTGCAACCAGGTTCGTGCCCGAGCCTGTGGCATTGAATCTGTGAGACCGTAGGCCAGTTGTTGAGAAAATCGTGTTTGAGGGAATGCAGCTTGAAGGCGATGAACATGATTTGAGCGGCGAGCCGTCATTGTTGACTTTCATGCAATACGGAGCAGCAGAAACCTGTTTTGGACTGTTTGGCTGGTTCATTTTCAAAGAGTGGATTGATTGATCGAGGCCCTCAGTGAGCTGATTCGACAACATTCATGAGCGGAATCTGACGCGGAAAATGAAGCGATTTGCCGGTTTTTATGGTGTTCGGCTGCCTTTTGTGTTGGTGGAGAAGAAGCGGTTTTTTGGCTTGGGAAATATTTTCTTTTCCTGCGTGACCTGACGTGTCATCGGCATCGCGAAAAATCGTTCTGTCGAGCAAATGAATGCTCGAGAGACAGAACAACACCCTTTGCGGGAAAATGAACGATGACACAAATGCTGCTTTTTGATGCTCCTGCCGATGCCGCGATTCTTCCTGTTGCAGAATCGTTTCAAGCTGAGACCGCAGTCGTTGAACGGAAACCTGTTGTGAAACGTGACAGAGTGGCGGCTCAAACCGCTCAGGAAAGTGGTGTTCACCACATGGGTGATTTAGCGCGTCTGGTTTTGCTGCGTTATGACATCGTTGCCAAGAGGCGTGCAGCGATGGCTGCCCGTAGAGTCGCTCGCTAGATTTTCGCTGCTGATGGGAAACTCACTGAGTTATCACTGAGAGCGTGATATCAACGAGAGTCAATTCCCCGGCAGTTCGCGAACATCAGGACCTGAATGGCTGCTCCTCAGCTGGCTGCTCCTCAGCGGTGGCTTTCATGGACGGATTGGTGGCTTTTTCTTTGCCGATCGCTGGTTTTGGCGACTGTTTTCTTGATTTCAGCTCTTTTTTCTTCCGTTGGCGAAGCATGGACGCTGTCAGCAACGCACCAAGCAGAAAACCAATGGTTGTGGTTGAAATCAAAAGGAGCGAAAGGGGCAGTGAATGCTTCCAGAAAATCAGCTGAATTTCTGTCGGAGCCTGATTTTGAAACACCAGAATCAGCGTGAAGACTGCGATCAAGATCAGGAATAACCAGCGGATTTTATGCATCATCAGTGAACAACTGCCGAATAGTACTGTACAAAAATACATTAGTTGATAGCATTTTGAGTGGAGCCTCAGCCAGGTTCACTCTTGCATGCCCGATTTTCATTTTCCATCAAATTCTTTCTCACGTGTATGTCGTTCTACGATGTCGAATCAGCAAACATTTGATTTTCTGGATGGGTATTGCTCTCAGAGCTGTGCGACAACCGGCAGGGTTGGTTCAAAGGAATCGAATCGTCAGCAGGAGGATGATGGTTCGCCGTCCGTTCCAGAAGCGGTTCAGGAGTTCCGTTCAAGAACGGATTGGCAGGATTCCGGAGTTGAGAGTGTTGTGTTGGATCCATTGCCTGCAAGTACAGGTGATTGTTCCGGGAGTGATTCTGAAGTCGAGGGAGATGGGACTCAGGAGCAGCATCGAGAAACGGTTCTTCGCAAGTTGCGAGTTGATTTAGGTTGCGTGCTATCAGAGGCTGAAGAGGGATCACAGGCAGTCTATTCAACTGGCAGTGATTCGCTCGATGGATTATTGCCTCGAGGAGGATTGCGACAAGATGCAATCACTGAGTGGGTAGGTGAAACGGAAAGTTCAGGTGCCGCAGCCCTTTCGTTGATCGCTGCAGCCAATCTGATGAATGTTTCAGCGAAGTCGGGTCCCTTGGTGGTCGTTTGTGGTGAGTCCGTGTTTTACCCTCCTGCGGTTGTCGCGTTGGGCATTTCGGTTGATCGAATCATCTGGGTGCGGCCCAAACGTCACGCTGATCTGGTTTGGTCGATTGACCAGGCTTTGCGATGTGAATCCGTTGCTGCAGTTTGGGCGCATGCAGGTGCTCATTTGGATGATCGTGACGCACGGCGGTTTCAGTTGGCAGCTGAAGCTGGGCAAACAGCTGGCTTGTTGGTTCGCCCCCAAGCGAGTCGGGGAAGACCCAGTTTTGCGGAAGTACGTTTTCATGTCAGGCACTTGGCTGACTCATGTGAGCGTGACGGAGATGGAGAAATGAGGGATGCGCATGATGGTGGTCTTCCGAGTCTGGCTGTTCCGTCTCATCGTAAATTGCAGGTGACGGTGGATCGTTGTCGTGGTGGCGTTTCCGGGCAACAGACGGCATTGCAGATTGATGACCAGGGAAGATTGCACACGGTGCCTGCAGGTCAAGTTTCTTCAGGCTCAACAGGCTGCTACAAGGACAACAGGCATGAAACGGCTGCTATGCATCTGGCTTCCGAATTGGCCCATCCAAAGACTGCGAAGCGATTTGTGGCAAGCCGCAGGGCATGAATCGGATTCGCCAGATTCCCCGGCATGTGCCGAGGCTCCCATGGTTCTGTGGAGGGAAAACCCTCGTCGAGGACGTCTGGTTGTTGCCTGTTGTCATACGGCATCAAAACGTGGTGTTCGGGTTTCCATGAAACTTGCAGAGGCAGCCGAATTGGTTCGTTCAACTGTGGGTTCAAGATCAATGCATTCCGGTCCATTGCGGGATCGTCCGTTGATTCAGCGGCATGATCGAGATCTTGACCATCACGCACTTGAGCAAATTGCGGTTTCAGTGCAGCGCAAGATCACTCCCAAGGTTGCTTTGGAAGAACTCGGGGAAAAACCATGGGCGGGGCATCCTCGGCATCAATGTGAATCACTTTTGTGCGATATAGCCGGGGTCAGTCATCTGTTTGGAGGAGAAGCCGGTCTTTTGATCGCAGTCAAGGAATTATTGGCTCAGCAGCATTTGCGAGCCAGGATGGCGGTTGCCGATTCTCTGGCTGCAGCCTGGGCCCTGGCACACGAAGCAAAGGTGCAGACCTGGTCCCAGTTGGGACAAGAGTCCGTATGCCAGGAGAGTGAAGTCACGTGTGCAGTTGAGCAGTCCAGTGATTCATTGCCTGTTTTTCATGGAGGCCTGATTGTTTGTGGTGGAGAGGAAGCAAGTCGCCTGATTGGAAATCTGCCTGTTCAGGGATTGAGGCTTCCGGCAGAGACCGTGTCGACGTTGGCAAGACTTGGTGTTGGATCCGTCAGGCAGTTGTTGGCATTGCCCCGTGGTGGGTTGGCGACACGACTTGGTCGTGATTTGGTGCTGCGTTTGGAACAGGTGAAAGCCGAAGTTGATGAACCTTTGAAAGTCCATCAGGCAGAACCGGAGTATGTGGTGGATCTTACTCTGCAGTATCCAACCAATGATCAGGAAATCCTGATGGACCGGATCAAACGCCTGACATTGAAATTGACATCTCAGCTGTTGTTGCGGCAACGGGGAGCCCTGCGACTGTCGTGTTGCTTGCGGCTAACAGACGGGAAAACAAAGAGTTTGGATGTGGGATTGTTTGCTCCAACTGTGGATGACGTTCATCTCAGTGGTTTGGTGACCAGGCAGTTGGAGTCAATTCATGCTCAGGAAAAAGTTGAGAGGCTGAGTTTGATGGTCACTTTGTCTGGGGAACTCCGTAGCAGCCAGTCTTCACTGTTTGGTCTTGATGAACACCAGATGTCAGCTACAGGCATGACTGATCTGGCAATCAGCCGTTTGATCGATGCACTGAGTGGAAGAGTTGGGCGGGACCGGGTTGGGTATTTGGAACTTCAGGATGATCCTTTGCCCGAAAGAGCTTTTGATATTCGGCCATTGACAGGTAATGTGATTTCGTCCGTCAGGAAAAAAAAACAAAGGAAGCGAAAACAAGAGGAAAGAAGACGCAACGCCTGTGGTGTTGGTGCGTCAATTGATAATTCGATGGTCATGACGTCAGTTGGTGATGCCTTGAGACGCCCCCTGTCACTGCTCACTGAACCTGTACCGCTGCGTGTTGCGTGGGGGAAAACCGGATTTCAACTTCGAGTTTCATCACCTCGTTTGCCAGACAGCATTCGATTCAATGGAGAAGACCATCGGGTCATGAAGCATTGGGGGCCGGAAAGAGTTGAAAGCGGCTGGTGGAGAGGGAAGTCAATCCGCCGGGATTACTATCGCATTGAAACTGATCAAGGCCAGTGGTGGTGGATTTTCCGGAATCTTACAACCCGTGAGGAACGACAGCAAACGCGAACCCCTTACCGTTGGATGTTGCATGGACGATTCAGTTGAATCAACTTCCGGCAGATACCTGCTTATCAGGTTCGGCAAGTGGCAATACTTCAGCATGCGACTTGGAAGCCTTTCGACTTCTTTGCAGTTTTCGTTCGTGAACCGCATTTTCAAGTTCGATTTGAGTCATCAGTTCCATCTCCTGAATCAACGCTTCGAGTGGTTTGCTGCCCTCAACTTGAATCAGCAGCAATCTGCCCAGGTTGAGTCGATCCAGATAACCCAGCTCAATGGCCAATTCACCAAATGGGCGATTTGAGATGGTCTGCTGCGCCAGTACATCAAAAACCTGACTCATGGTCATGAGCTCATGTTCGACGGCCAGCTGGCCAATGGGGGTGCGTGAGGCAAGGTGTTGATCCAACACAGCCAGCGCTTGTGCAGCCGTGAGGTATCCGCCTTCAACGAGATCAAAGCATAGACGCATGAGAGTTGCCCCAGTTCTCAAAAAGCCAAATCGGGCCGGCTCACCTACCGTCCCGGTATCAGGAATCTAGGTTGATATTTGAAGCTTTGCCAAGAAAAATTAGCATTTGCTCGCTTGTTTTGTATGGGTCGGAGCAACTATGACGGCTAACGTACTTGCGTCGTTGCAAGATCATGGCTTGGGTGATCTGGCCGAAACAAGAAGCTGCCCATCATCGACATTGAGGTCAGACGCCAGTTTTTTGCTCAATCAGCAGGTCGAGTTCCTGCTTCAGCCGTGGCAAAATTTCGTCGTAGCCAAAAGCTCCCAAAGCCTCTGTTCCCTTTTTGAGGTTCACCTTGGCGGGGCCGCACCAAAGCCCGAGATCAGCATCATCTGTTTCTCCTGGCCCGTTCACCCGGCAGCCCATGACAGCAATCGTGATTGCATGATCCTTTGCGTATTCAGTCATCTCTTTGACATTGGCTGCCAAATCGATGAACGCCTCGTTCTCGACTCGTGAGCAGCTGGGGCAGCTGATGATGTTGAGGGCCTTCTCATTCAGGTTGACAACGGTACGCACTCTGCCGGCGTGAATGTCTTCGATGATTCCCTTGCCCGCATCAATCTCTTCCGGTTTGCGGTCGTTCGGTAAAGTCAGAGAAACTCGAACAGTGTCGCCAATTCCCCGTCCGATCAATTGCTCGAAGGCAATCCGCGTTTTGATGATCCCGTCTGGTGGCATGCCAGCCTCAGTCACCCCAAGATGGAGTGGAACATCGGGTCGTTGATCAGCAAAACGTTGATTGACTTCGATGACCTTGGCTGGATCGGAATCTTTCAAAGACACCACATAACGGGTGAAGTCAAGAGAATCGACGAAATCGCAATGCTCCAACGCACTTTCGAGCATTGGCGTGATCGAGTCACTTGGATCGTACTTCTCTTTCTTGGCTGGATCCACACTTCCACAGTTGACGCCAATTCGAACAGCACAATCATGTTCGCGTGCTTGCTGAATGATGAACTGGACTTTTTCCTGCCACGGTTTGTCTCGCTGGTGATGGTACAGATGACCGGGGTTGTAGCGAATCTTGTTCACATGGGGGGCAACTGCCTCGGCTAAGCGGAAGTTTTCCTGCAAGTCGACAGCCAGGTTGGCGCTGGTCTGTCGACGTATTTCAGCGAGTGCAGCTGCATCTTTCTGGCTGTCGACCGCGATCCGGACGACACCCGCTCCACGTTCCCGCAAAGCCTCTGCCTGGGCTACCGTAGCATCGATATTCTGGGTTTTGGTTGCCGTCATGCTCTGAACAGCGATGGCTTCACCTCCACCGACAGTGATGTTGCCGATACGGACAGCGCGGGTAGGGTTGCGTTGAATTGCCATGTTGCCATCAGGAGAGAATGGAAGAGGTACTTTGTCCAATTGGGGCTGAAAATCACCTGGTTTTCGTGACCTTGGCGTCTGCCGGTCATGGCGTTGTATTCACCCCGCGAACTGCAGGATAACACGGCCACCCTGTATTTTCACAGCAGGGCAAACACCTGTCCGGGCTACGGTTGCTCATCGAATGAAGCATGCTTCCCGTGTAACGCGTTATTGCCGGGATTTGGGCTGGCTGCTTTCCCCAGCTTTTGCCGGTCCTTTGCCGTCTCGCCCGCGTGTTCTGGATGTTTTTGAAGGCTTCCGCGTTTTGAGCTGGACCGGTGTGAAATCTGGAATACGAGCTCGCGTCGTCGACCAGCGCGGATTGACATGTTTTTGAACCGCCCAGATTTTCAGGTCGTCAATTTCGACTTCTCCCTTCTTGGGGCCGGCGACACCCATCCCCCGACCTCCGGTTTGGGGCGTTTTTCCGAATTCAGAGTGGTCAGCGTAAAGAAGTGGTCCATCTGTAATCTGCATTACAAATTCAGTGCCCTTGCGTTCTGCCGTGATGGCATACCAGTGATCTCTGCTCAAAACGAAGTCCTGAGCTTCTGCTACTTTCCAAATTTCATGATCGGCGAGGAGCGTCGTCGAATCGTTTCCGAAACGGACACGACAGACGTGATGATCGAATTCAATGAAGGGCGTCACTGATGTAATGCTGCCACCTGTGAACCGGATCCTGAAGGTGGCAATGAAATCTGCTGGGGTGACAGGGATGCTCAGGCGAGGTTCATAGCCAAAGTGGTGTTCTCTCGATGCCTGGTATTCCTGGGAAGATTGCCGTCCGCGGAGCACTCCGTTTTCAACTGTCCATCTCGTCCCCTGTCTCGTGGCCCAGATGGATTTGGGCAGTTGCATTGGCTGATTGAAATCGGCCTGCAAGACAAGTTTGTCAGGAACCGCAAGAACAGGTTCAGGTGGTTGACCCTGAACCGTGCAGGCGGCAAATGTTGCGAGAGTGAGCAGAAGAATACGATGCATCGTTTTGCGTATCAGTGAAATCGGGGAATGGTCTGTTTCGTTTCAAATTCCGAGGTCAGGGGGCAGGAAGTCAACCCATTTGCTCAACAGACTTGGCTTTCGGTAAAAGTGCACTTGGACTGGATCGAGAATCTGATCAGTGATTCCAAAGGAACAGCCGCTGTGGCGAACCGCAGCGGCTGTTACGAGTTTTCATCAGGATTTGTTATGCCACTGAGCATCTTTCGGGTGCATCAGCAATCGATCTTGGATCGGTTTGAGGCACCGTATCGGAATGGATGGGGCTTCGAACCGTCGAATCAGTTGATTGCACCGCCGATGCCACCTCCGCCAGCACCACCGATGCCGCCTCCACCAGCACCGCCGATACCTCCTCCACCGGCACCGCCGCCGCCGGCTCCGCCAGCACCTCCACCAGGTGCATCTTCACCGGTGATGAAGTTGAAGGTCGATACTTTTCCGATCTGTGAGAAGAACGGAGCAGGGGTGATTCGCACAAAGCGGCGATCTGCCGAGATGATGGCGATGCCGGTCATCGAGGCACCTTCGGGAAGCACCGTGATGTCCGGTTGGAATCCGACAGCACCGCGGCGTCGGTTGAATCCGCGACCGGGATCAATCGCACCACCCGTCAATGAGGTGATGTCGTTGTAAAGATCCTGAAGGACCTGTCCGCTGTTGCCGCCACCGATCATCTGACCAAGAACCTGGTCCTGAACTTCACGGCGAACATTTCTCAAGTGAGCAAGTTGTGCATCGGCGACTTCCTGCTGACGCTGACCTTCTTTGACGTCGAACACAACCAGTGCGTCCTGTTCAGTCAATGGAATCTGTTTGCGGATGAAACGCTGGGATTTCCGTCCAACGTCGGTAAGCAACTCCACGGTCACGTTGCCGGTGGATACATTTCCCCAAACACGTCGAATCAGCAGACGGTATTGTCCAGTGAACCCCTGAGGGCAAATGTAGGTTTCAGAAACCTTGTTGTTATTGTCGCCGTTGCTACCGGGGTAGGCGTCACCAAGCAGGTTTCCACCACCCGCGGTCGAAAGGTTGTCAATTGAGCAGATGGTTCCGGAAGGCTCTTCGATGGCAAGGTCGATATCTGCGTTTCCAGTCCAGGAAACACGTACAACAACATCGTGTGCAGCTGCCTTCTGAAGAGCTGCATTGAAAGCAGCAGCTTCCTGCTTTCGACCTTCGTCCAGAAGCCTCGCATGAGTCGCGCGTGCAACCAGACGTGCCTCATCAGCGACTTGCTTGAAATTCTCCGGCCAGGCCTGTGAGAGAACACCTTGGCAAGCCCAAGTCAGATCGGGGACGCTGTCGAGATGCTTTGCAATTCGCAGACCCATCACGTAGGGTTCGCGTCGGTATGGATCGTAATTCGAAACATCACGGCAAAGACGCATTGCGGACTCTCGGGCGCCGATCGCTTCCAGTCTGGCAGCGACGTGCAATACCTCTTCCGGACTTGCTGCGAAGTCAACGGCCGACAGAAACGCCCGTTCAACGTCTTCCATGGGTGCGTCTGTCGCTTTGAGTGCGAGTGCGTAAGCGTGATACATCCATGACTGCACATGTCCGGCACGAATGGCAGAACTGATCACGTCCCGTGCCTGAGCGAACTCCTCCACAGCTTCGGATTTGTTGCCCGCTTCTTCTGCTTTTCCTGCACGGATAGTGTGAAGCCGTGCGGTGGAGCGGATGCGTTGGTCGAGGATTCCGAGATCTTCGGCGGTCTTGATATCGAGGCCAGCAAAGTATTCTGCCCACGCGTCTTCGCGGCTTTGTCCTGCCTTTGGAGTCAGGCGAATTGCCGAAATGTCAGCCGAGGCTGGGATTTTCCTGGTACGTGGAGTGGGCTGGGTCTGTACAGGACTGCTCGATTTCTTGTCGCCCAAGGACAGTTCATCGGGGATTGCATTGAATCCGCCGCCCATGCCGCCACCCATGCCCATGCCGCCACCAAGCTGCATGATGGGAACCACAAGGTCACCTACGGGATAGACTTTGGTCACGAGATTTTCTTCGGCTGCTTCCTGACTGGTGATCTGCATCACCTCATCCTTGATGACATAGGTCAGGTCAAGATCACGAAGCATGATTCGAAGGAATGATCGGAGGCTGACGTTTTCCAGGTTGATCGTGACTGGCTCGTCCGCAGACAGGCCGATGTCTTCCAACGCCTGATTGTCGATCACGATTGGTATCTTGTGAGCCTCGGAGATCTGGTTGATCGCCTCTTGGAGAGGTGTTTCCGTGAAAATCTGAGTCGTCTCATCTCCAAGAGCAGCCTGGATCCTTTTCTCGGTTGCGTTATCACCGACGAGTTCAATCGCTCCGTACTTCTCGAGTCGACGACGACTCATGCGTTGCCACCAATCGGAATCGGGGAATTGCACTGGTGGTTCATCCACGAACGGAATGTTCGCCTTCATCACCAACGAGAACGCATCGACAAAGTTACGCCAACGCATCTCGCGATAGCGATGTGCACGTGCATAGGTTTGCAGGCTCAATGGGAATTCCGTGAAGTGCCGTCCCGATGCAGAGTCGCGAATGATCGAGTCACCAGCGATCCTGGCAAATTCCAGCGTGACCTCACCATCGGCCTCTTCATAACGACCCTCGGCGATCAGTGCATTCATCTGCTGTGAAAGCACCTTCAGTTCGTCTTCCCGTCGGAAGGTTGCAGCAAGAAGTTGTTCCTGAGCAGTTGCGGCTTGCTTCTGCTGCTGGAAGTTCAGTTCGCCTG
Source organism: Rubripirellula sp. (assembly GCA_012270065.1). Classification (GTDB taxonomy): domain Bacteria; phylum Planctomycetota; class Planctomycetia; order Pirellulales; family Pirellulaceae; genus Rubripirellula. The sequence continues at coordinate 21,246 of JAAXJB010000106.1, read as the reverse complement.
ACATCGCTCGTGCCGCAGCGCGACTCGCTGTTTCGATTGCCGACCGGAGTTGTGCTGAAAGTTGGGCCAACGTCTCTGGATTGACGCCTGCTGAAGCCCCGTCAAGACTCGCGAGAACTGATTTCAGATCACTCGCAGCCCGTTGAGGATTGGTTTTTGAAAGTCGTTGAGCTGCGCGAAGTTGAGCGCGAACATAAGCCTTGATCCGACCCTCTTCCAGGGAGATGTCTTCAAGCACACGGTTGAGCAGGTCTCCGTTGTCTTCCTTCAGTTCGTCATCACCAACGGGGGTGTCACCGAACAACGAACCGGCATTGTTGGCCGGAGCAGGATTTGCTGGAGCTGGATTTGCCGGAGCAGGATTTGCCGGAGCTGGATTTGCCGGAGCTGGGGTGGAACCCACGGGCTCCGCCGGGTTGACGTCTCCGAACGGATTGTCGCCGCCACCAAAGATGTTGTTGCCGCCGTTGTCGGCAGGCTTGGGGTCTGCAGGCATTTCTGGAGCCGCAGGTTTTGCGGGTGCAGGATCACCTCCGAAAGGATTTTCCCCACCACCACCAAATGGATTTTCGTCCCCGCCAGCGGCAGGTGCTGCTGGACCCTCGGCAAACGGATTCTTGTCCCCGTCGGCGGGTTTGGGGGTTGCTGGCCCTTCGGCGAATGGATCGTCCGTAGCAGGAGCGGGAGTCGCAGGCTTGTTATCAGCTGGCTTTTCTGCGAACGGATCGTCGCCGTTACCGCCAAATGGATCGTCAGAACCTTGAGGGTTCTGCGCGACAACCAGACGGTTTGCACTGATCCGTTCAAGGCTCTGTGCCTGTGGATTGGTGGGGTCGGCTTCCAAAGCTCGTTGGGCGACGACTTTCGCACCCTTCTTGTTGCCCTGCTGAAGAGCAAGTTGGCCGGCTTCAACGAGTGATTCGGAGTGCAATGCCAGCACTCGAGCTGTCTCTTCCAGCATCGGTGTACCCGCAGTCGGCAACATCAATCCATCGTTGTATTGAGCTCGCTTGACAAGCCCGGGAAGAAAGCTGAAGAAGTCACTGCTGTCGGATACTTTGGCATCAGCAACAATTCGGACTTTTGATGCCGTGGTTTCACCGGAAAGCTCCAGTGAACCTTCCGAAAGATGACTGGCAAAACTTCCCATTAGAATGGTATCGCGATCCAACCGGAGCGGTGGCAGACGATCGGACTGCACAAGCTCCATGCCAGCCAAAAGGCTGGCACTGTCAAGCCAGATGGGTGACATCACGGCTGACTTGCTCACGCGAGCAGCGATGGCAGCAGGCCGTTTCTCTTCTGTCTTGCCAACGATCCCAACCGTACCGCCGGTGTGGTTGGCGAGGATTGCCATGACACCCAGTTCGGTTGCTGGACCGATGACAATGCTGTGTACGGAAATGTGATCTGCCCGCAGGGCATCCACCATGGCTCCGAAACGGACGGGATTGTTCAGCCCATCAATCGAAGAACCATCGCCAATGTAGATAATCGAACGGGTGCGATTCTGAGGCTCTGCTGCCAAAGCCGAGCGAACGGTTCCCATCACGGCAGCCATATTCGTATTGCCCAGAGGAAGGCGTTTCTTCAACCTCTGAATCGCCAAATTGGTCTCGCTTGCAGCACCGAAGTTTTTGCTCAGGTCTGTGGAGCGTACGTCCGCTGCGTAGATACGGATCCGGTCTCCGGGGCGCAGCGAATCAACGATCTTTTCCAACGCATTCAGCGATCCGGTGCGGAACTGACCCACCTGGCTGGCTGACGTGTCCACGATCACCGCAACATCTGCCGGTTGCGCACTCGTGGCCTGTTGCAGATTTGAATCAGCGGCGGGCTGGATGGAGGCGGCAAAATAACCTTCACCGGTTTCGGTATCGAAGGTTGAGATCCGGACGTTTGCCCCCTCTGTGGCGAAAGCAGTACTCACCCCCATCGAGACCACACAGGTCAAAATGGCAAGAGTTCGAAGGCTCTTGAGGTGATTTGTGCGTGCGACTTGTCGCAATCCCATTTGAAATATCTCCGCTTTTAGCATTGAACGCTCAGTGCGTGCCTCGGGTTATCCGAGATCTCGTTGAAGTTCAGGCGGCAACCCAGTTGCCTCATCGCTCCAGTTCAAATCATCAATTGTGTGAAAAGCAGTCCGAAAAGACTCTGACGTAGAGTCTATTCCCGCTCCGCGGTATCTGCCACGAAAAAACGAGCCTTTCCTAAGCTCCCTGATCGGACGATTCCGATTATGAGTGTTGCAATTTGCAACAACTGCTGCATCCTGCAACATCCGAGTAGCCATGATTTGGCTTTCGGACGCTCGGTGGTGACAGTGTTGCGAGTTCTGTGCCAATCGGGTGGATTCTGCAAAATGATTTTTTGACGTTCCGATTGCATCCATGATGCTGCTTGCAGAGAGCCAAATTGCGGGCATCGGGGGAAATTCGGGACTTTGGCTTCCTGGCCGCGATGCAGGGGGGCCCAGAACGAGCAAGGATTCCATCTGCCTGACCAATGAATTGGGTTGGTCGTGGGCACTTTCGGCTGGAAGCCTCTGGACTCGCAGTGGCGAGCCGCTTCCGGAACTGAGGCAGCGACTCGGTATCGCCTGCTTGCGATGAAGGTTTGAGCGGAATGCCGCCGCCAGCGATCTTATGCTTGGATCGGTTTGATCAGGAAGTGTGCCCATGAGCTGCATCCAAGCAATGTATTCGAATCCGAGCACGGGCGATAAGATTTCGCTTGCTGGCTTATCAGAGTGCTATTCCGTTAGCACTCGCAAATGATTTGACGGGGTAAGTGGTGTTGAGCGTTCACTCGGCTGGCCGGACTCAGTCAGCGGTCGGGGGTTTGATGTCTTTGGTCGCTCCCGACCCTGTTTGACTTGCGCGGCGGTTTTCCCGCTGAATCGCGTCATAGACCTCTTGGCGGTGCACTGGAATGGATTGTGGAGCCTCAATGCCAAGGCGTACTTTGTCGCCCCGAATATCAACGATGGTCACCACGACATCGTCGCCGATCATGATGCTTTCGTCGCGGTGTCGGGAAAGTACTAACATGGGGTCCTCGTGTGGTGCACTTGAGGAGGTTGACTGAATGTGACTAATCGACGATCCATCCGTCCGCCAAGCGGCGACCGAACATCGGCGTCACAGTGAACATCGACCGGTCCAGGATGGGAGTTGAGAGAGAGCCCAGAAGGTCCGTACGTACCGGTCGTGCGGATTTGTCCTGTATGTCCGGTGAATTCTGATACTTCTCAGGCTGCCTGACGTGCGGCTTCTTCAACAGAAACCTGTTTGGATGCCGGTGCCAGGGGAAGTGCCTGCTGTATCGGTTGTTCGTCGCCGGTGATGATCTGGCAACCGAGACGACGGTTCAGATTCAGTACCAGTGGCGAACGCAGGTTGGTCGTCAAGCGGCCAACATGACCGGCGACAGTTGTGAGAATGTACAGTTCTGCGTCCGGTTTCATGTGGAGACAAGCAAGATCACGACGCGTGACACGGACTCGATAATCTGAAAAGAATGCTCGAGGGCTGATGAGTCCCAAGGCACGGTCACCTCGTGAGGCGCTTTGCAGCCATGCGACGGCGGGATTATCCAGATCGGGCAGTAGAGCCCACTGACGCAGGCTTTCCATTCCAATCAGGCCCTGGGGAAACAGGAAAAGCTGGTCTGGATTGAGTTCCAAAGTGCCAAATCGTTGCGTCTCGATTCGCATCGCAGATTCCGTCGGATGGTACAGTTTTTCGATCTTGTCTCACGAACTCGATCTCTCAGAGCAGGCATCCATAGTCAGCCCGTACAGACCCTAGGAGACCACCCCGTTATTCCGGTATCGACCAGATAAGCCTCAGAATCGACAAAATCGCTACAGGAAATTCAGGACTGTCATTTGTGACGTCTGGCCAATCAATCGCATGGATGCTTCGAGTGCGAGTTGTCTTTGGCTCATATCGCTGACGACGGTGGCGATGTCGGCTTCGATTTCGTCGCTCAGTTGACTCTTCATGGCAATCAGGCGTGTTTCCGCGACCTCGGACAATTGCTGGGCATTGCGACTCCATACACCCACGCGGCCGCGAGCACGGCTTGCACGATCAAGATCAATGTCCAGCGTTGCTTGAAGCCTCGTGATCTCCGGAATATCCCCTTCGGTGACTGCCTTGCGGAGACGCAGCAGTGTGTCGAGGGTGCCTCCAGCATCTCGTGAATTGAAATCAGCGCCGATGATCGTATCGACGGGGCCGATCACTGAGCCAACGTTGTCAGCGCCGTCTTCTCCTAACCATCCCAGTCGCAAACCAGCGTTGCTGCTGCCCACTCGACGTACCGTGAGGGATCCCGTATCGGGAGGCGCTGTGAGTTGCAATCCATTGCCAAATTCGTTCAGGTCCACCAAAACACGCGCAGTATCCTGATTCAACGGATGATCGCGGATCAGCATGATCACGTCACCCACGGTTGTTGCGCCTTCAAGGTTCAAGTCCAACTCCACCCCATCGGGACGGATGATGGTCAACTCTGCGGAATCGGGGTTCATGGCGATTCCTTGACCGTTCCCCAGATCTGATATTCGCGTTGCTTCGGTTGCAGTTCGGATCCCCAAGTCCGTTGCCGCGTTGCCTCCATTTTCACCCACCGAATAGTTGGAACCACTTTTCAGCGACCGGAGTTGGATCCTGCCCTCGGTTCCTTTCAGTTCTGCACGTACATCGGCTCCGCTGCGGTTGATGGCAATGAGGACGTCTGAGATCGTTTCTGCGTCGGCGAGGTCGACAACGAACACCTCATCGTCCTGAATGATCTGGAGGCCATCGGAAATATCGATACCATCGCCCTCGTCCAGATCCGCGATTCTGGTTTGAGTTGTCACAGCAGGTGAGATGCCGGACCCCACAAGCGGTGGTGGGGTCAAGCCTAAGGGGTTGAGGATCGTTAGTTGATCCGCCATCTCTGATCCCTCGGCGTCCGCGATTGCCAATGTGCCACCGAGGCCATCAGAATATTCGACGCGGATTCCATCATTGGTCAGTGATGCAGCGAGAGTCCGACCATCGATGTCGGTGCCGGAGATCAGGGTGACAACATCGCCCATGGTGGTTGCCGCGCTCAGATCGAGGTCGTACCAGCCCCCGCCGCCAGAAATCCTGATCGGGCCGGGGGTAATGCCTTCGCCGTACCGCATGTCGACTAGTCGAGTCGCCGAATTGACACCCGCCAGAAGCTCATTCCCCTCGTGGAAAACTGCCACTGCTCCCAGTGACTGATGGGCATTGAGATTGATAGCATCTGTTTCGCCGCCTCCCATGTCCGTTCGGCCAACTGCGAGGCCACCCTGAAACAGGATCTTATCGTCGATTCGTGAAAATGCGTCCTGGTCATTGAGAAAACCGCCCATCAGCTGATGGTCCCGGTACATCGCATTGCCGGCGGCAAAAACCGTGTTGATGGTCTCGTCAATGGTTGTCGCAAATGCTGCCCGCTCGTCCTCTGAAATCACGTTCTGGGCTGATTCGATTGTGACCGCTCTTGCTTCGATCAAGGCGTTATCTACCCTTGCAAGCGCGGTGTCTGTGGACTGATAGAAATTGAGAGAGGAGGCTGTGTTGCGGGTGAGTTGCGTCGCACGGTCAATGCCGCGGTGCAGCCCAATTGCCCGACTTGCGGCCGCCGGGTCATCCGAAAGACGCAAAACCCGTTTTCCAGTACTCAGCTGGTCATATTGCCTTTGCAAAGCGAGCTGATCTGCGTTGAGTTGAAACAGAAGACGCTGATTGCTCAACGGCCAACTGGTTCGCACGGTCGTGACGGGAAGTAATGGCATCTTGCAGGAATTTTTGGCGAGGTGGGCTTGGGCAGACATGCGCACCCTTTTTCGCTATCGGCAACAATGTCGATGGAGCTACAGGAATTACTGCTGCGACCGCTAAATTTGGAACCGATCTTGCCCTCTTGGACACTTCGAGCAAGATGGGCTCAAGTTGGCACATCATTTTGCTGGGAACTGATTTTGCTGGGAACTGGAAATCCATGATCTTCATAGGCACGATGAATCTGACTCGAACCCGGGACGTGGGGAATTTTCTTTGTCCCGCGTGCGGAGTTGCTCAGGGTTATCGGTTGAGAGCTTCCCGGCCATGGCTCACCCTTTATTTCATTCCGACAATTCCCGTGGGTGATTTCGAATTCTTCGTACAATGTGATCATTGCAAGCTTCGCTGGGATGATTCCGTGCTGGAGATGAATCATCCCAATCCAGTCATGGCAGAGGAGAATCAGTTTTGCGACCAGGCAGTTCGGGCTGCCATGCTCGTTGTTCTCGCCGATGGCCAGATCAGTGAGAACGAAATCTCCGCGTTGCAAAGGATTTCTCAGCACTTCTGGAGCAGGCATGTAGGCCGTGATGAGCTGGGAAAAATCTGCTCCAACGCCCAACAGAACCGGATCGAGGCTGCCAATTATGTGCTCACCGTATCCAGGAACTGGAATCAGGAGCAACGTTCACGCGCATTACAGGGGATGTTTTTGGCTGCTTCCGCTGATGGGCCATTGGATCCTTCGCAGCTGGCCATCCTGGCAAAGATGCAGGAGTTATTTGATTTCACTGACGCAGAGTACCACGGGGCAATCGAACAGGCCCTGGAGTGGGAGTCCTGACATCTCAGTTGTCATCGCTTCGTTTTCTTGGATGAGCCACTGGAAGCAGCAGGTTGCCTGCACCGGAATGTGGTTTTGCACCTCGCGGACAGATGACTCAAATCAACCTTTCGCTGTGCGGTGCATCAACGCTTGGCGAATGTCTCGTGCTTTGCATGCCGTTGATCTCAAGTGACAGCCGGCATGGTTTAACAGCACCACGTTCAACAGCACCACGTTCAACAGCACCACGTTCAACAGCACCACATGCGACAGCATCAGCGTTCAACAGCACCAGCGTTCAAAATAGGAGCCGGCGGTGACTTCAAGACTATCCGATGTTTCAGCTTCATGGATGTCAGCGGAGGCGAGTTCCTCCAGCATCCGGTCGGTTTGATCAGCGGAGTTCTCAAGGCGATGCATCCAGAGCGACTTCAGCGTGCCAACACTGTCGAACAATTCCGGGCGTAACATCAGCATCACGCTGCGAGCCACCTCACGGTTGGCTGCTGGCAGAGCTGGTTCGGCAGAAAGTCGCGTGGAAATCATGTCGTGCATGGATATGTTCATCAGTGCATTGGATGTTTTGCGGATGACTCCATGCCCTTGTAAGACGGCTTCTTCGGCATATTCCAGCGCTCGTTCACGTTCAATCGCGTATTGAAGTGGTTCACGGTTCCGTAACGCCATGCGGCCAATCAGAACATCCGTCCAGCTCTCGATCCCTCGACGGACACGGTTGAGTTGTTCAGCTTTGACCATGTTCCTGCCGTTCGCCTTGAGCATTACCTGATGGACACGATTGGATGCTTCAAGATGGTTCAGCAGGATCGCGTGCGTCACCGGCGATATTTCCTCCTCACTGGCTTGAGAGTCCAGTCCAATGCCAAGTGCTGCCACGACCCGGGTCAGAATTTCCGAAACGAGAATTTCCTCCATCACTGGTGTGTGTTGCTCCCACCAGTCGTTGAGTGCACTCTCCTGATTCAGTTGTTCCGCGCGGCTGTAGCGTGCCATGGCTTGATGCCAGAGGTTGAACCGCGAATGTGTTGCTGTCCAATAGTGAGTTAACGCTTCTGGTGAAAGGGTTTCCCGGCCGTACAGGATCGCGGGACCGTGCTCAGAAACGACTGCGGCCAGATCAACAAGATGAACGCTATGCATGGTTTTGTACTGGTGAACGTGAGATCGACATGAATGGATGAACCGACAAATGAGATGAGCGTCACCTACCGCAGGATTTATGCCAAATGAGGATGCGAAATTGCGTCTATGTTCCATAAGTCAAATGCAGGAAATGACTTCGGCGCATTTTTAAGGTTTCGGCAGGTTCTCCTTTTCGGCCAACCCCGGAGCTTTTGGGCATGTCATGTTGATTTAACGAAACATGACTGTCTCTTTTTTGCAGCCGCGAGGGTTTTAGTGCGGCGTAGGAGACCCCACTCCGATGGGGAGGGTAGAGAGGCAAGATCCAGCTGACATACTTGCCAGAGGATCCTCAGGCTTCGCTGCTTTTGCTGTGGTGCACGTCAACCAACCAGAAAGTGGAGAGCATGGACCATGCGTTCAGAGACGCAGCGGTTTTGATATTGGGGCGGTTATCAAATCATGACAAACCATTCGCTTTGGCGAACTCGCGTACTACCGGGCGTTGGGTCAACCTTGGGTTGACGTGCGGTCTTGCTTTCAGGAGTGCCTGTTGTGCTTCATCCATCGACATGCCGCGATGTTTCATGAGCCAGCACAAGGCAACAGTAGCGCTGCGGGCGCGACCCGCTTTGCAGTGGATGTAAACCGTCCTTTGCTTTGATGCGTTTTCCTGAACAAAATCAACCGCACGTTCCACGTCCGGTAGCTTGGGATGCGTGAAGTCAGTGGTTGGGATACGAAGCTGTTCGATTTTGTATTTCGAGTATTGCTCAGTCGGGCCCGTATATTCTTCACATGTGTTGACCACTGCCTGGACACCGGCTTTGTGCATCGCAGGTACATCACGCGCGAAAGGATAGGCTCCCACGATCACATGGGGATCCACATGATTCCACCAATTTCGGACGCGTAGTACCCTTCCAAGAAGAGCGTTCCAAGCCAGCGTTGGGTAGAACACCGTCTTTGCATAGGCCCGCCTGATTGTCGGCATGGTCATTGTTCATTGCTCTCAGTTTGTTGGCTACTTCAGTTCACCGGACAGCAGTTTATCAGCAGCAGCTTCTGCTTCTTGCATGATGTTCTTCATCATCACGGGCTTTCCGCCCTGCTGTTTGCTTTTTTGCGCTGCTTGCATGAATGCGTACAATTCGATTGTTTCTTCCGCCGCGATCGGGGGGATTGCTGTTTTGAAAAAACGGGCGATTTGTACTACGAGAGGTCGATAACCACCATACGGACCGATTTCTGAAATGCCTTTTTCGCCAAAGGCAATTCCACCGTAACCTTTCGTGCCCGCCCGGATTCCCCTGAATGTGCCGATCCGCCCATCATTCCATGTGCCAACTGCAAGTTCAAAGTCCTTGGAGGATGTGTGTGAGACGGATACGCACCCGGTACCCATGCATGTGTAGAGAGTTTCGACGCCGTGGATGCCGTACCAGAAAAGATCAACGTGTGTTTTTTCAAGTGAGCATGGGCTGTAGGTAGAGCAGCCGAGTACTCGTCCGATTTTTCCGGCACGAATGGCTTGCGCCCCCGCACTGTAACGCAACGAAGAACTCGAAAACATCGGTGCTTTGAAGTGTGAGGCAGCGCGATAGATCGCAACCACTTCCGCCAGATTTGATCCAGTCGGTTTGTCGATGAAAACCGGTTTGCCGGTTCGGAATACCTGCAGAGCCTGTTCCAGATGCAAACGCCCATCGTTTGTTTCCAGAAGCACGCAGTCAACTTTTGCCAGAAGTTGATCAATGGTGTCAACGATCTCAACTCCCAGGGCCTTCATGTCTTCGGTGTACTTTGGAATACGACTGGCGCTGGATTCGATATCTGCGCTTCCGAAAGGATAGGCTGTTACCACATCAAACCCTGCCAGGTCTGGATCGTCTTCTCCCGCTTGTTGAAAAGCCTTCGTGAACGCGATGACGTGGGAAGTGTCCAGACCGATGATGCCAACGCGAAGGTTGGCTTTGGCGTTTTCCTGGGGCTCTTGTGCTGAAGGCACTGGTGTGGGCAGAAGCAAGAACCAGAAGAACGCGAGTGCCAGCATCCATCGTGCCTCGACGAAACTTGAACGAAAGAGTGTCGTTGTTGGAAAGCGTGTGACTCGGGCAGAGCAGATGGAGTATCTGAACATGGGGTGGATTCAGCGGTTGTGGGGAGTGAGTTGACGGGATCATCGATTGGGTGCGTCGATGGGAACGGGTACGTCCACAAGACACGGGAGCGAAAATGCACTGGAATGGACCGCTTGCATAGGTTCGCGTTTCGCTAAATCCTACTCGATTGGCATGTGGTTGAGGGGCGACCTGATGGGTGTTTGGGGTTGAGAGTCCAGAATCCCCGCTAAGCAGGCAAGTCATGTAGCCGGCGATCTGACGAAGCATTGAAACCTGAGCCCAAAATCGGTGTCTTAGGCATCGGGGAAATGCCGGTTCTGCGTCATTGCTCCGTTCCGGGGCGGGTTTTCACTGTGCACCATGATTTCCAGGGGCGAGCTGCGAGGAATCAGCGTGATGGATTACTGCCAGCACTTGTTCAATTCAGAAATCGACGGTGTTTTGATGAGTTGTAAAAGTCGTGTGGAAACTGTTGGTGAGCGGCGGTTTGGTTCCCCGTTTCAGCATCCGAACGCTAAACTGGAGACTCGACGCAAGCCCCGGTTTGCGTCCGTTTATTCTCTTCGAACTCTTGCTGTGCTCAGGATGTGAAAGATTCGATGATCAGGTGTAACTTTCTATTGTGTTTGCTGTGGGTTTCGGTTGTTCCGTTGACCGGCCTTTCTTCGGATCTGGATGATGCACGTTCGCTCTTCCGGGCCGGCAAATATCAGGAGGCAGAGGCTTTTGCTGCCAAGCAGGTGCAGGAAGGAATCTGGAATGAGCGTTGGCCACGTCTGCTGATCGATTGCCAGCTGACGCTTGGGAAATACTCGGATGCGGTGAAGACCTACCACGAGGCCATTCAGCGATATCCGACAAGCTTGACACTCCGTCTGCAGGGATTGGATGCACTTCGAAATGCGACTGAAACCCAACAGGCAGTGGATGCTAAAAACCAGATCATGTTGCTGCTGCAATCTTCGCCGTCCCGATATGCCAGCCGTGATAACCTGGTCGCAGCCGGTCGATTTTTTGCAATGCGTGGTGAGGATGCACGGAAGATCCTGGAGGCATTCTATGACCGGGTGCGTGAGGCAGATCCTGAACATGTTGAGGCGTACATTGCGACCGCTGAGCTCGCTCTTGAGAAGGGTGACTACAAAGTTGCTGCGGAAACTCTCGCAGCGGCCAAACGCTTCGATCAGGCGGATGCCCGAATTCCCTACCTTTTGGCGAGGGCTTGGGAGTCGAGTGATGCAGAAAAAGCGAACGAAGCGATCAAGTCAGCGCTGCAGTTGAATCCGAATCATGTACCCAGCCTGTTGTACCAAGCCGACGCGGCCATTGATCGCGAATTGTATCCTGCAGCCGAAGAACTGCTGCGACGGGTGATGCAAATCAATGTCCACCAGCAGGAGGCGTGGGCTTTGATGGCAGTTCTGGCACATTTGAAGGGTCGTTTTGAGCAGGAGTCACTGTTACGTGCAGCAGCGTTGAGTACCTGGGTAGACAATCCAGCAGTGGATCACCTGATTGGAAGAAAGTTATCCCAGAAGTATCGCTTCGAAGAAGGCGCTGCTTACCAGCGCAAGTCGCTTGAAATGGACTCTTCGTATATTCCAGCACAGTTTCAATTGGCGCAGGATCTTTTGCGTTTGGGGAATGAAGACGTTGGATGGGAAGTGGCGCGTCTGGCTGCTGAACAGGATGAGTACAACGTGGTTGCCAGCAATCTCATGACGCTGCGCGAACGCATCAAAGGCTTCCGGGTTCTGGAAGCAAATGGGATTGAAGTGCGAATGGATTCGTCGGAAGCATCCATTTACGGTCCAGCCGTACTTGAATTGTTGTCAGAAGCAAAAGCCACATTATGCGAAAAGTATGATGTCCAGCCACGCGAACCAGTTGTGGTTGAGATTTTTCCCGAGCAGAAAGATTTTGCGATTCGGACTTTCGGTTTGCCGGGGGGAGCTGGTTTTCTTGGTGTCTGTTTTGGACGTGTGATCACAGCCAACAGCCCTGCCTCACAGGGGGAGCGTCCATCGAATTGGCAAAGCGTATTGTGGCATGAGTTCTGTCATGTGGTGACACTCGAAAAAACAAAGAACAGGATGCCACGCTGGCTCAGTGAAGGAATATCGGTTTACGAAGAAAGGCAGCGAAGCGGTGCCTGGGGAGAGTCGATGACCCCAACCTATCGCGAAATGCTGCTTGACGAAAACTTGACTCCTGTCACACGTTTGAGCAGTGCGTTCCTGAATCCCCCATCTCCTGTTCATCTGCAGTTCGCGTACTACCAGTCATCGCTGGTGATAGAGTTTCTGGTTCAGGAGCATGGACTGGATGCCATCAAGGGCATTTTGAAAGATTTGGGTGACGGACTGATCATCAATGACGCGATGGCCCGCAACATTGGATCGCTGCAAAAACTGGATGCGCAATTTGCAGACTTCGCTCGCCGACATGCGTTGGCTTTCGGCCCCGACGCCGATTGGTCGCGTGAGGGGATGCCAGAGGAGCCGAGGTTGAATGATTGGGAAAGTTGGGTACAGGAAAAACCAGACAGCTACTGGGGTTTGCGGGCGATTGCAGAGGCTTATGTTGCCAGGGGTGAAATGAAAAAGGCGAAGGTGGCTCTTGAAAAGCTCAAAGAACTGGACACCCTGACTGGCGAACGTGGAGGGCCGCTTGAACTGTTGACTCTTGTGTACCGGAAGCTGGGAGAGACAGAACTTGAACGCGAAGTGTTGACGGAAAACGTAGGCAAATCGAGTGATGCATTGCCAGCCTTGCGGCGGCTGATCGAGATCGCTGGGAATGAGGATGACTGGGAAGCTGTGCTGAAATATGCGGCTGATATCATCGCTGTCAATCCGATGTTGCAGGAAGGGCAGTTCGCCCTTGCGGAAGCTGCAGAAAAACAGGGTGACTTTGGAAAGGCAGTCGGGGCTCTGCGTGCTCTTGCCCAAATGGATCCTGTGGATCCAGCTTCGATAGATTATCGAACAGGTCGGGCTCTCCGGAATCTTGGCTCAAACGCTGAAGCGAAACATCATGTTTTGCGGGCACTGCTTGAGGCTCCACGTTATCGCGAAGCTCATGAACTCCTGCTGCAACTGATGTCTGCGGATGAAGCTTCGGGGAATCGTGATTCTGCTGATGTGACCAACCCCGAAAGCAAGCCCGTTGCGGATGTTCAAGGCGATGACGTCAAGGTTGGTGATCAGGATAGCTTGGACGTCAGGACTGAGCCTAAAGCGAGTGATCCCGTGCCAGATGAGTCTGTCAGGAAGGCCGGCGTCGCGGAGAAGCAGCAACCGATTGCCAATGAGTTGAACAAGGAGAAACCGGAATGATGAAAAGATGGATTTCAGTTGTAAAACATCGCTGGTGGCTGTGCGGAATCCCGATGATGTTGGTGCTGGTCACATCGCTTGTTGCTGCGCAGCGAGGAGCCTGGTGGCAGAACCGTGGTCTCGAAACTGGCAGAAACGGAGTTCCCGACTGGGAAATCGACGCCGATTTTGAACGTGATGTATTCACCTTTGTGCGAATCAAGTACGAGTCGATTGGAGGCCGTGGTCGTGGCGGTGGTGGTTGGCGAACCGACTATCGCGACAGCGATCTCAACTTCTCCTTGCGGCTTCAGCAGTTGACTTCGCTGAAGGTGAATCCCGAACCCATCGTTCTTGAGTTGACGGATGATCGCCTCTTCGATTACCCGTTCATCTACATCATTGAACCTGGTGCCTTGTATTTCAATGAGGCGGAAGTCAAAGCTTTGAGAAGATACTGTCTCAATGGGGGCTTCTTGATGGTCGATGATTTTTGGGGCGAGTATCAGTATGAGAACCTGAGGCAACAGTTGGCACGGGTCTTTCCTGAACGCGCCCCCTTTGAAGTGCCTCTGTCACATGAAATTTTTCAATGTGTTTATCCATTGAAGGAAAAGCCACAGGTTCCCGCGATCAACGCGGCGCAACGGATGCAGAATGGGCAAGTGATCACATGGCAGGAAACATGGGATGGAAGCGACACGCGAACTCCGCACTATCGCGCCATCACCGATGACAAAGATCGGATCATGGTCTTCATCTGCCACAATACGGATCTCGGTGACGGCTGGGAACGCGAGGGTGAAGACCCATGGTACTTCGAAGAGTTTTCGGTCAAGAAAGCGTACCCGATGGGTATCAATATCGTCACCTATGCGATGACGCACTGAGGATATCTGCTCAACGCAGCGGTCCTCAAGGTGCTGGATTTGTCAGAGGCTTCAGGGAGCCATTGGAATCAGGTTTTCCACCAAGTGTGTTTTTAGTGTTGCCGCGTGGAACGCAGGAAGCTGGGCGTTCAGGGATTGAGGTTCTTGTTGAAGCAGGCACTTGCCGGGCCATCCACCGACGGGTTGTATGGTGGAACGGGTTTGTATCCTTTTGAAAGATAAAGCTGGATGGCTGCGGTCTGTTGGTTGCCTGTCTCAAGAACAATCTTCTTGAACCCGTTGGCGGTTGCCCGTTTTTCAATCTCCTGCAGCATCATCTTGGCTGCTCCACATCCGCGGTGTTCCGGGCGAACGAACATTCGTTTCAGTTCGGCGGTTTCACTATCGAGGGGGCGGAGGCCAAGACAGCCAATGGGCGTGCCATCAAGCATGCAAACGAGAAATTCACTCCCGGTGGACTCGAAAGAGCTTGAGTTCAATTCGTGAATGTAATGAGGTGGGTAGCTTTGCCGCAATTCAGTCTCCAATTCAGCGATGAGAGTTCCCGCCATTTTGGATCGAATGGATACAGGTTTTACTTCCAGAGCCATTTCAGTTTCGGTGGAAGTGGGTTTCGACTGCGCTGGTAACCAACGGTATTCCCTGTTTCACAATCAAGCTTTTGTGAGTTTTTCCAGTGGTACATAGAAACGCAGGTAGCGTTGACCATCGCTGAAACGGTCTCCGTTGTTGTCCTGTACCAGAATCGTGGCACGGCGGGTAATGCGATTGACGCGACCCGTCAATGTTCGACGCTCGTGATGAAAACTTACCCGGTCCCCAACTCGGATATTGAATTTACTGAATGCCCGTTCTCTCTGCGTGATCAGATCATGGCGATAGTCGGTATGTCCGAAATAACGGTTTGCAATGGACTGAAATCTTGCTTCACTGCAGTTGCCATCATTCCAGATCAGCATTTCAATGAGATGAACGAATTCATGTTCTGCGACACGCTGCATTGCTTCCAGACGATCCCGGCAAAGACGCCCTGTCACCTCGGCCGGCCGACCTTCATCTTCAAAGGTCTGAAACAGCAGTGTCGATGAAAGGATCAACTCAAATTTTCGCGGGGCATTGTGATCGCCAGTTGGATAATGTGTCACCATTTTTCCGGCAATCCGTGTCATGCGTGATGAAATCCCGAACGAGAGTCCTTCGGCTTCTGCAACGGGCAGTATCTTTCCATCAAAAAACAGGTCGTCGTACATGCGGATCATTCGAACCAGATCGTCGCGGCCCACTTTGGTAAAATTTGGCTGATCGATGGAGCGACTGAGGCGGAGTGTCTGCTCGTGAATTTCCTGTTGCCAGCTTGCGATCTGGCTGGCCGGAAACGTACGCAGGGCGACTTCACCGGCCAGTTTGCCTAGCAACTTGCGATCTCTCGGTGCAATTTTCCCGCGAAATGGATTTGCACGACACCCACTCAAGTTCGTCGTGGGCGACGGACTTGATGGTGCTGCTTGCGGAAGAGAATTTCGAGTGGCTCGGGACATGGGCAAAAGGGCTGCGATGGCTTTGAATCAATCCGTTCCCAAGCATAGCGAAATCTCGGATTGGATTGCACAGCAATTCTTGGCGTGGATTTGAGGCACGGCAGCATCGGAACAGGTCCCCATTCTACGGTTGAACTGGAATCACAAATTCCTTTTTGCGGCCCTCACGCAATACTTCGACTGTGATCCTGTCGCCCGGCCGGTGGTGATTGAGGGCATGAGCAAAGAGCTGGGATTCCGTCTGCAGGTCATCATGTCCGGCATAAGAGACCAGAATGTCTCCCTTTCGCAAACCGGCTCGCTTGGCTGCCGCATGCGCACCGTATTGCCCAACGTGCTGCACAAGCAACGACATTTGATTGGGGGCGAGGCGAAGTTCTTCCCGATTTTCCTTCGGCAAGTCAGAAAGCTTCATGCCACCGGTCAGCATGCGTCGGTACGCCCATGAAGTAACTCGCCACGAAAGGTCCCCACCGCGGCGCCAGCCCGCCGGTAGTTTCAGTGCGAGATTGACGGGGCGATCATTCCGCATGACAGAAATGGGAAGACTGTTTTCATCGCCTGATGTCTGGTGTAAAACCCACTGTACATCGGCAATCGATAGCGGTGTTTGTCCACCGATGGATTCGATGATGTCACCTGCTCTAAGCCCACTGTTGGCTGCAATCGATCCCGGGTTTACCGACGACACCGTTGCTTTCTTCTTCGGGTCCAGAATCAGGCCGAGCGTTTTGGGGTGTGGATAGGGAAACAGGATGTTTTCGGGGATGCGATTGCCCGCGTTCCAGTAATAAGCACGCTGCGCGTCACCGATCTGGTGGCAATGAATGCAACTCTTGGACACACTGCCTTCATAGTTCAATCGATCGGTAAATTTGTCTTTCAGACTGGGGTACTTTTCTGGTGATGCGAATTCCGGCTTTCCGCCACGTTTGCCGGAAATCCGGGATCGGTTTGCAGGGTAGTCCCGGTGCAAAGCCAAGCCACCCTTGAGTGCTTCAGCCAAGCCTTCAAGGGAAACATCGCCAAGCCAATCCGTCCGATGCGAACGCGTTCCGAATCGTCCATAGATCGTGCCATCTGCATTGAGAATGAAAACGGCAAATGACTGGTCTGTATCGTATTGGAATAGGCTCAGGTCGAGTCCATTTGTCGAGACTTGTCGGACGCAGACAAATTCTTTCAGCAGAGGACGGATGACAGGGTCATTGTCAACGAGGTTATCGTCCAGCTTGACACACTCATGGCATGGAATGCACCGCAGAACCACGAGAACAGGTTTGCCTGTCTGCTTTGCACGTTTGAACGCTTCAGGAATATCGTTGTAAATCCAGAAACCCTCCTCAGTGATTTTTTGGCGATCGTTCTGCACCATTTCATCTCTGGTTTGTGCTGTGGCCTGCAACGAGATCACGAGTTGCAGAACGAAAGAGGAACACACAAAAACGACGAGGCAAGAGAATTTCGTTGTACGCATGAACATGTTCCGGTTTTCTTTCCAGGTTCAGGATTGTTGGCTCGCACGACAGGAGATCACAGACCCATTGGCGGCGCCAGTGTACCACGGGTTTTTTGGTGCGTGGTCATGCACTTGGGTGGGAAAGTGAGGCATCGTCCAGTTGGGTGTCTCTTCTGGGTGTCTCTTCTGCCGAAGGTGCGTCAGGACCTGTTTCATGTCAATCAAAATGCAAGACAGCTTTGACGCAATTATCTTTTCTTTGGGAAAAGACCTGATAGGCAGTAACCGCTTCAGTTGCCGGGAAATGATGTGTGATGCACCATGAAAGGTCCAGGTCCTTGAGTTGCCCGGAATTGGAGAACAGGTCCATGTAATGGCGTGCGGGGCACCGACCTGTGCGGTAAGTCAGGTTCTTGTCATAAGCGTCGGCTGGTGAGAAAGCAAAATCTGGCGTGCAGTGGCAGCCGATGACAGACAGATTTCCACCAGGGCGTACAAGCGCATAAGCAAGGCGTTGTGCATCAGGCAAACCCACCAGTTCCATGACGCCGTCGAGTCCGAGTCCGTGAGTCAAATGATGTGTTTCCCGCAGTGCCTGCTCGGGTGATGTAAACACCATGGCACCCAATGATTCTGCAATTTCCAGTCTGGATTTACACGGATCGACAGCGATGATCTTTTCAGCGCCGAGCTGTTTCGCAGCCACGATGGCAAGCAACCCAACGGTGCCACACCCAATCACGCCGTAGATTCCTGAACTCGTGATTCCAGCCATATCGGCAGCAAAACGACCAGTGCTGAGATTGTCTCCCAACAGCAGTGCCGTTTCGTCGTCAATGGTTTCCGGCAGTTTAAACAGGGTAGCATCGGCGTGGGGCACACGAACCAGACTCGCCTGACCGCCGTGCAGACCTGCTTCGTCCTGCCTCCAGCCGAACAACTGTCCATGGATGCAACGTGATGTAAGACCTGATTCGCAGAAAAAACAGCTTCCACAGTTTGTTGTGAAAGGTGCACAGACCCGGTCACCAACGCAGAGTTGGCTGACTCCTGATCCGATTGCCGTGATCCGCCCAACGAATTCATGTCCCATCACGGTTCCGGGTGACAATCCGGTTTCACGCCCGAAAAAAGGGTGCAAATCGCTTCCGCACAATCCTGCCATGGAGACTTCCACGATTGCATCACCAGCATCCTCAATGACAGCATCCGGCAGTTCACGCAGCTTGACTTCGCCAATGTTTTCAAAACATACCCCGATCAAGTCATTGCCTCATGATGGATGGAAAGGAGGTGTCGGATCATTTGCAAGGTTCTCAGTCATTGCGGTCTGTTGTTTTGGCGATCCACCGGGAACCCTGAAATTCAGTTCCAGGAATATTTTTTCCAGCGTCGATTCTGCTTGAACAAGCAGCGACGATTTTACAAAGGAGCCAGAGGTTTTGTCTGTCCTTGCATTGACGACAGGATCAGGGACGCGATGGGATGTGAATGAGATGCACGCGGGTCAGGCGAGCCATGCGTCATTCCCGAACGAGCACTCGGAACGCCTCGTTGAGCTGCTTGGTGATCGGACCGGGTTTGCCATCGCCAATCTGTCGGTCGTCCAGTTTAACAGCGGCAATGACCTCTGCCGCGCTTCCTGTCAGAAAACACTCATCTGCAGTGTAAATGTCGTGGCGCGTCATCGCAGATTCACTCGATTGGATTCCGAGCTTTTCAGCGAGTTCTAATACGGCGTTGCGTGTAATTCCTTCCAGAATTCCCGCTTCAACGGGCGGTGTCCTCAGATGACCGTTCTTGACAATGAAAAGGTTGTCACCTGTGCATTCCGCGACTTCGCCTTTGTGATTGAGCATCAATGCTTCGACGCAACCCGCCTTCAACCCCTCCATCTTGGCCATGATGTTGTTGAGGTAGTTCAGCGATTTGACTCGCGGACTCAAAGCTGCGGGATGGTTGCGGATGGTTGCTGCGGTGACGAGTTCCAGACCATTCTGGTAAAGCGAGTCTGGGTAGAGAGTGATTTTGTCGACGATGCATATCACTTGCGGTTCTGAGCATTTGTAGGGATCAAGGCCAAGAGCTCCTGCACCACGCGTTACGATCAAACGGATGTACCCCTCTTCCAGTCCGTTTCGGGAAACACAGTCGTTTACATCAGCTGACAATTGATCGGGTGCAATCGGGATTTTCAAACCGATCGAGAGCGCTGATTCCCACAGGCGGATCAGATGCTGCTCCAGACGGAACACTTTTCCACCGTAGATCCGCATTCCCTCAAATACACCATCTCCATAGAGCAGACCGTGATCATAAACGCTGATCTTGGCCTCATCCTTGGCGTAGTACTCTCCGTTGATGTAGATCTGCTGGGTCATGGTTATCGATTCTGGTCGGGTTGGGGGTATCTGATTTGAGAGGTGCCGGATTTGAAATGTGTCGCCGTTGAACACCGTGGATGTGTTTTGGAGCGGTTTGGCGGAGTCTTGATTCAGTCGATATCTGCTGACGTTACCGCGTCGATGATACCAGTGTCAAAATAATTGATTGACATGCCAGCATCGACAACGAGTGATTGAGCCGTGATCCCACTGCTGCGTTTGCTGAGCAGGAAAGCGGCGGTGTTGGCGACTTCGTCCGTTTTCAAGGCTGCACCCCGTGGAATCACTTTCTCTGCGTAAAGATAGGAGTCGACGTAGCCCGGGATACCAGCCGATGCACTTGTTTTCAGTAATCCGGCAGCTACTGCGTTGAACCGGATCTCACTGAATCGGCTGAATGATTTGGTAAGAAACGCGAGCGATGATTCCAAAGCAGCTTTGATTGGAGCCATGAAGCCGTAGCTCTCACTCGCCATCCGTGTTGTGCTGATCCCAATCGTGACGACTGAGGCATCCTTGGTAAAACTGTCTTTGACCGCGTTGCATACATTGATCAGCGAGTAAGCCGAGATGTCGATCGCTTGTAAAAACTGGGCACGCGTGGTTTCGTGAAATGGGCGGATGCCCTCGGGGTAATCTGCAAAGGCGATCGAGTGAACCAGTCCGCTCAGTTCGATATTCTGTTTCGCAATCTCAGCAGCGAGTTCATCGATTTGGGATTGCTGCTCGACATCACAAATCAGTATCTGGCGATCTGCCAGCAGTTTGCCGAGGCTGTCCCGGCGTGATTCACTGCGTACGCTGTAGATAACCGTTCCACCAGATTTTTCGATGAGCTGGGCAATCCGGTATGCGACACTCTTCTTGTTGGCAACGCCCATGACAAGAAATGTCTTGCCGTGGAATCCAAGAAAGTCAAACACTTGTGTCTCAGTGGGGGTGCTATCGGTCACCTTGATTCCCCTGCGGTGGGAGGTGCGGGATCGGCAATGCTGCAGGCAAAATCAAGCCGGGCAGCGAGCTTTCCGTTGAGGAGCATTTTTCCGGTCAGGAAGTAAGCATTGCTGACTTGGTCATTGAGCGTGACGTGGATTTCCACTGTGTCACCGGGACGAACCATGCGTTTGAATTTTACAGAGTCCATGCGTGTTGCAACCGGAACACTGCCGTTGGCAGCCGTTTCCTCACCGGACGGCATGGCATCGGCTGAAAGCAGGATCGCTCCGGCTTGCAGGCAGCATTCACATTGAATCACCCCCGGGACAATGGGTTGCCCCGGAAAATGACCCTGGACAAAAAAATCATCTTCGTGAAATGTTTTACGACAGACAATTTCGCTCTCGGTACGCGACAAAATCTCATCCACCAGAAGCATGGGTTTGCGATGAGGGATGAACCGCTCGATTTCATTGGTATTCATCCCCGTATGAGACGATAACTGGCCAGCTTCCGTCAAGCGGGTGACTTCATTCGGGACTCGTGCCAGCGGTCGACAAAACTCGGAACTGGCGGAGATTTCCGGTGACAGTCTGGACCTGCAAGGAGCTCCATGCGAGGCTCCTGCGAGACTCCCCGAAAACGCCCGCCCCGGAGAACACGTACTGATTGCTGATGAGATCCTCCTCGCACCCTGTTGCCGGATTTTCGTTGCCGTCCGGTCTTACGCCTGCGAATCAGCCATTTTTATGTTTGACTCAAATGTCTCTGGAGGAGCGGCGGGGGGCTGTCTTGGGGCTGTCGGGCGACTGGGAGG
>JAAXJB010000088.1 GCA_012270065.1 Rubripirellula sp. | reverse complement strand
CGGCAACCGCCAGAGGACCTGCGATGGCAGCACGTACATATGTGGTCTGAAGCTGCGTCGAGGCGTTCCACACCACCGGCGTGATGTCATCTTCAATTTGTTCTGGATTCTGGTGACTCATTTCCCGCCCTTCGCTCGAACAAGGTCGCACTGCCTAGCTTGTACCACCTCACCTGTTTCGGCATCCCGTACCACCGCAATCAATTCAACACTGGACGGTTCAATCCGCAAACCCATCCGTGAGCCCCCTTTGGTTTCTCCTTTTTCAAGCTCGTCAATGAAGTCAGTGTTTTCGGCTTCGATCTCACTGAGGTCCCTGTCAAAAGTGAACTCGAGAACTCCTTTTGCGTCAGGGAGAAACGGAACACCATGCAGGGAACCACGCGTGGCCAAGCCGCGTGCCAACATGCGATGGATGACAACGCCGCTGGATCCATGGAACACCACGCCCCGTTCGGCCACCACCAGTTGAATCACTAGTGGTTTCAGGGCCTCGTCCTCAGGTGTTCCGAGCCTGGGCCCAGTCACTGTCACTTCACCCGAAAGACGGTTGCCTTCGACAGCTGCATTGACGTTAACCTCCACCGGGCTGCGATTGGCCAGTCGCCCCAGCACGGTATCACGGGTTGCAGAATAGATCTCGCTGGCATCCCGATGCTTCCCAGCTCCCGGTGTGCTCCGTACGCCGTCAACCACCTGTACCACCGGGCCACGCACTGCCAGCCATGCAGCCATATGCTGCCCCAACGGTGTGACAAGCGGTTCGATCCGCGGCACCGGCAGATGGTAAGACAGAAAAACACACTCGGGCTGGTTGAAGTGGGTCATCACGCCCTGATTGCCCAAGGCACCACCAATCGCCCCGCCACGTTGCTCCGTGCCGATGTAGGCATTGGTGAAGAACTCCACAAGACAGGTGCGATTGGTTCGCTGGTCGGGATCAAACTGATAAACATCGGGGGCCGAAAAGTTTCGGACCCGGCCACTGATCATGCGATCAATGGACTCAATCGTCATTCGCTCGTCAGCGGGTAACTCTTTGTCCATCCGCACCAGGGCCTGCATCGCCAATTCACTGCTTTCCTCTTTGACAAGCGCCTGAATGTACCGGCTGAACGCCCGTTTTGGCTTGCCATCGGCTTCATAGACGCGGGCAAGGTTGAGATTGATCATTCCATCTTCAGGCAGCCCGAAAGCCGCAGACAACAGATGTCGCCACGCTTCACGGTTGTCGCGTGGCAGCAGAAGTTCCCCCAAACGCCCATGCAGCTTGTAGTTCGACTCCGGATACCGGTCTTTGCGTGCGCTTTTCACACCAATTTCCCCGGCAGCAATTCCAAGGTCGACCTCTCCTTCGTTGACCAGTTCCTCCATCAGATCAAACAGACGTGTTGCCCTGAGGTCTGCCACCATTGTGTCATTCACCCATTGAATTGCTTCTGCCAACTCATCGGTTTCTGCACCTTCGTCAAGCATCAACGTCAACAGAAATTCCGCAGCTTCACGTCCAAGCCTCGTCTGGGCGTATTCCTCCAACCACGCCTGCACAAGGTCGCGGTCTTCCGAAACCATTGCCTGAAACCACTTCAACTCTTCACTGGGAAACCGGGCTGATCGTGCAGCACGCACTGTTGCCATCAATGATTGCCGATCGACGTGGATCCGGAAGTTCTCCAACAGATTGATTCCCATCACACCGGCCACGCCGTCCGGATGGACTTGAATGACCTCCGACGGTCGAAAGGCAACAAACGGAGACAAATCAATGGAATCGCAAAGCAACGGTCCAATGTTGCCTGCGGGGCGGCCAAGCGAATTACAAAGGCGCCGATCCAGGCACGTATCGTAACGTGACGAACCAATCGCCAAGGCCCGCTTCAAAGATTGGGATCCATCTTCAGTGTCTTCCGCATCCTGCCCCAAGCCTTTCGCCCCGGGACCTGGCATCAATACAGGAAGCCATACCAGATCATTCTGAAGAGTGATTGGAGTCAGAAGTTCTCCGCCAGCGATGTCCGGTTGATAATCTGCCAGCTGACCGGGCGGCGCCAATGTGACCCGGCCCTGTGGAAGATCAAAAATCACATCAAAATGTTTGAGAATGTGCCCGCCGATTGCACCGGTCAAAGCATTCTCGCCAATTTCTTTTGAATGATACTTCGTGAAATCCTCGAACTCTTCTTCCGGCCCCAACTCTCGCCTTGCTATCTCAAGCGTGAAATCGCCGAAATGAAGAGTCAGAGGATTTGGTTTTCCACTTTGGGTCTCGGCGGGAAGCGGAGCTGCGGCACGATTGTGCAATTGCAAACCATACGCGCCATCAAAGTCCAACCAGAGGTTGATTGGAACACGCAATCGAGGCCCTGAGATGTCGCAAGCCACGATCAAGCGTCCATCAATCACCTTCACAGGAATCGATCCACCCTCATCACTGATCACGGGTGGTCGGTCGATTGCCTCGCTTGATTGTGCCAACAAACTCACAGGCGCAAACAACAGCACGGCTACCCACAGGAAGCTACCGCGTACGAGATTGGGGGATGAATAAAATTCCAGCATCAATCAACCAAATTTGAAAAAAGCATATTAGCTGAGGATAACCACAAATGCACAAACAAAACGGGACTTTCCCGGTGTTCCGGCAGGTTGACTCACGACTCCCTGCCTTCGCCAAACAGGATCGGGTTGGTCAATTTGCCAACATGCCAAAAACCTGTCGTGTGTCGCCCTCAAGGGATTGATTTAGCGAACCCGCGTTTCAACACCGTATCAGACCGGGGCACGGTTG
The DNA here is from genome assembly GCA_012270065.1 of Rubripirellula sp. GTDB lineage: Bacteria > Planctomycetota > Planctomycetia > Pirellulales > Pirellulaceae > Rubripirellula. The sequence continues at coordinate 115,175 of JAAXJB010000088.1, read as the reverse complement.
CCTCCACCATCGGAAAACCCAACCGTAAGACCACACATAGAGGCGAAAAACGCCGGTCAGCTTCTCGGGGCAGCCAACCCACGGAATCTGCTCTCGCGAATATCGTCAGGCAGTTCAGTCGAGTTGGCGCTGAAATATTGAGCTGGAAACTTCGCAGCTTCAGCGAAGATTCGGGACAGCAGGGCGCGAACGACCGCCGTAAGGCGGGCGATTCAGTTTTTTGGTTTACCCTCGATCTTCCCGAATGCAAAAGTGTCAGCGATCATTTCGACGGTAATGTTGGCAGTGGGTGGTACGCTCACGGCGACCGGATCAAAGCCGCGGCCTCAGCATGATCCCGGCAAAATTGCCACTTCCAATACCACCTGAGTCTCAGCATCCAGAACTTTGAACTCCGGCGACTTGCCGACCGGATGCCAACCGGTGTATTGCTCTCCGGCCTTGCCGAAATACCAAATTGAATTCGGCGAAAACTGTACTTGATTGCCGACCCTGGCGTACTGGAATTCGGAGGCCACCGGTCCCCCCCAGTCAAACTTTCTGGTTCCACCTGCGACGAGATCCAGCGGTTTCATTCTTCCAGATTTAATCGTCACCCGATGTTGACCAAGGCCAACAACACCAGACACCACTTTGTACTTTCCGGCTGGCACACGAACAGGACCTTCTACTGCCCCAATGTCAAACGAGTGTTTGCGATCAGCGGAAAGGATCACAGAGGAGAGCAGAACCGCTTTGGAATTGAATGAAGTCGACATATCGATCTGTGATGTCGGACCCTCGTACGGTGCCAAACTGAACGAACTACCATCCTCAGCAATCTGAAAGCTCTTCAGTTGCCCGCCAACAAAAATGGTACTCGACAGCATCATCGCGTGATCAGTGTTCCCAACAACCATCGCATCACGGCCAATGTCGTTGAATTTACCGTTGCCGTCCTGATCGATTATTTTTACCGGAACCGGTCCCGCTTCGGTGTTGATGATTCCCACCATCGCACCACCCGGTGCCCACTCCCAACCATCCGCATCGTTTCTGAGTCTTGCGGCATATCGAAATGGTTTTCCAGCCAAGTCGGTTCCAGAAAGGATCACTCGCGTGGTCGAAACCATCGTCTTGGGATCCACTAAGGCCTTGATTGTCCGCTCAAGCGTTCCATCGCCATCAGTGTCGACCTTCAGGCTCGTGCCGGAGAACTCAAACGCGAACAGTTCACCACCAGCATGTGGAATACGGATTCCATCTTTTACCGCAAGCCATTTCTCATTTGGCAGATTGAGTGACCAATTCCGGTAACTCCGATACTTCAAAGCGATCGAGTCTGCCTCTGCGTTTCCTGCATCTGCAGCTCCGCATGGCGGCATCCACCCCGCCGCACAAAGCACCCCCGTGACCAGCATCCCCGTGAACAAGCGTAGCATCATGACACTCCATGGTTAATTCTCAAGAATCAACTGGAGTTTAAGCGACCCAACGGCCACAGGAAACGCTAAAAGCAGCCATTTGCTCTCAATGCCGTTGAAAATCCCTGATTTTACAGCATAAAGGCGTCTAATCTGCCAAATCCTCTCGATCGCATTATGCTGCGAATGAACTCGCCGGGATCATTGCCGAAGCTGTTTCAAATGCACAAGCTGCGATGTACCGCATTGCCAGAGGCAACACGTGGCAACCTAACATCTCAGACAGACATCCCATCAACCTTCAATTGCTGATGGAATTAGCTTCGATAGCGAGCTTGAACGTCTCAATCAATTCCACGAAGCCTTGGACATCTGCACCGCCAACCCGATTCGTCACCGCCATCCCAGCTGAATCCATCGCCACAAACGTCGGATAAGCCCGGATTCCATTTTCAGACGCCAAATCGACCTCAACTTCTGAATCCACGTAAACCGGCACAAAACCCTTCAAGGCAGATTGCACTTCCGCCTCCGGTAAGACGCGGGCGATCATCATTTTGCACGGTGCACACCACGATGCAGAAAACATCACCAACATGGGTTGATTTGTTTTTTTCGCTTCAGCACTGGCCTTATCGAAGTCAGTAAACCAGTTTTTGGGTAATGAGTGTCCCGATTGCCGCTTTTTGACGGGTACCGCTTTGACAACAGCTTGCCAGGCATCAATCCGCTTTGAAAATTCTTCCTCCGTAATCTTCCCATCAGAGTCTTCATCAACAGCCTTGGCAAATTGATTGATCACTTCGGGACTGACCCCGGTCACCCGCCTGGTTGAGTACTCAATGAACTCCTCAACCGACAGATCCTCTGCAAACGCAGTACTCACCCAATTCAAGCACCCGCAAATGAACAGAGCAGCAGTCCCAAACGTTGTCCTCAGCGAACTGGAAAGCATGGTGTATGACCTGAGTGGATTAAAAACAGTAATAAAGGCGTTACCTCAAGATAGCCTACAGCCTGCCAGCATCCAAAACCACTGGACTGAACCAGACTTCCGGTATCCAAATTCCACAAACACCGTTGCAGGTGTAAGACAAATGAAGTTGCGGATATTGCAACCACGCAAGTAAGTGACCAGCAGCGAACCTTCTGAGAGTCAACTCGCGGCGGTCAAACGTCAACATTCCGCATGTGGTCCGCAGTGCGTGTGAAATAATTCATCAGAGTCTCACGAAGCGTCTCTGAGCTTACCAGTTCATTTAATGCCGTTTCCATACACAGCAACCATTGATCCCGTTCATCACTCCCGATTGGAAAAGGCAAGTGTCTCGCTCGCAACCGCGGGTGCCCGAAGGTATTGATATAAAGCTGTGGGCCGCCGAAAAAACCACTCAAGAACATGAATAGTTTTTCAGCCGAAGCGGAAAGATCAGTTGGGTGCATCTTTCGAATCCCCGCCGCTTCTGGAAGTTCGTCCATCACTCCATAAAAACGCTCAACGATTGATCTCAAACCATCCTCGCCACCAAGCTGATCGTAAAGCGATTTTTCATCCATGAGCTTAATAATTCAAGTGAAATTCAAGTACAGAAATCTGTTCTTCAGAAGCCAGTGAGTTCAACAGAGGGGAACAGTATTCAAATCTGGATTTCTTCACAAGCATGAATTACAGAAGCCCCCCAAACCATACTGGTCGATCTGGTTTAGAATGGCATTGGCAATCAGAAAATCGTCTTACGCTCGTGGAAAGTAAATTTCACCCATGTACGCAAAATACCAGATCGCATGTTTGTTGATGTTAAGCACTGGATTGTTCGCATCCAAGCCCCACACGTTTGCACAAGACGCCATCTTCACCAGCAAACCTACGCTGATCCTTGAATCAGGTGCAGGCGAGGGTCCGACATGGCATCCTGAATTGGGATTGCTGACGAGTGGGAATGGCAACATCAACCGATATACGAGGAGCCAGGAAAGTCTTGTTTATCGCAAGGACGCCGGTTCAAACGGGCTTTTGTTCGACCGCTCTGGACGGCTTGTTGTTTGCGAAAATCGCAAAAGAAGAATTACCCGAACAGAACTGGATGGAACGCTCACGGTCCTGGCAGACTCCTATGCCGGAAGCAAATTCAACCAGCCCAACGACCTCGCCATTGATTCGAAAAATCGCATCTTTTTCACAGATCCCCAGTATGGTGATCGGTCTGGCATGGAAATGCTTGATCGTGCCGGAAAACCGATCGAAGGCGTCTACCGCATCGATCCGGATGGCAAAGTCAGCAGGATCATCAGTCACGAAGTCGATCGTCCAAATGGACTCATCATTACGCCAGACGATCAGTTCCTTTACCTGGCGGACAATAACAACGGTCCCGGGGGCAGTCGCAAATTATGGCGATTCAAACTCAACGACAATGGAACCGTGACTCCGGGTTCACAAACATTGATCCATGATTGGGGAACTACCCGAGGTCCTGACGGAATGAAACTCGACGACAAGGGACGCCTCTATGTAGCAGCCGGGTTGAACATCGCAAATCTCCCACAGGAAACAGCCACACAACCCACCGCGGGGATCTATGTCTTTTCGCCCCGTGGAGAATTGCTCACTTTCTGTGCCATTCCGCGTGACGAGACTACCAACTGCGCATTCGGGGACGACGATGGAAAGTCCCTCTACGTAACCGCTGGCGGGACTTTGTGGAAAGTCAGAACAGCCACTGCGGGGTCAAACCTGATGTCGAAACGCGGAAATTGAAGGGATTGAATCCAGCCCCGTGCCGCAGTCCCGGTAATGAGCGCTCACTGGGGGTTCGCAGTGGCGACAAAAGACCGGATACTAACATGGCACCCAGCGCATCCCAACAAAACAGTGGTTGACTTCATGGCTATTCAGTGGTTTCCCGGGCACATGCACAAGGCCCGACTTGAAATGCAGTCCACCCTGCCAAAAGTCGACGTGCTGATCGAAGTCCTCGATGCTCGCATTCCGTACTCCAGCGAAAATCCAATGCTGGAAGAACTACGAGGAAATAAACCATGTTTGAAGGTGCTGGCCAAAAGTGATCTCGCGGATGAACAACGTACGCGGGAATGGGTCGAATTTCTCGACCAACAGGACAATATCAGATCCAAGGCGGTAACGACCGATGACATACCCGGTATCCGACGCCTCAAAAGTGTCGCTTCCCAAATGGTCCCCCATCGTCAGGGTAGAACCGTCACAGTCATGGTTGCTGGCATCCCCAACGTTGGCAAATCAACTTTGATCAATGCTCTGGCTGGGAGAAAAATTGCCAAGACCGGAAACACTCCAGCGGTCACGAAGCAGCAGCAACGGGTCCCGATTGGTGATAGTGTCACCCTGCTGGATACGCCTGGAGTCATGTGGCCCAATGTAGAAAACCCCAATAGCGGCTATCGCCTCGCGATACTCGGATCAATCAAAGAAACCGCGATGGACTACGCAGACATCGGTTTCTTCGCGGCCCGCTGCATGTCTGAGGACTTTCCAGAACGCCTGCAGGAAAGGTATGAGCTCGACACCGTTCCCGAGTCTGAACTGGCGTTGATTGAAAATATTGGCCGAAAACGCGGATGCCTTGGCAAGAACAATACAGTTGATCTGGACCGCGCGTGCCGAATTCTGGTTACCGAATTACGATCCGGCGGACTGGGAAGATTGACATTGGAAACGCCAGAATCGATGAAACATGAGAAAAAACGCACTGCCATTGCGATGGCGGAAAAGGCTGAACGTGACAGGGAAAAAGACGCCAAGCGAAAAAAACGTTTCCGTGACAAACAGCGGGCAGCCCGCAAAGCACGCGAACACCGACGTTAAACCGTAAGAATTGTATGCCCGCCAAGACAAAACCAATCGCATTGACTCCAACCCAACTCCACGGTTCAAAGCTGTCATGTTTCAGTCAACCAACAGTTTGACCTTTTTCAAATCCTGCAATCATGACTGTCCTCCAGTGATGTGCCCCGGGACGCTGGAGCTGAAATCTGCAACCGGCTGGCACTTAACCAGCCAGCCCCAGTCGAATCCGTTTTGTCTCCATTCCCGTCGTAAAACCGGGCAAAACCACATGCAGGGATCCAATGGATAATATTTTTGAATTGTTGATGTTCCTCGTGGTAATCGGAACCTCTGTCTTTCGATTCCTGAAAGGGCGCAAAACCAACAAGACCTATCAAAAACTGCAAGCGACTGCGCCACTCTTGAATGCATCCACTGACCCGGGCGGTCGAAGTATCAGTGGCAAAATTGACGATGTCCCGTTCAAGATCAAGTATGAACCTAAAGTCGAATCCTCTCCCGAACGTGTCGAAATCTCATTGCGGGTGAAAATTCCATTCACACTCGACATCGACGTTCGCAGCGAGCCTTATGATCCAGCGGCAGCCAGCGCAAACAACGAAGTGCTGATGGCGGATCGCAATTTTGATGAACAGTTCTGTATCACCACCGACAATCCTGATGCCTGCCGCTCATTTCTGCTCGATCCACTTTTCCATCAGGGAATCATGCTGGTCATGAACGAGGGATTCTTGATCAGCTTCACCAGACGCCAGGCGGTGATGCTGATCCCGGGGTCGGACTGGCTGTCTGAAGCAGAACCCGCGGCTTTGAAGTTAAAAAATGCAACCGAGCTTTGCTATTCGCTGGTGGCAGAATTCGAGTGATTCACGATTGCTGTACGACCCACAGATCCAAGGATTCTCCGATGTCCGGTCGTCAATGCGCTAGATCGCATGCTCACGCTTCAATCTCATATCCCTTTCTCTTTGGACGCGAGATAAAAGCCTGCGCCTCATCGTTACCAACGACTTTCTCCTGTACCGGATCCCACTGAAGATTTGTTCCCAGCCTGGCTGCGATTCCCGCAAGATGACAGGTTGTCAACGCCCTGTGGTGGCTGGCCACGTCGGAAATCGGTTCGGCTCGTGTTTTCAAAGCCTGAAAGAAGTTGGTCACATGGTCTGCCAATGGCTGGCCTTTGTATACCTCCTCCATGATTCCATCCGGCAACGGATCATCCTTCAAATCCTCCACCGGCTTTCCCGTCAGTCTTCCACGATTGACAAATATCCGCCCTTTCGTTCCCTCAAACAGTATTCCATTATCGGAATCATGTCGTATTGAAAGCTGCATCCCATCGGCATAGCTCGCCTTGATCAAAAAACGTGTTGCGGTGTTGTAACAGTCAGTCCGGACGGGATAACCGTTTTTGAATTCAACCGGATGCTCGACAAGCAGCGGTTCAACAAGAACCGGACCAGTTTCGGTTTTGTCCATCCCCCAAGTTGCAATGTCGACGTGATGTGCTCCCCAATCCGTCAATTTGCCTCCCGAAAAGTCATACCACCAACGAAATTCATAGTGCGCATTTGACCAATGCTTCATGATGTTGGTTGCCCCATCCTTGAAGCGATACTTGGAAACGGGCGCCGGCCCCAACCAGCGGTCCCAGTCAATTTCCGGTGGCGATTGCGTGGCTTTCAACGCAGGGCTTGTGGGGCTCGAATCAATGCCACAAGTGACGCGTTGCAATCGGCCCAACCGTCCGTCGCGGATCATCGCAATTGCTTTGATGAACTGCCTGCCACTGCGCTGCTGCGTGCCAACTTGGAATACCGCTCCCGTACGTTGCTGCACCTCCCTGATCAATTGCCCTTCCTGGATCGTCAGCGTCATCGGTTTTTCGCAGTACACGTCTTTGCCGGCCAACATCGCCTCGATGGCAATTTTTGCGTGCCAATGATCTGGCGTCACGATGTGCACCACATCAATGGACTTATCATCAATGATTTTCCGATAATCACTGCATTGGTAAACAGATCCGCTCGACCATTGCCGCGCAATATCGCCTGCTCTTGCTACACGGGTACGATCAACATCACACACCGCGACGATATCGCCAAACTTTGGAAACTGTTTTCCAAGCCCATAATTGGCATTGGGAACCATCACTCGCTTGTCCCACCGAAGTCCGCATCCAACAACGCCAATCGTAGGCCGCTCATTGGCTGAGATGAAACCCTCAGCAACTTGAGCACGGGCAAGTCCCAGTCCACCACCAATCACGGTTGCGGCAACAGCAGCGAAATCACGACGTTTGATACGACAATCAGAATTCATACACGCTCTCGAGGGATTTATATGTTCGAAATCAGTTCTCGCGGGGGCCCGCCAGGATCATCAGATCCAACCAGAACATCCATTCCAGATGCCACGCCATCCGGTATCAACACATCGGTTCAACCTGATAGGTGGAAAACGCATCATTGAGAACCAAAACTGCAAGCCACAAACAGTGGTCACAACCTGTTTCGATTATCTGTGTACCGCGACCACAGTACCCCAGTATAGCCGGGCTCCATTTCTTTCCGTGCTCCATGTCCTTCCGGAGCAGGCACCCACCCTCATGAAATCGCGGATACCCACGTTTCCATCGGGTCTGACCACCTTACTCAATTTTCTCGGCTATTTTTGCGCCAAGCACGATGATGCCCTGAGTATCGAGAACCAACTGCTTCTCCTGATCGGGGAATTGATCAATGTAATTCAAATGTGCATTTGGATCAGCACTGCATACCTTCGCAACTGCCGCTACCACATCGATTGCGTCTACACGCTCGTGTTTAGTCGGCGGTTGCTGACTGACAAACCAGGGAAGCTTCGCATCAGCCAAATCAATCCGGCTCTGTGCGATCATGTCTTCAAGCCAGGTTGCCGCGTCCCGTCGATAGGGTGGCATTGACATATCATTTTCGCCAAGGTGATAAACGATACCCGCCAACTCCACGACGTTCCCCTCCGCTTCCAATTCACGAACACATTCATTGATGAAAGAGATGAACTTTCGATACAGGTTCCGGGTTTTGGCCATGCTGCCGTCTGGGGTCCAATCGATGATTTGCGACCCGCTATGAGTGAACTTTCCGATCGCGAATGGTTCAGTCCCAGTTTCGATGAGTTCGCGTGCAAAACTCAACTCTGGACCAAAAGTGTCATACAAGCCGGTGGGCCTCAATGCTTCCCAGCCATCGGAAACTTTCTGTCCTCCAGCAAGGTTGTACTTGTAAGCAACACGTGGCATGGGTTCCAACAACCCCGCGTCGGGCCCCACCAGCTCCTGAATGAACGAACGTTCTCCCTCACTGTTCCGGTGCCCGGCAAAAACAAAGAGATTTACGTTGCTTCCCGTCGGGTCAGGCAAATTCGATAGCTTGGCCGATTCCTCTTTCTCTTTTCCGATGCTACGCAGATAAGCCTTTGCATAATTTACGCCATGCTCTAGCTGGCCGAGCGTGCCGTAATGATAGTGCAACCCGACGCCCGACCCGATTTCAACGCCCACGTGCGACGTTGGAACGTACTCAGCCAATCTGTCTTGCTGGGTCACTTCCCTTTGTCCGAGGCTAATCGCATACATCCTTGGCCGAAGATCCATTCCCCAAATGGTTTTGGTACACAATTCACCGATGTAGAACTTGAGTTCCGGTAATTGCAGATCACGACGCCAACACTCAATGAATCTTTTCAGATTCTTTCCGTACTCACCCATGTAAGTTTCGTTGAACATGTCGTTCTCACCCTGATGCCACATGAACCCCTCGACCCGATAGTTGATGCCAGCGTCATCGAATCTCTTCAACGAATCACGAACCAGTTGCAGCGCCAGTGGGTACATTTTGAAACCTTCCGGATCATCAGGGTTCCAATCTCCCCCCAGATGAGTTCCCCCTGCTGCGCACTTGATAATTGCAATGGGCGAATTCGTTGGCTCAGACAATGTCCTGGCAAAACTCAACTCCGGCCCCACCACACCATTGACGGGCTGCAGAGGCACCCATCCTTCAGACCTGAATTTATTTTCACGACCAATGCAATATGAAAACCGCACCCTGGCCTGAGGTTCTCCATACCCACGAAACGGCGGAAAGCGGTCAATGTCCTTCACTTTGGAATCCGAACCGACCATGTTCGACTGACCGGCGAAAATGAACACCCGGACCACGTCCGATTGAATGTTATCCACAGCACGGCATCTTGAAATCACGCCGACGGACAACGCAATCATGATGCCTAGAGTGAAAACCTGCCGCCTTCGGTAAATCATCAGCGCGTATCACCACATTCAGAGTTCATTTCGAAACAAAAAGTCAAGTCTTACCCACAAGCCCAGAAGTTCCGAAAACCGGGTGTTGGGACCGTTCCCGGTCCCCAACACTATCGAGCCGGATAGAGCATCAATTGCTACTTATCGGTACTGGATTCAACTGCTTGGCAGGGGTCACCTGAAACGCGATCACTGTGCAAAATATCGGTGCTCAGGATTACCGCCACTCAACAGATAGGCAACCAGATCCAACACCTCATCCTGCGTCATCGGATCGAGCAAACCAGAAGGCATGGCAGAAACGTCCGATACCTCAAGCAAATCAATTTCCTTGCGGTCAATTGCTACTCTTTTGTTCGGATCCGTCAGGTCGGTGTTCAGGGTCATGCGATCACCGTTGAGATTCACGACAACACCGGTATGAACAACCCCGTCAAGGGTCAACACTTTGACTGCTGAAAACTGCTCATTGATCACCTTACTCGGGTGCACCACCTGATCGAGCAAGTCATGCGGAGAGTACCGCCGCCCAGCTGATGTGAGATCAGGACCGGTCATTCCACCCTGATTTCCGAATCGGTGACACGCATAACAGCCGGACGCTGCAAACATCTTCTTGCCATTCGCAAAATCGCGCGCCTTGAGTCCATCCTTGCTCGCAGCCGATAACTGTTCGAGGGTCCAAGGCGTTGGTGTGCGTCCAACGAATACCTCCCCAAGATTCTCCAGGGCAGATTTCACTTCCGGTTTCCGCGCCAGAAGTTCTGACATTGACTGCTTTTCCGATTCCGAAAGCGACGCAACCGCGTCATCCCGAATGAATTGGATGAATTTTGCAAAGCTGGCACCACCACGATAATTCGCAGCTTTCAGGAACCAATCGAAATACGCCTTTCGCAGTTCTGGTGTCCAGCCATTCTTGAGCATCCGAATTGAGCGGGCATATTGCATTTGCTCTTCTTGCGTCGGTGCACGTGAAATCAGATCCATTGCAACACCGGCAGTGCGTGGCGACTGCAAATACGCGAGCGTCTCACACAAAAGCCAATTCGATTCTGCAGACTCCGCCGGAAAGGCTGGTTCCAGCTTGCCAAGTACTTTGTTGACCAGTTTTTCACCTGGCATTCCAAAACGGTTGAGGATGATCTGCAACGTCCTGACGTACACTTGTGTCTGTTCTTCACTCAATTCGGACAGATCAATTCCCGCCATCGCGTTCAACATCCCGTTGCGCAACTTCACATCAACGGCAGGTGATTCCTGCTTTCGATGTTGCGGACATGTCCCAGCTGCACGTGCCAACGCGAGGATCGCTACGGTCTTTTTGACTGGGTTCGTCTCCGCCAACGCCCGCTCCTGCCAACGATCCAGCGGTTGATGTTCAAGCACGGTACGGGCTGCAAATCGAATGAAACGATCCTCATGGTCAAGGTTATTCCAAGCCAGATCGATTGCAGCGGGATCGGGATTTCCGTGAAATTTCTCGAGTTCACGACGCAGGTTCCGTTTCGGATTGTCCGTGGCTTTCTGCAAAGCCGGGTCCGTCAATTCGTCACCAATGTATGAGACACGATATAAGCCGGACTGGACCCTGCGGCCTCCAATCGTGAAATACATGCTGCCATCTTCCGGATGTATGATCGCATCAGTAATCGGCAACGGTGCTCCGGTCACAAACTCTTCTTTTGTTGCTTTGTAACTTGCTCCATCTTCTTCAAGATGCACGGCGTACAGTTTTCCCCAGCTCCAGTCGAGTGCATAAAGAGCATTCTGATATTTGGCTGGGAACCTGGCGCCATACCCGAACGTTACTCCCGTGGGAGATCCAGGACCGATGTCCAGCGTGGGTGGCAAGTTGTCGGCATAAAAGGGCATGCGTTTTCCCGCACCATTTCGCCACCCAAATTCGCCCCCACTGACAACATGGCAAATGCGGGTTGGGCGATACCACGGAGTATTGAAGTCGTACTCCATGTCGGCATCGTAGGTGAACAACTCACCGTCAACGTTGACGGCAGCATCAAAAATGTTGCGAAACCCGGACGCGTACGCCTCAAATTTTGTTCCGTTTTCGGTGACGCGATAAACGATTCCACCCGGAGCCAAAACGCCACGGTTATGCCCGCGCCCGTCTGGCATGCTTGGCAGCAAATGATCCTCACCCCATATCTGGGCGACCTGCGATGAATCCGCCAACTCTGGCGGCAAAGTGTTGTTTCCCGTGATCAGAAAGAAACCTTCGCCATCAGGTGTGGGCACCAAAGCATGCACGCCGTGATCGCTCTTCGAACTCACCTCGTGCAATTTTTCGACTTTATCGAGCTGATCATCGCCGTTGCTGTCCGAGATGCGGTACAACCCGGACGGAAGTTTACGCTCGTAATCGTTAACTCCAACGTACAGAGCACCATTCGACCAAACCATCCCGTTGACCGCACGGATGTCCGCTGGAACCTTCTCAACACTTTCCGGCGACACAGCCTGGCCCGGCCGCGGGGGTGTGATGCGGTACAGACCGCCGAATTGATCACTGACCAGCAAGCGACCTTTGTCATCCGTGCACAAATTAACCCAGGACCCCTGCGTCTGACCTGGGACCGAGTAAAGCAGTTCCACCTTGAACCCATCCGCCACTGTGATCAGATCAACCGGCGTGGCCGTGTTGCCACCAACGGCAGCACCAACTGACTTCGCTGCTGGTTTCTTAACTTTGCGTTTGTTCTTCTGACCTTGCGCAAATGACGTCACGCAAGTCACGCTGACAGCAAACATCAGAAAAAATTTGATCAACTTCAAAGAACGCTTCACTTCGTTTGACATGCTTGTTCCGTCATAGGGGACAAAAAATAACTTCCAATTCCTGAATGATTGCATGTAACGCCCAACTCACTATCGCGAGTTGTTGAACAATCAACAGAGACTCAGTGGATTTGCAAAAGTCGACATCACACCTGAATCGAGTCATCACGCATCAGCTCGACAGACAATACCGGTGTTGAGATTGCTGACTTTGACTAACATCAGCCCGATCTTGCTCTTAATGCGATCTGACCAATGTTTGGATTATTGTTTTCCAGAACACGACCGATTCCGAACATGATGTCCAAAGACCACTCTTGCAAGTATAGCCAAAACTCATCATTTCAGCGACAAGAGCTCCAGTAACTGTGGCAAACAGGCTTCCAGCGTTCGTTGTCCCCGGGTTGGTGCTCGCCGTACTGGGAGTTCCCGCCCTGAGATTCACTGATCCGCAAACAAAAACCCAACGAAACGCCTGATTCCCCTCAGTTGAAACTTTCTGCCCCCGGGCACCGAGCGCTAACGTTTCGTACCGATCTTAAGCCGCCAATCTCCCTGAAATTCACAAAGGATTCATCCCGACGAAATTGCAACTTTAGGGGGTGAGAGTCACTCGATCTGCGATGCCATCGCGAAAAGGCCAGCGGAGAAGTCGAATGCAAACTGGCTTGGCACGTTTCGCTGCACGGCGTGCGTGACCTTCAAAACGCTATCCGGCAGAAGGCCGTGCAGACAGAATCACATCCGACCGTTTCAGCCAGATCATTCTCCTGACTCGCCCCACAAGACCTCTTTCCCACGACCTGAACCTGCAGGCCAAAGGAACTCGAACCGTACAATCGCAGTAACAAAGACCCGCAAACCGGCAATTTCCGGTCACTTGTTCAGCAACGTGGTTTTCTCAGCAGGAAGCTTATCACAAAGTTGTAAAACGAGCCGAAATCCAACCCCTCATCTCCACCACCTGGAAATGGTCCCTCCAGAAAGTTCATAGCTGCTATCATGGGAAGCAGTCGCGGCCCTGGGTGCTGGTAACGACGGGTGATGTATTATCGCCGCAAGTCACTCCAGTTCAGGTGGGTATACCGGGCCAATCAGCGGGCCAAGTCATTCCACTGCATGCCGGTATCACGGGGACATCCCGGGGCCAATCCGCGGGCGACTCTCACGTGACCTTTCCGTCCCAAGCGTGGTCCCCTGTCACGACCCCAATGCAGAATACACGCCGAAAAAACCAGCCGCAAACCTGCAACTGACTGACAGCAAAACCACTGTCGCGTTACCCTGTTGCACAACAACACTGCCCTGTTTTAAAGAACCTACCGATATCTACACACCATGAATTCAATCTTACTCCCTCTATCGCACACAATCGCTTTCCGTGGAATTTTCGTTTTCGCAATTTTGATACAAGGCATCGCAATTCTTGATCCGGCAAACGCCGACGAAACCAAAGAGCAGCCGAACATTCTCTGGATCGTCAGCGAGGACAACGGTATTTCATGGGTTGGGTGCTATGGTGGCACCAATGCCAAAACACCTGCGATTGACCAACTTGCAAAAGAGGGGTTCCGCTATCTGAACTGTTTTGACAACGCTGCGGTATGTGCCCCAACCCGATCCTGCTGGATCACTGGCATGTACGGAATAGCCAATGGAACGCAGCCGATGAGAAGCAGAAACGTCATTCCGCACGACAAGATCAGCTACTATCCGGATCTTCTCCGAAAGGCCGGGTATCACACATCCAATCCTGGGAAGACAGATTACAACATCGGAGGACGCGAGGACAAAGCGTGCTGGGATTACAAAGGTGGCAAGAAACAGTCCCAGTACGGCTGGCGATATCGAAAAAATAACGAACCCTTTTTTGCGATCGTCAACATTGGCGACAGCCACGAAAGTCGTGCTCATGGCGAGGGTGGAAACCTACGCAACGACCCTGCCAAGATGAAGTTGTTTTCGTACCACCCGGATCTCCCTGCCATCCGCAGAAACTACGCAAAGTATGCCGATGCCGTCGAAAACATGGACAGTAAAGTACAGGCAACACTGGACGCTCTTAAAAAAGACGGTCTCTATGATGACACCATCATCATTTACAATTCAGATCATGGCGGAGTGATGGCACGCAGCAAACGCTTTCTTTACTCCAGCGGCGTTCATTGTCCACTCATCGTCCGCATCCCGGAGAAATACAAACATCTGTATCCGGCCTCGAATCCTGGCGATACCGTCGAACGCCTTGTCAGTTTCGTAGACATGCCGAAAACGTGGCTAAGTCTGGCGGGTGCCAAAATTCCTGACACCTTTCAGGGAACTATCTTTCTTGGCAAGAACGCCGAACCCGAACCAAAATATCATCTCGGTTTCCGCGAACGTGCTGACGAACGTCTCGACCACGTACGTTTGATGCGAGATTCAAGATTTGCCTATCACAAGAACTACATGCCCTACGCGCCAGCGGGCCAACATCTGGCCTATCTTTGGAAAGCTCCGCTGACGCCTGCCTGGGAAAAGCACCACCGCGAAGGAAAGACGAACGAAATCACCGGCCGATTCTTTGAACCAAGAGTTTCAGAGGAATTTTACGACAACGCAAACGATTTCGACAATGTTCACAACCTGATTGATTCACCCGAACATCAGACGAAAATCACCGAATTGAAAAATGCTTTGCGTGCTAAGCAACTGGAGTTACGTGACTCGGGACTGCTCCCCGAAAAAATGAGGGAACGACGCGCAGCCGCAAATGGAATCACGATCTATGAGATGGTCCGCAACGAAGAACTCTATCCGCTAGAACAATATCTGGATGCGGCTGACCTCGCTTTGCTCCGTGATCCCGGCAACGAAGATTCGTTTCTGGATTGGATGAAAAACGAAGATGAAGGAATGAGATGGTGGGGCGTCGTTGGGCTTCATCTCATCGAAACGAGCTCGAAACAGGCGAAAGATATCCTGCACGCCGGCCTGACAGACCCAGCTGACGAAATCAAGATCATGTCCGCATGGTCCTTGGTCAAAATCGGCGACCGTGAACAGGCACTGCAAACTCTGGACAGCTTGTTATTCCAGAAACCAAACCCCAATACCAACACCACAATGTTGCACAACGTCATCGATTGGATGGGCGAACCCGCATTACCGTTGGTCAAAAAATATGTTCAACAGGAGGGCAATCGTCAGGGAAAGTATGGTATCGGCATTCTCGGACGCATCGCTCAGCTCAACGGTTGGTAACGGTGAACCTCCAAAACCGCGCGAAATCAGATTGAGTGAAAGATTCAGCTGTGTTCCGTCTTGAGCCGTTCACGCACGTGGACGGCGACTGCGTCAGGATTGCCAACAAAAGTACGATGGGGAATACGCGTAGTATTCCACCCGGCTCTGGACAATCTCAACTGCTCCTCCAGTTGCTGCCACGGCTCGCGAGAACCGTCACGATCCGCGTCACAAAGGACAGCCAAACGCGCGTCATCCAACCCGGCAACGATGGGCACACACGTCCCGGTTGCGTCAAATCCAGTCCACAGACTCATCTCTTCTTTTTCCAGATGCGAACAGAGTTGGCGTTCAAACGGACTCTGTCTTCGACCACTTTGCGTCCATCCATTTTCGCTGCCGCTGGCATGTTGAAGAAACTCTCTGAGCAGCCCTTGCGGCAATGCATCCGTCGTCATTGAAGTTACAACCACGAGCTTCTTTCTGGCACGCGTTATGGCAACATTGAAGAGATTCGGGTTTTCGAGAAACTGAAGCGATCCCCGATGCGAAGCCCCGTCAAGCGACGTTGAAAAAACAATCACATCTTTCTCATCGCCCTGGAATGTGTGCGCTGTTCCAACAGTCAACTGATGCTGGTTAATCTGCTCACCGGTGAAACGATCAACAATCTGGCGCTGGATCTCATCCGCATGATCTCGAAATGGACTGACAACACCAATGGAAAGAGGCCGTCCGGAATCCTTTTTGACCATCCAGCTCTCGACCTGTTGGATCGTGGCAGCCACTTCCGCCAGATTGATACTGCTGTCTGTTTCCCGACTCCCCTCAACGTGAATCACCGCGATAGCAGATTGTGCTTCATCCCCGGGGCGTCCGGTCATGATCTTCAAATCGCCGTCATAAAACTTCCGGTTGGAAAAGCCAATGATGGCCGGCTCTGATCGAAAATGCTCGTCCAGCAAAAAGAAGTGTTCCTGCTTGACTGCATCAGCGGCAACGTCAAACAGGCTGCGTCTGAAGTGAAAATTTCTCTGTTCCTCAGATGTGATCCCATTTTTTGAAAAGTACGCCTGTTCGCGTGTCCGGCTTAGAAAACAGACATGTCGTAGTTGGTTGGGATCACCAACGACAACGGCACGTTTGCCGCGCATCAAAGCAACCGCGGCAAGAGCGAGATCGCACTGAGAGGCCTCATCGATCACCACGACGTCAAAAAAGGCCGGTTTCGTCGGTAATACCTCACAAAGTGCGCGGTTGGTTGATGCCCACCCCGGAAACGCGTCCGTCAAGAGCGTCTCTTTGACCTCCTGCTTCAGTTCGGACTTCAACGTTTTATCACGCCGACGCAAAAGCTTGCTCAAATTCCGCAAGCTGGTTCGATTTGCCTGATTATCAACGAGCTGCTTGAGTCGGCGTTCACGTTTCAACCGCAACAGATCAATAGCACAGCGGTGTCGCGTTCTCCTGTTTTGCAAAATCTGATCCCAAATCAGATCGACGAGGAATGGATGTTTCAAACGGCGTTCCAGTTGCTGCCGTTCCGCCTGCATGCTGTAAAACGAAATCATCAACTGAAAATCACGATCTGTCGGCAGGCTCTCCCCCATTGGAATCTGCAAAAGTCGGGCGATCCTCTTTCGCTGATAGCGAACCCACCAATTCCTGAGCAATCCCGCCCCATCAGCTTCGTGATTTTCAACCCGCTTTAAGAGTGCGTCGGCTTTCCGGGCATGTTTTGCCGACACCTTCATGGTTTCGAAAGGCAAGAGTGGTTCACACCGCATGCATTCACCATGCAGCTGGCTCCATCGCTCCTCGCTGGTGATCGCATTCTGATAGCCGTCCTTCAGCCCCTGTTCGTCGCGAGTCATCTGAAAGTGATTTTGGGCAAGCTGCTGGACGGTACCCTGTGTATCGTATCCGAGGTTGTTTTTCGGACCGGTCAACTTCCCAATCTTTGCTGCGAGTTCACGCTGCGTTTTTCTGCCACCCGAGCGGGCAACGGACAAAGGCCCTGCAATACTCTCCACATTCCGCGCCACCACCTCAACTGCTTTTTCCATTTGCGATGCAAGCAGGCCCGTCTGCCCATTCATGATCGCATCCAGCATGATCGCGCCGATGGTGTATGACTTTCCCGTTCCTGGAGGACCGGTAACAACCGTCAAAGGTGCTGAGCGCGCACTTTCGACAATTGCTGCCTGCGCAGGAGTCAATGGCAGCGGCCTCACCTCATCCGGGAACTCGCGTTGGTGAGGCTTAAAGTCAAATGAGTTCGCCACGTCCGGATCAAAGACGGCACCAAAGGCCGTGTCCTCCAATTTCATATCCTGCATTGCCCGAAGTTCACTCAACGAGGACATGGAATGGCCGCTATTTGCCCCAGTCACAACCGCTGTCGCTGGCAGCAGCCTGAAATTTCCGTCACCGGCAATTTGCGGAAAGAAAAAATCCACCATCTCAATCCCTTGCCCGTTTCGCAACACGCTACTTTCGGACTGTCGTACATCTTCATCGCAGCCAGGTTCTGAATCCTGAGCATCCGAACTGGCTGCCATCGAATCCGCCGCCGCTCCGACCTCAGCAATACGTGTTCCCTGATTTTTACGAGCCTTCGGCAATTCAGAGCTCACATGCACCTCTGGCGCAATCTCTTGAAACCGTTCCCAGAATGTTTCTATCTCCTTTTCATCAATCGGAAAATCAGGAACGATGTCAGAGAGGTCCGCAAGCCGATCCTGCAAATCGTCATCATCTCCATCGAGTATTTCTGCCAACAAACTGTGATTGACTGTAAATTCCCTTTCGGTCACTCGAACACGCGCGCCAGCTTCGGTCAGAACCATTTCCACAGGAACTTCAAGCACAGGTGCACAGAAAGACTTGAACTTCTCCGTCTCCTGAACTGATCGACGACCGACAAGAAATAACGCGCCTAAACAAAGCGAGCTGTCACCACTGGCCAATGCCGCGAGCTTGCCAAACTCAATCGCCTGTGCATCATCTAAATCAAGCTCTTGATGTGTATTAAGTTGTTCCTGTTCCTGCGAACGAAGTGGTAAAATTTCCACATCCTTCTGCGCGAGAACATTGACTGATCCTCCCCAGTCAGTCTGCGCAGCCAGACAATCGTGAAAATAACCAGTCAGTCGATGACACAATGATGATGCGTTGTTTGACATACACCCAACGGGACTTGCGAAAATCTAACGAGCAAGAAGACGAGTATACACTTTAAAAAACTGCTTATCACAAGCTGGCATCAAGAAACCATGCCCAATACCCGCGGTGTATCTCATAACTTCCCCTAAACCAGAAACAAGTCATCACGCCACACCAAAAGCGTGAAGTTGATCTAACCATGTGATCAAACACTGTCGAAGTCCTGGTTTCATTTTACAAGGTTGACTGTTCAAACGACTAACAAGCCAAAGTTGCGAATCCGTGAATCATCCGCATGTCAATCCGTAACCGATGCACCTGTTGCCTAGAAAAACCTGCACGTTTGGGCAATGTGATACGAAACAAACTGATTGCCTGCCCCTTTTCAACAGTTTCTGGCTTATACTGTTCGCCCCGGTAATACACCCTTCACTGCCTCAGTCATTCAACCAGAGCCTTTCGTCAACCAACCTCAATGACGCGACACTCTGAGGCAACCTTCACACAACAGAACCGAACCAAAATGAAATTTCTCAAAAAGACTCTTCTTCTCTGCGTCATCATCTCTTTAACGCAATGTGCAAACGCACAAGAATTCCAAAACCTTTTCAACGGCAAAGATCTTGAGGGATGGTCGGGTCAAGCCGGATTTTGGAGCGTTCAAGACGGTGCAATCGTTGGCGAGACGACAAAAGAGAACCCGGCAAAACCCAATACGTTTCTCGTTTGGGATGGCGGGGAGGTTTCCGATTTTGAACTTATCTGCAAAGTGCGCTTTCGCGGAAATAATTCCGGTGTGCAATACCGTAGTGAAGTGACAGACCCTGTCAAATTTGCACTGAAAGGCTATCAAGCTGACCTGCACCCGAAACCTGAATACTTTGGAATGATCTACAGTGAAAAAACAGGTCGCGGGATCATCGCACAAAGGTTCACAAAAGCGATCGTCAAGCCAAATGGCAAAACAGAAAAAGTTGCAACAATTGGCGATCCCAACCAGAAGCTGACCGATTGGGAATGGAACACGCTTCGCATCGTCGCTGTCGGAAACAATCTGGTTCATCAAATTAACGGGGTCAACACAATCGAACTGACAGACAGGCACCCCGATGCTCTCAGTCAAGGTGTGTTAGGCTTGCAGTTGCACGCAGGTCCACCGATGCGTGTGGAGTTCAAGGACATCCAATACCGACCACTGACGGGTAGTATCGGAAAGAAGCTGATCAAGGCTGCACAGGAGAAGCCTCAGGAAAGCAAATCAGAGAATTGATTTTCCTGCGTGCGCCACGCCGGGTGCCCTCCATCGACAAGTGGATATCATAGATCCATTATTCATTGTTGAACGGAACGACGCTTCAACAGCCGTACCCTTCTGCGATGCAAACGCAGTTACGAGACGTACGGGCGGCAAAGTGAAAACATTCAATGCAAGCTCATCTCTTGAAGTTGCAGCTTGCAACACCAAGCCAACGCTAAGAGTTCACCCTGAAAAACACACAAACGCATGTTCATGCCCATGTCCACAATGAGTCGCGTTGTCGTGGCAATCTGCTTTGCCCCGTTCCCTGTCCAGTTTTCAAATCCCGTTTTGGTAAAACAGCTAGCGGCTGCAGATATCGGTGGCATTAATAATGACGGGAATGCTAGACAAACCAGTCCGAAAAAGAAATCTACACCAAAAGCGAACACGGGCCCTCGTTATGCCGCTCAGGTTCCAGAACCAACCGCGCGGGAGATTCCATATGGAGATCATCCCCGTCAGATACTGGACTTTTGGCGTGCTTCCCAACCTGACCCGACACCACTTGTATTCGTCATCCACGGTGGTGGATGGAAAGGCGGGTCCAAGGAAAGGCTCGATCGATTTGTCGACATCAACCGCTTGTTAAAAGCCGGGATTTCGGTGGTAGCGATCAATTACCGCTTCGTTACGCAAGCGGATCCGATTACTAAAACCCCACCAGTGCATGCGCCTCTTCATGATGCGGCCAGAGCCCTGCAGTTCGTTCGCTCCAAGGCAAAAGAATGGAACTTGGATAAAAATCGGGTTGGGGCTGCCGGTGGATCGGCCGGCGCTTGCTCAAGCCTTTGGCTCGCATTTCATGATGACTTGAAAGCAACACAAAGTGGCGATCAAATCCTCGCCGAATCAACTCGTTTGCAAGCTGCTGCCGTGATCGGAGCTCAAACAACACTTGATCCCAAACAGATGCGGGAATGGACACCCAACAGCAAATATGGATCGCATGCGTTTGGCATCGAAGGAGGGTTCGACGCATTTTACAAATCACGTGCAAAGATCATTAACTGGATCGAGGAATACTCTCCCTACGCACTGGTGAGCCAGGACGATCCCCCTGTTGCGCTTTTTTACAACGCACCACCGGATCTCGGCAAACCACAGAAAGATCCAACGCATACAGCGAATTTCGGCGTCAAACTGAAGGAGCATTGCGAAAGTACTGGAACCGTATGCGAACTCATCCACCCGGGCGCCAAGAGTTCCAAATATCCAACTCCGACAGATTTCCTCATTGAGACGCTCACAAACAAGGGCAAGTAGTCAAGTTCACATTGTTCGCGCACTTTTTTTCTGCAAGCTCTCAGCCATTCGCAAGCTCCCAGATCGTCAACAAACACGGCAACTGTGCGTCAATCGGAATGCGAAAGTGCATCGAAGGAAAACGCCTCACGGAAATACCTGCAGTGATCTTCAACAGGATCGACAGGGAAGAAACCCACGTCGATCATCACTGACTTCGATTCATTCCAAAACCACTGCCCTCAACCTTCATTGAGGTAACACTGTCATGATGAACTGCATTCAATATTTTGTATCAGCGTTCCTCTGCCTGGTTCCATCTTTGGCGATTGCCCAGACCGAACAACGTCCAAACGTTCTGTTACTTCTTGCTGATGATCTTGGCTACAGTGATCTGGGATGTTTTGGTGGCGAGATTGAAACACCCATTCTTGATAATCTCGCCGCTGGCGGAATACGTTTGACGCATTTTTACACCACAGGGCGATGCTGCCCATCGAGGGCGGCACTGCTCACCGGAAAATATCCACACCGCGTTGGCTTGGGCCACATGGCCGGCAATGACCTTGGTCAACCCGGATATCGCGGGCGACTTTCGGATGAAGCCATCACCATGGCTGACGATCTTGGCAAAGCTGGCTACCGCACGTTCATGTCAGGCAAATGGCATCTTGGCACCCCCGATCCTACCAAGCACGGTTTTGAACAGTTTTACGGCACACTTGTCAGCGCAAAACGCTTTTTTGATCCAGACCATTTCCTGCGCCTTCCCAGAGATCAAACCGCGCGAACCTACGTTGAAGGGTCTTTTTACGGTACTGATGCGGTAACCGACCATGCACTCGACTTTCTGGAAATGAGTCGTCAGACCCCAGACCAGCCTTTCTTTCTCTACATCGCATACAACGCACCTCATTTCCCGCTTCAGGCACCAAAAGAACTGATTGACAAATACGCCGACAAATACAAAAGCGGCTGGGACTCACTGCGTCGCGATCGCCTGAAGAAAATGAAGCAACTCAAGATCATTCCCGGCCAGACCACCTTGAGTAAGCGTTCTACATGGACAAATTATGGTGAGACAAAGACGGGAACCAATCCCGCATGGGACGTGCTCTCGGAGAAGCGCCGCAAAGATTTATCGAGACGGATGGCAATATATGCTGCAATGGTCGATCGCATGGATCAACAGATCGGAAGAGTTATCAAATCGCTCCGAGATAACGGTGAACTCTCGAATACTCTGATCATCTTCACCTCTGACAATGGAGCCTGTTTTGAATGGGACCCCTTCGGCTTTGACATCAGTTCAAGCAACCAGAATATCTTGCACGAAGATGATGATTTGAATGTGATGGGAACTAAGGGAACCTTTCACAGCGTCGGATCGGGATGGGCAAACGCATCGAACACTCCCTGGCGCATGTACAAACATTACAATCATGAAGGGGGAATCACATCACCGGCAATTCTTCATTGGCCAAAAGGCCTTGATGTTCCGGGCGGCACCATCAAAACGCTGCCAGCACATCTGATTGACATCTACCCGACCGTGTTAACAGCATCAGGCACCCAAAATCCAAGTGCGCAGGGCCTGCCCGGTACTGATCTTCTGAAAATGCTGCATCACCCGCCACAAAAAAGGATGTTATTTTTTGAGCATCAAGGAAATCGTGCAGTCCGTCATGGCAAATGGAAACTCGTAGCGTTCGATGACGCCCCATGGGAACTATATGACCTGAGCATCGATCGAACTGAATCGTTTGACCTTGCCGCGAAGTTCCCCCAGAAAGTTGTGGAACTGGATCATGCGTGGACAGAGTGGGGCAAACGCAATCATGTCACCCCAATACCCAAAGACCTGAGAGTCAGGTATCTGAAGCCCGATTGAGGCACACGCACATCACGTCATCGAATTCATATCCTCAAAAAAATCTGTTCCGGATCGTAACGCATGTTTCCTCCCAACCCTGTGCCCAAAAATTTCCTCACGACCCTGATCCTCCTGGGCATAGCTGCCCCAATGGCAGTCGCTGAAAAAGCTGCTTCGTTATCGTCAGTCAATGAGCAACAACAACCGAATATCGTTTGGATTCTTGTCGATGACATGTCCTGTCATTTCGGGTATCAGGGCGAAAACTCTGTTGCCACCCCCAACGTTGATCGCCTCGCCCGGGAAGGTATCGTTTTTTCCCGTGCCTACGCCACTGCCCCCGTCTGCTCCACGTTCCGGTCCGCTCTCATCACCGGGATGTATCAAACGAGCATCAATGCACACCATCATCGCAGTTCCCGGGGGAAACTTAAAATCCAATTACCCGAGGGAGTGCGCACGATTCCTGAACTTTTCAAGGAAGCGGGATATTTCACAACCAACAGTGATGCAACTGTCTCGCGACGCGGCAAAGAAGATTACAACTTTGATTATGAAAGTTCAGACTTGTATGACGGGATCGACTGGCGTAAACGCAAACCGAACCAGCCATTCTTTGCCCAAGTTCAATTACGCGGCGGTAAACACCGCAATATTGCGAAAGCCTATCAGGCGATCTGTTCGGAATTGCCCACCACCATTGATCCAGAATCCGTAGAAATACCACCCTATTACCCGGATCACCCTGTGATTCGTGAGGACTGGGCCGCGTATCTCGATTCCGTGAATTACACGGACATCGAGGTCGGACGCATCATTGAACGCCTGAAGCAGGATGATTGCCTGAACAACACAATCATCTTTTTCCTGACTGATCATGGCATCAGCCACGCAAGAGGAAAACAGTTTTTGTATGAGGAAGGAATCCATATTCCCCTGGTTGCATGGGGAAAAGCACTGCCTGAATCGGCAACAAGAAACAACGCTCTCGTGGCCCACATCGATCTGGCGGCAACAAGCCTTGACCTCGCCGGAATTGAATTACCCGAATCCATGCAGGGTCGATCACTTTTCGATGCCGAAGCGGAAAAAAGAACATTCCTGGTGTCCGCGCGAGACCGCTGCGACGAAACCGTTGATTACATTCGAAGCATCCGCCAGGGCAAGTACAAATACATTCGAAATTACCTACCCCAGCGACCTTACCTGCAGCCTAGCAACTACAAAGACGCCAAACCCTTCATGCCTGTGCTAAGACAGTTGTATGCCGAGGGAAAGCTGAATCCAGCGCAATCGTTGATCATGGCAGAAACCCGGCCAAAAGAAGAGCTGTACAACCTGAACGACGACCCCTGGGAAATCAACAATCTGGCTACCAACCTTGATCAAACGAAAAGACTCAAGCAATTCCGGAAACTTCTGGGTCAGTGGCAACAAACAAGCAACGACCATGGCCGGGATTCTGAGAGTGAAGCCATGTACGACAGTGACATGAAACCCTACGTTGAAAAACTACGCAGCCGGGACGCTCACAAAGCAGAAGAATTAGAGGCAAACATTTCACTGATGAAAAAGTGGCAGCAGCAGGGCAAGTGAGTTTGCTCCTATGGACTCTCGTAACCCACTCGAAGCGGACCATCAGGCAGAAAACCCATCTGATCGATTTTCAAGTTCTTCCGAAAACAACGTCGCCATACGATCCACAAATGAATATTGACGCGAGTAGATACCACGGCCGGGCAATTCAACAAATAGCACGAGGCGGTTTTCTTTTCTTCACGGTCATCTTGCCCGCGTTTTTTGGTGCGACGAGCATTGCCTGTGCCCAGGATCTACCAAACATCATCATCATTTACGCCGATGACCTCGGGTACGGAGATCTTTCGTGCTACAACGCAAACGCAGCCTATCAGACACCGCGACTTGACCGGATGGCAAGCGAGGGAATTCGGTTTACTGACGCCCACAGCCCCTCAACAATCTGCTCACCATCACGATACGGACTTTTTTCAGGCCAACAGATCTATCGCTCAACCGGGCGTGGAGGTGGTGCATTTGAAGGTCCCGGAGGTCCGAGTTACCTGAAACCGGGAACTCTTACGTTGCCGGAGATGCTCAAGACCATGGGCTATCGCACCGGCGTATTCGGTAAATGGCATGTGGGTCTGACATGGTTTGACAAGAACAACAAACAACTCGGAGGCGGATTCGAAAACTCGCTCCTGATTGACTATGAAAAGAGCACGCCGCTCATCGACGGCCCTAATGCGCGCGGTTTTGATGAATCGTTTGTCACACCAAACTGTCCCAACACCGATCCACTGTACGTTTACATCGAGAACGGAATGGTCGACGTACCCGCCAGCCAGAGACACAAACGCAGCACACTCCCTAACCCGGGTGGTAAATGGCGTTGGGATAATGATGAAGGCTGGAAGTCACCGGGGTACGACTTCATGAACGCTGATCTGCTCTTTTATCAGAAAACCAAAGCGTTCATTGAAAGCCACAGAAAAAAGCACAGGCAAATTCCATTCTTCGCCGTGCTTTCAACCCAAATTGCACATGCCCCCGTTTTACCCGCTGAGCAATTCAACAATGCGACCAAGGCTGGCCCACGTGGTGATTTTGTCTGGGAACTCGATGACCTGGTCGGCAGAGTCCTTGACCTTATCAGGGATCTTGGAATTGATGACAACACAGTGATCATCTTCAATGCTGACAATGGTGCTGAAACACTCCATGTCGACTGGATGCGACGTGATCACCAACACGACGCTTCGGGTGGTTATCGCGGGATGAAGCGGGATGGATGGGAAGGCGGGCACCGTGTCCCCATGATCATTCGTTGGCCCGGGGTGGTTTCTCCTGGAATGGTCTCCAAACAGATGATCAACACGACTGACCTATTTGCAACCCTCGCTTCAATGACTGGGTACCGCCTGCAAGACAGCGACGCAACCGACAGTTTTGACATGATGCCGGTGCTCCTTGGGCTCCAGGACGAGACGCTCCCCGTGCGTCCGCATCTGCTAACACAGAGTTTTCGTGGTGAATTCCAGATAAGAAAAGGATCATGGAAATACCTCGATCACCGAGGCTCGGGTGGAAACAATTATGAGCGGCCACCATTGAAGCAATACGCGCTGATTGAAACTGCTCCTGATGCCCCCGGGCAACTGTATGATCTGGACCGGGATCCTGGTGAAACAACAAATCTCTACTACACCAACTCCGAGAAGACAGCCGCGTTACAAAGACTGCTGAAGGAACTCAAGACATCAGGTCGCAGCGCACCCAAAAATCGCGTCCCGCTTGGCATGCAGCAAATCAGAAAACTGGTCTCGGAACGTTAAACCAGACTTACACATCATCGCAAAACAATGAACGCCAGTCACAGGCCGTTTACCTCTGCAATAAAACGTTCAAGCAACAGTGAATACGTCCAATTCGCAGAAGCTCAACGGTGAAGGCCCGCAGCTCAAACCAATTCGCCACATTCCTGTTTGAATTGATCGATAAAACTCCGCATGAAGTTCTCGCGTTCTTCTGCAATCTGTTTTCCGGCGTCCGTGTTCATCAAATCTTTCAGTTTGAACAGCTTTTCATGGAAATGTCCGATGCCTGTTTTCTGCGACCGCTCCGGATTGGACACATAAAACGGTTGATTGAAAGCAGCACCGTACTCAATCGTCCGAACAATCCCCACAGCGCCGAGTGCGTCCAGTCTATCCGCGTCCTGGACGACTTGACCCTCCAGCGAAAGCGGCTCCGCTGTTTCGCGTTTTCGGAACGAAATATTGTCGACAATGGTCCCGACGTGTATTACCACGTCAGGATCAACCCCAAGGTCTTGAAGAATCGCAATGGAAAACTCCTTGCTGCGTTCGATTCCATCGTGAAATTTTGCATCGCCCAGATCATGCAACAACGCCGCCAACTCAATCACGAAGCGATCACCCCCAACGCTTGCCTGAAGAGTACAAGCGGTCTTCCATACACGACTTATATGATCAAAACCGTGCCCAGCACCCTGATTGGCAAGTCGGTCGCGAACGATGACAGCGACCTCATCGATTACGTTCTGATTTGTTAACATCCCATCTACTTTTTCGACTTCCCCAATTAACAAAAACGATTGAGCATCGGCCAGAAACCCTCTGCCTTGTCTCACGCATCACATCCATTATCTTCGAGATGCATCATACTGGAGTACCGCCAGACTTGGTCCGCCAAAATCCGAGAACGGCATCTGGTTTGAAAAATCAAAAGGCACAGCCAGCGATGAACACAGATTTCGAAGACCTTCTGGCGTCTCTGCGGCAATCGCTTTTCTGATGCTGAACGATGGATACATCAACAAGACGTATCAATGCATGCCATTACGTAAACGACCACCGTACTTGCATTGATGCATCGAGAACAATCATGAAACAGGCGTTGGAAGAGAGACCAACTGCTACCGGCAGTACATTAGCAGTGTCGATCGCACGCTGGAATTTGAACCCGGAACGCGATTATGCAGGATGAAACTGTGCTGCCACCCAGAAACGGTGTTCCCACCTAGTCGCATGCTCGAGGAGCTACGGAGCACGACGATAGACCTAGCTACCAAGTGCGATAGCAACATCACAAAATTTGGCAAATGCCTCGGTGCCAATGGTACTGACAGCCATGATGCACATCGCAACGATCAACGCCAGCATGACGGCGTACTCGACCGATGTTGGTCCATCTTCATCAATCAGAAAATTGATAATCCGTGAAAATAAGGTCTTCATACGATGCCCACTCGTAATGGATCTTGCAAAAAGCTGACGAATGCTTGCAAAACAACGTCGAAGCAGACCACTTGCAATGTGGCTCTTGTGTCGACGCTCAACTCAACTCGCAACAAAGCCAATCGGTACTGTGCAGTCTTACGCCCCATGCAACGTAACCGATGGACCTCTGTGGGGAGCCTAGGTCACACAGCGTGTATGTCAAGAGAAACGGAAAACATGTGACAAAGGCTGTTAACAACTGTACCGATTGCAGCGATTATTCTGCCAGCGTATCGTGAACGGGCCAATGGTAAGTCGAGCCCATCAGCCCACAGAGAATTAAATTTGGGAAAGCCAATCTCGCTCTGGGAACGGTGGCGACTGGGCGTCCCTGCGATGATTCGCTGGGATTAGGGTCAGACAGTCCATCTGACCAGCTTGTCCATCATCATTGGGCGACAATTGGTGACCATTTATGATCGCTCCATGTCTCCGGTTCCACGGCCGGCCATTCAAATTCGCCATTCAAATTCGCCATTCAAATTCGCCATTCAAATGCAATGAGTAACCGATCCAAATACTACTTACTTGCATTGTTTGCCGCCGCGATGGCGTTGCTGGAAGCAGCGGTTGTGGTCTACATGCGGCGTTTGTATTACCCCGAGAATCCACTTGATATCTTTCCATTGGATTTTCTGAGCGTCTATGACCCTCGCCTCGAACTGGCTCGAGAAGCGTCCACCATTGTCATGCTGATCGTCGTAGCGCTGCTCGCCGGGCACACGACATGGACTCGGAAATTTGCGGCGTTCGTATTCGTTTTCGGCTGTTGGGATCTGCTGTATTACGCTTGGTTGAAGGTCCTGATTGGCTGGCCACGCAACTGGCACGAGTGGGATGTCCTGTTCCTGATTCCGACGATCTGGCTGGGGCCCTGGATCTGCCCTGCTTTGATCGCATTACTCTTCACCATATGGGGTTCAGCAATCCTGCTCGGGTGCGAGCGTCGGGCTATGCCAGCCTGGAGCGTATGGACATTCACCGCGGGTTCCGCGGCTGGCCTGATCACGTTCATGCAACCAGCCATTGCAGTCTGGTTGAATGGTGGTGGCGAAGCACTAATCGAATTTCGCCCCAACGGTTTCTGGTGGTGGCTGTATATCCCCGCCTTTGCGTTGATGTCTGTCGGATTGTGGAGTTGTTTTTTGAGATCCGGTAAACTCTGTTCAAAGACCTAAAGTGCGACTGTGACGTTCTTCAATGCAAACGTACATCGGAAAGCGATCAACTAGCAACGACACGACAGACATCATGAAAGACGTCCACTACCTCATTTTCGGCGTGATTCTGTTCGCAGGTTGTCATGAAGAGCCACCTCAAGATCCGGATCAGGTCAACTCCGGCACGGCTATCTCAACAGATCTCCAAAGTGATCTCTGGCATGCACATCGACACGTCCATGACGGTGTGCAAGTTCATGACCATGAACATGAATCAGGCTTCACTGGTGGCCATGAGCATCAACATGGCCATGCCCACCGCCATTCAGAAACACCGCTCGATGGCACGATTGTGAGCCTTCGTCGACTCGCAACCCCCGGGCAGAGCCCCGGAAGCAGCACTTTGATCCCCCCAGGCCTTCATCTTGAGGTTCTCTCGGGGCTTCCCAACGAACTGAATCTCTGCCTACTGTCAGAAGCCGAAGAACGCGGATGGGACTACTGGGGTGAACCAATCGACAAAATCACAATCGAACTCAGTATCGGCGGAAAGGAACCAACCAAAATCACCTGCGTGAAGAAGCCTGCCCCCCGACGAGAGGGGCCAGATTCTCCATTCTTTTGCTTTTCGCAGCAGGTACCAACAGAGATCCGCCAACAGATTTCAGAAACTACCTCCCGGCTTCACATTTCCGTATTCGCACTGACCATTGAAACATCGAGATTTATCCCCCGCGAGGAGCTATACTTGAAGAATGGTGAACTTTCCGTCTCTCTACAGTGACGGCAACCAACCGCGAACCGCCAAGGTTCACCCAACTCACTTCAGCATGGAACACTTTACATGGCCGCCAAACATCACAGACGACTCGCCTTCACCTTGGTGGAATTACTTGTCGTGATAGCGATCATCGGAATTCTGGTGGGGCTGCTCATGCCCGCTGTCCAGGCAGCACGCGAGGCAGCAAGACGAATGTCGTGCCAGAATAACCTCGCGCAACTGTCACTGGCTCTGCATAATTACGAGTCAGCGTTTAAGCGTTTCCCGTCCGGCTACCTGCACAAGTACGGTCCACGGGGCAGCGCACTCGAGGAAGCCAACCATATGGGGCTATCCTGGGCAGCTGCGATGCTCCCCCAGTTGGAACAGGGTTCTGTTGCGGAAAAAATCAACCATGAGGTACCCATCTGGGCGGAGCCGAACCGCGCTGCCCGCGACATCAGTTTGCCAGTATTCCTGTGTCCCAGCGACACATATTCGGAACAGGCATATGTGTACCGTGATGAAAGCGTGACACCCGAGGAACGTTATGCGGCTGCGAGCTACGCAGCCAACTGGGGACCGGCCAGTGACAACATCAACCTTGACGCAACGCCACTTGCCAGTCGCGGGGTGTTCTTCCGAAACAGCAGCTTGCGCGTATCCGCCGTGATGGACGGTTTGGCGAATACACTTGCGTTCGGTGAACGGCACAACGGGCCAATTCCGCAGAGCCAGCCAACTGCTGGTGGACACACTGTGTTCGAAAATTCGTGGATTGCAGCAGTTCGCGACATTGATGAGTTGTCAGACGATCATGCTCACATGGTTCTGTTCGAGACACAATTCCGCCCAAACCAGTTGGACGGCGACGACAAGGGTCTTGCGGCTCCCCACACCGGTCTATGCCAATTTGCCCTGTGCGATGGCTCGGTCAGAGCAATCACCGAACATATCGACGCGGAGGTCTACGACGCACTGGCGACGCGACACGGCAAGGAAGTGATCGAAGACTATTAACGCAAGCTGCACAAGCCAAGTAAAAGCAAGCAATGACGCACAAAGGGAAGCAACAGCTTCCCTTTTTTATTTACACGAACGGTCATTTCAAACCCGCGTTCTTTGCATCGCCGGCTCAGCAGCGACATAATGCGCTGGTTGAACAATCCGCCCCCAAACCCTGAGTTACGGCATGCACAGGCTTTATCTTTTCATCCTGACCGGGTTTTTCGCCGCAGCATCAGCATCCATGGGAGTTTTAGCCAACGCAACTCCGTTGCCTCAGCAACCTCCCAGCGTAACGGATACGGCAGACGCTGGCGCCAAGCCAAATCTCTGGTATGGAACACTGAAAACCGAATCTCGCGACTTCCGCTTCGTATTGGAGATAATGAATGAAACTGAACCACCGTCGGGTATCTTGCGAAGCCTCGACGAAGGAAACCGACAGTTTGAACTTTCCGAAATCCAACTCAACGATGCCAAGTTCAACTTTAAACTTCCATCCACGCGTGCTGTCTACGAATCACAATTGGGCCGTTCGTGCAAGCAGACTGATGGAACCTGGATTCAGCGCGGCAGCAGACTCCCACTAACATTTCAGCAGGTGACTGCCGTTCCGAAACGAAAGATCCGCAACCTTTTCAATGGAACATTGAACGCAATCGTACAGAAACTGGAACTTTCAATCATCGAGCTTGATGACGGTCGATTCTATTTCACCAGCGTTACCCAGAAGGCTGGTGGGTTCCACGTTTTGAAGGAAATGGCATCCGACGGTGAGATCACATTTCGCATCCCTGCCCTGCAAGCCACTTTCGTTGGCAGATATGACAACAAATCAAGCGATGTTTTAAAAGGAAAATGGACACAGGGCATCATCTCATTACCGTTGGAACTCAATCGACAGGATCCGAACCTGGAAGTTCAACCCAAAACAACGAGCAAGAAACCAAGTCGCCCTCAAACCCCAAAACCGCCGTTTCCATATGAAATTGAAACTGTTTCAATCCGGGTTCCAGATACGGACGTGACCCTTGCAGGAACATTGACAATACCAGCGGGCAACGTAAAAGCCGCGGTAGTTCTGATAACAGGATCAGGCCCTCAAGACAGAAATGAAACGATTTTCGATCATCAGCCTTTTGGCGTCATTGCTGATCATTTTGCGCGAAATCAAATTGCAACTTTTCGATATGATGACCGAGGCGTTGGAAAATCAACCGGTGATTTTGCTTCGGCAACTTCCCATGATCTTGCAAATGATGCAGAAGCAGCGTTCAGATTCCTGAGAAACCGCGACGAATTGCGTGACAAACTCATCGGCATCTGCGGCCACAGCGAGGGAGGCCTATTGGCACCAATGATTGCCGCGCGAAATCCAGAGGTTGGTTTTTTAATTCTCATGGCCGCCCCG
The DNA here is from genome assembly GCA_012270065.1 of Rubripirellula sp. Classification (GTDB taxonomy): domain Bacteria; phylum Planctomycetota; class Planctomycetia; order Pirellulales; family Pirellulaceae; genus Rubripirellula. The sequence goes on along the minus strand of JAAXJB010000088.1, from coordinate 82,877 downwards.
GGGGTGGATGGCAAGGCCATCATCCTGAGTCAAGGACCATTGCTGCTGCGTGCCCAGGGCGTCACAGAATCCGAGATCACAAAACAGAACAAGATCCAAGAAATCGTCCTTTCTTTCATCTCGGCAGGTGAAGATCAAAACGACCAATTGCTTGCCAACCAACTCCGTGCTGCACTCCCTGATTCACAGGACCTGCCAAAAATCCTTGAGTCCGTGAAGCAAGGACTACCTCAACAAGCGACTCCATGGCTGCGTGAATTTCTAAACATTGATCCGCGATCCGCGCTCCAACAAGTCAAATGCCCCGTTCTTGCACTCAATGGAACAAAAGACTTGCAGGTTGACCCTGTATTGAACCTCCCAGTCATCAAAGACACTCTGAGGGAATCCGGTAATCACAACGTCGAGATCAACCTTTACCCGGGTTTGAATCATTTGTTTCAAAAATGCACCACGGGCCTTCCCATTGAATATGCGAGCATTGATGAAACTTTTAATCTTGTGCCTTTGAGACGCATGACCAGTTGGATTCATGAACAATCAGCGCCGCAGCCATGATCTTCCTTCATGCGCAACCTTATGCACCTTGGAAGATTTGCTGATACCGGCCCTGATCCAGTTTTATTTCCACCAAAGCAGATGGATCGGCCAAGCCAATACCGGACTATTCATGTCTCAACTATAGTGTTGACTGACAAACCGCATTCAAATGCGATCTCCAGAACTTGTGGCCACCGCTCCGCTGAACACCCGTCATGATTGTGAAAAAAACTGCCCCTCTGATCCTATGCTTGATTTTGCCTGCGATCGCAAACGCAGAAACTAAAAAACATTCTTTCAAATCTCCCTGTACCTCAGAGATCTATAAAGAGGCGTCCGGAGACAATCTTTGGATCTATCGTTTTGACACCGCAAAAGGATCCTCTTCTCCAAAACCTGCTGTGGTATTTTTCTTTGGCGGTGGCTGGACCGGCGGGTCGGTTGCACAATTTGAACAACACGCGCGATATCTAGCGGAACGCGGCATGGCCACGTTTGTCGCCGACTATCGCGTCAAGAGCAGGCAGAATACTGAACCGAACGCATGCGTTGCAGACGGAAAGTCAGCTGTTCGTTGGCTGAGGAAAAATGCAAAAAAACTTAACATCGACCCCGAACGGATTGCAGCTGGTGGTGGCTCAGCCGGCGGCCATGTAGCTGCAACAACTGGCATTTGCGACGGGTTGGACGCCCCGGGTGAAAAGGACTCCGGAATCAGTTCAAAGGCGAACGCTCTGCTGCTCTTCAACCCTGTTTACGACAATGGTCCGAAGGGATACGGCCACTCGCGGGCGAAAAAATGGTTCCCAGCGATTTCGCCTGCCCACAACATCAGCGACGACGATCCGCCAACAATCGTTTTCCTCGGTTCCAAGGACAGCCTGATACCTGTCTCAACGGCAGAGAAATTCGATGCTGATTTGAAAGCTGCGGGAATCCAATCCGAGTTATGGATTTATGATGGACAACCGCACGGTTTCTTCAATGAGAGCAAAAACCAGGAAGCCTTCCTTGATACCGTGATCAAAACGGACGAGTTCCTACAGTCCATCAAATGGATCGAGGGACCGGCAGATACAAAATACCTGCATACCCTCCTGAAAACTCCACTCAAAAAATAATTCACTTTGCCCGCATCTATCCGCACAAAATACAAGTAAAGCATGCCAGCCTCAAAAACAAACCCGGAAACAGCTGTTGGTGCCATGTACCGTTTGATCCTTGGCAACATGCTGGGTGTGGTAGCAGGCATTGGCAGCATGTTGTGGATTGTCGAAAGGAACGTGGCGTCGGCTTCCGATCAATTACCGAACATCGTCTATGTGCTGTGTGACGATTTGGGTTATGGAGACGTGCAGTGTCTTGTTCCCAACACAAGTAAAATTCCCACACCAAATGCCGACCAACTCGCGGCAGAGGGCATGGTGTTTACGGACGCCCATTCTGGCTCGTCCGTCTGTACTCCCACGCGATATGGTCTTTTGACGGGTCGTTACAGCTGGCGCACACGTTTGCAGAAAGGCGTGGTGACTGGTTTTGCTCCCTGCCTGATTGATGCCAGTCGCCCAACCATCGGAAAATTCCTGACAGATTGCGGGTACGACACTGCGATCATCGGCAAGTGGCATCTCGACTTCCAATACGTCAATCCTGAAACCGGAAAGCAATACAAACAGAAGGACCACAAAACGCCACCGGTCGGGGCTTTTATTCCGGACGGTCCGCTTCACCGCGGGTTCCAGTATTTCCACGGCTTTCATCATGCGCGGAACATGGAGGCCGTGATTGCGAATGATCGCGTCATCGAGCATGACGATGTTCGCAACATGCTTCCCCGCTTGACGCAGAAAACCATTGACTATCTCGAATCGCGTCAAAATAACAACAAACCGTTTTTTCTCTATGTTCCCCTGGGTTCTCCCCACACGCCGATTGTTCCAAGTCCGGAATGGCAGGGCAAAAGTGGACTTGGGGACTATGGTGACTTCGTCATGCAAACCGATCACGTACTCTCAGCAATCAACACGACGCTGCGTAAAATCGGTCAACATGAAAATACGATTCTTATTTTCACCAGCGATAACGGTTGTTCAAAAGCCGCAGACATCAAAAGCCTTGCCAGTAATGGACATCGCGTCAGCGGAAACCTCCGAGGTTCAAAAGCTGATTTATGGGACGGTGGTCATCGTGTTCCCTTCATCATCCGATGGCCCGGCAAGATAAGCCCGGGAACCCAATGTGCTCAGACCATCTGTCACACCGATCTGTTTGCGACGCTCGCAGATATCACCAGACGTGACCTTCCACCAAACGCCGCAGAAGACAGTGTCAGTTTTCTTCCCGCCGTCTTTGGCAGGAAAATCAATTCAACTCGACACGGAATCATCCACCATTCCTTCAGTGGACATTTTGCTTACAGGCACGGGCGCTGGAAACTGCTCCTGGCGCGTGGATCCGGAGGCTGGACCGCGCCGAGAGAAAAGGATGTAGCTCCCTCCTCAGCGGACATCCAACTGTACGACATGCACGCTGACATCGGTGAATCAACCAACTTGCAGGAACAGAGTCCCGAAGTTGTTGAGAAACTACTCACAATGTTGCGAGAGGACGTATCACGCGGACGCAGCACCGATGGTCCTAGAATGCCGAACGACATTGATGAAATCGAGTTATGGAAGAGTGGACGTTCTGAAGAAGGCGGGAAACGCAAAAAGGAGAAAAAGCAATCGCAGAAATCACTCAACGCCAACTAGCAAGGTGAACCTTGCGGTCAGGATGGAATCCTGCTCGCGTCGAACCCTTTTTCCAATTTCCACCAAGAATGCCAAATCCATACCAGCCAAATGAACTCAACGAGCTAAACGGCGAACATCCGCAGGATAAAACATCACCGTTTCCGAGGCCTCTGGAATTTTTGCTTGCCTGGGGAGCATGGATCTACGCTCTCATCGTCCTCGCTTGCTACAACGGAATCTGGTTGCTGGCTTACTTTGAACTGGGGCACGCGCCGCGTCCAATGCTTGATGACCCAAAGTTCGTGACCACGGTGGGTGCTGGTCGTGCAGAATTTGTCTTGGTAATTGTGGGCATATCCCCCATTATTGCACTCGGGGGAATCTTTTCCCAGTTTTTCGTGCTTCGACGTGCATTCGGAAACCGGCTCCTTTTCGCGTGTTTGACCCTCTGCCTCTGGATTGGGCTCCTTTTTCTGTTGCGAATCGACAATCGCGACATTATCGAATGGCTTGTTGATTAGGGCAGCACATAGACTAAAGCGCTGTCCGACAATCATGGATATGCCGGGGGTGAAAAGCTGACGCCCACAAAACATGAAATCACAACTTCCGGTGAAAAAAGCAATTTGGACGCTCTGAGTTTGGAAATCGCCACCATCGATGGTTTTGGTGATCCCGGCACAAATGCAGTAATATGAACGCGATCGTTCAACCCAAGCCGCAGCACCATGCAATGGTGTGCGGAAACCCTTCTACGTTTGTGCTGGTATCTGGAAATGACCATGAACATTGACCTGATCGCATACCATCGGAAAATAACGCGTCGTTTCTTCATCCAATTTGGTGCAACTGGCGCGTTGGCCATGCAAGGCCACCCGTTGTTGTCGATGGACTCTGAAGCATTCTCGGATCTCGACACAGCTGTCGACCAAATCGAAGATTGGTTGACTCAGCAGGATGACTTCCGTGATGTATCACGTGGGACACCACTCCCACATGAACTACCAGAATCCACCAAACGCGAAAAAGGCATGACGCGTGAGAGCTGGAAACTTGAAGTGATCAGTGATCCAGAATACCCAGCCAGATTACGTTCCCCACTGTCAATTGAAGCGGGTACCGCGTTGGACTTCAAAACCCTTCTTGAGATTGGCAAAACACGCTCTGTCAGATTCCCCAAAGTCATGTCCTGCCTGAACATTGGCTGCCCACTTGGAATGGGAATCTGGGAAGGCGTTCCCCTGCGAGAAATCCTCTGGATGACGCAGCCGGTGAAAGACTTGCGACGTGTGCACTACCATGGTTACCACAACGAAGATCCCAAGCAGATGTTTCGTAGCTCGCTGTCCGTAAACCGTGTGCTTGAAGACCCCGGCGGGGTGCCACCTGTCATTCTCTGTTACAAACTGAATGGACAATGGTTAACGTCGGAGAGAGGCGGCCCTGTCCGGATGGTGGTACCGGAAGCCTATGGCTTCAAAAGTATCAAATGGCTCAAGCAGATTGTGTTATCAAACTTATCGCATGCAAACGATACCTACGCCGAGCAAAACAACGACATTGACAGCCCAATCAAAACGTTTTGCAGTCTGTTTCCAATCAGTTCGCAGCACTCTGCAAACAAACCGCTTGCGCTGACAGGTTGGGCACAGGTGGGGTTGGCTGGCCTCCAAAAGGTGCAAGTATGGATTCATCCAAAAGACGAACCACTTCCGGAGAACGATCGTTATTTCCAAACAGCTCCGTGGAAAGACGCTGAACTTCTGGGACCTCCCAAAAAATGGGGTGGTGATCTCCCTGAAAACCGGATCGCCATCCCCACGCTCGGTTTCTCGGCTGATGGAGAACCAATCGATTGGCCGATCAAATTGGCAAAGGCTCACTGGGCAATCCTGCACCCGGGCCTGAAACCCGGTTCTTACACCGTTCGTTGCCGTACCATCGATGAACACCAGCGAGCACAACCCATGCCGAGGCCGTTTCGCAAATCAGGACATGCCGCCATTCAGGCGGTAAACATTGAGATCAAGTGAATCTGAAATGACCGTCTCCTTCAAGGCTGAACTAAAGTTCAATCTCGTATCCGGATCGGAAGTCGCGCGCCAACATTTCGTTCGCCCGGGCGTCTTCAACCACCGCCTGCTTTTTCGCGTCCCACTGTATTTTCCGGTTCAAACGAATCGCGATATTGCTCAGGTGGCAAGTATTGATTGACGCCACATGAGTCCATACATCTGACGCAGGTTTGTCACGATTGATAATACAGTCGCAGAAATTGTTCACATGCTCTACCAATGGCCCACCATACATTTCCTCGAGCCATCCGTCTGGCAATGGCTTTGATTCGAGATCCTCGACAGGCTTTCCTGCGATGGTCCCACGATTTACGAAAATTCGGCCCTGTGTTCCTTCGACCAAAATGCCATTCCGGCCCTCACTCGTGATTTCCATGAGAATCTGATCAGGGAAATGCGCATGCACGGTAAATCGATGCGGTGCATTGTAACGGTCATCCAAAGTCGGGTTCCCCCGTTCATCAAAGGGAACACGCGTCTGAACCATGATCGGTTCAATCATGAGTGGGCCCTGCCCCGGACCACATTGGTTGATGATCCACTGTGCGATATCGACATGATGTGCCCCCCAGTCTGTCATCTTGCCACCACTGTACTGTAACCACCAACGAAACTCCTTGTGACAGTTGGACGCGTCAATGCTCCCATCGCCCAGGGTGCGAACCAGAGTCTGACCAGCCTTCCCGTTTTTCAGGAACCTGTAGGGCACATCCTCCGTTGGTCCTTTCCAACGATCCCAATTCAGGGTTTTGGGAGCAGAAACAATGGGAAGTGATTTGCTGAATGGATTGTGATTCAGGCCAACCGTGACCTTCCGGATTTTACCAAGACGCCCGGAGTGTGCGATTGCTACCGCTTTCAAAAATCGTTCATCTGATCGCTGTTGTGTCCCAACCTGGAGAATCTTTCCGGTCTCTTCGGCAACACGCGAAATAATCCTGCCTTCATCGACCGTCAATGTCAGAGGTTTTTCACAATAGACATCCTTGCCGGATTTCATCGCCTCTGCGGAAATCTTTACATGCCAGTGATCAACAGTGCCACAGATGATGGCATCAATATCATCACGATCAATGATGGCACGGTAATCATCGTAGACATCAATCATCGCCTGTTTGCCCTTCGCCGCCATGCGTCGGGTATAACCAGCTTTTGCGTAATCTGAATGAGATGTATCAACATCACAAACCGCAACAATGTCAGCATGATTCTGCGCTCTCCGCCCATCACCCATGCCTTGGCCGCCAACACCGATGACTGCCAAACGCGGCCGATCATTCGCTGATTGAGCGCGAACGGAACGCGAGCTCGTGAAGTACCCAAGTGCACTTGCAGCAGCGAGTGAATGCGTCTTTTTCAGAAAACTGCGTCGATTCGACTGTTTCATTTGCAGATCCATATAGTCCAAAAAACTCCAGAATGCGGGCGGACCGAGGCCCTTGCCGCTCATTAACGTTTCAATAATCGCACGATCGGGTCGGCCCTACCGTGTTCATGATTATCATCGCAGCGGATTCGAATACCAGACAAGATTACGGCTGTCGTGCCCAGCAACCACGATATCGATATCACCATCATTATCCATGTCCACGAGACGAAGGTCATACGATGATTGTTGTTGATCAATCACCTGCCGGATGAATTCTCCATTGCCGGCGTTCTTATAAACGACAGCGTGTCCCGTGAGGCTGGCGCTACATGCCACGATGTCAACGTCTCCGTCCTGATCCATATCCGCAACCGCCAGGCTATGCGGAGTATCCAAAGACGCATCGATGTCATGTTTTTCGAAATCCGGACCCTTGAACCAGAGAACACCGCGTCCATGACCACGACTTGCAACCAGATCAAGCACACCATCATCATCCAAATCGACTGCAACAATATTCGATGCCCCCGGTTCCTTGTCTGACAACACGTGCTTGATCCATCTCTGGTCCGGATCCTGAGGCTGTTCCCACCAGGCGAACCATTCACCACCGGGCAACTGTGGTCCACCCTTTGCGCCGCAAGCGACATCCGGCCTCTGATCGCCATTCAAATCGCCGAATCCCATGTAATGGTTTCCCCCAGGCGCATCACCACGCGCGAAAACCACCGGTCTCCATGAACGTTGAACACGAGGGTTTTCCGGCACATCGAACCAGGTGATTGAGTCAGGTATTCTGCTCTGATCCCCGCTTCGCCATGAATTGGCGATTAAATCAAGTTTGCCATCACCATTCACATCCCCGGTAATCACACAGTGAGCGCCATTGACATCGAGGCTTATGTTCCGGCAAACCCAGACATCGTCAAAAGGATTCTCGGGACATTCCAACCAAAACAGCATGCGATTTGAGCCGACGTAATCCAGATCTCCATCCTGATCTACGTCCAACAACACACTGTGAATGCAACCCCGAGCCGCAATACGTCCCGTTTGGTCAGCCGGCATCTCAGCAAGTATCTCGGTTGATTCCCACTCTGGCCCACGAAACAGCACTACTTTTCCGTCAAATGAACCAACCAGGTCCATCTGCCCATCATCATCAATATCGGCGGCAACAACAGTATTTACCTGCCCGGAAACCCTGCCCGTCGATTGCACCACCTCTTTTTTCCACCGACGTGCCGTATCCTGCGCGGAATCCTCTGCAGAGCTCTGGTCAACGCTCCCAGCACTGCACACCAGTAGCACTACGAAAACAAAAACAGACACGCTCCCTGATTCCGTACTCTTACTTCCCACAAAAACATCCTTCTTGTTTGAAACCACACATTTCCACCTTCCCACATCTGCATCTGAACCATCCAGATGAGTCAGAGTCTGGTCTTTATTCCCGAAGTTTCGTACGCATTTCCCAAAAACTGAACGCCATTACCAAATCTACCGCCCGAGCATTTCACCGATCTCAACGTTCCGCGGGGATGCTTACCTCGATTAACGGGCGATGATACCGACTCCGCCAAAGTCAATTCCGAACCGCATGCTTGATCATGAAGTCTGTCAGACTTTGTGACTCAAACCATCCGCGCCACATGTTGTGTCCCTGTCCCGGAATCAACTCGACCTGGACTGGACCAGCCAGAGCACGATACCGCTTTTCCAGAAGTCCGGTATTGGCTTCATGGGGTACCACTTTGTCAGAATCACCTTGGATATGAAAAATTGGTACCCGGGCATTGGCCAACGGTCGAAGATTATCCACTGGGTTGAACTCTTTTAGCGAAGCAGACAACTCCTCCGGTTCCATGTCGAAAGCTGACGCCGCTCTGTTGACACCTGGGTAACTGGCGATATTGCACACTGGATAAATACCTGCGATACCGCCAACACTATTGGGGTGCTTTACTGCCCATCCATAAAGCATCAATCCACCGCGGCTACGTGCCAATAAAACCGGCTTTTTTTTGAAGCCACGATTCTCAGTCAATTCAAGGTACAAGCTCTGGTACCCTTCAATTCCAGCGGGACTGCCATAGCTTTCGCCAACGTCGATTCCCGCGATCGCAATTCCTGCACCATGCAAGCGATCAATCATCCACTGTTCGTCCCGATTCGGATGTCGATTTCCAAGTGTAGGCGCGTACCAAACCCAAGGAACCGGGCCTGCGACACGTTGGGCCTGCGGCGGCATGATCACAAATCCCTTGCGGCCCTTCACCACGAAGGTTTCACGTTCTGCAGAATGAATATTTCCTGAAATTGCCAAAAATGCAAAAAGCAGACAAATCCAACGCACCGGATTATGCACCAGTGGAAGGTAAACTCCAGAAACGCCCAATGATTGCCAACGCATCATCCCAATTCCAATGAGTAAATAACGACAGGACCCGAAATCAATGAAACACAAACGAATGTCAGCCATCTTAACCGATCATAATCACCCTTACAATCCGATCTGCACACACCCAGGAATGACGCCCGTTGTGTGATATTATAGAGAAATCAATCCACGATTTTGTGCATGATCATCACGTTCCTGAGAAACCGAAAAGCATTCTCCTGTCAATCAATACAAGCAGCCTCTCATAAGGCACCACACAGCGCGGAATCCTCTTTCTGCACGGCGGCACGCCACGACTCAAAGACCTCTCTGCTCAGAACAGTCACTTCCATGAACCAACAGCCAAAACGTGTTGCCATCATGCTCGATCTGCAGTGGCCATACAAACGCCATGCGAGCACCTTTGCGGGCACACAACAATTCGCCAAGGAAAACGGCTGGCACTCGATTATCGACGAATTCGCACACGACACGCTCCCAAAGCGGCGAGGAAAACCAGCACCCTATGATGGCGTAATTGCACGTGCAAATCACGAACTTGCCGAACGCGCGAAACGTCTGAAAATACCAGTCGTCAACATGTGGGCCAGTTCACCGGTGTGGAACAAACTGCCAGGCGTCTTTCCAGACTTCAATGCAAGCGGCCAAATCAAGGCAGAACACTTTCTCTCACGAGGCCTTTCGAATTTTGCCGCGATGACCGCCTACAAGAATCGCGGTGAGAGAATGGAGGTCGAAGAATTCCAAAGGATCATCGAGGCTAGTGGCTATCACTGCATCACGGCAAATTCGCCACAAAGCCGATCCCGCAGTCTCGAACATTGGCAGCGAACCAAGAAAATGGTCGAATCATGGATGGACCGCTGGAAACTACCCATCGGGGTGATCGTTGGAGGCGAGGATCTGGGAAGATTGGTTGTGCAAATGTGCCATGAACGTGCCTGGCGGGTACCACAAGACGTTGCAATCATCGCTGGGCAGAATGAGGAAAACCTCTGTGTGAATCCAAGCCCGTCCATGACCAGCATGGAATTTGGTTATGAACGGATTGGATACGAGTGTGCAAAACTGTTGCAACACCTCATGGAAGGTGGTGAGGCTCCTTCGAAGCCACTTTCGCTTTCACCATCGGGCCTCGTTATCCGTGAGTCCACTGACTTCCATGCTGTTCAGGATGAACTTGTCGCTGCTGCACTGGACTACATTTCGCGGAACAGCCACCGTCACATAGGCCAACATGATGTCTCCCGTGCAGTGAATGCTGAAACGCGAACACTTCAACTCAGGTTCCGTAAATTTCTGGACAGTCCGATTGCTACCGAAATCCGAAGGGTCCGTCTTGAAAGGGCAAAACGCGAACTCGTTCAAAGTGACCGCCGAATAGCGCAAATCGCCCGGGACGTTGGATTCAAAACCGCAAACCGGATGTGTGAGATTTTCCGACGCGAACTCGGAATCACGCCAACCGATTACCGCAAGGAAAGGCAAATCCGCCGTATACGATGAAATTCAAAACGGGCCCCTGCCATCCACTGCATCCCGTACCGCGCATGATGCTCAAACAATACCAGCCTTGAATGCCAATCTGTACCACTTGGGAAATGCATCACTAACTGCGACCAAAACCTATCATTGAACGGATTTACTTCGCCGGAACCACGAACACTTACCTTTTCAACTACAGTCACCAACAGCACGATGATCCGACTCTGCCCAACCTTCTCTACGCGCACCCTGATGTCGCTTGCGATACTCCTCGTACCTGTTTCGAACCTGTGGGCCCGGAGGGTCGAAGACTGGCCCTATCAAAAACTCCTGGAAAAATCACACCTTGTTGTGATCGCTTCAGTACAAACATCCGTGCCTACAAGCGAAAAATGGCAAGAAAAGTATTTTGCTCCAGAACGCTTCACTGCACTGAAAACGACGTTTCACGTGAACGCTGTACTGAAAGGGAGTGCCACCCAAACAATTGACGTGTTGCACTTCAAGTATTCGGATAACAAGACACCGTACCAGGATGGCCCAACACTTGTTTCTTTCGATAAAGAAGCAATCGTGATCATGATGCGGAAAGATGACAAAGGTCAAAAACATGACTCAGCACCAAGTCACGTCCAGAGTCAAGTTACCGACCATCTCCTCTTTTTAAAGAAAACTGAAAATGGACGGTATGAACCGGTATCTGGTCAGACAGACCCGAGCTTTTCCGTGCGAACCTTACTTTACCCAACAATTACGATTCCTTAGCAGCGAGTCCGCCCAAAGATAGCTACAGCATTGATCCACAGGTATTGCTGCCGTTCAGACAACGGCGGAGACGTTATTAAACGTAACGCACGGCTGCTGTCAGAAATTTTGCATCAACACCTTAATCACGCGGCGCCCACTCAACCGGTCTAACCACCGTGCCTGATGGCTACTATTTCTTCGCAACTGGCTCAGCAAGTTTCTTTTTGGCAAACTGCTGGTACCTGGCTTCAACATCCTCAGTCGACACAGCACCGCGAAAGAATTCGACACGATACTTCAATTTCAAACTGTCGTCTTTTGCAATTTTGAACGCGCCTGCACCTTTCTCTTTCTTAAGAAAGTGGTGCATCCCAAACGGATTGGCCGTGACCAGGCCGTAATCCCTCGCATGCCACGTCGTGGGATGTCTCAGATTATCAGGATGGTCATACATCGCGATGCTCATCGGTTGACCGTCAATCTCTCCCTTGTACAGCAGCCACCTGGCCTTCTTCCCCCAGATGGCTTTACCGGTGATCCCCTCGCTGTTAACCGCTGTCCCAAAAACCTCGTCAACGCCACGGTTCGGCGCGGCCGTTAACCGAAGATCGGGATGAGTACGAATCGCGAACAGACCTTCCTTGGTATCGTCAAACTGTATGTCGCCGTAATTCGCCTGAAACACAATGAGACAGTCGATCCATCGGCTTTCTTCATCACCCCCGAACCAGAAAGTTGTCTGATCGGTGAGCATCGGCGTATCATCGGACTTCTTCCGCCATACCGATGTTGAACGCAGCACATTCTTTTGCCCAACGAAGTCTGTTTCGACATTCTCTGTGATCACTTTCCCTGCACTTTCACCCCAAAAGTCAACGCCGCTGATTTCATGCGAAATCCACATGGACTTGTGGTGCGGATGATCATGTGCTTCACCTTTCACACCTTCCTTCATCGGCCAGTTTCTGGTCATGCCAACCTGACCAGGCCCATAAATCGGATACAGGATCGGCTTTCCATAACCGCGATAATCAAAATCCGTGAACCGCTCTCCACCGATTTTGACCTTCACCTCTTCACCCGTGTTCGTCAATTTGACTGGCAAGTCCCCGGATTCGGGATCCTTGGCGTTTGCAAAGCCCGCGTTGGTGATAGAAAAGCACAGCAAAGCTGCGACAGCAAAAGAGGAAAACACACTCCCGCCAAAGCAGAGCGTTCTTGGCAATGAAGGAACATAAGAGGTCATAGCTTCTCCGGGGACACAAGCTTTCGAGTGGAGGAATTCCGAGTTTGTAATGCTGTTCCGAAACCGCAGCTCAAACAAGTTACCAAAACCTGTTGGACGCTACCACGTTTTGCATGTGAAAAAACCGTTTCAACCACCGAACGCTTTTTGCGCATACGGTTCCACCACGATCGCCCGGTAAAACTGAACCTGAGTGTGGCACCTTCGCATGCCAAACTCGATATGGCAGGTCCCAAGAAATACAAGCATGAACCGAAATTCGGATCCACCGCTATGTCCAACCATGGGATGAATCAATCCGATGCTGATACCGATCCTTGATGAATCATCTGGAACCTCAAACTGATCTCGCCACTCACCCAAATATATTCCGATGGCTAGCTAGACAGCACATGAACGTCTCCAAACGCAATGAACACCGGCGAAAAGGGAACGGTCTCAGCCCCCCCTCTTAAACGCAAAACTGGTGTATCCCATCCTTCATGGAGAAGTCCGGAACATCCTTTCATCCACTTTGCACAATCGCCTCGTGCGCAACCGTGCAGATCAGGTACGATTTTCCAATACGAGAATTTACGGTCGGAAGGCTATTTCGCATTCATTTATAAATCCCGCCACTTGCGCCGAGCCATGCAAAACAGACCAGATGTGCAGCCCTACAGACACCACTCTTTGGAGCCTAAAAAGGACGAGATTACCAATAACGCGATCGCCATCGCCGCGATCCTGTGCTTTGGATTCCTGCTCATCCTGATCACAGTAACACTCATTTTCAGCAGATACTTCTCTGACCCTTCGAACCCGGAGTTATCAGACGGACAGGACAAAATTCAGGATCTCGCGGAACCGGTCCAGACGTCATTTGACGAGGGTTACTCGATGGTCCTACCTGATGGCTTCGGACAAAAGACCCGGCGCGTCGCAGACGAAGATGAGGTCATTTACAACTTCATTGGTCCAGATGCCTGCAAATTGACTTTCGTGATCATCAAGGATGAAAACAAAGGCTCACTCTATCTACCAAAGCTACCGAAGACTTATCAGGAAGCCGTCATCGAGCGGATTCCGGAACTGAAGCACACTGTGGAAGGCGATATACAGCCAAACTCTTTTTCAGTGGACGGAATGCCCGGCGTCTTATTCAAGTTCTTTGAAAAAGAGACCTTCCGGGGTGTAGACTTCACTTACTACATGATCGCCTACGACCGCGACACAAAACTCGCCATGAAAATATCTGGCAAGCATGGAAAAATAAGTGAACGTGCATCATCGATCGACATGCCTGACCACTGGGAGCATGCCATGATGACCTTAAAACATGATCGTGGGCGACGCTAGCAATCGCGAACCCTCCCTGATCCTTGCAGTCGAAAAGTATCCCCAGATCTGTTTCCCGATGGAGCTCAACTTCCAAAGTTGCAGACACGCCTGAAATGGATCACCTCGAATCTACAAACTCGGAATTTCAGCAGGAGCGCCCGTGTCTTTCACAATCGGGAATTTTGGTTTCCAGGTTGGGTGCTTCTGCTGCAGCCACAGACGCACAGAGTTTGCCAAACGGGAAGCTGTCTCCGGTTCATCAGCAAGACAATTCTTCGATTCCGATACGTCTTGCGTGATGTTGTAAAGCGACCACTGATCTGCTTCGTATTGATAGATCAATTTGTACTGGGCCCCGTTGATTTGTTCCATCACTACCACACAGGGCTCGGCACGCTGATCGAGGTAACCTGGGAACTGATAGAAAACCGGTTTTCCGCGGTCTGCAATTTCAGGATCAAGCAGGGAATTCAAGAATGAGATTCCATCCAATGGATGAACATCTTCCGCTGGTATCCATCGGGACCCTGCGAGTTCGAGGTACGTGGGATAATAATCCACAGAGTGCACCATCCGGCCTGTTACAGTTTTTGCCGGTATTTTACCTGGCCACCAAGCGATCAACGGAACGCGAATCCCACCTTCGGTAAACATTCCCTTGGTGCCACTCAATGGAACATTTGTTTTGTGGGTCCCACCATTGTCCGAAGTGAAGAACACCACGGTTTTTCGTGAGATACTGTCGTCCCTTACTCCGTCTCCATTTGGATCCTCCATCACCGTCATCAATCGACCAATGATGGAATCCACGCTTTGAACAAACCCATAGAATTCATCGTTTTGTGCGTTGGCCTTCAGATCAGGCCGTGAACGAACTGGTCCGTGTACCGCATAAGGATGAACCTGCAAGTAAAACGGTTTTCCCTCACTCGCCAACGCGGCCACCGTTTCATCCATCGCATCCGCTACCGCATCACTGATGTGTTTGGGGCTACCCGAAAGCGACGGTGGAAGCTGATACCGTTTCAGATACTTCATGTCATACGGTTGGGCAAACCTGTCGAAATTGCCTCGACCCAGTCCCCGAAAAAGCCACTTTCCTTCTTTGTTTTCACTGGCAAAGCAGACAGGCTGATGCCCCTGCGTATAACCACCAATGTTGATATCAAACCCAACATTTTCGGGAAGTGTATCGCTGCCGCGATGTCCACCCACGTGATATTTCCCAATGTGCGCAGTTCGATAACCATTCGCTTTCAGCGCTTCTGCAACGGTGATCGCTTCAGCAGCAACATCCTCGGACTGAGGCGGCCCTTTAAATTTCGCCTCCTCGCGAGAAACGCCACCTTTGCCAAAACGATTCAAGTTTCCAACAACGTAAACTCCATTATTCGCACGTCCAGGATATTGTCCCGATAGCATGGCGGCCCGAGTCGGTGCACAATTGGGCTGTGCATAGGCGTTTGTAAAACACAAGCCTTCTTCTGCAAGACGCTTCAAATGAGGAGTGAGGAACTCTGGTCCGTTACTGCCCATTGTTGCGCGCGGAACGCCGATCTGGTTCCAACCAAGATCATCCACCATCACAGTAATGATATTGGGCTGTTCGCGATTCTCGCTGAGCTTGATGGGAGAGTAGCCTGGATTCTTATCACGCGTCAAAACCCTCGCTTCTCTTCTCTCTTGAGTTCCATTGCCTGCATGTGATTTAGCTCCCTCCACCGACGGGAACTCGTCCAAAGGGAGTCCCGCCAAGGCAAACACGAAGTCACCGCCCGTACGACTCGCTCCAACAAGCCATTTTCCTTTCGTCGCTTTGTTCTTTCGAATCAACCTTCCGCCACGATGGACCTCACCCAACGCGAATCTCAGTTTTGCACTTTCCGTTGACAAGATGAAAGCGTATTCGCCCATTTCCAAATCCAGTGGCATATCGAACGTGATTCTGATCGACTGATTATCTTCCATTGACACCGGAAGTTTTCCATTCTGCTCCCGCAGCAGGCGCACCCCGGGGACTCCCTCCTGCACCGGCATGAATTGCACGCGGATATCACCTGCAGCGGCAACGTCCTTTACTTTTAACGTAAGCGACTTCAAAGCCACGGCCTCTTTTGCCGTAAATATCTGTCCCTTCGAATTCCCAGATTCAAGTAGAGTCCATCCACCAGAGTTGCGCGGAACATTCGGCAATTCCCCTGAATCCACAATTACGATTTCTGCCGCTGATGCAGTCACCGGCCAAAAAGTAACAAGTGCCAACGCAAGAACTCGAAAACGCATGTCAATCAACTTTCTAACTGTCAAACACCCAAAATCCAAATACCGCGGATCAATCCACATTGAGCGCGGGCGCCTAGTCTACACTCTCACCCTGCGATCATGCCGTAGCCATCTTGCCACACCACAACCAGGTTCAGCAGCACAAAAACACTTTCAAATGAACCTTGAAAGCAATTGCCACTCAAACGGATCACGAATGAAGCATTCGCTTGCGTCGCACACAAACGGTCGGAAACCACGCTAACCTCTCTCCGCATGAATGCCGCCCACCTTTTGTGAAGTGCCGCGTTAGCTCGGCGCTCACCATCGCAAGGACCGCAACCGGTTCCACCCCAATTGCCTGAAGCACTCACTTCTACGCCCACTTCATCGCACCGGATCTGCAAGCGACAGTTCACGTTACACCGTCCCAGACAGAGTAACGATTGTACCAATAAAAGCGATTGCACCAGGTCACCGTAATGCAGCCACCTAGTCTCAAACGGTTCAAACGGAAAGCGGTCAATCCCGGCATTTGCACCGCGCATACGATAAAACCTCTTCCACCCGTGTTGAATCCCACTTTGGACGTGATGTTTTTGAGGAATAGTTCGGGCAGAGCATGTCTCCGGAAAAGAGTACCTGAATCGCCCATATTTTTCCCAACGGCATCAAGGAAAAACAGAATCTGAAATTAAGATTGGAAAGTAGATATGCCTCGAAGACTCAGCACCGGCATCTACCGGATTTGAGGACCAACCAATCTCAGCAATGAAGCGAAACGATGGTAATTTCCCTCTCTCAATGGTTAACATCCCTGAAACGCCACTGGCTCCTGTCAGGAATCGCGTTTGGTGCGGTTGGTTTGCTCACGGTTTACATCATTCTTTTTGGGACACGTGAATACCGTTCGATATCCCGTCTACTGCTCCGCATCGGCCATGAAAACGGAACGTTGGACCCAGTCACGACCGCCACGGGAGAACGCATTGCACCAATCCATACTCGGGAGGATGAGGTAGAAACCGCCATTGGTGTCATGCAGAGCCGAACAATCCTTGAGGAGGTCGTGCAACAGATTGGCGCTTCGAAAATCCTGAGTGGGGGAGTACCAGACCAACCCTCCGCAGTATCGAAAGCAGAGGATGTTGCCGAGGAAGACACCTCAAGTTTTCTCTCTGACATCAAATCAAAGCTAGGCTCCATCGACCCAATCCCCGAAAACGAAACAGCTGTGAGAGCACTCGAAAAGGGATTGAACATTTCCGCACCAAGCAAATCGAGCTTGATCAGCATTGACTACAAAGCGAAGACTCCCGAATTGGCCCAGGAAGTCGTTCGCACCTGGGTATCCACTTATCTTCAGCATCATGCAAAGGTGCATCGCACGGCAGGAACCTACGACTTCCTGCTTTCCCAAGATGAGGAGTTGCAGAAGAAACTGACCGAAATCCACTCGGAAATACGCAAGGCAAAGAACACCGGAGGTTTCGTTACTCTGGAAGGCCAGCAAAAAATCCTCGAAAGCCAACTGCAAAACGTAAAACTGGAGATGCAGAATGTAGCCGCGGGTCTCGTTGAAGCGAAAACAAGGGCCGAAAGCTACAAAACACTTCTACAAAACTCGGTCGAAGAACTCACCACTGAGGAAGTGAGCGGTATTGCAAGTGATGCTCGAAATCAGATGCGAGGCGTGCTCTACCAACTTGAAATACTCGAAAAAGAGTACGAATCGAAATACAAAGAAGATCACCCTAAACTCAAAACGATTCGCGAACAGGTAGCGAACGCGTCGAAAATCGTCAACGCGCAGGAAGCAGAACGCAAACAGTACAAACAGAGCGCTAATCCGATCCACCAACGGATACGGGAAAACCAGGTGCTCGATATCGCGTTGACAGACGCATTGAAAGACAAGCTGTTGAATCTCGAACAGCAACAGCAACAACTACTCCACGACATCAAACAACTCAATTCAGAAGAGGAAACGCTCGTAACTCTCCTTCGCGATGCTGCAGTACTGGAAGAACGGAATCGAACAAATGCTGTCCTGCTTGAACGTGCACGCCTGAATGAGGTGCTGGACGAAAATCAGATCACCAGCATCAACGTTGTACAACCGGCAAGTTACGAAAAGAGACCGATAACGCCTAATAAGCGTCTGTGTGCGATGTTGGGATTTGTGGCGGGAGTCATGTTAGCACTCACCCTACCGGTTCTTCTGGATGGAAAACAGATTCTGGCTGCCGCGGCGACGGTGAATCCGAACGATCTCGTGGACGACCAATCTGAATTGCAGCATGAACATTCGGATCAGGGTAACGCCTTGTCCAACCCCACAAACGGTGAAACGGATTCTCTACAAAACCAGCCCAGCGAAGATGTCAAAAAAAACCAGGCGGCATCATCCGGGGCAAACCACACCGAGGTCGAGACATCCTCCGTTGATTCGCCACCCACCTTACCACGTTAGTTGTGTCAAAGGACTGAGTGGTGATCGATTCGGCCATCCCAACCAGACTGATGCCCCCTCGGGCCACCTCACAACTGTCCACGACAGATAGTCAGTTGATGATGAGAGTGGTACGTGTGGGGATGTTTTTCTTTCCTCTGCTCGCGATCACACTTCCTGAACGCGACAGTCCCATCAGCATCGGAAGCATCGACGCAATCGGGTTGATGAAACTTGGAACCCTCTTAACGGTTCTTGTCTTTGGTAGTTTGATCCTGATTCAGCAGTGGCTGCAAGCACAGACTCTGACGACGCAACGTCTGGTTCGTGAAGAACCGGCACTCTTTGCGATCCTGAGAGCGTTTTTTCCCTATTTCCTATTTCTTGGATGGGCAATTCTGAGCGTCACATGGAGCGCTCGCATGTCCATCTCCCTTGGTCAGTCAGGAGGTGTAACCAGCCTATTGATCATTTCGTGCCTTGTTGCCCTCATCGCAACAAGACAGGGCGGTATCGAAATCGTACTGAAGAACCTTTGCTACGCACTCCTGCTCCTCAGCGTCCTGTTGCTGATCATTCATGTTGTTTTCCCCGGCCTATCCGGACTCGACCGACGCATGTTGATTGCCGGCGCGGACGGATTGGTGCACCCCACAGCCGCATCTGCCAATGCATCACTTGGGCTGCTGATCGCTGTCGCTTGCACATTCCTGCAGAAATACAAATGGTCAAAACAGATGCTGTTGGCATCAGTCTGTATTCATGGAACTGTCCTGGTGCTGGCCAGTAGCCGATCAGCATGGGGCATGACTCTCGTCACCATCCCTCTTTGCCTGTTTCTCACCGGTGACAACATTCGTCGTGCGTGGCTTGGATTGGCAGGTGCGGCAACAATCCTGTTTCAACTGATCGCAGATCCCGGTTTCCACTCCTTGACCAAAGATAGCAATATCGGCGTGTCCTACATGATGCGTGGCCAATCTCTCATGCAATTGAAGGCCTTGTCCGGTCGCGAGGAAATGTGGACCAAAGTCTGGAATGAATACCTCAAATCACCGTTCACTGGTCACGGCTATTTTTTAACCAGTGCTGCTGGCGAAATGGAAGTATGGGAAATGCTTGCCAACCATACCGCGCATAACATTTACCTTCAGGTATTGAGTGGCACGGGGCTCATTGGGTTGATTCTTTTTTCGATTGCTATCGCGAGTCTGCTATTTCGCTTCACAAAACTCCAGAATGCTGATCAGACATCGAAAAACCTGTTTTGGCTACTGTTTCTGGTGATGGTATGGTTTGCAGGTTGGAGCCTGTTTTCGGCTTCCTTCATGGGCCCGGTAAGATCCGAATCGGTTGTGTTCTACACAATGCTTGGATTGGGAGTCGGACAGGGAATCCGTCTTGGCCCTCGGGCATTACTCCCAGGAACGTCAAGCCAGGTTCCAACACGAAATCAAAGATCGCCTGAAAACAAATCACGCGGATGGATCACAGCACAGCGAATACCCTCTTGGGTCAACAAAAAAAAGCTACGCTCGGCAATGGCTATGCTGGATCAATTGATTGTCAGCGGCACAAGTTTTGTGACCATCGTGATCGTTGAACGAGCATGTGGGTCCGAGGGGCTTGGTTTGTTTTCACTTGCAATCAGCGTCGTCATTTTCTCCCGCGGTGTACAGCAGTCGCTCATATCTACACCATACACAGTATTACGCTCCCGAGTCACGGAGCGAATGAATCCCAGGTCCTACGCCGGGGCATCACTGCTCACCACTCTTCTTTACTCAAGCGTACTTCTGACTGCTCTGACATTCATCGCAATTGGATTCAGTAGCACCGAACTCGATCCAAAAATCCGATCCATCGTTTGGGTTCTTGTCATCACCGTGCCCTGTGCGATTCTTTGTGAATTTTCACGCCGGTTCGACATGGCGGGATTGAACATGTCCAGCGCTGTTACATTCGACAGTGGCGTCTCATTGATCCAACTTGCGTCCCTCGTCGCGTTGGCAAGCATGGGTGAACTGACTACCTCGCTTGCACTTCTCATCATCGGGATTTCACAGTTACTAATGGTCTGCGGCTGGATGGTGACACATCGAAACTCTTTCCAGTTCCCATACGGCACACTCCGCGAATCCATCAAGAACGACTGGAAGTTGGGCCGTTGGCTTCTCATCGATCAACTTGTCTGTTTTGTGCAACTTTATGGCATGCCGTGGCTGTTGACGCTGATGATCGCTCCCTCTGCAACAGGCATCTTCGCCGCTTGTGCTTCCATCGCAGCCCTGGCAGGTCCCTTTCTTGCGGGAATTGGGAACTATCTGTCGCCCCAATTTGCTGAAACTGTCTCATCCGGCAACCGAAGCGAAACATCGTTACTGTTCTGGAAGACCACCACGCTGCTTAGCATATTTGTGGGTTCCTTTGCCTTCGGAGCGATGCTCTTCTCTTCGGAACTGCTTCAACTCATTTACAACAATCCGGATTACCAGAATTACACGCTTGTTGTGGTCATTCTGGCGATGCGAATGTTATTTGGAATTCCGGCGATAGGCTCACATCATGGCCTGATAGCTCTGGAATACCCACGTGGATCACTGCATGCAACCATCGTCGGCACAGTGGTCACGCTTACATGTGCAATACCCCTGATCTGGGTATTCGGAATCCTTGGAGCCGCAATTGCACTGATCGTGGGAACCGCTTGTGAAACGATCTTTCTCGTTCTGGTGTTCCGTGCTCGATTCAAATCATGGAACTGGAAAAATGCAGACTGATTGCTGTCGCTGCCTGAATATCAAGCTGGAGAACGCCAAATGAGAATTCTTCAGTGTCATAATTTCTACCGCTTTCCCGGTGGTGAAGATCAGGTATTCCATGACGAGAGCTGGCTGCTGAAGCAAAACGGTCATGATGTGCATCATTACCTGAGAGATAATCGCGACATAGAAGCAATGTCGAACATAGAACTGGTAAAAGCTACCGTCTGGAACCGGGAAACCGTAGCAGACCTGAAACGGTTAATCAAAAACGTCAGACCCGAAGTCATCCACTTTCACAATACTTTTCCGCTGATATCCACCAGTGCTTACCACGCAGCCAAAAACTCTCACATCCCAATCGTACAGACCCTACACAACTACCGATACATGTGTCCCAGCGCGACACTGTACAGAAACGGAAATTCCTGCCATCAGTGTGTGAACCGCAAACTTGCCATTCCAAGCGTCATCCACAAGTGCTACCGCTCAAACCGAAAAGCAACAGCCGTTGCAGCCGCAGCAATCGCCATTCAGAAATCTGTAAAAAAGTCATTTCACCTGGTCGACCGGTTCATTGCATTAAGCAGCACCGCCCGAATGGAATTCGAAAAAGCCGGGATACCATCTTCCAAAATGACGGTGAAACCAAATTTCGTACGTCCCGATCCTGGCAACCATCACGATAAAGGTACACACGCTATCTTTGTGGGACGTCTGACCGAAGAAAAAGGAATACGCACGCTTCTAGATGCATGGACACCCTCATCATCAAATCCCATTTCTGATGTCCAACTACGCATCATGGGTCAAGGCCCAATGGAAAAAGTGGTGCGAGAAGCCGCGCGGAGCAATCCACGAATCTCCTACCTTGGTCAACTCAGGCACAGCGAGGCCCTGATGGAAATCGCCAAGGCTCGACTTCTTGTGTTTCCCTCGCTGTGGCCCGAGCCCTTTGGTCGATCAATGATCGAGGCATTCGCAAGCGGGACCCCCGTCATTGCATCAAACACTGGATCCATGTCCGAGATTGTTGAACACGAGATTCACGGGCTTCATTTTGCGCCCGGGAATGCAGGTGAGCTACAGCAGCAAGTGTCACGGCTCAATAATGACGAACACCTCTATTCAAAAATCAGAGCATCTGCACGGACAGCTTACGAAAGCAAATACGCACCACGGAGGAACCTGGAACTTCTCATGAAGATTTACCGCGAGGCTATCAAAACCGCAGCCCACAAGGTGGAAGAGATTCATGTCTGACTCCCTCGAAAAACCGCAGCTCGTCTGGCCAGACAAATATGACCTGATCGGCGTTCAGGTAAGCAATGTCAACTATGACCATGCAATCGAATGCATGATCAAGGCAGCCAAACTCTCTCGACCTGGCATCGTGGCCTGTCACGCGGTACATGCCATTGTAACTGCAAGTTGCGACGATGAGTTACGCTCACAAGTGAATCAATTTTCGATGATCACACCCGATGGTCAACCTGTCCGCTGGGGTATGAATCTTCTGCACGGAACCGCGATGAAAGAGCGTGTCTATGGACCTGAATTGACCCTCCGAATCTGTCATGCCGCTGCAGCAGAGGGCATTGCGATCTATTTGTACGGTGGTACGCCGGAAATTCTATCACTGCTTCAAGCGAATCTGCTTCAGAAAATCCCGGAGCTTCAGATCGCAGGCTCCGAAGCTCCACCATTTCGACCGTTGTCTGACGAAGAAAACCAACAGGCTTGTGATCGCATCAACCAGAGTGGTGCGGGGATAGTCATGATTGGTTTAGGCTGTCCGAAACAGGACTTTTTCGCGGCTGCCAATCGTGATCGGATCAATTGTGTTCAACTGCTTGTTGGAGCGGCATTTGATTTTCATGCTGGCGTAAAGCCAATGGCACCCTCATGGATGCAGAAAAGTGGCCTCGAATGGCTCTTCCGTCTGATCTGCGAACCACGCCGGCTTTGGCAACGTTATCTGGTTACGAATTCCATTTACCTTTACCGCCTGGGCCGGAGCCTGATCCGGAAGCCGTTTGCAACCTGATAGTCGAAGAAAATACAGCATCTCTATCACTACTGACACCAAAGAAACTGTGAGATCCTGACACCTGAGTGAACGATCTTCTGTCCCGCCCTCTCCGCCTCAAAAGCCTTCGTATCAGGCTTATCCCCACCCATGCGAGGCTTCCGCCATGGTCCGTTGGATCGTCACCAAACCGGTCTCTTGAGCGATGGGCGAATGTTCACCAGCATCTGTCGCACTTCGCCAGCCAAGCCCAGAATCATTCGCTTTTCCGGTACACCAGAATTGCAAGCAGCATAATCCCTACAATCCAACCAAATGGATAAACGGAAATCTCGAATTGGAAGTTCAGTTTTCAATGTGAAATCATTGCTTCATGATTCCAACAAAATTCTCTCCTAGCATCATGGGCCTTAGTTCACCTGTACTGCCACCGAGAGATGTCCACCATGAGCAACGGAAAAGTAGATTTTGGCCGTCCCGTCCTCGTAGCCGGTGGAGGAGGGTTCATTGGTGGGCACCTTGTCACACGCTTGATGGAACAAGGACATAAACATGTCCGTTGCGTAGATATCAAACCAATGGGGCAGTGGTATCAAACATCTACCGAGGCCGAAAATGTAGTCGCCGACCTCACCCTGGCTGAAAACTGCAAAGCGGCATGCGAAGACGTTGCAGATGTGTACAACCTCGCCTGTGACATGGGTGGAATGGGGTTCATCGAAAACAACAAAGCACTCTGCATGCTCTCGGTTCTTATCAACACGCATTTGCTGATGGAGTCTCGGGACGCCAAGGTAGATCGATTCTTCTATGCAAGCAGTGCATGCGTCTACAACGCAGACAAACAGATCAACCCCGATGTCATTCCACTAAAAGAGGCTGATGCGTACCCGGCCATGCCTGAAGACGGGTACGGATGGGAAAAGCTGTTCTCAGAACGCATGTGCCGGCACTTCCGCGAAGACTATGGATTGAAAACCCGGGTTGCGAGGTTTCACAACGTCTATGGCCCCTACGGAACCTGGGACGGTGGTCGAGAGAAGGCACCAGCAGCGATGTGCAGAAAGGTCATTGCAGCCAATGATACTGGACAACACAACATTGAAATCTGGGGCGACGGTGAGCAAACACGAAGCTTCACCTACATCGACGATTGTCTGCATGGAATCAATCTCATCATGAATAGCAATCTCGACGAACCCATCAACCTTGGCTCCAGCGAACTGGTAACCATCAATGGCCTTGTTGATATCGTTGAAGAAATCGGAAACATCAAACTCGATCGGACTTACAACCTTGATGCGCCAAAAGGTGTGAACGGGCGCAACAGCGACAACACGATGATCCTCGAACGTTTAGGGGGGGCCCCAAGCACGCGACTTAAAGATGGCATGAAAAAAACCTATCAATGGATCGAATCTGAATATCGCAAAAGAGAAGAAAAGAGCGTACCCGCGTCGTCAAACGCTTAGCGAGAGATCCCGCCCCGCCCTGATCATTTGATTGAACGATGTTCACCCGGATAAAAAAAATCGAGACTCCTGGAACGACCACCGCAGTAACTCAGCAGGATCATAAACTTGCTGATGGGAAGGTACCTGTGGTGGAGGAGTCTCGATCACACACTCCCTGTGGTCTGGCAAAAGCGGAAACTCACCCCGCCACGCCACGCCCAGTGCTTCCATTATCCGCCAATCGCAACGCTCTTCACGGCAAGCCGGCAACCAGCCCTGAACTGCGAGGGGCATGATGTCAGATGACCAGAAAGAAACGCTCAAACACGGCGTCCAGCAAAATCACGACATCGACCCAAACGGTACCAATCCGAAACACCATGCCGATGTTCTGTCACCGCAAATCGAAAACCCAAAGAATGCAATTGAACAGTCCGCGAGAGAAAACATCTCACGCGTCCATATCAACGTTCGGAAAACCGGACGATTCTTTGCATGCATCATCATCGGCGTGATATTTTTCGGAGCACTTGCGAACTACTCCATTTACAACGTCGCACCGCATCCAGAACATGAAATTGCTGATGTGCTGAAACGCTTTGACTTGGGCCACGAACCGAGCATCCCAGCATTCTATTCTTCAATCGTCATGCTGTTGGCAGCCGCGGCTGCGGGATTCCTTGCCATTTATGACACGGCCGATCAAAGCCGACGTCGCATTTCCTGGATATTCCTGTCTTTCATTCTTTCCCTGCTCGCAATTGACGAAACCGTCATGTTTCACGAAATGGGAACGGCTGCCATGAACAAATTGGGCATGGGAACGTCACTCTATTTTTCCTGGGTCATTCCCGGCTCGATTTTTGCGCTGATTGCAGGCTCAATGTGCACTCGCCTGCTTCTCGATCTACACCGGAGAACACAGCTACTCTTTGTATCATCCGCTTTCATATTTCTGGCAGGTGATATTGGCATGGAATTGATCGCAGGCCTCATATTCAGTTCCTCCGCGAATGAATTGGAGGCGGTCAGTTCAACTGCCCACATCATCAGCCAAGCCATCGAAGAAATGATGGAAATGGCAGGCATGGCATTGTTCCTATGCAGCCTCCTGGACTTCATCAACCTCCAGAACATCAGCATATGGGTGCAAGTACCTTCCGATGCCATGGGGGGACGAAATTCATGAACCGAACTCGACCCGCATGCAGCGGATGCGGAAAAGACACATCTCATCCGATCTTCCTCAATCAATCAGCACCAGTGGCCCTCGGAAGATTGGCTGCGACACCGAGTGATGCTCGAAACTCGGTTCCCGGAACCATCGATCTGGTTGCCTGCGAACATTGCGGATTGATTGAAAACAGAGAGTACGATCCTGCCATCATCGGGTTTGAACCGGGATACGAAGTTTCATTGCTGCATACACCAACCTTTTGCAACTACATCGAATCGTTATGCGACAGGTTGATCGCCGACCATTCTTTGAATGGGAAAAGAATCCTGGAAATTGGATGTGGTTCCGCTGATTTTCTGCGGATGATCTGCACCAACGGTGGAAACCACGGCGTGGGAATCGATCCCACCATACGCCAAAATACCCGTGAGCGTTGTGGCTCAGGAACCATGGAGTTGATTCCGGATTTCTACAGCAATCGTTACGAGAATATGATCGGTGACTTTATCTGCAGTCTCTCCGTATTTGAAGACATTCCAAATCCACTTGATTTCCTGAAAAGTCTGCGTCACTCGATTGGGACACGAGACGTGCGGATCTATTTCGAAGTATTCAACGGTTACCGCGCAATCTCTCAACAGGAGGTATGGAGTGTGCATTACGAGCAATGCAACTACTTCAGTCCTGAATCGCTGAGGAACATCTTCCGACTCGCTGGTTTCGAAATTACCAGTTCAGGAACCTGCTACGAGGGAGATCAATATATTTTCGTCGAAGCTGTGCCATCTACAGCAAGTGCCAGCATTGAATGCGAATTACCAGATAATTTCATCAACGACGTGCACAGTTTTGCTGATGCATTCTCGAACCGTGTCACATGGTGGAAGGCCAAACTGGAACAGTGCCGCCGTGATCGTAGACGTGTTGTTTGCTGGGGTTCTGGTGGCAAAGGACTTAGCTTTCTCTCATCGGTGCCAAACTCAGATGTTATCGAGCAAGTCATCGACATCAACCCAAATCGTCAGAACCATTACCTGCCAATCGTATCGCATCCGATCGTTGCGCCGAATTCTCTTACTGCGAGCAAACCCGATGTTGTTGTGGTCACCAACGCACTCTATCGAAACGAAATACAAAACACATTGAAATCAATGCAAATCGACTGTGAACTCGTGGTCGCATGAAGGAATTAAGATGACTGACAACAACACGAACCTGAACATCATCCAGCAATGGGTCTACACGGCTTTTCCCGTTGCAAAAGATCGTTCCATCGCCAACACCGAATCTCTGCTGGAAACTGGAATCATCGATTCAATGGGGACCCTGGAAGTGGTTGACTTTCTTGAGCAGGAATTTGGACTCGAGGTACTCGACGATGAGATGGTGGCTGATCACTTCGACTCAATTCAAACGATTGCCGATTATGTAGCCGAAAAACAGGGTGGGAATAACATCCAAAAGTGATTGATCATGCGTTTTCTCGTTCAACACATGTTGCATGACAGCGCATGCAACAGACCGCATCACGAAGCATTTACAGAAAAGGACCAGAAGGTTCTCTATGGCGATGCTTCGCAGACATCCAAGGCTATCGGCGAGTGCCTCCGTCAACTAGGTATTTCTCGCGGAGACCGCATCGGTGTGCAATTACCACCTGGCATCAATCTTCCACTGAGTCTCATGGGGATCGCGTGCGCCGACGCGGTTTTTGTTCCAATCCACCATGGGCTGTACCCAAACCAGGTTGCCCACATTCTCCGGGATTGCGGGGCGATCGCCTTCATCAGTGATCACGAAAGACTCACTGCTCTTGAAGAATCACATATCCCACTGGAAAACCTTCGGCACTGCCTGATCCATGACGACGGATCCAGCCAGGCTGACCAAATCCCCACGCTACCAAAAACCGAAACACATCGGATAGCCGACCTGATCACCGCGAGCGTAGGATCATTCCGTGAGTCGGAAAATATAGGCAAGGACCTCGCTGCGATTCTCTACACGTCCGGCTCGACTGGCGCGCCAAAAGGCGTGATGCTAAGCCATGACAATCTGGTTGCCGGGGCCGAAATCGTCGCTGATTATCTGAAGATTGACAAAAATGAAAGAATCCTCGCAGCTTTACCGCTGAGCTTCGATGCGGGGCTCAACCAGTTGACCACCGCAATCCTTCGGGGTGCAACAACGCGAATGATCTCTTTCCGCTTTGGACGTGAAATCGTTCGTTCACTGGCAGATGATGCGATCACCGGTTTAGCTGGTGTTCCATCACTGTGGAATCTCCTGTCGCGACCCAGCTCCGGTCTCGGTAAACAACCTCTGCCTTCTCTTCGGTACATCACCAACACCGGCGGGGCGATGCCGCAAAATGTTCTCAGGGACTTGAGACAGCAATTGCCGAAAACCGAGGTGTTTCTGATGTATGGCCTCACCGAGGCCTTTCGTTCAACCTATCTACCGCCAGATCAACTTGACCAACGCCCGACAAGCATGGGCAAACCGATCCCTAACACAAAAATCTTCGTGGTCAACGATCATGGTCAGGAATGCGCACCCGATGAAGTTGGTGAGCTTGTTCACCATGGTCCAACTGTCTCACTCGGGTACTGGGGACATCCTGAATTGACCGACAAAGTTCTACGCCCTCACCCTTTTCCCAACTCCGGCGGAAGCCAATCAGATCGGGTTTGCTATTCCGGTGATCTGGTACGCAGAGACAACGAAGGGTACCTCTACTTCGTTGGTCGCCGTGACAACCAAATCAAGTCCTCAGGATTCCGTATCAGTCCGACTGAAGTTGAGGACGTGATCACCAAGATGGAAAACATCACCCAGTCAGCAGTCATTGGCGTCCCTGATGACGTTCTCGGCCAGCACCTCGTTGCTTTTGTCATAGCAGCCGAGGGAGCAGGCACTGATCCGGAGGATGTGATCACCCACTGCGCAGGCATGCTACCGCGCCACATGATTCCCAAACGCGTAGAAATCGTCACCGACCTTCCCTCGACATCGAGCGGAAAAGTCGACTACCCGGCATTGAGAGAGCATTTTGCACAATCCACTCCCACGAGCGCGGAGTGCGAATCATGACAGCAAACAATAAATCAACATCAGGAAAGTCTGAAGCGTTTGATCATGTCGCTCGACTTGCAAACTCTCATTTTCAAATCGTAGATGGCGAATTGAATGTTGCGGGAATCCCCGTCTCGCAGCTTGTGGCAGAATACGGATCACCACTCTATGTGTACAACGAGGATGTAATTCGCAAAACAGTCCAAAGCGTTCAGTCCATTCTGCCTCCAGATTTTGATCTGTATTACTCCATCAAGGCGAATCCAAACGCCAGCCTGCTCAAGATCATGCTGGACCAGAACCTTGGGCTGGAAGTTGCATCAGAAGGTGAACTATTCCAGGCCTTGAAGGCGGGTTGTGCTGCGGGTCACATTATCTTTGCCGGTCCCGGAAAAACCGAAAAAGACCTGGTCGCAGCGGTCGATGCCGGGATCGGAGAATTGCATGTCGAGTCAATCGACGAAGCAATAACCTTGAGTCGGATCTGTGAGTCGCGATCAAAGCAACTCGACATCTCGTTGCGGATCAATCCGACCGATGCTGCGGGAGGAGCAATGCGGATGGGAGGACGCCCATCACCATTCGGAATCGATGAAGAGTCCCTCGACGAATCACTCTCAGCAATCAGCAAGCTGCCACATCTCAACGTGGTGGGCGTCCACCTGTTCATGGGAACACAGATTCTCGACACTGACGTCCTGCTGCAGCAATACCGACGAGCCCTGGCCTTGGCGCGACAGGTTGCATCCAACCTGCAAACACCACTTCGCTCAATTGACATGGGTGGCGGATGGGGCACACCATATTTTCCCAAAGAGCGGGTTCTTGATCTTGGCAAAGTAAGCACAGCCCTGCAACAGATCCACCATGAAATCAAACACGATGATTTACTGCGCCAGTGCCGGGCTATCATTGAGCCGGGAAGATTTCTTGTCAACGAAGCTGGACTCTATCTGTCACGGGTGACGCGAGTCAAGCATTCGCGGGGCAAGGTATTTGTGGTCATCGATGGTGGCATGCACCACCATCTGGCTGCTTCAGGAAATCTGGGCCAGACAATCAAGCGGAATTTTCCCGTGGCAATCGCAACCCGGATGAACCACCCCAACCCCATCCTTTCCGAAGTCGTTGGTCCTCTTTGTACCCCTTTGGATACCCTCGCTCGTGCTGCCTTGCTGCCGCCCGCGTCTGAAGGAGACATTTTTTGTGTATTCCAATCCGGTGCTTATGGGCGAACATCCAGCCCTCACCATTTCCTCAGTCACGCAACCCCACCTGAAATTCTGGTGAGTGACGCAAAATCAACCCTGATAAGACGCAGGGGTGATAACCACGACCTGTATATCGACCAGATCCTTCCAGTCGCCAATCCATGAGAACAAAACTGCCCAACGTCCGCCATTGCGATCCGCCCAACACCACAGATGGTCTGATACCGCAGAAAGATCGTGACCTATACTTCATTTGGATGGTTACGCAATGAGTCCGGTGAGGCCAGGGATTACTGATTGCCAGTGATTACCGATTGGCACTGATTACTCCGGCCTCCTTTAACAAACCCCTGATTCCATTGAACACCAGACCCGAAGATCGGATTTTACGGATCCTGTCACTTCTACAAGCCCTCAACGATTTCGACTCGAAGACGCAAGAACTGAGAACGCCATGGATTTCGCCAACACAAGAGCCTTTGAAGGAAAACGTGTCTTTCTGACCGGACACACGGGTTTCAAAGGTTCATGGCTTGCACTCTGGCTGCATTCACTCGGTGCAGAAGTCACTGGCTATTCGTTGGATCCGCCGACCGAAACAAACCACTTTACTGTTGCCGGTATCGAGTCGGTGATCCAGCGTCACCATGTTGCCGACATCCGGGACGAAGAAACGTTGAACGCAGCGATGCAGGAAGCCAACCCCGATCTCGTCATGCATCTCGCCGCTCAAACCGTCGTCCGCACCGGGTATGAAATTCCCCGTGAAACCTTTGATGTGAATGTCATGGGTACCATCGGAGTGCTCGACGCCATTCGAGCCATGCGTAAACCCTGTGCGGCTTTGATGGTCACCAGTGACAAGTGCTACGAAAATGTGGAGCAGGTTTGGGGTTATCGGGAGGAGGACGCACTGGGAGAACATGACCCCTATGGTGGAAGCAAAGGAGCAGCAGAAATCGCCATACGCAGTTACCGCCACTCATTTTTTCCAATTGACCAGATTGAGAACCACGGCGTCCGATTGGCAAGCGCCCGGGCAGGAAACGTCATCGGTGGGGGTGACTGGACGAGACACGCTCTGATCGTCGATGCATTCAAGGCGCTGGCAACGGAAAAAGCAATCGAAATCCGCAGCCCTCAGGCTCTCAGACCGTGGCAGCATGTTCTGCAGTGCTTGAGTGGATATCTCACTCTGGCGGCGAAACTTCTTGACTCAAACGACCCTGATGCATGTTCTGGCTGGAACATCGGTCCGATGCCCGGAAACGAACTGCCAGTTCAGGAAGTTGTCCAGCACTTCATCAAATGCTGGGGAAGCGGAGAATTCATCGATGCTTCTGACCCCAATCAGTTGCCCGAAGCCAATATTCTGCGGCTATGCATCGACAAAGCGATTTGGAAACTGAACTGGCGGCCCTGCTGGTCAACCTATCAGAGCATCGCCAAAACGGTTGATTGGTATCAGGCATTTCTGGAAGCACCGGGTGACATCCGTGACGTCAGCCTGTCACAGATCCGTGATTATGAATACGCCTTGAATGCTGGTAAAAACGACCAGACAACCGTCGCGACTCCCGTTTGAGCAGTTAAAGAACAGGTAAAAACGATGGACTTCACGAAATCGAGAGAACTGCAAAGCAAGATGCATCGCATCCTGCCCGGAGGGTGTCACACCTACGCCAAGGGTGATGACCAATTTCCATATCTTGCACCAGGTTTCATCGTGCGTGGTCTCGGATGCCACGTATGGGACGTCGACGGAAACGAATTCATTGAATATGGAATGGGCTGCCGCGCGGTATCACTGGGACACGCTTTTCAACCCATCGTCGACGCCGCGGCGGAAGAAATGCAGCGCGGGGTCAACTTCACACGCCCCGCGCTGATCGAGTATCAATGCGCCGAAGAATTCCTGGGGATGATTCAGGGCGCCGAGATGTGCAAATTTGCAAAAGACGGCTCCACCGCAACCACCGCGGCACTTAAACTCTCACGCGCTGCAACAGGACGTGATCGGATTGCCCTGTGCCAGGATCATCCTTTCTTCTCCATTCATGACTGGTTCATTGGCACCACTGCCATCAATGGCGGAATCCCTCAATCCGTCCAGGATCTGTCACTGACCTTCAAGTACAACGATCTCGATAGTGTCAAAGCCCTGTTCAAGACGTATCCAGATCAAATTGCCTGCGTAATACTTGAACCGGCAAAATATGAAGACCCTGAGGATCACTTCCTTCATCGTGTCCAGGAGCTGTGTCGCCAACACGGAGCAATCTTCATTCTCGATGAAATGATCACCGGCTTCAGGTGGGCTAACGGAGGTGCGCAGCAGACCTATGACATCGTTCCAGACATGTCAACATTCGGGAAAGCATTGGCAAATGGATTTTCGCTTTCGGCATTGGCCGGAAAACGCGAACTCCTCGAGGCGAGCGGAATTTATCATGACCGCAAACGGGTATTTGCATTATCAACCACCCACGGTGCTGAAACGCATGCAATGGCCGCGGGCATCGCAACCATGAGATATTACCAGAACAATCCTGTCATCGAAGTCCTTGAACAACAGGGTTCAAAGCTCAAAAAAGGACTTCATGAAGTCATCCGGGCAAATGGCGTTGATGACTATGTATCTGTCATAGGAAAACCCTGCAACCTCGTATTTGGTACAAAAGATCCAGAGGGTAAACCATCTCAGGGTTTTCGTTGCCTGCTGATGCAGGAACTCATCAAACGCGGTGTTCTGGGCCCATCACTGGTCATCAGTTATTCGCACTCCGACTCCGATGTTGATCACACCATTGAGGCGTTCAACGAGGCGTTGGATGTTTATCGCCAAGCCCTCACGTTAGGGTACCAGGAATTTCTGGTCGGACGTGAATCGCAGACCGTCTATCGCGATTACAACGAACTGGCATACCGGATCCTGCCCGATTTTGCAGACGTGAAGCAATGATGAACACCAGCGATAACAGCATCGGCGCCAGGATGCATGAACTGGCTGCCCGGCTTTTCCCAATGCACCGGTCCATCACAGGACAAGGGGTACGCGACACATTTCAAGAACTAAGCAAAGAAATCCCTCTCACCGTATTCGAGATTCCAACGGGCACACCAGTGCTCGATTGGCAGGTTCCGCTGGAATGGAACATCAACGATGCCTTCATTGCGGATGCTGCAACCGGCGAACGTCTCATCGACATCGCTGACAACACGCTGCACGTCATCAATTACAGCCAACCAGTCGATGAAAAAATGTCATGGCAGGAATTGATTCCCCGCCTGTGGACAATTCCTGAATTCGAGGACCGAATTCCATATCGCACCGGTTATTTTCGTGACACATGGGGTTTCTGCCTCAGCGAACGCCAGAAACAATCCATTGCCAATGATGAACGCACCTATCACGTTGTGATTGACAGCAACACACGTGATGGATCGTTGTCCTACGCCGAATGTGACATCCAAGGTAAATCACCACGCACTGTGCTTCTTTACACACACTGCTGCCACCCTTCACTTGCAAACGACAATCTTTCTGGCATGGTTGTCGCAACAGAAATTGCCCGAGTTCTGCAAACAAGGAATCTGAAACACACGTACCGGATCGTCTTCGCGCCGGCAACGATCGGCGCAGTAACCTGGCTTGCCCAAAATGAGCAGACACTTGGAAACATTGACTACGGTTTGGTGCTCAGTCTTCTGGGAGACGCTGGTAATCTGACGTACAAGCGATCACGACGATCAGATTCACCGATCGATCGCATTGCAGAAAACGTGGTGTCTTCCCACGGCGGTACGACGCGAAATTTCACGCCAACCGGATACGACGAACGTCAGTTCTGTTCACCCGCATTCAATCTGCCTGTCGGCTGTTTCATGCGAACGCCACCTGGTGAATTTAACGAGTACCATACCTCCGCTGACAACCTTGATTTCATCCAACCCCAACACCTGCAAAACTCGTACACTGCCTTGTTGGAAATCATCAATCAGATCGAAACCAACATCATCCCCCTCAATCTTCGGCCAAAAGGCGAGCCACGACTCGGTGACTACGGGCTCTACAAGGCATATGGAGAAAGTGGACATGCGGAGGAATTCCAGTCCGCTGTCATGTGGATTCTCAATCAGGCCGACGGAAAAACCGACCTGCCGAGTATTGCCATCCGTTCCGGATTGTCAATCGAAACGCTGAAGCATGGCATGAGTGTGTTATGCGAGCATGGATTGTTGACTGAATCCACCTCATGAACCGCTTCCCGCATTTCCATTGCAGTGATTTGATGAGCGGATCCTGAGTTCACCTCGCTGCCCCACCTGGACGCAGATCCAGATGAACATGATTGAAAAACCAGCGTAACCGGCTCAATCCCAACCTTTGGTACGGCAAGTCGAGTGACTTCTTTCCATCACAATCAGCTGACTTTGCGATCACCACATCGCAATTACAGTGAATCAATCGAATGAGTTTGCACCCTCTCTGCCTCGGCGTTCAGACTGCAATACGGCCCGCTCCATGAACACAGTATTTTTCGATTCATCCGACGGTGAATCTGTACGCCGATCCAATCTCTATGCGGGTCAACTGTACGTCTTTTCGCCCACCGCAAGCGGACTGGCACTTTGCGATCTCGCACAACAAATGTGTGAGGAAGCATTCCATCCCCACACCCCGCCAGAAGCCCAACATCATCTTCCCGTGGAAGAATATGTCGAAATTCTCAAAACACTGAAACCGAAGTTCATTCATCATCCAGAATGCAAACGTCTGATTCCTGAGCTGCTCGGGGAACTTGGCTGCGATCTGGAAAACACCTATTTCGACGTACCGCGTTTGCGAACCGCCTGCTCAGGTGACTACCTCAGCAGCGGCCTCGCGTATGCGTTCAAACCTCACCGCGACACTTGGTATTCAACGCCAATGTGTCAGCTGAATTGGTGGCTGCCCGTCTACCCAATCGCACCCGAAAATGCGATGGCATTTCATCCAAACTACTGGGACCGTCCCGTTAAAAACACCTCCGCCCTGTTCAATTACCAAAACTGGAATCTGGGTGGACGCAAAGCAGCTGAAAAACAGATTGGAAAGCACACACGGGTGCAGTCTGCTGCAATTGAGCCAATGCAACTTGAGCCACAGACCCGCATCGTGACGAAACCTGGTGGCGTCATCGTCTTTGCCGCAGCACAAATGCACTCAACCGTTCCCAACACATCCGGCCTCACTCGATTCAGCATTGATTTCCGCACGGTTGATGCACGCGATACATCCTGCGACAGAGGGGCCCCCAACGTTGACAGTGAATGCATGGGAACAACGATGATGGATTACCTGCGCGGTACCGATCTTGAACATTTTTCCGACGATGAAATCAAAAGACACGAGATGCTGCCGTCGATTGCAAAATACCCAACCCCCGATCATCTCGTGAAAGCCGAGTTGCAAAAGGTCGAATCATGACGAATCTCAACGAAACAGACACACAACAAAGCCCCACAAATCCCATCGTTAACCTTAGCCAGCCATCTGGGAGTGATTCAATGGAAACAGCAACTCAATTGAAAACCTCAGCTGAAATGAGCACCGATCAACGTGGGTGCCGTTTTTGCGGCGAACCGCTTGAACACGTTGTTGTCGACCTCGGCATGTCGCCGCTTTGCCAGAGCCAGGTTGAACGTGACGACTTGAACAAGCACGAGATTTTCTATCCGCTTCGAGCGTACGTCTGCGAAAAGTGCTGGCTTGTCCAAGTACATGAACACGTTGCAGGCGAAGAAATATTCAGCCACTATGCGTACTTCTCATCCTATTCTGATTCCTGGCTCGCTCATGCTGCTGCCTATGTGGACATGATAACCGAGCGTTTGAATCTTGACGAAACGTCGCATGTTGTGGAGGTTGCCAGCAACGACGGATACCTGCTCCAGAACTTTGTCCGCAAAAGCATTCCGTGCCTGGGGATCGAACCAGCTGCCAACGTCGCTCAGGTAGCGATCGACAAGGGAATCCCCGTCGATGTCAATTTCTTCGGTGTGGAAACGGCAAAACGCATCGCGTCGGAAGGAAAATCTGCGGACCTGCTGATCGCCAACAACTGCCTGGCCCATGTACCGGATTTGAATGACTTTGTGGGTGGCATGAAGCAGATTCTCGCAAAGGGCGGCATCGTCAACGTCGAGTACCCCCATCTGCTGAACATCATCGAGCAAAACCACCTCGACACAATCTATCAGGAACATTACTGCTACCACTCGCTGTTCACACTTGAACAGGTATTCGCCCATCATGGGATGAGAATCTTCGACGTTGAAGAAATTCCGACCCACGGCGGATCTTTGAGAATCTACGTGTCGCACGATGATGACGATGCAAAGCCGGTCACCCAGGCGGTGCATGACATAAGGAAACTGGAAATCGACCGAGGTCTGACCAAACTGGAAACTTTCCACGCGTTTGCCGAACGAGTGAAAGAGACCAAATGGAACCTCGTTGAATTTCTTATCCGGGCACGCCGCGAAGGAAAACGCGTTGTGGGATACGGCGCACCCGGCAAAGGAAACACGATGCTCAATTACTGCGGCATCCGGGAAGACCTGCTGGATTTCACCGTTGATCGAAACCCGTTCAAACAGAACAGCTTTCTGGTGGGATCACGTATTCCCGTCTATGCACCTGAAGTGATCGACGAATTCAAACCGGATTATGTTTTGATCATGCCGTGGAACCTGCGTGATGAGATCGTTGAACAGTTGAAACATATTCGCGAATGGGGTGGACAATTTGTTGTCGCAATCCCTGAACTCGAAATCATCTAAAGCTTTCCGCGTTTCCCCTCTTTCGAGCACATAGAGAATATCGATGAAGGTTGTCCTGTTTTGCGGCGGATATGGCATGCGATTGCGAGAGTACTCGGAATCAATCCCCAAACCGATGGTCACAATCGGATATCGGCCAATCCTTTGGCATGTGATGAAGTATTACGCGCACCATGGTCACAAGGATTTCATCCTCTGCCTTGGTTGGAAAGCCAACGTTGTGAAGGACTATTTCCTTAACTACAACGAATGCCTTTCAAATGATTTTGTACTCCGTGGTGGCGGGACTGATGTTTCGTTATTGAATAGTGACATTCAGGACTGGAACATCACTTTCGTGGATACCGGAGTCGCGTCCAACATCGGCCAACGGCTCAAAAATGTACAGCAACACCTTGAGGGCGAGAAAACTTTCCTGGCGAATTACACCGATGGCCTATCATCCGTCCACTTGCCTGACCTGGTCAAATTCCACGAGGAATCCGAATCGACTGCCACGTTTGTAAGCGTTCGACCTTCTCAGACCTTCCATAAAGTCTCCATCGACAATACGGGCGTCGTCGAGGGCGTCGAAGAAATTGGACAGACTGACACATGGATGAACGGTGGGTACTTCGTTTTTAACAAGTCCATATTTGATTACATGCAAGACGGCGAAGAACTGGTTGAAGAACCGTTCCAGCGTCTCATCGCTGAAAGAAAACTGCGTTCCATGAGACACCACGGATTCTGGGGCTGCATGGACACATACAAAGAAAAGCAGCTTCTCGACGACATGTATGATCGTGGTGATACCCCGTGGGCAGTATGGGACAAGGCAGCACCGATGGTGCCCTGCACAACACCCATTTCCGGTTTTCAAAACGTCAATCTCCCCAGGTGAGCGAGGAAGCCAATGCACGGTGTAACCCTGAAGGATGTCAATTCCGTGCTCTGTCTGGGAGCCCACGCTGACGACATCGAAATCGGATGCGGGGGAAGCCTGCTGCAGATGATTGATGCCAACCCACACCTGCATGTCCACTGGTATGTCTTTTCAGGCGACAGCAAACGCAAGCAGGAAGCAATATCAAGTGCCGAGAGATTTGTCTCGGGTGCACAGAAAACAACCATCACCACGTTTGATTTCCGCGACAGTTTCTTTCCTGACCAATGGTCGCAAATCAAAACCTGCGTTGCTGATATCGCGAACAACATAAAACCTGATCTTATCTTCACGCATCGACACAATGATCGCCATCAGGATCACCGTGTCATGTCCGAATTGACTTGGTGTGCTTTCCGCAATCACCTCATTCTCGAATACGAAATCCCCAAATACGAAGGAGACCTTGGCAACCCCAACTGGTACATGCCGATCTCGAAACGGTATTGCGGCAAGAAGATCACAAACCTGTTGGATTGCTTCGAATCACAACTGGACAAACCATGGTTTGATGCAGAACTATTTCGCTCGCTGATGCGTCTTCGAGGCAGCGAATGCAACTCCAGTTCCAGATATGCCGAAGCATTCCATTGTCGCAAGGCAACCCTTGATTTCCTGCCCTGAAACAGGCGTCTCAAACGCTGATGACCGAAACTGCGTGAGCAATCAGCCAACTTTGATGCAGCGATTCGCAAGCTTGCAGATCATGAGAATCAATACTGCTAGCAAATCGCATGGAAGACCGCGCCAATCGCCGACACCCTTTTCTCACAACCCGAGGTACTCATGGCCATGCCCGGCCTCAAACTGCTGATCATTTTTCTTTTATCGATTTCCATACGACAATCCCAGCTGTGCGCACAAATCCCCATCACACCCGTCGTTGCTGAAAATCTGCCGGCCAATCAGGACTGTGTGGCGGTGGGTTGCGTTGCGACACCGAATACAGAGCAGGTTCGCGATACAAACCATGGCAAAAAAAATTCAGCGGATCGGGTCAGTATGAATCAGGCGAGACCAGAAGATTGCGGTTTTGACAAGCAAAAGCTGGATCGCGTGATTAAGAGTCTGCAAGGATACGTCAACGACGGGAAAATCCCCGGGGCGGTGATCGGAATCGCTCGGGGCAACCAACTGGTGATGCAAACCTGTGTCGGATACCGTGACATGGCCAAACGGAAGCCAATGGAAAAAGACACCATTTTCCGGATTTACTCCATGACCAAACCGATCACTACGGTTGCGGCACTGATGCTGGTCGATGAAGGAAAACTGGAACTGGACGCCCCCTTGGCGAAGTACCTGCCTGAATTCGCCACAACCAGAGTTTTCAAAGGCATGCAGGGCACCAAAGTAATCAGCGAACCCCTGCAACGTCCGATCACGATCCGCGATCTCCTGCGACACACAGCAGGCATGACCTATGGCATATTCGGAAACACTCCTGTTGACAAACTTTACAAGAGCGCTGGCGTGCTGTCGCACGAAGATGACGCAGCAGCTTTAAGCGTTAAAATCTCAAGCCTTCCGACGCTGTTTCAACCGGGTAGCGAGTTTCACTACAGCATTGCCACTGACATCGTCGGACGGGTCATCGAGGTCGTTTCCGGACAGAAACTCGATGCCTGCCTTCGCAACAGGATCTTTGAACCTCTGGGCATGCACGATACCGGCTTCCATGTTCCAGCCAAATCCCTTGATCGTTTTTCAACGAGCTACCGACTCGATCAGACTGGCCAGCTTCATGTCACTGATGAGCCTGAAACAAGTGAATTCCGGAACACGCCCCCCATGTTGTCCGGCGGCGATGGCCTGGTATCGACCTTGATGGACTATCTCAGATTCACACAGATGCTTCGTAATGGAGGCACCTTTCAAGGAACTCGTCTCTTGAGCGCAAGCTCCGTCAAAGAGATGACAGAAAACCAACTTCCTGCGAACGCCGTTCCGATCAGCATTGACGGCAACACTTTGCCCGATGTCGCGTTCGGCCTGGGCGTTTCAGTCTATGTCGGATCGAAGAAAATGGGCTCCGTCCCGCTGTTGGGAGAGTATGGCTGGGACGGAATGGCAACGACCAGTTTCTGGTCTTCACCAGCCAGTGACACCACGGTGGTTCTGCTGACACAGGTGGTGCCGTATTCACCGACACTCAGCATGACGATACGGCCACTGGTTTATGACGCAATCACCGAATGATCGCACCAAACGCTGCTGTCCTGCCATCACTCCGAACAAAATCTCCGCTGCAATCGAAACCCACACCGTTGCAGGGAAGCCTGGTCATCTGCATGACGAGCCGAGTGTCGAACCTCAACACGTTAAAACTGGCTGGAGAAACAGGACCAGATCTCGAAAAATCCGATCGAACGTCCGCAACAGGATCATAAAAACCACACCCGACCGGCAGTTTATCTTCCTTCACGGAGACGCATCCCCAGATAATCGTCCAGATCAGGTTCGGCATTGATCGCACTGATAGTTCGCTCCACGTCGTATTCAACCCGGCGGAATTCAATCGTTTTTTCGTCATAGACAACGTAACAACTACGTGGGTCACCATCACGCGGTTGCCCAACGCTCCCCACATTGACCATCAAACGCACCTGTTCGTCACCAACTTCATAGCCACTGCCAGTTTCGGTTGGTCGGATGAAACGCAGATCCTGCGTGAATACGCCCGGTACGTGGGTGTGCCCCTGAAAACAGATTCTCGGCACCATGGAGAATAACTTCTCCATTTTCTTCACGTTCTGCGTGTCCTCGGGAAACACATATTCATTTGTTGGCCCCCGCGGTGAACCATGAACGAATAACGCTTGTCCTTCGTCCACCATCCGCGGCAAGTCACAGATGAACTGCATGCGTTTTCGCCCGACTTCAGGACCGTCATGATTGGATTCAATCTGCGTTCTCGTCCAGAAGATCGCTTGCTCAGCTGCCACATTGAATCCTTCCGGGTCAAACAAGGCGCTGCTGTCATGATTTCCCAGAATGCAAAAATCGAACTCCATCACTGAGTCAATGCACTGGCCAGGTGCTGGACCGTATCCGATCACATCACCGAGACAGACAATGCGATCGACACCCTGTTTCGCAATGTCCTCCAACACCGCTTCGAGTGCTGCGAGGTTTCCGTGAATGTCACTAACGATGGCAGTTTTCGTCACGATAAGCTTTGGCGTTTGCAGGATTTACAGGGGAGACAGAATGCAGTGGTCAATTGCCGGCATGATACATGGACCTGTTGAGCCTGATGCAAACATGTACATTCGGCTGAACAATCTTCGGCCCCCAATTTTTGAATCACAGGCTTTGAATCACGGGCTTTGAATCACAGACGATTGAAGCACAGCGATGCGATGAAGCCGCCCCCCTCACTTCGGCTCGCCACGATCACGGTGCTGGGCTGGAGGACGGCACATCTGGTCACTCATAGCAAACGTACAGTCCCACACCACCGATCGGTCCCAGTCTAACGACCGTGCTTCAGACGGTCACCCAACGCGTCGGAAAGATCAGCAATGGCATAGATTTTGTTGGCGGTTTTATCGATATCGTACTCCACGCGGCGGTATTGCAGCGTCTTGGCCTCCGTGTCAATGATCGCATAGCAGGACCGATTGTCGTCATCCCGCGGTTGGCCGACACTTCCCACGTTCACCAGCACTTTTTCGCTTCCCAACTGGTAAGAATAATCGCATTCGTCAGGAGAAATGAATTCACACTGAGTGGTAAACACTCCCGGCAGGTGGGTATGCCCCATGAAGCAGTAGTTTTGCACCTTGCCAAACAGAATTTCCATTTTCCGCTGATCAAACACGTACTCGGGGAACACGTATTCGTTGGTCGGGTCGCGTGGTGATCCATGAACGAAACGGAACATGCCTTCGTCCAGCTGACGCGGCAATTCGCCCAAAAAGTCCCACCGCTGATTCACCGTGGCGGCCGAACCGGGGCCATTGTCCAACTGATCCCGAGTCCAATAGATCGCCTGCAAAGCCATCGGGTTGAAACCATCAGGATCAAACAACGCCGCCTGATCGTGGTTCCCCAAAATCGTGGATTTACAGTTTTTGATCACAAGATCAAGACATTCACACGGATTAGGCCCGTAGCCAATGATATCCCCGAGGCAGTAAATTTCATCCACCGAGACCTGCCGGATATCTTCCAGCACCGCCTCAAGTGCCTCCAAATTACCGTGGATGTCGCTTATGAGCGCTCGCTTCACCGATGTTTCCTAAATTTAACGGACCGCATACGACCGTGATGTGCCTTGCTGAGTTGGCTAATGCCCTAATTGTAAGGGGAATCAAAAATTAACAGCAATCCCACCAAGTCCACGTTGAGGGCAGATTCTCACTTTCTTGATATCGCCCATGTTGCAATCGAAACCACAGGAAGATTGGGTTCTGTGGCCGTTTTTCGTGGTCAAACCATTCTTCGGCACATCAACCTTGATCCGGATCAACGCTCCGCAGCAACACTTGCCCCAACGCTCAAAGACACCTTCGGTTGGTGTCAGGACAACCATCACCAACCTGCATTTGTCTCGGTCGCAGATGGGCCTGGCTCCTTCACTGGACTGCGGATCGGTGTAACCACGGCAAAAACCCTGTGTTATGCGAAGGATTTGCCTCTGATCGCTGTTGATTCACTTGCGGCAATCGCAGCAGCCGCCTTCCATGACAACCCCGCCTGCGACAGGATCTGGTCCGTCATCGATGCCTATCGTGGCCAAGTGTTCATGGGAGAATTCCTACGTTCATCCCTGTTGCCCGCACCGGAGTCTCTGGATTCCGATTGGACGCCCCATCCAGCAACAACCAGAATCCTCGACCTGAAAGCCTGGGAAGCTCTTTTGACGGAAAAACCCCCAGAAATCGAGGTTGCTGGCGATCAGAAGCCGCTTGCCAGTGGCCATGCCAAAGCGTTAACACGAAACTGTGACGCAGTCGGAGTGGGCCTCTTGGCAATCCGGGCAGCAGCCTTGGGAAAACACGCCGATCCGATGCACCTCGTACCGCGATACCTCAAAGCAAGTGCTGCCGAAGAAAAAAAGAGACGCAACTCCTGAACGATTAAGTTGGCCCTCAACCGCCCCATGGATGATTACCTCGCTGCCCCCGGAACCTACTTCAGTCCGTCACTTCACTCACAAAACAAGCCCTCGCCAAGACTGCCAAGGTCAGTGAGCACAAGCTACCCAAACCACCCGCACGACCCATCTCTCGCGGGCTGTCAGGTTGCTTCTCGTAGTTTTCGGGTGAAGTCAGGAAACGCGGCGCGAACGCGGGTCCAGTTGGGAATCGCTTCTGCACCACGTGGATCGGCGCGAAATATATCGGCGGCTGTGGTGATGCAATCAGCGAACGCATCGATCGACATCTCTTCGACATGCCGATTGAACGACAGATCATTGATCACAGCATCAGCGGCATATTGCCGAATGCAATCTTGCGCCATTCGCAGATAGGATGCTCTCAAAGACGTAAAAATGGCGTCGCTAAGTAAAACACCCTGGCTGGCCAAAGTTCGATAGATGGTGGTCAGAATGTCAGTGGCCATCCGCATCAGCCCGGCATTCTTCTCTTCGATTGAGAAATCCTGATGCTTGTGTTCGTAGAGTCGGCATAAATCCGTCTGACACACACGTTTCAAGGAAGTGTTGCGATAAACCTCGGCAAGTGTCCCCACCTCAAGTCCCCAATCCGAAGGAATGCGGTTCGTTCGGGCCAGATTCCGTGTCAAAGAAAATTCGCCGGACAGCGGATAGCGGAAACTCACCAGAAACCTGAGAAACTCACTATCCGGATAGATTTTCATGAGAGCGCGAAGAAGTGGTGTCACCAGCAAACGAACCACTCTGCCATGCATGCGATCCGTTGCCCGCGCGTAATACGCCTTGCAAAACTCAAAATCCAGCCCCGGATGAACCATTGGTAGACAAAGCCGCGACAGGAGCAGTCGATCGTAATCGACGATATCGCAATCATGCAACACAAAGGTCTCGATCTGCGGATCAGCCAACAGGTAACCAAACGCTGTCCACACGCTTCTGCCTTTGCCCGGAGTTGAAACGGCAATTCCCGCGTCAATCAATTCACCGTAAAGCGATTGTATTTCCGGCCCGTCTGTCCAAAGTACTTTCGCACGTTCACCCAACGGTTTTATTTTTTCGACTGTTTCGAGGTAATCCTGCTTGTCCGGGGCAACACCGAGACTGACGACGATCGTGTTGATGTAATCTGCAGAAACCAACTCGTCCACAATGCGCGAGAATGGTTCTGCCCGCATGTCCGAGGCA
This sequence comes from Rubripirellula sp., assembly GCA_012270065.1. Classification (GTDB taxonomy): domain Bacteria; phylum Planctomycetota; class Planctomycetia; order Pirellulales; family Pirellulaceae; genus Rubripirellula. The sequence goes on along the minus strand of JAAXJB010000088.1, from coordinate 38,477 downwards.
GTCACCGGCAGGACGAGACCCACCGGATTCTGTCGTGTGGATTCTCTTAACATGTCCTCCAAACGTTCCAATTTGCCGGTATGCAAATCATGAATCGTTGTGACCAGATCGTGCTGAAAGAAATCAGGCATGGACTCGAAACCGCTCCCGGGTGCGAGGGAAAACACAGCCATTGACGTGTGCTGGACTCATCTCCTTGCCACCAAAGTAACGGTGTCGCTTCTCGAGGAAAATCGGTGAGGCCACAGAAAAACAGGCAGGTGGATATCCCAAGCTCTCCAATAGCGTCATATGCGTGAGCATGCAGACGCGACTATGTCGCATTTGAGTCCCATAACGCCCCAAGGCGGCAGAAAAGCGAACTTACAGATGAAACATGCGCCCTCGCGGCGGCATTTGACCATTCTCACCTGCGTCAAAATCGCATGCTGATTCCAGACGCCACAGCTCATCGCACGGCCTTGCTTCTGCTCGACGAATCAACCAGAAACAGACATTGACGACAGCAGCGGTACTCCTATTCCAGCCCCGACTGACCATCCACTGTCTCAGGCTCCAAAAGCTCGAGTCCAAAGCTCTGACCTTTCTTGACTGCCGGAATTCCAACTGCCATCCATTCTGGCTCAGGCGCATCCATTAAATAATGGTCAAAGAACTGCTGCATTCGCTTTGCAAAATCACGCCGGTTGTACTCATCCATGACCCAATGGGGCTCACCGTTGTAATTGAGCATCCAAGCCGGTTTGCCGAGTCGCCGCAATGCGACGAACAATTCAATCCCCTGGTACCAGGGGACTGCTCCGTCCTCATCATTATGAAGAATCAGCAGCGGCGTGTTGATTCGATCGGCAAAGAACAAAGGTGAATTGGCGACATACTTATCGCGAGCTGACCAGAGATCCTCGCCAATTCGACTCTGTGTTCTTTCGTACTGAAACATGCGACTCAGACCACTGCCCCAGCGAATCCCGCCGTATGCGCTGGTCATGTTACTGACGGGGGCTCCCGATTCTGCACAGGCGAACATATCTGTCTGAGTGACCAGATAGGCAGTCTGATAGCCGCCCCAACTGTGTCCCTGCATCCCGATCCGTTGTTCATCAATGAACCCCTTGCGAATCAGGTGTTCGACACCCGGCACGATGGCGTTGACCGCGCTGGGTCCTGGCTCCCCGGTTTTATAAGGGATGTCCGGAATGAAAACGACATAACCACGACTGACATAAAAACTGTGGCAGATGATAGAACGCCCTGCTGCCGGAGTGTAATAACGATGCAGGTTGTCAGAATTGCGCTCATAAAAATAAACCATCATCGGATATTTACGAGCCGGATCAAAGTCATCAGGTTTCAGCAGAATCCCGTCAAGTTTCTGTCCATCCTTGGCACGCCAATGAACCAATTCAGCCGTCCCCCACGAATACTCATCCTGTTGAGGATTGATATCACTGACCCGAGTTATTTCACGAAAATCAAGAGTGCTGGTCCAGACATCCTCGCACGTCCTGAAACTGCTACGTGTAAAAATGACCCGATCACTCTTCTTCGCTTTTTTTAGTCCTGTCACACGTTCATCCAACATCAACAACCGACGTACTTTCGGCTCAACCACCTTTTTGCGTGCATTTTTCTCCTCCAGAGTCGCTGAATAGAAACCACTCGCTTTGGTTTTCGTTTGAAACGCACTGAGCATCATTGTGCTGGATGGGTCAATTGCCCGCTGCCTCGAGTCCAGTTTCAGATACCGAAAACGAATCTTCTGTTTTCGCCCAACACCGCCGGTCAGGCAAACAGGCGGCATTTTTCCCGATGGATCCAGACGCCATAAATCATATCGATCGTAAACCACGAAACCGGTATCACCTGCAATCCAACCTGCTGCACCATACGCCCGTGCCAGATTAGGCGTGTCATGTAATTCATCCTGAAGAGGATGCCTGATTCCTGTGCTGATCAACACTGGTTTGTCTGCACCAAGGCGAGTCGACTGTGCAAACCATTGTTTCTTTTCTGCATCAAACCAGCTGAGGTATTTTCCTTCCGGGGACAGGGAAGCACTCCACTTCACTTTCTCAGCCACCATCCGGCGTGCCCCAGTATCAAGATTCACGAGATAGATATCCTGATAACCCGGGTAATCCCACGACAGCGTTTTCCGGTAGGGAAGATTCGAATTCGCCACTGCGATATTCGCACCCGAACGGTAATCGATATTGACCGTTGGTACTTGCCGCGTTGCCAACTGGACAACCCTGGAGCCCTTCAGCACATACGCAGCGCGGTACCGGCGTTTACGTTCCATTTCTGCTTGAAGTAATTGTTGTGGTTGCAACTGTGGATCCTTCCAATGCCAAAGATCCAGTTTGGGTTTCTTTTTGTCTGCCGATTTATCGATGCCGACCTTTTTCTCACCACTGCGTTCCAGCAACACGTCAGAAGGTATTGGAGCAGTATCAAAATACAGTCGTTTTTGATCCTCAGAGAATTCAGGGTTGGTACCAGGGGCGATCCACCACTGATTGGGAACGCCTGCTTTTCCCTCACCAGCAACCAGCTTGACTTTGGCACCAGCGGTTTCAGCCAAATACAGATTCCATGTGGGAGATTCAGCTTCGTAATCGTCGTGATTCGACACAAACGAAAACCGTTTTGAATCATCCGAAAATGCGAATCCTCGGTACTCACCTGGACCAGTCATCAGCGTTGTGTGTTTGAAACCAGAGCCTTCCAACTTCACCAGGTGCACAGCGTCCGAACCGAGAGTGTCCATGCTGCTTTTTCCGGAAACGTGTTCTGTAGTCCCGTTTTGGGATTTTCCCTCGTTTGACACCGATGTGTTGAATGCGATGAACTTCCCATCTTTGGAGAATTCGAAACTCAGGACGTTGGGAAATTGCCGTTCAACACCGGTGAGCAGATCGACCAGCAATAAACCATTCCCGGTCTGCTTTTTCTTCCTGTCCGACTTGCCGTCTGCGGATGCCGTTTCTGGCTGTTTCTTTTCTTTCTGCTCTGTTGCCGCCCCACTACCATTTCGCTCGTTTCTGGCTGGCTCTTTCTCTCCACGCTCCTCCGACAGTTTTTCACGACTCTTCAGTTTCAGCGGTTTTTGATATTGCTCCAGCCCTTCCCCAGTGACCTCATATTTTTCCAGGCTGGCCTTCACTGAATCCATCTCCCGTTTCCCGGAACGGTTCTCAAGCAAACATGCCAACCATCTGCCGTTCTCTTCAGCCACGCCAAAGGATCGCACACCATCGATCGTGGTTAATTTTCCTGTCGGGAGTTCCAGATATTGCACTTTCGGCGGCACTGCCTGCTCTTCATCCTTGTCGGCCGCGCCCTTTTTCTTCTCTGGCAGCAGCCGAAAAATGGCAAACCGACTGTCATGGCTGAACACCGCATTTGCTGCACGCGTGACCGAATAACTGACTCCGGTCGCTGAGTTAACAAAATGCGTGGTCGAATCCCCATCAATCGCGCCATTCTGTACCACGTACATGATCCATTTTCCGTTTTCGCTCACGACTGTGCGGGTAAGCGTATTCCAGAGGTCATACGCGTCGTGATCAAGTCGTTTGAGTGTGATGTCCTGTGCGACCACGTCGACAGGATCCGCAGCAAAAGAAAGAAAAAGGGGAAAACAGAACAGTGCCAGAAATCGGCGTACAGCAACCGTCATGAATCAGCTCCAAGTCAATGATGTGGTGTCTACCGATCATAATCACTGCCTGTTCGCCTATGACAATGTCAGCTGCCCGCGGAGCTGAATTCACCTGATTTCACCCGTCTTCACAGGATCGACCGTCGCAACATAACCGAGGTCGGTAAATCCTGATCCGATAAGCGGAACAACCGTACCACCCAAGCGTCGCGAACACGCGATCCGTAGATGCAATGCGTTCGATGCAATGCCAACCCTGATCCCCCCGGACACCAGGCTCAAGGACTTCGCTTCTGCCTAAGGAACAACTGATACCGGCGTCAAATCCATTGACAACCGATCAGCACGCTGCAAGGTGTATCCCATGCCCCGCAAAACCAGACAACAAACCAGAATCAGTCCGCCCATGAGCTGGTGACTGATAAAAAACCAGGCCACATCACTTCCTCTCCAACCAGCAAACCCCGATGATATCCATGCAAGGCAAACAAGTTCCAAGGCCGTCATGAACAGACAATAAACAACCCAACCCGTCAGGCTCAACAACATGTATCGCCTTTGCTGTGCCAGACTTATCCAAACGCACGGTATATTGATCAATAGACTCACCACGCAAAACGCCCAGAGCGCTAGCACCACCCCACCTAAGTCATAAACAACTGAACTGGCAAGCGACCAGACATTAATATCCTGATAGACAAATGCCAATCTTATCAGCCCCATCGTGACGGCAAGGAACGTGACCCCCAGCATCATCTGCCGAGTCCCGTACTGTGAATCGCTTTTTCCGGAACTAGAAGGCAAGTCAACAACTCCAACGCGCCAACCGGAAATGACCGCCATAATCTTCAAGGGTACGAAACTTACCACGAATCCCATTAACCAGAAGAAACCTATGAAAAATTGTCGTCTCACAATTTGAGACACTTGCCAGGTACATAATCGTACCCCCAAAGCAAACGCATAAAACGAAATCACAAGCAACAACAATGACCATGGAAACCTGACCACGAAGGAACCATGGACCAGCGCACCCCACACACAGATCATTGTCAATTGCGCGGTCACAACTGCAAGAGTCAACGTACCAGCCGGGACAGAAGTATCATCCCACAACCCAGGCGCAAATACATCGAAGACAATAAAGCCGATCGCGACAAATAGCAGCAGCAGAGAAAAAACCCTGCGCCGACGATGCAGGATGACCTGATCTACCAAATGGATCTGCTGTTGCCTATCTATCTCCGCCAAATTCATTTTCGGGTCCAAAGAGAAAACGCGAAATCTGAAACCTACGATATCAATCGGGCTTCATTCCAGATCATAGCAACATAGCATGCAACGAGCGTTCTCAGACCTCAAAAAATCACAAGAAGGCTCATGCACCCGCCAACTATCTAGGCAAACGCCCAACGATAGTCAAGCCAATCAACCGAACCGGTAAAGTGATTGCCCATGGCAAGAACACCCGAAGAAACGCGGACTGAAGCCAGCTTGGCAACACAGAGTCAGGGAATTGCCACCTCGACGATCACTGGATAATGGTCTGACACCTTGTCGATAATTCCATCCAATGAAATGGTCGCAGACTGCGAAAAGCGTGAAAAGGAACCATCTGCAAACACAAAATCAATCCGGTAACGCTTCGCTTTCAATTCAGCCAGATCCTTTGACCACCGGGGTATCGTGATCGGCGATGGACAAGACACTTTGGCCCCCGGATCATGCTTGTAAACGAGGTCCACAAATCCCTTGGCCTCGACCCGGTCAACAAATGTGTAGTCCCGTTCACGAAGCGTAGCGTTCTGCTTCAAAAAAGACTCATCCCGTCTGGAACAGCCGTTGAAATCCCCTGCGATCAACACTTTGTGCTTTTGATCAACGAGCTTTGAAGCACGATCCAATATCTCATTCACTTCGCTGTACTTACCCGGCCAGAAGTGAACAACGAAAACATGAATCCCGTGAGTTTTACAGTGAAGAAACCCGTGGTGGAATCCTTTGAACGCGCGTTCAATCACTTCAATGGGCTGACTTGAAGTCAGACCAACGGGAAAACCACCCTGTTTATGAGTCACCGCATGAGAATGCCCCCACTCTGCTGCGCATTCTCGAAGCCGCTGCTCCGAAAAACCATTCAGTTCCTGAAATGCAACAACCGCGGGATTCTGATCTTGCAGCCAGCGACTTGCTTCTTTTATCGAACGATGGTGGTTGAAACCATACAGCACATTCCAACTCACAAATTTGAGATTCGCAGCGCTCGCTGACTCGGTAGCACTCGCAACCAAAACGGCCAGAAAAATCCCCAAAAATCGCCACTGGCTCCGTGGAAACCGAAAAAACATGTCAATGCCCCCGGCAGGTTGATCAATGGATACTACAACGTAATCGCGGTAAGCGATCTGCGACGTTCAACTCACCTATTGCGTTACCAACACACGAAAATTCGTTCTACAATCGCCAGAACACGTTGAGTCGAGGAGATGCATTTCCATTAGGCCGGGCTCAGCATCAGCGGCGGCTGTCACGGAAACTCGAAAGGCATCGTAATTCAACTCCCTCAGAGGTGCAAACTCCGGTGCGGATGCAAACTCCCGACCTTGTGTGAAGTCCGGAACAGAAATCGTCACACCACCTTTGGTGAATTTACGATTCCCTTTCAGAGTCGAGTTGGTAAACACAGGCTTGCCGTTTTTCATTTCTGCAAGATTGAATCCCCCTCCACGCGTCGCCCCAACTGTACACCACACCGAAAACAGCATCTCCTTCGACTCCCCCGGTTTCAACACAATCAGTGGCGTTATCTGCATTGAAGGATTGGCGTGCGGGACGTCAGCAGGCGGCGTTGAATTTGCTTGCCTCGGATGCATCAATGACATCCCAATGCACGCTGAAATCATCATGCCGATCAATAATATTCCAGTAAGACGCATGGTCGTTTCCTTTCCGAAGGGTTGTGAATGCAAATTGGGGAAAAACGTGGGATTCAATTCAAAGCATCAAAGCATCACCATGGTACTCTTTCTGAGCTACCTGATCGCCGCGTTGCGACTTCCCGAATTACCAAACCAACGACGCACTGACGACAGAAACAGTCACACACAGGGCTCATCACGCGAATTCCCAGCCTGAAACGGCGCAACTCAAAGGCAAAACAAAGTAGTCCAGCCTCACGCTCGTATTCGGTAGAAGTCCTCATCCCTGATACTTATACGTGAATCCAAGGTCATCAAGGACAATCATTCACGCTGCAACGACGGGAACCTCCAAGGATGAGTACAGAACGCCCGAAAACACGTTTCCCGAAAACATCTCTTTCACAGCAAAGGAGCCAAATCGGAAACCACTCCCATTCCTTCGTCGCTGATCGCATGGTGGCACCCACAAACTCTCCCAAACATCGCACATGCATTCTGATAAAAATTTAACCAAATCTAATCGTCCGGCCCGAAGAATGTCCTCAGCAGCTACTTCAGAACCAGAAATCCGCGGCAGGACGGAATTGGGAGCAAAACCCACATCCAAACATCAGGTCTGGTATCGTTCACCGCAAATCCAAGTGTTTGCGTTTTACGAACTTCGCGCCGAAGCAATATCGCAGGGCAGGCTCTTCTTGAATGAAAGCCATTTGCCTGGGACTGCTTTTCGTAAAGAAACTTACAGCAGGAGACAGTTGCCTTCATGTCTGAACCCCGCGAAACACGGCGTCGAACAGCCCTGATGAATGTTCTGAGCTGGATTGCGCAAATGACCACAGCAGTAGTCGCTTCTCTCTTCATCCTGGCGACCACACTTGCCACGGTCGCAATCCTGTTTGTCTGGTTCGTTGGATTCGCTTTTACAGGTGACCAGTTCTGGTTTCTCTTTTGAGCGCCGCCGGTTTAAAAACCACGGCGATCATTGCCATGTGAGCGTTACTTACGTGTGAAAAATTAATGACGCCATGGCAAGGTGCATCAGGTACAGCTCAAAAGTAAGTCGTTCCATCAGCAGCAGTGTAATCATCCGCCCCTATTCAGTCCCTGACTTTGGATTCTGTGGACGTACTGGCTTTCCTTTCCACTGCAGATCATCGCGTAAAACATAAACCTTCGTATGTGATCTGAGATCGCGAGTCCTTCCCCTGCGATAATCGAAAACGACCTGCGGCGGATCCGATTTCATGACTGAGAAATCCATTTCATCCTGCCCTGAACCCCGCCAGGCAAAAATGAAAACGACCTGTTTTTTCAGATCAACAGTCTTTTTGATTTCCGCAACACCTTCCTTGGTGAAATATTTTCTTGCACTTGCTTGATCATGCACGACCAACGGTTTCACAGCTGTTCCATCAACAAACACATTTTCCTTTGGTTTGACCTTCTTGATCTCACGCACTGCGACCGTATCTGCGTTTCCCTGCTTTGACAAAGATCTGCCATCTTCTGACTGATTCCCGTCCTGTCCACTGACTGCTCCGGAGTCCATGAAACAAAAGCCCAGCACAAGGGAAAGACAAGTAAATCGAAAGTTCATCCTGCTAATCTCCAAATCGCAAAACGACCATCTCATGGATGATCAAAGCTGGTCAAAACGCATGCCCCCTGACCAGACAACCGTTTCCATGAACATCCTTGCTCATCTCTCCTCAACCAACGCAGGTTAAGGAATGTTTAGAAGGATGACTGTAAACCAGTTGCACAGTCAATGAGTGACCCAGGCCGCCTAAAGACTGACAACCTTTGGCCCGGATTGCATGGCATCTGTCGGAGGTGCAAATTTTGTCAGTTTGATTCCTACGACAGCGGACTTGTATTCTTCGATGGTTGGGGTGCGTCCCAAAACTGCAGCAAGCACGACCACTGGCGTTGATGCCAGCAGCGACTCACCTTTCTTGCGATCCGAGTCCGCCACAACGCGTCCCTTGAACAGACGTGTCGACGTCGCGAGAACCGTATCGCCTTTTTCTGCTTTTTCCTGATTTCCCATGCAGAGATTGCACCCAGGACGCTCGAGGTACATCATGTTTTCATACTTGGTGCGAGCCTTCTGCTTGGGAAGCAGATCGCTGAATTCAAAACCGGAATACTTTTGCAAGACATCCCAGTCGCCCTCTTCCTTGAGCTCTTCGATGATGTTGTAAGTTGGGGCAGCCACAACAAGCGGGGCCTTGAATTCAACGTTGCCATGTTCAGCTTCCAGATTGCGAAGCATTTGTGCAACGATCTTCATGTCGCCTTTGTGGACCATGCATGAACCCACGAACCCCAGATCCACATGTTTTTTTCCATCGTAATGGGTCAGATCACGGATGGTGTCGTGAGTGTAACGCTTTGAGACATCTTCATTGTTGACATCGGGATCTGCGATCATTGGCTCATCGATGCGGCTCAAATCAACAACCATCTCGGCGAAGTACTTTGCATTTGCATCGGGCGCGAGCGCTGGTTTTTCACCAGTACTGATTTCTTCGATCCTCTGATTTGCCCGATCAACCAGACCTTGCAGGACTTGCTTCTCATTGTCCATGCCCTTTTCGATCATGATCTGGATACGGCTTTTCGCAATTTCAAGAGACTCAATCAGTGTGTCGTCCTGTGAAATGCAGATCGATGCTTTCGCCTTCATCTCCGCGGTCCAGTCCGTGAAGGTGAATGCCTGATCAGAAGCCAGAGTACCCAGGTGGACTTCAATGATTCTGCCCTGGAACACATTGTCTCCGGCAAATTTTTCCAACATCTGTGCCTGGGTGGAATGAACCACATCGCGGAAATCAATATGATCCTGCATCTCACCCGTGAATGTCACTTTGACTGATTCGGGAATGGGCATCGAAGCCTCACCGGTCGCCAAAGCCAGCGCGACGGTCCCGGAGTCTGCACCAAATGCAACTCCCTTGGACATTCTTGTATGTGAATCGCCGCCAATGATGATTGCCCAATCATCAACAGTGATATCATTCAGAACTTTGTGGATCACGTCAGTCATCGCGTGATAAACACCTTCCGGATCCCGCGCTGTGATCAGACCGAAATCGTTCATGAACTTCATCAGTCGCGGAATGTTTTCCTGGGCCTTCTTATCCCACACAGAAGCGGTGTGGCAGCCTGACTGGTACGCTCCATCAACGATCGGTGAGATCAGAGTGGCTGCCATCATTTCCAGTTCTTGCGAAGTCATCAAACCGGTCGTGTCCTGCGAACCAACAATGTTGACTTCCACACGGACATCCGATCCGGCATGCAGAATTTTGCCCGGTGTATTGCCAACAGCGTTTTTGTTGAAAATCTTTTCGACCGCTGTCAGACCTTGACCTTCGTGCGACACCTCCTTCGAGGGTGCAAACACAGCTGGGACATCAACCCCGAGCGTTCTGGCCGCAAATGTCTGCAGTTTCTTTCCGAAAACGATTGCATAAGACCCACCCGCACGCATGAACTCCATTTTCTGAGGAGTCAACGAACTGGAGATATCAATCAGTTCCCGGTCACCGTCATAAAGCTTCTTCTCTTTGGTATTGATGGTGAGTACTGTCCCAGTGTCAACAGAATACGTCTGTTCGAGAACTGGTTCGCCTTCCTCGTCCAAAACCACATTGCCCTGTTCATCAAGCTTCTTCACCCAGTTTTTCAGATCAACGCCGATTCCGCCGGTGACACCCACGGTTGTCAGAAAGATGGGGGAAATCCCATTTGTTCCGGCCACTACCGGAGCGATGTTGATGAAAGGAACATAAGGACTCGCCTGTTTCCCGATCCAAAGAGCCACGTTGTTCACACCGGACATACGCGATGAACCGACGCCCATCGTCCCTTTTTCCGCGACAAGCATCACACGCTTGTCGGGATGTTCTGCCTGCAGTGCCACCAGTTCTTTCTGGGCATTTTCATCGATCAGACATTTCCCATGCAACTCACGATCTGAACGTGAGTGTGCTTCGCTTCCCGGCGACAACAGATCGGTAGAGATATCACCGATCCCGGCTACGTACGTAACAACCTCAATCTTCTCCTCAACTTCTGGCAATTGTGTGAAGAACTCTGCCTGCGCGTAACTTTCCAGAATCTCTTTCGCAAGCGCATTTCCACTGTCGTAGGCAGCCTTCAATCGCTCGGTGTCTGCTTCATAAAGAAACACCTGCGTCTTCAGGACATCGGCTGCATCCTGGGCAATTTTCGAATCACCGCCCAATGCCAGGTCGATCAAAACCCTGATCGAAGGACCTCCCTTCATATGAGACAACTGTTCCAACGCAGCAGCGACGCCGATTTCAGGCACCAGTACCGTCCCAAGAACAATCTCCTTCAAAAATTCCGCTTTGACCCCCGCAGCGCTGGTCGTGCCCGGCAGCGTGTTGTAGATGAAAAACTGAAGGGCATCCTCGCGATGTGAACTTGAAGAGTCCTTTATCTGCTCGATCAACTCCCGAACCAGATCCGCGTCATCAATTGGCTTGGGATGCAACGATTGTGTTTTACGCTGTTCGATTTCGTCGAGATATTCGGAATATAGAGTCATTTCAATTCGCATCGTGGTTGAGTTATTTTTCGAGATTGTAACTTCTCGTCCGGCAGTATTGCCACCGGTTAGCAGAGACGTTCATCAAACGAGGGATATCGCTTCATTCGCCGGTCCAATGCTTCGCCAGTTTTAAAGGACAATGCCGCGAATCTGCCATCGCAGACCCTTTGAAACCACCTTGGACAGGACCTGCTTGTGCTCGGGCATCCTGGTGGAAAGACCTGCCTGTACGCAGGCTGCATCCCCCATGCTGATCGTAATCTCCGGAAACTGCGTTCAGGTCAACGTCGATCACCGTCTTGCAAAGCATTCTCTGCAGTTCGCCTATATCCAAGCCATACTTCCAAGCAATGCTTCCAAGCAATGCCTCCAAGCCAGGCAGCATACGATTCATCTGCTGTTCGGCTCACCGATCAAGGTTGCTCTTAGAACTCGGGGAACAAGATTTCCTCCCCGGCAGCGTTCCAGAGTATCTCATTTTTCGGACAAAATGGGTAGCCCGGCATCAGCTTCACTGCCACGGCGTTTTCTCGCGCATGGAAAGGTGTACAACGCAATTCGCCTGAGGTTTTCCCTGCAAATCACCTGAGGTTTTCGCCGCAAGCCACCTTTGGGTTTCCGAGGAACACGAGCCTCTTCTGCCGGTCGCCGAAAAATAGTGGCAACAGGCAAACAGCCAGTTCAGATGACACGCCAGTCAAATGCTCACATGACACTCGACGAAGTCAATCTTTCACCGCCGGAAAACCCAGATCATCCATCTCTTTTTCTAACCGCCGTCGCAAAGTGGCAACTGCACCTTTGACATCGGCAAGACCATTCTTTTCGTAGCGGTCCTTGCTGACGTCAAAGAATCGTCCGCTATGTTAAAGCTTGTATTTCTGCGTCCGCGCCCAGGCTCCACCTTTGCGTCCTTGTGAAAAAGCGAACTGACGCAAAGGCTCGGACGTGGAATCAAGTAACAGCCCAGCAAAACTTCTGCCATCGAGTTCGCGTTCAACGTGCCCCCCAGCGATTTCAACCAGAGTCGGTAACCAGTCACTGAAATCAACCAATGCGTTGTTGTGGGACGCCGGCTCGATTGTTCCGGGCCATCTCGCAATCAGGGGCACATTGGTCCCAATGTCCAGCAAGGAACCTTTTCCACCGGGGACCCGCTTCCCGTTGCGGATGGAGTAAACCTTTTCGAACTCATATCCACTTTTCGGACGATGACGCAATTTTGAACGAACTGCAGTCCCATTGTCTCCGGTAAAGAGGATAACAGTGTTCTCACGGAGTCCCAGATCATCAATGCTTCTAACGACCCGTCCCACCATCTCATCCATGCTTTCTATCATCTCACCGTAATTCATCCACCGATTCTTTCCGGGCACATACGGAACCTGTGTGGCAAGATCATTGGTCACATCGTGAGCCAAAGCCATGGAGTAATAAGCAAAGAAAGGCTGTTCTTCTTTTTTGCATTTCTCCATGAACTTGCCGAGGAAATCAACATATTCTTCTGGACCATAACGGCCCGCCGTATTGCTGCGTAATTTTCCTGTCTGATAAATCCACGGATCGTGATACCGAGCGCCCTCATGCCAGCCAAACAGGCACCACTCATCAAATCCCATCCGTTTCGGTTGCATGCGATCATCATTCAGCAGGCACAACTGCCACTTGCCAGCGATCGCCGTTCGATATCCGCAACGCTTTAAAACGGCCGCCAATGAATGCTCTTCTTCAGCCTTCGGAAATGAGCCCCAATTTGCATCAAAACGAAAAGGGTATTTCCCAGTCATCAAACAGAGCCGAGTGGGATGACAAACAGGCATGCTGTAGCAGTGCCTGAACAGCACGCCTTCGCTTGCCAAGCGGTCAATCTGTGGCGTCTTCCATCGCTCACCACCGTAAGCACCAATGGGATCACAGCCAACGTCATCAGCCATGATCAACACGATATTCGTTTGTGCGAAACAGGACGACAACGGAAAGACCGACACAGCGGTTGCTATCAAAAGCTGGTGTGTCAGGAACGAAACTCGGTCAAACATCAAAAGACAACGTAAAAAAAGCCGACTTCGCTCGACGAACCACTCTGGCTGTCGATGCAACAAGCTCTCGATTGTTAAATTTTGACGTCAGGATACCAGAATAAAAACCGGGCGATTTCTGAAGTGTGACAAACCTCTGTCACAAACGTGGGTGCGAGCTGGCGTTTGATTGCTGGTTTCTCAAGCCCCAACAGGCACAAAAAGACCTTACCACAGCAGAATTCACATGGTCCGGCGGTGCACCTGTGACGCAGGACGATTATCATGGTAATCGTCAGCTGGGAAATGTCGCGTATCGGGCGACTTCCGAGTCGCAATCGCGGGCCGCCAGTAATCTGACGTGCCCCCAAACCGCCGCTGACTGCAATTGTTCCAACGCACCAGATTCGGCGTAGTGCTTCGCTCGAAATCAATCGCAACGTGACCTGCCAAAATAAATGAGAACCGTTTTAGTGAGACTCGAGAACATCTGGTCAAGTATCGTTGCCAAACGCCCCCGGCAACTTGCCGTCTGCTCTCTGTGCTTGTTGACCGTAATAACCCTGACAACAGCGTTTCAATCCACCGTCGCTGCAGACAATGCGACAGATCAAAAAATTCAAGCAAATCAACTGTTGGGTGCCTACTGTGTTACGTGTCATGGAAACGATACGCGCGAAGGCGATATCCAACTGAATGATCTTGATTCATTGGACGCCGTCGATCGTCAGAACTTGTTCCAAAAGGCACATGAAGTCATTCGACTGAAACAGATGCCGCCCGAAGAAACCGAACAGCCAACGCGTGCTGAGCGGGAAGTCCTGCTGAACTGGCTTCAAACACAGCTGACTGGCAAAGCTGCAAAAGCTCTCGAAGAAAAGCTGCAACGGTTCGAATACGGTAACGTCGTGAGCCACGAACAGTTATTCTCGGGCCAACACTCTCAGGAACCCGCGTTCACGGAGGATCGCCGCTGGATTATCAGTGAATACATCTTCAACGAAAAAATAAATCGCCTGCTCAACTATCATCCCACAAGAACGATCTACGGAACATCGCATGCAGTGCTGGGTGACAGCGGCGTTCACTGGAGTCCCAAGACCGAACGGGGAAACAAGTTTCGCAGAACCATCACAAACCCCTATCTTCTGCCAGCGACCGTGGGTGTGCGTTATTCCGTGCACCAACGTCTGACCACTGGGCACCTGCTCACCATGGTCGGCAATGCCAAGCGGGTTGCCGGACACATGTCCAACGAAGCAACGATGAAAGCGCACTATCCGGCAATGTACGCCCTCATGAAACCGGAACTTGAACACCGCGCAATCATCCGGCAGCGTGAGAACTTTCTGACAAACTACTCCTTCATGGCAAAACTGCTCGAAGAACTGTATGGGAAACAGAATGACAAACTTCTGCCCAAGGTAAAACACACCCGGATTCCGTACCCTGGACCGCCAAAACACTCCACCAATGGCATCCAGAAGCGACACGAAAATCTCGAATTCCTTGACCGCTTCAACAGGGAAGATATTCAGGCAATCATGCAGGGAATCGCGCGTTACAAACAAACTCCCTATTCAGTGGAAGAACTGACCGGGCAACAGCAACTTGACCGCAAAAACAACCCCGTATGGGCACCCTACCGACAATCCGACCTGGCCGATTACGACAACATCATTCTGCAAAGTGAACGTGACTGGTACATCGAAGGAGTCACCAGTTACCGGATTGAAAATCGCATCACCACCATGAAACTGTTCTACGACACATGGGACATGAATCGTCTTTTTGCACACGTAAAGAAGGGCAACTTCACTCCGCAGACTTACACTCCACTGAGCGATGCTGAGATGGCCATCATCGCTACATCGATCCGCAAACATCGTGAATCGGGTGACACCCACGCCCAGATCATCGAAAAATGCCTTGCTGACTGGAATGAAGAATTCCAAAAGGCAACTGCGATCACGGATGATGACGCAGACAGCCTTGCAACCAGGATGATTTCCGAACTGTACGAAAACATTTTTGAACGCGAACCCTCATCATCAGAACTCCAACTCAATTTGCAGCAATACAACCTGCACATGAAGAAACTCGGTCGCCATCAAGCGATTGGCAAGCTGATCGAATCGATGCTTCTCAGCACCGAGTTCGCATATCGCCAGGAATTTGGCACTGGCAAAATGGATGACCAGGGCCGGCGAATGATGCCCGCCCGCGACGCCAGCTATGCCTTGGCTTATGCATTGACCGATTCGAGTCCGGACGCAGAGTTGATCAGCGCTGCCGAACAGGGACGACTCGAAACACGACAGGATTATGAACGTGAAGTCCGACGCCTGCTTGATCGCCGCGATCAATGGAGCATCATTGACGAAAACGTACAGGCTGCCAATCTGAATGCCAGTGTCACCAATCAGCCCATCCGCAAGCTTCGATTTTTCCGGGACTTCTTTGGATACCCGAAAGCTCAGGAGGTATTCAAGGACGACTCCCGCTTCGGTGCCGGGCGGCACGAACAGGCGGTCAGCCGATTGATCGATGAAGCCGACATGCTCGTGGAACACATTCTTGAAAATGACGAAAACGTTTTCGAGCAACTCCTCACAACCGAGCGGTTCTTCGTCTATCACTCCGGTGACAACAAGGCCATGGACGCCGGTGCAAAGCAACTGAAAAAGGTCTATCAGAAATTCCGCAACCTTGACTGGCAGACCTGGGAACCGGAAGACATCGCTCCCCATCGGGAGTTCCTGATGACGATCTGGGAATTCCGAAAAGCGCGAGGTGGCGATAACAAGGCGTTGCTGACCACTCTCAAGAGGATGATGCCGGCGTTGGAATCGCACTTCAGCGATGGTCAAAGCAACGGGATGCCCTACATGAAGATGGCAATGGGCTTCTGGCACGGTGGAAACGTCCTCGGCCGAACCGGACAGCAGATGCGGGGCGAGCAGGTCACGTCCTACTGGAACCTCGATTGGAAAACCTGGGATTATCCCACGCAGCAACCAGCCCCCATTCCCAACCGGAAAGGGCTGCTAACACATCCTGCATGGCTGATCGCTCACTCGCAAAATCTGGAAACGGACCCAATTCACCGCGGCAAGTGGATCCGGGAAAAACTGCTGGCCGGTACCATTCCCGATGTTCCCATCACCGTGGACGCGGTCATTCCCCCCGATCATCACAGAACACTCCGTCAGCGGATGGAAAAACGGACGGGCGATGCCTATTGTTGGCGATGCCACCAGAAAATGGATCCTCTCGGATTCCCATTCGAAAGCTTTGATGACTTTGGCAGATTCCGCACCGAGGAAAGTCTGGAACATCCAGACAATCTGATCAAAGAAGCCAAACGAGGCGAAACCAACGAATTCGGCGCATCGCTCCCCGTCTACAAAACTCTGCCTGTTGATACACGCGGTGTACTCGACGGAACAGACGACGCGAAACTCGATGGCACGGTGGTGGACGCCTTTGACCTGATCGATCGACTTGCCGCCTCCGCCAAGGTTCGCCAATCGATCATCCGACATGCGTTCCGCTACTTCCTCGGTCGCAATGAAAGGCTTTCCGACTCGGCAACTTTGATGGCCGCCGACAAAGCATACGTCGATAGCAATGGTAGCTTCGACGAAGTGATCGTTTCACTCCTCACCTCAGACTCTTTCATTTACCGAAAAAGCACCTCCCAGGACTGACAAGATGCTGATTAACCGACGAGAACTTCTCAGGTCGACCGCCTTGGGAACGACAGGGCTTGCGATGACGCCTGCATTCAACCATCTGTTGGCTGCACCGGCTGAAGCGTCGCCTGACCACCTGCACCGCTTCATTTTCATCCGGAAATCCAATGGCAACCTGACCACCCAGTTCGGTCTTCCGTCATTTTCTTCCGACGAATTGAAAAAGCACGAGGAGAAACAAGCGTTTGATCTGGATCTTGACCGCCACGAACTGCCGGAATGGCTTCAAACGCTGGACGATTACAAACACAACATGACCATTCTGCATGGCATCTCGATGTCGGTCAGCGGAGGAGGCCACTACTCGTACTCTGGTTGCATGGGTGCTTACAAGGCTGGTCGAGACATTCTCAGCAACATCAAGCGAGCAACGATCGATTTCGAATTGGCACGACTGTTCCCCTCTCCATTCGGACATGTCGAAATGTCACTCGCCGTGCCCCATGGTCGTGACCACCGTACCGGGATCGTTTCTGGCTACTCTGCCCCCGCAGCCAAGCAACGCAATTACTGCTACGCAGACCCAATGACGGCTCATCAGGAATTATTCAAATCGGTCACAAATACCGAAGAAGTTGCATCCGACATTGCCCTCTTTGACTACCTGCATGAGCAGGAAAACAGGAATCTTTCCGGACTGTCTGGAAATGAACGACTTAAAATCAGTGACCAGATCGCATCACTTCAGGCAATTCGTGACCGCAACACCAAAGTTGAATCACTCGGAGAAAAAGTAAAGCAACACCTTCCTGAAATCGACCCGATCCACGCCGGTGGTGGTGAGGACGCCACCTTGCCACAAAAGCAGGCCGCATTTACCGATATCATTGTCGGCGCAATGGCGTCAGGCCTCACCAATGTCGTCACTTACACCATCGATGATCTCGGAACCGATATCACATCGCTTCCCGAAAACAATCAAAAGACCAGCATTCACCAAATTGGCCATGGCGGACAGATTTCGGGCGCCGCAGAAATGCGAAATGCGATCAAGACGCACCACATGAAACAGGTCAAGACACTCGTGACCAAGCTCAGCGCCATTCCAGAGGGGGATGGCACAATGTTCGACAACACGACGATCATCTACATGCCTGAAACCGGCGCCGGCCATCACAGCCCGGACACCGAAGCACCGATGGTCATCATGTCGGGAAAAAACACAAAACTCGATATCGCTGGCAGATACATCCGCCTGCCATTTCATGGCACGAAGGGCCACATGACCCTCAGCAACTGGTACACCACGCTTCTAAATGCCCATGGAAATCCGATCGAACATTACGGCGATCTCGATTTGACCATGCAACGAAACCGCTTGCCCCAGACGGGACCAATCAAGAGATTCATCGCATGAGATTCATGGCATAATCGCTTCCACATGCCAAACGGCTCATCCATGTGCCGTCGTATCGAAGTGCCATCTCACCCGTGAGCCAGTTCACCAATGGGCCAGCTCACCCGTGGGCCTGCTCACCCGTGGGCCTGCTCACCCGTGGGCCAGGTCACCGGCAAAACCGCGCACTTGCCCACCTGCGCAAGCGAACAACCAGCGGATCCTCGCGCCGCTTGCCCTTCAGAAACCCCCTGCGTGAGTACTCTTTTCATGCCGGGTTTCTTGACCACTCGTGCCAGTTATTCCGCGAGAGGCGATTGCTCCTTCCTTGAGGGTCGGAGCGATTTCGCATTTCAGTGACGGGATCTGCTTGCAGGAACGGTTTCTTTTTCTTGATACGTGTGATTCGTGTCCTACGTTTGCATAGTCCCGGAATTACGTACTCATTCCGGTGTTTGGAAATACGTTTTCATACATAATCACACGCTCTGCTGGGCAAGAGCGTCTCAGGCCATGAGTGAATTATCGAGCAACCCTAACGGCACAAACTTTTCCTTCACGGAAGCCCGTAAACTGATCGGCGATCTCACGAAGCCGAAACCATGGGTCTATTGGGTCGACTTTGTCACGTCGATCGTCCTGGGTCATGCGGCTCTGCACCTCGTTTTTTTCATTCCTCGCTGGTATGGCTGGACACCGCTGGCAATCGCTGGCTTGCTGATCAGCTACGCATTGACCGTGATACTTTACATGCGTGCTCTGATGTTCATTCATGAACTCGTGCATCTGCCCAAGAAGGGTTTTCGAGGTTTCCGCATCGCATGGAATGCCATGGCCGGGATATTTTTTCTCGTTCCCTCGTTTCTTTATTATCCACACGTCGATCATCATCGCCGCAAACACTATGGCACTGACCACGATGGCGAATACCTGCCATTGAGTCATCGTAGCCCGTGGCTGATCGTCGGCTTCATCGTGCAGGCACTTTTGATTCCATTCCTCGCCATCGCCCGGTTCCTGATCATCAGTCCCATCTGCTGGATCTGTCCACCTGCACGACGTTTCACGCACCGTCACATGTCAACCATGCTCGTGGACCCGTTTTACGAGCGTCCTGACGGATCGCCGAAAATGATGCGAATCGTGATCTTCCAGGAATTCCTCTGTTTCGCCTGGCTCGTCTGGTTCTTCATCCGCGGTGGCATCATGCGAGGTGAATACCTCGATCCTTTCTGGCTCGTCGGATACTCCGTTGGCGTTGGTTTGTTGATCTTGAATGAAATCCGTACGCTGGGCGCACACCGATGGTCCAATGAGGGTGGCGAGATGTCCTTCGAAGAACAACTTCTGGATTCGGTCAACTACCCGGACCCAGCATGGTTAGCGGAAATCTGGGGACCAGTCGGCACGAGATATCATGCTCTTCATCACCTGTTCCCGAGCATTCCCTACCACAATCTTCCAGAGGCCCATCGACGGCTAATGGCAGATCTGCCCGAGGACTCCCCCTACCGGAAAACCGTTGCGACCAACCTGACCGCCGAATTGGTCGCTCTCTGGAAAAGGGCAGCTGAAAATCAGCGTCAGCGGACACAACATCAAACCGCTGGTGCATGATGACCAATCGCGGGAATTCCTGAAATCCTGAAAGTTCCGGGTCAGTCAATCAAATCGCTGCCCCAACAGAATGGGAACACCAACAAGACGACGCCTTTGAAAGATTCCGGACAACGTTCCGGAAAACGTTCAAAAGGCGTCAGGTAACCCGGGCCACACCCTAACGCTCCGATTGCACCAAACCTGCTTTCAAAGCGTTCGAAGCTGGACTCATTTCTTCACCTTTCGCAATTCTTCGGTGATGACCGTTCCGTCGGATGAAACGAAGCGTGATCTGGCTTCTCCGTCCGAAACGCGTTCCACCTCAAGAACTCCAAGTTGCGTATCCCCCTCGCCATTTCGAGATCGCAACATCCCCGACATGTGGTGTTTTTTTACGTCGAGGAATCTCGCCGAAAAGTACGCACCATTGGTGCCGTAAGCATGCGCTACCAAATGCCCACGATCAGCTTCCCACCCTACGATTTCGTGCAAAACAGTGCCATCAGACTCCTTCCATGTTCCGAACAGGTGATCCTCTGATACGTCAGGTATTTTCCAAGTCACGCTCGCACTTGTTCCGTCACTCCGTTCGACCGTCCAGTCTCCAAGCATCCATTCCCACGGACATTTTTCCGCAGCTCCGGTTTCGGATCGGTCCGCAAGTCGACGAAATACAAGTTTTCGTGTGTCTTTCTTTTCCCCATTCAGCACTCGATCGCTGCAGACAATGACCCAATTGTCCTTGTCGTCAAACAGAAACTCACGGGTCGCCGTTTCCAGGCTGGACTCGCCATCCATTCTGGTGGCCGCTTTCATTGTGCCAATCCATTTCTTGGCCGAGATCGTGTGAGTTGCCTTGAATGTGCCACCGCTGCTATCAAACCCCGATTCCTCCACAAGCTCCCTCGCCGGATCCCAGCCGAGTATCCCGGTAAATCTTGCTTTCTGGCCGGTTTGAAAATTCTCACCCTCGCCTTGATAAACCATGGCATTTTTGTCGCTCAACCACTCGAGCTTCACTCGTTCAGTCACTTTCCGACCGTCAATGTCCGTTGTGATTTCCCAGGTGCCGACAAGCTGATCCAACGATTTCCTGACGCGATCAGGCATCGACTGGGCACTGGCCGATAACGACAGAACGGACAAAAGAACACAGGACAACAAGAGGCGAACAACCATGAACTACTCCAGCGTTTCGGAATCAGGGAAATGGAAATGCAGACAAGGCTCTAACGGCCCGTTCATCAATGCGATCTCCGCCGCTCCCCTGCCCAGCAAAATCTGGTAACAATTTCTGAACACTTGCGAGTTGTTCAACTTGCTGTGGAAGACCTTCTATGGGCAGCTTTCTGAGGCTCAGAGCCTCAAGCGTCCTCCTTGTCTGGGATCCCCATCAATCAACACCAGTCTGATTGACGTCCCGTTCCCTGGGAGTGGCCAAGAATGACCACACCACAGCGACACCTAAATTGCCTGTCAATCCATAAATCCCAGCATGAATTCCATACAGTTTGCCGTATCCCATGAACGCAAGGGTGAGCGAAATCGTGATTCCAACCAGGAGTCCGGCCAGAACCGCATTACCTTGCAGACGGTTCCACCATAAACCCAAAATGAATGCCGGGCTCAACTGAATCAGCAGATCCAGCTTTCGATCGAGCAGGGTCACCAGAGTCGTTCCCCTCAGTAAAATCGCCCCCGCGGCACCTGCGGTGATGAAGAGCCAGGCACAAATCTTTCCAACCTTCATCAAATCCGCTTCACTTGCATCCTGCCGGATCCACGGGGCGTAAACATCTTTGGTCAACATTGACGAGATGGAAAGCAGGATCGAATCAGCTGTGGACATGATCGCAGCAAGAATCGCAGCAAACAGAACGACAACCACCCAACGTCCCAGCAATGACTGCTGCTGAACCTCGCGACACAT
This sequence comes from Rubripirellula sp., assembly GCA_012270065.1. Taxonomy (GTDB): domain Bacteria; phylum Planctomycetota; class Planctomycetia; order Pirellulales; family Pirellulaceae; genus Rubripirellula. The sequence continues at coordinate 16,672 of JAAXJB010000088.1, read as the reverse complement.
GATCGTCAGCAGTGAATCCGTCTGCTCCAGCGACAGGCCAGGCAGGTAAGCGCGTCCCATGATCCCAGCGACCAGAGAAACACTGGTGGTGATCAGCGGCAAAAAAACCATGATCATCAAACTGAGACGCAGTGTTCTCGCATTGCGGGCACAATAGATCCGCTGGACTGCCTGAGGATAAAGTGCGCCCCCTATACCAACAATCAACAGGTAGCTGATCCATTCACGCACACCGGCTGCATCGGGTGCCTGCAAAGTGCTCGGAGCAGATTTGGCCAGCAGTGCAGTTGCCTTATCGATGGCCCCGAAACGCTGAAAGATCAACATGATCAACGCCCCAAACCCCAGCATCAGAATGCTTCCCTGAATCGCATCCGTCCAAGCGACTGCACGAAATCCCCCCAACGTTTCATAAATCACAATGATCGCGGCAAGAAACACAACGCCACTGAAATAAGCCCACCATGGATCAGCTTCAAACAGGCCTTCTACTGCCTTCCCCATCGCCATCATCTGAGCCAACAGAAAATTACCAATCGCCAGTATCATCACGAGCGACGCTGTCAGACTCAAGGCTGGAGTCTTGAATCGATGCTGCAAATAATCCGCGGGTGTAATGAAGCAATGCTGCCGGCTCAACGCAAACAACCGCGGTGCAAATGTCAGATAGACCACCACAATTGCGGTCATGAACTGGATGCTGACGCTCCATGAAAAGCCGACTCGATAAGTCTTGCCCGTGAACCCAAACAACGTGTTACCGCTGTACTGGGTTGCGTAAAGTGTCAACAGCAGGACCCATAATCCGGTTGAATTACCACCAAGATAAAAATCCTGCAGCGTGTTCGCTTTCCGGGATCGCCAACCAGCCAACCCGATCAAAAGCAGCACGCCAAGATAAAATCCTACGAACCCGATCTCCATCGTATTCAGCGGAGCCATCTGCCCAATCATCGTGCTTCCCCCTCTTCACCTGGCCATGGGCGACGAAGAATCAAAGCAGTGTGGACAGAAACACACGCTGACCCGGTGACCGACACAACGACCCAACTGGGCACGCCCAGTATCATCGTTGAACTTGCATCGGGAATGAACATCCAGTACCAGGGAACACTGATGACCAACAGAACCAGATAGATGAACAGATTCTTCACTGAACCAGAACTCCAAACAACAACTCCACCGGGAAATGGACACTGTCCGCCTGAACAATGCCCTGAACAATGCCCTGAATAATGCCGAATTGCGTGTCCCGGGCAAATCGTGGAAAAACCACCATCCAGACGCTCACGCCACGCAAAGATTAACTCAAATCGGTTGTCAACTAAACTCCTCAACGCCCGTGTCCGCTACCATTGCCGAAATCGCGACCGAGCAATGTGCAAAGAATCCAAAGTTACCTCGAGTCAGATGTGAGCGAACCAACTGAAACAGAGAATGCCTACGTTCCACCGAGCAAGCCTTCCAATGAGGCGCCGCCAAAACTGCGAAATCTGGAGATGCGGCAGCCACCGTCTAGGTTTGCCGTGCTTGCATACATTCCTGCTGGCATGATCGGTTTTTTGATGACGACTGCGGCTTTCCGCGGACTCGCCGAAACATTTGCTCCAATAACGGACTCACCCAGCGAGGCTTTGACCGTACTCTCTACGCTAAACGCGGTTTTCTTAATGCTTACATTCCTTTGGAGAAAACCGCGACATAGATGCACATCGCTGACAAAACACTCACCAACGCTCATGGCCAGTTTCGTCGGTGGGTTCGTAGCCAACGCGCTAGACACGGCAACATTTGAGATTTTTCTGCGATTAGGAATCCTGAAAGAAGGAGGACCACGCGCCGACAATGAATTCTGGATCTTCTGGATCGAAGTCGCAGTGTTTCTGATTCTGAGTGTTGAAATTGAAGCATTGCTCAGCTGCAAATCCCAAGGACTGCCGTACTTTACATCGAAAAAAACTTGTAATGACCCGTCTGATTCCCCCCCAGACGCCGCGTAATAGAAAATTCTCCTTTCCTCACCCTGATCTCAGCGATCGAAAACCGCCCAGATTATCGTGCAGCCGGTGAGAAAGGCGCATCGCTTCGATCAATAAAATGACAGCCAGCCAATTGCAAAAAAGCGTGGCGGATCATCGTCATTTCGCGGTACACTGAATGAGTCATCAGCCACACTCAATGCTGACCTAATCTGACACACGATGATCCTTTTTCTCAGGACGAAGATCGCATGCTTGATTCCAGGAATAGTCCAGCCCCATTGGTGGGAAACGCTCGATCAAAAATGGCAACGGCCCTTTTTTTCATTTGCAGCTGCATGCCAACCTTCGCTGAGGAACTTGAATTCACAACCTCCGATGGCAAGTACACTGCGCGAGGAAAAATCTCATCCTTCATTGATTCCGATGGAAAAACAACCAAATTGCCCCGATCGTTGAACTTGAAAACCCAAGTCATCATCGAACTGCCAAACGGAATCAAGACAAGCCCCATTCCGCTGTCACAACTCTCCAAAAGCACCCGCGCCAAGATATCTGATCACGTTGTAAGTCAACGGAAACTGGTGGTTGATGACAAACCCATTGTCACCACGGCAACCAAAAACCTGTTGGACCAACAAGAAAAACTCGAGGCTTTGATTGAGCAATACTCCGGGCTCGGTCCAATGAATGAGGTTGAAAGCTTTGAAAAGGAACAGTATCTCGAAGAGATCCAGAACTACAAGAAAGATATCGGCCGGAACGCGGCGGAGGATTGGGCAATTCGCTTGATCCTCACCTACCTCGAAGGCGAGTATGGGGAAAATAAATACGGGTCCACATACCTGATTGCCAAGGACACGCAACACTTCTGGCCCGCCTGGCAAGCGGCAACCATTTTTTCACTTCGGTATCGGGAAAGCATCGCGGGAACCATCAAATTGATGGATCAGTATCTCGCTGAATTGGGCCAGGTCGCAAAGAAGAAACCGGGCGAAGGTGATGCCACGGAACTACGCAATGCGGGGCAGGCAGCATTGTGGCTCAGAGAGGCTGCCGCCATCATCGAAAACTCGGGACTTGCCAACGATAAAGAACTCAAACGGTTGAAACAGATTCAGATCAGCACAACGGTCGTCAGTCTCATCAAAAACGGTGAGATCCCTGATGATGCTCTGGACAAGGCCGCACAGCGCCGCCTGGAAATTGAAGAGCAACAGCGTAAAAAACGAGCCGAAGAAGCCCGAATCAAGGCACTTGCGAAAGACAAAAAAATCGCTGAATGCAAGCGAATACTCGAACAGTTCATGGAGGAGTACGATCGCCAATGGGAATATGGGCTGGAAGCGTTTGATCGGCAGGCCATCATCACGGCTGATGCGAAACGTTATCTCGAAGAGGCTGACTTGCGATTTCAGATCAGCGCACGCCAGAGTTTTGAATGGAGCGTGCGGGCGAATGTCGACTTGGGTGATGATCCAACTGACGAGGAAATCCGGGAGAAACGGCGGGCGGAGGAATTAGCGACATTCTACCGAGCCGAAGAATACCGCGATTATCGTGAATGCACTCTCCGCCTGAATCAACTCAATCTCGAAAGGCAAAGACTTGCTCAAGCACACGCAATTCTTGCCAACTTTGTGAACCAGGGCAAAAACAAGATGATCCTGTTCGAGAACAACTATCTGGAAGCCATCCAGGATGACAATGCCCTCAAAACTGTCTATCTGGATTTTACCGAAAAAATGAAAGCGGTCATCGCAAAGTTCCCACCCATGCCGACTGTGTCAGTGCCTTCCAGACCAGACCCGCGGCTCGAGGAACGAGCGATCTCCGAAGCAAAACGTGGACAGGTCCGCGACCTGTCGTTTGACTTGACTGTTGATATCCAGCAATTTCTAACCCGTCTGGTAAGTCCCTGAAGCAGCATCTGCGATTGATAATCAGAGACGCGTGATCAGTGAAAACTCCTGCAATCCAGAGCGGTCCCACGGGCTACAGCGCCCGTTTTCCAGACACGCCCCCCCCAATGTGCACATCATCTGCGGCCCGGCAGAAATACCTTTTTCGCGGCGTGTTTTCTGATGCTCCGTCCCTGCTTGGTGGCGATGAGATGGCTGTACCCAACCGTCGCTCAATCGTTCCTTCACCACCCGTCTACTGCGCGACTGTGAATTCTGGAAAAATGAAGCGGCAAGGCATCATCGTTGCCGCATCAATCACCTCAAAAATGCCTGCAAGCCTTTACGGCCCGCCTCAAAACCCACGAAGATCGCCTCCATGCCCGATTCCCGCCTGCCCATTTCTCTGAACTTTGAGCACACTTACCATGACCAACTTCCGGGCTTTTTCGCTGCCCTGGAACCTCACGCAGTAGCTCAACCACGCCTGTTGCAATTCAATACTGGGTTGGCAAATGAACTTGGTATCAATTGCGAGCAACTTACGCCCGAAATTATCGAAGACCTTTTTTCCGGGAACACCCTTCCCCTCGATGCCAACCCCATCGCGCAAGCTTACGCGGGCCACCAGTTTGGCAATTTCGTACCTCAACTTGGGGACGGGCGTGCATTGCTGATCGGTGAATTGATCGACCAAAACGGTAGTCGCCGTGACGTTGCACTCAAGGGATCTGGAATCACACCATTTTCAAGAGGCGGGGACGGCAAAGCTGCTGTGGGCCCAGTGCTGCGTGAGTACCTGATTGGCGAAGCCATGCACTCTTTGGGAATACCGACGACACGGGCTCTTGCTGCAGTCGCAACGGGTGAACCTGTGATGCGAGAACAGAAACTTCCCGGAGCAGTCCTGACTCGCGTCGCGTCCAGCCATATACGCGTTGGGACTTTTCAATTCTTTGCAGCCCGGCAACTGACTGAATCCGTGCGCAAGTTGGCCGACTACGTCATCCAACGCCACTACCCCGACGCATCAGAAAGCCCCAACTGCTATTTGTCACTTTTGCAATTGGTCGCTGATCAACAGGCCAAACTGATCGCACAGTGGATGCTTGTCGGATTCATTCATGGCGTCATGAACACCGACAACATGGCAATCGCTGGTGAAACGATCGATTATGGACCATGTGCATTCATGGAAGCGTACAATCCCGAAACCGTCTTCAGCTCGATTGACCACGGAGGTCGATACGCCTTTGGCAACCAGCCCTCAATCGCAGTGTGGAACCTTGCTCGTTTTGCCGAAACATTACTGCCATTGATCAACGAAGCAGATAGCGATGCTGCGATTGCCGATGCGACCGCAGTCCTCGATACCTTCATTCCGACTTTTCAAAACCACTGGTATCTTGGAGCCCTGAAAAAATTGGGACTGGCTGGAAACAAAGATACTGACCAAGTCGGCGAACAACAGCGAGCCCTGATTGATGATTGGTTCCAGTGGCTGGCAAAGGGCAAAGTCGACTACACACTTGGCTGGCGTTATCTGGCAGACGCGGCAACCGGTAACCCATGCAAGCTCCAATCAATTTCCACCGCACCCAATCACTCTGCATCGGATGATACCGCAAACGAGAATTTGGAAAGCTGGCTGGCACGTTGGCGCAAACAACTGGGGAACACCGATCCGGAAACCGTTGCAACCACATTACGTGGTGTGAATCCGATTCACATCCCACGCAACCACTTGGTCGAAGAAGCCCTGGCAGCGGCATCTGACGATGGCAATTTGCAGCCATTTGAAACTCTTCTGGCAGCAGTCAAGCAACCCTTCGATGATTCCCCTCATGCCCCCCGGTATTCATCACCGGCTACCGCTGAATACACAGCCAATTACCGCACATTCTGTGGAACATGAGTCACCACTTCATTACAGCATCGGTTGCAACTCAATCGAAACCACCCCAACACCGTGGGATCGGATTCGCATGCAAACATGCTTGACTGACCGTTTTACAAAACGACGCAGCCACGCAAACGAACGGAATCCGTGGAACTGCAAGACTCACATCGTGCCGATTCCTCTTCCCGAACTGCAAATCGCTCGAAACAGAGACCATGAGCCAATCTTTCAGGCCGCCAATTGCGTTGCTTGAAAGATTGACCTTATTCGTCATTTCACACACACTCGCACTGGTCCGCCGTGTTATGCGATAATGCCTGAATGATGAATACCGTGACAGACACTCTTTCGACCAGCTGGCCACTCACTTATGGGCAAGAAGAACCTTGTAAAAATGGGTCATTAAGGGCTATCTCGAAGCTTTTCATTTCAACGTGTGCGTTCTCGTACGTGGGATTGCAACTTACCGGTGCCTGCATTGCCGAGAAGCTGCCGACTGCAGCTGAGCAGCTGATTCAGGAAACGTGTGTCGACTGCCACTCGGGCGATGATCCGCAAAGTGGACTGGATCTCTCTGCGCTTTCCATCGAACTGAGCACACCTGCACTGCGTGATCAATGGATCCTGATCCACGATCGAATCGCTGCGGGTGAGATGCCACCCGACGCTGAAACCTTACCCAAACACGCTCGTCAACAACTGCTCACCGATATCACCAAGGTAATCACGCGAGCCGACCGCAAAGATGTCCTTGCAAATGGTCGCGGCCCGTTACGCCGATTGACTCGCGAAGAATTCGAACAGAACCTGCGGGACATTCTGAAACTGCCAACACTCGATATTCAAGACATGCTCCCGGAAGAGCGCGTATCCAACCACATCAATCGGACGGCCAGCGTTCTGGACATGTCGCGTGTTCAGCTGGCAGCCTACCTGAACGCCGCCGATGCAGCACTGCATCAGGCGATGAGCGTTGAGGACCAACCACCAACCGTCACCAGATACCGCGCCATCGGAACGCAATTGTTTCCTGCCAACAACACCTTTGGGCAACGTGAGGCGATGTTCTTTGCCAAGGACAATCAGGCGGTCGCAGCGGAAGCCCTCGAGCCATTGAAAAATGATCCCACGCTGGAACTTGCCCTCTTTCGGTCAGCACACTGGCCCTACTTCGGATACCCACGTGGCGTTGGGGCCAAGCTTCCGGGGCAATATCGGGTCCCGGTTGCGGCGCGGGCTGTACTGCCAGCCCCAGGCCAAGCAATCAAAGCGGCAAACGCGTCGGTTCCCATGACATTTCGCGCGCGTAAACCGTCCGGCCCCGACGTCTCCGGTGACGTGCGGGCTACCGGTGGCATCATCGATATTCAGCCAGATCAGCTGGTTTATGAAACCATTATCCGACTCAAGCCAAAAGAAACATTCGAGTACAGCCTGCTGGGACTTCCGGTGCCACTTGCTCGTAATGTGAATGGTGGTCCCCCGACCTACCGCTATCCGCCATTCCCTGAGAATGGGCAACCCGGAGTCGCGTTTCAATGGCTTGAAATCGAAGGTCCGTTACCGCCAGCATCCTGGCCACCACCATCCCATGCCGTGCTGTTTGATGACTTGGATGCTTCTCCCGACATCAAGCAAACTGGCACAGAATCACGCCGATTACTTGAACGTTTCATTCAGCTCGCCTCCCGGGCCCCCGTTCCCGAAGAAGCCATTGATCGGTTTCATGAACTCATTCAAGAACGTATCCAACAGGGGAGCACTTTTCATCAGGCGATGTTGACGGGATACAAGGCGTTTTTGTGTTCGAGCCACTTTCTGTATCTTCAGGAACCATCCAACCCAGCCACGGGAGAAAACGATCAATACGCAATCGCAGCACGTCTATCCCATTTCCTGACCAACACACGCCCGGACGAAAACCTGTTGCGACTGGCAGCGGCAGGTCGTCTTCGAGATCGAAACGGCCTGCGTCTTGAAACCGACCGCTTGATCGAGAGTCCCGAATTCGAGCGTTTCGTCGATACCTTCACCGACTACTGGCTCGACATGCGGAATATCCGACGTGATGAACCAGATATCCGCCTTCACCCGGAGTACCGATTTGATGATTACCTGATCGAATCAATGGAACGCGAAACCCGCACATTTTTTGCAGCGATGATCCGCGACAACCTTCCCGCCGCCGCACTGGTCGACACTGATTTTGTTTACGCCAATGACCGCCTCAGTCGCCACTACAATCTTGCTCCCTTGAACGGATCAACGATGCAGAAAGTAAAACTGCCCCTTTCCGATCCACGTGGCGGACTATTGACCCAAGCAGCGATCATGAAAGTAACTGCCAATGGAACATCCACTTCCCCGGTCGTCCGCGGTGCCTGGATCATGGATCGACTCCTCGGACAGCCACCACCACCGCCACCCAAAAATGTGCCAGCGGTCGAACCCGACATACGGGGAGCAAAAACGATCCGTCAGCAGTTGGCACTCCACACAAAATCCGAATCGTGTGCCACTTGCCATGCAAAGTTTGATCCCATCGGCATGGCGTTGGAGAACTTTGACATTCTGGGCCACTGGCAAACACACTATCGAGCAACCGCCGAGGGAGAAAAAGTCAGTGGAATTGATCGGGCTGGACACGACTTCAGTTACACGGTCGCCGCACCAGTCGACTCAAGTGGCATGCTGGACAACGGCACATCCTTCAGTAACATCCACGATCTCAAAACAGCGTTATCCAAAACACCACGACCGTTGGCCCGCAATCTGTTGCAACAGTTCACGGTGTATGCCACTGGGACGCCTGTCCGTTTTTCGGAAAGACCGCAAATCGAATCAATTCTTGATGCAGCGGCGAAAGACGGATATCGCGTTGGAGACCTGATCCACGCACTTGTACAAAGCCGCCTGTTTCTGGGAGGCGACAGCAGCCAATGAACCGTCAAGCACAAAGTCGCCGGCGTTTTCTCCGAGGATCAGGGATTGCCCTGTCATTGCCCCTGCTCGCCAGCCTTGACCCTCTCCATGCTGGGCAAAGGTCTGCAAATCCACCACGCCGGATGTTGTTGATCTCGAACAATCTCGGTGTGCTGCCCGACCAGTTCTTCCCGAAAGCAACGGGCCAAAATTATCAACTGTCACCTTACCTGAAGGACCTTGCCGAGTTTCGCGACGATTTCACAGTCATCAGTGGCCTTTCGCATCCGGACGTCGAGGGCGGCCACAGCACCGAAAACTGTTTTCTGACATCAGCCCGCGGTCCAACCAAAAGTGGTTTCCGTAATTCCATTTCCCTTGACCAATTTGCCTCCGAGCAACTGGCGCCGATAACGAGATTTTCCACTCTTAACCTCGGTGTGAACATCGACAAAGCGAACCGGAGTCTCTCCTGGACACGCGACGGAGCCCTGCTCCCAGCGGAGGATAACGCATTATCACTGTTCCGCAGGATGTTCGTGCAGGGCGATGCATCCGCTGTTGCGACTCAACTGAGAAAGCTGGATGAACAACACAGTATCCTTGACACCCTGCTGGACGACACACGACATGTGAAACGCAAACTTGGCCAGGATGACCAACACCGTCTGGAACAGTACCTGAATTCCGTCCGTGAAATCGAACAACGCATGGAGATAACGCGTCAGTGGGAAAAACAACCGAAACCATCCACCGACCAGCTACCACCAGACGACATCCGGGACCAGAAACAGTTTTTTGCAAAATTTGATTTGATGATGCGGATGGCGTGCCTCGCGTTCGAAACTGACTCGACACGCATCATCACACTGATGGTCGACGCGTTTGCCACCCCACCGTTCCAGCTCCAGCCAGCCAAGAAAACAACCGACGGCTATCATAACCTCAGTCATCACGGCCAATCGCAATCAAAAGTGCAGCAGTTGATGGACGCTGATCACCGCCAGATGCAATTGCTGCACCAATCCTTCCGCCAGCTCGCTGAAATCACCGAAGGAGAGGATCGATTGCTGGACCGAACCATGATTCTTTTTGGCAGCAACATGGGAAACGCGAACACTCACACCAATACAAACCTACCAATCCTGCTGGCGGGCGGCAGTCTCAGACACGGCCAACATTTAGCGTATCGACATGACAAAAACCGGCCACTCAGCAATCTGTACGTCACCATGCTGCAACATCTCGGGGTCGAAACCGATACCTTCGGTAGCAGCGATGGAACTCTGAACGAACTCCTACGTTAAGCTTCATCGCAGGATCGCGGGCCAAATGAAACCAGAAGCTGTGGCCGTACGCCCTGGGACATTTAGAAATCGTCCAGCGGAGTAACGAACTATCACTCGATCGAGACATCTTTGCGTCGGAGAACCCGGATGAAACTGTACAGGCCCATCACAAAGAAACTCAGAACGACGCCACCGAAAATGAACGCTGTCACAAGAAATGTGAATGCTTCGCGGCGAGCGGACTCCACCGTATCATCAGCGTAATCCTGCAGCTTTCTGGAAAACACTTCCAAGCCATGTTCGTAATCACGCTTCTTGACCTGATAGCTGTCGCCGCTCAGTAAATCCCATGCCTCGGACGACTTTCCTTCTTCCACCAACGAAAATGCCTGCGTTTCCATTTCAATCAACTGAGCGTTGGCATCACTGACCTTGTCCAATTCCATCTTCGCCTTGGGTACGAGTGCCACCGCTTCATCAATCGATGCCGTCAAAACTGGCTCGAACTTCTGATAACGTTCTGCCCATTTCGGGTCCTCGGTCAATGTGGCCAGCGCGCACGAATTGGTCAGAACTTCGTCCAGGTAAAGAATTTTGCCTCGCAACTCCTCCACCCTCATGTCACGAGACTCGATCGTCTGGATCACTGTCTGGTTGCGGTGTGCGATCCATGCAAAACTTGCCGAAAGGATCGCCAACATCAATACGCTGGCCACCGCGATCGTCGCGGGCAGAGGATTCCGTCGGCACCAGGAAAACACCTGCTCATAAGTCGTCGCCGGTCGTGCATGAATTGGATCGCCATTGACGAAACGCACTAGATCATCATGAAACGCCTGTGAAGATTGATAACGGTCCGCGGGCGACTTGCTCAGACACTTAAGAGCGATGGTTTCGAGATCCTGAGGACAGGCAGGGTTGGTACGTCGGATCGGAATCGGATCACCGCCCACGACCAGATTCAAGGTTTCAATCGCGTTGGAACCTTGAAACGGCGGATTGCCTGTCAGCAGACTGTAAAGAATCGCGCCCATCGAATAGACATCGGTTCGACTGCTCGTTTTCGCGTTTTGACCACGCGCCTGTTCCGGAGCCATGTAACCAAGACTCCCCATGATGGTCCCGGTACGCGTATGACCTTCGTCCTCATCCAGTTTCTTTGCCAATCCAAAGTCGGCAATTTTCGGCGTCCCGTCAGCATCAAAAAGCACGTTTGCCGGTTTCAGATCACGATGGACGACGCCAGCACGATGGGAATGCTCCATGGCCGCAGCAACCGATGCAACAAGTTCAGCGGCCTCCAGTGGCGATGGCCTCCTGTCTTTCAAACGATCGTCCAGTGAGCCACCAGCGCAGTATTCAATTGCCAGAAACGGGTGCCCGTCGCACTCACCCACTTCATACACCTGAACGATATTCTGGTGTTTTAATCGGGCAACTGATTCTGCCTCGGTTTGAAATCGTTTACGCTCGGTACTGTCCGCATGGCTGCCAGAAAGAATCACTTTGAGAGCGACTGTACGCTTCAATCGGATATCACGTGCCTTGTAGACAACTCCCATGCCACCACGGCCGAGCTCAGAGACGATCTCATAGGATCCGATCTGACCAGGACGGTCTCCATCACGGTCAGACGCGCGTGGAACCGTTTCGTCCGTGGTGCGAACTGTCCGCTGATGCTTCTGGTCAGCCGAAACATGAATCGTCTCAGCTTCGAATGTCTCCTGATCTGCCCCCAAGGTTGAGTCCGGTATCAGATCACCACGGGTAGCATCACCTGTCACATGCCGGGTCCGTTCGTCGTCAGGATTTGGCTTGGATGACATCAGGAAAAAATCCCGGTGAATATTCAATAAAACGAAACTTAATTAGTCAGCTCGATCCAATTGGTAAACCTGCTCCCACAGAAAAGTGTCAACAGAAGTACCACCGCTCCATGAATCATGATTCAATGATCCATACCCAAAACCATGATAATGTGACGGTCAATTCCACGCCAGCGAGTGACAGGTCGAAGCTAACAACCAGGGCCGGTTACTGGAGAACGGGGATGCAAAAACGGGTGGCATCGGAAGGCAGGGTAAATTCAATCCTACGCACTGGAGCCGGCCGACTGATTTTGAGCTTTCGAGTTGTATGAGAAAATCAAAATCTGGCATTATCACTCCTTCACCTGAAATTCCAATCATGTCGGAACTGCGTCTACGATGAGTTGAAACCAACCAGAACCAAAAGTCGCTTCATAGTCACGGCACGCCTTGGTCATCTTCTAATCAGCAACAAAGTCTGCAGCGTCGGCCGCACCAAACAAACGCACCAAACAAACGCACCAGCAAACCTCCAAACGCAAGCCGCACACGGCACCGGACTTTCAATAAGTGCACGCCCAGCACATTCTGCGGTACATCCGTTTACCTTAATTGTGTATCTTTCCTCATCGATGCAGAAAATCAGACGAGCCGGATAGCTTTTTGGGTTTTGATAGATACGATCGGTGGTTCAAGAAACTGATCCGCTTTACAGCGTATTGAACAACATGATTGGCGATCACCAGAAAGCCACTGTCCTGCAACAAGCCACAGGAGAGGTATTCACGCGATGTTGCGAACACTTTGGGGATTCGTCCTAGCGGTTTTTATCTTTGCCGCAACAGCGTCAGCACAATCACCATTGCATTACGCAGATGATCCATGGCTGATTCTGGGTGAAGACACCCAACTGCTACAGGGCCCAAACGGCGACGATCTGAGCTACCGCGATTTCATTATCTCAGTACTTTCCATTGATGTTCTCGGCAAGTTTCTCAGTGAGCTGACATCAGGACAAAGCCTGCAGGCTGCCGATGTTCTTGCTGCTGGTCACGTCAATGTCTACCTCGGATTATCTGCTGGTGAAGAGCACTACGACCTGCTTCTGGATTACAACGGCGACGCCTTGATTACCATCGAGGACTTCTACGGATTTCTGGGTGACCCAAGATTCGACACGACAAGCTTTTTTGGTTACGCCCAGGAACGGGCTCAGTACTGGATCCCAATTGTCGAGAGCGCATGGTCACGACTTCGCAACCCGTGGCACAACTTCACGAGTGCTCTGGATGTCAATCGTGATGGGACTATCAATCGCCTGGATCGCCGGACGTTCATAATTGTTTCCCATCAAATCTTCGGAAACATGGGCTACGCTTCCGGCAACAGCACTGAACTTGCCCACATCGAACCGATCCCTAATTCGGCTGTCGACATCAACAATGATGGCGTTCTTGACATGAGCGACTGGAGACTTCTGAGGGCAGGTCTACGTTGAGTCCAGAACGCAAGTTCTGAACAATGTCATGTGTTCGCAACAACGCTTCATCAGCGACTTCCACCGCAGCAACCACGGGCAGGCCTCCGTTATCGAGGTACTTCCTGTAAAACGCTCTAGCGGCATCCCGGTGACGTTCATCAACCACTTCAAAGAACGCCTGCGGTGGTTCAACAACTGTCCGATCGTTGGTGTCGTCAGCTGGATCAGCAGCGAATGCGGAGCCAGCCATGACCGTCACCAAAAAAGAAAAGAACATGAGCCCGACTGCCGTGCATCTCCCCAACAAGGGTGTTGTGGCAACCGGCATCAACGGTCGCAACACGTGATAGTTGCCCGAATTGGACATGCGGGAACCTGGAAAAAACACTGGTAAAACGGACAAAACCCCGAAAACATGCATATGCACTGTCAAAAGGCTAACCAACAGCAACATGGTTTTCTCTGCGACTTTTCTCTCGCCTCTGCCAACAGGACACCCGATTTACCTGTATGACGGTCGGATCTTCCTGATCAACGACCGCGAATGCACCCAACCTTGCACGGGCTTTCAACACACAGATCAAACCGCAAACGACAGAAAATATTGTACGGCTGCACTCCAGGACGGCTGTTGAGTTGTCGCTTACGCCATCATTCAAGCAAACAGTAAAAATTGAGCAACCGCATGAAGATCAAATGTCCATCCTGCCAGAAGGTTCTCAATATTCCACCCGAAGCTGCAGGCAAAGTCGTGAAGTGCCCGTGTGGAAAACAGCTACGTGCACCAGCGGCCCCTGCTGATCCCAGTCCAGCTCCAACACCTGCGGCACAGACCGCAGCTGACCAGAATCCGTTCGACGACTTCCCCGCACCCAGCAGCCCCGCTACCGGATTCCAACCCCAAGCTCCTCAGACTCCAAATCCGTATGCAAGTGCTCCCCAGGCAGCAACCTCTTTTCGGCCGGCGGGTAGTCATGGTGCCGCTGCAGCCAAGGTAAAACCAGCTGCGATCACTTTGCTGATCATCATCTCCATCTCCATGGTGCTAGTCGTGCTTGACCTGCTCTTCAGGCTTCTCCTTGGTGGAGCATTGATGGCTGGCGGCGCTGGCAATATGGCACCCGAAGATGAATTCGCGATGATGATATCGGGTGTTGGCGGCATCATTGTTGGATTTGTCATGTTGATTTGTGGCGGAATCATCATTGCCGGAACCATCAAGATGATGAAGCTGCAGTCCTATGGACTCGCGATGACCGCCTGCATTCTTTCCATGATTCCCATTCTGTCACCATGCTGTTGCCTAGGCCTTCCCATCGGCATCTGGGGAATCGTTGTCCTGATGGACCCCAATGTGAAAGCTGCCTTCACTTGATCCGCGGATTGCGAAGAGTGATTTTACATTGCGCGTGACGCGGGTTTCGCGTCACGCTATTGTTACAAACTGGGCAGTCCACTGGCGCTCATTAACGCCGGGTGGCAATGAATACGCAGGGTACGACAAGTGTGTAGCGATTCCATCATCACGGCGAATCCAAAGTCATTTCTGTCGACCAACGCCATCTGCCTGCGCGTTGACAATGAAACAACCTGAGAACCCGCTACGCCATTCGTCGATGCTCTCCAAGCAACCTCTCTGACAGTCATTTGCTCGACCGCACGGCGTGGGGCGTGATTCCCACCGACTGAAAAAAACCGCGAAACATTACGCGGGAAACTGGACATGGCGTTCCACTTGGACTCAGTACGGTAGAATTCCGCACAGACTTTCAACACAAACACATCAGCAACGGTCACCCAAGCATTCCCCCCTCAATCACATCCCGTGCCATGAACCAAAAACAGATCGCTTTGTCTGCGTTAATGATGCTTGGCATCGCATTCGCGTTCACGACAGCCACCGACGCAAAGGAACCCGGACGGCCCAACATCATTCTATTGATGGGTGATGATCACGGCTGGGAAGAAGTTGGCTACAACGGCCATCCGTACGTAAAAACTCCTTTCCTCGATGAAATGGCGACAAACGGCCTGCGACTGGACAATTTTTACGCGCAACCAGTGTGCTCTCCGACCCGTGGAAATGTCCTCACTGGCAGGCACCCCAATCGATACGGAACGTTCACTCCCGGTTGTTCCATTCGGCCCGAAGAAATCACCGTAGCGCATCTTTTACGCGAAGCTGGCTATGCAACTTCACATTTTGGGAAATGGCATGTTGGTCCGGTCAAGAAAAGCTCTCCCACCAACCCCGGCGCAATGGGTTTTGATGAATGGCTGTCCCACGACAACTTTTTTGAAATGGATCCAGTTCTATCCCGTAACGGCGGGCCGCCAAAACAGTTCTTTGGGGAGAGTTCCGAGATTCTCATTGATGAAGCAATCGACTACATCAAAACCAGACCATCACAGGACTCTCCTTTCTACACCGTCATCTCCTACGGCTCGCCGCACGAACCATACAGCGGACTCGAAACACACCAGCTGCTGTATCAGGATCTGCCGGAGAAATACAACAATCAGACCGTCAGACTGACATCCAATAAAACGGGAAAACAGGTCAGACGCCCGTTGCGAGAAGTGCTGATTGAACGTTACGCCGAAATCACGGCCATGGACCGGTCCATCGGAAAGTTGCGCAACTCACTGAAAACACTTGGCATCCGCAACAATACTCTGCTGTGGTACTGCGGAGACAACGGTATTCCGCCCAGCGGATTGAGAGAATCGCGATATCGAGGAGTCAAAGGCAAACTTTACGAAAACGGCGTCCGCGTTCCCGGGATCATTGAGTGGCCAGCACGAATTCAACAACCGCGGACTCTGAGTGTGAACTCCGTCACCTCTGACATCCTGCCTACTCTCTGCCAACTGACCGGCGCAGACTTGCCAGACGTTCCTCTGGACGGCATCAACTTGATGCCGTTTTGGGAGGGTAACCAGCAGAACCGTGACAAACCAATTCTGTTCTGGTCTTTCCGATCCGATCAACAAAGTGGCAAGACTGCAATGCCATACATCGCACCAGAACTTCAACAAGGCACCACCCCGTTAGTCAAGGAAATGGGTGGCATCCTGACACGCAATTTCAAAAACTTCCATCATCCTGAAATCCGGGAGCGAGATTTCCTGGGCCCTCGATCCATCATCACGGATGACTACAAACTGGTGGTCGATGGGGACAGGGGAACAGGGATCGAACTTTTCGATCTGAAACTGGATCCCGCGGAGAAAAACAACTTGGCCGAGGACAATCCGCAAATCGTTCAGAAGTTGTCAGAACAATTACGCCAATGGCAAGCAAGCGGTAGGAATCGCCTGCTGGTGCGTTACTCGCGCAAAAATACGGCGGAGTGACCGCCGCTGTGAAGCCGTGTGTAAAAGGGCTTAGTG
>JAAXJB010000063.1 GCA_012270065.1 Rubripirellula sp. | reverse complement strand
CCCACGACAATCACGTTGGCAACGTGATGCTCTGCCAACTGAGCTACAGCCGCATGATCTGTGCCAGAACGAAGGCAGATTATAGGCTGCGGGCTCTGCGCGGCAAGGCCTGATTTGAAACCCGGTTTTCCGGGCTCCCCGCTTGCCGTTTTTCACTTGTTCGGACTAGACTGGTGAGCTTCCATATAAATCCGCTCTGAACCTGCCCCAATGCCGGAAAAAGCCTGGGTTGCTGTGCCAGACGCGGGAATCGAAAGACTGATGAAAGACACTGGTAGGTGCGCTGATTGCATCTTCCGCTATCCGCCCCGAGCGTTCGGGGTGGTTGTCAACCCAAAACGTATAAGAAACCAAGGCCTGTCGCAGGATGTCTACCTCCACTGAGCCCCAATCGGCTGACGAAATGCAAGCCAAGCAGCCGATCGAACTCGAAGTTCAAGTTGAAAGTCCCCAAGCATGTTTGCGGGAGGTCATTGTTACGATCCCGCAATCTGAAGTGCAACGCTACCTGAAAGAAGCCTATGACGACCTGGTGCCGGACGCTCAGGTTCCCGGATTCCGCAGCGGGCGTGCGCCACGCAAACTTGTGGAGAAACAGTTCAAGGATCGCGTCACCGATCAGGTGAAGGGTTCCCTTCTGATGGATAGCCTTGCTCAGGTCACTGACACCGAGGAATTTTCCGCGATTGGGGAACCTGATTTTGATTACAACTCGATCACGATTCCTGATACCGGTGATTTCAAATATCAGTTTCAGATCGAAGTCAGGCCCAGTTTTGACACCCCGACCTGGAAGGGAATTGATCTCAATAAACCAGTTGAGGACATCAATGATGATGATGTTCAGGAAGCTCTGGATCGCGTGCTGGCCAAGTACGCGTCCATCGAGGCCACTGACGAGCCGGCTGCATCGGGCGATCGCCTGTTGATCACCGCGAAATTTGAGCATGAAGGTAAAGTCCTCTCCGAAATGGACGAGGAGAATGTCACTCTCGAAAACCGCTTGAGCTTCACCGATGGTGTGTGTGAGGGATTCGGTGAGTTGATGACGGGTGCCAAAGAGGGTGACACCGTTACTGGAAAGGTCACGGTCGCCGATGGCGCGGCGGACGAGGATATGCGCGGCGCCGAGATTGATGCCACCTTCCATCTTGTCGAAGTCATGAAGCGGGAAAATCCCGAATTGACACCGGCGTTCCTTGAGGAACTCGGTGACTTCGAGTCAGAGCAGGAGCTGCGGGATTTTGTTCGTGACTCGCTGACCAGACAGGCTGACTATCGCACTCAGCAGGCTCTGCGAAAAGCAGTGGTGAGCCTGTTGGCGGACTCGGCTAGTTTTGAGTTGCCCGAGAGCCTTGTGAAGCGTCAGACGATGCGAGAATTGGAGAGGAAGGTCTTGGAGTTGCGAAGGAGCGGCTTTGATGAAGACAGCATCAGGGGCTTTGTGAACGCCTCGAAGCAAAACGCTCAGGCGACTACCGAATCGGCACTACGGGAACACTTCATTCTCGAGCAGATTGCCGAAGAGGAAAACGTGGACGCAGACGATGCCGATTACGATGCAGAGATCGCATTGATCGCCCAGCAGAGCGATACTCCGGAGCGTCGTGTTCGGGCCAGGCTTGAGAAACAGGGGCAAATGGATGCCCTGCGAAATCAAATCGTCGAGCGGAAGGTCATCGAGATGATCGTAGAATCAGCGAATGTGACCGAGGAACCTGTCGACAAGAAAGCAGGCGAAGATGCCGGTGAGTTTGCTGTCTACCACAGCGTGCTCAACACCAAGGATACGGACGCCATTCCAGAAGCGAAGTACGAAGATAATACGCCTGCCGGTGCAGAGGTTGATTCAGAGAAAAAGGACTGAGCCTGATCAATACGGCTGCCGGGCAAACGTTGCTCGAATGCTGGTCAGAGACAGTCGATTTTCGAAAGCAAAGTACCCGGTATCGCCCGGGATGAAGAAGCCCGTGATGCGAGAGCGTTTCGGGTTTTTTTGATGCGCAGAGAGATCCCCTGAGGTCAGCACACTGGGGGCAAGAAGCTGCGAAAAACGTGATTTTATCGAATCTGGCATGCCTCTGCCGCTCCGGGGCTCGGGCGTTGCAGACCCCGTTTGAAAGTGTTGTTTCCGAATTTCCGAAGGACTGAAAATCGCCTTGCACCTGGTTTTCTGTGCGGGGGTTGCGAGGGGGGTTCGTTTGCAGGCTGGGGGGCAAAGCCAAATAATTTGTTTTTCCTGATGTTTGGGGATGTGGGTGACCAAGTCAGTGGTGGTAAAGTGGGGAAACGGTTGGGCGACAGCCGAGAGCGATCTGCACGCTGCAATGTGGTATGATTCGGTCTGGTTTGAGTCGCCAATGAGAGCATCGCGAACATGGCGGATCGCAAGTTGCCAACGGTCACGGAAGCCTGAACGAACTGTTGCCGAGTAGAAAATTGCACGCCAGATATGGCTGGTGTGGTAATCGAGAAGCCGATTGTTGAGAATGAATTATGCTTGATACCCTGTTGGTGGCCCAGAGCAGAGGAACCATCATTTTAGCGGTCATCGTGACAGTCATTGTACTCGTCGCGCTTTTCATCATTTCCCGTTATTTCGGGCTGTGGATTCAGTCGATGT
This sequence comes from Rubripirellula sp., assembly GCA_012270065.1. Classification (GTDB taxonomy): domain Bacteria; phylum Planctomycetota; class Planctomycetia; order Pirellulales; family Pirellulaceae; genus Rubripirellula. The sequence continues at coordinate 34,524 of JAAXJB010000063.1, read as the reverse complement.
TGACGGGAGCTCAAGTGACGATCTTTGACTTGCTCGGCATGACTTTTCGAAAGGTCAATTCACGGGCCATCGTACGCAGCAAAATCATGTCAACTCAGGCGGGACTGAGTGATCCGGATCTGACCAGTAAGGCCTTGGAAGCCCACTATCTGGCGGGTGGAAATGTTCAGCAGGTGACCCGTGCGTTGATTGCGGCAAAAAAAGCAAAGACGATTTCGCTTACGTTTCGCGAAGCTACTGCCATCGACTTGGCGGGGCGAGATGTGCTGGAGTCGGTCCAGACCAGTGTTTATCCGAAGGTCATTGACTGTCCGCCGCGTGGTGCGGCCAAGCCATCGCTTGATGCGGTCGCCAAAGACGGCATTCAATTGAAGGTCAAAGCCAGAGTTACGGTGCGTGCAAACCTGCAGCAGTTGATCGGTGGTGCAACCGAAGAAACCATCATTGCGAGGGTGGGTGAAGGCATTGTCAGTGCCATCGGGTCGGCAGAAAATCACAAGGCCGTTCTCGAAAATCCGGACGTCATCAGCAAAGCTGTATTGGCAAAGCGTCTTGATTCGCAGACCGCCTTTGAAATCGTTTCCATTGATATTGCAGACATTGATGTCGGGGCGAACATTGGAGCAAGGTTGCAGGCTGATCAGGCAGAAGCCGACACGCAGGTAGCACGGGCTCGGGCCGAAGGAAAACGAGCTTCCGCAGTGGCGGAGGAACAGGAAAATCAAGCCAAGATTCAGGAAAGCAAAGCTTCTGTCGTGCTTGCTCAGGCTGCAGTTCCACATGCAATGGCAGAGGCGTTTCAGACTGGAAAGCTTCATATTCTCGACTATTACAAGTTGCAGAATGTCGCTGCCGATACAGAAATGAGGAAATCACTGGCCGTCGGTGCCAATGCTGCCAGTGATTCGCTCGATTCCAAGTAAACGCTCGATTTCAAGTCAAACGCAGGACGCTTACGTACTCCGGCAGGAACTGACACCATGTCTGGTGATCTAGAAGATTTTCTCAAACGCGCCGCCCAACGTCGTCAGGCCAAGGCTGCGCAGCAAAAGAACTCGCCAAAGCGGGTGCCGCCGCAGTACTCGGACAGTCGAACGGAACGCATTCCGCAACAAGTCCCAGAGGACGAAATAGTCGAGGCACAGGTCGTGTCAGCGACGTACGACGAGGACGTGGTGGTCGCTGATGCAGTCACCACATCCCAGCCACGTCGTCCGAAACGCCAACGGACATCCCTGCCGCGTTCAGGCAAGTCATCTGCCTCGTCATCCAAGACTCTTTCGGATCGTGAACAATCAAGAGTCGGTACTTCGGTTGAAGCCCAACCGGCGGATACCAGCTACACGCAGGGAAAAAAATCTCTGAACCAGCCGGCCATGACCGGTTTTTCTGCGGAGGCTTTGATCGAAATGTTGAAGCGGCCAGGTGGGGTTCAGCAGGCGCTGTTGCTTCGGGAGATTCTTGATCGGCCCGAACACCGTTGGTGAACTGGATGAGTGCCATGCTGGCTGGCATGCCTTCTGTTTGCATGATCCGTTCTGACAGTCGTTTTTCTGACTGGGTTCCCGCAATGCAATTCTGAGGTCACAATGACCTCGGAAGTCCAACTCGTGACCGTCGAGTCTGGTTTGTATCATTTATTCTGAAACGAAGTGCTTTGCCTCCATCACTGCCCGGATCTGAGTCGTCGGTAGCATCAGAGTCTGCTTGTGGAGCTCAGGTAGTACGCGACAGCGTTCCCCGAGCAATGGTGGCTGTCTGTACGTACAACGAGGCTGATAATATCGAGTTGGTGGTTACGGGGCTTCGGAAAGCCTTGCCTGATTCAGATGTGATTGTGGTTGATGACAATTCACCCGATGGAACAGCTCAGGTGGTTAGGGATCTCGCTGAAAAAGACAGCCGCATTTCTCTTCTCCTGCGGGAAAATGAACGTGGACTGGGGAGCGCAATCCGTTTTGCGATGCAGTACTCCATCGATCAGCAATATCATTACTTCATGAATCTTGATGGTGATCTCAGTCACAGTCCCGCGCAGATGCCGTTGCTGTTTCACAAAGCGGTAGAAGATAGCAAGCTGGCGGTGGTGGTCGGGTCACGCTACACCAGCGGTGGCGAGATTCGAGGCTGGCCGGTTCGCCGAAAGCTGATGAGTCGGATGGTCAACGTTTTTGCTACCACTTGCCTTCGTTTGCCGGTGAAGGATTGCAGTGGATCAATGCGTTGTTATCGCGTGGAGGCTCTTGCAAACCTTGGTCTTGAAAATCTGAGGGTCAATGGTTATGCCGTGCTGGAAGAAGTGTTGATGCGTTTGCACCAGCGAGGGGAGGGCATGGCTGAAGTTCCGATCACGTTCACGGAACGTGAGCGTGGCCAAAGCAAGTTGTCTCTTCGGGAAGCAGTGCGTTCCATGTTGCAGATTATCTCTCTGGCCTTTCGGCGGAAAGTTCACTGAATCAGGGACAGTCTGGCACTGATTTTCACGCATTTGACCTTTCATTATTCCGCTTGTGATGGTCAACCTGCCGGCTCGGTGGGCCAAACCGGCACGCCGCGACAGACTGTCGCATTGGCCCCAAGGCGGCCAATCGATCCCTTGCTATAATCGGGGCGACGTGGGGCGATCGACAGATGAGCGCCTCAATGTGGCGGGTGAATCACAAAAATAGGCAAACGGTGTGTTGAGCGGGAATTCGTCGGGCGATCCAGGGGAAACCGACGCGATGCGATTGGATGGTGCTACCGAGGACTCGTACTCCTTCGATGATGCAATCGTTCGCGGTTTTCTTTTGGTGACAGTTTTTTGGGGACTCGCGGCTGCCATTGGAGTTGTCTTCCTGACGTCCACCTTGCTGCATCCAAGGCTTGGTTCGGGACCCGAGTGGTTGAGTTTTGGTCGCCTGCAGCCAGTTGGTGAATGGTTGTTGCTGATGGGATTCATCGCCAACGGGATCTTTGCTGGAATCTATTACAGCACACAGCGTTTGTGTCGAGCTGGAACATGGAGCAGGTTCCTCGGCTGGCTACACCTGCTGAGTTGGCAGGCAATCATCGTTGCCGGTCTGCTCACGCTGCCCCGCGGAATCACTCAGGGACGTGTTGGCGGTGAAGTCGAGTGGCCGATCGATCTTGCCATCACACTGGTTTGGATTCTGTTCTTTGCATCGACCTTTTTCATGACTTTGGTACGTCGTCGTGTGACACGTATGTATGCGTCATTGTGGTTCTTCATTGCCGCCGTAGTGGCGATGGCGCTGGTCACTCTGTGCAATCTTTTCGTTTTTCCTAACGGTTGGTGGAAGAGTGATTCGCTCGCAACAGGCATGCAGGATGCGTTGTTGCAAACATGGTATACCCGGAACGCATTCCTTTTTTCCTGCCTGCTGCCATTGCTTGGACTGACGTATTACTTCGTTCCCAAAGTACTGAATCAGCCGCTTCACAGTTACAAACTGGCAATTGTCAGCTTTTGGGTATTGGTCATTGCCGGCGTCTGGGCCGCCCCCCAGCATTTGCACTACACGGCTTTGCCGGAATGGATTTCAAGTTTGGGCATGATTTCCGGCGTCCTGCTCGGTTTGGCCATCCTGGGCAGTGTCAGTAATATCCTCGCGACTTTCCGTGGAGCCGAGGTCCAGAAACCGGCTGATCCCCGGATTCGTTTTTTGAAGTTTGGGACTTTGTTGTTGGGGTTTTATGCAGCTGAAGAAATTTTCTTGAGCGTGAAGAGCATTCAGGCGCAGGTGAATTACACCGAATGGATGACCGCACATTTTTATCTTGGCAGCCTGGGGTGTGGCGGCATGCTGATTCTGGGAATGTCTTATTGGATGATACCTCGGCTGTTCCAGACTGAAATCGCAAGTGCCAAAGCAGTCGGTTTGCACTTCTGGCTGGGAGCAATCGGGGTGTTGCTTTGTGTATTGCCGGGGTACGCCGCCGGGGTTGTTCAGGCGTTTGCATGGAACGCCATGGATGATCTCGGGAATTTGAAGTTTGATTTTGCCGAGTCGAATTCGTTTCTGAAAATGATGTGGTCGCTGCAAATGCTGGGTGGCATGGCTTATGTCGCCGGTATGGCAGTCATGCTTGTCAACCATGCACGGACCTGGTTGAAGCGTGCCAGACCTTACGCGGTTCCGGTTCATCATGTGGAGTCTGGCAAAGAACCGAATCGGACGGTATCCAACCCGGAGCCAGCCAGTGTCCTGGAAGATGTTCCGGTTTTGAACTTCGCCAAGAAAGTGGATGTTTGGACGAGATTGAGTTGGCATCGAGAACTGGAGTGTGCACCGCGGAAACTGGGCATTTTTGTTGCACTTGCTGTTCTGTTGGCCTTCATCATCGAAGTGGTGCCGGTCTTCGTGTTTCCAAACGCGAACGCACCGAAAATTGCTTCGGTTCGACCGCTCACCCCTCTGGAATTGATGGGACGACACATCTATCTGGTTGAGGGGTGTGCGAACTGCCATACCCAGATGGTGCGGCCGCTCATGGCGGAGACCAAAAGGTATGGCGAATTCAGCCAGCCCGGTGAGTTCATTTACGATCAGCCCGCACAATGGGGAAGCCGGCGAATTGGGCCTGACCTGGCCCGTGAGTCTGGAAAGCAGACCAGTTTCTGGCATTGGCAACACCTCGATAACCCTCGGCACAGCAATCCGAAATCGTCAATGCCCTCGTACAGGTATTTGCTGGATCGACCGATTGATTTCAGCCAGGTAGATGAGTTGGTGCAAACCGCCAAAGCACGTGGGCTGCCCTATGAAATCGATCCGGAGGATACCCAGGAAGTCATCAATGAACAGGCAGAGCGTGTTGCGGCTGACATCGTTTCACGTGGCGGAACGATCCGTCGGGGCAAACTGATGACATTTGATACTCAGGCTGTTGCTCTGATCGCGTACCTGCAACGATTGGGCGCTGATCTGACAACGCCCGTTTCAGTTGAGAAACCGGAAGCGGATGTTGAGTCTGGCCGCGCAGATTCCAATGCTGCATCGAAGCAAGCGGCAGATCCTCGTAAAGGTGACGTTGCTGTGTCCAGAAAGCTCGTCGGTGTCGGGCCATGAATACGTTTCAGAACACAGTCGGCCATGCCTTGGAGACATGGCAAAGTCTGATTGACCTCTTCGAGCTACCATTTGACTTGCATGCAATCAGCGTCGTTGACATCAGGTAAAAACAATTCGATTTTTGCACCTCGTTATCAAAGCGGGGACATTTCATCTCATGAATGACCCAAACAACCAACTTTCTGATTCAGACGAAACATCGGACACCGAAGTCCAATTGAACGAAGATTCCTTTGATGGAATCCATCAATACAGTCGGCCATTGCCCAAATGGTGGATCTGGGGGGTCGCGGCTTGCCTTGCGTTTGCGCCACCGTATTTCTGGTTTTATCACAATGGAACGGAAGGACGTTCACTCGCTGACCGACATGACCAGCAGTTGGCCGAAAATCTGAAATTGCAGTTCAGTCAGATGGGGGAACTCAAGGCGGATCGTGCTACCTTGATTCGTTTCACCTATGAAGATTCATGGTTGCGAGTGGGCCGGTCAATCTTCAAAACCAATTGTGTTTCCTGTCATGGACGCGATGGGGCGGGTCAGGTTGGTCCCAATCTCCGGGATGACCATTACAAAAACATCCGTGATATTGCTGATATTCTTAACGTGCTGCAAAACGGTGCCAATGCTGGCGCGATGCCTGCCTGGAAGTCAAAATTATCGACCAACGAAATCATTCTCGTTTCTGCCTATGTGGCGAGTTTACGCGGGACGAGTGATGGATCCGGGAAGCCTGCCGAGGGACAAGAAATTCCACCATGGCCGAAAGCGGATCCAGAGACTGCCAGTGCTGCGGATAGCGGTGCCGCGGGATCATAAGGACAGAGGGTAGAATAGCTTTCTGCTCTTTTGGTAATGGCGTGAAAATACGCAAGCAACCTGTTTGTAACCACCGCGTGATCAGTGAATACAGCAAAGACAGGTGGGTTTGTTTCATCGCTGCATGCAAAGATTCAAGGCTACTGTGCAGTCGTGGAGTTTCAGTGCAGTGACTGCGATTGTCGATCTCGCACAAGGGCGGTGTTTACCAGTTCGTACAAGGAATTTAAGGCCAGTGGGAGTCGACGCGACACAGGGTGATTGAATTGTTTCGCCGTTGGCCCTGACGCATTGTCTGCGACGCACGTGGTATTTCACATTTGCGATTCAAGTCACCTGTGCGTCAGGCAGAAGCCTTTGGATACGGCTTCCGGTAGACTAGTGGGAATTGCAAAATTGACTCGGGACGGTACTGACTTCCCGGTGTTCTTCCGCACGAGGTGAAAAGATGCAGACACGAAGGTCCTTTTTGGCAGCTGGTGCCGGTGTTGCAGCGAGTCGGAATGCAATTCGTCTGATCGCCGATGATGGTTCTGGTCAAGAATCGCGAACCTTGCGCGAAGCTGGAGCTGGTGCAGCAGACGTCGAAGTACTACTTCCTTGCGATCGCGTTCCTTTGTCTTTCGTCATTGATGACTCGACTTGTCTCGTGAACATGGGCCATTTTTGCACACCACAGTTCGCAGAGGCGTTGCCAGCTCGTGCCGAGTACAAGAAGCCTTGGCGGAGTTGGCCGCGAGAAATACCAGATGACTTTGTACGCCGCTTCGGGGAGTGGTGTGCGGAGCGTGGCGTTCGTGGAAAATACAGTGTTGTGCCCTACCCTGCTTGCGTCGGTTGGGTAGATCGTGAAATGCCAGGTTGGTCGCGGCGACAGTTGCAGGATAGCCTGAAACTGATTCGGGAATTGATGGTCCCCAACTGGGACATTCATCCGGAGATGATCACACATACGCGTGTCATTGACTTGAAGACAGGAAGACCGAAGGAAGAAATCAACGCAGGCACGATGGAAAACTCGTATCCACAGGAAAAGAAAAGCGTTGATGAGTTGGCGTCATATTTAAGTTACGCGCTCCGGATTCTTGAGCGTTGTGATCTTCCCTGTGAAGGAATCACGACGCCGGGCGGGTTTGGAAACCTTGTGAAGAGCGAATTATCGTTGGCAGTCGATCAGGCCGTGCGAGATGTCTACCCTGTCGAGATCCCGCATTACTTCAAGTACGTGCACATGGGGGATCGAAGTACGGAGCCCATCATCGAACACTTGCGCGGAGTCGGAACGGACAACCTGAGACTGACGGTCAATGTTCCAGCCGGGACGGGTGACTGGTTTGGTGGTTGGCAGGGAGACCGGATGTCGGAACCTGACCTTTATTGTGATCAGGATGCAACCACCGGCAGGATGGTTGAATTGATCGAACGTCGCCAGCCGGCCGTCATGCTGTGCCATTGGCCGGGGATTTACAGCAATGGTTCTGAAGATGGGTTTCGGGCGTTCCAGAGAATTGTCACTTCGCTTGAGACTCGCTTTGGCAATAAAACACGATGGATGAAACTGAGTGAGATCGCACGCTATTGGGCTGCTCGCGAGTTGACCAGGTTGAACCGAGTTGGAAACAGGTTGATATTGGAATCTCCATTTGCCGTTGAAAACTTCACCTTCCGGATTGCCAAGGTGAAAGGAGCAGCGAGACTCGATCGGAAACTTGAGAAGGTCTCTGAAATATCCGGTTTGGCTGCGGGGACGTGGTGGCAGGGTGAACAGACCCAGACCGTCTGCATCAACCTTCAGCGGGGACAGACCGTCCTGCAGTGGGATCAAGGGTGATCGATGATCCGACCTTGAACCCGGTTCATGAAATTTGATTGAAGCGGGTTTGTCAGTTTTCCCCGATGGCCGACAAGGATGGCTCCGAGCGTAAGTTTTGATGCGAAATTTAAAGCAGCGTCCGGGATGCTGCTGTGGCATTCAAAAGTCGAGTCCGTTCGAAGTCTGTTTGTTACTGTTGTCTTCAACGGGCATCGACCGGATTCATTAGGATTCTTCGGTTTGCGATTATCCAGCTTTACGAATTTCACGCATTTGCAGTGGCATCGGCTCCCAGGAACTCTGGCTGTCAGCGTTCAGAGTTCGGGAAGAATAATGAAAGTAGCTCCATTCCGCTCGATTTGGAGACGGGAACAGCGAAATCGGCCTCGTCATGAACATTCCTCATGTGTGACGTTGAATTTCTGTTGCCGCGTCCGGGTTAAGAAAGACGTGGCTTGCTGGAATGACTAAAATGCGATGCATGATGGCTCATATTTCAAGTTCGCTCCACATCAACGATCGGCCGCGTTGGTGGTTGACGACCGGTGTCGCCGGTCGGTCGATGCGCACATGGATAGTGTTTGCTTTCTGTCTGGTGTGTTGGTGGCTTCTGGCAGGGGCATCTCAAATGCTCGTGGCACAGGAAAAAGTCGCAGCTGCGACTGCTGCTTCCCAGGATGACACTTCTCAGGACAAGACTTCTCAGGACAAGACTTCCCAGAACGCGGGTGAAGCAGGTGGTGGTGAGAATCAGGCGGTGTCTGCGACGCAGCTCGAGTTTTTTGAAAAACAGGTGCGGCCGATTTTCGTCGAGCACTGCTACGAGTGTCATGATGAACGTGCCGATGGCGGATTACATGTGAATTCGAGAGCTGGTTTGCTGCGTGGAGGTGACACCGGCGCGGCTGTTGTTCCAGGTGATCCTGATTCCAGTTTGTTGGTGGAAGCCATTCGTTACGAGAATCAGGATTTCCAGATGCCTCCACAAGGCAGACTGAAACAGGATCAGATCGATGTGATGGTGAAGTGGATCGAAATGGGAGCCCCTGACCCGCGACTCGAGATAACAGGGGCACCTTCGCCGATTGGAATGAGCATTCAGGACGGTAGGAAATTCTGGTCATTTCAACCGGTCATCAATCCCTCCGTTCCTGACCTGGGTGAGCAGGACTTTGTAAAAAATCCGATCGATGCATTCATCCTGCAAAAACTGATGTCGCGTGGATTGCAACCTGCACCGCCAGCCGAAGCTGGAATGCTGGCTCGGCGACTTTACATGAACGTAACCGGGGTGCCACCGACTCCCGAACAGTTGGACAGGTTTCTTTCAGATGGTTCACCGGGATCGACGCAAAAACTGATCGATCGGCTTCTCCATTCACCGGCGTATGGTGAACGTTGGGGTCGACACTGGTTGGATGTTGCACGCTATGCAGATTCGAACGGTCTGGATGAGAATCTGGCATTTGGTAACGCGTGGCGATACCGCGACTATGTGATCGGTGCCTTCAATGACGACCGGGCTTTCAATCGCTTTCTGATGGAGCAGTTGGCAGGTGATCTGCTGCCGGATGCCAACGCGGAAACAAGAATCGCCACAGGGTTTCTTGTTCTTGGTGCCAAGGTGTTGGCTGAGCCTGATCGGGAAAAGCTGACGATGGACACAATCGATGAACAAATCGACGCGACGGGCAAAGCGTTCATGGGGATGAGTCTTGGATGCGTGCGCTGCCATGATCATAAATTTGATCCGATCAAGCAAAGTGATTACTACGCGTTGGCTGCTATTTTCAAAAGCACGAAAACCTTCGGTGACACCAACACCGGGGCCATCAAGCATTGGCATGAATATGTTCTGGGTTCCGATGAAGACGCGGATGAATTCAAGGCCATCGATGCAGAAATTGCCCGATTGAAAAAAGAAGCCAGCGACTGGAAGAATGCGGCGATTACATCTTTGCGAGAGTCAGCAACTTCCAAGGCAGTTGAGTACCTGGTGGCATGCACCGCCTTTGGTCTGTCAGATTCACTGGTGCGAATCACGGAGATTGCACAGCAGCATGATTTGCACCCACGAATCCTGCATCATTGTCGAAGGCATCTTGAATTCAACAGGGAACACGAAGTTTTCAAGCCTTGGCATGAAGTGCAGCAAGGGATAACCGACCCGGCTCAGAAGGCCCTTGCAGTGGAAAAACTGTATCGGCCACTTTTTGCAGCGGCGACTGAAAACAAGGTCGCCGGTGAATCATTGGAGCAGGCATCCGGCACAGGTGGGATTCTGTTGCCGGATTTGAAAATGGTGGAAGCGGCACTGAAAGACCGTTCCGGTTTTCTGACCATTCCGCCAAAGCCGGAATTTGCTTTTGATCAGGAAACGTTGGCCGAGTACAACCGACGGATGGAAGCTGCCAGATTGTATGAATCCAGAGCTCGGGACATTCCGGCCGCGATGGGAGTTTCGGATGATGCGATCCTGACTCATCTGCCCATTCACATTCGTGGGAGTCATTTGAATCTGGGTAAAAAAATTGCCCGTGAATTTCCGGAAGTGATGCGACGTTCGGATGTGCGGCCGATCTTCCCAAGACACCAAAGTGGAAGACTGGAACTGGCACGTTGGATGTCCAGCACGCGGCATCCGCTCACGGCAAGGGTTTATGTGAATCGGGTTTGGCGTTGGCATTTTGGAGAGGGGCTTGTTCGAACGACGGAGAATTTTGGCGTTCTCGGAGACCGGCCCTCACATCCGGAATTGCTTGATTGGTTGACGCATTGGTTCATGGAATCAGGTTGGTCGACAAAGAGTCTCAATCGGCTGATTCTCAGCTCAAACACCTACCAGATGTCTTCGCTTTCCGCAGACGAAACACTTGGCTTGAAGGTAGACCCTGACAACCGGCTCTTGTGGAAATATCGCATCCAGCGACTTGAACCGGAGCAGATCAGGGATTCGATTCTTGCTGTTTCCGGACGTCTGGATGCAAAGATGTCAGGTAAAACAGTACCGTTGCGGAACCGTCAGTTTGTTTTCAATCATACTTCGGTGGATCATACCCGGTATGACAGTTTGCGACGTGCTGTCTATTTGCCAGTCATTCGGAACAACCTTTACACCATGTTTGAGCAGTTCGATTTTCCCGACCCAACGATGCCGACGGGTAATCGCAGTGAGACAGTGGTGGCTCCCCAGGCACTTCTGTTGATGAATTCGGATCTTGTGATTGATTCAGCAGATGCTCTTGCCCAGAGCATTCTCGAAACGTCTTCCAGGGACTTGGGGCGAATCGAAATTGGTTTTTATTTAGTTTTGGGGGTACACCGGTATGTACACGAATCACGTAGAGCGCTGGATTTTGTGGAACAGGTGATGGCAGACGCTGCCATCAAGAACGGTGTTGCTGACGAAAACTGTCGAAGCAGGGGTTGGTTGTTGTTTTGTCAAAGCCTCTTTGCCAGTAATGAATTCATGTACCCAAGGTAAGAGCATGATGAATCAGTTTTTGCAATCCCGGCGAAGTGTGCTCCGTAACTCTGCCGTTGGTTTCGGCAACCTTGCCTTTCTTGATCTGCTTCACCGCACTTCGGCTGCGTCAGCAAGTGGCGCCGAGGCTGGACAGGGAGTCAAATCAACGGGGCCGTTGGCTCCCAAACCCACTCATTTCCCAGCTCGCGCCAAACGGGTCATTTTCCTGTTCATGAAAGGAGGCCCTTCGCATGTTGATACCTTTGATCCCAAGCCCTTGCTGGATCGGGACCATGGCAAACCGCTGCCATTTGATTTGCCGAGGGTAACTTTCGCAAAACAGGGCAATCTGCTGCGATCGCCTTGGCGTTTCAAGCGTCACGGACAGAGCGGGTTGCCCGTGAGTGAACTGTTTCCGAATGTCGCGAAACACGTCGATGACTTGTGCATTTTACGTTCAGTCCACGGTACGAACCCGGCACACGGCGGTGCTTTGCTGAAGTTGCATACCGGCAGTGATCAGTTCGTGCGACCCAGTCTCGGATCCTGGTTGACTTATGGGCTGGGTACGGAAAATGAAAATCTACCGGCGTTCATCACCATTTGTCCTACGCTGGCTCATGGTGGTGTGAACAATTGGGGAGCCGCTTTTCTGCCAGCGCACTGTCAGGGCACACCGATCGGCAACGCGTCTCTCAATGCCAGATCAGTCGGTGTAAAACACATTCGTAATCCACGGATTGACAGCCTCAGTCAACGACGGCAACTCGATTTGATCCGATCCATGAATCAGGATCATCTGGATCGAGTCGGGTCAAATGATGCCTTGGAAGGAAGGCTGAACTCCTTCGAACTTGCCTATCGAATGCAGGCATCCATGCCCGAACTTCAGGATCTTACGCGAGAAACTTCTGCTACCCAGCGGATGTACGGCATTGACGACCCAGTCACGGAAGATTTTGGGCGACAGTGCCTGATGGCGCGGCGGTTCATTGAAAATGGTGTTCGGTTCGTGCAGGTCACACACAGCGACAGCGAAGTGCAGTGGGATCAGCACGGCAATCTTTATGCCGGACATACAAAAAATGCATCAGAGGTCGATAAGCCGATTTCCGGTTTGCTGCAGGATCTCAAATGCAGAGGGCTTCTCGAAGATACGTTGGTGATCTGGGGAGGTGAATTCGGACGAACGCCAACCGCACAGGGAAACAACGGGCGAGACCATAACCCGCATGGGTTCTCCATGTGGATGGCGGGTGGCGGCGTGAAGGGTGGCTATGCGTATGGTGCCACGGACGACTACGGTTATTATGCGGCTGAGAACAAGATGCATGTCCATGATCTGCACGCCACAATCTTGCATCTGATGGGGCTTGATCATCAACGGCTTACATATCGCTACGCCGGACGTGACTTTCGCCTGACGGACGTAGCTGGGCAGGTCGCTGATGATATTTTTGCCTGATAAAATGCCGTTCGTTCGAGTGTCCCTGTTTGGCCACGTTTTTCGGGCACTGTTATTCGGTGAAGGTAGTTCAGGCTCTGTTGCATTGGTACGTGAACTGTCAAACTTGGGCATCAGCAACGAGAATTCGAGGGTCGACCAGTGTGCGTTCGTGACCGATGATAACCGCGAGTACTCCCACGCGGTTTGACAGCAGGTGCAAGCCTGGTCAGTAACCCAGTCTGGCGGACTTGCCAAAACAGAATTGGAAAAACCAGATATGACTGAACCGAGTGTTCCCCGTCATCCATTGACGGCTGAAGAAAAGGACGTCTATGAATGGCAAATGTGGATCCCGGATCTGGGAGAGGAAGGTCAGCAGCGTTTAAAAGATGCCTCAGTCATGGTTTCCCGGGTTGGTGGAGTCGGAAGTGTTGTTGCCTACGAGTTGGCTGCCGCAGGTATCGGCAAGCTTGTGTTGGCTCATGCCGGTAATGTCAAACCCAGTGATTTGAATCGCCAGTTGCTGATGACCCATGACTGGATTGGCAAGCCTCGGATCGAGTCGATCAGGCGTCGCTTGCTGGATCTCAACCCAAGGCTCGAAATTGTCGCAGTTGCCGAGAATGTAAGTGAAGACAATGCAGCAGACCTTGTCCAGCAATGTGATTTGATCGTCGATTGTGCGCCGCTGTTTCCAGAGCGTTTTGCCATGAACCGGCAGGCGATCCTGCAGAAAAAACCGTTGGTCGAATGTGCCATGTATGAAATGGAAGCTCATATCACGACGGTAATTCCAGGGCAGTCCCCTTGTTTGCAATGCATCTTTCCAGAAGATCCGCCTACCTGGAAACGACAGTTTCCCGTGCTCGGTGCCGTTTCAGGAACCGTTGCCTGCATGGGGGCTGTGGAAGCGGTCAAAGTGCTCGCTGGCTTGGGCGATCCCTTGACCGGGCGCCTGCTGAGGATGGATTTGCGCCGGATGACTTTTCAGACAATGAATGTCAGTCGGCGGCAGTGCTGCCCAATTTGTGATGCATCCGGAAAATGAGAAATATGCAAGTGGTTGAAATCGCACTGTCTTTGGTCTGCTACTAATCCGAATACCGGCTCCGGGGCGATCCATACCTTTTGATCGGTGGATATCATGATCCGTCGATTGCAGCTCTATGCCGACATGCTCGCAAGTGATTCTCTGTGGTACCCATGTCGGCCCGAACGCCACTGCCGATGAATTTCATAGACGAGATCGATGATGTCAGGTGTGATCATTGGTAAGCTTCGGCAGGCAGCCGCCGTCAGTGCCGACTCGGCAATCACAGCGGCATCACCGATCACGCCAACGCTCAACTCATGCAAACGCGCGGTGGACGGTTCACTGAATATTCGTTGCTCTCCACCCGCGTGCCTCAGTGCGGTTTCAACGTAATCAGCTGTGTCCTGCAAGCAGAACTGATTGAGCTGGATCTGCATGCCACACATTCCAGCACTCAACTGCAGTGCTGTTCTTTCGTCAGGCTGGGTGGTGGCAACGACCGAGAAGTTCCTGTGCTTACGCGCCAAGTCTGAAGCGATGCTCATATTGCTGACTGTGCACTTTTCAATCAGCCATAAGGTGCGGATTCCTTCCCGGTCGCTTTGTCGGATCGCTGCATCAATCTTGTGGCGGACCACTTCAATATCAATATCCCCATCAACGCTGTATGCGGCACCAAGTTGATGGATAGACGACGAATGGTCACTGCTGCCCTGCGTCAGAATGACGTCGATCGGACAGTCTCCCAGTCCTCTCATCGAAACAAGATGATCCAACAAATGAGTGACTCCTGACTGGCTGACTGCGGTCAAGAAAGCAAGTTTCCAGCTGCTTGCTGCAAAGTACTGAAGTGCAGCGAGGGTTTCACGCTGGGGCTGACCCGAGAAAAAGAAATCTGGATTGCCAAGAAACGGAGGATATTTCAACGACCAGTGATCCAGATAATCAGGATTCGGCTGGGGGGAAAGCGGCGACAATGCAGTTCTTGTGTGAAGGGATGGTAGATACCTTGCGGCGAATCCTCTGGTTCGCCTCTCCGAACCTCTTTTAGATCGGCTAACGTGTAGTATCTTCTTGAGAATGCCTCAGTCGAGGTGATGATCAAAATTGCCTGATTCCGGGGCTATGAACGATGACACGACGATACTTTGTCCCTGATTTGCCTGTTGCGGGCGGTTTGGTCGCCTTGCCTGAGGCTGAAGCGCAGCACGCCAGTCGGGTCATGAGAGTGCAGGCTGGCGATCAACTTATCGTGTTCGATGGCGCGGGTAATGAGGCCGCCGCAACCTTTGTGCAGGTGAGCCGCAAAGAATGTCACTGCCAGGTTGATGCAGTCCGAGCGGTCAATCGAGAGCCGAAGCGAGAGATTCATCTTGCGATCGCTCTGCCTAAACCCGACCGTTCGAGAGAGTTAATAGAACGTTTGACAGAACTAGGCGTGTGCTCTTTGACTCCCCTGGTCGCTCACCGGACACAACGTCCCCCAACGGATTCAATGCTTGCAAAACTCAGGCGTGGCGTGATCGAGGCCTGCAAACAGTCGGGGCGTAATCGGTTGTTGGACTTGAATGAGCCGATTCGTGCAGATGCTTTTTTCCAAGCCTGTGATCAGAATGATCGCTGGATCGCACATCCTGTGAATGGCAAGCCGATTGGGGACATCGCAAAGTCAGGTATTTTTCATATTGCAATCGGCCCTGAGGGTGGTTGGACCGATGACGAGGTGAATTTGGCAATGTCAAACGGGTTCACATCGATCGATCTTGGTCCACGCATCTATCGAATTGAAACTGCAGCCACAGTGTTGGCTGCAATTTTGGCGACCTGACCAGCTTGTCGTCTGATAGCTGAATCACACAAATTCACTCTCCAAGGGCATCTTGCGTTCATCCGCAACAAGCCAGATTCTTCTGCGGTGTCTTGGAGCGATGTACGCGGAGGGCAAAGTGAGGAGTTGTCTCTGCCGGATGACACCAAATCACAGCCTCGTACAAGGACCAGTCTATGAATGGCCAATCGCGGGACCAAGCCAGTGACTCCATTGATGGGTCGCCCGGAGAGCCCGCTTTTTCTCAGTCATCAGCCTCAGCATTGCATCAGAGATACATGTCTTTCAAAAGCCGAGAGACAGTGGGAGATCAAAGCGACCAGAAAGCGACGCAGAAATTACCACCGGCAGGATCGATCGTTCTGGCAGTTTATGAAACGGAATCAGAGTTTCGGGCTGGCATTTTATCGATCCACGAAGTCATTGAGACTGATACTGCGGATTCGGGTTGCGAATTTCGAAATGGCCCGTTGACCGGTAGTCGCTATTACTCGCCAAGCAGTTTGCTGACGGTTGCTGAACTGCAGCTTGAAGCGGACCATCAACCTGGGCAGTCACTGCAATGGGCAAAGAAAATCAGATTGTCCGGTACCAGTATTCTGTTTCTTGAAAGCCTGGCCTGTGTTCTGCGGAGCGAGCATCTGCCAGCTTGCCGCCCGGCGCTGAAACGCCTTCAGGTGATCACGAACATGTTGAACTTGAGTCGTGACGACAGCACTTTGTTGATGTCCTAGCTGTTTGGCGGCTGGAAAAACGGTCCCGAACTTTCTGGGGGCACCCGGTTTTCAGTCAGCGACAATTTCCACGGAATCGATTTCAGTGAATTTTCCAACCGACATGTTGGCACCGCCAACCAGCAGCATCTTGTCGTTCGTCCATGGCACCATCACATGGAAGAATCGTGCTGGTTCGTAATCAGCAACAATCTCCCAGGTCTTTCCGTCATCACTCAATCTTTGCACGTTACCATCGATGGTGCTGACGTAAAGTTGGCCTGACATGCTTTGGGCAGCAGCGCCAAAGCCGGTGAGCGGCTTGCCCTTGAGACTGGGACCTTGCGACCATTGGTCGGTTGCTGGGTCATAGACATCGGTTCGAGTTGTGGGTCCGCCGTCAGATTTCATTCCACCGATCACATGAATTTTGCCATCGTGGACGGCTGAGAATAAAGCACGCCGTTTGAAGGGTGGCTTTGCGATCGGTTGCCAAGTTGCGTTTGGATCTTTGAGATCCAATTTCCAGGCTGTACCATGCCAAGTTGTTGCTTCGCCCTTGAGCGCCCAACCACCGATGACAAAAATGTGATCACCCATGATAGCGGCGCTCAATGAGGAACGTGGTTCCGGCATCGGCGCCAGATCGATCCAACGTTCGTTCATCGCGTCATACCGGCTAACTGTTCTCTGTGAGTGCAAGTCGTGTTCTTCACCCTCCGCATTGCGAGCTGTGAAGCCACCGATACGGACCACTGATTTCTTGTACGGCAACATCACCAGACCCTGAAGTCGGGGCCCCGAAGGCAATTGTTTCCATTGTTTCGCGGCGTTCAGATCCAATGCCCAGAATTCGTCAGACTGTTCGGCGGTCGAGTAGGAGTGAGCCGTTCCTGAGTGACCACCGTAGATGAACAGAGTTCCGTCAGCGACGGCCCCGCCAAAACTGGTCAATTCCAGCGGTAAGTCCGGAAGCTTGGTGGTCGTCACTTGCACTT
Organism: Rubripirellula sp.; assembly: GCA_012270065.1. GTDB lineage: Bacteria > Planctomycetota > Planctomycetia > Pirellulales > Pirellulaceae > Rubripirellula. The sequence goes on along the minus strand of JAAXJB010000063.1, from coordinate 17,334 downwards.
TGGGGGTTGAAGTCTGGCGGGGTTTGGCCGCGTCTGCCTCAGTTGCGAAAGTCAACGGCGCGTCCGTCAAATGAACGAACAAGATGAACGACAACAGAGAGATTTGCGTCAGGTGATTCATGAGAAATTGTCGGAATCAGGTGATCAGATCATGGAAGCGTGGACCCGACCATTGAGTCAACGCGGAATGTCGAGGAAGGAATCGCTCGCTCTTTCCATTAGATCATGGAATCGAATTGTTTGTGCATGAAAATCCGCTTGTGTTGAAGAGAGTTCCCCTGTCTTTTCATACGCTGATTCATGATTCAAGTGATTCCGGGTCACGGCAAACGCAGTTCCGGAGCGTCTGACTTGAATCCTGATGCTCAACAATCGTGTGAGCATGACCAAAGGCCTGAAGTTGACATGAAAAGCGGTGGTGAGGTCGGCTCTGCACCACCGCTTTTCACGCCAGAGATCTTTGCCTCAGCACCCCATTATGAGACGCTGGCAATGAGCATTACTCATTCAAAGGACCTGTTGTTCGGCTCGTTGCTGCTGATTCCTCTGGCAACAAACTGCTGGTCGAATCATTCGGACGATCACGATCCTTGCTGGGGGAATCAGATTTACCTTTCCTGCGGGAATTATCCCGAAAACCAGTCAGTTTTTTGCGCTGCTCTGCGGTGAGCACTGCTTCGATATCCTGCATCTGTTGCGTTTCGAGTTTCTCCAACTCCTGTTTCAGTTTGGATATCTTTTCACGGAACTTGGCCTGAATCAGGTAGATCTCCGTTCGCTGCTCGTTGTTTACCAGTGATCCAAAATACCGAGGTAGCCTGCCTTTGACCTCTGCGCGACGTGCAGGCGTCACGTCTTGGCCGGATTTGGTTGTTTTGCTTTCCGGCTGTTCCTGCGCCGTGGCGGTGAAACATACTGCGGTAAAAGCTAAGACCAGAAAGTTACGTCCCCATGCTTTGCTCATGACTCTTTTGCCCCAAGAGTGTGTTGAAAGTACTTGTCCAGCCAAACGTTGGCTGGATCTGTGACGCCAGAATTGACGACACGTGAACAAAAGTATACATGCTGTTGGGTTTGTCAAGCATTATTTCAAGCGAATGCCGGATTGTTTCAACGGTGATCACCGCCGGCACCTGGTCACGCTAGCAACACTCTTTCTGTGCAACCACAGCACGCGCGTATCCGCTGTTCGTTTGTCATTGTCGCGCACTCACCATTGCTGAATCCAGTTTTCCATCTGGCCTTTGAAAGGGGACTCGGGCCTTCGTGGTTAGCGAGTTGCTTCGCTGCTGGCGGCGTTTGTGCATCGTCTTGCCAGGTCTTTTCGTTTCGTTCCCCGGTGAATCCGAACGTTGGCACACGTTGTCGGTGACTGTCCGGTATGCTTTGAATGCTGCTGAGAGATATTGGCTTGTTTGACAATGTCAGGCTGCGTGAAGAGTCGTTGAGATGTTGAGCTCATGTCTCACTTTGGCGTCTGTCATCTACAGCTCGTCATTTACACTTCATCAGCAGTAGCAAATTTCTTTTCTGGAGAAACAGGAACCGGTGAAACACTTTCAAATCTGCATGGGATTCTTGTGGTGCTGTGGCGGCTGTGCGAGTGTGTTCGTCTTGCTGTTCGCGTCCGAAAGAACTGAAGCAGCAGATTTTCGTGCTGGTGCTGCGGCAGTCGATATCTCACCACAAACATTACCTGCCTTTCAGAACGGTGGTTTTCTGCAAGCCAAGTCGGATCGCATCGTTGATCCGCTGCACGCGCGTTCTCTGGTGATCAGTGATGGGTCGGAAACCATTGCGATTGTGATCGTTGACTCGTGCATGTTTCCAACTTCGTTGTGCGATCAGATCAAGCGTCTGGCAAACCAGGAGACAGGCATCCCGGTGGACCGGATTCTCATCAGTTCAACTCACACCCACATGGCTCCCGCTGCCATGATGTGTCTTGGTTGTCCTGCGGATGAGCCGTATCTGCAGTATGTTCCCGAGCGTGTTGCGAAGTCGATTACGGAGGCTTACCAGAAACAACAGTCTGCAAAAGTTGGATGGGTGGTTGTCGACGGCAGCGGATTGACACATTGCCGTCGCTGGATCACACGCAGCGACCAGATGGGCATGGATCCTTTTGGGCAACGTACCGTGCGCGCGATGATGCATCCGGGATATCAGAATTCAGCCTACACAAGTCCAGCAGGTCCAGTGGATCCATGGCTTTCAGTATTGAGTCTGGTTTCGAGTGAGGATGAGTCACCGATTTGCATCATGGCCAACCTCTCCATGCACTATTTCGGAGGCGCTGGTTTTTCAGCCGATTATTTCGGCGAGGTGGCACTTGCAATCAAGCAGCACAACGAAGAAAAACACAAAAAGAAGTTTCCAGACTTCGTTGGCATCATGTCACAAGGTACAAGCGGAGACTTGCATTGGATGGATTACAGTCAACCACGAAAGGAGATTTCCCGAAAACAGTATTCTGAACTCGTTGCAAACCGCGTGATTGATGCACTTTCATTGATCGAGTACCGAGCAGATCAAACACTGGGTATGGCGGAAAAACGTCTGAGTATCGGTTTGCGGACACCGTCAAGGGACCGTCTGCAATGGGCGCGTCCCTTGAACGCAGGAAGAGGTGACTTGCCACCCAGAAATCGCCCGGAAGTCTACGCTCAACAGGCCGAATGGATTCAGAAAAACCCGGTTGCCGAGGTCGTTCTGCAAGCTGTGCGAATCGGCGAGCTGGGAATCACGGCGATTCCCAACGAGGTGTACGGGATCACCGGTCTGAAACTCAAGCGACAAAGTCCACTGGCGTCTACCTTCAATCTTGAACTCGCCAATGGAGCCACTGGTTACATCCCTCCTCCGGAACAGCATCTGCTTGGAGGTTACACCACGTGGCCAGCAAGAACAGCGGGTCTTGTTCCGGAAGCCGAACCGCTGATTGTCGAAACCCTGTTGACTTTGCTGGAAAAGGTTGCCGGGAAAAAACGAAAAACACCTCTCGAATCTCCCTCTTCCCACAGTCGTGCAGTCGAACAGAAGCAGCCGATCGCCCACTGGCGATTTCAGGACATGACTACTGACGGGATCAAAGATGAGACACGGGATAACCCTGCCGAGTACTACGGTGGAGTCGCGTTGTTTCTGCCGGGAGCCAACAGTCAGGGCTTCGAGACAGATGGTTATGGCAACCGCGCGGTCTATCTCGCAGGCGGGCATGTCGAGGCAGCATTGAAGCAGCAACCAAAGCAATACAGCGTGAATATCTGGTTTCGAAACCGACTTCCTGCGGGAATCCGTGAAGTCACTGCCTGCTTGTGCATGACTCGAGCCGAGACATTGGAAATCGCCGGTACTGCAGAGGGGCCTCTTGCCGGAAATCTCGTACTGCGTCATGGCGGAAAGGTGTGGATGGGCAAGACTCCCGTTGCAACCGGCCACTGGCAATGTGTCACTCTTACCAAGGATCAGAACACGATCCGGGTTTATCTGGATGGTCGTGCTGATCCTGAAATTGAAGCGCCGGTCTCAGCACTGCCACCCATGAATCGTCTGCTGATCGGAACTGACCGTTGTGGGGCATCTCTCGATGGCGAGCTTGATGATGTTGCAGTTTTTGATCGTGCCCTCAGTGGTGATGATGTCGCCAGCTTGTACGGTGTTTCCAGGATGGTTCCACCACCGCGGCCCAAGCCAACACTGATGCTTGAAGCGAAGCCAGTGGAGGCAGACGCTCGCGAGCAATACAGCAAGGTGATCATGGCATCAAAACCGATTGCTTACTGGCGGCTGCATGACGAAGCAGCCGGCATTGCCCGTGATTTCACAGGGGACCATGATGCCCGTTACGAGACGGGGGCAAAGCCACTGGGTGAAAAGACGGGTTTACCCAACTTTTCCGGCGGCCGCATCAACGCTCAGGTGGATGCATTGAATGACACGTACAGCATCGAGTTCTGGTTTCGGAATGAAATGCCTGTCCAGCAACGCCCTGTGACCGCCTATCTCTTTTCACACGCGATTGACGGAGTTGACGGCGCTTTTGGTGATAATCTCGGGCTTGGTGGTACCCACTCCAACTCGGGCAAGTTGATCGTCTTCAATGGCAATCGCGGCGACCGTCTGCTCGCTGGCAAGACCATGATTCCTGTCGGTGGTTGGTCACATGTCGTGATGGTACGCCAGAAACAGAAAATCAGTGTTTACCTGAACGGTGACCCGGAACCTGAAGTCAGGGGTGATTTGCCGATTGAGTACCCTCCCGGCTGCAAGCAGATTCTGCTTGGCGGGCGAGCCGATAACTTTGCAAATCTTCAGGGCATGATGGAGGAGATCGCACTTTACGACCGCGTTTTGAGCGTTCAAGAAATCAAGCAGCACTTTGATGCTGCCGGTGTTAAACCGATCGCAAGACCAGACCAGGCGGAATCCGCGAAACCAGACCGTGCAAAGCTGGCTCAGACGGAGCCCCAACCGATGGAGATTGACAAGGCAATCCAATCCATTCACGTGCCTGTGGGATACCGCGTTGAGCTTGTGGCATCGGAACCGTTGGTCAGAGACCCGGTTGCGATTGATTGGGGGCCTGATGGAAGATTGTGGGTGGTGGAAATGGCGGACTACCCACTTGGCATGGATGGAATGGGAGCGAAAGGCGGACGCGTTTCTTTTCTGCAGGATACCGATTCCGATGGAAGGTACGACAAGTCCACGCTCTTTGCAGATGGTTTGAGTTTTCCGACCGGTGTCCTGGTGTGGGGCAATGGAATCCTCGTCACAGCAGCACCTGAGATTCTTTATCTGGAAGATACCACTGGTGATGGTAAAGCAGATGTGCAGCGGACGCTCTATTCCGGGTTCCTTGAGGGAAATCAGCAACTTCGAGTCAACGGACTGCGGTGGGGACTTGATAATTGGGTTTACTGTGCCAGTGGGAGTCATCATGGCGGCTATGGCAAAGACAGCAAGATCACTGCGTTGAAAACAGGCATTGAATACCGCGTTGGCAGTCGGGATTTTCGCCTCCGTCCTGATGCCGGTCTCCTGGATCCTCTGAGTGGTCCCTCGCAGTACGGCAGGGTCCGCGATGATTGGGGGAGTTGGTTTGGCGTCCAGAACAGTTACCCGCTGTGGCATTATGTTCTCGCGGACCAGAACATCCGACGGAATCCCCACTATGCTCCGCCAAACCCGAAGCATCAGGTAGTGACACCGGCCAACCCGCCGGTGTATCCCGCCAGCAAATTGCAAAAGCGATACCACAGTTTCAGCCAATCCGGTCGATTCACATCAGCGTGTTCTCCGTTGATTTACCGCGATGACTATCTGTTCGAACGTGGGACCGAGCAACACGCATTTACCTGTGAGCCTTTTCATAACCTTGTCCAGCACAATGTGATCAGTGAGGACGGAGTCAGTTTCAAGGCAAGGCATGACATGCTGGGTTCGAAGACCGATTTTTTCGCCAGCGAGGACCGCTGGTGTCGGCCTGTGATGGTCCGAACCGGACCCGATGGAGCGTTGTGGGTCGTCGACATGTATCGATACATGATCGAGCACCCGCAGTGGTTGCCGGAGAAAGGGCAGAATGAGCTTCGACCCTGGTTCCGATCCGGAGAAAATCATGGCCGCATTTATCGAGTCGTGCTGCAGGATCGGCCACCCACGCCAGTGAAGAAAACCGTCGATCCATCGGTGTCTGAACTGGTGGCGATGCTCGAGCATTCCAATGGTTGGCAGCGGGACATGGCCCAGCGGACTCTGGTTCGCCAAGCCGAACGGAAAGCTGTTCCCCAGTTGGAAAAACTGCTGCAAACAAGTCCTCAGCCGCTAGCCCGTCTGCATGCGCTGTGGACGCTCGAGGGTCTGGGACAGCTCAAGCCAGAGCGGCTGGAGAACGCCTTGGCAGATCCACACGCTGGCGTTCGTCGAAACGCCGTTCGGATTGCATCGAATTCGATGGTTCCCGTGAGGCACTTGAATCGCTTGATCAACGATCCCGACCCCAAAGTTCGTCTGGAACTTGCATCAAGTTTAGGTAATGATGCCGCACCATCTTCCGCTCTGGCACTCGGGCAGTTGATGGTCACCAACGCAGATCATCCGTATGTGCTCGCAGCCGCCATGAGTTCCCTGCAGCCAGGCAATGTTTCAGAAGTCCTGTCTGTTCTCCACAAATCGTCAGTTCCGCCTGCCCTGCTTCATGAGTTGATAGGTCAGGCAATTGCAATGGCAGACTTGGAAACGATGGATCGAGTCATCAAGGTGGTGTGTCAATCGGGGCGAGGAAACGCAGCCGCGGACCATTTCGCTGCAGTGGCAATCACCCTGGATGGCCTCAATAAACGCAAATGGCCTGTGCATGATGTTTCCCAGGAAGCCAAAAAGATGCTGCAAGACAGCGTTCAGTTGGCGCGGCAGTGTGCAACCGATCCGGAACAGAGTCTCAACGTCCGGGCATCAGCAGTCCTTCTGCTCGGACGTGAAGCAGAAACGAGGTCTTCGGATTTTGAGTTGATGGCGGGTCTGTTGAAACCAAGGGTACCCGCGTTGCTTCAACAGCAAGTGGTTCTACGGTTCGGGCAGATCAGTGAACCCGGAGTCGCTGAGTTTCTTTTGCGAGGATGGCTGTCGTACAGTCCTGACTTGCGAAAGCGGGTGTTGAGTGTCATTGCCAGTCGTGCCGAATGGGCCGATACCCTAGGCAGTCACTTGCTGAAAGGAAGCATCCATCCAGGTGAATTACCGGCATCGATACGGCAGCAACTATTGGATGATCCTGAAAATCGTGACGCATGGGTCCAGGCATTGTCAATTGACGGGACGGACGACCGTGCGGAAGTGCTGAGTGCTTACAGGCCAGCACTCAAGTTGAAAGGCGATGCCCAACGGGGTGGAATTCTGTTTCGAAAACTGTGTCTCAACTGTCACAACGTGAAGGACCAAGGTCACCATGTGGGGCCAAAACTGGAATCCATTACCAACAAAACAAAAGAGTCACTGCTGAACTCGATCATCGATCCAAACGCTGCGGTGGATGCCAGTTACTTCAATTACTCGATCTTGACCGAAAGTGGCCGAACGTATCGTGGCAAGTTGGAAACAGAGACTGCGACCAGCATCACGCTGCTTGCCGCTGAGGGAAAACGGACAACCGTGTTGCGTGATGAAATTGAATTGCTCAAGGCATCGAGAAAATCCGTGATGCCCGAAGGACTGGAACAGGAACTTGATTTGCAGGATGTTTCAGATTTGATCGAATATGTTCAGGCAACTTTCAATGGAAATGTTGCCCAGTGAAAGAAGAGAAAGCCAATGCCAATCCTGTCCAACATTCAATGCATGAATCGAGTGTCGATAGTTGCCAAACAGGTGAACGTATTTGCCAAACAGGGGAACGTATCTGCCAAACAGGGGAACACGGCAAGCCCGGCAGGAAATCAGCGGCTGGAACGGACAATCGTGATGCTGGTCACGTTGTGCTTGCTATTGGTTTCTGTTCGTACAAGTGCCAGCGGGGCTCAGGGAACGACTGGCCAGCTACTGGATCCCGCCAAACTTCAGCCGGGCACGAACGAAGTGTTCGTCAGAGATGGGCCTGAACTGCGGCGACTGATCGTGATTTTGCCCAGCAACCATGACCACGATGAATCCTATCCGACGCTTTTCTGTTTTCACGGGGCAGGTGGAAAAGCAGAGAACCAGAGTCAACGTTGGACAAGTCACGTTGAAGACCGAGGTCTGGTTCTGGTCAGTTTTGAAGCAGTTCAGTCTCTGGGAAAATGGAATTTCAAAGAGGACTTTCATCCGGTCAATCATGATGACGTTGCGTTGGTTCGACGGGTGGCTCGGTCCCTGGTGTCGGGTGGAGTGGCCGACTCAAAAGCAATGTATGCAACGGGGCATTCAAGTGGCGGTCTGTTCTGTTACCGACTGGTCAGGGAAACCTCCCTGTTTGCGGCAGTTTGCCCCATGAGTTGCGGGATGGCCAAGGATGCCCATGATCCTGACAGGAACACACAGCCAGTTCATTTGATGCAGGTCATTGGTGACCGTGACAAGAGTTACCATGGCTCAACGAATCCGAAAGTCACCATGCACTCAGCCGACAAACGCATGAAAATCTGGCGAGATTTTTATCACTGCCACAAGCCACCTGTCATCAAGGCTCACGGAATAGAACTTGCGGTGCAGACTTATACAAATGAGGATGGCATCGAACTCGCAATTTGTGAGGCAAAAGGACAAGGTCATCATCTTCGACGGGATTTGCGGGACCGTGCTGATCGCATCGCACTCGATTTCATGTTAAGTCACCGAAAAAAATAGCGGGAAATGATCGGTAGTCTGTCCCACCAGCGCTGATCAATTCATGTTTTGTTCAGGTGGAAAACGGATGATTCGGGCAGCCACGCTGTGTTGATTACTCTGAGGGCGCGATGGGTTGCTTCAGGAGACTGGCAAGACACATGAGTTTGACTCCCGTGGCTGCGTTGATTTGACGTGCCCTCTCGACGAGTGCATCGACTTGTTGCTGATTCCTTGAATGGGGATTGTCCATGATCGGGTGTTTTCCATTCGTGGTGACTTGCCTGATGATCACCTTGTCGCCGAGTGGCATTGAGCCCCAGGTTCTTCGACGATCCAAGGTAGATGTCGCCATGGAGAGTCCCGTGATTGCTGACACCGTAAAGAATTGGCGGCGGCTCGTTTGGCAAAGATTTTTGTTCATCCTGAAATGCGTTTCGTATGCTGGTGGTCGATTGTGGTGAAATGCGCTCAGCATGTGATGCATCATTGGCCATCCCAGCAGCCATCGATCCGTGGGATTGCCAAAGGCCGCATGCACGTCAACGACGCGTTCCACCTTGCCCGGATCGGGCAGGTTGGCGAGGATTTTCCTGCTCATCATGCTGGTAGTCGCTGGAAAGATGACTACGCCAGAAAAGACCATGGAATACACGAAAGGTTCACGTCATTTCCTGATCACCACTGCTTTTTATCAAATCCCCCGTTCGGGCAGCTTGAAAAAAGTGCTTCCATCTGGGAAAGCCATCAGTGATGTCGTAACATCGGGGGTTCACTGTCACTTAGAGACCCCGCATGCTTTTCAATAGCTACACCTTTCTGGTCTTCTACGCTCTCGTTTTTGCAGCCTATGTGGTTCTGAGCCGTAGAACGTCAGCGCAGAATCTGTTGCTGCTGGTCTCCAGTTATGTCTTTTACGCCGCGTGGGACTATCGCTTTTTGTCCCTGATTCTGTTGTCGACGGTCGTGGATTTTTGGGCAGGGATCCGAATTGAAAGCGGCAGAAAAAACACACGTCGACGTTGGCTGATCCTGAGTCTGGTGACCAATCTGGGAGTGTTGGCAACGTTCAAATATTTTGGTTTCGCGGCCCAGAGTTTCTGTCAGCTGACTGAGATGCTGGGACTTGGGATCTCTCTCCCAATCGCCGAGATCATTTTGCCGGTCGGCATCAGTTTTTACACCTTTCAGACGCTCAGTTATACGATCGATGTTTACCGTGGGCGTATTCCAGCTTGTAACAACCTGCTGGGATTTTCGGTCTATGTTGCTTTCTTTCCTCAGTTGGTTGCAGGACCGATCGAACGGGCAACCCATTTTTTGCCACAGGTCCTGCAGCAACGGAAGATCCGCCGGATTGATCTGGCAGTAGGAACGCAGTTTGTGCTGCTCGGTTATTTTTACAAAGTGGTTCTGGCTGATTCGGTTGCACCAATGGTCAACCAGTTCTACGCCGCTCCTGAACGGTATGGTGGATCGATCGCCTGGTTGGCCAATGTTGGCTTTGCAGTTCAGATTTACGGTGACTTTGCTGGCTACAGCATGATTGCGAGAGGGATTTCACGTTGGATGGGATTCCGCCTGATGGCGAATTTCCGACAGCCGTTTCTGGCAACCAGCCCACGTGATTTCTGGACGCGATGGCACCGATCGCTGTCTCAGTGGTTGCGGCGCTATCTGTATTTCGAGTTGGGTGGCAGCCGACGTGGTTTTTCGATCACGTGTCGAAACTTGATGGTCACCATGTTGCTGGGTGGTTTGTGGCATGGCGCGTCCTGGAATTTTGTCCTCTGGGGAGGATTTCATGGCATCTTGCTGGTTGGTCAGCACGCGTGGATGTCTGTCCGGTCAACAGCAAAGATTAGCTTGGGCAGTCATGACGAAAGGCAGACGCTGTGGCACATGACACTGAGGGTTTGCCGGATCATGTTGACCTTTGTGCTGATGCTGATCGGTTGGACACTGTTTCGTTGTGAGTCCTTGATGGAGATCCAAGTCACCTTGTCCCGTATGTTCACGGCTTCCCTTGCGGACCCCCGCTGGGTTTCGTTTGCGACTCCTATCGCTCTGGCATTGGCGATCATGCTGGTGATTGATATCGGGAAAGAACTGCAAAAAAGTGAACTGGTATTTTTGCGTGCACCTTTGATCGTTCGTTGGAGCGTCTATTCGATGATTGTTTTTTCATTGTTGGCAGTCGGTTTTCGGCCGACAGGTTTCATCTATTTTCAGTTTTAGGTGCCAGCAGAATCATGAAAAAAGAAAACAGAACACGACGACTGATTCATTGTGCGTCTTTGGGCGTGTCACTCATGATCGGCTGGTTGCTCTGCGAGTCAGTACTCCGCGTGCTGGTGCCGGGGCCTATCTTTTATTCCACGTGGTTCACAGAGGGAGTGCATCAGCGAGATCCGTATTTCGGATTTGTTTTCCGGCCCGATTATGATGGAACGATGCGGAATGTCGATCAGGTTTGGTCTGAACCACTGCAGTTGGATTCCGGAGGGTTCCGCAAATCTGCTGTGCGTGAAGGTGAGGCTTCAGACGGCCAGCAACCGCCTGCCCCACCAAAACGAATCGCCATGCTTGGCAGCGCATCCATGGGTTTTGGGTATGGTCTGGCAGACCATGAAACACTTCATCATCAAGTGGCCGATCACTTGGCAGGTGGCTGTCAGATCGACTTGATTTCCTGGCCTGGATTTACTCTTGGACAGGACGTGCAGAAACTGGCGCGAATGCTGGAACCTGATCAATATGACATTGGCGTGATTCTGGCGTATGGAAAAGATGACTACGCGTTTCACCCGGATTGGGACACGATCGTGACACCGGAAAACCTGCAGATGATGGACTCTGTGGTGACGCCCGACGACCCGGCATCCCGCCTGGGCGGTGAGTTTTATTGGAACAGTTATGTTTGGGCTGGGGTCTGTCGATTGATGCAGGTTCCATTCAATCTGCTGCGTGCAAATCCTTCGGATGGTAACTCTGGCAAATCTTCTTCGCTGAATTCGCAGCTTGGCAAAGCTCAGGTAGCAATGGCAGCAGAACGACTGAGGTCTTTGGGAATTGATGCTGTGTTGATTGTCGCACTTCCGCGTCAGTCTGATGTCGCCGGGCCAGCAGACCTGTCCGAGGTGATTGACTCAGCATGGGTCGACCTGCGATACGAGCCAGAGGAACAAAATTTCGATTGGATCGCCTACGGTCATTACGGACCCAGGTCTGCCAGCCATTTGGCTGGAAAAATCACTGCAGCAATCGAATCACTCGAATGAGTTTTCACCCGGAAAAAAACTGCAGTCAAAGTTGACGCCGGTCAAGCACTCACTGTCTGGTGTGACCAGTTACCTCTTGACCGTTCATGGTTTGAGCGATTCATAAAGGGCTTCGAGATTTCTTGACTTCGCAATGTCCAACGCAGTCATTCCGTCTTTGTTTTTCAAGGTCTTGTCCGCTTTCTTTGAGAGCAGCGTTTGAACCATCTGAATGTGTTTGTCTGACACTTCGCGGTTCCATCGCCGAGCACGATAGACGGCGGACATCAGCGGCGTCTGGTCTGAAAGATTGCGAGCATTGATGTCTGCGCCGTTTTCAAGCAAAAGGTCGAGGCAGGTTGCATTACCGGACATGGCCAATTCGTGTAGCGGGCTTTGACCTCTGTAGTTGCGCACGCCTGTGTGTCCGATCGGTTGGCGTGGTTTCAAGGACGCCCCGTGTTCCAGAAGGAGTTTTACGGCATCCGGATGTTCAAAAATGACGGCCTCGTCGATGGCCGAATGACCCCAGTATCCACTTCGAAGATTCACGTCACTTCCGCGTTCAATCAATAATTTCATCGTCTCAAGATGTCCTCCGGCTGATGCATACGCCAACGCAGTGAGAGAGTCTCCGACGGTTGAATCAGGCGACATGCCCTCGTCTAAAAGATGTTTCACTTCTGATGTTTTTCCCAGCCGCGCAGATGCCAGCCAATCGTCAATCGCGTCTCCTGCGCGTCGCCAGTCACGCAATTCAGGCGAGCGACGTGCTCCTGCCCGGATCTGCGGCGGAATTTCATGGAAATGACCGTCCATCAGCTTGAACACACCTCGGTATGTCACCTCGCCAGCTTCATTTCGATGCATGAGCAGACTGATTCCTTCATGCGAGGAAACTTCAATCGCCGTTTCAAATCCCCAAGGACGTGATCCATCATTCCGAACGAGTTGAAAGTTTTGCCGTCCATCAGCGAAGGTCAATTCACAGATCCCGCCCGGGCCATACCAGATCCAGTCACCATCCAGATCGGACGCCGAGGGTGGCGCCGGTTCTGGATTTTCTTGCCCTTGAAGGTAAGGGGTCAACGCGAATCCAGTGAGGCATGCATGAAAAGTGATTGCCAATAGTAATCTGGTCATACCGAAGTTTCTCTGAGGTTACTTTGAATGAAGGTCTGCAAAAACTTCATCGCTGCATACCGCTGCCATGCTTGCGTGGTGTACATCTGATTGTCATCAGGACAACGCATGGCCTGCCCTATGTTGGCGGTTGCTCTTTCGCGACGGGAATCATCAGCAGTGGCCATTGAGCCAGCGAACAGCCGAATGGGATTCCTTGCTTAGTGCGAAATCTCAGTCAAATTCACCCGATGAATTCGACGAAATTGCGAATTCTGAGAAAAGGGGAAGGAAAGCAATGCAATCATTCAACTGCTTGAACCAGTTGTCAGCAGATTGGCAGCGATGATGCCGAGAATGATTCCTGCGACAAGAGCCCATGAAACATGTTTCCATCGGGGCAGTGGTTGATGCTGCGTGGGAGGGGGGGATGTTTCGTGGGATTGGTCTGGGGTTATCCGGTTGTCGTTGAGGCCAAACGCAACCCGCTTGAGTGCACCTGCTGTCATGTCAGCAAGGATCAAGCCGTCTGGGCGGAACACGTGCTCATACTCAAGGAGCTGTCGACGGGTTGCGGAGTGGGTGGGGTTGGGAACCGCATCGCCACTTTTTACTTCGACCACAAATCGTTGTCCGTTCTTTTCTGCCAGGTAGTCGGCTCTTACCGTGCTGCTGGTTTTTTCTCCATCGACGTAAAAAACATTTTTGCTGGTGGCTTGGCCTTTCAGGACAGAATAGCCATGCCGTTCCAGAAGAAAGACAGCGTCCTTTTCAGCTTTGGAACCGACAGCGAAACGTCGCTTCATTTTGGAGTCTGCGAGCAGCTTTCGGATCCGCAGAGCGGCCCAGCCTCCGAAAACAAAAAGCAGCAGACCTGCAGCAATTTGAATGAATTCCATCATGTCGAGCCTCTCATAGCGTGTGCATCAGTGAATGCGACCACCTAAAAACACATTTCTTGCCAAGCATGATAACGTGGGTGTGGCCACTGGGGATGCAACTGTCCGTTTCGTCTCGCACCGAGGCGCAAAAGAAATCTGCACGTTTCAACACGTGCGGGAAAACGCGAGTTTTTCGGAAGTTGTGGGCATGTTGGATGATGCCCGAGTAGCGGCAGAGGGACTCGAATCAAATGCGCCAAACAAATAGAAAACACAAGAAAATGGAGCCATGCGAAGCCAAACCCGAAGCCGTATTTGTTGACGGCTCGCCAGCCGTGACTGCTTTAACGACTTGGTTGTCGAAAATTCTGAGTGATGAACAAAGGGCAGAACTCGCGTCCCAACTTCAAACGGTAAGAAATGGGCAATCCCACGCCGTTTGATTGGGCAGGTCAAGCACTACCCAAACGATCTGTTTAACTTAGTGTTGCCTCAGCGTACGAGTCTTCCGTTTCCCACAGTCTCACTGACGTCGCTCGTGCCCCGCTTCCCTCGAGTGCATGAGGGCACATTTCTTCAAGCAAATATTTTGCCATGTTTTCCGCTGTCGGGTTGTAAGGAAGCACAAAGAAACGACTTGGTTCGACCATTTCGAGGGCCTTTCTGGCGTTATCATCTTCATGACTTATTAGAAACGCGTGGTCCCAGTTCTCGTCGATCCATCCCTTAACCCGTCGTTTCAGGTCGGAAAAGTCCAACACCCGACCGACCTCGTCCTGTTCATCGCCGACTACAAAAAAGTCAGCCGTGTAGTTGTGTCCATGGAAATGCTCACACATCCCTCCATGCCGCAGCAGTCGGTGACCGGCACAAAAGCGGATCCGTCGCATGATGGTCAGGGGCATAGTCTTGCTCTCGTTACACTGTTCAAGATGATTTAGAACGCTGAATGGCTGGAATCTTTTACAACACATGGTACCCATGTGTCCAGTACCAACGCGGCCACATACACATTGTCCTTTTCTGCCGTCAAAATGCTGTCTTATCCTTCAGTCGTGTTTGCTGAATGAAAACTGCAAAAATCAGGTGGCTTTATCAGAATCCAATTCAGCTGGATTACACGCAAGCCTAAACACGCCCAGCAATTGAAACCTTTATGTTTCGCGGCTATCCGTAAACCCACCCCACCGTCCACCATCGACGAACAAGCGTGCAAGGCACCACCGTCCGCTTCAACAAAAGCTCGTTCCGCAAGGCGGTCACGTGAACAATTTTAGCCAAATACGGGACATATCGAATAACATCAGTTGCGACACAAAACGCAACTCCCACGTTCCTCAACTCCCCCCCGTTTACAACGACTTCGCGGAATCGTGATGACATGCCGCAACAGGGAAACGTTCTCCTGCCTTCAGTAACTGAAATTAGCGTCCCAGAACCATTCACTTAGGGCACGACGGCATGATCTTCCTCAGCATATTCATCTTTTGCAGGGAGCCAGATGAAAAACGTTTACTCACATCCAATCAGCGAACGCTAGTGATCTCGAGAACCGTAGGCCGCTAAACCTATCGCGAGGTCCACAGCCAAGGCCCCACCGACACAAGCCAAACTTACTGTTGTTCAGCCCAATACCAAGAACCTGCTTGCCGTAAAAAACCATTGTCGGTCACACTTCGCTTTTTCAACTACCTTGCGTCGGGAACTAAACGTCGCTTGTTCCCGCAAGGCAGCTAATGCAGCGGTTTTGGCTGCAGATTTTGCCATTCCACCTTCCCCACTGTTTTCCTTTTCTGCAAATGAATGTGGGTCCCTTTCTTGTTCCCCGATACAACATCAATTAACCCATCTTGATTAATGTCACCCGCTGCCACCTGTGTGCCAACTCCCGAGTCATCGTGGATAAGGTGGGGTATGAAGTCAACTCCACCGGGAAGATCTGTCGCTCCACGCGCTAACTCAAACCAGTAGGTCACCGCTGCAGCATTGGGTTCAGGATCGCCATTAGGGCCATGTGCCCAAAAACGTTTTCCAACAACAAAATCAAGAATTCCATCACCATTGAAATCAGCAATATCCAAGGCGTGGGGTTGTGAAAAATGAACACCGTATCGGTTCTCTTCAGGTTTTTGGTTGATGAACCGGTGCATCTCGAACTTGGGACTTCCATTATCCCCTACCTGCTGCTCCATCCAGCCTATCCCATAACCATGCGATGAGATTGCAGTAACGATATCGTTGTCGCCATCACCATCGACATCGTAAACAAGCATTTGGGCACCATCCAGCTTGATGGGCCACTTATGATGCTTCCAAAGCGGATCGTCCTTAATCGACTCGGGCTGCTCCCACCAGCCTTTTGATTGCACCAAATCCATGCGTCCGTCACCGTTTACATCACCGACGCCTAAACCATGCGCATAACGTGTCAACTTGAGATCTTCAGAAACCGGATGAAAGGTCCACGGATCATTGGGAGCAGCAGGGTTGGGTGCGGCCCAACCAAGACGACCTTTGTAATGAAAAACGAGCTCTCGTGCGTCATCGCCAACTAAGTTAAGGAACGCCGGTGATTCATTGTCTACCTCCCTGAACACCTCATGTTTCTGCCACTCTCCTTCGTTGCCTTTCGGATTTTCGTACCACACATGCTCGTGACCTTTCTTGTAGCCAGGCCATCCGATAATCATGATGTCGTCCCATCCGTTGCCATTGAAATCGCTAACGAATGTCAGGAAATTGTCTGAATACCCTTTGGGGTCATATTCCTTTACCGGCCGATACGCATGCCTTTTCAAGAATTCAGGGCCCTCATACCACACAGGACCAGAAACAACGTCCATGGCACCATCGTTGTTGAAGTCGCCGAAATACGCACCTTCTCCATAAAAAACGGAGGTGAGTTTTTTTGTCTCCCAAGTAATGACTTCACGATCTTCCGCCATCAAACATGCGCCGGGAGCCGCCAAAAAAACAAACAATGTGCAAAATTTAATGTTAAACATTCGTCGTTCAGATAAAGTGCCAAGGTTTCTTTTAAGCGGCGCAAACGCAACGCCTGCATCCACGCAGCCATCTCTACCGGAAGCTCAGTTTACCGTAAATCGCAACGGTGCGATATTCAGGAAGTAGGGTCTGGAATATGGGGGTATTTCCTCAGGTGCCTTGACTACAACCATCACCGCATCCACAGTTCATTGGATTATCAAACCCCTGCCGCATACGCGGCCGGCTGTGTTCTTCCGGCTTCGGCTACGCCTCAGCCTCCAGAACACAGCCGCTTTACCAACCCTAATTCTCTCACTCAACTTGGTGCAAAGGCTGGGGGGTAGTCACCCGATATGGTGCCCTGCGATGTCCCAGCGAAGTACTGGAATTGAAATGGTCGGACATCGACTGGAACAAGCAGGAAATGTTGGTGCGATCAGAAAAAACAGCACACCATGTTGGCCACGGCTGCCGGCGAGTTCCACTTTTCACAGACCTAACACCCTTCCTTGAGGATGCCTATGAACTTTCCGGCGGCAAGGGTGAGTATGTGATTTACCGTTACCGCGATTCTGAATCGAACCTGCGGACGCAGCTGCATCGGATTATCAAGCGTGCTTACTTGGAGCCATGGCCGATAGCATTTCAGAATTTTCGAGCTTCCAGAGCGACTGATTTGGTGCTGCATCATCCGATGCACGTCGTGAGCCAGTGGACGGGTCACAGCATCGAGACGATGAAGAAGTTTTATCTGCAAGTGACCGATGAGCACCGTG
>JAAXJB010000104.1 GCA_012270065.1 Rubripirellula sp. | reverse complement strand
TTCTGTGTCTCTGGATTCTGTGTCTCTGGATTCTGTGCAACATCCCAGTTGAGCTGCATGGGATTTGTGAGGCCACGCATCGCAACGTTGCTGTCCCCAATCTGTTTTTGATTGACCTTGGCCAAGGTCATCAAGCAGGACAACCGGGTGAGGTTCCCAACCACCTGATCTGGTCCTCCATCACGAGCCAGACGTATCAAGTCCAGAGGATGCTGGCTCAACTCGGCAGTCAGTGTCAGTGTTGATCCGGCGCGTGTCACCTCAACTTGGATACTTTGCCCGGGCTTTGTATTGGAAAGGATCGCGACCAGATCGTCCCGTGAAGCAACCGCCTCTCCATCGATTCCGACGATCACATCGTTTTTTTCAAGCCCAGCCTTGGCTGCAGGTGTCCCCGGGCCCACCACATTCACAAGGACGCCGTCGGTGTCTTCCAACTCGCTCCCTGCGAAATACCCCAAATATCCACTCGTCACATCGACGCGTCGGTATTTCAACTTTCCATTACTGCCTCTTTCGGTCAGTTCCAGCCTTTCGATTCCGCCGCCTTTGCTTGACAGTGTCACCAGCATGTAATAGCCAGCGGCTGGATCCATCGAACCAACGGTGCACCACTCGGTCTTCTCAGGCCGGGAAATCTTCACCGGTGGATCTTTTTCTGTTGCTTCGGCACCACCGGCTTTGGACGTGCCGCTGGCACCATCGGCCGGTTCCGGGTCATTTGGATTGGCACTGTCTTCGGTCCCCGCCTGGGCACCATCCACAGGTACTTCCGCGACGGCAGGATCCTGATTCCCCGGCGGGACCGCAAACCGCGACCGCAGAGTGATGTAAACGAAAAAGAACACCGATGAAGCGACGATGAACGTGATCAGGCGACGTTCCACGATCAGTCCCAGTTCTTATGGGTTTGAGGCTAGGCAAGACTGCAGTGCAGACTTCGGCCGTTCCCACAATCAGCAGGAATCGGCTCACAAGCCCGTATTCTGCCTGCCAGAGCATATCTTGGGAAGGTGCAAGCCAGACGAAGACCTTCCAGATTTCGTTGAAAACACGGGACCAAAGGTACTTATCGACAAAAAAACACCCCATCAATCGATGGGGTGTTCGCATCTATTACCGAAAGAGTGCCCGCAACCGTCAAGGTCGCGTCGCAACCTCCAATGGCGGAATGACGCCGAGGTAGGCCATCATGTCACTGATTTCCTGAAGAGTAAGATCATCGAGCAGGCCACTGGGCATGATACTGCTGTTGCTTGGCAGGATTTGATCGATTTCCTTCTCCTTGATCACAACAATCTGATTGTTGGCATCCCGTACTTCCAGTGTGTCAGCGGTCCGTTGACTCACCAGCCCTGTCATCACTCTGCCATCAAGAGTCAAAACCCGCTTGCTGGCGTATTGATCGCTGACGATGTGAGCTGGGAAAAGAATGGATTCCAGAATCTCACGTTTCGTGAACCTTTTTCCGATGCCGGAAAGTGACGGGCCGATGGCTTCACCGTAGTTTCCAAACTGGTGGCATTGGGCACACTTGGCTTTTGTAAAGGCAGTACGACCATGCGCAGGATCTCCGAAACGCCCTTTATCACTGTCGATGTAATCGACCAACTGTTCAAAGTCCCAGCGTGAATCGGCTGGATCGGGCAATTCAGCAGGTGCACGATCAGGATTCGCTTTGGCGTACCATTTTTGCCAAGGCTTCATCGAATTTGCTGCCTCGTCGGGCCGCTGCATTCCAGTCCAATGTTCAAGAAGAGATTCGACCCCTTCGAAACTCTCGCCTTTTTTCTCTGCGCGAACTCCCAACAGAATCAGTTGCCTGATGGCCATGGGATCGTCTGTCGCAACATCGACTGAGTTCAGTGCTTTGATCACTTCGGATGCCGTTTGGTCTTCCAGCACATTCAAACTTCTCACAAGGTAGTCCCAGTTGTCGCCTTCAGGCTTCTGAGCGAGGGCCATGGCAACCACTGCACGGCGTTCCGGCTCTGTTCTCCACAAACCTCGCAAGTAAGCACTCGATTCTTCATCCTTGGCGGTTGCAAACATCGCAACGATGCCAGTGCGTAAACGACGTTCGATATCACCAGGTTTAGGATTCGCGATCAGTTCACGATCCAGCTTGCGAAGAACTTCGGCAGTTGGTGCATCAATCGGACGCGGCAGCCGATAAATGGCAGCCAGTGCCGCATTGCGCCAGACGGCTCCCTGTTCGAGGATTGCCAGAACATCCTGATCCGACAACGACTTCGCAAAGTCACGTGTGGCATTCATCAGATACATGGACAGTGCGTTGGACTTGGCATCATTCGCTGCATTCTCATAGTACTTCAGAATCTGGAATCTTTGTTCAGCTGTCCAATTGTTCGATAGAAACTGAAGGCACATGGCAACCAGAGTCCGATCCTCCTCAGGATCATCACCGGCGATGTACTCCAGAGCACGCTCCGCCACCTCATCAGCTTGCAGATACGCAGCCAGCCGAATCAACTCATGGTTCATTCTGGCATCCCCGGCAGGAAACTCTTCTGCAATCTGGCTGCTCAGAGCCACTACCTGATCAGCTTTGATTTCTCCACGAATCAGGGCAACCTGACAAAGTCGCAGCAGGTCAACAAAATCGGCATCATTCAGGAAGCCGGCCATCATTTCACTGCTTCGATTCAATACCTTCATGCATGTTTCAGGATTTGGATCAGCGGTAACCAAAGCCAGCATGCCGACAAGCGAGATGCGAGGATCTGCGTTGTCAAGAACCTCTTCTTTCCAGCCATCAACCGGCATCCGTTCAAGAACACGCCGAGCCACAAAAACAAGAGATCTATCTTCTTCAGCCAGCAGTGGCAGGAGATTTTCCGCTGAATCGGGTAAGGCACCGCTTCTCAGAATGGCCTCGCAAACCGCACGCTGAACTCGTGGGTCGCTGTCAGTCAGCATTTCAACAAGACGTTCCTGACTTTGCTCGTCAGGATGCAACCCCATCATGTAAGCAGCTTTGGCGCGAACCATTTCGTTCCCTGCCTGGCTAAGTTCCAGAACCAGATCTTCACTGGGCACTGGACCAAACAACTGCATCAGGTCCATTGCTCGAATACGGTATTGTGCAGGGTTGTCTTTGCTGTAAGCGACTCCGGCAACAAGCTGGCCCCAGTTATTGCCCAGCTCCCGTTTGATCGAAGCGATCTCCTGACGCGCCCAGGCAGATTCCAACTGTGGCTGACGGATCGCTGCCGCAATCCCGGTCCCCAGATTCTTCATGCGATCCGGAATGTCACCTTTGTAGACAACGCGATAAACGCCGCCAGCTGTCCCTCTTCCGCCCGTGCAGAAGTACATTCCACCATCTGGCCCAACATCAAGATCCGTCACGTTCAACGGCTGCCCCTTCAGGAACACCTCACTATCGGCAATGAAACCGGCGCCACGCGGCTTCAGACGGACATTCAAGATCCGCCCCTCCGACCAGTCCGCCAAGAACATCGAATTGTGATACCGGGCAGGGAACATGTAGTGTTCGTAGCAAACTGCACCAGTCGGGCTGCCTTTTCCAGTCTCCAGCAGATTTGGTAACCGGTCATAGTAATACTCGGGCCATTTTGCCCAACCGGTTCGCCAGCCAAATTCACCAGCCTCTGTCACATCAAACAAAGCTGTTGGCCGATACCAGACAGTGTCCAGATCCGATTCCATGTCAGCGTCATGAACGAATAATCCGCCGCCGGGATGAAACACCAGATCGTATGCGTTGCGGATACCACCTGCGACACGCTCAACCACCGAACCCTCTGCATTTGTCCGAATGATCGTTCCACCCGGCGCTTTGATTCCCAGACCATGACCGGCCGGATCTTCATAACGTGGAAGCAGATCTCCCTCATAAGCCTCGGGAAGAGTCTCACCCGGACCAGCCTTCCCGGCGTACCGAGTGTGACTACCCAACACCACATAGATCATTCCGTCCGGCCCAAGCCGGATTCCATGTGGTCCGTGCTCGCCGCCGTTCCCTTTGAATTTGACGATCGCCTTGACCTGTTCCAGCGTTCCGTTGCGATCAACGTCTGTCAATCGATAGAGCGCGGGGCCCTCTGGACCATCACCTGTCACGAACACCTCACCATTCAAGGCGAGAATACCCTGACATGATTTGACTTTGTCGCAATAAGTTCGAACCTGCTCGGGAATCCCATCCTCATCCTTGTCAAAAACGAGCAAGAGAGGGCCATCCTCCTGTGAAAGAATGATGTGCCCAAACTCGTTGAAAGTCATGGCGATGACCGATCCAACTTGCTCGTCGCTCAAAACGCGTTGAACACCAAAACCTTTCTGAATCTGGAACCGTTCGCGCTGCTCGGTCTGCTTCTCTGCCACCACATCCGGAGCGCGATCCCACGGCACCGTGTCGCCAAGCTTGCCGAAGGAAGATGCAGATCCCCATAAACGGTCATTGAAGAGAGCCGTTTGCCACATCGGACTCTCCTCGGTACTTGTACGCCACGATGGACTACTGCTGAATGTGTACCATTTGCCCGATCCACCAGGTCGAATGGAAACACGTGCTGCCATTGCGGCCGTTTTTCCATGTGTGTTGACAACGCGGACAGCAATCACATTGCGTCCAATCTCCAGATAATCCGAGATGTTGTACTCTTGCATCTGACGAGCTGAATTTCCACGGCCAATGGATTTCCCATTAACGAAGACTTCGTACTCATCATCGGCTGCGATTTCAATTCGCCCGACCGCCTTCATCCGCAGATTGATGGCCTTTCGAAAAAAGCAAACCTCGCCTTGTGGGACATCGACTCCCACTCGGCTCCCGTTTTTCCAGATCCACTGAGCCTCTTCAGCAGAAACCTGAAATACATTGGCAACCGTACAGGTCGCGAAAACAAACATCAAACAAATTGCGCGAATTGGGCCGTCCATGGCAGTTTCATTCAATCGGAGGAACGGTAAGGGTCCACTGAACTGCGGGAGAGTACGACTCTCGCCCACTTGGACGCAAGACGAATCCTGAGAAAGAGCCGCCGCCCCCCCTGAACAAGGCATGCAGTTACCACACGACTATGAACGCGGGGTGATCGTAGAGCTCGGGCTTATCGTTGAGCTCCGGGCTTTCATTGATTGCTCCACCTGACCGAAGCGATCGTTTCAAGGCCGATGAAAACCGAAAAAAGCAACCTTCCGCGACACTCATGTCCTGCCGAAACAACACCTCGCCAAGCGGTCAACGTGGAGTTTTCTCGAAGACTGGCAATGCAAGCAAAAGGTCTTTCCCAGTCTT
Source organism: Rubripirellula sp. (assembly GCA_012270065.1). Classification (GTDB taxonomy): domain Bacteria; phylum Planctomycetota; class Planctomycetia; order Pirellulales; family Pirellulaceae; genus Rubripirellula. The sequence continues at coordinate 32,579 of JAAXJB010000104.1, read as the reverse complement.
CGTGGAGCAAAATATCTCAATCGGTGCCGGTGTTCCCGCTGACCGCATAAGACCAAGGCGTGAGTAAACCTGAAACACTGCGGGGCACCGCACAATCAATCACGCCGATTTCATGGTCACCGCAAAACAAACTTCACACTTGTTTCTCGCCAGTTGTCGAACATGCACCTGCTGGGGTTTCCATCCAACGATCCGTTGGAACCACTTTTCGATCAACGGTGCCGCCCGATATTCCCCAATTTTCAGGGTGATCAGAAGTCCCACGAAGTCGCTTTGACGGTGTGTGACGATGTTCTCGATTGTCGTGAGTGTCTGATCGGGCCTGACGTTCGAATCCACCAGCAGCCATTTGGCATTTCGAAACTGACGACGTGGCAGGTCTCCGCCTCTTGCCCGTATATGCTGAAAATTCGGGTGTTCATTGATTCGCGGATCCATTTCAGCGGGGTCGATTCCGATGACCCTCATGCCGAGCTCCAGCAGTCGTCCACAAGCACCTCCCGGCGCGCTGCCAATTTCAACAGCCACGTCACCAGGCTTCATATCGAATCCACTCCAGGTGATCGACTCAGCCGCTTTGTAGTAAGCACGCGAGACGGGCTCTTCTACTGGCTGCACCGGCTGCACAGCGCCTGGCCAACGCGTTGGCCAGACGTCCGCTTCGTGTGTACCAAGGAACCAATGCGAGGGTTCAACAAGGACCAGATCCAGTACTCGCTCACCTGGCTGCGCAATGCGATTGGGGGCATCACACTTGACCCATGTCTCGCGTAGCCCGGCATACACTTCATCTGCCACCACTTTCGAAACTTCATCCACTCCGGGTTCAAAGCCGAAGCGACCGATTGGCACACGATCTTTTGGCCAAACATGCAGCTGGTCGAAACTTCGGCGATTGGGATCATGCTCAGCAAGCTGGACTGCCAATTCCTCGACCATTCGAGTGGCATCAGTACCGCGTACCTGACCAATCGAGCGTGACGCAGTTCTGACAAAAATCCCCTCAGGCAGACTCACATCACTGTCATTTTTTGCAGTAACGAAGCCGGGCCTTGAGAAAGCCAGTCGCCATCCCTTTTCGGCCATTTCGGATTTGACGACCTGTTCAGCACCACAGGCACAACACAGCATCGCAAAGGTTGGTTTGCTCATGGCTTAGCCCCGCTGAACTTACTGGACATCATTTGGCGAAACTTCTGAACACGCAAATTGACACCGGGTATTAATTGACATGCGTTCTCGAAGTAGAGTTTTTTCAGAACAACTTCGGGCAAATGCAATCCGTGAATTTGCCACATTCCCTGCGGCGGCGGAACCTTCTCGCTGTAATCGAATGATTCATCTGCCGTTTCAAAGAAACGCCAATTGATGTGCAAGCGTGCTTCCGGCCACGGCCCATCGGTTCCAAACAGAATACGATCGCAATAGCGGATCAGAAATTTCCTCGCCGTCAAAGGCTGTCGACCAAGTTCGGAGATTCGAGAGGCTGTCTCAATGTACAGATTCGGATATTCATCCAGCCAGGACGCAACCATTGCAAGATCTTCGGAACAGTTGGCAACATGTGCCCCAATGAACTTTGTTTTCGGGTGTCTGGCGATCACACGGTTTCGTGCCATCAGCAAATGCTGTCGTGAGGGAAAAGCAGGACCATGAAAGCTCCAATCCGGATGACGACTCAGCTCTTCCCAGCGTTCATTGGTCTCATCGATTGGTTCAAAAAAAGCAGCGGGATCGGCGGTGTGGATGATGACAGGTATTCCCAGTTCGCCACAGGCCTCCCAGATCGGGTCAAACCTTCTGTCATCAACTTCGACCAAAGAGCCATCAGGATTCCGGTATTCCAGACCAAAACTCTTGAACAACTTCAAACCGCTCACGCCACCTTTCACCGCATCAGCCAACTGCTGGGCGGTGCGTTCAGCGAAACCGGGGCGATGGCACGCCCAGCTTGCAGGGTCATTCTCGGCGCCATCTCCACGCCAATCAACATTCGCAAAAATCACAAAACGATCTTTGTATTTACTCCACAGGAACTTCTTGTGTTCCGCCAATCTTCCATTCAAGTTTCCATCCAACGACGAACAGACGGCGATTCCGTTCCTGTCCATGACCGCGACGTAATCGTCAAGTGCCTGTTCACTACTACGGAGTTTGAAGAAAAAGTGGGTATGAACGTCGGCAACGGGAAAGGCAGCTCGTGTACGAAGGTTCTGCTCGACCCTCAACTGGGGCTTCGGCCGAAAGTCCTTCAGCAACAACCCCTGGCTCGCTGGAACACCATCAGAATCGCCATTAGCCGGATCCTGTGCGCAGACCGCGTCTCCGAGCAGGAGAATCAGAAGGAGTACTGCTTGAGCTTTCAAACACAACTTATTCGTTACAATGAAGGCATGGCGCACAGCATTTCGATCGTACCGGTTCATTTTTTCATCGCTGACAGGGTGACAAAGACATTGTTGCACGGTTCAACACAACGCAGGAAGCGACAACGGCCGTGAACAACGACTCACACGATCCAACCGAATATCAAACACTGGGCGGCCAAAAGACCAGTAAAAAACTATCCATGGAGGCAACAACGCCACCAGCGGATGTGCCAGGGTATCGCCTCACGAAGTTTCTGGGAGCTGGTGCATTTGGACAGGTTTGGGTCGGCCGCGATCTCAATACCGGTCGTGACGTCGCCGTCAAGTTTTACTTGCATCGGGGCGGCGTCAACTGGTCGCTGTTGAGCCGAGAGGTCAAGAATCTAGTGCAAATGTCGGCGGACCGATACGTGGTACAGGTTCTCGAAGTCGGCTGGGACGTCGATCCTCCATTCTACGTCATGGAACTTGTACGTGGTGGGTCGCTGGAGGATCTGCTTGGAGCAAAGCACCGGCTTCCGGTTGATCAAGCGGTCGAGATGTTCCGCAAAATGTGCATTGGGCTTGACCACTGTCATTCCAAGGGTGTTCTGCACTGTGACTTGAAACCAGCCAATATCCTGATTGGTGACGAAGATGAACCCCGACTCGCGGACTTTGGACAAAGCCGTCTATCCAGCGATCAGACTCCCGCTTTGGGTACGCTGTTTTACATGGCACCCGAGCAAGCTGACTTGAGTTCTTCGCCAGATGTGCGGTGGGACGTGTATGCCATGGGTGCCATCCTGTATCGGATGCTGACGGGAAAGTCACCGTATCGGGATGACTCGTTTGTCCAACAACTCGACACCGCCGGTTCGCTGAAGAAAAGACTCCAGAAATACCGTGAAGCGATCTTATCCAGCCCACCCCCGGAAGATCACTTCGAGCGTCCAGGGGTGGATCGTGCCCTCGGAAAGATCGTCGCAAAGTGTCTTCAGGCCGACGCCGAAAATCGCTACTCAAATGTCCAACAAATCTTGCAGGACCTTACCCGAAGGGATGCATCACGTGCCAAAAAGCCGCTCATGCTACTTGGCATTGTGGGACCACTTCTTGTGCTTCTTGCCACGTGTTTTTTTGGGGCACGCACCATATTCGAGGCTCGCAAGAGCACGCTCAGCGCCCTTCGCACCGAGGCAAAAGGAAGTAACGAACTGGCTGCAACCTTCGCTGCCAAAACACTTGAAAATGAGATCAGCCGTTATTTTCAGGTCACCAACATGGAAGCCAGTGATCCAGTATTCCTTCAGCAACTCAAAACAACACTGAGCTCGGAAGCCGTCATTGAAGCCCTTGATGAAATCGCAGCGATGGGGACTCCTGCCCAGACTCACGGATCAACACCAGCCCGAGCCAGACTACTTGCCGAGGAAGAGCAGGACAGACTTGATGACCTGCTGCAGCAACGTTTGAATCAATATGACGGGACGATCAATCATGCACGTCAACCGAGACTGGCAAGTATGTTTGTCACAGACACACATGGCACAATCATTTCAATCGCATACCAGAATGAGGTAGGGCAGGACGAAAACAGCGCCGGGAAAAACTTCAGTTATCGGACGTATTTTCACGGCGATCGAGTCGACTTTGATAAAGAGGAAACCTTGATTGCTTCCTCGAAACCAGTCACAAGCACCCACCTTTCATCCGCATTTCCAAGCACGGCAACCCGACTCTGGAAAGTTGCCATCAGCACACCCATCTACCTGCATGGACAAGAAATGACGGCTGAATCACGGCCGGACGCAGTCTTTGTCACCACCGTGAATATCGGTGATTTTGAATTACTGCAAAACGAAGGAGCCTCCGACCACGTAGCCGTCCTGCTGGAGGCAAGGGAAGGACAATCGCGAGGCACGATTCTTCAGCACCCGCTTTTGGATGCTCGCAGAAAAGGTGGAATCAACTCCACCGGCCAGAAATACCAGATTTCTCCGGAGCAGATGGACCGTTTGCTTACCGGAACGGATGTTGATTATGTCGACCCTTTAGCCGCAGCAGCCGATGGTTCATTTTATGCTGGCCAATGGATCGCCGCGGTTCATCCCGTGACCTTGCCGCCCGACGATTCACCACCGACAGAGATTCCAGATGAAGACCGGACTCCTGACCCGTCACCGCCTCCCACCAACATTCCGGAAGGGGCAGTCAGCGAGGCAAATGACCAGACAACAGACCTGCTGGTGCTCGTGCAATACCGGCTCGAAAAAGTCAATGCACCCGTATTACAGATGCAGGCGGCACTGCTGCGTGAAGGCGTAGCCGCCATTGTTTCAATCCTGATTGTTACTCTGACTCTCTGGTTTTTTGTTCAACGTGTCGGCAAACCGTACCGTGAAACGAGGAACACAAACGAACCTCAGCCAAAGCGATCCAACAGCAAGACAATTGCCGAAGAGCCGGCTGAAACCATCACGCTCAAATAACGGGCCGCCCCAGTGGATCAACCCGCAAAAAACCGCAACCCAGCACTGTTTTGAGTTTCAGACACAAGAACAAGCCGGCGCTGTGAAGTGGGCAGTGCCGACCAGACTTCTGATTTCAACAGCGAGTCTAAGTCTTCGGGTCATTGATTACGTTTCGCAGCATTTGGCCGGTCAATGCCCGACGACAAGCCTCGGCTCCCTTGCGACGCATGTCAGCAAGCCCTTCCTCGCAATAAAAGGCTGAATGCGGATTGATGATCAGGCGTTCGTAAGCGGGATGCTTGGGATCACGCCACGCCACCAACAGTGGATTCTGATCACTGGGCGGCTCCTCAGCGATCACATCAATCGCCGCACCGGCCAAACGCCCTTCCTCAATGGCTTTCGGGATGGCACTCGTGTCAACGACATCACCCCGGGCGGTATTCACCAAATAGCTTCCCATGGGCAACCAACGCAGTGTTTCGGCATTGATCATGTGATGCGAGTGTTCGTTCAGCGGACAGTGCAAGCTGAGAATGAACGATTCTCGCATCAATTCTTCCAACGTCTCGACACGCTTTATTCCAACAGCTTTGTCGTATCCATCTGGCTTGAACGGATCAAAAAACCGGACATCCATTCCCATGGCCAGTGCACGACGAGCAGTTGCTGTACCGATCCGCCCCAAGCCGACGATACCGAAAACACGGCCTCTTTGACGGTACAGGGGTGGAGACACATGGTACATCCACGGGTCCGGCTGTGAACGCATTCGGAGGTTGAACAGATTGATTCCCCGCGTCATGGATAATGCCATGCCAATGGCAGAGTCCGCTACCTCTTCGGTCCCGTAGTCGGGCACGTTCGCGACGGGAATCCCTCGCTGTCCTGCATGACCATGGTCAACGTTGTCAAAGCCGACTCCACAACGGACGATCAACTTGCAGGACTCCAATCGCTGAATCGTCTCAGCCGACAGCGCCAGATTGTGATAAAGCATGATCGCGTCGGCCGATTCAATTCTGCCGTGCAACTCATTTTCATGATAAGCATCAAAGGCCTCAACCGTAGCAACCCCCTGCAGAATCTCCCTCTCAATGTCCAGAGAGTCACTGATAAAATCGGTAATCACTACGCGAGCTTTTGCTTCTGTCATTTTGGATCCTGTCATCTGTACCTGTGTCATGCAAAATATCGTGATCAAACAGTCGGGCCAACCGTCCATGGCACAAATTCGTGATCCCCGAATCCCTGCACTTCACTACATGTCTGCTGCCCACTTGCCACACGCAAAGCAAACTCAAAGAACTCGTCTCCAACGGACTGGACATCCTGCCCATCAAGAATACCTCCCGCATTCAAATCCATGTCTTCCCGCATACGATCGTAAAGGTCAGTATTCGTAGCGATTTTGATCACTGGAGTCGGCTTGCATCCATAGCAACTACCACGTCCCGTGGTGAACATGACGAGATTGGCACCGCCGGCGACTTTTCCCGTCACGCTGGCCGGATCGAACCCCGGTGAGTCCATCACAACAAGGCCCCGTGAATCCATTTTCTCACCATAGTCAAAAACAGCCTCCAGAGCCGTTGCTCCACTTTTGGATACTGCACCAAGCGATTTCTCTGTGATGGTGGTGAGTCCACCGGCTTTATTCCCGACGGAGGGATTGTTATCGATTTGCCCACCATATCGTCCTACATATTCTTTCCACCATTCGATGCGGTCCAAAAGCTTTTTTGCAACCTCAGCGTTGCGACTACGTCCAACCAGCAATTGTTCGGCACCATAAAGCTCCGTGGTCTCCGAAATCACGGAAAGCCCACCACAGGCAACAATTCGGTCCGATACGACACCGACCGCCGGATTGGCAGTCAGACCTGAATAGCCATCACTCCCTCCACATTCCACTGCCAGGCTCAAATGCGATGCGTCGGCTGTTTCTCTGCGGCATTGATTGGCCCGATCAAGTACCTGCTCAAGTAAGGCATCCGCTTTCTCAATGGTTTGGCGTGTTCCACCCTCCGTTTGCATGGTCAACATGGGAATTCCACCATCGCGGGTAAGCTGGGTCCCATCGGGTGCATGTAGTGAAACAACCCCATGATGCTGCTGCAGGTACCCGCCAGTTGTCTGCTCACACCCCAGTCCCACGATCAGGCAGCCGCCAACATTGGGATGCTGTGCGTAACCAGCCAGAACCCGTCCAAGCATTTGATGTTTCAGCCCGTTGTACTCTAGCGCGCATCCGGTGGTATGAGTCACGGCAAAAACGCCGTCAACATTTGGCCAGCGTTTCAGCCGCTCTTCGGTAAACCGGGCAACGACTTTGTGGCAAACCGTCGCACTGCAATTCACCGTAGAAACAACAGCGACGTAATTTCGCGTGCCGACCCGACCGTCAGGCCGACGAAACCCCTCAAAAGTCCGTTGGATTTTTTCGGGTGCCGGTGGCGGCTTCACACCACTCAAATCACCAGAAACTACATGGTGATCAGTCAAGTTTTGGGTATGGACATGGTCACCGGGGCGAATGGTCTGGGTCACCAACCCGATCGGCTGACCGTATTTGATGATGGAATCCCCGACTTGCACAGCTTCCACAGCAATTTTGTGACCGGCGGGGATCTCAGCGTGAACCGTCAGGTTCTGTTCGCCGATCTCAACCGTCTGACCCCGTTTCAGCGGTCTGGTCGCGACTGCAACGTTATCCCCAGGGTCGAGTCTGACGAGCCCTGCCTTTGCCATTGTGTTGTTCATTAAATTCACATGTCGTCGTGTTTTTCGAGCCGAAAAAGGTCAAATCCGACTTCGAAACGATTTGTTTTTGGCCATGATCCTAAAAACTTCCAGCGTGGACGTCTTGCCCGTGGTTCCTGACCGCAATGCTGAGGCGTATATTTCGAGCATCGCAAATCTGTACAACGCGACTCAACAGCGAAGAATCATTCGATGAAGATCCACGAATTTCAGGGCAAAGAGTTATTCCGCCAAGCGGGTGTCCCAGTTCTTGAGGGAATTGTAGCCACTACACCCGAGGAGGCCGTCGCCGCTTACGATAAACTCGGGGGCGCCATTGCGGTGGTCAAATCCCAAATTCACGCCGGCGGACGTGGGAAGGGCACAATTCAGGACAATCCTGCACAAAAAGGGGTTGTGGTCTGCAAAAACGCAGACGAAGTCAAAGCTGCCGCAGCAGGATTGCTCGGTAAGACACTGGTGACCATCCAGACGGGACCAGAGGGCAAAACAGTCAATCAGATTTATGTTGAAGCTGGTTGCGATATTGCACGAGAACTGTATCTCGGAATTGTTCTGGACCGTGCCTCCTCGAAACCTGTCCTCATGGCCAGCACGGAAGGCGGTGTGGAGATCGAAAAGGTCGCAGAGGAAACTCCCGAGTTGATTTTCAAGGAGCACTTTGATCCGGCGATCGGCCTGGAAGGTTTTCAAGTTCGCAAACTGTGCAAAAAACTGGGAATCTCCGGGGCTGCGGCAAAGGCTGCGGCACGATTCATGCCGGCCATCTGTCGCTTCTTCGTCGATTACGACTGCAGCCTTACCGAAATCAACCCTTTGGTAATCACCGGCGACGATCAGATGATTGCTTTGGATTCGAAAGTCACTTTCGATAGCAACGCACTTTTCCGACACAAGAATCTGCTGGAACTGCGTGATCTCTCGGAGGAGGAACCGAGTGAAGTTCGTGCCAGCGAATCGGGACTCAGCTACGTGAAGCTTGACGGCAACATCGGCTGTCTGGTCAATGGTGCGGGTCTTGCAATGTCCACCATGGACATCATCAAGTACCACGGTGGTGAGCCAGCCAACTTCCTGGATGTGGGAGGCGGAGCGAACGCAACCCAAGTCACAGAAGCATTCCGCATTCTGCTCTCTGATCCAAACTGCAAAGGTGTTCTAGTCAATATTTTCGGTGGTATCGCCCGTTGCACAACCATTGCGGCAGCGTTGATTGAGGCTAGTCAAACCGTTGGATTCACGGTCCCTCTGGTCGTACGTCTGGAAGGCACAGAAGTTGAAGAGGGCAGGAAAATGCTCGCTGAAAGTGATGTCGACATCATTAGCGCCACAGATATCACCGACGCAGCCAAGAAGATCGTCGCCGCAGTAGGCTGATCCAAACCATGAAATCAGATGGTTGCGAACTTTCGCAACCACGATGCACAACGAATCACCCCCCATTTTCTAGTATACGATTCGAACATGAGTATTCTCGTTGACAGCAACACAAAAGTCATTTGTCAGGGCATTACTGGTAACGCAGGCACCTTTCACTCGCTTGGTTGCAAAGAGTACGGCACGCAAATGGTCGGTGGAGTAACCCCGGGCAAAGGCGGGCAAGACGTCGAGGGCATTCCGGTTTTTGACACGGTTGAAGAAGCCGTAGACCGAACCGGTGCAGATGCAACCATGATCTTCGTTCCACCGCCGTTTACCGCAGATGCCATTCTGGAAGCAGTTGACGCGGGGATCAAAGTGATCGCAGCGATCACGGAAGGAGTCCCGGTACTCGACATGGTTCGCGTGTACGAGAAAGTACGAGCCAGTGGCTCTGTGCTGATTGGGCCGAATTGCCCCGGTCTGATTACTCCCGGCGCGTGCAAAATTGGAATCATGCCCGGATACATCCATAATCCGGGAAAAGTCGGCGTCATGAGCCGCAGTGGAACCCTGACTTACGAGGCAGTCTGGCAAACCAGCAATCTTGGCCTGGGTCAAAGCACTTGCGTTGGGCTTGGAGGCGACCCGATCGTTGGCACAAGCTTTATCGATTTACTCGCGCGGTATCAGGAAGACCCACAAACCGAAGCCATTCTCATGATTGGTGAAATTGGTGGATCAGCCGAAGAAGAAGCAGCAGCTTTCGCAAAGGCAAACGTGACCAAGCCTGTTGCCGCCTTCATTGCGGGCCGAACAGCACCTCCCGGCAAACGAATGGGACATGCCGGTGCAATCATCAGCGGCGGCAAAGGCACTGCCGAGGAAAAGGTTGCTGCGTTGGAGGACGCCGGAATTGTTGTCGCTCCGACCCCGGCAGACATGGGTGATGCTGTGGTCAAGGCAATGGCAAAGCACGGGGCCTAAGGGCACGCCAGTTGCTTCCTTCGACTGCGGAATGGTTTAGCCAACGGCGGGAACCATCGTCCGCCCTGCCCGCCAGGATGCCGCATAGCGGCGGAAGGTTCATTCGCGACTTTGGGTTTGCATGCCGAAATACACAATAGTTTCTGTGCAAATCCAGCGTCACGCTGTCCCGACGCAAATGATCCCGTGGCCTCTGTGACCCGGAGCCAGAGCCCGGCTTCCCGTGCTCACCGAATCGCAATCGCTGCATAATAGGCCAGCAGACCACCTCGAAAGCTCCACAACACTGTCCTGATCCAATTTGTGGAAACGAGCCGCCTGTAAGTCTCTTCATCGAAACCGGCCAGCAACTGCGTGTGGCAGGGAATCTGCAGCAGCACGGTGGAAAGCCAGATGAGGCCGATCAACACAATACCGACAACGGCTGCCGAGCGTGGAAAACAGTCCGGAGCTGCCACCAACAGAAGTACAGCAGTTACCAGCTCAAACAGCATCGGCACGCCGACGATTGGTGTGATCAGCCGGTTGTGATCAGCCTCGTATTGCTGAAACTGCTCGCTACCCACTCGATCGAACATGTTGTAATGCACGACCTGCACCATCCAGATCAACCCCACCATGTACCATGTCGCAACCAGATTCGTAATGAATAAAATGGATCCGCTCATGCTATCGACTCGAGTCGCTCTACGCCCAAACTGTACTTGAAGAAATCACCGAGGTCATTGAAACGGAACCTGTAGCCGGATTCGGCCAGTTTGCCAGGTCTGACTTTTGTACTTGCGAGCAGTAGCGAATCAGCCATCTCGCCCATCACGCCCCGCAAAATGAACGCTGGAGCGGGAAAGACAGCGGGCCTCTTGATCACCCGTCCCAAAGTCGCCGCAAAGTCCGCGTTCGTCTTCGGCTGCTCGGACACAAAGTTGACAGGACCTGTCAGTGAGGTCTCTGCCATCGTGTGATAGATCGCTCCGAGAACATCATCCAGTGCAATCCAACTCCACCACTGCTTCCCGCTTCCCAGTGACCCACCGGCGAACTTGGCCGGCAGCAACATCTTCTGCAGTGCTCCGCCCTTTGGTGACAGCACTAAACCAAATCTCGCGTTGACCACACGGATTCCGGCGTCAATGGCTGGCTGACATGCGGCTTCCCATTCACGAGCCACGTCAGCCAGAAAGTCATCTCCAGAGGCCGATGTCTCGTCCAATTCTTCATCGCCACGATTTCCATAAATCCCGGTTGCGGAGGCACAGATCAGCAGACGCGGTTTGCGGTCAAGCTTTGCAAGGGACTCGCACAGGGACCGTGTTCGGTCAACACGACTGTCGCGAATTTCTCTTTTGGTTTCGGCATTCCAACGCCCCGAAGCAATTGACTTACCTGCGAGATGCACAACCACATCCACATCGGACAGTTTTGCAGCCTCACCCGACCATGCTGCGATCGACGCCGGAAACGATGTACCTGAATCGCTCTTTTCACGGACAATCGGTATCACCTCATGCCCCAGCAACTTCAGCATTGAACCAAGTTCTCTGCCCACCAGGCCCGAACTGCCTGAAATCGCAACACACTTCGTATCCATCGGGTGATCTGCGTGTAACGTCAGATCATCACAGGTCACGCGATGACGGTACGCAAACATTGCTTCGATCTTCCCAAGAGCAGCCCGACTACCCAGAACACGACCAACGTTGCCAAGCGGAACCTCAAAATCAATCTGATCTGTCAGGCACGACTGTTCATCGATTGCTTTGAATTGGTGCTGATGTCTCCATGCAGCAAATGGGCCAGACAACTGGGTATCGGCGAACAGGTGTGGAGGCTCGTAATCAGTGTGCTCTGCCACCCAGCGAATCGGGATACCGAACACAGAGGTTTTCAAGACAACCTTACTGCCTACAGCCAGACTGTTGTCAGTACTCTCTATCTCGACCGACTCCCAAGGTGGCACCAGCCTCTGCAGGGCCCCGGGGCGTTCGTGATACGCGAACGCATCCTCTACCGCTACAGGCAGACGGGAAGACGCGACATATTTCATGGCTTATCTCTTATTCAGAATCGGATGCGAATCCTATCGCTCATCCCCGACTAGTGTCGCATCAGGTCAAGCCTTCCTGCCGCACGTGTCACTGATTCCAATGGCCAAAGCGGTTTTTCTTTGCTGCGGGTGCCGCTGGAGGCTTGGCATCGAGGGTCGAAATCCCCTCGCTGTACAACATCTCTCCACTATATCCATCATAAAACGTGACAACGACCTGCGGCTCATCATAGGCCACGAATTGATATCCGGGCCCAGCTGGTCTTCCCGCCTTGACGATGTTGTTGACCGAGACCACCGAATAAACAGTGTGCCTCTGCCTAAGGTAGTGAACATTATCGGGGTATCCTCCCAGCCACTTGATTTTGATTGTTCGTCCTTCACTGTCGAACCAGCCACCAAGCGGAGGCAAGCCGGCTGTGCCAATTGGATGGTTGGCAGAATTGACGGGTGAAACAAGAAACTCCCAAACGTTGTCAGTAATCTGCGCGGCCACTGGATGATGCACATCACCAGTCAGGAGCAAGACCGGCTTTTGAAGCTTGTCAAGAACTTCCGTCAGTTCTTCGCGTTCATGAACATAGCCGCAGTAGCCATCACCTTTTGATTCAGTACTCTCGCCTCGCATGTGGTAGGCGCTGTGATAAATGAACCATGGGTCTGGTGAGACAACAAACAGGAACTCTGCTTTCGTGTTTTCTACCGTGTCGATGAACCATTTCTTTTGCGTGTCACCGAGCACATGCCGATCTTTGTCTTTTGCATGCGCTACACCTTTGAATTTGCTTCTCTCACCCCGTGTATCAATGAACAAAAAGTGACAGTTGCCTACGACTCGATCAAAGTAGTGATGCGTTCCAAGGCTGTAATTGACGTTGCCCGATTCTCTCGCTGGTGGTTCGATTTGCAAATGATGTGCATCAAGAACCCGTTTGACGCGATAAACACCGATATTCTTCCCGCCGCGTTCCGCGCGGGGCGGTTTGGCGGCCCCCTTGAAGAAAGGCCCAACATGCAGGGTGCTTAGCTGACCGAGATCCAAGCTGGAGAAGTCAGCCTCGGAATCGTGCAGAATATCTTTACCCTTTTCCACGCTCCCCTTGCCAAACTGCACAGGTGCCCGTTGCGGACGATCACCGTTCGCCCAATCGGCATAGTATTGCCACACGCGTATCGCCGGGTCGCGCACCAGGTAATTCCCATCACCGAGCCCCACCTCGCCAGATCCATCGATGTTGTCGGTGACCTCATGATCGTTGTACATGGTCAACATGGGTACATAACGCAGCAAACGTCGAAGCGAACGACCGCGTGCCAAATACAGCTTGTAATTATTTTCTATTCCCACTGCGGACCCATTGAGAGTTTCCTCATACGTGTAGTCACCATTGATGACATGAAACGAAATTCGGTCTCGATGTTTTTCCCAGATCGTATTGAAAGCAGGAGGATTTGGATAAATGCCATAGGTTTTTCCGGGTGAACGTTGACGTTGGCAAGCACCTATCGAAAAACTGAAATTGAATTTCCCCTCCGGGTTGAATTGGTGCCGGTAGCTTTCCTCGCCAGGCAAAGTTCGAAAAGTAGGCCACGGATCCTTGAACTCTGCTCGCAGATCAATGATCTCACCACCAACTCGGATGGCATAGGCATATTCAGTGTTGGGACGTAAATCCCCGACTTCGACAAACCCGGTGAAATCCTTGGCCTTGATGGTTCGTCCAGCGTGTACGTCAGCATCAGAAAAAGGTGGCCCAAGAGGACGAATCAAAACCTCAAACTCAACCTCCCTGTCGGCTCGCAGCCACACTCGAACCGAATCCATGGTTACATCGCCCAGCACTGGGCCATGAGTAACAACGGTACTCTGGCGCGGCACAACATGATTCGCAACCGGATCAGGCCAAGTGAGATCCTGAGACATGCAAACGACCGGCAACAGCAGAAAACCAAATAAAGTGAATTTCATCAAAGTATCAATCCTCACATATTTCTTCAGTGACTTTCTGACATGAGCACAAAGTTAGCCAGGCTCTTGCTGCAACGCATTCCTTTCCCGGGATCACTGACATCGACGACTGGGCAGAACTGAGGTCATGGGTCAAATGGTATCCTGCCCCATGCTCACAAATCGCATTTGCTGATCCAACCGCCGTTGTCCGAGAACGGTAGCAGGAAGAGTGTAAACGATCCTCGTCATCCATGAGGAATCAATAAAAAAGAACAGCGGACGGAGCCTCTGTACGATTTTCACTTCGAAAGAATGAAGCCGGCGATACCAGATCACCAGTTCAATGCAACGTGACTAGACGTCAAGGATCGCATCAATGGGCTCACCTTCACTGCGTTTCATCGGCCGACCGATGGGAGTCTCTAACTCCTCCCTGTAATCAACACCTAACGCTTTGAGAATCGTTGCATGCAGATCACCGACCGTAACCGGATCAGCTACGTCCAGCATCGGCCTGTCAGGATCAAGAACCGGTGTTCGTGCTGTTCCGCCATGAACAGTTCCCCGACGGATTCCACAACCGGCCATCAGAACAGAAAACCCGTGCGGCCAATGATCACGCCCTTCGGCGGGATTGATCGAGGGCGTGCGTCCGAATTCTCCGCCACAGACAACAAGAGTTGTGCTCAGTAAATCCCGCTCCTCGAGTCGTTTAAGCAGCGAGGACAACGCAGGATCCAGCTTGTCACAAGCTGCTGACTGCAACGCATGGTTCGTGATGTGGGAGTCCCAACCACCCAGTGAAACCTCAACACACCTCGCTCCGACTTCAATCAGACGAGAAGCCGCGAGAACACCGCGGCCAAAGGCACTGTCACCAAAAGATTCAAGGACGCTCTCAGGTTCAGACGCAACGTTGAAAGCATCCAGTTGCTGGCTTGACATCATGCGCAGCGCGACATCTGTGACCGTACGATGAAGTGTGCGTGTGCTCTCCAGTTGCTGCAGCCGACCTTTACGAAACTCACGTTCAACTACGCCATAGAGATCGGCTACCCTCTGTTCAAATCGAGACTCTGAAACGGAACGCCGGATGTCAGGAACGGGTTGAGCAGGGTCATAGATTTTGAAGGCATCGTACGCTGCCCCCAGATAGCCTCCCCGACCCGGAAAACCATTGGGAACGATGGAAATATGGCGTGGGATATCGGCTCCTGCCTGATCCGCATGGCACAACACCGCACCAACCGATGGATGTTTCAACGTGGGATCGGGTCGATATCCGGTCTTGATATTGTAAACCGCACGCTCATGATCCCCCTCTTTGCTGGTGACACTGCGAACCAGCGAAGCCAGATGCATCTGTTCCGCTGTTTGCGGCAACAAATCTGAAATTTGCACCCCCCTCACTGAGGTTGTGATCGCGGACGCGTCACCGCCGTGAATTCCTCCTGGATGCGGATCGAACGTTTCAAGTTGACTCGGACCACCCTGCAACCACAGAAGAATGACACTCTTCGGACGTGAGGGATCCGTTTTTTGCTGCTCATCAGCTCGCACCAGTCGCTGAGCAATGGCAGACATCATCAAACTGCCACCACCTGCGCCGAGTAGTGTTCTCCGAGACATGTGATGCTGATAATCACAAAGAGAGACATCACGTCCGTGTCCAGATTCGGGCATGGCATTCATCCGGGCATTCCTTGAAGTTAATGATTCCATGCAAGTTCACTACTGTTTAAAAGAATCCAGGCAAGGTCTTCAACGGCTTCATCGGAATCTTCCGAGCATTCAATTCTGGAAACGAAGTGTTGCAGTTCTTCCGTGGTTGGATATCGGTTCAGCATTGCAACATACAACAACTGCACGATCTGCTCATTGCTTTCTGCGAACATGCCCACATGAGCGGACGTGTTGAGCAAGGGATTCGCCTCAACCAGCTCACGCAGCAACTTGCCATTCATCATCAGCAATCTCTGCGTGACCGTAATGCTGTCACTGTTGAATTCATCTTCACCCACATCTCCATATTGGGTCACGAAATCATTCGTTCCAGCCATGGTCTGCAACTGCAGAAAAAAAGATGACTCACGGTCAGTGGTCTTGATTCTGGCTGCCTGAATGATTGCGCCGGCTACCTGCTCTGGCCTCAGTCGAACCAGTGGAAACACAGCGAAGTTTCTTTCATGCTCAGGTGTGATCTCGAACGCAGCACGACTGTCTGCCCTGAAGGCCTGTGAAGCCGCAATCACACGAATCAGCCGCCGCAGATCGAAATCATGTTGAACAAAGTCACGAGCGAGAGAATCCATCATCGGATGCTCCCACTCGTCGAGAGGCAGATTATCAACAGCATTTCCCATGGAGCGACCGAACATGAGGGCCCAGACATGGCTGACTGCCGCTCTCGCAGCCTGATGATTTTCAGAATGTGTCACCCAGGCTGCCAGACGAGCACGCGGCTTTCCTGTAGCAGGCAGAAGTTCCGACAGGAATGGCACTGCCGCCTTCACATCGGTTTCGTCCTCGTCATTGAGGTACTTGTATGAGTAATCAACTTCTCCATCTTTCACGCCCTGCAATCCGTTCGTTTTCGCACTGGTGAAGAAAGCAGCCAACTGGTGAAAATCCTGCTGTGTCCCCTCTCTCAAGTCAGGTGCATCACCCAGATTTACGTTTCCGAGGAAATCATTGTGGCACTGCAGACAATCGATTCTCAGCCCGAGAAAAACCCTTGCCGTTCTCGCAGCAAGCCGAACAGGATCCGCACTCCCATCGTTACTGTCAAACGTTGCGGTGAGGAAATTTACCTGTGGCTTATCAGTCCACAAGCCCTCGGCAGTCAAGAGGCTACGCACAATCTGATCGTAAGGCTGGTTTTCGGAAAAGACTTCGGCTAACCAAATTCGAAACCGGCGTCTTCGGTAGACAATGAATTGGCCACCATCAGTACCAACGAGAAATCGAGTCCAACGCTCAGCCCAATAATGGTGAAACCGTTCGTCCCGCAACAGATTTTCAAGATGAACACTCTCGCGTTTCGGCTCATCAACCTGTTCAAGAGCCCGGATTTCTTCCAGGGACAGACCACTTCCAACCAACGCCAGTGACATTCTGCGACAGACAGTCAACCAGTCCGCAGGCTGGGAATGATTCAGCCCAAGCCCCTTGAGCCTCTGGTTGCGGTCGGCATCGATTTTCTCAACCGATCCACGAATTGCCTCCCCAATGGCCCCGGCATCGGCTCGTGTCGTGCTGACTGCGCTCGTCCGCATCGTCTTGTGCGAACCAAACACTCCGACAGTCGATTGCTTTTCAGACAGCCCACTGACCAGGTAGCCGAACGCCAGCATCACCATCAGGACGAACCAGCCCAAGCGGCACAAGACGGAGATGAAGTTTCGAACTCGGGTCATGAGCAAGATTCCGAACAACGATATGACTGTCGAAACTCTGGTGCAGATATCGACAAGCCATTTTTTGTCAAAGACAAACTGTCAGTCATTATCGCAGGGAGAAAACAGGCAAAGAACTCCAAATCGCTAAAAAACACAAATGGTTTGACCGCCATTGTCGTCCTGAAGGGCTAAAAGGAGAAACTGTCGTTCCCGATAGTCTGCCAACTCGCATACCTACATCCCGGCTCTTCGGAGGACTGGGACTCGCCCCCCGCCCATTGTGACAGATTCATGAATGGCATCGAGTATCAAATGTGTATCAATCGCGATTTGTTGCCACGGCTTCAAACACTCTCCACTAGCCAGTCTCGCGATCATCAGACGCTCCTGACTCCCTTCAAAGGTATGAGATTCGACCTTACCAGATGCATCATGAATCCAGCATCTCGGGGGGCGTTCAGCCCATGGACGGGTGAAATCATCACAAACCAGCGAAGCATTACTTCCAGCGACTTCAAACCACTTTCGTGTCGCAGTGTCGTAGCCACATGAAATCGTTGCCGTCACGCCATCGGGCATCCAGAACATGGCTGTTAAACGCTGCGAGACACCTTCACGGACGAGAACATCAGCTGAAACTTCCAAGGGCAGGTCATCACATGCAAAACGCACCAGCCCACACGCATACCAACCAAGATCCAAAACACAGCCTCCACCCAGAGTGGCATCAAGGCGATGGTCGCCAGACTGGAAAGGCTGATAAAACGAAACCGCCGCGCTGACATGCCCTATTTCACCAAGCCTGCCATCGCCGATCCAATCGCGAAACGATGCTGTCCGGGGATGATGCAGCCAACCCGTTGCGTCCAACCACCGCACACCCTGACTGCAACAGACCTCGTCGATGGATACAGCCTGTTCTGCGGAGATGGCGAGTGGTTTCTCGCATAACACATGCAAACCATGCTCAGCAGCAGCAATCGCCCATTCCGCATGCATTGAAGGTGGAAGAGAAATGTAAACAGCGTCTACATCTTCTCTCTGCAGCAACCCCTGATAGCCCTTGACCGCGGATGCGATTCCATACTGATCTGCATACCACTGGGCCCGTTCCTGCGTGCGGCTTGCAATTGCGGTCACTTCGACGTGGTCTGTTGACTGCAAGTCGGCGACGAGACGCCGCGTAATGCGTCCAGTTCCAACCACACCAAAGCGAATATTTGAATCTTCGTCAGACATAAAGAAGCCGGAAAAAAAGATAAGAAAGCGCAACAGCCTTCAGGTTGGCATCACTCAACAGGCTTCTCCATCACAGTTCGCCCCCAGTCGACCACATCAACACTTAATTCATAACCGAGGTACACGGCAACAAACGCGATTGCTAAAGAACTTGTCCATAAAGCGATGTCATACCGCAAGGTCGGTAACATCCGCGATGTCACACGACGATAGCGGAAGTAAAGCGCGGCGAAAACCACGATGACCAGAATGACAACTGTCGGCAAACCTCCCAAAACAACCATCAATGCCGGTTTTTCGAAAAACAGGAACAGACTTGCCCAGACGGCAGGAATGCCCCAAGCAAGTACCGCGATCCAAATGCTTCGACTTACCTCATTTCCGAAGTTGAACAAACCGATTCGGGAAAACGCGTCGGCAAACATCCGGGTCCAGGCAGCAAGAGCAGCAAATAAAGTTGAATAAAGAACAACGAAGGCCCCCACGACGAACAACGACCTCGCCCAAGGCCCGAGAGACTCCGTGTACATCGTTCCCAAACTGCTGATCAACGCAGTACTTTCGGGCACGATGCCTTGTCTGTTCAGGATCGCAGCGCCAAGCAGATAAAACATGACAGTCATCAATGTGTACGCAACCATCGCCAGAATCGCATCAAGATACATGATGCGAATCCACCCTTTGGCCCTCTGTTCCCATTCCAGAGAATCGTCCCGTGGTCCCGCATACGCTGCGTAGCCCTTTTCCAGCAGCCAGTAGTTGTATGCCATGATTTCGTCTCCACCGACACCCGTAATTCCAAACGCGCCAATGGCAATCAAAACAATTTCTTTGGGTGGTAAAGCAGGAACCAGCCCGGAAACGAAATCATTCAAGGTGATGGCAAAATCCGTGTTCTGCAAAGCAACCAATGAGGCAACAGTAAACAGGGTAAACGTGCCAATCATGATCAAGGAGGCCTTCTCGATCAGTTGGTAGTAGCGACGAAAAACGCGGAGAGATAACGACAGGGAACCACGGTAAGTGACCAGACAGCACGGCAGAGTGTCGCCGTGGGCACTGAGCGTTGGAAAAAACTCGGCAAGAGCCAAGACGACGCCGCCGACAATCCCTCCCAGTTGGAACATTTTTCCGATCATCAACAGAAGCCACAGCCATATCGACCAGTTTGCCCTGCCAAAACGCGGCCCAGGCAAACTGTTCAAAGAAGCCATCGTTGACTCACCGGAGCAAATCGCGTGCTTACCGAATTCAATCTGAACGGTAACTTTGACCAGACAACTGAAGATGATGAACCACATCAACATGAATCCGGCTTCGGCACCCACAATCGTGGTCGCAATCAACTCGCCGGAGCCAACGATGGAAGCTGACAGGATAAATCCGGGACCTAAATACCTGAGACTGCCCCAAAAGCTGGCAGGCGGTTCACGAATCCCCTGTCTGTTTCGGCGATAGGGATTCTGGCCCGAAGACTGGCTGGTCGGTCCAACCTGCACAATTTTGTCCGACGGTACAGGGTTGAGCTCGTCCGGCAGCCCCACATCTTCTGATGATTTGCGTAGCTTCTCTGCTGGGTAACTGGACACGGCTTTCACCATTTATTTCATGATCGCAAAACACAAAGTGTGGTTTAGGGAAGCAAGACTCCCACAACTGCCATCGACTTGGAACCACAGATCCAAGAACAAGACCTGAATCACCAGTGGCAAGGGACAGGAAAATGAACGGAAGTCCCAGATTCAATGAGTAGCCACATCACTGAATGGCCCAGTCAGGCCTTTCAAACCTAACGGAATAGTTTGTCTGATGGTGTTCCTGCGTTATTTTTTTGGAAGGAACTAGCTCGATTCCAATCATTTTCAGCGTATTTCTTTTCCAACTATCCAACTCTCAGCCGCGGGGAAGCGTTGCAAACAGCACCGCGAACATACGATAATGGCGAGAGACCAAGCGTACTCCCAGCAGTCCCAGTAATCGTCTCGAACGTATGGCCTCTCCTGCCGCACTTGATACTACCATCGCGGTTGTTACGCCGGAAAACATCGCCTTTGACTACCAGTTGGCGGGACCATTCCGACGTTTGCCAGCCTACATCATTGACTGCGGTGTACGTTGGGGCCTGGTCGTTCTGGCAGTGATTGGCCTTTCCCTGGCTGGACTTCTGACAAATTTTGCGGTCCTCACAAACTATTTTGTTGCGATCGGCTTCATCCTGTACTTCTTGATCAGTTGGTTTTACGGCACGATTCTCGAGACCTACTTCAATGGCCGGACCGTTGGCAAATGGGCCTGCGGTATTCGCGCCATTGATACGGAAGGTCGTCCCATCAGTGGCAAACGTGCCATGCTGAGAAACCTGTTGAGAATCGCCGACATGGCCCCCCCTGTGTCGATCAGCTCATTTTTCGTGGATGCTCCGACGCTGCTTTATGTTCCAACCGGGATGGTTGCTGTGCTGAGCATGATCCTGACACGCCGCATGCAGCGTCTCGGTGACCTTGCTGCTGGAACGATGGTCATTGTCGACGAACGAGGCTGGCACTTGCCCGTTGCCAAGGTTGATGATCCGCGTGTTCCCGCTTTAGCTTCCTATTTTCCGGGTGATTACCGGGTCAGCCGCAGCATGGCGAAAACGTTAGCTATCTATGCCGAACGACGGCACTACCTGACGCCGGCAAGACGGCGTGAAATCGCACGTCACCTTTCAGGCCCGCTGATTGATCGATTTGAATTTCGATCTGACATCGATCCTGATCTGTTGTTGTACGCACTTTATTATCAGGTTTTCCTCTCCGACTCATCGGAAGAAGAACAGGATCTGGGACCGCTCGCCGGCTTCAGTCCTCTGCGACGCGATCAAAACAAACCGCAAGGACTGGCGGGCACTGCGGCGAAACAGGCTGCACCCGTTGCACCGATTACTGAAAGCAGCAGGACCGGCCCAGTTTCGACCAATACTGGCGGACTGCCGGATTCAACAGCGCTGGGGCAAGCAGTAGCGTCTCCTCGTCATTCCCAACAGAAAAGCAACCAGCAGACGCAAAACATCGGGAAAGACAGCCTGCCGACGACTCCTGGAAAGGATCTTCCATGAACGTAGCCAAGCTTCTGGAGAAGCGACGAGTGCAATGGTCGGAACTTGAGCGGCTTTGCGATGCAATGGAGATGCGAGGTCGCACCGAAAAATCAGGACTCAAACACCATCGGGGAGCGGAGGGCATCGCCCGATTCTCGACACTTTACCGCGCCGCCTGCGCAGACCTGGCCTTGGCAGACGCCTACCAGTTGCCTCCCGGTACCGTCACCTACCTGCATCGTCTGGTAGCGAGATCCCACAATCAGCTGTACCGCGCAAACAAATTTGAACCTCAAAGCTGGTCTACGATTCTGTTTGAGGTTGCACCACAGCAGATTTTTGCAGACCCCTGCGCCCGCATCGCAACCATCATTTTCTTCGGTCTGTTTTCGCTCTCGATGTTTCTCGGGATGAACGAAGACATGTTTCCCGGTTTTGCTGATCGCATGGTTGGCAGTGAGATGCTCTCCCAACTGGAAGAGTCCTATTCGCAACCATTGAATGCAGATTCTGAACACTACGTTGCCGCGGCCGGCTGGTATATACAGCACAACACAGGAATCGGGCTTCGTTGTTTTGCTTATGGCATACTGCTGATTCCCTGCCTCCTTACACTCGCATTCAATGCCGTTTCACTGGGGACGATGTTTGGATACATGGCTCGGCCTGATGTGGTTGGCGGAGACAACTTTTTTGAGTTTGTAACCGCTCATGGACCATTTGAACTGACGGCGATTGCATTAGCCGCAGCGGCAGGCCTGCGTTTGGGCATCGGCGTGTTTTATACCGCAGGACTTACCCGGAGGGACTCCATTCGTGCGAATGCCATGAAAGCTGTTCCGATCATGGCCGCTTCAGTCATGCTTTTCATTCTGGCTGCGATCACGGAAGGTTTCATATCCCCGAGCCCGTTGCCATACGTTGTCAAGGCCATCTGGTCTGTTCTTTCTTCAGGCCTGATCAGCTTTTATTTCGTTGTACTCGGATTCCCGCGCGACGTACTTAAAGTGACACCGGGACCTGAAACGGGAGATCAACCGAATGCAGCTTGATCAAACTCACATTGTGATTCGACTCAGAAAATTCAGTGAAATCGGTGATCTGTCGCTGGTCATGATTCGACGCTACCCGGAAGCAATTCTCATCGGTTTTACGATGGGCGCGGTGGGCTGGGTGATCCTCAACACGCTGCTGCTCGGCTGGATTCCATGGCAAGAATCGATCTATGGCCTGGATGATCCCGCTGCCTTGGGTGAGATATCACGCTACATCCTCTGGATGACACTGCTTGTCATCCTGCAAACACCGGCGGCAGGTGTTTTCACCACGATCTACATCGGCCAAGCCGTTTTTGAAAAACGTCCTACCTGGAAAACAGTGACCCGTGAGGTGAAACGTCAATTCAAGAGATGGTTCCTGGTGCTTGGGGTTTACCGTCTCGCCATACCCGCCATGATCATTCTGGTCTTTCGCTGGAATCAACCGGTTTCCGGTTTCTGGGATATTTTTGTGCCGCTGGTGATTTTGATCTGGATTGCAATAGTACGTGCAAACCGTCCCTTCGCGCCGGAAATCATCCTCTTGGAACAGTGCCCGCTGCGGGCGGCATCGGACAGCGTGATCACCATGCCAAAACGCTCCAAGTCACTTCACTCACCCATGGCTGGCGAACTGTCGGGTCGCTTTGTGGCGGTTGCCATGATTCTTGCCGGTCTGGTATTCACTTGTTTCTACACGATGATCTGGTTCCGTGGCATTATCGTGGGATACTGGAACACCATGAATCTGACCGTCTTGCTCGTTTTCTTTCCATTGGCTTTGTGGCTCGTAGCGGGTGTGAGCGTGATCATCAGACTGTTGAATTACCTCGACACACGAATTCGACTCGAAGGATGGGAAGTTGAATTGGCGTTCCGTGCTGAGGCACTGCGTCAATTTGGAAGCGACCACCATCGCGTGACATCGTCCGAGCCAAAATCGGCACCAACTGCTGGCTCCCGGGTCACGTCGAAGAATGCCAAATCTGCGGGGACAGCAACATGACACCACCCGCAATGGGCTGCACACAGCTCGCCCGAACTCATCGCCTGTTCCTTGTGTTTGCATGCTGGTTCGCATGGGTTCCAAGCATTTGGGGTCAGCAAAAGGAACTGCCGTCAGACGCGGATTCTCCGATCTCAAATGCCCTGCAGACGACACCCTGGTTTGACGCGGAAAAGAACAGTCTGACACCGATTGAAGTGAATCCCGAAGCAGATGACACGGACAACCGTGACAGCCGCTGGCTCCCCAAGCCAAAGGCCGTGAGCAAGCCTAAAAACACGAAGGCAAAGGCACCTGCGACGCCGGCAACCAACAATGGCAACACCGCAGGCACTGGAACCGGGTTATTCGGCAGCGGACTCAACTTCATGAATTTACTGGGCTGGCTGACACTTGGACTGATTGTCGTTGCTGGTATCGGTGCGATCTATTACGTGCTTTCCCGGGCAGATCTGAAAAAGGTCGATGTCGGAAAACGGAAAGAGAACTCTGCCATAAGAGCAAATCCCGGCGAACAGACAATCGAACGCATGCAACAACTGCCAGAAGAACTGCGCCGCACTGATGTCAATCTGAGATCCGAGGCTCAGCGTCTGATGCAGTCCGGCGAATACGACCAGGCAATCATCCTGCTATTCGCCCACCAATTGTTACTTCTCGATGGCTATGGAGCACTCCGGCTGAACCGGGGCAAGACCAATCGCAGGTACATCAGGGAGACTCGTGCGGTCAATCCGGACGCAGCAAAATGCCTCACCGTCACCATTGAGTTTTTTGAAAGATCCTACTTCGGTCGCCACAAAATAACGCAAAGCGAATTCGCGACCATGTGGCGTGCCAATGAACAACTGGAAACTGGACTTCAGCAGAGCCAAGGAGAAGCAGCATGAATGTGACTTCCCAGCGATGCCTGATCCTTGCAGCGGCGGCATGTATAACTTTCGGTGGAGGATGCTCAGAACTGACCACCGAGTACGGTAGAACCAGTGGCAGTTCGGCTTACTCAAGCATCAATGGCTACGGTACCTTTCGTCTAGCGATGGAGAATTCCGGAATCGCAGACCGCGACGTCGTACGACTGACCGACCGCCTGAAAAAAGACACAGATATTCTGGTATGGGCTCCGCAAAACTTAAACCCCCTCAATCCGGAAGCAGTCAACTGGATCGATTCGTGGCTAAAAACTGGCAACCGCCTGCTCATATACATCGCACCTGACAATGGCTGCGAAGTCGAATACTGGGAGAAAACCAGGCCATTGGCGCCGGCTGAAAAGCGTCTGGAATACAGACGACGTGCCGCCAAAAGTCGGACAGAGCGAATGGTCAAACTGTCGTATGGCCGTTATCAACCTTCCTACAAGTGGTTCTCGGTCAATCACCTGAGTAAGCCGGAAAAAATCAAAGCCTCCTCAGGACCGTGGACAACGGCGAACGATAGCAATCAAACGAGCGAAGCACCTTGGACGCCACTGGAAAACGGTGTAGCGAAAGGCAAGCAGGGAAAAACAAAAACCGGCGGCCAAACACCGCCCTTGAATGCAAATTTCCAATCGCTCCTGCAGACTGGAAATGGCACCACCTACGTTGCAGAAATCAAAGCTGCGTCATGGAATAATTCAAAAATCATCGTGGTATCCGCAGGCTCACTCCTGTCAAATTTTGGCCTGACGCAGCGTCCAAACCAGCTTCTGGCGGACAGAATCATACAAGATGCGGTTTCGCTCAAGACGTCTGACTTGAACGCAGGTTTTCTGAACAACAACGGCATGCCATTGGCGGTCAGTTCATCAGACGATGGTGTACAAATTGCTCGTGGCATGGAGTTCTTGACAGTATGGCCTGTCAGCCTTCTAACGATGCATGGCATGTTTCTCGGCTTGATTATCTGCATTGCTCTGTGGCCCATTTTCGGCCGCCCTCGACGTATCATGTACCAGTCAAAGGGCAACTTTGGCGATAACCTGAACGCTGTCGCCGCACTCATGAACAACGTGGGGGGGAAACAGTATGCACGCAGAAAAATCAGTGATTACATGCAACGTATCCGTGGTGAAACCTCTGGCCCCTGGATCATCAAAGAATTGGGCTCCGACGCCTCGCCTGCTGCACGTACAGTTCAGCCTGGCGGATTGGCCAAACGTGCCCAATCGAATCCATCTACGGAACAGGCAGAGCAATCAGAATCCCAATCCAGGCCAAACAATTCACAGGACTCATCGTTACCTTCCCCGGGGATGAGTGAATCGGCAAACTCACAGACTGATGGTAAAAAAATTGAGTAATACACCTCCAGAATCCCAGATTGATGGCACACTGGTGCCAAATCCGAAGACCGTGACATCAGAAAAATTTGCTCCGGTAAAGGAGCTATATGAAGAAATTGCCGGTGAAATCGGAAAACTTTTTGTGGGCCAACAAGAGTTGATCCTCGGCAGTCTCACGGCTCTATTTGCTGGCGGGCATGTGTTGATTGAGTCTGTACCTGGACTTGGAAAGACTTTGTTCGTACGAACATTGGGTCGCGTTTTGGGCTGTGAGTGTGGAAGAATCCAGTTCACTGCTGACTTGATGCCATCGGACATCACTGGCGCACCGGTTTATGACATGCAAAAATCGGAGTTCCGCTTTCGCCCGGGGCCGGTATTCACGCAGTTTCTGCTTGCCGATGAAATCAACCGATCGCCTGCAAAGACACATGCTGCACTGCTGGAAATCATGCAGGAATTCAGAGTCACCATTGACGGAACGAGCCACGAAGTGCCAAAGCCGTTTCTAGTCATGGCAACGCAGAATCCACTTGAAAGCGAGGGAACTTACAATCTGCCTGAAGCGCAACTTGACCGTTTCATGTTTCTGCTCAAGGTCGAGTACCCTTCTGCAAGTGAAGAAATCAAGATTCTGAAACTGCACAGTCAGCAGGTAGATCTCAACCAGCGTTTGTTGACCGAGGTAAACACGGTCACCTCACCAACTCAATTACTGGAAATGATTGATTTGTGTTCACAGGTGAGGATGGAAGACAGCTTGATTGATTACATCAATCGAATCGTTCGTGCAACGCGCACATGGCCTGCGTTTCATATTGGTGCATCACCGCGTGCGGGCCTTGCCTTGATGCAGTCGGCTCGAGTCCTCGCAGCATTCAGTGGACGCGATTTCGCGACACCAGATGATGTGGTGGACATCACGCTTCCAACTCTCCGACACAGGATTCAACTCACCGCCGAAGCAGAAATCGAAGGGCGGAGCAACGACGAGGAACTGGGAGAACTTCTTCGCGGCATTGAAGTGCCACGGGATTGAAACGGGTTCCCACAGTCGCTCAGGTACTGGACAGGTGATCGCAACTGACGATTCACTTGCCAACGGCGTTACAAGATCTGCAGAACGCAGCATAGCACCGGCCAAAAATGACAACCTGTTCACGTGTGAAGGGGAGCCCGATTCCCCTTCAAACGTCCCTAACGGGACTCGAATTTCGGCAGACTCTGAAGCGCCCACTGCCGGGCCATTTCAAGCTTTTCAAGCTGTGGTCCATGGAGCATCAATAGCCCATCCGGTCCCCCAACAATGTCAAATACCACTTCAACTTCTTCTGCCGTGAGCAGATTCTTCGCCTGATACATTCTTACTTCAGCAAGAGTTCGCAAAGATCGCGATTGCGGACTTCCAACAAGTGCTTCCACTCGGCGTCTTGCAATTTCCGGGGTCAATGGTGGCAGGTCGGACACCGTCGCCTCTCGATCAATGAAGTTCAAAACGGGACTCAACTGACTCATCACGTAATCCCGCTCTGTCTGGCGTCCTGCTCTGGTCACCTGGGTAACTTCGGAATTTGACATGCCTTTGGACACAATGAGCTGTTTGCCGGTCGCGACGTTCATCAACCGGCACCGCGACGTATTTTTGACATAGTCATTGTTACCAGCGTTCAGGCTGATGTCGAAATGGAGCAACAGGTCGACCTGAGCTGCTCTGGCATTCTGCATGATATCTGCAACAGGTGCCTCACCCAGGAAAATGACCCCCGGTTGCCACATGGGCATCGACTGCCCCGCATCCATCAGCAAATCGTTGACAGAACTGCCAACCACATGAGACGAGTTCGCACCGGCGTTCCCCGCAGCTCCATTACCATCAACGGGAGGAGTTGGTGCAGTCACTGTGGCGAAAAGTGGACCGAACGCGCCCTGCTCAAATCGTTTTCTCAATTCGTCGCCAACAACTGAAGCCACAAGTCCAAGATTTTTATCAAACACAACCCGTGCTTGCTCACTCAGCATCTCCCGCGCTGGGATGGAGGGTGCTGCTGCCGCAGCGTTTTGCTGTTGTCGGCCGGTACCTCGTCCGTACCCCTGTGCCATGCCTTCCATGCCCATCTCATCGCCCATCTCCATGCCGTCCTCCATGCCCTCATACATTCCTTCATCTTCGATCAGGCCACCCAGTTGCCCTCCACCGGGAAAACCATCGCCCGAATCGAACCCACCAGCATTGAGACCTCCGCCTCGACCCGCTCCAGGTCCGGCAAAATTCGCCCCGCCGGCCCCCGAACGACGACGCTGTGAGGAGGCACCCTCCTTGATTGGCTGAGGATCGCCCGTGATATCGCCACGCACCGACAAGGAAACCCCCCATCGAATGTTCCAAACAGGCCGGCGAAGCAGGGCGTTGTATTTGACTGTCTGCAAAGCCACCAACGCATCGCGCTCTTCAACGGACATGTGCCCAAACATCAGGGCCAAGGCCAGCAGAGGATTGCCCGCTTTGAAGGCATCTTCTGCCTCCCTTCCAAGAAACGGTCCCGACTCCACAGGAGCGACTTGGGCGGGTGCAAATAACGGCGAGAAACTCAACTGATCCCTCAAGGATGCAAAAGTAGCGCCATACACATCCATGGCATCAGCTTGTGGGGAAGAGAGCAAGGCTCGTGATCCAGTGCCCCGACCGCCACCGCCGTAACCGCCAGCACTCCCGTAACCTCCCCCGCCATAACCGGAGCCATCATCTCCAAAATCATCCATCATGTCGTCCATGTCCTCATCCATGCCTTCGTCCCCGCCATACCCTCGACCGGACCCATAATCTTCTTCGCTCATCCCTTCGTCATCCATGTCCTCATCACCCTCCATCATTTCTTCACCGTATCCGGATGCTCCGGGATAGCCGGCTCCGCCGGACTGTGGGCTCTGCGGACTCTGTGGGCTCTGGGGACTGGCTGGCCGCTGTGCCGAGACCATTCCGCTGATGCTGACCGCGAGAGTAAACCCAAACAATGCCAGACACAGTTTCTGCAGCAGATTCGGGCGAGATGCCTGTGCAGGACAGTTGGGCACAGAATTCCGGGTCAAGGTTCGAAAAACAGGCATGCGATTCAAGTCTCAGAAAAGGGATCGGAGTCGTCGTTGGTTGTCAGGAACCAGTGCTTTATACAGCGTTTGCGAGTGCAATCCGCAAAAACCGGGAGATTTTGGGCATGAATTTCCTTACTTCGCAATAGAAGTTCGTACCCAGGACATCCCCCTCTGCGTATGATAGACGGTTCGCGCAACATTTGGGCGTCTTTTCTTGTCAATCAACCGACTGAAGCCTGGCCTTTTCCGGGAATTTTCCGGGCAGGAGGGAACCAGTCGTAATCAGGATCGTCCAAGCCCTTAAGACTTCCGCAAAGTGCCCCTGATTTTCCGCCTCAAGACCAATAAAACACGATGGTAAAACCCTCGGAAAGATCACAGAAGCGGAAAAGGCACCGCCGCCGACTACTAGTGGAACACTTGGGGGATCGCCGAGTCTTGGCAGCGATCACCGGGGCGGTTTTCGAGGATCTCAACCACTCTTTTCGGCTCGATGCAGGAGATCTGGATGCTCCTCACCGGTTGGTGTACATCGACGCAAACCAGAACGCTGAAATTGATGCTGGCGAGCCCTACGCCCTCGCTGACGCTGAAGGCAAGTTTCGCTTTGATGACATCGCTGACGGTACCTACGAGCTAAGACTGTACAACGGTACAGAAACCCAATATCAGACAACGCCAGTGCTGGCCACAAGGGAAGGGCCGGTTTTGGAATTGACCGGGGGCATGCAACTCGTAGCGGCTGATCGCACCCCTATCGCCCTGACTCACCAGTCATTGGTGTTTGGAAATCTGGATACCGGGGTTACCTCCGAGGTTGCTGTCGGAAGTCAACTCAGCAAAATGCAAGCTCTGCCTGGCGGTGACCTGCTCGTCATCGGAAGCGGGGCGAACAGCGAAACGACTTGGCAAGTGGATGCGGCAACGGGTACCAGCACCCCGCTTAACTTGACTCAGTCCGAGACACCGATCTCATGGGCTGATTTGGCAATCGATAACTCGGGAAGAGGCGTACTGCTTGAACCGACGAATTCTCCGGAAACCGGGGAAAGCCTGCTCGCCATCCGCGAACTCGATGCGAGCAATGCTGAAACGATCACCGTATCAGAAGTTCTTCACACCGTTCCCGCCAACGCCCGGGTGGTCGCGTCCAGCGGGAACAGATCAGTATTTGCCTGGTCGGGCAGTGAGGGAACCCAATTATCGCTGTGGAGCAATTCCACAGCATCTTTCATCTCCAACTCTGACGGAATGCCGTCCCTGACGAGCGAACTTCTCGCTTTTGACGATGCGGCTGGGATCATTGCCGTGCGGACTCAAGGCGGTGGCTTGGGGATCTACGATGCTGACGCAAACTTTGCTCCGCTGCACACACTTCCTGATGTGACTGGCCCCATCGCGATCGATGGAGCCAGAGATCTTCTGTTCTCTCTTTCATCCAACTCCTCCAGCCTGCAACTTCTGGATCTTCGCGACGGGTCAATCATCGCGGACATGGCCGTTGACCTTTCTACCATCGGCCAAGTCAGCAGCTTGGCACTGGGTGATCGGAGTGATTCTGTTACGGTGCTTGGAGCAGCCGGCATCGCAGAAATTGCATTGCGTCGCGCGGACGCTCAAAAAGTCACTGTTTCCGGAAATGCCGATATCGACAGTGTTCTGTTTGGAATAGGAGTTGATGGAGCGAATACCGCACCAAGTTATGACCCTGCAGCTCCCATCTTCACCACACAGGAAGATCGTGGCTTCCTGAGACTTGCACCTGCAGCGTTGGCACACTCAAGCGATGCCGAAACCAACGAATACGTCGTTATTCAGCGTGGTCCTGCCGGGAATGGTGTTGCGATCATCAGCGTCGATGGCATGTTCAGTTATACACCACACGCCAATTTCCATGGCTTTGACACAGTTGACGTTTCGCTCCACGACGGACGTGACGTGTCACCGGCCGAACCGATCACCATTCTCGTTGAATCCGTACCTGATTCACCAACTGGCATTTCCAGTGACATCGATGACATTGCAGAAGACCTGCTCGCCGATGAGATTATCGGGAACATCGAGGTCATTGATGCTGACGGCTTGGGTGGAATGCCGCACATCATCAACGTGGATGATCCACGTTTTATCGTCGATGACGGCAACCTGATCTTTGTCGGCGGTGGCTTGGACTTTGAAACTGAGCCGACGATTTCCTTGACCATTACCGCAACCGATGTTGAAACCGACACGACGATTGAGAGCAGCGTTTCAGTCACAATTTTGGATGCCAATGATCCCATTGACGGTATCTCGCCGGCCACAGCACAAGTAGATGAAAACAGTGTGGGCGCACTCGTCTGCAGCATTGAGGTATCCGATCCCGATGCCAACGACACACATTCTCTGACAGTAGATGACGCGAGATTCCGAATCTTGGATGGCAATCTGTATCTAGCCGAAGGGGTATCGCTTGACTACGAACAGACGTCAATGATCCTCGTCAATGTCACCGCAGTTGACTCCGGGGGTGAAACCCTGACCGCGCCCATCCGAGTGACCGTTGTCGACATTGCAGAACAGCCAACGACAATCCAACTATCTGCTCAAAGTGTGATGGAATGGGTTCGAGGAGCACCTGTCGGTTCCATCAGTGTCGATGGTAAAACGGCCAGCGACAGATTTTTGGTTTCCGTGAGTGATTCACGATTCGAAATCGCCGGTTCTCTGCTCAAACTACGCGATAGCGAGATGCTGAATCGCAACAACCAGGATCAGATTTCCCTCACCGTCAGCGTCAGCGATACACTGTCTGAATTCCAACGCATCAGCCGGGAATTCGTCATTGAAGTACATAGAAATCTGGCACCTAACCACAACACCGATGACCCATACGATGTGGATGACAATGGGCAAAGCACTGCCCGTGATGCACTCCTGATTCTCAACCATATCAACATTCATGGGCCTGGTTCCACTTCACCGGAAATCGCTGAACACTACCTCGACGTGAACAAAGATGGTGTAGTCACCCCGTTGGACGCGTTACTATTACTCAACCATCTCAACCGGCTCGCTACGTCGGGTACGGTGGGTAATGGTGAAGGCACGCCCGAAGGTGAACAATTCACCCCGAAAGATTTTGATGATGAAGTTGGAGAAAACCCTGCGTCTGAACCACACGCCATTCCGGTGAATTCAGACACCAACCCATCGTCAAACAACTCTGGCGAATTGCCGTCTCCAATCTCGGACGGATTCGAAGCAATTGGGGCTGAGCCCAAAGCACACGCAGAACGCGTCGATCATACGCTTCGCCTGCTCTCGGAAGAGGGACTTTAAATCCTCTTCGCAGATCGTTGGCTCAGTTGAGTCATCACTTCAACGGACAAAGCCCTCTCTAAAACAGCTATGTTTCAGCGTTCGGGTGGACGGAACCGTTGTTTCGACGTGGCTGCAAAGAACATCCGTTTGTCGCATTTTGCATCAACACTTGATTCGCAAACGCTCGGGACGGAAAAACCACGAGGTGTCACAGTTCACTGCAGAAGTCACTGCA
>JAAXJB010000102.1:97763-121157 GCA_012270065.1 Rubripirellula sp. | reverse complement strand
CCTGCACCAAGCCTTGCTGTGCAAAGTCGGCCGCATGTGACAAGCCGTGCTGTGCAGAAACAGCTGCCTGCACCAAGCCGTGCTGCAAAGACCAGGCTGCTTGCGAAAAAGCGTGCTGCAAGGTTTCGGCCTAGCGACGTCACATGATTGTCGCGACCGCGGCAACCAACATCAGCTTGCTCAACCCGGACCTCATAGAGGTCCGGGTTTTTTCATGACCTGGCACCTGTCTGCATCACAAGCTCTCGACTGATTCCCATCACAGCGATACTCAACTTCATCTCAATCCCGCGAGACAGCTTTGCCAGACTCTTGTGCTGTTTTGAACATATCAAGATGCGGCCAACGAAAATCATTTTTTCTGTATTGCCTGTGCGCATACTCCTTCTGTTCAGAGATGAATGTCGCAATATTGGCTGCCTTGGCGAACGGATCTTTGATGTCCATTTGAAATTGCCGCATGGCATTGAGCAATCGCTCGCGAATCGGCTTGAAAGCTGCAACATCCGCCAAATTGTTCCACTCATTGGGATCTTCCCTGAGATCAAAGAGTTCATATTCAGGTGGACGAAGAAAACTTTGCACATACTGGTCTGCAGGCAACCGGCTGTTGTGGTAACGGGATTCAGCGAGCCGATTCAACGCTCGATCCGGGTTGAAGACCAGTTTGTACCGATCGTCACGAATGCCAAACTGCATGTACAGCAGATTGGGCGAGGATCCTGTCGTGAAAGTGTGAATGAACTCTCGTGGTGGCAACTCGCCTGAAGCGACATCCTGAAGAGGCATTCCCGGCAGTTCATCGGGAATGGGCAGGCGTGCCGCACGCAACATCGTGGGCAGAATATCGATTGTCGACACCATGCCGTGTTCCGCTTTGCCCTGCGGGAAACCGGAAGGATAGTTCACGATCATGGGTATGCGTGTCCCATGCTCATACACGCTGCCTTTGCCGCGTGGAAAATCTGCTCCGTGATCACTGATGTAGATCACCAGAGTTCTGTCTCGGACGCCCTGTTGCTCGAGCCGATCAAGCACCATCCCAACCCCCTCGTCAAGCCGATTCATGCAGTTGAAGTAGTCACGCAACTCCTCGCGTAGATGCACAGTGTCGGATCCAATCCACGGGAACGGCTTGACCGGAGACGTGACTCTGCGAGTCGGAAAACCATTTTTCGACTGGCCAATGAATTTCCGATGAGCATCGGCGTAGTTGATCAGAAGCAGAAAAGGTTTTTTCAGGTCAGCTGCCTTCTGCATGACCGCGTGGGCTTCTTCGGCATACTCTTCGATACTGATCGTCTTGCTGAAGTTGGAATTCCTGATCGCTCGATGATCAACATGGTCTTCGACAAGCCGTTCCGGGTTGACATGCGTTTTCCCGAGGAACCCGGTGTAGTACCCGGCTTCACGGAAGTAAGCCGGCATCGTCTTGAAATCACGGTACATCGCAAATCGGTGTGTTGCCAGCCCGATGTGGCCTGTCTGTCGTGGGTAAAGTCCGGTCAGGAAGGCTGCCCGAGATGGACTGCAAACAGAGTAAGGAACATAAGCCCGCGTGTACCTCACACCACCGGAAGCAAGCGAATCGAGGTGTGGGGTATGTACCCGTTGTTCACCATAGCAACCGAGATGCTCGCTGTTATCCTCTGAAACGATGAACAGAATATTCGGTCGTTCCATCGCTGATTTTTCGCTGGCGAAAACGCTCTCCGCAACTTCGCTTGAAAAGGGAGAAGCAGGAAGATCATCACCATTGAACAGATTGACGGATGGCTCTGGATAAGGCAGCCAGGCATAGCGAACTTCCATCGGTTCGCTCACAGCAGAAGATGAGACAGCGATGGCGTCGTGTCGGATGATCTTTGCGTTTGCAGCATGAAAAACACCATCCTTGCCGCAAACCTCAAAAAACCGAAGAGGCTGGCCATCCGAAGATTTCAATCCGCCACCACTGTGTTTGAAACTGACAACAAGTGAATCACCATCACGCTCTGCATTGACAAACAAGGGTCCAGAGGGAACGAGTGACCTGCCGTACGTCGTTCCCAGCGCCAATTTGGCAAGCCGTCGTCCGACCGGTTTTTTCAATTCGGGGTGCACGTTGGACGGATGACCAGTGTCGATTGTTACAGCCATGCCCACGTTTTCCAGCTGATCAAGAATCCTTCGTTGGCCATCACGGAATGCGGGCCATTGTGGTCGCTTCAAGGCCGGAAGCTGAACATAAAAAAAGGGAAAGTCTCCCTGGCCCCAATGTTCTCTCCATTGTCTGATCAAGAGCGGAAACAGCTGGTCATGTTCGCGGACACGTGGAGCCGTTTCGGCATTGGATTCTCCCTGATACCAGAGCACACCTCTGATTCCAAATGGAATCAACGGTTGGATTCCGGCATCCCACATGAACCCGGGCTTGAAAGAATGGTTGGGACCCCACTCGTCTCCGTGAATCCGTTCCCCAGACTGAATCGCTGGAAGAAGATTCTCAATGCCGCGAGTCCGGCAGAATTCACCCAGACGAATGTTATCGAGCCAGTTTCCATCGACGAGCGGTGCAAGGTCCTGATCCGCCTGAAGCGCTTCACGTGGAATCCACGCTTCAGTTGGAGAACCACCAACAGCGGGACAAATCAGTCCAACGGGGACCCCCAGTTGCTTCTGAAGGTACCTGCCGAAATACCAGGCGACTGCCGAAAACTCTGGCGCCGATTCGCCTGATGCAACCTCCCATTGCCCCTCACAGAACTTCTCTGGCCTGAGTCGTGCAAGCTCCGCTTCGCGATAAATACCTCCACTGCCGCGGGCACCAGCACGAAGATGCAGAAGTCGTAAATCTGGATGATCAGGGCTTTCCAATTCTTCTTTGCCATGAGCAGATTGTCGTAACATCCACTCCATGTTGGACTGGCCCGCGCAAACCCAGACTTCCCCGACAAGAACATCAGTCAACTCGACAACGTCTTCTGCTGACTGGATCCGAATGCGTAGTGGCACCGCACTTGCCTTGCGCGGCTTCAAACGAACACTCCAGTTGCCGTCAGTGTCGACTACTGTTTTCTGTACTTGCTCACTCACGGCGACTGTAACTGTCTCACCCGGCCGACCATGACCCCAGACAGGATTTTCGATGCCGGCTTGCAACACCATGTGGTCGCTAAATACCTGCGGCAAACACAAGGATTGACCATTAGGAGGCTCAGCGGCATCAGCGGGTGTTTCGACAAGATCATCCAGCGGTATCCGCTGAAACGTCATGTGTGCCTGACTGCCTTCATAAAGAATGCCAACTGTTTTTTTATCAATCATGGTCATGCAGGAATAACCTGCACTATTGTGTTCATCCAGCAACAGTCGATGCTGCTTGGGCCAAGTCAGTCCACGGTCAGGTGATGCTTTGATGGTGATGTGGTTTCTGCCGCGAGTGCTGTCAGGATTGGAGAACAGAAGCCAGTTGCCCGACTCATCGCCAGCCTCACGACCAACGTCGATCAGACTCGCCATACAGGCGCCCGGTTCAATCAGTGCCCGTTCCGAGGTGGAGTGTTTTTGCCATGTCTTGCCCATGTCCCGGGTGGTCATCACAACCCGCGTGCCTTTTCGGTTGTAGCGGCAATTCAGCATCAAAACGCCCGGTTCGATTTCCACCACCTGAGATTCCGTGGTATCGTCGAACGCGCCAGTACCAACCTGCCATGTCTTCCCATGGTCTTTGGAGTAAATGATGGTTGAATGCGGTAATCGCTTTTTATCAGGAGGGTCCTGATATTGTGCGGCGAACACAATGGTTCCGTCCTGCATTGTGATCCCCTTGCCGGGACCTTGCAGAATGAAACACCACTCGGGCTTCTTGACTTGACTGGTAATGTTGATGGGTTCAGACCAGGTGACACCATCGTCGTCACTGCGGACAAGCATCAGCTGCCCTGTTTCCTCGGGGGAAAGCCCCGGGCCGGAACCGATCCACGAACGATTCCCATGGCTCCAGGTAGCAGCCACCCAGATTGTTCCACGATTCCTGTCGACCAGAACAGCCGGATCACCGATTCCATCGTATCGCCAGCGCGGATCGTTACCCATGTCCATGATGGTTTTCATTGGTTCCCATGTCCGCCCTCCATCTGTCGAACGAGACATGCCCACGTCAATGTCGCCCGGCAAATCGCCTCCCCCGCGCCGCCGCACGTCATAAACACCAATCAGCGTGCCCTGATTGGTCGTTGCAAGACCGGGAATGCGATACGTATGCACTCCATCATCACCTCCCTGGCGAACTGCTACTCCCAGACGCTGCAGGGACTGCGGTGCATCGAGTTCAATGGTTTGACCATTGGACAGGCTCACTTCCCTGAGATGCACACCGACCCGCGCATCAATGTCAGCGTCGGCTTTCAGGCCAACGGCAATCCAAACCGTATTTTCGCCTTCCGCCAGCTGGAACCCCTTTTCGGGCAGCGGATTCTGGTAGCTGTAAGTTCCAGTTTTCGCTACCTCGCCATTGCCGCCAACAGCAGGTAACGCAGCGTGCCATGGCTGGTTCTCGTTCTTCGCGTCCCACCGTTCCGGATACACAAAAAGGTTCGCAAAATCCGCTGCCTCCAGATCGCCAAGCAGGGTTGTTTTGATTGCAGAGAGTGACAACGGATTCAGCTGGCCGGCGGTCGTAATCCTGAGCTTCACCAGCGGACAGGCTTCGACCCCCAACAAAGCAGGCAGGGTCACAGGAATGGCTTCTACGCTCAATATTTTTTGTGGTCTTGCAGGCGCAATCCGCAGGTCGTCGATCAAGATCCCGGTGTTGGGTGGACTGGTGCAACGCAACCGCAGTCGAGTGACATTCCTGTCGTTGATGGGTACTTTGACGTGATTCAAGAAAGCACGTCCCACCCGGACCTTGGCATCACCGTTGTAAATCTCTGTCCAACCAGCAACGGTTTCTTTCTCGATTCGAAACGAGAATGGCTTGCGTGCCGTCCAGCGTTCTGCCCAGAAACTCAGCTGACCGGACGTGTCCACGTCATCACCGAGTTCAAGGAGCACACTGGAATTCTCGCCGCCAGTGAGTTGCAGGCACTGCTTACCGGTCTTGGCATGCTGCCTGTCGACGATTGTCTTTCCCGCCTCGGGTATCCATGTACCGACTGCTGTTTCAAGTTTTTTGAAGATCCCCGGTTTGGCATCTTCGAAACTGATCACAACGTCACTCTCTGTCTTTTTGCCTGCAACAAGCTGAAGATCAAACGCGGCTTCCAACTGGGTTGTCAGTCGGGCAACAGCGTCCGGATTGTCTTTCGCACAATTTGCTGATTCGATCAGTCCGTCTGAATAGTCATACAACTCGCTGGCATGGATTTCACCGGTGTCCTTCTGAACCCAGTGCGTCAGACGATGCGTGGGGGTACGCATTGAATACCCCATCAAGCCGGCCCCTCGGGGATATTGACTCAGCGCCGTTTTCTTGGTGACAGCATCTGGTTGCTGGAGCACTTTCGCAAAGCTCTTGCCTTCAAGCTGGTTCGGGACATTCAAACCTGCGAGTTCGGCAAGCGTTGGGTAAAGATCAACCAATTCGACCAGCGACTTGGCAGACGTGCCCGCCGATTTCATACCGGGTGTCCGCACAATGAGTGGCACCCGGGTATCGAGTTCAAAATTCGTGGTCTTTCCCCACAGCCCCTGTTCGCCAAGGTGATAACCATGATCACCCCACAAAAGAACGATGGTATTACTGCCCAATCCTGAACGATCCAGTTCATCTAGTACTTGACCGATCTGAGCATCGATGTAACTGACACACGCAAAGTACGCCTGACGGACCTGCCGCTGATTCGCATCAGGAATTGCCCCACGCTTTGGCTGATCGGTATAACGCCGCAACTCCCCGGAACCATGCCCTGCAAAACCTGGAGCGTGGTCAGGAAAACTGTTGTCATCTGCCATGGGGATATCGCGGTAAAGATCAAAATATTTTTTTGGTGCGATGTAGGGGGAATGTGGCTTGATGAATCCAACTGCCAAAAAGAAAGGGTTGTCGCCCTGTTTCCATTCACGCAGAGTCTTGACAGCTGCCTCGGCAACCTTGCCATCGTAAAGAGCATTGTCTGGTACATCAGGTGCTTCCGTCGCCGGACCAAATACCAGCTTTTTCGTCCAATCATCCGGCGCAGGATTTCTTGGCTCGTAGACCTTTTCGAAAACCCGCCTTGCCGCCGCGATGCCAGCTTCTGTGAAGTAATAACGCGGCCCAAACCGAATGGCCGGCGCCGACCAGCTATCCGGGTCTCCCATGGTGTCCCATTGGGTATTGCTGGATCCATCAGGGAAAACCCCGTGATAAATCTTGCCAATCGCCTTCGATTGATAGCCGTGCTGTTTGAAATACTGCGGCAAAGTGACGATTTCAGGATGTTTGTCGCGAAAATGGGAGTGATTCCCAGTCACCCCAATCGTGTCAGGTCGCATCCCGGTCATGACACTTGTTCGGGACGGATTACACACTGATTGTTGACAATAAGCACGCTCAAAAAGTCGACCACTGGCAGCAAACGCATCGATGTTCGGACTATGAATGTGCTCCGCCCCATAGCAGCCAAGCTCCGGCCGGAGATCATCCACGGCGATGAAAAGGACATTCGGACGTGGCGATGCAGCCAGAACTGATACCGAAACAAAAATCCAGATGCAGGAAAGCATGGTAGACGGCATTCGATTCATGATGCTCTCATTACTAAATACTCTTACACAAACGTCAATTCATGGTAATCGATACGCATTCACATATAACCTGCCCGACCAGACAGATGAATGAAAACCACTGGATGCTTGATAAACGTCGCGCTTGGTGCATCAACCAACGCAATCGTGAGCAGATTGAGCTGTGCGGGACCAACCAGTGGCCGACATCGATGCTGTGGCAACCCATCAATTGTTTTCCTTCATCGCGTCAAGAATCGCGTGACAAGATGATGTCCATGCGGGGAACGAAAGCATGTTGGCAATCCGGAACAGATCACTGATCCATCAATGACTGCGTGATGACCGCGAAGCGGCACAAAAAGATCAAGTGGCGTCAATTGTTAGAGAGAGAGCCAAGCAATGGAGGTGCCACATCAACGCTAATCACGTGCGGCGCATTCCACACGGCCCCACTCGGACGAAGGGACCCATCTTCCCGGTTCCGCCGCATCACGATCAGATTCCCCGGCTCTTTCCCCAAAGGAGCGATCCGTTCAGGATTGGAATCTGGCCCACCTGGCTCACGGGCGGCAGGATCATCAGCATTTTGATTGGTGACCAGCAGATATTCGTCATTGAGAAAAGCAATGGCCCAAGGCGTGCGACCACCACTGGGAACCAACCACTGACG
Organism: Rubripirellula sp.; assembly: GCA_012270065.1. Taxonomy (GTDB): domain Bacteria; phylum Planctomycetota; class Planctomycetia; order Pirellulales; family Pirellulaceae; genus Rubripirellula. The sequence goes on along the minus strand of JAAXJB010000102.1, from coordinate 113,794 downwards.
CGTTGGTGTGAGCGAACCATCGTGACCGACCGAGAAGCCAGCAACCGTATCGTGCCCTCGGCCTGAACTGTAAAGGTGGCGGCCATCGGGTGAAATCGCGATCCCCGCGTTGTAGTTGGGTTGCGCGTTATACATGTATGGCCGGGGAGGAATGTTATCCAGCCAATCCTGCGGAACCGTCATCTGGGGTGCCCCCACTGGTTTCAACTCACCGCTGCAAACGTCAAAAGAATAACTTGAAACAGTGTGATCCAATTCATTGACACTGAACAGAAATCGTCCATCGGGTGAAAAACGAATCTGACGTGTCCCTGCACCGTAATGCCGATTGGAAGCGGGCGCGCAATGGGACGGTAGAACGAATTCGGGCTCGCCGGAATGAAAGGAATTGCCAACCGGGAGTGAAAATACGCTCAGGCAACTCGTGCCAAGATCACAAACCACCAGCCATTGACCATCAGGATGACAGGCAACACCGTGAGGATGAGAAGCATCCTCGGGAAAGCCTTCGGGAAAATTCAGTTCCTTTGCCGCTTCGCTGGGGCCGAGAAGCCGTACCTTTTCGGGAATACCAGCGTGCTTCAACTCACACACCCTTGGTTGGCCAAGAGACCTGCTCTCACGATCCACCGACATTGCAGAAACCGTTCCCGACAGAAAATTGCAGACAAACAGGTTTTCCTCACGCTTGTCGAGGCAGATATCGACGGGCATCACACCGTAAGGTGTGGCAAGCGGCTCCTCCGTGACAGCTGAACAAACTGCCGAACCGGTCACTTTACCTCGGTCCATGGGATCCAGTTCATAGCATGCAATCCCGTGGATTCCAGCAGCAGTGAAGAGCCTTGTGCCGTCAGAATTGATGGCCTGCGAAATTGGCATCAAAGTGCCATCGGGGAGATTGATCTGCTGGACCAGCGTTAATTCCGATCCTGATTGATTCAATGCAAGTACCGATAAAGTTGCTAACCGGTCATCCGGCATTGGTGCGTTGTAGCAGTGAGCAACGCAGTAAACTGCTTGTTCGTAAAGGCTCGAATCTTTCATCACTGTACTCAACGGTTTTCATGACGGGCCATCACCTGGAAAACTATCAGCGATGAATCCTCAAGAGATCGAAAATGCGCGGGGCTACGCGTTACAACTCACAACCTGATCATCGGGGGCGGCGAACGATCACCAACCAGTCTTGTTGATGATCGATGGGTGGCAAACCCAAATCGACGTCTGCACCACCGGACACAGTACGCACTGTTCCCTTCTGCAATCGCCCCCCCGAACGTGGATTGAACCAGACGACTTCAAAACTTCCATTCGTGGCGGACAAGTCCAGTCTGGTCGCTCCACCTTCCGGTAGGTAGACCAGATACAGGCTGCCGGGCTCTGAAAAACAGAATTTCGTTACACCGTTTTCGGGGTTACCCACCAACTCGTCAGTATTGACCATGTTCCAGAAAGGGATCTGGTGATCATGAAAGAAGCTCACAGCAATCCGGCAATAGTTCCAACTCTGGTCCCGGCTTCGCCAATCTTCGCAAACGAGATCATTCTGATCAAATTTGTAACCGAAATAGTATTCATTGCCGGCCCCACCCGCCATCAACGTCCCCCACAGAGTCTGTTGACGGACTTTATGCTGTGTGTAGACCATCTTCCCATCACGATCGCGACCATCAAATCCGCGGTAGCCAAGATCAGGACACTGCGCATGAGCCGCGCTACCGGATTCATCAAAGGCCACAATCCATGGCTTACCCGCGTCTGCCGATTCACGCACCCACTTCACTGTTTGTGCGTGCGTGGTTTCCAGTGAACTGTTCTGCAGTGACACACCAGTGAGTTGCGATTCATCGCCCAACAGCGGCCTGTATACCTGGTCCTGTTGATCAGGATAGGTATGAACGACAATGTTGTGATCATAGGCATCAAGTCGGGCGATGTAGTCAATCATGGCTCTCTGCTGCCGGGATGACTGCGTGTTCTCTTCACCGAGGTTCCAGTTCAAAGCAAGATTGTGACCAAACCTCGAAATCAATTCACGACAGTACAGCTTTCTCTGCAGACCAAGATCACCACCATCCAGACTTTCTGGCACCCGTTTGCCACCTTTGTGTCGGTGATCATCATTCTCGGTTTCCTGCATTTTGAAATGCAGGTACATGCCAAGCTTCGTTCCATGTTCAAAAACAATGCCCCACTGGTCAAGTTTTGAACAGTCGTAATGCAATTTGTCATCGCGATCAATGAATGGCCAAACGTTGTCACCATCGCCGCCCGCGTTGTAGGTCAGGAACGAAAATGCATTGCATCCCTTGGCCGACAGATAGTTGACAGCGCCAATCAGCCCCTTGCCCTTGCTGCCTTTCCAGACAGGATCCCCTCGTTTCCAATCGGTCACATGAGGGCCCCAATCCTTCAATGGCACTCCCTTCTTTCTGGCCACAGTGTTGTCGAAATCCTTGTATGCAAGAAGTGTTTCCGGTGCGTCTGCGCCCACCTTCAGGAAGTAACGCTTCGAACCCGCATGCTGCAGATAACGTTTTCCAACATATTGCAAGCGGCCGTGAGCCCGAAAATCTTTTCCAGTTCTGTCACTCGCAAGAATTTCAAACTCACCGCTGGTGCCATCAAACGGCGACATCCTTTCAGCCACACCATCAGCGATCGCAATGTTCTTTCCGGACTGGAAGTTCACATGGTATTTCCAGGTACCGATCCGGTCAGGAGCAAAACAGGCACGCCAGACCGTACCTGACTCTGCGGAAGTATTTGCCGCGTTTCCATCTGCAGCAAAGTACCCGGGAATCTGATACCTGGTGCCGTCTGTATGAATGAAGTCAACGGTCATCCGATAATCGGTGAACGGGTTCGGTAAATTGTCTTTTTCATGGGCGTATGGACCTGCCAGTGAGAGCATGATTTTATGCCACACTTTCAGTTCTCCACTGACCTCGATATCGCCATCACCATCAGGCTTGCGGGGTAACTGCAGCGGCTCTGAACTGACAGATCGAGTAGGGCTTCCAGCAGTCAACGAGGTTTCAGCAACTGTCGGCGGATTGCTGGTTTTGCTTCTATCGGATACGGAATCTGCTTTCACCATCGGAAACGGTTGGGGCAACGCCGAGCCAATGCCAACGGATTCCGGACCCGTCTCCTGAGGTCGGGCCAAACCCCGGTCGGTTGTCATCAACCACTTGTCAAACTCGAAGCCATCCTCCCGCATCGAAAACTGAATGACGTGAGTCCCGGCGTGGGGAACATCCAGAAAGATCTTGTGTGGCTCGCCGCAATGTTCCTTTTCTGTCCGCTGCCGACTCTCCCACCACCATGAATTTTTTCCCTTGCACCACTGCAGACGTTGCCCGCTGGCTGGCCATGTTCCGTTGATTCCGACGTGCAGACCATTGTCTTCCGTGCCCGTTGAATAGGCTCGCACCCACACGTAATAGCGACCGGCCCTTTCAAACTTCACCCGGTAGTGCAAAACCGCCATTTTGCCGGGCAATGGAGAAAAATTCTTCCCTTTCAGCAACTTCTCGGCATGTGTCCGACGGGTGTCGGGGAGTATTTCCAGGTAGGCCCCACCACTTGCTCCTGCCAAATGTGGTGGATCCCCATCAGGTTCAACACCGGGCGTCAATTCGGAATGAGTCAAATGAAATGAGCGGACCTCATTCTCGGTCTGCTTGAAAAAGTGTTCCGCCTCCACTGCGACCAGTCCATTCTTTTCAACGAAAACCAGATTCTCGTCTGGACTCATGACAGCAGCTGAAACAAGCCCATTGATCAGGCAGGATGTAAAGAAGACTGCAGATGCAGGAGTGATTTTCATACCGATCTTTCCGAATCATTACCGAAACACCAGGGCAAACCACAGCAAAACGCTGTTGCTGCAAAAAGGCCTGACAAATCAACCACTGATGAAGAGCCATTGGAATCACACAAACACGGGTTGGCAAGTCTGCCCACTGTTCTCCAGTGACGATATCCATTTGCAGCTCGTCGAAAAGACAATCAACAGAAAACCGGAACGAAACATGCAATGCCCGTGTTCAGCCACGGCAGGTCAGGAGAAGCCAGACAAACAATGTGTTCCCACGTCTAACATTCGGGCAGGTGTTGCCTTCCGCGATTCACACACACGTGCCAGACAAGAGAATTTTTATACCGGGTCGCATCTGCCCTTCAGCAAACAAAAACAGAAAACGTGAGATTGAATTGATCACGTGTATTCAAGCCAACATTTCACCTGTTTGAAATCAAGAACGGGAGTTTTTTTTCGAAGCAAGTGAACTCGCAGCATCAAAAAAAGACAAATTGAGAGTTCGTTGACACAGGAATCCTGCCGGAGACAACTTGCGCGAAATTGTGACATCCGTGGAATCCCTGAGTGAATCCAGAACGGTGCCTACAATGCGAGGTGTTGATTTCCGGATTCGAATGCGAATCACTGATTCATCGCTCAGGTCGACTCACGAAACAGCCCAGCACTGGCGCTAAACCAGTGCATGGAGCAGACCAGTGCATGGAGCAGACCAGTGCGTGCAGTTTTCCGACACACTGGTGGTCTAGAAATCGTTAATGATTTCCGCACCATTGCGGGTGAGCAGCGCCTTGAGGATTTCCGGGTCAATCTGGTTGGATAGAAATCGCACAGCTCCGTCAGCAAGCACGACATTGAATCCCTGACGTGTATTATCGAGCAGACTGTTGAGCGGTGAATCGGCGTTGATGCTGATGTCATCTGGCTTGGTCCACTGGACTGCTTTTGCTTCGGGTGCTTCCAAAGCAAGGATCGTGTTGGACGTGCCATCAGTAATGTCACGGAATTTGAGTTCTCCCGTTGGCGACATGAAGCCCTTGCCGACAGGACGTTGATAGCACGTTGTCCCTGGTGGCGTGAGCATGGCTGGATGTCGTAGAAACTCCGGCATTTTGTCCAGAAGCTTGATGTTATGCGGGCTGTCCCACGGCTCATCCAACTTGAACTGCCTGTAGAGTTCGGCCTGATCCATGAAGGGCAAAATCGCAACTCGCCAACTCAACAGCGGTTCGCCGTCTTTGCTGGTAATATTTTGCGGCAACTTTTTGAACGCCGAATGGTAGTTGTGGAATGCCAAACCGACCATCTTCAAGTTATTTGAAGATGACATCCGTCTGGCTGCGGATCTTGCAGCTTGCACAGCCGGAAGCAACAGACCTACCAGAACCCCCTGAGTCATCATGCCCTGCGACAGGTCAACGCTGACGGTCAGTTTCTCTGCTTTCTGGACAGGCGTCATCATTTCTACGTAATGATCGCTCAGACGTCGCATGTACCGAGCGGTTGCCTCAGCCATGGGATCATTGGGGGCAACCTGATTCATCTCTGCAAGAAACGCCTGCTGGCCCATCAGCATGCCCTCCTTCAACGTATCGAGACATTCTGCTGCTTTTGCTTCATCGCCAGCCACCATGACCAGTTTCATGCCATCGTTCGGATCATCGAGATCCACTTGCATCAGAACAGCATCGATCATGTCAGGGATTCTTGTGAACTTGACGAACTGCGGCGGCATCTGGGCCATTTGCGTTTGAAGAACAGCGTTGATCATCGGGCGTACCGGCTCAAGAACCATCATCGCGGTCAACGCGCCGTCATGTGGAGTTGACTCGGCCATCCGGCCCAACGTTCCTGAAGCCTGGCCATTGGCCGCAAGCAGAATCCCGGGTAGATAATCTGCTGTCGCAACGAGCACAGTCCGCGGATCTTTCGAGTAAATGACAAGATCAGGCGCCTGCTTCAACCCGTATGCCATTTTGCCATCGATATCGACCGCATTCTGGATGTCAATCAACTGGGGATTCGCCTTCTTGAGATCGAAATCCGCAGTCAAGCTGAACACCAATCCGATCTGCGGTCCCAATGGTCCCGGCGGCCCGACAATGAGCTTGACCTGTTTGATCTGCTGCGCCTCAATGCCGAAATTCTGTTTGCACCAGGCATCAGCTACTTCTGTGGGATACATCTCGGCCGCTGGACTCGCCATGGTGTCACTGACACTCAGAACTGCCGTAGCCAGCGCATCTGCTGGCAGGTATTCACTGCCGATGCGACTCTGATCCGTTTGCGCAAATCCAACAGAAGCAGAAAACAGGGTGGCCGCCAGGACGGCCAAACAGGTCAACAGAGAATTCCGCATGGACTCAAACTCCCAAAGCATTTTGAACGGCAAGTACGTCAATACGCACTGTAACAGATCCCAAACACGGGATCGACAAGTCTGTTGACAAATCTTCCCCTGACGATGCGTCCCTTCCAGCCAATTCATGCTCTTTGACCCGCGAGCCTTTGTCTCCCGCAGATTCACAACTTTGGGACGCCAGTTATCAGCAGTAACTGGTGGTTATGAAATCCCCCAAGAGTTGCGGCAAAGCAGCAGGAGATCCGATCGCCTGCAAACATTTGTTTTGGCAGATAATCTCATTTGGAATCTGCTCGAAAATGCGGAGCATTCGTTTTGGGCAAATGCGTCCGAAGCTCACGGATCACAGCAGCATGAGCAGAGCTATCTGCCAGATTTCGCCATTGATTCGAGTCGTTTTGCATGTCGTACAACTCTTCGCCTCCATCGGAGTAACGGATGTAATGAAAACGTTTTGAACGAACTGCATGATTCACACCCAGCCAGTGGGGCGAATGCGTGATGACAGCCGGATAGGGCCAATCCGCGTCGGGTGTGCTGACCAGCGACGCGAAACTGCGTCCCTCAAGTTGCCTGTTTTCCGGCAATCCACATAAATCCAGCAACGTTGGATAGAGGTCAAGGAGGCTGACCGGGCTCTTGCAGGTCTTTCCATGAGCGGGAGCCCCTGAAGGCAATTTGCCCGGTGCGTAGACAATCAGTGGTGTGCGAGTGGTCTGTTCCCAGAGTGCCGACTTCGCGATTTTCTTTTTACCGACGTCGTAGCCGTGATCGCCCCACAGGACCACTATCGTGTTATCGCGGTAACGGCTTTGTTCAAGTGCATCAAGCACATGCCCCACGCAGGCATCAGCGAAGGAGTCAGCTGCCAGGCAACCCTGAACAGCCTCCTTCCATTTGCCGCTCTCACGGATGTGCTTGATGTGGCGTTCGCCCATTCGCCGACCAATGGCGGGGATGTCGTCGAAGTCATCGGACCTGTAGGGTGGGATTTCGATGTCGCCGAGCGGATGCATGTCAAAAAATTTCCTCGGTGCATACCAGGGAAGATGAGGCAGGTAGATTCCACACCCGAGGAAGAATGGTTGATCGTGCTCACGCCGCAAAAACTGAGCGGCGCCTTCGGCGGTCTTCCAATCCGGATTCGCCTCGATGGGATGATCGGTCGGCCCCCAGTCGATAAGCCGGGCGAGGATCGGATTGGATTCGAACTTGGGCCTGAGCCCGTGTTTGTAACGTTCGCTCCTGGGCGGCGGAACGGCACCTGTACGAGTGGAATAAACATGATCCCACGCGTCAGCATCAGAGAACTTGCCATGTGCCTGATGATAAAGCTTGCCTCCACCCCAAGCGAGATAACCATGCTGGCGGAAGTATTGCGGAAGGGTTACCCAGTCTTTGTACTGTGGCATGTCGCGAAACCAGTTAAGGTTTCCATAGATTCCGGTCGTCGATGGACGTAGCCCTGTCATGATTGCGGTACGCGATGGATGGCACAGCGGCGCGGCACAATACGCCTGTTCAAACAACACGCCTTTTTGTGCCAACGCGTCGATGTTCGGTGTCTTCGCCTGGGGATGACCTCCCAAACAGCCGACCCAATTGTTCAAATCATCGACGGCAAGAAATAACACATTCGGCGGGCTGCCCTTTGCAAAACCTGGGCAAGCCAGCAACAAAAAACACAGAGCGGTAAGGAAGGTCTTCATCTGATTCGTTCAGTTGTAGGTTTACTCTCTCCGCTCGCGCGGATCCTGATTTGTTTCGTTCGTGCATCCTCTGATGCCGTCGGCACCGTATTCAAAGGCAGCCGAGCAGTTTGGGGCCAGCTCTGCAACGATGATTTCCATCGCTTGCCGTAGTTCTGATGTTGCCACTGTCATGGCCGATATCCCGATAAGCAGCATTGTCGACAGGACGGGTAACAGCTTTGGGACGTTGCCCAGCTGCGACTTCAGTCAAACTCCCTGCCCAGATCAAAAGCATGAGTTCCACCAGAAGCCGACCTCGACATTTCGAGTGTCCCATCTTTGACTACCAGAGTTTGAATCTCCTCAGATTTTAGTCTGTCCTGACAGACCGGCATCCTTGAAATGGACACCGATCAATGACTACCGATTGAGGCACAGATTACCGTTTAAAATCCAACTGGGGTGGGGATTCCTTCACAAATTCACTAGCGCCCCCCTATCGCAGCGGGACACGCATCATCGCGGCGAAGGCGAAACGACTCGCATCCACTGCAACCGGCCCTGACCAAACTTTCCTGATCTTAATCGGGCAAATAACAAAAAACCTCCCGGGACCGATTAGACTTGGACTTGCAAGGTCGTGTTTCCCGACGGCATGATGGCGGAAAGCTTGCAGCATTTTTTTAATGAATCCACTCATTGCAGTGGAGCGTCGCAATGAAGGCAAACCGCACCTTGAACGCCTGATTGACGAGCGACTGGGCTCGCCCCCTAACATGCACCCCGAACTAACGCCTGCCCCGTAACGTAACCTGATAGACCAAAGCAGCCTCAGCACTCCATTCCCTGTGTTTCCAGTCATGCACGAACACACCCATGAAATGACCCTCGGCCTGGCGTTTTTTCTTGGGGCAATCCACGCGCTCGAGCCCGGACACGGGAAGACCGCAATGCTTGTCTACCTCTCGGGCGAACGACGTGGATTCTGGCATCCACTGGTCATGGGGCTCTCCAGTGCTATCGCTCACTCCGCCTCTCTGCTTGCAATCGCATTCATTGTCCATTTGACCCAGCATGCGATCACAGGCGACCACCATCATGAGGATGAGCAAGTCATCACCATCATGCAATGGATCAGTGGACTGCTGGTTCTGACTGTCGGAATCTGGATGCTGGTGTCGGCATCGCTGTTCAAGCAAAAATCGACATGCGGATGCAAACACCATCATGAACAGGCTTGTGACTCTGAAAAACCATCAAGAAAACGCAGCTATTCGATGAGCGCTCTGCTGGGAGTCGCTTTCGGACTTTTGCCGTGCCCATCGGCACTTGCGGCTTACTTCACCGGCATTGCAACAGGCATGCCAATTGCGGCCTACGCGGTGATTGCTCTCTTTGCCGCCGGCATCGCCAGTTCGTTGACCGTCGTCGGCTTGCTTGTCCAGAGGTTTGGCGAGCGGCTTTACAATCACAAAGGCTGGATGTCTCATTTGCCGTGGGCGCATATTCGAGCCTTTGTCATTCTGAGCGTGGGCGTTCTTTACACCTATCACGCTGCCGTATCATAAACAGCAGGATTTACTTGTCTGGGACAAAGCCCAAGGGCACGGCGCACGCCAGCATTCAGCTGCAACAGCAGTCTCAATGCTCGTGATCATGTGCGTGGTCATGCGAATGGTCATGTGCACCGTGACCGCTTTCACCCGCTGGGTGCGATGAAACATCCTCATGATGACTGTGGTCACCATTCACAACAGAATGGTCATGAGAGTGCCCCGGTAAATTTTCGACGCCGACCGCGATGGCTATTCCTAACAGAAATGCCAGTGTGAGCTTTCCCCGGTCATGGTCGTGAAACGCCACCTCTGGTAACAAGTCAGCCAATGCGATGCCAACAAAGAATCCGGCTGAGGCTGCCAATCCCCAACCCAAAAGCACCGAGTTGTCTACCGATCCGCCGATGCCTAAATAGAAACCGAGAGCACCAAGCGGACAAGCCAGCGAGAAAACAACATTGACAATCCATTGGGCACTGCTTGACCAATGCTGACGTTGCATGACGGAGGTAATGGCAAAGGCATCCAATGGCTTGTGGAAAGCAACGGCAAGAAACGTACCGAGTCCCCCCAGCCCCAGCCACGCCCCATGCTGAAGCTCCGCAACCACGCTTGCCGAGAGTGCAATGCCATCGACCAGCGTATGCAACATGAGACCAAAGAACAGGCCAACCCAGCTGATCCCTCTGCTCGCATCCCCGTGCTCATGCGAGTGATGGTGCCCACAGGCTGAGGGGTCCACAACATCCGCCGATGAATTTGCCCCGTCTTCGTCGTTCTCAACCGTGGGACCGCTGTGATCGTGTGTGTGAAACAATCGCACCATCAAGAACATCGCCGCCAAGCCGATCAACGCTCCCATTCCCGCTTTGGATGGTGAACCGAGGGTCTCGGTCGCATGTGGCAGAAGATGCAGCATTGCGATGCCGAGCATCAATCCCCCGACACCACTCATCAAAATTTGCGTCCGCAAATGCGTCATTCTCACCAAGGCCGATAATCGCCCGCCGGCGACGGAAACGACCACGATCAGGACGCAGTAAACGGTGAGCAAAAAGAGGGCATTCATGGCCGAACCATAACGAATTGCAACTCAGTTGCATATACGCCGACATGACGAGTGGAAAAGACTCGAAACTTCCCTTGACCCGAAAGCCGGTGGCTATACAATTGCACAATCGTTTAACTGTATAACCATGAAAGAAACCACCACAAATCCAACCGGCTTCGACGAGGCAGACGCTCCGTCCTGCAGCTCTGCTGACCACCAGCATCGGCTGTCAGAGGTCAATGAGGTTGCATGCCAACGGGCAGCCGCCATCTTTCGTGCTTTGGGAGACCCTCAGAGACTCCGGCTTCTGATCCTGCTCGAAGCCCGTGCCTGTTGTGTTTCGGAACTTGCCGACGCATTGAACGAACCCTTGCCTGCAATATCGCAGCGTTTACGGATCCTCAAAAGTGAACGCATTGTCAAATCACGCCGAGAGGGAAAACACGTTTTTTACAGCCTTGCGGACTCACACATATCGCACCTGGTGACCAATGGGGTCATGCACGCGATGGAAGATTTCTGAAGCCAGCCGATTTCCTGGCAACCTGTCTCTTTTTCTTATCCTTGGACAAAACGGAAGAAAAACAATGTCTGATACTCATGCAAATCATGATCACCAACACGGCCCTGATTGCGAGCACACCGGTATTGAGCACAACGGGCACGTTGATTACCTGCATGACGGCCACCTTCATCACGTCAACGCCGACGGGTCCGTGAGCGAACACCGAATCGAGGTCAGCGAAACGAATCCCGACGCTTGCACCCCAGCGCATCAGTGCGGTTGCCATGCTTCAGATCATGTTCATGGCCCGGGCTGTGGCCACGAAGCTGTCCCCCACGGTGACCACATCGACTATCTGGTAGACGGTCATCTTCATCACCCTCACGGTGATCACTGCGATGACCACGGCCCGATCTCGGTGATAAACTAGGTTGCAAAGGACCTAGGGACAAGACTATCCTCAGGTAGTCATTGACTGTGACTATATTCAACGGCAACAAGCATTGCTGAACGGACTCACTCGACCTGAAGCAAATGAGCAAAAAGACGGAAAAGAACGGAACCGCTCGAGATGACATCCGTGCGGTTGGGCTGCGAGCCACGCCGGCGCGGGTGGCGACGCTGCAACTGTTACGCGACGCGACATCGCCGCTGACACACGCGGATGTTGCAGAATGTCTGGACAGCATCGGTGTCGACAAGACGACTGCATTCCGGAACCTCAACGACATGACCGACGCCGGGTTGCTTCGCCGCACCGAACTGGGTGATCATGTCTACCGCTTCGAGGAAATCCGTCATGGAGAGCATGGTGCTGAATTGCACCCGCATTTTCTTTGCGTCGACTGCGGTTCGGTTTCCTGCATGGACAACGTGCAGCTGACAGCGGGCAGCATGCGTGAGAGCAGCAAAGTGGGCGAGGTTGCTGAAATACTGCTACGCGGCAAATGCAACGACTGCAAGTGACCTGGTGACAGCACTCGTCCCGAAGCCCCATGAACGAAGCAGACTCAGGAACGAAGCGGACTCAAGCGGTCGATATCAAAGAGACCGCCGGCGAACTGAGTCAATTTCATTCACTCATCTGCGGGCGACTTGCCTGTGACTCTTTGAGCCACAACTGAAGCTCCTTCAGCATCCGTCTGGTTCGTTCAGGGTTTTTGTCGGCAAGGTTCTGCGACTCGCTGATATCATTCGCCAGATTGTAAAGCTCCACCGAGTCATCATCATAAAACCAGAGTAACTTGTGATCTCCCGAACGAATGGCGCTTGCCATTCGATTGCCCTTGTGAAATGCGTAGTTTGGATAGTGAAAACAGATTGAATTCCTTTTCAAATCCGCTCCATGCTCCAGCAGTGGCAACAAAGAGATTCCATCGGCCGTGTTGGTTGAGTGTGACTTCAGATTCGTTGCCGCCAGGATCGTGGCATGGATATCCATGGTGATCACGGGTGCAGCCGTGCGGCTTCCAGGCTTGATGTGCCCCGGCCAGCGAACAATCATCGGAACCCGAATCCCACCTTCGTAGAGGTAACCTTTCTCACCCCGCAATGGCTTGACGTTCGCTGCAAACGGTCCATTGTCCGAGGTGAAGATCACGATCGTATTCTTGTCCAGCCCCTGCGCGCTGATTGCCTTGAGCAGTTTTCCGATCGAGGCGTCCATTCCTTCAATCATCGCTGCGTAAGTCGGATTCTCAATGCCGGGGCCTTTCCTTTTTTCATACTTGGCGATCAAGTCGGCAGGGGCCTGAAACGGATAGTGGACTGAATAATTCCACCAACAAAGGAAGAACGGACGATTCCCGTCGGCTTGAGCCGACTTGATGAACTCAATGGATTCGTCGGCCGATCTGTCTGGCAAGTACTCTCCGTCTGCCTTGCCTTCCAAATTGGGAATCCGGTAAGGGCTGAAATAGCTGGGTGGTCCCCCATAACTGCAGCCGCCAACATTGACGTCAAAGCCCTGATACTCGGGTCGCAACTCTGCTTCCGTGGGAAGTTTCCCATCGGCCCCCAAGTCAGACCGACTGCGGTGCGACAGATGCCATTTGCCAACGAATCCCGTCGCATACCCGGCACTTTTGAGTTGTTCAGCAAGCGTCACCCGTTCCAGCGGCAGATGCCTCAACCAGAGGGGAGTGATCAACTTCGTCCCTGGTTTCTGGAAATTGGGGGCATGCCCTGCAGCGTGATTGGTGATGTTCAGCCGGGCGGGTGATTCACCTGTCATCAAGGCTGCTCGAGTCGGTGTACAAACCGGAGCCGCGGAGTAGGCATCGGTAAACAGCATGCCCTGCTCTGCCAGCCGATCAATGTGGGGTGTATCGAGTTTTTTGTTTCCGTAGCAATGCAAATCTTTCCAGCCAAGATCATCCGCCATGATCAAAACAATGTTCGGCCTTTTCAGGTTCACACCGGATTCGGCTGCAGAAGAATTCGCACAGCAAGCAACAAGGGCAACCATCAAGGTCAAAAAGCGGTGGTATCCAAACTGCAACATTTTGTGTTCCTGTGAAATGACTGAAGACAACGCCGGCTATGCACCCGTGATGCTTCGCAACTCAACAATGTCCTTGGAGGATTCAATCTTCCTGATCAGCGTGGTGACTTGCTGGGTCACCGGCTTTAGCATTCGCGCTTCCTGATGAGTTTGCAGATTCCTTTCGAGCTGTCGAAGTTCTGGCAGGACTGCTCTGGCAGCAGAGCCGTATATTTCCAGCGTCTTGAGACACTTCAGAATCCGGTTCTTTTTGCCCCACTTGTCGATCTCCATGATCTGAATGCACAAGGACATTCCCTCCCGGATTCGGTGCTTCGCAAGCAACTCGACACCACTGATTCGAATCCCACTTGCAAACATGATTCCGCTTGGTGCGGGTTCAACGATCGCCTCATGGATGGCGGGCAGAAATGGCCTGATCTCCTCATAAGTGAGATTGGCATAAACCGTATCAAGGCTCCCACGTGCTCGCCCGTCTTCATTCTGCAGTCCGACCTGAACCGCTCGTAACAACAGCTGCCGATCGACTCCATCAAGCGATTTACCAATCAAGCCACCACGACGATTGAAGAGACTGAAACAGAGAAAACGCTGCTCCATTCCACGCGGATCATTTTCGCGGTCCGGACTTGCAAGCCGCTCCAGCATCGCTGGCACAGCTGGCATGGCTGGCTTACCAATTCTGGCCAGGGCTTCCGCTGCCACAACGCGAAGGGTGAGATCCTGCGATCCAAAAGCCTCAAGAAGAGCCGACACGCAATTTCCTGCATGCTGGGTGCCGCCAACATGCCCCAGCGCCTCAGCAGCTCCATAGCGAGAGTAACGATCCTCTGATCCAATCAGTCGAATCAGTTGCTGATGAACATCTCCGCCCCGCTTTCCGAGTTCCGTTGACGAACGTTTCCGGACCGCCGGTGACCAACTGGACAGACCGTTCAACAATTCCTTCTCGCTGCGTTTGCTGTAACCAAAGCGATCTTTTTCTTTGTCGGCAAAATAACCCCGGCCGGCAGCGATGACTTCATCAACTTCTGTTTTCCCGAGAACAGGCGCAGAAAATGTTTTTTTTCCTGTCAGATAAAGACTCTTCAGTGGCAAAGCATAGGCAAGCAGATAGGTTCCGGTATTGTCCCAACTGGTATACCGACCGTGCTCTTCTTCCCCCGCCGGTGAACCCTGATAACGGAAACTGCCATCGGGCTGACGTGCAAAATCGTAATACCACGAATGCTCTTGCCAATAAGCAGCCGCAGCCAATTCCCCGCACCGGGCCACACCTGGCATCGCCCAAAGGACATTGAAAAAGTTCCCGGTATGACCACGTTCTCTCTCGTCGTACGCCGCGACACTCATCCTGGCAAAAAAGCCAGCCGCTTCCTCATCCTCCAGTAGATCAAACAGCACTGCCGCCATCGAGCATTTGCCGTTGTCTTCATGACCTGGCCAAGGTGCATGATCGCCATAAGGAATGGCACCTTTGTCAACATACCACCTCAGGAAACGGGCAGAGCGGGCGATGGCAAGATCGACAACTGGATCATCGACACCAGCTTCACGTGCCAGCACCAGTGAAATCGTCAACGGGATCCCGGGAGAATTCATGCACCCGTAGCCGCCCACTCTTCCATCGGAAAGGGCAAAGCGATGCCCCCAGGTACCAACCCTGCTTTGCCCATGAGCCGCTTCAAGAGCTAAACGCCTGAGTCCCTGCATGATTGACCTGTCATCAGTTGCAAGAGCATATTCTGCGAGAAAGGTAATCGCGTATCCGTAATGCCAGGTCGCCATCGGCCCCACCTGGTAAGCAGCAACTTTCTTTGCATAAGCGGAAAGCATCGCCTGATACTGGGGCTGTCCGCTCGCCAGCAAGGCAAGAGCGTTGATACTGTTGGGTATGGAAACCGTTTCCATTCCCCTGGTTGCGATTGCGTCACAGCCCAGCTGGAACACCCGTCTGGACTTCTGGCAGCGGTAGGGTGCTGTTTCACTGTAATTCCCCAACACGCGCAACTGGACGATCACATTTTCTTTTTGATCGCCACGCACACGGACAAGCTTCAGCTCACCGCCTGCCTCTGCACTTTCTGCATCCGTGACAGCCCGAGCGAACTGGATCCGCGCATCGTCATCAAATTCGGCACCATCGACGCCGACGATCATGTCTCCGACTGCCAGCACACCGGCAGCTGGCGTTCCGCTGCCAACCTGAGTGATTTCAATACTCCGGGCATTGCCTGTATGTTTCCACGCAACCATCGTTCCTCGTGCGCCCGTTGGCCCAAGCGACCAATCTGTCTTGCCCTGCCGGGCATGAACCGGGATTACCAGCACGAGAGTCGACAGCACCAGATTCAATAGCAACCAAGGGGCAATATGTGCGACAGATGCATTCAAGCTGATTAGCTTCTTCATTTCGTTTCCCAAACCACGGCTTGCCATCCCCACCAGGAAATCAACGAGGCGCAACCGTCGATATTCCAGAAAGCTGCTGATTGTAATCAAACTTCAAATCAGGATGCACTTTTTCAATGGCCTTG
>JAAXJB010000102.1:96521-97753 GCA_012270065.1 Rubripirellula sp. | reverse complement strand
TATGGTGATGGTGGAGTTGATATATCTCCAATAGCTGCTTGTAATAAAACTGAAAATCATGATGCACTTTATCAATCTACTTGCTGATTTATCGAAGCTGGGTCGCATACATGTTTTCACTGACACGACATCCACCAAACCGGATTCGCTTGTCCCAGATCCTCCGACAGAAATGGATTCGCACCTGCAACTCGGTTTCTTTGTCACCCGAAAAACGCAAACACTTGTCCATCCATCGGACAAGCTTGCGAAGCGTTTTTTTGTGAATTCGCCCCGGTTCACTCAAGTTCAAGTCTATCTCATCACACAATTCATCCGCATAACCAAGCTCATCGCCAGCTTTCGTCAGCAAGTAGGTCAACAGCTCCTTGCTCTCCACCTTGAATTTGGCCAACCGCACACAGACGTCGAACAGGTCATCGTAATCAAGCTTGGCAAGCTCCTTTTTCAATTCACTGATCTTGGCAGCTTTCATGATGTCTCAACAAAACGAGAATTCGATGGGAAAACGAGAATTCGATTTACAGGGCAACAGATTTCCGTATCAGCCTAACGATGAAGGAAACAACACGGAACACACTCATGGCGAAGAAAATCACAGACGCTCACATTACCCGCCACGATCATGCGACAGCAGAACTGAACGCAGCTAGACAGGGTCCGAAATCATCTTGCCAGTGCGATCATCAACCCGATGCAAATGTGTGACTTCACCAAGTGGTCCTCCTGCAGATTTCAACGAAACCAGCCAATAGGGATCATCCGGCACATTGGCAGCCACCATCGCCCGGAGGACTTCAAGGTCATGCACACCGTTTTCACTATAAAGCTGCGAATAGAATTCCTTTTCCCGACTGATCCTCTGGGCATCAAAGAATACTGCTGAACATTTCGTTCCAGCAGGAATTCCACCCAGCTGTTCAATCACAACCATGATCGCTGCCTTCTGGTCAAGTTCACGTCCCGTCAACTCACGCTCCCAATCTTCACACCTTTGTCCAGATGGTCAGCCAACCGGTCTGCCGGCTACAAACCATGACCGGCGCTACCTGACCCGCCCGAACCACAGCTTAACCCATACGGGTGATGCCTGACGATGCAAGCCCACGGGCAATCAAGAACCTGCGCGAAGGCACGGGTAGAACTTCCCTGCGATCAGGCTCAAAGCCCCCCAGACTCACAGACACCGGATTCACAGACACCGGAAAAAAATCCCGAAACAGCAGGCATTG
>JAAXJB010000102.1:78865-96421 GCA_012270065.1 Rubripirellula sp. | reverse complement strand
TCACAGACACCGGATTCACAGACACCGGAAAAAAATCCCGAAACAGCAGGCATTGACCGCCCCCACCGCCAGCAGAACAGACTTCGCTGGCATACGTTTCTGTGGCAAGGAAAGTTTCCAAAGCGTGCTTTCCTATCCAGACATCGGAAAACATGTTTGCTGCCCATGATTCAGTTCGCTGCTCTGCATTCACTTTTCATGCGACAGCGCATGCGTGGGCAGGGGCAGAAAGTCGTGTTCGCGAATCATCCAGCTTTCGAGCTGCTCACGCAAATCCCGTTCGATGCTGGCGACATCCTGATTGCCAGACAGATTCGTGAGTTCCAATGGATCGTTGGCCAGATCGTACAGTTCAACAATCGGCCGTGGGTTGGAAAAGTAGAGTCTCTCATGGAGACGCGAAAGCCGATTCGCTGCATGTGCCGCCCGAATTGCACGCCATGCATCTTTACTTGCCATATCCACCGGTGTGTAACTTCGATTCGGCAAGGCATTGTAGATATAGCGGTAACGTCTGGAGGTAACGGAACGCGAGAGATCCAACCCATCTGTCCGCGTGATGGGTCCCCAATGCCATCCCCGTTCAGCAAACACAAAATCGCGTCCCTCTGAACTGCCACCGCGAAGCTGCGAGTGAAAACTGACTCCTGTCATCTCACCTGGCGGTTTCATCCCACAAGCCTCAAGAATTGTTGGCCCCAGATCGGTACCGCACACAAGAGCAGATGAACTGGAACCGGCAACAATCTTTCCTGGCCAACGAACCATCAACGGAACATGAGTTCCCCGATCAAACAAAGTGCCTTTTCCTCTCAGCAGCGCCTCGCCATTGTCACCCATGAAGATCACGAGTGTCTTGTCTTCGATACCACGCTTTTTCAACAGCTGCATGATCTGCCCAAATCCCTGGTCCAACTCACGCACGGACGCAAGGTATCTCGCGTAATCAACGCGAACTTCCGGCAGATCGGGCCAGTCTTCCGGTAATATCAACTGGCTCGGATCAATCCCCTCATGCTCCTTGGCAAACTTCCGGTGCGGTTGATTGAACCCGAAGTAGAGAAAAAAGGGCTGGTGCTTGGGCACAAGATCAAGAGCATCCGAGACACGCTGCGATACCTGCTGCAAACTGTCGCCCTTTGTACTTGCAGACCGCACAAAGTGATCAAATCGCTGACCGAGGCTTTGCATTCCCTGTTCGCGGAGCGTTCGATCAATGTGCCCGGCTTCTCGCACACGCCCGTCAAGATGTTGGTGTCGTCCATCCAGACCGGTCCAATATCCACCAGCTCGCAGTACATCTGTAAAGAAGACAACATCGCCCCGTGGGGGCTGGGCAAACCGCGTCACACCGAGGCTGACCGGCGAACGCCCCGCAAAAACCGAGATCCGTGACGGAGCGCACTGCGGGGCAGAAGTGTAAGCCCGATCAAAACGCATGCCCTCCTTGGCAAACCTGTCGAGATTAGGCGTGATCCCGAAACGCCTGGTGTTACCGTCACCATAACATCCAACATGAGGAACACTATGGTCATCGGAAAGGACCAGCAATACGTTCGGCTGTTTCTGCTCGGCCGAAAACGAAGCGGCTGAAACTGTCACCATGAAGGCGACAACGAGCAGAAAGCCAACTGTTCGGACGCGAAGCAAAGGATGGATATGGAGGAACGGACGGGCGTCTACGCAGTGAGTCCCTTTTGCAAAGCCAGGTGCCCGGAAGATCATTGAAGGATCAAGCATGGAAAAAAATGTTACGAAGTGATGATGACAAAAAGTAATGGCTCCGAGAAGTCATTTCGAAAAACAGGATTGAAACGCAGTTCCCCCGCGTCCTCACCCCCACCATGCGTCCTTCCACCTTCATGAGCGGCCGCTGCATTGTGATGAAAACACCGCCATGAAAATTGCAATCCCATGAAGCCGGTGGATAAACGTCCGCCAACCCGCTACTTATTCTTCTGTCGACCCTTTACCTTTCGGCGATTGGCATTCCGTCCCTTCACCGGGTAAGAATCGAGTGCTTTTTGCAATGAAGTGCGAGCCGCTTCTGCGGCCTGGTCTGCTTGGCCCACGGCAATCGCATGCTTCTCGCTGACATCCTTCACTGTATCGAACAAGTCTCCATTGTCGTACAGCTTGTACCGTTTGTCGCGAGCGAATCTGACTTCATAGTGATTGTACTTGTCGTTGTATTTTGCCGACGATGGCCTGGGAAAATAGTAACAGTAGATCCAATCACGTTTTTTCCCCTGTCTGCCCTGACACTGCGGCCAAAAACTCCATCCATCGCCGTCAGAAATTTTCTTTTCCGGCAAACCTGCCGCCTCCACCATCGTCGGGAAAAAGTCGGAAAAACAGATGAGATCATCACTGACCTTGCCACCCGGCACATGGCCCGGCCAATTCACGATCAACGGCACATGGGTACCGTAATCATGAGTGTAACCTTTGCCTCCCCGGATCTGACGACCATTCAATTCTGAAGTGAGTAGCGAATTGGTGCCATTGTCGCCTGTAAAGACAATCATCGTGTTTCTTCGAAGCCCCAACTTCTCGAGAGCATCTTCCAAACGCCCAACGTTCTTATCAATGTACTGCACCATATCCACGAAATTACTTTTCTGATTCGTGGAATCCGGATCAACACTATCCGGTGTGACCGGGAATGGATTGTGTGGCAGGATCATCGGAAAATAGGCAAGAAAAGGTTGATCCCTGTGTTTCCTGATAAAGTCAATCAGGAAATCAGTCGTGATGTCAGGCCCATAACTTTTGTCGGGAAGGTCCAGCAGCGAACCATCCTTGACCAGCGAAGGATTCCAGTAACGTTCCCGCCCGCCCCCGGGAATGTTCCAAAGACAATGGGTATCAAAGCCTGCTTCTGCAGGCGTGATGCCACCCTTTGCGGTCAGCAGCTGCCACTTCCCGGCCACAGCAGTCGCATATCCGTGATCCTTGAAGTAATTGGCAAAAGTTGGTTCGCCTTTGGGATAAACACCAAAGTCGAAATAGTTGAATACATTCGACTTGCCTGACATCAGATTGACGCGGCTGGGTGTACACAGTGGCGTGGAATGACAATTGTCGAAACGGATTCCCTGAGCTGCCAATGCGTCCAGTCGTGGCGTGGCATACTCACGACTGCCATAAGCACTGAAGCACTCAAAGCCAACATCGTCGCAAAGAATCAGAATCACATTCGGCTTATCGGCAGCCACAAACGGGGCGGCAAAAAGCACAAGACAAGTAGCAAGCAGGGATCGATTCATGATGATTGTGGTGGATCTCAAAGTAATTCAAATTCAGCCAGCCAATGTTCATCAACGTTGGCCTTCGACCTCTGACCGGGCCGAGCCTCTGACCGGGCCGAATGTCTGATCTTCAACGGGTTTTCTGGCGGTGATTCCAAGTTCACCCGTCCCCATGAACCCCAAAAAATGCGTGTGATCGAAACCGACGCCACGTCATTCTAACACCAGCTCGTGCCAACACGATGTGTGAACGGAGCTCACCTTGGGATGGTCCATGGAAACCTGCTAAACAGGCAAAAACGGTTATTCATCGAAATGCCCATGGAACATCAAGCCTCATCCAACTGCTCGAGAACGCGTGTTGTCAGTTGTTCACTGTAGGAATTCAACTTCCAATGCCCCGGGGACCAGCCTGTGAGAAAACGGCAGAAATCCGCCCACGCAAACGGGTACAGTGCTCGCCACTCAGACTTCAGAGCAGGAAAATCAACTTCCACGCAGTAGTGCGCAAGACCTTTCTGGAGTTCCTCGAAGTAAAAATCCAACCAAGAGTCCTGCTGCCTCTCCGCTTCCTGCTCACTCAAGCAGCTACTGATGAAATAAGCAAAATCCTTCATCCCGCATCCTCGCCCCACATACTGGAAGTCAACTGCGGCAACACGCTCATGACCCTGACTGGAAAAACAGAAATTGGCAATTTTTGCATCACCATGCACGAGGGTCTGATAGGTCGCCGAGTTCAATCGCTGGTCAATCAACTCAGCAGCACTCCGCAAACGTCCTTCCGGCATTGCTTTGAATTCATCAGGACGTGTTTCCAGATGCCAGTAAGTTCCGACAGGCCATAATCCCGTTGCCGCATCGCCCATGAAACACGCATGAAAATTCGCAAGCCAGGCAAGACAAGCACGAACGTCTCGCTGTTCTACAGATTGCTTCCTCTTGCCAAAACCTTCAAAATCCAGATCGGACAGTATGATCACCCAACCACCCTTGCTGTCCAGTTCATCCGCCCCGATAAAATTGGGAACCCGACATCTTTCGCCGCACCGCGTCGAAAAAACCTCATAGAAAGTCTGTTCAACCTGATACGAAAATACCTTGCGTTGATGAGACCGATCACTTGCCCACCCTCTGGGGTTTGCACGAGCGTGTGAAATGTCGATGTGTTTGACGATTGTGGGAAACGGATCATGATCAAACAACGCTGCCGAACCACGCAACTCTGCACGTTGTATGACACCGTAGCCACTCCAGAGAGTCTGAATCACCTCGCCAAGTGTAACCGAATCAGCCCCGGTGATTCGACAGATAATCTCAGACAGAGTGTTCACAAATCGTACCCGCAATGGATGATCATAGGTCCTGTGAATTTCATCCAGGAAAATCAAGTCGGCGAAACGAACTCCCGTGCATCCATCATCAGAATGCTGAGGCATGCAAGAGTCATGAAGGAGTCATGCAAACCTGCAAGGAGAGCACGGAGATCAAGCAGGCAGCATCATACCATGCCGAGAAACAGCCGCCACATCGCCGCACCGGTTTCGGTGACCATGTTTTCTCTGCACGCACTGACTTGCGACAGCCAGTCTACTGCCGCCGGAGCCACGCAGCCTCTGGCTGCACTTCATTCATCACACTAAGCTGTCGTCACGATGGTTGCGTCAAAAGCGATTCACAAAGCTCCCGGTTACCGCTGCCCATCATCAGGAACCATTTCTTGACTGTTCGACGAGTCATTACTTCATCACTCGACATTGCTCGACGGGAAACCACAATGGACATACACAATCCGGTGCGACTCGCTATCTCACTGATCGCATTCTGCTTGACCACGGGGCATTGCGTCGCCGAAGAGAAACTTCGCATTCTCTGCTACAACATTCACTACGGACAGGGAACGGATGGGACTTATGACATCGATCGCATTGCCAAAGTAATCAAACAGTCACGCCCCGATTTTGTTGCATTGCAGGAGGTGGATGTTGGTGTCAAACGCTCTGGACGCGTGAACCAGGCCCGCCGGCTCGCTGAACTCACTGGCATGGCCGTACGCTTTGGACCAACTCAACATTATCAAGGCGGACTATTCGGCAACGCAATTCTGACACGCCACGAGATCCTCGATGTTCTGATTCAACCCCTGCCGTACACCGAGAGCACTCCACAAAGAACAACCTATCCGCGTGGCTTGATCGCGTTGACAGTCCGCATTGCTGGCGACCAAAGCCTGCGTTTCATCAGCACACACTTTCAACACAATGTCCACGAAGACCGTGTTGCAGAAGCAAAAGCGATCAATCAAATATTCGCGTCAGATCATGATTCAGTCCCTACCATTCTGGCAGGCGACATGAATGCGAAACCAGAAGAAGAACCGATCAAAATCCTGTTGTCAAAATGGACTGGCACTACCGAGGATATGCCACTTCCAACGGCACCCTCACCAGTACCAAAGTCACGAATCGACTACATTTTCTTTCGTTCCACCAAGGACTTCCAACTGTTGCGTACCGAGGTTATCGACGAACCGCTGGCATCAGACCACCGACCGGTCTTTGCGGAACTACAATTGCTTCAACCAAAGCATCCCTGACAGGCCAGATATACTCCCATGCATGACACAGTCATGCCGATGAACTGATAAAGTAAAATGCCGTGATGTTTGATTCTCCTGCGAAGATGAAAAGCAAGGCATTGATATTCCAGCCAGTGCCGAGAATGACCCTGCACTTGAAATTCCGCAAAGAAAAACCGGGTTCCGCTTGATCAGACACAAAGCATTTCGAACGTTCACTCTGCTTTCGTCTTTGCTGTTGACGGTGGTCGTTGCTGCCCAAATCCAACGTGGCTTCAACGGTGGACGCAGACCGTTTGCAGATCGTCAGGACTACCCGCAGTGGAAGCTCGACAAAGGTTTTGAAGAAGACGTTTTCACCTTTGCCCGTATTCATTACGACTCACTTCAATACCGGCCAGGTCGCCAATGGGACAACGACTTTCCGGATTGCGACTGGAATTTTTCTGCGAGGCTGCAGGAACTGACATCCATGAAGGTAGATCCCAATGGCAAAGTGCTTCGATTCACTGATCCGGATTTGTGTGACTACCCGTTCATTTTCATGTCCAACGTGAACGAGATGGTTTTGAGCCGACAGGATGCAGAGGCATTAAGGAACTACCTTCTTAATGGCGGGTTCATGATGGCGGATGATTTCTGGGCGCCGGGTGGCTGGAGACACGTGTACTCTGAAATGAAGCGTGTCTTCCCTGACCGGGAACCCCGAGAACTTGGACCTGATCATGAAATTTTCCATCTCGTCTACAACCTCAAAGGCATTCCACAGGTTCCCAGCATCCGGGCATGGCAACGTGGCCACACCTTCGAGTATTGGCACGGCGACCCGGAAGGCGATGAAGCACCGCACTTCTGGGGTTTTTTTGACGACTCAGATCGGCTGATGGCACTCTTGTGCCACAACAACGATATTGGCGACGGCTGGGAACGCGAAGGAGAATCCCCGGAGTATTTCAAGGAGTATTCCGTTCGCGTTTCGTACCCGCTCGGAATCAACATCGTCACCTATGCGATGACACATTGATTTCTGTCACAATTCCTGGCAGCACAAGAGCAGCATGAACTGCCGTGGCTCCTAGAACGCCCCTTCTCGCACCTGCCCTTTGGATAGCCCTTTGCGGAAGACGACCAGATTGTCGGGCGTTACCGATTCATTTTCAGGAAGAACAATCTCTCCTTTCTGTGCACCAATCTGAGTGACACTTTTTAGTCCGCCCAAGGTGGAGGTGCCATTCACTGCAGTCATCGAATCATCATAGTACTCATACCACGGTAAACCCGACTCCGTGTAGGTCTTGGCGGTCGGTGCCGGATGCGGTGGCATCACTCCTGTAACCGACTGCCAGACCATCGAGTTGCAAAGGTGAACAAAACAACGCCCGCGAGCTTCGATCTGCCAATCATTCAGGGCGTAGGGGTCACTGTAAATTTCCTGCTTCATGCGCCCGCCAGGTGCAAGCCCCATGTCGGGCGCCGACGCACATGGCATCGACATGCACATGAATTCCTGCTCAGATTTCATCCTCCGTTGAACCTTCGGAAACCGACGCTCAAAAACACGTCGCTTCATGGGATAGACAGCCAGCTGCAGTCCACCATGAACCGCTTCTCCGGTGAGTTGCTCCTCGGCGGAATAGCCTGCGCCCAGTGGCATGGCAACGAATTGCCGAACACAACCCTTTTCGACCACGAAACCGTCCAACCACGGCTGTTCCGGCGCAACCATATAGTTCTGTGGACTCCGTGTCAGTCGATCAGACCATGATTCACCGCTCACTGCACATTGTTTGCCTGTTGCAACTTGAATGGCAAATGGGTAGGCAACGTCATGACCGTCTACCCATGCTGAATCGAAGTTCAGCCACATCGCTTCCGACTGGAACATGGGCAGCATGACGCCTCCATGCTGTAGCCATTTTGACGGAACGGCGCCAGCATGGTCATCGACATGCTGAACCGGAAAATTGCCCAGACCAGGTGGCAATGGATAATCGTTTCCGTCGTCAGGAATCCTCAGGGTCCGCTGAAATTCAATCGTCAATTCAGCATCAGGGTGAACATCCGGAAAAGAAAATCGCAACTGGTTTTCTGCAAGCTCAATCATTCAATTCACCTTTTCCACTGGAAACATGTTCTTATTCTTACCATTCACCATCACGGACCTCGCGCACCAAACGCAACACGGCGTGATCCGGCATGTCCTTCAATTGCCTGATCAAATCAGCAAACAGCTTTGGCCGACGTCGAATGATCGACTGTAAATCGCCGGATACTTTTCCTGCCAGGGCCAGCAATACGTCAGGATCCTCATCCAACTCGCTCGCAAGAGCCGCGATTGTTTTTTCTGACGGCGGAGGTTGCTGACCTCGCTCAACCTTACTGAGGTAGGACGGCTCCACGCCGACACGCGCAGCCAACTGCCGAACCGAAAAGCTGTTGTCCACTGCCCGCCGTCGCTCGCGAACTTCTCGCAAATGCTCTCCAAAACCTTCCATGCGTGTACTATATACTACACACTACCCACCGACAACCCGTTTTCGCTATTTCAGGCGGATTTTTATAAAGCGGCCCACTTCAGACGCTGCTCACTGGCAGCGAATCGCCCCACCGGCGGCCTGACAGCATGCCTGAAGAAAGCGGCTGAGATCACCTGCTGAAAACCGGTCAGGCGAGAACAGACATGCTGAAGTTCGGTGAATTTTGAAGAGCTGCGTCAAGGCTCACTGACATCAAGCCCCAAAGCTTTCTGGATCTTGTGAACGATCCACTCAAGTTCACGCTTATCACGATGGGAAAACCAATGTCGGGGGCGCCCCGTGTCGGCAATGACTTCAATGAAGTGCTCGTAAGTGACGCTCTCGTCTCCCACGTGCTCCTCAACGGCGACGCGTACCGCATCAATCGCATCGCGATCCCAAGTCACCTCGTGTCGGCTGAGCAGAGACTGCTCTCTGAAGCTCATTGAGTTTCTGCCAATTCGTATTGATCCTCGTCGAATTGCCGCACTGATGCGGTACAGGACAATCAGAACAGCGATGAAGGTGAATAAACCGGCAAACAGCCAACCAACGGCTGGTTGACCCTCCACCTTCCCGGCAAGCAATGTCGCTACAAGACCACCAACCGCGACGAGAATAAAACACAGAACAGCACAACTGACGTATCGCACCGGAACAGGTGTTGATTTGAGCAACCCCCGAGGTGGTATATCCAACACTCGATCAAGCCCATTTTCCTGAATCGTCAGATCACTTCCAATCGGCTTACTCGTCCGCTGCTGAATGCGAAATGGGTCAGGTGCCGACAACTCGGTCTGCACCTCACTTGCCAGGATCGTCTCCGAAATTGTCCCCCCCATGCGTCTTGTGACCAGTTCGATTTTACCGGGGATTTCTTCGACCAACTGACCCACGATCTCGTTCGCAAAGGCACGGAGCAGGTGAACCTCACGACCATCCTGTTGCACAGCAACAAGGTTCGAATAATCCACAGCCATGTTGAATTTTTCGCCCTTGAGGTCTTCGATTCGAAAGCCACCCAGTGATGCAAGTTGGCACTTTCGTCTCGACCAGATTGGTCCAAGCTGAGTGATGACACAAATCTGCTTCGCATTCAATTCGAGGCGTTTCCGACCACAGACGACCAGCAGTGACTTGCAGAAAATGAACCCGCAGACGGGAATCAAAAACAGTCCGAAAAACCCGCCAAAAACCGACATGATCAAAGCTCTCGGCGCATCGTCAGGCAACGTGAGAAACAACATGATCATGAAGGCACTGAAGAAAACTGCAAAGAAGGCACTTACCACCATGCCGATGATACCCGGGACTTTCACAAAGGGAAAAAACAGCGGTGGAATTCGGCAATGAACGGAATCATCTTCTTCAATCCAATCAATGATGGAGGCCATGCTGACGGTGCACCAAAAAAGAGACCCTGAAATGGAACGAGCCGGTGAGAGCGTCGAATACCCGACCGCATTTTTACCTGCGACGGCCACGACCCCCGACCGATTAATGTAATGGAATCGACAGCGACCGTTGCCCTCTGGGAATACACCATCAAAGCCGAAGGCCGATTCCGATGCCAGCACAGTATGATCCGGGATCGCAGGATAAGTTAACGACTACTCGCCTCACCCGGCACGACCATTGCAAAACCTGTGGCCA
Source organism: Rubripirellula sp. (assembly GCA_012270065.1). Taxonomy (GTDB): domain Bacteria; phylum Planctomycetota; class Planctomycetia; order Pirellulales; family Pirellulaceae; genus Rubripirellula. The sequence continues at coordinate 86,423 of JAAXJB010000102.1, read as the reverse complement.
TGCGCCCCTGAATTGACTTCTTCGGCTGTTTTTTGAACACAATGTTCAGAAGCCGGCCCCCATCCACCGGCTGCCGATCGACGTGGTACGTTGTATCGCTTCCTGAATCCACCCAAATTCAAATGGACAGTCCGATGCCGACAAAACCGCTGCTACAAATGCTTGCCCTCTGTACCCTCGTGTTGCTTTTCACAAGTCCAGAAACCAGATCAGAAGATCCCCGGGAAGCCAATCATCCATCGGTCAATCCACAGGTCCGCCTGGCGTCATGGTGGTTCACACGTCACGCAGAGAAAATTGCAGAAATTGAAGCTGCGAATGATCCAAAGAACAACAAGACCATTGAACTTTTGATGGTCGGCGATTCCATCACCAACAATTTCGATAAAGGCGGCCCCGGTGAAACAGTGTGGGAGCAGCATTTTGCACCATTGAATGCATTGAATCTCGGCTTTGGCGGCGACCGCACAAACCATGTACTGTGGCGTCTGGACCACCTCCCACCTCTCAAGACGCCACCCAAAGCAGCATCCCTCATGATCGGCACCAATAACATCTGCTGGGGAAGCGACAAGCCGAAACAGGCTGCAGATGGAGTTCGTGCGATCGCAAAGAAACTGCATCAAATGTATCCCGAAATGAAAATCCTGGTACTTGGTGTCTTCCCCCGCCGTGAAAAGCTGGACCATCCACATCGCAAACAGATCATCGAACTCAACTCCTATCTGCCAGACCTGCTCAGGGATATCCCCAATGTCAGCTACATGGACATTGGATCCGAGTTTCTGGACGAGAACGGATTTCTTTCTCGCGAGATGATGCCAGACACAACACACCCGAGCACCAAGGGTCACGAAATCTGGGCTGCGGCAATCCTACCCGAACTCAAGCAGCTAATGGAAAAATAACTGCTGGACCATTGCAAGCTGAACCATTGCAGATTCCTCCATGGCATCCGAATCTGCATGTTGCCACTTCATTGTGATACAAACAACAGCGTTCGGAAAAGCCACATGCGGACAATCCATCAGGTTTGTCGTTGTCGCCGAAAACAAACGACAAGGAAGATAGAATCCGACCCGGTATCGAATATCGAATGCTGACTTGAGTTGCAGTCGCCAAGCTCCGAGCCGGCCTCTCTGAGGCAGTCGCATCAGCGAAATGACAAACCAGACCACCCCAACAGCAATCAACATGAAATTTCTCTCTGCAATCAGAAATCTTTACGATCTGCGGCTGACGATCAGTCTCTGCATGCTGCCATTCATCAGTCAAGCTGACGCCACCACGCCACAGCAGGGCAGGAATCAAACAGTACCCAACATTGTGGTCATCATGGCAGATGACCTCGGGTATTCAGATATCGGTTGCTACGGCGGGGAAATCGATACACCCAATCTCGATGCGCTCGCAGCCAATGGACTCCGATTCTCGCAGTTCTACAACACGGCAAAATGTCATTCATCACGTGTTTCGCTTTTGACCGGGCAGTACTGTCTGGCCGCGGGCGACATCAGGATGAAACATGCGGTGACCACAGCAGAGGCGCTTGGAAATGCGGGCTACTTTACCGCCATGACTGGCAAATGGCATCTCAGCCAGGAACCGACAGACTTCGGATTCCAACGCTATTTCGGCCACCTGAGCGGAGCCTGCAATTTCTTCAAAGGAGACAAAACGTTTCGACTCAACGGCAAGCCATGGACTGTCCCCGAGACTGGATTCTACACAACGGTGGCAGATGTTGATTATGCCTTGAAGTTCCTTGAAGAGGCACGTAGCACAGCGAAACCCTGGTACCTGTACGTTGCTTTCAACGCGCCCCATGCTCCCTTGCATGCGCTTCCGCAGGATTACGCAAAATACAAAGGAAAATATGACAACGGCTGGGATTCAGTTCGCGAACAACGGGCTGCCAAGCAGAAAAAACTGGGGCTGCTTCCACAATCGCTCCAACCCAGTCCGCGGCCGGAACACATTCCAGCCTGGAAAGAGATGGAACCATGGCGGCAGAATTATGAAGCAAACCGGATGACAACGCTGGCAGCCATGATCGACCGTGTGGATCAGGAAATTGGTCGTCTGGTCGCGAACCTAAGGCAGAACAATGAACTCGACGACACATTGATTCTGTTCGTTTCCGACAACGGTGCATGCCCCTATGACCGCCGTCGACCATTACTCAACGTTGAACCGACCAATGGCGAGGTCAGTCTGGCTGATTCAACTGGCTGGGCGTGGGCGCGTAACACACCTTTCCGGTATTACAAGCAGAACCAGTTCGAGGGCGGGATTTCAACGCCGGCAATTGTCCATTGGCCGTCGGGCTTGAAAACGCAGCGTGGGTCAATCACCGATCAGCCAGCCCACCTGATTGATGTGATGCCTACTCTGCTGGACATCACTCAGAGCGGACTGCCAGAAACCTGGCCCGACCGTGACCTGCGCCCGATTTCCGGAATCACACTCAGCCCGGCGTTTCATGGCAAAAGCCTTGAACGTCGTGAGCCATTGCACCTGTTATTTTCCAAGGATCGTGGGCTGCGCGATGGTGACTGGAAAATCGTCAGTTTCAAGAGTGAAGCGTGGGAACTGTACAACCTCGCCAAAGACCGGACTGAACTACATGATCTGGCTGCTGAGCAACCCGATCGGCTTGACGCGATGGTTGAAAAATGGACACAAATCGCCCGCGATGTTCTCCATGCTCCAGCCGGCAGTTACGCTCCCACGACCAAAGCCCAGCCAGTGCACAGCAATCGCGAATGGACCAATTTTGATTCAGAGAAACCAACTGGCCTAACAGGTACAAAAAACAGACGCGGCGGTGGCAAGCCAATGCGTGCAAGAAAAAACACAAAACTCACAATTCAGGATGGCATCCTGAATCTCATCTTTTCAGGAGAAGACCCAGGCATCGCCTTCGATCTGCGGAGCCATTCACTACCCTCTGGCCCCTACAGTTTGAGCTTCCAGTTGAAGCGAACAACTGACGCAGACTTCAATGCTGATAACGATGGTGATCTGTTTTTCACCACCGACCGTCAAACGACTCTTCCAAAAGGCACGCTCATTCCATTCACGGCGAGGGACAGCCAAGAGTGGCAGGAAGTCAGCATCCCAATCAAAACAGACAAGTCCATTCAACAACTCCGACTGGATGTCTGCGACGGACCGGGGAAAGCTTCGATCCGCCAACTTCGCCTCAGTGACTCATCCGGAAAAACTCTCCTGCAGTGGCCAAAATGATCCGGCACAACCGAATCCTCTGACACTCCCGCTCTAATCCTGCAGATCGTTTTCGTCGTCATGCGAGAACATTTGCAGTCACGTTCACCACTTCAAACCATCGTTTTCATTCAAATCCTGAGCAGCCTCGACGGGCTTGATTTTCACAGAGCATGGGGCGAATCATAGGTCCGCCAAAACAAAACCCCCGCATACACGGGTGAACTCTCTCACTTTCTGATTGCTTCAAGAAGAAAGTCGAAGTGTTCGCACCATCTCCACAGTCGGGATGTCCAGAACCAATCCCGGGGTTCATCCTGTTCAGAAACATGAGTTTGGCTGAGATGCTTTTGGATCATTTCCCAATCCCGTCAAACCAGACTGGATTGCCAGAACAACCAGTACGAAGGGTAAACTCCGTTAACGCTATTTTTCGTATCCGGATCGGCCTGCCTGACCGAAACAAATTACATAGCCGATCGTTTTTGCGCAATTTCATTTCATGGCTCATCAACGACGGCTGACTGATTCGTTGAGGCATCGTTCGTATCATTCGCCAGCGCATTTAGCGAGATCATCATGAAAACCCTTCCATTCATAACATTGACGTTGATCGCTTTTTCGACCCTCGGTTGCAACCAGGCCGAGTTGACTCGCCTTACCAAACTGTCACGACAGCAGAAAATAGAACTCGCCAGTGCAAAGGCCGAGGCAAGGGAAGCACAACAGATTGCAAGCAAGGCTCTTGCCCAATCAGAACGCGAACTCAGCGAAGCGTCGGCCATGCGAGAAGCCTCGGCAACGTTGCACCAACAGGCAACTGACGCCCAGGCAGACGCGTCACAGAAACTGGCCGCTGCTGAGAAACTGTTTCAAGAAGCAGCACAGGCCAGACAAAACGCCGATACAACCGCCGCCCGGGCAATCGAGAATCTGGCAGATGCACAAGCCATGACAAAGAGCGCCAAACGGTCCAAATCAGAAGCTGATGCTCTTCACGCGGCGGCACTGCAGATGAATGCAGATTCACAACAGCAACTGGCGGATGCTCAGGAACTGCGTCACGAGGCGAAGATGGCACAGCAGACGGCAGCAGCAAAAATGGTGGAAGCCAATGAAAAACTGGATGCAGCCAAAACTGCACAACTTGCTGCCGCAACGGACCGCAAACTCGCTGAAAAAATACAGCAGACAGCTCAACAGGACTTGAGAGATGCTGAAGCCAGACTCTCCAGAATGGAGGCAATCAAACAGGAAGCAGACGCAACGGCGGCGAAAACAGCCAGCGAACAAACCGCTGTTGCCGCAGTAAAAATGGAAATTGAAGAGCTACTTGCTGCAACCAAAGCCATGCAAGCAGACAATGCAAAAACAAAAACCGGAATCGACCAGCGGCAAGTCGAACTTCAGAAAGAGATCGCAGACGCTCAAACGATCATTGAGAAAGCAGCCCGGGACGCAGCGAATGCGACAAAGGCAAAAGAGCTGGCCTTGAAAATCAAACAGGAAGTCGACCGTGCAGCAGCCAAATCCAAACGGGAACTCGCTGATGCAGAACAGGCGAGAGAAGAGGCGGAGCTGATATTGAAAACTGTCAGCAGTGAAAAAGACGCTGCAATCTCCGAACAACGGGCTGCAGAAGCAGCCCTCGCAGCCGCCGAACAACAACAAATCGCATCCACGAAATCGATTGCTGCTGCGAAAGCCGCCAAGAAAATCGCTGCAGAGGCAAAAGCTGAACTGGTGGATCAGCAAAGGCTTGTGAAGATTGAACTCGAACAAGTCACTCAGCTGAAAAACGAAGTCGAAAATCGAATCACCCGTGCGGACGAAGCAGAAAAGAAAGCACGAGAGGCACAGAACGAAGCGGCTCGTTATCAGAACTCCCTTGCTGACCAAATCACCTCACTTGAAGAAACGCGCAAGGCAATTGAGCTCAATCGCATCTCGCTGGAAGCCACCCGCAATGACATGGAACTGGAGAAAGCCGCCATTCTGGCAATCAAAATTTCCGCAGAACAGACAGAAGAAGCTGCCGCCGAGGGCTGGAGCTGTGTCTTGAAGGCGATGCGACAGTTGAACGATGCGAGGTCGCAAGCAGAGATTGCCAAGGCAGAAGCGTTGGAGGCTACCCGCCAACTCACCCATCAGCGTGAAGATTTGCCGCAGCAGTCAAAAAAGGCGGTTTCACCAGAAGGGGCAGGAGACCAGGCATCCATTTCCAACGCGCAGAGCATCCGAAAAATTGATACCGAAGCTTCGACAACAACACGGTAATCAAAAAAACGCGAGGCGATGCCATCCAGACTCTTCGTCACCGGTTACCGATGTTGCGTTACACCTGATGGCCTCAAGGACCGAACCAATGCCAGCGAATTGTTTGCGGCAGCAAGTCCGGCTGGATCCCATCGAAGTGGGTTACTCAGAGTCGGGCTGTTCGCCCACCGCCAGCACGGTCGCCTTGAGTTTTTCGATCTCATCCAGATCACTTGTCCGCATGCTCAACCAACCAGCCTTGCGATTCACCTCAAGATAAACCTGTTGCACATCTTCCTGCGCAGCTTCCAGTTCACCCATGGCCATCTGTACTTTCGCGCGTGCGCAAAGATCACGTCCGCGAAGATGTGGAACCGCCGGCTGCTTCGTCGTCTTGGCATCTGAATCTGCATTCAACGGTGCACGAGCAATGGCGTTGGCTCTTGCCAAAATCAGCGATGCGAATTGCCTTCACGCCCCACCATCCCTGATGGCGTTAGCGATCCCGTAAATCAGCCGCAGGAAACGTAAGCACGTCACCATGATAGCCACGACCACAAACGCGAGAAGAAGCAGCGCAAACCAGCCACCGGGACCAAACGAGGCAATCACGGACACGAACATCATGACAAGGCAGCAGATCCCCAAGCCACCTCCCCACCACATGATCGATGATGCAGTGGATACCAGGTCCAATTGCCCAAGGTACAACGCCAACTTCTTAAGAAAAATGACAAAGCAGACCAGACCCACAAGCTGAGTCAGTGACCCAAGCACGGAAACCAGTCCCTCGGTGACGAAGGCAAACTTGCCGCTGAATCCTGTCATCCCGAACAGAATTGGTATCCCAAAATTCAATGTCAGCCATGCAAAATGCATCCACAACACAATTTTCAGATACCGCTTGCAGCCGCTGTTTACCGGCACAGCCAGACACATCACCTGCCCAACCACGGTTGCGATCACACCAGCAAGTGAAGCAAGTGCCACCAGAATCCCAATGAGCCCCGCAATGATCATCGACGATGTCCCACCGATGAATCCCACACTCAAACCGAGCAGGAGCCCTCCGAAAATCCCAAAAACGACGATACACATTCCGAAATAACAGGTCAGCAGCCCCCTTCTCGTCGTTGCCAATCCGCTTCGGAAATCAGGCAGCAAAGGTGCTTGCAACTCATCCGGGGAAACAGATGGCCGATACGGATTGCTCGCCTGATGATCTCCATCTGGTGCCAGTGGATTCAAATCAGACAAATCACCTGAACCGCCTGCGTTGCCGTTTTCTTCGTTCATGTTGCAACACTCGCGTTGGTACTCACATTGCCATCCTGCTGATCAGGATGAATGGATACGGTCATGGTTGAATCAGTTGGTTTTAATGAGCGTTGCACAGCAAGCTTTCCCACCACATGCCATCCACGCCATCACGCTCTGTCGTTTCCCTGTCGATCTGCGATCCATACGCGCAGCGATTACAAGGCGTTTCCATTTTGCGTCAGCAATCGGACCCAGAGCAGCAATCGGACCCAGAGCAGCAATCGGACCCAGAGCAGCGACGTTTTACCACATGAAGCACTCTTTCAACAGCAACTGTGCCTACTTCAGGCAACGCCGACTCGAGACAACACCGACGCCAAAAATTGGTACTTCCGCACAGATGCTTCCACACCAAACGGGACTGGAAAATCACAGTTCGCGACAAGTCAGTGCTGTGCCAAGGATTGAAATCCCACAGCGTCATCCGGCCACCATGAGCCTGGAAAGCCCGGACACCACATCGAGTCTGGACTATCCTGAAGATGTGAATGAATTCACTGGAAAGTCGGCTCGCTGAGGGCAATCGCGTTTCCGACCATGCATGTTGGCTGACCGTTGTCAAGCAACAACTGTCACCAGGCCACCATTGAGCTAGAATGGAAGGACGTCCCAGCAAACGCGTTACGAATACCGTTGCCACAACGCATGTCGGTCGGAACTGAAACAAGCTCAAAATGTTGACGCTGGCTGCCTGAAACGCGTTGGGCAACAGCGGTCAATGTCGGCTGAGACCGCTGAGAACATTGAGAACATT
>JAAXJB010000102.1:77023-78765 GCA_012270065.1 Rubripirellula sp. | reverse complement strand
TGAGAACATTGAGAACATTATTACTTCAAAAGAATCCATCAACCACATGAACCGCCACATCTCTTTTCTCCAAGTCTGTTCCTTGCTGATCACCGCCTGTCTGATTGGTTCTCCAGCGACTGCTGCGGAGCGTCCCAACATTGTTTTCATCCTCGCAGACGACATGGGATGGAACCAACCGGGGTTCAACGGTGGCGATCCGGCATTGACTCCCAACATCGACCAACTCGCCAACGATGGGATGCGTCTGACCGAGTTTTACACCCATAGCGTTTGTGCTCCGACGCGAGCGGCATTTCTGACAGGCAAGTACGCTTTCCGGACCTGGAGCGACTGGCGTTCGGAGGATTTCGGCAAGCCCAGCTACCTTGCCAAACTGGGTTTGAAGCTCGCCTATCATTCCAACGGGGAACCAACAAGACGGATTCATGCTCTGGACACAAATGAGCGCACCATTGCAGAAGCTCTTCAAGAAGCCGGTTACTTTACTGCCATCATGGGCAAGTGGCACTTGGGAGAATGGCTTCCCGAGCATCTGCCGATGGGGCAAGGATTTGACCACCAATACGGGCACTACGCTTGGGGAATCGACTACTACACAAAGACAATTGTTCACAATGCCCCAGCGAGATTTGCGGTTTACGACTGGCATCGCAACCAGAAACCAGTTCAGGAAGATGGCTATGCGACAGACCTGATCGCTGCAGAAGCGGAACGAGTCCTCGACTCACGGCGAGGGAACAAGCAGCCGTTCTTCATGTATGTGGCTTTCAATGCAGTACACGGACCGCTCAATCCTCCGCCAGGATTCAACGGTGACCCGAAAGATCCACTCGCGATCCGGTCGGCGATGCTCGCGAGCCTCGACAGTGCGGTCGGACGAATCATGAAAGCCATCGACCGGAACGGACTTCGAAAAGACACTCTGCTTGTTTTCACCAATGACAACGGCCCGGTTCTGGAAGAGATGAGCAAACCTTACCGCGGCACCAAAAACACGACATTCGAGGGCGGAGTAAGACAACCAGCAATCATTCGCTGGCCGGACCACACGGACCCCGGAACGACCAAAGACGGTTTGATGTTCATCACTGACTTCTTTCCGACGTTCCTGACTCTGGCGAACGGAAATGCAAGTCGCGAGAACGCGGTCGACGGCATCGACATGACAAGGATGCTATTCGGAAAAACAGCCAGCCCACGGGATGAGATCATCTTTGACGTGACTGGCAGTGTCCGCGTCCCCACAATCCGAAAAGGTGATTTCAAACTGATGGGGGATGCACTCTACAACATTCGCATGGATCCTTCTGAAACAACAGACATCGCCGCTCAACATCCAGACCTGGTGGAAAAACTGCAAATCCGACTTGATGCAGTTGGCCAGGAACGCCCGCCTTTGGGCAACAAGCCACTGCTGATGGATCCACCGCTTCCCTATGTGTATGGTTTGCAGGAACAAGACGATGTTCCGCGCTGGTTGATCAAAACCGTCGAAGACATTCGTGCGACGCAGCCAAAAGAATGGGCTCCCGGTGAAACACCATGGCCAAAAGCACCCACCGGCGTCAACGCAAGCAAGATGGACGGCCTCAAGGATGAAAGTGGCAATCGGCCCCAACCCTGAACGCGGATGCGACCCTGGAAGCGGACCCAAACTGGAATACGTCCCGGACTTTGCCGCCAGAAACACCTGACTCTGTCAGTCAACGTCATGCAGTCAACGTCATGCAGTCAACGTC
>JAAXJB010000102.1:37044-76923 GCA_012270065.1 Rubripirellula sp. | reverse complement strand
CAGTCAACGTCATGCAGTCAACGTCATGCAGTCAACGTCGTGCAGCCAAGTCATGGATCAGCCAAATAGATACAGGGCGCCGAAGACGATTCCACCAACCCAGATCACGAGCATGAAAATCAGCAGAAAGATGACGATTCTGGGATGCCGGTCGATTGCGTGACCCAAAAAATTCTGCAGGCGTTTGACCAATGTGATGGGGCATCGAATCGCGAAGTTCCCGTTCCGGATCCGGAGCAACTCCTGCAAAACCTCGCCACAATCGCGAAAGCGTTCTTCCCGTTTGCGTGCGAGTCCTTTCTGCAGAAAATACCGCAACTCAGTCGGAATCGATTCCTCATTGACCTGATCAAACGCGGCATCATGCAGAGAAGGTGACGGCCGATTCATGGCAGCCTGAAGTGTGTCTTTGAGAGTCAAATTGCTGGACACCCAATCACTCAACGTCAACATTTCATAAAGCAGAATGAAAGCACTGTAGATGTCGCTCTTGGCGTCAACTTCGCTCACGTTGCCGCGGGCCTGCTCCGGCGACATGTACCTCGGCGTTCCAAAAATCGCCCCTTCGCGAACCACTTCTTCATACTCAAGCGGCACCGTGGTCCTTGGCTTGTCGTGAAGTCCGGCAATCTGCTCTTCCGTCGATTGCATCCCAGTCTGCATGCCGGAGGGCATTCTTGCGATTCCCCAGTCAGCGAGCCACACTTCGCCATGATCACCAACAATCACGTTGGCAGGTTTCACATCACAGTGAATCAATTGATGACTGTGGGCGTAGGACAGCGCGTTGATCACAGCCGTGAAAACATCCAGTTTGGCCTCCAACGAAAAACGTTGACGGTCCCGGCGATCGCCAGCCCTGAGACTTTCGATCACGACCGCGAGATTCCTGCCTTGGATATACTGCATCACAATTGCAAATTCACCGGCGTCATCAATGCCCGCATCGTAGACCGTGACAATGTTGGGATGTTGCAACTTGCCCTGCACACGGGTTTCGCGAAGAAACCCCTTCACCCGTTTTGCACTTCGCTCAGATTTGAGAGTTTTCACGGCCACGGGCCTCTGAATCAGCGAATCCTCGGCAAGGTTCACGATGCCCATGGCTCCACTTCCAAGCTTTTGCCGGATGTGGTATCTGCCCTCTGAAAGTCTTGCAATGTCCTTTCCGTGATGAAAGGGCGCATCAAAGTTTCCTGAACGAGGAAAACCATGCTTCGAGGCTGATTTTTCAGTATTCGATGAGGGACCGAAGATTGTCTCTGCCGTTGAATCCCTCTCCGTCCCATCTCCATTTCCAGCCCCAGCCGCGTCAAGCGTTTCCCCATCGCCTGAAGCATTCGGCTTGGAATTTTCCTGCTGCTCGCTGCCCTCTCGGAGACTTTCCTCATCAGGATTTTCGTCCTCTGGATTCATATCCTCTGAACTCCTGCCTTCAGCCATGACTTCAGCCCACTCACATTGACTCGGTAAACGGAAGAACCGATCGAAAAATAAACGGAAGAACCGATCGAAAAAATGGTAACTCCTGACGAGTGACAAGCGTCAGCGACCTGTCACTTCATCACAATCTGCACAACATACTGGCCCAAGTCGTACCCCCGTTTACCTAAGTGTGCGACCCTTCGGTATCTCCATTGAACCTCCTGAAGATAGCAGAAGAATGCCTGTACATTCCTGAGCCCGGAGCATGACCAGAAGAAAATCCGGGAACTTGCACAGCAACAGCCAAAGGCCATGTGGAAATCCGCTACGACCTTGCGATACGCCAAAAGCAGTTTCGAGTGCCCCAACCCACGACGACACACGCACCGCTGTGAAAAACCCGCTGGTAAATTGTTTTTCCCCCAAGCTGACAAAACTACCGGAAGGTGGTGAATGGGGCTTCGGGTGATGTCAATCAGAACCTGTAATCTGGAACATCTCATGCTCCAACATCCCGCGCGCAGACATACCTCCAGGCCCCCTCAGATTCCTTGACCTGCGGACGACTTCCATTCGACCGACCCTGCCAAATCCGGATAACCATGAAAATGTGTTTTGTAGTTCTTCAAGCCACTGTGATGCGAGGAAAGCCGGACGATAATTGACGTGATTCCAGCAGAATGAATGACAATATTGCGAGGGGCAGGATTGCAAGCTCATTGCAGGATCGTTCCCTGAATAGCGGCGGATTTCCGATAACGAAGAACAAACGGCATCAGCAGCGGCAAGGGATTTCGAGCACGTGCACACGGGGCATCGCAGCAAAGGCAGGCAATATTTGGGAATTCTCATATAATTCCGAAAATTTTGCGTTGAATCCCGCGATCATCGGTAGCGATCAGGGGGTAGGAACCAGGCAACGAGGTAGCATGGTGGACAACAAAACAGCCAATCCACACGAGACTTTCCTGCGGCTCTGGATGAAACACGAGCCTGAACTGCGAGCCTTCGTTCGATCCTGCTGCCCCCGGGCTCAGGAAGTTGACGATGTGATGCAGGAGGTCAGCATCGCCGCTTTACGAAAATTTCCCACCCTCGATGATCACGCAGCTTTCGGGCCCTGGTCATGCCTGGTTGCACGTTACGAAATACTGTCGGCACGCCGAAAACATGCCCGCGATCGACTTGTGTTGTCGGAGGATATTCTCTTGATGCTTGCTGATGAGGGCGCAAACGAGATGGATTTACGGAAAGAACAATTGAGAGTTCTGGACCAGTGCATCTCCAAGTTGCCTGACGATCGACGTGAACTCGCAATCACCGCCTACTCCCATGGAACAACCATCCGGGAAATGGCAAAACGAATGCGAAAGACGGAAGGCTCTCTCTATCAAATGCTGGCGAGAATCCGGATCCAATTACGGCGCTGTGTCAGTCGCGAGCTGCCAGGAATCACAACATGACGAAAAACAGCCTTTCAGAGAAAGACGACGACCTGTTGCAGCGGTACCTCAGTGGCATCATCAGTACCGCGGAACTTGAATCTCTGGAACAACTGCTCCGCAGCAATCCGGAGGCACGTTCCCGCTTGCGATCCTACGCAACCATTGACACCAAATGGCAACAGCTCGCCATGGACAGGGATGCGACTCAGGGTGGTGATCCCTGGTCGGAAATCCAAAGTGGCCCCAAAACATCAGTTGAACGCAAACGTTCAACCACCGGCTGGACGATCGTCGCAGTCATCGCTGCCTCATTGGCTTTGGCAACATTCGGCTGGTTTTTTTCGAATGATGAATCGGTCATCCGAACCGGAACCGGCATCGCACGGGTCATTCGTGTTGAAGGCGAGGTGTCAGATGAATATGCGGCTGAGCTGAAAAAAGGCAGTGAACTGTATGCGGGTGAGTTACTTTCCATGTCGAGCGGACTGGTTGAATTGGCGTTTCGCAACAGCGGTGTTCACGTCATTGCGACGGCTCCGCTTCGAGCCCGACTGGACAACGACAAACGCATGACTCTGCTGAACGGACAGGTCAAACTGGTGGTTCCTCCCCAGGGAATCGGATTTGTTGTCGATACAGAACAGCGCAGGTTCATTGATCTGGGAACGAGTTTTGTCGTAACAGCTAACTCCGTTGGCTCAGAGGTATTGGTTCTCGACGGAAAAATCAGCGTTGCATCGAACGACTATGAACCTGCGTCGTTCATGCATGAAGGTGAATTTGCAAAGTTCGATCAGAATGGACGAACGAAAAAGCGAACCGCTTCACGCGCATCGCTCGCTTTACCCGGACTGAAATCACCAGCAACCGAGGTGACCACAAAATCCCTGTCTGGACTGATGATCGGCTACCCGACATCGTCCCGACTGAACAAGTCCATGCTGAGTAAGGACCGCATCGGCAGCGACTTGCTTCCCTTGATTCAATCTGGATTCAGGGACACCACATGCCTGGAACCACTCAAGAAGAGTCGGCCGATCAGTTTCCGTGGCATTGCGGGAGCCTATCACGATTTCCCAAGGCGATCGGAACTGGAACCGTATCACGAGTCAGGCGGATGGCTGTCGTGGTATCACGGTGAGGTATTGCCACCTGTCGCTGGTCGGTACCGTTTTTGGGGATACGCCGACAACCATCTGCTGGTGGCAGTGGACGGCAAGCCGGTGTTTGAAGGATCACGCCACGATTCATCCTTCAAGAATCTGGGCATCGCCCGAACCGACAATCCCGCACTTCCCTGCCTGATTGCATCAGCGGGTTTTGCCTGCAGTGACTGGATTGATGTAACAACTGATCCTGTTCAGATCGACATTCTGTTCGGTGAAGTTGGCGGCAGGTTGACATCAGGCCTGCTGCTGATTGAACGGGAAGGCGAGCAATACGAGGAAACTTTCTGGGGCCAACCCAAGTGGCCTTTGTTTCTGACCGAGTCACCACAGGACTCGGAATTGCCTGAATTGAACAATCTGTTGAAGCACCTGGAAGAAAAAACAATGGGTTCGTTTTCGATTGCCAACGATGCGATCTGGAAAGTAAATACTTCAACCCCTTCAAGCACCATTGAGTGATCACGTGAGTAAATTCATCCCTTCACAGCCATCCCGCCGCCATTTCCTGCGTGGAACCGGCGCGCTGATTGCGTTACCTGCTTTGGAATCCATCGGGTTTCGCCGTTTTGCGTCGGCTGCGTCCAAAGTGCCCTCCGCTCCCTCAAAACGTTGTGTTTTCCTGAGCATCGGATTCGGCGTCACCAAGGAGACATGGTTTCCGGATGTTCGGCAGACGGGTGCGGACTACGAACTTTCCGAGGGTCTCTCTCCACTGGCCCGTCACCAATCCGACATTACCGTCATTCAGGGATGCTCGAATCAGTTCAGCAACGAAGCTCATTGGGGCAGCACCTTCTGGCTCACCGGTGCAAACCGTTATTCCGTGCCTGGCCAGAATATGGCCAACAGCATTTCGGCTGACCAGGTCGTTGCACAGCACCTGGGTCAGGACACCCGGTTCTCATCGCTTCAATTGAATGCTGCCAGTCTCGAAGGCCATGGCCCCGGCCTTTCATTGGCATGGAACCAGCGAGGCAAGCCAGTCGCTGGCCAGAACGATCCGGTTCAGGTTTTCCACAAACTGTTCTCGGCAGATGACATGCCGCTGGAACAACGTCAGGCAGCCATTGCTGAAAACCGAAGTGTCCTTGATGCCGTGCTCACCCAGGCCAGAAGTGTCAAGCGTGGTCTCGCCAAGACTGACACCGACAAACTCGATGAATACTTTCAAGGCATTCGCGATATCGAAACCCGTCTTGAAAAAGACGAGTTATGGCTGGACATCCCCAAAGCCAAAGCTCCTCTGCAGGAACCTGAACCGGGACTGAAGGGTAGAGCCGAGATCGAGATCATGCAGGATCTGATCATCGCCGCATTGCAGACAGATAGCACGCGTGCACTCACCTATCGCATGCCCGGCCAGAGCCTGTTGAACAGCCTCAACCTGAAACCAAGTTCCCACAATGTCAGCCATTACTCTCCCGGCGAACGGATGGAAGCTTCCAAGTTGCGTGACAAAACCCACAGTGAACTACTCGCCCGACTGATTGACAAACTCAAAGCCGTCAGGGAAGCCGACGGTTCGAGCCTTTTTGACAACACTGCTGTCGCCTTCGGTTCAAACATCAGCTCGATTCACTACCTGACCAATTGCCCTACCGTGATAACCGGCGGCGGTGCCAATCTGAAACTTGGTCAACACATCGTGCTGGCAGAAGATACCCCGCTGTGCAACGTGTGGTTGACGATGCTGCAGGGACTCGGCATCCAGACGCAACAACATGGTGATAGCACGGGCGTTGTGAAGGAACTGCAGACTTAGACGCTGCCGATCGGATCGAAGTGGAGTGGAAAGTTTGAGAGGCATGCAGCTTTCTTTCTGCGAACAGGCAAATGAACAGATTTCACACCAGTTCCCACGTTACTGATTTCAACCGGAATCACCTTCCAGATTCCATGCCAATGACCATGCGACGCCAGACGATGAAAAGACGTACCTTTCTGACCGCAGCTGGTGTTTCCTTGTTACTACCCCGTCTGGAAAGTCTGGGGCAAGTCAATGAGTCAGCATCCCCACGTCGTCTGCTGACCATCGTGAATCACCTCAGCTTCTATCAGCCCGAACTGATTCCCGAGGAGGATGGATCATGGGATGACGCTCCGGCGTTGCTGAACGAATTTTCTGATCACTTCGGTCAACTGAAAATTTTCAGTGGGCTGAACAACCCGGCAGTACAGAATGGCTTCGGGCACACACCCTGCGTGGGCATTCTGTCCGGGTACTTCAACAAATTGCATCGCAAGAACCGACTTTCGATTGACCAGGCGATTGCCGACATGATCGGCGACGAAACCCGGTTCAAATCGCTGGTTTTCCAGGCTGGTGAAAACCTCAATTTTTCCCAGATTTCATGGGACAAGTATGGGTTACCGGTGCATCAAATCGATTCACCCCGGAAGATTTTCAATCTGCTTTTTCAGGTCAACGAAGACGACAGGATGCAACAGCAAGTACTGGCCGAGGACCGGAGCATTCTCGATGCAGTGCTCTCGCAGGCCAGATCCATGGAAAAGCGTCTGAATGCCACCGATCGTGCAAAGATGGATGAGTATCTCACCTCAGTACGCGAAGTCGAGCAGATCGTGAACCGTCGCGCTCACTGGGCCAATCGCTCCAAACCGGATGTGAATTACGAGCTGGATGATTTCAATCGCAAATCAGTGGATGAGTACGTGGGCACCTTACTCGATCTTGCCGTCCTTGCGCTCGAAACGGATTCAACACGTGCAGTCACGGTTCAAATACCGTTCTGGGAAGGCTTCAAAGAACCGGAACTCAGTGGCAACTACCACGATCTTTCGCATCACGGTCAGAAACCGGAAAAGATCAAGAGCCTTCTCATGCTGGAACACGCAATTCTCAAACGTATCAGTGGTTCACTGAAAACGATGAAGGAACGTCAAGTTGGAAACAGCTCCCTTTTCGATCAAACAACCACACTCTTAACCGCCTCCATGGGCAGTGCCAATTCTCACAATTTCGACGACTTGCCAGCTCTCGTTTTTGACAGCCGCATGAAGAATGCTGGCCATCGCCGAGAAAAGGACGTGCCAATGAGCAACCTGTATCTTGGGCTGCTTCAGTTATTCGGTGCAGAAAATGAGCATTTCGGGGAGAGCACCGGAGCTTTCGAGGTGCTGTCATGATGCGGCCGCTGTGGATCGTACTCCTGCTGGGCATGTTCCTGAACGCCAATGTTCGCGCGGAACCTGTTCTGGAACAGTTCTTCGCCCAGAACTGTATTGAGTGCCACGGATCACAGGAACAGAACGGCGAAGTTCGTCTTGACATGCCACTTTCCACCTTCATCGATGATGAGGATTTACTGGAAACCATTGCCAACGTCCTTGAAGCTGGCGAAATGCCACCAGAAGAAGCTCCACAGCCAAAATCCCAGGCAGTGGCAGAGGTATTGCAGATCCTTCAGAAACGTCTGCTCAAGACACGCCCCGCCAATCCTCTGAAGCGGCTTA
The DNA here is from genome assembly GCA_012270065.1 of Rubripirellula sp. Lineage (GTDB taxonomy): Bacteria > Planctomycetota > Planctomycetia > Pirellulales > Pirellulaceae > Rubripirellula. Next base: position 69,410 of record JAAXJB010000102.1, on the reverse strand, counting down.
CTCGCGATGAGTACACCAACACGATACGTGATCTGTTTGGCACGGAATTTGATTTCAATGGTTTACTGCCACCCGACCATACGGAGCACGGCTTTGACAAGTTTGGCGAGGCACATCTGATGTCGCCCCATCAGGTAATGGCCTATCTCAAGACAGCACGCTTCATTGCTGATCGTGTGCTGCCAGACTCCAAGCCTGTGAAGAACACATGGGAATTTGATGTGCGACATTTTCACGGCAGCAAGAATTTTGCTACCGGCGGAGGTGGCGATTACCGGGACGAAGATGAGTATGTTCTGACGGGTTTTCGCCCCTACCGCAGCAATCTGCATATTTCCATCGATCCAGAAGCCCATGATCAGTTCACCATACCTGCATTTGGGGAATACCAGATCGACATGAAGGCGCGTTCCGATGAATCCAACGAAAGCGAGATCATCGGGATCAACCTTGGTGACGGCCGTCACCCCACCAGCTTTGAGACGATCCGCCGAATCCCCATGCCGCATGGATCAAAAGGCTTTTCAACAAGGCTCACGCTCAAGGCTGGCGACCAACTGGCTTTTACCTTCGACAGCGCCCGCGTACCAGGACGGAGTCTTGCAAAGAATCCGCCCAAGGGTCCCACGCTGCGATTCTCGCATTTAAAGGTGACCGGTCCGCTGACGCCCCAATGGCCGACCGCTGCAATGAAAACCATCTTGCCCAGACCAGACATGAAACCGGCAGAACTGGTAGACCACCTCGCGCTGCTACTCACAAAGCGACCATTGGCGGCGAAAGACCGTGAATCATTTGTCAAAATTGCAGAAAGCCAGGCAACGTCCGGTGCCTCGATGACTGCGACCGCCCGCAGCGTGCTGATTGCATTACTGACTTCACCCCATTTCATTTACAAGTCCGAATCGCCTGAACTGAGTGACATTGAACGGGCCCATCGTCTTTCGTATTTCCTCTGGAACTCGGTTCCAGACGCCAAGCTCCTCGCTGCGGCCAGCAGCGGCGTCCTTGGCAGGGATCCGGCAGCCGAGGTAGAGCGGATGCTCGAAGACTCCAGAGTTGACCGCTTCATCGACAATTTCACCCGCCAGTGGTTGCAACTCGACAAAGTGGACGACTTCGGTCCTGATGTCCGCGTGTTCAAGAATGTTCGCCGCATGACGGTCGATTCCATGGCTCGTGAAGGCCAAGAGCTGTTTCGCCACCTGCTGGAGAATGAGCTCAGCATGGAACACTTCATCGACTCGGATTTTGTCATGGCCAATGACCGCCTGGCTCGCTTCTATGGCCTGCCAAAAATCGAAGGGGGTGACTTTGTGCCAGTCAAACTTCCCGCCAGGAGTGAACGAGGTGGACTTGTGGCTCAAGCCGGATTCCTCAAGCTCACTTCCACAGACTTCGCTACATCACCGATACACCGAGGCTCGTGGATCCTCAAGAATCTTTACAACGAGCGGATCGAGCCACCCGCTGATGTATTGATCAACGAGCCGGATATCAGGGGCACGACCACAATCCGTGAAGCCATCCTGAAACACCAACAGCTTGAAAGCTGTTCCCGCTGTCATTCAAAGATCGATCCCTTGGGCTTTGCGCTTGAATACTACGACCCTGTAGGCCGCAAACGCAAAGAATATCGCCACATTGAAGAACTTCCCGCCAAGTTGGAAGGAACAACGTTCCAGAAAAAACTCAAATTCACCACGGTTCCAATTGATGCCTCAATGACACTCCCCAACGGCATGGAAGTGCATGACTTACCAACGCTCAAGGCTGCTTTGTTGGCGGACAAGGAAAAGATTTTCAAAGGCATCATCGGAAAACTCGTCAGCTATGCCCATGGCCGCGACGTCACACGTGCCGACCGACTGCATATCGACGCAATCTTCAGTTCAATCGCTCAAGAAGATTTTTCTCTTCGCGCAGCAATTCACGCCATCGTGGCTCACCCGGAATTTGGCAGAAAATGAAAATACTGAATCCACCGCATCAAAAAAGACGACCGACGCCATCCCTGACGCTGTCAGCTCGGATTTGACGTACCTGAAAGCACTTCCACAAGTTTCACCAGCGAAAGACAGTTGAACCGCATGCAGACACCGAATGAACTTGCAAACTTCGTAACGGGCAAGGACAAATTGATGAATCGTTTTCTCTACCTATCTGGTCTCGCATCATTTCTGGTTTGTGCATGCGCGCAGGCCGCTGGTCCAGAAGCAATCTTTCCTGAAAAACATCGAAGCTTCTTCAAGGCTCACTGCCTCGACTGTCACGATTCTGCAACTCGTGAAGGCAAAGTCGATCTCGAAACACTACCGTTTCGAATTACCGACATCGAGCAGGCGGAACTCTGGCAAAAAGTTCTTAATGTTCTCAATGCCGGTGAAATGCCACCAGAAGATTCCGAGCAACCAGGCAACAGCGAAAAAACCGATTTTCTTGATGATCTCGCTCTCACCATGGTCACTGCCAGGAAAGCGTTATCAGATTCCGGTGGCAGGATCACAATGCGACGTCTCAACCGCCGTGAGTATTTCAGCACCATCCAACATTTGACTGGCGTCCAAGTCGATGTCGGGTCACTGCCCACCGATGGGGCTTCGGGAACGTTTGACACGGTCGGCTCCTCGCAATTCGTGTCCAGCGATCAGATCGAGCAGTACCTTCAACTAGGCCGCCAGGCTATCGATGAAGCATTCGAACGTCATGCGGCACAGGGACAGGAAACAAGGACCTTCCGAGTCGAGCCGGAAAATACCGTCAATGTCCAAAGTCGCAAGAACATGAAGAAGCAGGAGGAGATTCAGGAACGTTATCTGCGATGGAAGGTGGGAGTCGACAAGGCCGCACTGCTTCCTGAGAACAAGAAGGTTCTCGACCAGCTTCGTGAGAAGTACGAGCTGGACGATCTGACCGACAGCATCCGACTCTATCAGAACGCCAATCTGCTCAAAGGTGTACCTGATGCCAAAAAATTTGGCTTTCGGGACGCCAACGATGCTTCATTCTCTTTTCAGGGTGGATATGATCGCACCCATGCCTACATGAAGCACTACCTTGAACTGCCTCTGAGTGATCGCGGCACTTACTTGAAGCGTGCCTGGGCCATCCAACGCATCGACATCACGCCAGATCCCAAAAAACTTCCACCGGGAACTTACAAACTCAGGATCCGAGCCGGCGTGGTTGAAGGTTCTGATCCTTCCCGCCATTTCATTGAAGTTGGTCACCCCCAACGCATCAATCAGGTTCCGGCGGGTTTCGCGGGCAAGCCAATTGCCAGCCTTCAGGTGATTGGCACGGAAAAAAATCCCGGGATCATCGAGACCACACTCACCATTGGCTCGAAGACGCCACGGGAATTCGGCATTCATGAACGCCGACCCGAGGGTAACCAAAAGGCACTCAAACGAGAATTTTACGCCCATAAGCGCGAGAACGGTTACGGCACGCCGCCGGCCATCTGGGTCGATTGGCTTGAACTGGAAGGTCCGTTTTCCGATGCAAATGCGTCCAAGGCAAAGGCGGTGGCATCCAGGACTCATCGGGTCGAGCCGGAAAAGACAGTCAACGCAAAGAACGCGGAAATTACCAAGAGACTGGAAGACAACTACGAGAATAAATGGCTCCCCTGGAAAGAAGGAGTCGACAAGGCAGTCGCAGCTGCTGAAAACCAGGAAGTTGTGGCCGCGCTTCGTAAGAAGCACCCGGATTATGATTCCAGTCCTGTTCTTAAGTATCAAAAGGCTGGTCTTCTCAAAGGAGCACCCGATCCTCGCGACTATGGCGGCAGCGATCCAATCAATGCCATTGCGGCCTTATACAGCCCCTATCAGCGCTATCACAGCTACATGAAGCACTACGCCGAGCTTCCGCACAACGATCGGGGTGCCTACCTGAAACTTTCACGGGGGGTTCAACGCTTTGACATTCGCCCCAATCCGAAAGACGTTCCGTCGGGCAACTACAAACTCAGGATCCGGGCCGGCGTGGTGAAAGGCTCCGATCCTTCACGCCATTTCATCGCAATCGGTCATCCCCAAACGGCCAAAGGAGCGTCGCGCGGCTTCGCCAAACTGCTCAGCACGCAACCGATATCTGGCACCATTGAGAACCCCGAAATCATTGAGCTCAATGTCGAGATCGGCGCAAACACGCCTCGCGAATTCGGCATACAGGAACGCGAACGAAAGTCGGAGAAACTTATCAGACAGGATTTTGGCCGCCACAAGAAGGAGAACGGATACGGCACACCGCCCGCCATCTGGGTTGATTGGATCGAGTTGGAAGGTCCAATCACTGAGGCTGCGGCGACGGAATCCACGCTTGTCCGCGTCGAGCCGGAGAAGACGATCAATCCCGCAAACGAAAAAGAAATCGCAGCGATCGAAGATGCCTACGCTCGCTTCACCCGCTGGCAGAAGGGCGTCGACAAGGCGGCAGCGACTCCCGAGAACCAGGCGAGGATGGCGAAATTTCGCAAAACGGACCCCAAGGCCGCGCACCCGGTCTGGTCTTATGGCTTTGCTGACCGACTGGAGGGGACCCCCGATCCAAAAGACTTCGGCTTCCGCGACTCGCAAAAAGCAGCACAAAGCCATCCAGAGAATGATCGCGCCAATCTGGCCTATCACAAACACTACGCAGCCCTGCCGCATCGAGATCGCGGCACTTACCTGAAGGTCGCCCACGGCACCGGTCGCATCATTGTTCCCGCGGAGAAAATGGAATTGCCGCCCGGCAGCTATGTCATGCGCGTGCGTGTCGGAGCAGTAAAAGGGACGCCAGCCTCACGACGTTTCATCCAGGTGGGGCATCCTCAGCGCCTAATCGAGACCAGAAACAAGGGACTCGAGGGGCCAGCCATCAGCACTCATCAAGTCACGGGAACCATCGAGAACCCCGAAACGATTGAAATCCCTCTTGAGATCACCACCAATACGATTCGCGAGTTTGCGGTGCAGGAGAAACAGCCGAACAACGGAAACCTCAAAGCACTTTGGGATGCGCACGACACGTGGAAGAAAAAAAACGGCTACGGACACCCGCCCGCTATCTGGATCGACTGGGTGGAGTTGGAAGGGCCTTTCAACAGTCCCGCGACAAGCTCACCCTTGCAGACGATTCTTGCAAAGCATGCAAACGCCTCAAACGTCGGGACGACTCCGGGGACGGAAAATTCTCATGCTGTCGCTAAAACACAAGTGGAAGCCGAACGTGCACGTGCCATCCTCACCGAGTTTGCGAAATCGGCGTTTCGGGATGTGCCTCCCGAACCCGAATACATCGATGCCTTGGTGAATATTTTCAGGACACGGTGTTCTGCCGGCGACTCTTTTGACGTGGCAATTCGCATGCCATTGAGCGTCATCCTTGCTTCACCAGGATTCCTTTATCTGCATGAACCCGGCGATGAATCCCAACAACGCCAACTCAATGATCGCGAGCTCGCTGTCCGGCTTTCCTATTTTCTGTGGAGCAGCCCACCGGATCGGGAATTGCTTCGACTTGCAGCACAGAACGAATTACACAATCCGGACACTCTTCGGCAACAGGTTTCCCGGATGATTGCTGACCCCCGTTCGGAAAACTTCGTGTCTGGCTTCGTCCATCAATGGCTGGACATGGAACGACTCGACCTGTTCCAGTTCGACGTCAAGCGACACCCGGATTTTGATGAGAGCACGAGGGCGGCCACCCGGGAAGAAGTCTATCAATCCTTCAGCCATCTCCTACACGACTCCAACGCCGGTTACATCGGTAAACTTCTCAAGAGCGACTACGTTTTCGTCAACGGACTACTCGCAACCTACTATGGCATCGAAGACGTTACCGGTGACGAATTCCGTAAGATTCAACTTCCGCCCGGATCCCCCCGAGGCGGTCTGCTCGGCATGGCAGCCATTCATGCAATGGGCAGCGACGGCGTCAACAGCAGCCCTGTCGAACGCGGCGCGTGGGTTCTGCGGCATCTGCTGAACTCTCCCCCACCACCAGCACCTCCCAACGTTCCACAAATTTCGCGTCTTGAAGGGCAGGTTCTGACAACACGTGAGCGGCTTCTTGCTCATCAGGAGGAAGCGCAGTGCGCAAGCTGTCACCGAAAGATCGATCCCATTGGATTCGGACTCGAAAACTTCAACGCCGCCGGAAAATGGCGAACAGAAGACAGCTATCAGATGCAAGACAATCGAGGTAGGGGCGTTGGCAAGAGAAAGACGTGGTCCATCGACGCCTCCGGGGCACTTTACCAGGGCCCCACCTTCAGCAATTACAACGAACTGCGTGATCTGATCGCTGACCGGGAAGACGACTTTGCCCGCGGCTTCACCCAACACCTGATCGAGTATGCCCTGGGACGTCCCTTCGGCTTTACCGATGAAGATCTGGCGGATGAAATCGTCTTCGCGGCAAAGGACCACCGGTCGAAAGTCAGCGATTTTATTCATGCACTCGTGCAGAGCGATGCATTTCGGACGAAGTAGGCCACTCACCGAGACGTCGCTGACCATGGCTGACGATCAGCAGAGCAGAACTCGCGTTTGACAAAAGGCAGCTCATACCAACGCAGCAATTCTGTGTTGTGTCCACATCACCCCAACAAAAGAAGCACCAACATGAACCATGCGATTGCATGCACAACCCTGATCGTTTCGATCATCTGCGTGAGCATCAATGCAGCCGAGCCAGACACCTTCAGATCTCAACTTTTTGAACAGGGTTCGTTGATCTACGCGGACGACTTTGAAGGTGAATTCAATCGCGAACGATGGGGTGCACCAACCAAAGACAAACAACTCAAGGATGGGAAACTGATCGTATCGCCGAAATTCAAATCAAAGGACGAAGCAATCAAGACACTCAAACGGGACCACCATCTGGGACTGGAACCGGTCGTTCATCTCAACCGCATTCCGGAGTCGTTTGTCTGTCAACTGCGTTACAAGTTTGATACCAAAAAGCTGTCACCCGGCAGACCAAGTTTCCAGATCGGCCATCACATGATTGTGCTGGGATATCTTGAAGGTGGTGGCCATCGAATCAAACTGCCCGACGGACCGACTTTCACCGAGCCAGCGTCAGGCATGAAGCTCAATGAGTGGGTCGATCTGGTCATTGAATACAGACAGGGTGAGATACGAGTTGTCGTCAACGGACATGACAAAACCTACAAACATCAAGCCGTAACCATCATCAACCCGAAAGACAAACTGGGCCCCAGATTTACTTTCAAAGGTGGTCCTGATTGCCAAGTCGTGTTTGATTCCGTGAAGCTCTGGGACTGTCGGAACTGAAATTCCAGTGAATCTTCCTGCTGATTTTCATCCAACCCCAAACAGGAATGAAAATCGTCGGACTTGACCACGGTCACTTTCAGCATGCCACCCATTTAGCACTTCAACAGGCTTGCCAGGCTAATCCAATCATTGCCATTCCAACGATCGCATCCGGAAAAATCTGCCTGCAAACTCACTTTGCAGGCAGGATTTTCACATTGAGACCGTCACGCCAGATTTTGTGCTCATCGGTATAGTACAGGTAAGCTCGGCTGGCAGGGCCGGTGTAAGTTCCCGGAATCGCTGCAACGAGGCTGATGCTGACATCGACAGCCTGCTCAGCTTCAAGGCTCAACCAGTACAGGATGACTTCACGTCCACGCACCTCGTAAGCGGCAATCTTGCCAGACGCAACGAGTTCCTTCAGTTGATCATGACGCACTTCCAGACCTCCGGGAATACCGATGATCGCCGTGGGCGTTGGGATTTTTTCGCTCGTGGTGTTGAATAGGCTGACATTGACTTCAGTGCTACCACCTTCTTCGACCTTGCGGTCTGCAATTGAAACCTCCAGATCGACCCTGCACTCATCCGAGGAATTCGGCGTCAGCGTGTTGTAGTCGACTGTGATCGAACATGGCATTTGCGATCCACCGGCCATGACCACCTCAATCGTATGCCTGCCTTCGGTCAAGAGTTCATGAACTTCGGGAAGTTCAATGGCACCCCGCGATTCAGCGTTGAAAACCACTGGCTCTCCAACCGGCATTCCGTCAACCAGCAACTGCAAAGTTCCCGGTGCCTTGGGTTTTGCGTTCATCTGGTCGTAAGCGACGATCGCCTGCAATGCCAGAACCGTTGATTGCGTTGATCCAAATCGTCCACCTTTACAGACGGCCGCCAGATACTTGATGGCGTTTTCTACGTTGTCGATGTAGGACTTGTTGCCAAGCCATGCCATCGCAGCAAGTGCTGTCGTTTCGATTTTGAGCGCTTCACCATGACTGCCGACAACCGAAACAGTTGCCCCGTCGAGCGACCCGTCGCTTGCCTGCTTTCCGGCCAGCTTGTCGAGCATGTGCTCTACACCGTCCAGATCGCCCGCGAGAGAAAAAACGTTGGCAGCAAGAGCCATCACGTAAGTGTTGTCGGTTGCTTCGGCAACATCCCGGATCCATGCCACTTCCGTTGACAGATCGGCATCTGCACCAGCTTTCAGCAAAGCCCATGTGTTGTAGGTGAAAGCGACCTCTGGAACTGCCAACCATGTATGCAGGGTGCCAGTTTTCCGCTCAAAACCACCCTTGCCATCACGTTGCTTCAGCAGCCATTCGCGCGTTCTCTGCAACATTGCAGAATCGACATCACGAACCTCCGCCATGTCTGTGAATTGCATCAAACCGTAAGCCGTCAAAGCATCGTGGCCTGGATCATTCCCGAACCACTCGAACCCACCACTTTTGGACTCAAATCCAGTCAAACGCTTGTATCCCTTTTCGAGCATTTCTGCACTGCGTTGGATCAGGCCGGGATCGACACCCTGATGAGTCTGGAAATACTGTTGGGCCATCACCAATGGATAGGTCGTTGAGCTCGTCTGTTCAAAGCACCCGTGAGGCTCTCGAATCAGTCTTTCCAGAGCTTCGGTCATGCTGGCCAAGGGAGTTGGGTAAACAACAATGCGGGTGCTCATGCTGCCATCAACAAGTGATGGTGGAATCGTCATTTGATGTGTGATCGATTGTTCCTGATCCAGCAAACCACCAGCACCGGATTCGACTGGGAATCCCATTGGTTTGACGACAATGCTCCGTGTCACACGATCCTGATAGCCGTCCACATTGGCACTCAAAACGATCTCTGCGATTCCCGGCTCGTCAAAACGGCCGATTCCAATCAATTCGCGGAGCCTTTCATCAGCGTCGAGCACAAAACCGGAATCAGATCCGTCACTCGTTCCTGCCATCATCCATCGAGCTGAAAACCTTCCCTCCCCAAGACGCTGATCCGTTGCATTCACGAGGCCCACGGGTATGCGGACCCTGTCACCGGTGGAAATCTCCAACGGCAGTTTCGGTTCCAGATAAAACGGTTGAACCGATTCAATTTTCGTTGAAGCTTGCCCGAGCGCGCCGTTCGCAGCAAATGCATCGGCAAACACCCGGAAACTGGTCACAGAATCGTTCAAAGAAAACTCGACACTGGCTTTTCCATTTTCATCGGTTTTGGTTCCGGCGCTCCAGTACAACGTTTCGGTGAAGTCCACCCGATCATCAGGCTTTCGACCCTCACGGACTTGATGCGCGTAAACCCGAACTGCAACCATGTCATCGCCGACATCGCCGAAGAGAAAGTCATTCATCGCGATTTCACCCTCTGCCTGGACTTTCATGGCGCTTTCGAGGGCTGCTGCCAATCTACGTCTGGCAACTGGCTGGTTGTCTTGCTGTCGTGCTATTCTGCTTTCGACATCACGTTTCTGCTCCATTTCAAACTCGGCGATGTCTTCATCTTGTTCTTCCATCTGTTGCTCAGCCAACGCTTGTGCCTGACCCAATGCACGGCCAGGAGCTTGCTGCTGAGCGATAGCAGCGCCAATCAACGCATTGGGATCTTCTTTGTCCGCGGCCTGCTTGGGAATGGCAGCACCCCCAAACAGATCGTCGGCAAGTTCATTGGTTGCCTCGATCATCGCTGAGTACTGGGTCTGCAGACGCACCGCAAAGGCACGAACTGCGTCATCTCCGTATTCAGCAAGAAATTCGCTGAAGTTCAAATGAGCAAAACGCCGCCAACCCTGGGTGCCAAGCAGCAGATCAACCGCGAGTTCCGATCCTTCCTGCCGTGGGTCAAGATAGACATGGGCATCCGCCAGATCCCGGACATCGTTTTCGAGCAATACCATGACGGGAAGCCTCGGAGGCTGTTCGCGAGTTTCCACCATTTCAAGCACGCTCTCGTCGGTAACTGTCAAACCAACCACCGCCGAAACCGGCTCTCCCTTGGCGTCCGTTGTGACGATATCGAGCCTTGCCAAATCACCAGGCGTGTATTGCTCTGCACTTGGGGTGATTTTGACCTGCAGGCCATTGGCTGGCTGACGAAAGATCAATCGTTCGGCCAAAGGCCTGCCATTGTCGTCCAAGACAGTTGCGACCAGCACGCCATCGGCAGAATCCGGAGGTGTGAACACTGCGTCAGTCAAGCCACGGGCACCCTCGGGGAAATTCAGCTTTGCGATTTCGGTTTCGCGTTGCCTCAAACTCACCGAACACGGACGGTCATCGCTCACTCCCACTTTCATGACCACCGGTTCTCCGGCTTTGTAGACATCCTTGCTGGATTGAATGACCGCCCCTGGCATCACTTCGGGTAATTGAAAAACAGTATCGATTCCTGATGGCTGCGTGATTTTCAGTGAATACTTTTCGCCGGCTTCAGGGGTCAGTCGAAAGCGTCCACGCCCCTCGTGTTGACTCTTGAAATCGGCAACCTCATTCCCTTTCTGATCGAGGATCACCCCTGCCAGATCAGCTGGTTTCTTTGCCGGTGTGAACGCCTCGAAATAAACCCGGTTGGGCAGACCAGCGACCAAGTCGCCACCCTCGGGATACATTTTCAAGTCAACGGTCTGCAGTAAAATCGGAATCGTCTTGCTGGCTGTTTCAACGACACCACCGTCGTGGACGGTCATGACAAGTGTTCCCTCACCCCGCGTGATTTTTTCAGGCAAAGTGAAACGGGCGATACTGTTTCCATTGGCATCAACGACGGCTGTACCCCCAAAAACTTCGGTCCCGTCCACTCGTGCGATGATGGTGACCTGGGCACCTGCCGGAAAACCACCCTCAGCACGCTCAACTGAAAGAGTGGCAGCAACTTCGTCTCCTGCACCGTATCCATCACGCAGAAACTTGATTTGCGAGTTCAATCTTGGGGCACGATAAGTTCGAATGTCAAATTTGCGTTCGGCGGGTGCATAGCCGGTTCCGGGATGACTGATCTGGACGGTGTACTCGCCGCCCGCTTGCTGCTCCGGGATCGTCCAATGCAATCCGAAAATACTTTCCTCGGAAGCCACCCAGCCGGAAGCAACGGAATCGCCCTTGGGCCCCAGGATGTTGAAAGCGGCATTCAGATTCGAATGCTCTGGCAGGGGCTGATGAGTTGCATGGTGAAGGACGACACCACGGAAGTAAGCGGTTTCGCCCGGCCTATAAATCGGCTTGTCGCTGCTGAGGTACGTCATGTACCGATGCGGGCCACCGAGAACGCTGGTTGTCACACTGGTTTTCACGCTGTCCGAGGGCCGGGTTTCATCACCATCGACGGTCACGCTCAATAGCACTGCCGTGGCAACCAGGACTCCTGTCAAAACGAAGCTCGAGATCGAAAAAAAACGTGGGTTCATGGTTTTCACCTGATGGCCATTGGAAAGCGAGGACACACTCCGCGCTGATGTCATCATCTGTACGAGGGATTTGCCCATTCATTAGGCTCAATTTCAAAAATTGAGCTCACACCTGCAAAACATGGCAATGGAGGCCACGTGCGGACTTTTCATCGAGGAAGATACAGTGATTTCGCCCCGTCAATCAAGTTTTCCCGACATCTGCTGACCGACCAGGTTTTTCGATCAGCGACGCAAACGTACACCTGCATTCCATCTCAAAATCCCTCGCACGCCGAAAAAACCGTGTTGTGGCTCGCAAAATCAGACATTTCTGCACCATGCCAGCCCATGCCAGCCCAAAGAGATCTCCACCGGAACAGCGATCTGGCTGCTTGCTCAGACCGTCCGAAAATGGCTCTTCAAGTTCTGACTCGATGATTTTCGATCGCACGAAAAATCGTAAAGACACTGTTTTGATCAACATTCAGGGCTTCAAATTACGTTCGCGATCATGGAATTACTGGAAAACATCGGACTTTCCCCGTTAAATGGGGAAGTCGCCGGTAGAGGACTGGGGAGGAGCGGATCTGCTCACGATTTCTTTGCAGGGGGTGCCGGAAAAGTGGCGTCCCGGATCGCTTGATGCAGGTCAGCCGACAGAACGTTTGACAATATCATTACGCCAATCACTTCGCTCACCAGAATCTGGCAGCCCGAGGAAGGTAGCAGACGACGAGCGTCACCTTTGACAACAACATTGCCGGTTTAATCTCAACAGCAAGACATTCACTCAATCACGTGAGTGACCCGGCAACCCGACATTGATATCTGTTGAGATCCAAAGACAGCGTCCATTTCAGAAAAAGAAGCAGGAATGAAACCAAACGCCAAGAAAGACAATGGTGCCTCTGACATGCTACGGAACATCAAGTGTCTTGTGATCGGAATATCGCTGACCTTGATAGCCAGTAGCGCGGCAGCTGATTCCCGGCCGCCCAACATTGTCCTGATCCTCTCGGATGACCAGAGCTACACGGACTACGGTTTCATGGGGCATCCAACGATCGAGACTCCGAATCTGGATCAACTTGCGAAGCAGAGCGTGGTTTTCCGGCGTGCCTATGTACCAACCGCTCTTTGCCGTCCGGCGTTGATGACATTGGCAACGGGACTTTACTCCCACCAGAACAAGACCACGGGAAACGATCCTGCAAGAACAGCAGCCAATGCGAAACATGCAGCGGAAAAGGACCAGCATATCAACGAGCTGCTGATCTCTCACATCGACGAAACTGGCGCACTTCCCAAATGGCTTTCGAAACGCGGTTACGTCAGCCACCAAAGCGGAAAATGGTGGGAAGGTTCCTACCAACGTGGGGGCTTTACCCATGGAATGACCATGGGGTTCCCAAATCCCCGTGGACGCCATGGTGACGCGGGTCTCAAAATCGGGCGAACTGGGATGCAACCCGTCCTCGACTTCATTGACCAATCCATCGCCGACAATAAACCCTTCTTTGTCTGGTACGCGCCATTCATGCCGCACACTCCGCACACACCACCCGCTCGACTTCTGGACAAGTACATTGCAAAAGGTGTTCAGGCGCGGATTGCAAAATACCATGCAATGTGTGAGTGGTTCGATGAAACCTGCGGGACACTTGTCAACCATATCGATGATTCGGGTGTAAGCGAAAACACTTTGATCATCTATGTGACAGACAATGGCTGGATTCAAACCGAGACCGGCAGCTACGCGCCGCGTTCCAAACGGAGTCCATATGAAGGAGGAACGAGGACACCGATCATGTTTCGCTGGCCAGGTACGATTTCTCCCGCCGACCGGCCTGAACTCTGCTCATCCATTGACATTGTGCCAACCATTCTCGCTGCCGCCGGGGCCGATGCACCGCACTCATTTCCGGGGCTGAACCTTCTGCCGGAGATGAAAAGCGGGGAAAAGATAGATCGCAATGTCCTGTACGGAGAATCGTTCGCCCACGACATTGCAGATATCGACCAACCGCACGCATCCCTGCTTTATCGTTGGGTGATCCGGGGTGACCACAAACTGCTTCTGACTTACGATGGAGCTCCCGGAAAGATGAAATATCCCCCTCAGGATGGTGAGCCAAAATTGTTCAACCTGGCAACGGATCCGGGTGAAAATCTGAACCTCGCGGGAAAGAAACCGGCAATCGTATCAGAGCTCAGCCAACTGCTTGACCGCTGGTATGTTCCTACTGGACGCACTGCGGGAAAATTTGCCCAAGCGGAAGCGACATCGCCGGCAAAGCCCCGCAAGAAACGCAAATGAGCATTTGTCGCTCATCCGTCGAGGTCTCATTTCCGGCACAGCAAACAGACACATTCCCCGTGCCGCCAGTTTCCACCAATCACAGCCCAAGTGCATCCTGCCACCGACAGCAAGCGGTCACAAATCACCGGCACGACCTGCATTTGAAGCACCAGATAAAAACATCATGTTGAGCGCGATCTGTAAAAACATCCTGTGCATGCACTTGATTCTGTTGACCTGCCAGGCAGTTGCATGCGCAGAATCCCCGAAGAACATTTTGCTGATCCTTGCGGATGATCTCGGCTGGGCCGACACCACTTTGTACGGAAAAACGTCACTCCATGAGACGCCAAACCTTCAGCGTCTCGCCGCTCGAGGCATGACGTTTACCGACGCATACGCCAGCCCAATCTGCTCTCCCACCAGAGCGAGTATCATGACCGGTCAGAACCCGGCACGTCACGGCATGACCGCTCCGGCAGCGCATCTGGAAACCGAACGCTTTGAAGCAATCGCTGCTGAAACGGGTCCACCCAATCAGAAAAGCACGAACGTCAAATCGTCAACAAGATTGAAGCCCGAACTGCCAATGCTTGGCCAGTTGCTTAGCGATGCCGGTTTCGCAACGGCACACTTTGGGAAGTGGCATCTGGGAAGAGAACCGCACTCGCCACTGGAGCGAGGTTTTGACGTTGATGTTCCGCATTGGTGGGGGCCGGGTCCGAAAGCGAGTTATCTTGCACCATGGGGTTACAACCATCCCAGCTTCAAAGAGGGCAAGCCCGGGGAACACATCGAAGATCGCATGGCACAGGAAGCCATTGCCTGGCTGAAAAGTCGCGACCGCCAAAAACCTTTCTTTCTCAATTATTGGCAGTTTTCCGTTCATGCTCCCTTTGGTGCGAAGCCCGAACTGATCGAAAAATACCGCAACAAACTCGGCAACACTGTTGCGCATCTTTCTGAACCAGGCACTCGCACGAAACGCTTGAAATCACATGCCCCCGGGACAGGGCTCCCCCAGCAATCATGCACTTATGCTGCAATGGTCCACTCACTGGACGATGCCGTTGGAAGCCTGCTGGATGCTCTTGACGAAGAGGGAATCGCTGAGGACACGGTGATCATTTTTTACTCGGACAATGGTGGGAATATTCATTGCGGACTCGAGGAAACTGACTCATCAGGCGGAAAATACATCACGCCCATCACGAGCAACCATCCGCTGCGAGGCGGAAAAGGTGGCATTCATGAAGGAGGCATCCGTGTCCCGGCCGTTGTTGTCTGGCCCGGTGTCACCCAGCCCGGATCGCGAAGTGATGTACGCATTCAGGCCACTGACCTGTACCCCACCATTCTGAAAATGCTGAACGTCCAACGACCCGATGATCATGTCATCGATGGCGTCGATTTCAGCAAAGCTCTCCGCGGGCAGAAGATGTACCGGGGTCCGATGTTCACGCATGTACCGGGTCATGGAAACACTCCACACTGGCTTCCACCATCCATGTCAGTGCATCATCACGAGTGGAAGTTGATCCGGACTTTCCACTATGGCAATCAGGGTCAACATCAATACCGGCTCTACAACCTGCGTGAGGACATCGGAGAGAGCCAGAACCTGGCCGCAACGCATCCAGAGAAAGTGAAAGAACTTGATCAGTTGATCGATGATTACATTGCCGCAGCCGAAGTGGTTGTCCCCCGGCAGAACCCGAATTTCGACCCGAAGAAGTACGACCCATCAATGATTGGCGTGCAGTCTGGAGGACTGAAAATGCCACCGTCCTTCGCCAGAGGGAATCAGGCGAAACCAAGCGGCAAAGCAAAACCGGCCCCTGGGAAAGCCCCCCAGACGTTTCGCGGCTGGTCAGGAAGAAGTGCTGTTGGAAGCATCAAACATGACATTTTCAGTGTGACGCCCACCGGAAAAAAACCGTTCATCACGAACGCGAAAGTCAGTGTGCAGGGCCCCGCAAATTTCCGCGTTCGGATCCGGACCAAAGCAGACGGCACGATCAGATTGCAGTGGCGTACTGGCCAACAAGCCACTTTCCCAAAGGACGGGCAGACTGCATCGGTCGAAATCGAAGGTGGCGACTGGAGAGTGCTGAGCATACCACTGGCAACCGAGGATCAGCTGGTCCACCTGCGACTGTTTCTGCCTGCTCAAAAACAACCCATCGAAATCGACTGGCTGGAAGTCGTTTCCAGTGCCGCTGATACCAAGGCAGGGCAACGCTGGGACTTTCAAGTTTCTAAAAAGCAGCGGCAGCCTAATGTCATCCTGATTCTTGCTGACGACCTTGGTTATGGAGACGTTGGCTGCTATGGATGCCCGGACATCAAGACTCCTGAAATGGACAAGCTGGCGAAAGAAGGAATCCGTTGCACGGATGGATACGCTGCGTTTCCAGTCTGCTCGCCCTCACGAGCAGCCTTGCTGACAGGCAGGTATCCAGCAAGATTTGGGCCCACGTATGAAGATTATTTCGGTGGGGGAGCGCCCGAACTCGATCCGGTCAAGCACCCAACGATCGGACAAATGATGAAGCAGGCCGGCTATCGCACGGCATGTTTCGGGAAATGGAATGTTTCCAACCTGAACCGTCGCCGTGCCAACGATTTCGGTTTCGACAGCTGGGTTGGTCTGCATCTGAATCACGACTACTACACTCATCAACTGGAACGAACCGGCGAACACGACCTGTACAAGGACGGGCAGCAATTTGATCGCAAAGGTGTCTGGTCAGATACGATCTTTGCCGATGAAGCCATTGCTTACATCAAAGAGAATGGTGATCAACCGTTCTTCATCTACCTGCCGTTCCAGGCTCCGCACAGTCCATATCAGGATCCAGATCTACCCATGGACGCTCCTGGAAAAAAGGAAAGAAAAACCCTGATCAAAATGGTCGAGCGTCTCGATCTGGAAATTGGTCGCGTGCTCAAATCGCTGGACGAACAGGGACTGGCAGAAAACACCCTGGTGATCCTGACCAGTGATAACGGGGGTGCTCCGGGCACGGCCAGAAACCTGCCACTGAGCGGTGCCAAGCAGCAGCTTCTGGAAGGAGGCATTCGCGTGCCTTTGATTGTCCGCTGGCCCGCCGAATTGCCAGCTGGCAGAACATTCAGCGAGCCCGTCACTGCAATGGACCTGACAGCCACAGTTGCTGCTGCAGGACACGCAAAGCCGGATGCTGACTATCCGTTTGACGGAGTCGATCTGCGTCCCGCGTTTACAGGCAAGGTGGATCTCGAAGCAGATCGGCCGTTGTTCTTCCGGAGACGAACCGTTTCTGCAGTGAAAAACATGAACGCCATTCGACAGGCAGCTGTCCGGATGGGAAAATGGAAATACATCCGCACGCACAGGAATGGGGATGACACCAAGTTCAAAGAGGCACTCTACAACCTCAATGAAGACATGGCTGAGGAAACAGATCTGGCAAAATCAAATCCCGACCAGCTACGCAAAATGGGCGATCTGATGCATCAATGGGAAACGGAAATGAGTCAGACAGCAATTCCATTCACTGCCAATCCGCATAAAAAGAAATCAGGACAGAAAAACTCCCCACCATGAACCACCAGCACAAAAAAATGACCCGTCAGATAATCCAATGACGATCAGGCAATTTGGTACTTCCACCCGATTGCATCACAAACTGAACTCCCGCTCTCTCCACTGACCCTCGCTCGAACCCACAACCCATCATGACCAGATTGATAAAACTAACCGCACCGGCAATCTTCACCTTCGCTTTCCTGACGACGGTCCACGCACAGAAAACTCAGAATCTGTTCAACGGCAAAGACCTCTCCGGCTGGTCAGGCAACACGGAATTCTGGTCTGTGAAAGACGGTGCCATCTTCGGACAGACCACCAAGGAAAAACCGACCAAAGGCAACACGTTTCTGGTCTGGCAAGGCGGGAATGTTGGGGACTTCGTTTTCAAAACAAAGGTTCGTTTTTCCGGAAACAACTCCGGAGTCCAATATCGCAGCGAGCATGTGGGAGACCCCGGAGATTTTGTCGTCAAGGGCTATCAGGCTGACCTTCATCCCAAGCCTGAGTTCTTCGGGATGCTGTACGCCGAGAAATGGCGTGGGATCGTTGCAAAGAGATTCCAGCGAGTGAAAGTGGGTGCCGATGGCAAACCCAAGGTGGTCGGCGAAGTTGGTGACAAGGAACAGAAACTTGTCGATACAGACTGGAATGAATTGACCATCATCGCCGTTGGGAATCGCCAGATCCATGAGGTCAATGGTGTAACCACGATGGATTTGACCGACAACCATCCCGAGGCAAAGCGAGAAGGCATTCTCGCTCTGCAACTCCATGCAGGCGCGCCGATGACGGTCGAGTTCAAAGATATTCAACTCACTCCGTTGAAGGGCAAAGCAGCCAGAGCGGCCATCAATGCTGCGATCAAAAATCAGACAAAGAAGGAAGATGAGCCTGCGCAACCGCCCATTCCTTCAAAACCCGGACTTTCAAAATCAGAGGGATCAATCCGACTGCCAGCTGGATTCAGCGTTGAAAAACTCTATGAAGTCCCGAAAGACCAGCAGGGATCATGGGTGGCAATGTGTTTCGACAACAAAGGCAGGATGATTGTCGGTGATCAATATGGTGGCCTGTATCGTTTTGCAGTGCCTGAGACAGGAAAAAAACTCGTCGCTGAGGACATCGAACCGCTGACCTACGCCTCATCAGCTGGCAAACGTGGCAACAGTGGGAACAACGACAGTTCACTGTTGAAAATCGGTGGTGCTCATGGATTGCTGTACGCGTTCGACAGCCTCTACGTGGTCGTCAATGAGCGTACTGACGTCAACGAAAACCAGGGAGTGTTTCGACTGACGGATACAGATGGCGACGACCAGTTCGATAAAATAGAACATGTGCTCAAGGTGACCGCACGCGGTGAACATGGCCCTCACTCCTTGCTGGTTTCCCCCGATCAAAAGCACCTCTATCTGGTCGCTGGCAATGCTACCCCGCTGCCGGAATACAAACATTCGCGTGTTCCTGAGCTCTGGCAGGAAGACCAGCTTTACCCATCCATCCAGCATTTCATGAGAGGCGTTACCGCACCACGGGGCCACATTGGACAGATGGACCCGGATGGCAAGAACTATGAAATCATAGCAACGGGGTTCCGCAATCAATTTGATGCAGCCCTGAATCATCAAGGCGAACTGTTCACCTATGATGCCGACATGGAATGGGACTTGAACACTCCCTGGTACCGGCCAACGCGAATCAACCATGTGATTGACGGTGCGGACTACGGCTGGCGGACGGGTTCAGGAAAATTCATGGACACGTGCACTGATACATTTGGTGCCGCGGTCGATGTGGGACTCGGTTCTCCCACAGGCGTTGTGTTTGGCTATGGCGCGAAATTTCCCGCCAAGTACCAGAATGCACTCTTTGCCTGTGACTGGTCCTACGGAAAGCTGTATGCAATTCACCTTGAACCGCAAGGCTCTACTTATGCTGGTACTTTTGAAGAATTTGCAAGTGCACAACCTCTGCCATTGACCGACATCCGCATCAACAAACGGGACGGAGCCATGTACTTTGCGACTGGTGGTCGCCGTGTGCAATCGGCACTGTTTCGCATCACTTACAACGGGGATGAATCCACCGAACCCGTGAAAGCCGATGCGACTGCACAACAACAGCGTGACAAGCGTCGTTCGCTGGAAGCGTTTTTGCAGCGAGACGCTTCTGAAGCGACCACCAAACAGCTGGAAGAGATCTGGCAGAACCTGGGTTCATCTGATCGAGGCCTGCGTCATGCCGCACGGGTTGCCTTGGAGATGCAGCCCATCAAAAAATGGTCCACACGCATCAAGACGGAAAAAAATCTCTGGATCAAAACTGCCGCCATGATTGCCTTGGCGAGGGCATCGTCTGCAGATCAGAAAGCAACACCAGCCGCAAATGAGATCCAGGAACAGCTGATTCAAATTGACTACCACAAGCTCGATTCGCTTCAACTGCGACTTGATGTCCTGCGTGCATTGACACTCAGCCTGACCAGGGGAGGGCAGCCGTCGGCTGAAACCCGAAGCAGATTGATCAACTGGATCGACGGTTTTTACCCGGCCGTCACTCCCCAGGAAAACCGTGATCTTTCCGCAATCATGCAATTTCTGCAGGCGCCCTCTGCGGTTGCCAAAGGCATGGCATTACTGAACGATGCTTCCGGTCAGGAGGAACAGATCACCTATGCCATGAACCTGCGACATCTCACCAGCGGCTGGACGCCGGAACTCAGAGAAAACTATTTCCGATGGTTTGTGCTTGCTGGCGGTTACCACGGTGGTGCCCGACTCGCCAACTACCTTGCTGATTGCAAAAAACAGGCGATTGCAGCGGTCCCCAAAGACGAAATGACACCTTCCTTGCAAGCGATCGTTCAGACTCCACCAAAACGCAACCCGCAGCAATTCACCATTGAACCTCGCAGCTTTGTGAAAGACTGGACGATGAAAGATTTCCGTGGCAAGCTTGCTCAGGGTGTACCGGCTGGACGTGACTTCAAGAATGGCCGAAAGATGTTTGGTGCAGGAAGTTGCTATGCCTGCCATCGATTCCAGGGTGAAGGTGGAGCTGTCGGTCCTGACCTGACATCGGCTGGTGGCAAGTTCAGTGCGATGGATCTGGTTGAAACCGTTGTCGAACCCAGCAAAGCGATCAGTGACCAGTACAGCGCAAGCCAGTTCCTGCTTGACGATGGAACGCTGCTTGTCGGTCGAGTGATGAATCTGAAAGAAAACGAATACTGGGTCAATACTGACATGATGAAACCCAGCACGATCACGAAAGTCAACCTCGACACGATCGAAGCGATTCGTCCCGCGCAGATTTCGATGATGCCCAAAGGGCTCCTGAACACGATGAACGAAAAGGACATCCTTGACCTGCTTGCCTACCTGATTTCGGCGGGTAATCCAGATCATCCTCTGTTTCAGAACTGACAACCTCATTCGCAGGTGATCCGTAAAACGTGGTGCTCTGTAAAACGTGGTGCTCCGCAATACGTGGTGCGCCGAAAAACGTGGTACAGTGACCAGTCAGGCATGAGAAACGGCATGTGCAATCCTGGAGATTGCACATGCTCCTACCACGCGAGTCTGAATCTCCATGGAAAACCAGATCATGAATTTCCCGACAACTCAGAAAAATTCTGCAGCAATTCGGAGCCGGTATCTGCGATGGGTGACGGCGTCCATGTTGCTCGCGGTCTTTTCAAGCATGGGAAATGTCCTGTTCTCGCAGACTCCCAACATCGTCATCCTGTTTGCGGATGATCTTGGTTATGGAGAGCTTGGCTGTCAGGGAAATCCCGAAATCCCCACGCCACACATCGATTCCATCGCCGCCAACGGTGTGCGTTTCACTTCCGGGTATGTGACCGGTCCCAACTGCAGTCCTTCACGCGCAGGACTGCTCACTGGACGGACACCCACACGTTTCGGATACGAATTCAATCCGATCGGAGCCCGAAATGAAGAACCGGAATCGGGTCTGCCTGCTGCACAGATCACGATCGCCGAAGCACTGCAAAACGCAGGCTACACGACAGGTGTGATCGGCAAGTGGCATCAGGGTGGACACGCCAAGTATCACCCTTTTCGCCACGGGTTTGACGAGTTTTTCGGGTTCACACACGAGGGACACTATTTTGTTCCACCACCGTACGCGGGTGTCACGACAATGCTGCGTCGCAAAGCGCTTCCCGGTGGCAGTCAGGGTCGTTGGATCGGAAACAAAGGGTTGATCTACAGCACTCACATGGGATCCAACGAACCCGATTATGATGCCAACAATCCAATCATTCGTGGGGGGCAACCCGTCGTCGAACATGAATACCTGACCGACGCGTTGACGCGTGAAGCGGTGGACTTCATTGACCGGCATGACGACAAGCCTTTTTTTCTGTATCTGGCCTACAACGCTGTGCATAGTCCTCTTCAGGGCGCTGATGCTTACATGAAAAAGTTTGCCCACATCGAGGACATTCACCGACGGATTTTTGCCGCCATGCTTGCCAACATGGATGACAGTGTTGGTGCTGTTCTCAAGCAACTGCGTACGTCGGGCCTCGAAGACAACACGTTGATCTTTTTCCTGAGTGACAATGGTGGTCCGACACGGGAATTGACGTCTTCCAATCTTCCTCTCCGTGGTTCCAAGGGGCAGATGTATGAAGGAGCGATTCGTGTTCCATTCATGGTGCAGTGGAAAGATCACTTGCCAGCGGGAAAGACCTATCAGAAGCCGGTCAGCTCAATGGACATTTTCGCAACGGCCGCTGAGCTTGCTGCCGCAGAATCTCCCCGGCAACTGGAAGGGGTAAACCTGATCCCCTACCTGAAAGGCGAGGACAGCAGTCGCCCACACGAAACACTGTTCTGGCGTCAGGGCGGCAAAGCAGCGATGCGTCATGGTGACTGGAAACTTGTTCGCATGGGTGGCAAATCGCGTGCCGGCAATGCACCGTGGGAACTCTACGATCTTTCCACTGATATCTCAGAAGCAGACAACCTGGCGAAGACCCATCCCGCTGTTCTCCAGCAATTGATCGACCGCTGGGAGACATTGAACAGCAAAATGAGTGAACCGTTGTTTTAGCCGAGATGAATGCTGTTTCACTGGGCTTTCGAACATGGGTTCAGTCGAGACTGTTATCCTGTGCGGAACGCCGTCAACAGCATCCCCGGAAACAAGGTGACCACCATGGCGGGACTCCCAGCCAGACTGCTTGCATTCTGCCTTCTTTTCATTGGCCTGCCCACCATTGCATCCCACGCAACCTGGTACGGCGAGAATGTCGAACCGGGCGCCGATCTCATGATGATGGATCTGCGTTGGCCCTGGTGGGCAGAATCAACCTATTCAGCGAATTGGAATATCGCCAGCCTGCCACCCGGCGTCAGCGCATATGGGGGCTTCGCAGGATCGGTCGCCACCGTCGGCAAGGACCATCGCCCGAATCTGGCGAATGATGTTCAGGATTCATTCCGGCCAGGATCCGTGTGGTCTTTCTGGGGCAGCAATGCTGACGGCGAGCCCGTACGCGTGGAAGCAGCTTCGCAGTACACCTACGCGTATCAGTACATCGGTGAAGGCGCCAGCGGCGCGCTGTTTGGAACATGGCCAGTCATCAAGCGAAATCGCTGGTACACAATGATGATGCGAGTCTGGCGTCCCCTCGGCAAAGAACAGGGAAACATTTCCTACGTGGGACGCTGGGTCAAGGATGTCGAGGCGGATCGCTGGTATTTGTACGGCATCATGCGACTGCCAATCGCTGCCGAAGCATTCACGGGAAACGCCGGGTTCCTCGAAGACTTTGGTCATGAATGTCGGTCGGCGAGGTCCATCCACCGACGACTCGGGTACTATCGCAAAGACGGCAAATGGAAGAAGTCAGACACCGTAACAATCGATGTACAGAAAGGGCTGACTCTGAAGAACTACTGGGTGGTCAATCAGCTGGATGAGGGACAGACACTGGCAATGGAGTTGAGTAGCAACCGTGCCATGGTGCCTCAATTGCTTCAGGGAACCCCATTGGCCGAAGGCGAGAAACACGCATTCACTGTGAAGCAGCCTGACCGCCCCTCGCTTGACCAGCCCGAAGTCAGAGACATCGAAGCACAATCCAATGGCAAACAGATCCTGGTTTCATGGAGCATTCCCGATACAGCAGCTCCACAATACGAGGTTCGCATTGAGGTTTTCGATAACCCGGAATGCCATGGAGAGCCGTTGACGGTGCATCGCAATCGCATGCCAGTAACCCGCCATGCTCTGATCGATGCAGAAATCAAGCGTCCTACCATCCGCTTCTGGATGACGGATATTTTTGATCAGGCGATCCGTCCCGTTACCGTGAACGCACAGGCATCGCCGCCGCCTGCTGAGGGTGTCCAGTCACCGACCGCGCCCGGTCTGGTTTACGAATTGTGGCATCAAGAGCATGACCGCCACGTGAATGTCATCTACCCGGCATGCGAGGCAGCTGAACATAGCCGCAACGAACGGCACTACTGGCTGTCGCTTGACGAATTAACCAGTGGCAAACTTGTTCAGCAGGGAATTTGCCAAGGCTTTGACATGGAACTGCGTGGTGAGAGGCGGGAGGGCTATGGGTTTCGATTCCGTGGGATTTTACGAGTCCCAAAGACCGGGCTCTACCTGCTATCCATGAAAGGAACCGATGGTTACCGCATCAGGCTTGATGATGCTGACACGATTGTTTGGGATGGGTTGCACGGCCCCGCGGCCAAGGTCGCAGGACTTCATCTGGCCGAAGGTGATCATCCTCTTTCGATTGATTATTTCGTTGATCGAAACAAACCGTTTTTCCAATTGGAGTGGGAAGGCCCCGACCTTCCGCGGCAGGAAATTCCCCCATCCGCATTGATGCACAGAGCCATTGACCCAAGCCCCGAAGCAGAAATCGCTGTCGAAACCGATGCACAAGGTGGAATCAAGGCAGATGTGAATGTTGTCGCCAACGGCCACGATGTGGAACGCATCCTGTTTTATTTTGACAAAATGCAAATCAGTTCCAGTCAGGGAACAAAGCTGTCCTATCAGGGTGTACTGCCAGCGGGAAAACACCGGGTCTGGGCGCGTGTATTCTTTGACGACAACCATACCATTGACAGTGATCCCGTTTCTGTCACGGTCGCCATGCAGCCACCCGAACAATGGGAACTTGGCATTGCTGGTGAATCCGATTCAACTTTCAATCTCCTTCAGGAATCGGCAGATGCATTTTCATTTGTGGGTGAAGGTGAATATGTACTCACTCGCCCGATCGATGGTGATTTCACACTGACCTGCAAGATCAGCCACATGACAGGACTGCAGGATGAACCGGTCAATGGCAGTTCATGGGCAGGCTTGACCGTGCGAGAGAACCCTGAAAAAAACAACTACGGCTGGGGACGCGAGTTCGGCCTCATGCAGGTGGCTCGCAACGGTCTGCGCACAACACCCGAACACGGTGATGGCGCTGGAACAAGGCAGAGCTACCAACGATTGCCGGATGGACATCCGTGGTTACGAATCACCCGCAAGGGAAGTGTCTGGACTGCATGGAGTTCGTCCGATGGCAAAGAGTGGATTTTCGGCACACGGCACTTCAAACCAATGCCATCGAGGGTTGGCGCCGGGATCGTATTCCGTGCG
This sequence comes from Rubripirellula sp., assembly GCA_012270065.1. Lineage (GTDB taxonomy): Bacteria > Planctomycetota > Planctomycetia > Pirellulales > Pirellulaceae > Rubripirellula. The sequence continues at coordinate 44,214 of JAAXJB010000102.1, read as the reverse complement.
CTTCCACAGGATGCGCAAATGTACTTTCGTGCATCGGTGTCAAACATTTCACTTCAGCGTGGTGTTTCTCCTGTACTGAATCCGCAAGTCATTCCCGCGACAGACATCGACAAACTCAAGTACACGGGAGTTGCCGTAGCCCCATCTGATCCGAATGTAGTGGTGCTCCGTACTGCCAACCTGGGACTGCTCCGTTCCGAAGACGGTGGAAAAAGCTGGGTGGCGGCCAACGGCAGATTGCAGGGTGCGGCGAACGCCGTTCGCAGTGTAGCGATCCATCCCACGAACCCCGACATCATGCTACGTGCTGCAGGAAGACCCGACCTGAACGGAGTTTTTGAAGGCGGGCTGTTTAGAACATCCGATGGCGGAATTTCATGGCAGAAATTGCCGCTGGAGTGCGATTTTGATGCATCAGGACCGTCCGCCATCTGCGGTGATGCCTTGACTTTCCTTCCAATGAACCCGAGCAGAATCTTTGTGGGGTGCGAAACTCGTGGTCTCTTCCGCAGTGACGACTCGGGAAACACATGGGTTGATCTGGGACTGCAGGGACACAGGATCACAGCAATTCATGCGAATCCCCATTTTCAAAACCAGTTTGGGCAGACTGTCATTGAAGCCGTGACCTGTCCGGACAAATTCATGAACTTGCTCGGACGAGGACGTCCCGCCCTGACCACGACCACAACAACGTCCACGATCCATGTCTCGCATGACAATGGTGAAACATTCCGGCAGACAGCCTCACGTCCAGACCTCGGATACTTCAATGCAATGTCACTTCGATGCAACCCACACGTCTGGCTCTATGGAACGTCACATGGCCTGCTCTACAGCCTTTCCCAGGGCACCGACAGTTTTCTCTATTGCACCTCGCTCCAACTCGACGCACTCAGACCGTTCACTGCTCTGGCTGGCAGCATCGCTGGCTCCCAGTTGTGCACTCGCAAATTCGTCGCAGCATTGAATCCGGGGAAACCCGGACATCTGTCACGCTGCGACCTTGGTGGCGATGTATGGTCGTGGGCAATTAGCAAGGAACAAGTCCCCGAGGGCATCATCGCAATCGCCGCAGCAGATCCAACGAAATCATCCTCGGGTAATTCCTGGTGGATCCTCGGTAATGACGGACTGTATCATTCCAGCGACAACGGATTGACGTTAAACAAAGTCAAACTCCCGTGAATCCGGCGTTCAGAAATACCGGTTGCCTGAATCGCCCACAGGCAGATCCCGCTATGGAAAAGACCATCACCGTCATCAACCCCACCAGGGAATGCTGGGAAGGCTGAAAACTGATTCACCATCGTTCAAAAGAGTTCCTGCTCCACGCCCCGATGCCCAAGACCGGACAATCAGAAATTTCGCAGGTCTGCTTTCGCAAATCCTCGCAAAGGTCGGGAAAGGGAGGATACGAAAGAGTAGAAATCCCAACCTGCAATCGCTAAGTTGTAGCAAACGCTCTCAAACTTGCTGTCTCAGTAAGAAACTCAGTGAGCAACGGTCACCGCATCGTAGTGACTTCAATCGTGCACAGAACGTTGCGTCCGCATCCACCCGTTTCAATTCCACCGATCATTTTCACAAATCATGTCAAGATTCCACCAAGTATCAATCGCCGTTTTCATCTTCTGCTTCTTGTCAGGAGACACAAACGAAGTGCGATCCGAGGATGGCAATCGTTTGTCGTCGACAAGCAAGGTCCAGGTTTTCATTCTGTCTGGGCAGTCCAACATGGTCGGCGCTGGCAAAGTAACAGGTGGGAACAGTCGCTGGGGAACGGAATTCATAGATCCTGTGGTTTCGGTTTATCCGGGCGTTTACCAACCGGATGCTGACTACGACATGATGCAACCTTCCAAAGTCCTGAAACTGGACCGTTTCGGTGGCACTGAGCCAACTCCGTACCCGGGCGGGGGAACCCAGGTCACGCGTGGGTTCGTCGAAGTGAAAGACACCGGCGTTTACCAGTTCCGCCCTGGCTACGGAGGATCGATGCAAAACATCATGGAAGTGGCTGGTAAAGAAGTTCATCGCATGGAACCGGGTCAGAAAGCGATCCGCCACGACATCAAGCTCACCGGTGGTCAACGCGTGCCCTTCAAAATCACCTACCTGACCGCAGACGCCAACGGTTTGGGCTGGATCGACCGACAGGACATTCCGGGAACGCTGGCAACGCTGGTCAAACACGAAGGCAAGTACCCGTTTCTGATGGATGGCCAAGGCAATTGGGCCGAACGTGATGATGCCTGGTACAGAGGTGTGGTCACTGCCACAGGAAGTCATTGGCTGGGGGTGAAGTCTGGCAAAATCGGACCTGAACTGGGCTTTGGGCATGTCGTTGCAGATTCAATCGACGCACCCGTGCTGATTTTGAAAACCTCACAGGGCAATCGATCTTTGGGCTGGGATTTCCTTCCCCCCGGAAGCAAGCAATTCGAATCCGGCGGAGTCATTTACGCGGGCTACAAGGAGTCACCAGCGTCATGGAAAAAAGGAACGCAACCACAGTCGATCAATTGGTATGCGGGCAAACAGTATGACGACTGTTTTCAAGCGGCCCACGAAGTTCTGGATAATTTTGACGAGCAATTTCCTCACTGGAAAGGACGTGGCTACCAGATCGCAGGCTTTGCGTGGTGGCAGGGTGACAAGGACCGCTACAACGCCGAACATGCAGGACGCTACGAACAGAATCTGGTCCACCTGATCAAGACTCTCCGCAAAGAATTCGACGCACCGCAGGCAAAATTTGTTTGTGCCACTTTAGGGCAGACAGAAAAAGAAACTGCTGAAGGCAATGAAAAACTGATCCTCGACGCACAGCTTGCGATTGATGGCGAAGCAGGCAAGTATCCTGACTTCAAAGGGAACACCGCCACTGTTTACACCCATCCGCTGAATCAGGGCGGTGCATCAAACAGTCATTACAACGGAAATGCTCAAACTTACATGGACGTTGGTCTTGCAATGGGTGCAGCGATGATCAAGTTGATTGGGGGACAGGATTGAGACATCCTGAGATCCTGCAAACCGAACCACACGGAGTCACTTCATGAATCAAACCAGCTTGCAGCGGCGCTCGTTCATCACGGGTGCTGCCGCCGCCTGCACCAGCGTCATGCTTGCACCAGCCCACGAGGGAAAGAGCGAGGATGGAGCGAATCAGTGGACGGGACCAACGCGGTACCCGGACCCCCGTGTCATCTCTCTGGATGAGCGATTCGATCGGTGCAAACTTGGCAACACTTCGGTCCAAAGGCTGTACTACAATCCCAGAGCATTATGGCATGAGGGATGTGCGTGGAATTCGGTCGGCCGCTATCTCGTATTCAGTGACGTTCCCGCTGACTGCCTGTACCGTTGGATTGAAGATGATGATCGCGTTACCGTTTTCAGAAAACCAAGTGGCAACGCCAATGGCAATACATTCGACTACTCGGGTCGGCTTCTGACCTGCCAACACGGCCCAAGGCAAGTGATCCGGCATGAACACGATGGATCAACACAGGTCATTGCGGATCGCTTCAACGGCAAAAGGCTCAACTCACCCAATGACATCGTCGTTCATCGGGGCGACCAATCCATCTGGTTCACCGACCCCGGCTACGGTATTCGCAAGAACTACACCGGCACGCCGACTGAATCGGAACTGCCAGAGTCTGTCTATCGTGTTGATGCCCAAACGGGAACCATCACCAAGGTCACCGATGACATCGGTACCCCCAACGGGCTCTGTTTTTCACCAGATCTGACAAAGCTGTATGTCGCCGATACCGGTGACGGGGCCCATACGATTCGGGTATGGGATGTCGACAACGGACGCCTGAAGAATGGCAGGGATTTCACTTCCCTGAAAATGGACGGTTTCGACAAAGCGGGCAAGGCAGATGGAATACGTGCCGACATGAATGGCAACATCTGGTCCACAGCTGGTTGGGTAGGTGAAGGCTACGACGGCGTTCATATATTCGCACCCAACGGTGACCGCATCGGGCAAATTGTTCTGCCGGAAGTGTGTGCCAACCTCTGCTTTGGTGGCATCAAACGAAATCGACTTTTCATGGCTGCCAGCCAAAGTCTTTATGCGCTTTATACCGAAGCAATCGGAACTCCGTGAGAAGCCTGTTCGGTCCTCACTTGCTTCTTTTCCTTCCCCGCATGAATTCCAGCACACTGATGAACAAGCAGACGCAGCGTCGCCGATTCATGCAATTATCGGCTGGGGGATTATTCGTATCCGCGACACTTGCCTCGCCGGATACAAAAGCTGAAGTCCCGGGATCGGATCTGAAGAAAATCAACCCGGTCACGGGAGACGTGCTCCGCACCGCGGGTCGCCTTACGGAAGATGCCACTTCCATTCTTGAATCAGAAAGACATACTCCCGTTGCAGGCAGTTCGGACGTATTGATCTGTGGAGCTGGGCCAGCAGGAATCGCCGCCGCCCTGTCCGCTGCGCGCGCGGGATCGTCGGTTCAATTGCTCGAAGTAGCCGGATGCCTTGGAGGCGTCTGGACAGCCGGCTTGCTGACAAAAATACTCGATGCCGGTAACAAGAATGGCATCATGAAAGAAATTTTGCAGAAGTTTGCCCAGCGCGGTAGTCAGGTTGCCATCGATTCAAATGGAACGGTGTATGACCCGGAAATTGCCAAACTGGTTCTGGAAGAACTTTGCATTGAAGCGGGAGTCAAAATCAGACTGCACACCAGACTCGTTGGTGCCATCCTCAATGAAAAGAATCAACTGGTCGCGGTCTTGACGGAATCCAAGTCCGGGCGTGAGGCGTGGCTGGCGCAACGATTCATTGATTGCAGCGGCGATGGTGATCTGGCAGCACATGCTGGATGCCAGTTCGATGTCGGCACAGGCGCAGACTGCACATGCCAACCGATGTCAATGCTTGCACTGCTGACAGGCGTTGATGCCGACCAGGTTCGACCCTGGATCCGGGAAACAGGATCGGTGGCAAAACGACGATTGCTTGAGCTGATGGAAACTCATGGGATCACCCCGTCCTATCGCGCGCCAACGCTACGGCATCTTCACAGCAATATTTTTTCGTTGATGACCAATCACGAGTACGGGATCAGCGCATTTGACGCCGATGCGATCACCGCAGCAACTCTCCGGGCCAGACGAGAAATCCACGAGATTGTCGAAGGCTTGCGAAGCATAGGCGGACCGTGGAAAAAGCTGGCCGTGGTAGCAACCGCAGAACAGCTGGGCGTCCGTGAAGGACGACGCATTCGTGGTCGGTACACCCTGACCGCGGCGGATCTGGCAAGCGGCCTGAAGCATGAGGACGCCGTGTGCAAAGCCACTTTTCCGATCGATGTACACGCCCTGAATTCCTCGGGCAACAAGGAAATCAATCGGGATTTCAAGACAGGTGGCATGAAACCGTATGACATTCCCTACCAGGCATTGGTGGCCGCTGATGTGGAGGGTTTGCTGATGGCCGGAAGATGCATCAGTGGTGACTTCATTGCCCATTCGAGCTACCGCGTCACTGGAAACGCCGTGCCGATGGGCGAAGCCGCTGGCCGGGCCGCTGCTCTTTCCATTGAGCAGAATGTGATGCCGCACAAGTTCGAATGGAAAACGCCACGCCCCTGAACGGGTCAGACGACTTTGACCCGTGGCCAAATTGGGATCGGATAGATCAACAAGATTCTTTTCAAGGTCAGGAAAAATCGTTTCCGAGTGGGCTGCGATGCGGTAAATGCCATCGTGCCGGCTTACGGAATCGCCTGATGGGAACTCACCTTTCCGGGCGTTTCAGGTTAAACTCAGGTGCTGCACATTCCCGATCCCAGAGACGCGATCGCATGATATTCTGCCTTCACCAAACCCGCTTACGTTCATTCCGGAATCGGTGCATTGCACTCACCATTCCCAAGCTGATGATACTTGCCATCGTTGCATCGATGGATACGTCTGGAATTCAGGCGAAAGACACACAGATCAAGTTCAACCGGGACATCCGTCCCTTGTTGTCAGATCGCTGCTTTCACTGTCACGGACCGGATGAGGAAGATCGCAAGGCAAGCCTGAGACTTGACCAACGAGGTGGTGAACAAGGTGCATTGAGCATGCTGAGTCCCGGCGATGCCAATGCAAGTGAGCTATATCGACGCATCACGTCAAGCGACCCGGACGTTGTCATGCCACCGCCGGAAGCCCACAAAAAACCGCTCAGCATGAGTGAAAAAAAGAAGTTCCGACAATGGATCGATGAGGGCGCCCAATACGAAACTTTCTGGGCGTTCAAGACACTGGAATCGCCCCCGACTCCGACACTCACCGATGACCAATGGTCAACTTCTGACATTGACCGGTTTGTAAAGCGGAAACTTGACGATAACGGACTTGCCCCTCAACGCCGTGCTGACCGTAGAACACTGATCCGCCGCCTGTCTCTCGATTTGACGGGTCTGCCTCCGAGTAGTAACGAGATCACTGAGTTTTTGTCTGACACATCAACGGACGCCTACGAAAAGGTTGTCGATCGCCTGCTGAAGTCACCAAGATTCGGTGAGCACATCGCCAGACACTGGCTTGATCTGGTTCGTTTCGCCGACACCAACGGCATTCATCACGACCATTACCGCGATCTTTCGCCCTATCGCGACTGGGTCATCCGGGCTTTCAACGAGAACCTGCCTTACGATGATTTTGTTCGCTTTCAACTTGCGGGTGACCTTTACGAAACCCCATCCGAGGACCAACTGGTTGCCTCCGGCTTCAATCGTCTGCACATGATCATCGATCGCGGCACAATGCTGCCAGAGGAAAGCCACGCCAGAAATGTAATCGATCGTGTTACTTCCGTCGGAACAGCCTTCATGGGTCTGACTGTGGGATGCGCCGTCTGCCACGACCACAAATACGACCCAATCACTTCACGCGAGTTTTACCAGCTTTACGCTTTCTTCAATAACATTGACGCCACTCCCGAAACAGGCGGGCGTTCTGGAAACGACTTCAAACGGGGGCTCCAGCAGCCCTACATCGAACTGCCAAGTCCGGAACAGCAAAGTCGACGCGAAAGCCTGCAGACGCAGATCTCGCAACTGGACAAACAGATCACGGAGTTGAAATCGAAAGAAGCTGCCGATCCAGTCACGCCAGATCAGCAGAAAGGCCCAGATCAGCAGA
>JAAXJB010000102.1:19399-36944 GCA_012270065.1 Rubripirellula sp. | reverse complement strand
CCAGATCAGCAGAAAGGCCCAGATCAGCAGAGAATCAAGGAACTTGAAGGTCAACGCAACCAGTCACGAAGTGATCTGGCCAAACTTGAAGTCCTGATTCCCGCTGCAATGATCATGAAAGAACGTGCCGAGATTCGCCCTGCACACATCATGATCCGTGGCGTGTATGACAACCTGGGTGAGCAGGTCCAAAGAGACACCCCCGCATTTCTTCCACCCATGCCCGAAGTCGAGGGCCGCGAGAAAAGCAGAATGGATCTGGCCAACTGGTTCGTGTCCCGCCAGCATCCGCTGACAGCCCGTGTTGCCGTCAACCGTTTTTGGCAGCAGTTGTTTGGTACGGGAATCGTCAAAACGTCCGAAGATGTGGGCGCACAGGGTGAATGGCCAAGCCACCCCGACCTGCTCAATCACCTTGCTGCACATTTCGTCAACTCGGGGTGGGATGTCAAAGCCCTGATGAAAACGATGGTCATGTCAAATACATACCAGCAAAGTTCCGATGCAACACCTGAGCAGTACAAGGCAGACCCTGAAAACCGATTGCTGTCCAGAGGCTCCAGATACCGCCTCGATGCGGAAGTGATTCGCGACCAGATTCTCGCAACCAGTGGGGTTCTGAACGCCACGATGGGAGGCAAGAGCGTAAAGCCACCTCAACCTGAGGGTCTCTGGAAATCCGTTTCGCTTCCAAGTTCCTATCCGAATCGCTACATACCCGACACGGGCGATCAGATCGTACGGCGTAGCGTTTACACGTTCTGGAAACGCGGTTTGCCACCTCCCCAAATGACCATTCTCAATGCTCCTACGCGAGAAGACTGCACAGCGCGACGTGAACGCACTAATACACCACTTCAAGCTCTGTTGCTGATGAACGAACAGCAGTACATGAAAGCGGCCTTGCATTTCGCAAAGCGTGTGGTCAGCCTTGAAACTGACGATCGGCTTTCCCGTGTTTACGAGACAATCACCGGCAGACTCCCCGACACCCGGGAAACAGAAGTTCTACAAGCAGCCCTGCGGGACTTTGAGACTCATTACCAAACGCACCCGGAACTGGCAAAAGCGTTCGTAGACCAGAAAGAGGATGATCAACATTCTGCGCATGAGATAGCTGCCTGGGCCATGATCATCAACACCATTTACAATCTGGACATCACGAAAACACGTTCGTGATCGCCTCCATTCATTCATCAAGTTCCACTGAGACAGACAGTGATGACTCCAGAATACGATCTTGCACGCGGAAGACGGCAATTCCTGAAAAACTCGGGCATGGGACTCGGCGTTACAGCACTGGGATCACTGCTACCTCAAAACGCAATTGCGCACACGAACACTGCCCCGAAGGCAAAACATGTCATCTTTCTGTTCATGGCAGGCGCACCAAGCCAGGTCGATCTGTTTGATTACAAACCTGATCTGGACAAACAATTCAAGAAGCCACTGCCAGAGAGTGTAAGCAACGGCCAGAGGGTCACCGCGATGACTCGCGGCAAGGAGCAACTGGTAGTTCCTTCCATGTTCAAATTCAATCGGGCGGGCGAAAGTGGGATCTGGATGAGCGAACTGCTTCCACATCTTTCCAGGCAGGCAGACCGTCTCTGCATTTTGAAATCCCTCAATACCAATGCGATCAACCACGATCCCGCCAAGACATTCGTCTGCACAGGTTCCGAACTTCCCGGCAAAGCAAGCATGGGAGCTTGGTTGAGCTACGGACTGGGGGCGATCAACAAGGATCTTCCGGATTTCATCGTTCTGACTTCCGCGTTCTGGACAGGTGGCACAAGGAATGTGCAAGGCCTGTACAGCCGACTTTGGGGTAGTGGGTTCCTGCCCTCCAAGCATCAAGGGGTTGCTTTCCAAACCAACGGTGACCCGGTCCTGTTCCTGTCCAACCCAAACGGTGTTGACTCCGAGGTGCGACGCAGAATGCTGGATGCAACTGGTGAACTCAACCGTAAACATCTGCAGGAAATCGGCGACAGCGAAATTGAAACAACCATTTCGCAACAGGAGATGGCCTTTCGCATGCAATCATCGGTACCAGAACTGACGGATCTCTCTCAGGAATCAAAAGCAGTGCTGGAAACTTATGGCCCTGAAGTTCACAAGAATGGGTCTTTCGCACGAAACTGCCTGCTCGCCCGTCGAATGGTCGAGCGTGGCGTTCGGTTCATACAGTTGTTCCACCGCGGTTGGGACCATCACTCGATTCTCCCCAAACAGCTACGAGGTCAGGCATACGATGTAGATCAGGCCTGTTCCGCATTGATCGAAGATCTCGCAAAACGCGATCTGCTCGATGACACACTGATCGTCTTTGCGGGTGAATTTGGACGAACCGTTTATGGCCAGGGAAAACTAGCCAGAGACGATTATGGGCGCGACCACCATCCGCGGTGTTTTTCCGGCTGGCTTGCAGGCGGTGGTATCAAGGGTGGAATTTCCTACGGAAAAACCGATGACTTCAGCTACAACGTGGCGGAGAATCCCGTCCCCGTCCGAGACTTGCATGCGACGTTACTGCACCAACTGGGAATCGATCACCAGAAACTGAATTTTCCCTTTCAAGGCCTGGATCAGAAACTGACAGGAGTAGAGCCTGCCAGAGTCGTGACCGAGATTCTGTCCTGATGCCTGGCAGTTGTTGACAAATACGTTTTTGAAAAACGATCCGCCAAACAACCAGCTGCCCGAAGCTTCACCGAATCCAATGCACTTGCAATTCGCAGTGGATTCCCAAATTGGGTGCTGCCATGCAAGACGTTCGGGCAATCGAAATGCAGTATTTCTTTCCCGTCAGTCTTTCTTTTTCAGAATGATATCCTGCTCATCTTCATCGGCGGGGACACCATTGAGCGTCCGATGCAGAATACGATGCCGGAAAACTCCCGGCTCTGAAAAATCGAACTGGCAAAGTTCACGAATCGTTCCCGCTGGGCCTTCCCCCGTCCGTTCCCAGAGTAGCTTGCCTTTCTGGGCCGAAACCAGAACGCCGGTCATGTGTACTCCGGTCGAAGTCTGATAACTCTTGACAATTTTTCTTTTTTCGGGGCTGTAGCTATAGGTCCCGCGTGCCTCGAATGCCTCTTTGGCCGAGGACCCATCAGTGATGCCAGTCCACTCATGAAGAATGACGGTCCCCGTTTCCGTTTTCTTTCCACTCGAAGTGATCAGTTGAGTCGAATTCGCTGCACCATAAGCCTTACTTCCCTGATTCTCATATTTGCCTGAATAGGTTTCCAGAAGTGGCGCCAGAACCTCAAGGCGTTTTGGATCCTGAACATTCATTCCGGAATTTTCGCGTGTCCAAATCCATGGTTCACGGTCCAGAGACCGCTGGGTATAGAGTTGCTCTCCAGTGACTTGCGCGACGTAGGACAGATCAAATGGCTGCCAGTCATGTGCATTCTCTTCGGGAAGGAGACGTTTGTTCTCAACGTAATTGACGGCCAGTGTGGTTCGACTGGCGGGCGTCACCTTGAAGCGTCCTTCCCATAAGGAATCTCCCTTCTCTTCATTTCCCGTGACTCTCCAGACATGCTCAAACTCACCTTCTTTTTTCCCAGGCTTGATTTGATACCTGTGAGTGATCGGTTTCCCATCAACATTGACCCGGGTAATGACCCATGTGCCGACCAGACTCTTCATGTGATCCTGTGAGCTGGTTTCATCATCCTGGGCATGGACTGGTTTCAATACAGCACAGCTGAAGACAAGCAGAAACAGAAAGGCGAAACAGCGTGACATGACGGTTGTGGAGGAAGAATGCATGGTAGGCTCGCATCAGACTGGAAGGTAAGAAATGAAGAACCAGTGGGTTGAAATCACCACGGCAAGGCTCCCATGGCTCAGGAATTCCCTGAAGCCTTTTGGCGTTCATGGCCAGCCGGGATTTCAAGAAACCTACGGACGTCAAACCACGATCACACAGCCCACCACTCGGATGATTCTGCAGACCAGTGCGTCATCCTCATCGTGATTGACCGAAAAAAATCCGACTGCCTGAAAAATTGCTCCCTTTTGACCGTCTGGAACCAGCACAGTCACACTGAACTCATTCATTTCCAGCCCGATCGATAAAACCAGTCGAAATCGGGTCCGAGGACGAAATCCGGTGCCGTGATTCTGCGGGAACCGCACACTTTTTAAGCCACGCGGCCTGTGGTGCAAAAGTTCATTTCAGACGTTTGATGACAGAGATCGAGAAGACGGCCAAAACCGGAAATTGCCCAATTTTCCTCTGGGCATCCTGTCCCGTCCCGACGCACTGAACACCGGCTAAGTCACGAGATCCAGGCCAAGTGGCGAGGCCCATCAGATCTGCTGCATCGATTCCAGGAAAGCGAGAAAAAATCAACATGCTTACTTCACGATTGAAACGAAATTTCATTAAATCGGGTCACATGGTACTGTTCTGCGGAATCACCTGCCTCGTGTTCGCCGGAATGCAACCCGCAGCCAAGGCTGAAGAGAACCATACGGCAGACGCTGATTTTGCTGACCTTGTGGAACTGCTACGCGGGTCATGGCGTGTTGAAAACAAAGTCATTCTTGACAACCCCGAACAGGGCGAATCCAAGGGTGAGCAGGCGATCGCTTACGCAACCATCAGCCCCAACGCTTCTGGCACCGTTCTTCGGTGGGATGTGGAAATGGGTGGCGACACTACTCACGGGCTGGTGTCAGTGCATCGAGGCACAGGTGAGATCCGCAGTTTTCACACCGCTTCGGACGGCGGTCACTGGGAACTCCTGATTTCCAAATCACACAAAAAGAAAAACTCATGGAAATGGAAAGTGTCCTCCGCCGGATTCCCAAACGGTGAAATGCTTTCAGGAAATGGCACGTGGCGATTCGGTGAAAATGGCAAAGAACTGTTGACCAAAGGATCTCTCAAACTATCGGGTGGAGAATCCATTGAATTGGACAACCGGATGGTGCGTCTGTCCAAATCCACCGATGCAAAACCACTTGCCGAGGCCAGTGTCCGGCGGTTTCTGCGCAACTTCAATGGCCGGAACACCTCCGGATTGGCTAACGAATTCACCGAAGACTGCGTCCGAGTGGTCAGTCTGTATCAACTGCCGGTCGAAGGCAAAGCAGCAATCGCTGCATCGTTCGACGAGCGGTTTTCCGACGAGGCCGACGCTGATGCAGGCAGTCTCGATGCAGTGGTGTCGAACGCCCGTTACATCAGTGCAGACGTAATCATGGCAGATGGTTCCTGGATGATCGTCGATAAGGAAGGAAAAACCTTGCGCCATGGAAAGTGGGGAAATGTAATGAAGGTGATCGACGGTCAATGCAAAATTCTGATGGAGTCAGCTCACTCTGAAATCACGAATCAGGAAGTTACCGCAGAAAAATCGGCAACTCGTCTTCCTGTACCCAAGGGATTGAGCGCTAAAGACGATGCCGTGGTTCCCATGATCGAACGATGTATCCAACGTTACACAAAAGGGATGCTGACTTCAGACTTCGATTCACTTGCAAATGAATTTACAACGGACGGAGTTCAACTCGTTGGCAATGTTGCTGGGCCCAGTCGTGGTTACAAGGAAATTGTGAAAGCATTTCAAGTCGGAGTAGGAGACGGCAGCCCCTACGAGAAAACCGTCCTTGATGGAAAAGTCCTCGGCCTGAGGAGAATCGACGATGAACTCGTTGCAGCGTATGGAGTGTGGAGCGCTCATACTTCGGATGGAAAACTGATTGATTTCGGTCAGTGGGGAAATGTATTTCGCCAGTCCGATGGCGAAGTAAAAATCGTGATGGAATCGGCGGGCAGTTTTGAATAGCCACTCTGGTCCATTTCTTTTGGCCAGCTCGGGGCATCAGTCCCCCGGCAACGCCACAGGATGATTTTATTCCAATGAAATAGCGATGCTTCTCCCGATGAACGAGGGCTGTGGGCTTCTGCGAGAGCAGCAGGTCCGACAGCCCTCGTTTTGTTTCTTCACGGACCCGACATGATTCAAGTTCCAGATTTTGTATCGCCTTGCCCTGAATGGAATATCCAGAGTCCGTGACTCTGTCGAGAAGCGTTGAATAGGGCCATTTCCCTCAAAGTCGGCTTCATCAGTTCTTTCCAACCGCATGACTGACTTTTGACACTTGCCTTATCCCTGTGGCAGGACAGACAGGCGGCGATCGCATATCCTGTCAACTCGGACGCCGACCTGAAAAAACGAGTTCCAGAAGATCAATCATTCGAGTGCCCAGGAGGAGCCCCAGGGACTCTCGGCGTACCGCAGAACATGGTTGAATCTGGGCATGCGACTGGGAAATCCTGCATCATGGGACACCCATGAGATTTCAACTGTTCGCTGGGCAGAATGCGTGCATCACCCCTGAACTACCGCAGGAGACCAATGGACATCGTCAATTTTCAAGCGAGCCAGCGTTGCAAAATCGACAGGGCTTGAATCGGGTACAATCGTCGATCATGAAGTATTTGCTCATCACGCTGACTGTCACCATTCACAGCCTCATCGGCGGCAGTGCACATGCGCAATCCGCAGAAGAGAAAAAACTCGACTTTTTTGAGTCGAAAATCCGGCCAGTTCTTGTCGAACACTGCTATCGCTGTCACTCAGTGCAGGCTGGAAAATCCAAAGGAGGTTTGCTGCTCGATTCACGGACTGGCTGGGAAGTCGGTGGTGACTCTGGCCCAGCCATTGTTCCTTTCAAGCCCCAAAAAAGTCTCGTTCTTCTGGCAATCAATCACAGTGGCGAAAGCTCCGAGATGCCTCCCGACGGTCGGCTATCCGAAGCGGTGGTACGTGACTTCGAGTCATGGATCAAAGATGGCGCCATTGACCCACGTGCCGGTGACGGTCCGGTTGCGGGAGAACAAATTGATATGGAAGCGGGGAGGGCATTCTGGTCTTTCCAACCCAGAAGGACATCGTTTCAGCACGACAACATCGATGACTTCATTGCCCCGCAGGCTCCGCCGGCTACCGCCAATGAACTGGTCAGACGCCTGTTCCTGGATCTGATCGGATTGCCCCCAACTCCTGAAGAACAAGTGGAGTTTGCTACTCTTTACGCAGAGACATCGCCTTCCAAAGCGGTTGAAGTGTTTACTGAACGACTTTTGTTGCGAGAGGAATTCGGTGAGAAGTGGGCTCGGCACTGGATGGATGTTGCAAGGTACGCTGATTCCAATGGAGGCGACTTCAATCTGACCTTCCCGGAATCCTGGCGATACCGAAATTACCTGATCGATGCCTTCAACAATGACATGCCTTATGATCAGTTCATCCGCGAACAGATTGCGGGAGACCTGCTACCGGCCAAGGGTCCAACCGATCGCAATCGAAAGATGATTGCAACCGGTTTCCTGATGGTTGCTCCCAAGATGCTGACCGAACGCAACAAACCGAAAATGCATCTTGATATCGCTGACGAACAGGTGGACACGATTGGTCGGGCAATCCTGGGGCTTACTCTCGGCTGCGCCCGGTGTCACGACCACAAATTCGATCCCATCCCCACGACAGACTACTACGCGATGCTCGGCATCCTGCACAGCACGCGGACAGCGGATGGCATTCTGATGGGAAATGTCAACGTTTCAGGGTGGAAAGAAACCGAACTGGCAATTGACGCAGAAACACAACAACTGATTCAACGAATTGAAAAAAGAACGGAACAGGTCAAGAACACCCTGAAGGAAAAAGAACAGGAATACGAAAAAATCACAGTGGCAAACTCCGTCATCACTGATGACTCTGAAGCGATCACAACCGGCAACTGGCGTAAATCCACATTCAGGCCAAACCATATCGGCTCCCACTATCTCGTTGCTGACAAGGACACAAACAAGAATCTCACCATCCAATGGCGCACCCGCCTGCCAGCACCCGGACGATACGAAGTGCGAGTCAGCTTTGGTGGAGGATCAGGATTGGAAAAGAAAGCACCCTACGTGATCACTCACGCCGAAGGTGAAACCAGACTGCTCATCGATCAGACCACTTCCCCACCAATCAATGGCATCTGGTACTCACTTGGAACATTCACTTTCACTGGTAGTGGGAAAGCACAGGCGGCCGACAAGGATCCGACAGAAGGCATTCACGCGAAGGTCACACTCAGCAATCAGAACACCACTGGGCCCGTGATCGCCGATGCGATCCAGTTCCTGCCAGCCGCAAAAGCACAGCGGTCTGAAACAGACGGGAAAGCAGAGTCCTTGCTTTCCGAAATCGAAAAGCTCAAATCCGAAATCCGCGAACTGAACGCCCAACGGCCTCAGACCGCAAAAGCGATGGTGGCAACCGATCACACCGGCCCGCGATTGGGCGATGTGCATCTACGCATCCGCGGAGAAACAAATAATCTCGGCCCTTTGATTCCACGCGGTTTTCTTCAGATCGCGAGTGTTTCTGATGCCAGCAAGTCAAGCATTCCAGATAAAAAGTCCGGGCGGATTGAATTGGCCAAGTGGTTGACAACCCCCGAAAATCCTCTCACAGCACGTGTGATGGCGAATCGGATCTGGCAGCATTTATTTGGCCGTGGCATTGTCAGCACAACGGATAACTTTGGCATCCGAGGCACGGCTCCCACCCACCCCGAACTACTTGATTTTCTTGCAACCAACTTTGTTGACGCAGGCTGGTCAATGAAATCTTTGATCCGTCGCATCGTTCAATCGAAAACCTATCAACAAAGTTCAAAGCGGGTTTCCTCCAGTGACCCGGAAAACAGGTTCCTGCGGCGCCAGAATTGTCGCGCCGCCAGTGCGGAAGTCATGCGTGATTCCATTCTTGCGATCGCTGGTGAACTGGACCGGGAGCGGAGGGAATCATCCGTCAAATCGTTGGGCATGTACGCAATTGAAACCAGCGGCAAGCGGCATCCATCGCTGTCACAGACCGGTGATCTTCGTCAACGCAGCATTTACATGCCTGTTATCCGCGGGGCGGTTCCACCCTCACTTGCCATATTTGACCTGCCCAACCCGGATCTGGTCACCGGGACACGGTCAGAAACGACAGTCCCCACGCAGGCACTGTTCATGTTGAATTCCGACTTCATCAGGGACATGTCTCAAGCCATGAGTGCTCGAGTGTGTTCGGATCATGACGAAGCGGCACCACTGATCCAGAGCCTGTATCAACGGATTCTGATTCGTTCCGCCGACGCGGATGACCTGGCCAGCGCCGAAGACTACATCACCAACCTGACAAGCCGTGGAAAATCCAGACAGGATGCTGTCGCATCATTCGTTCAGATCCTGTTCAGTTCGACCGAATTCAGATTCATCGATTGACGACCAGAAGAAATTGTCTCCTTGAAGTACCGTCACCTGAAAGCACCATCACATGGAACAATGCGATCAATTCTCGACGCCACAGACGCGACGATCCTGGCTGCAGACCGCAGGCTGCGGGTTTGGTGCCATTGCCTTCCATGCATTGTCACATCAGATAGCTGCCGCATCTGAGTCTTTGCAGAATGCACAGAAGCTTCATCATGAGCCGAAAGCCAAACGTGTGATTTTCCTGTTCATGCATGGTGGGGTGTCGCAAGTCGATTCGTTTGACCCCAAACCCATGCTGAAAAAATACGACGGGAAGGACCTGCCGTTCAAGGGTTTGGATACCCTCGACATTGCATTGAAGGAAGACTTGAAAAAGAACGCGAGAAATGGGCGTGTCCTCGACACAACCTGGAAATTCCGGCAGCATGGCGAAAGTGGCGCATGGATCAGCGATCTTTGGCCGCATCTGACAAAACACGCAGATGACCTGTGTTTCATCAAATCGATGCACACTCGCGGCACATCTCATGGCCAGGCAGTTGCCATGATCCATACAGGAAATGACAATCTTCTGCGGCCATCGCTGGGTTCGTGGGTCAGTTACGGTCTGGGCACGGAAAATGAAAATCTGCCGGGATTCATCAGTATCACGCCACCAGCTGGCCACGGTGGTGCAAGAAATTACGGATCAGCGTTTCTGCCAGCACATCATCAAGCAACCACGCTGGGGCACTCCGGCAGCAAGACGGAAGACGCCACCATAAGATTTCTTGAAAACCAGAATCTTGATCTGGCTGAACAGCGACAACAATTGGAGATGCTACAGCAGGTCAACAGAAAACACTTTGCGCAAAACAATCATCCACAGATTGACGGTGTGATTCGCAGTTATGAAATGGCGTTTCGCATGCAGAATCTGGCACCGGAACTGATCGACATCAGCAAAGAATCCAAGACAACCCGCGACTTGTATGGTCTGGACCAGAAAGCCACAGCCGACTTTGCACACCGTTGCCTGCTGGCACGACGATTCTGTGAAGCCGGAGTCCGGTACCTGCAAGTCAGCACACCGTATGTCTGGGACCAGCATGGTGGCCTGGTCAAGGGTCATACCAGGAATGCACTGTCCGTCGATCAACCGATTTCGGGTTTACTGACCGACCTCAAACAGCGTGGCCTCATGGATGACACTCTCGTCGTCTGGGGAACCGAATTCGGCCGAACTCCCGTCGCTCAAGGCAAGGACGGACGTGACCACAATCCAGCAGGTTTTACGGTCTGGCTGACGGGTGCCGGAGTCAAACCTGGATACAGCCATGGCTCCACTGACGATTTCGGATATTACGCGCAGGAAAACAAGGTTCACATGCATGATCTGCATGCCACGATTCTGCATCTGCTGGGCATCGATCACGAGCAACTGACATATCGGTACGCTGGGCGAGATTTCCGGCTGACGGATGTCTATGGAGAAGTGGTCAGTGACATTCTTGCCTGAGCGGTCGCGCCGCCACACGTTCCCTGCCAATGCAGCTGCAAAATGTCTGCAGCCGTAGACTTGGCCACATCAGCAGCAGGTCTCCTGCCGTCAGACGACCAACCAGGCAGTCGACTCAAAAACGGTGACTGCTCATCGGCACGTGATCCCACAACCATCATGATCACAGGATCAGATCATTAACGCCGACCATGATGAAGGTCACTTGCTTTTCATCAGCTTGACCATTGCCTCACCCATGGCTTCACCAACATTCATGTAGGTTTCTGCGTTGCCGCCATAATGCGCGCCGGAACTACTGCCTTTGGAAAGCGGGTGGGTGTAGACGCCAGCAACATTCCCTTTGAATTCCGGATATTTTCCGGATGCACCATCAACGGCCAGTACAGCGTCGAGGATCTTGCCCGCCCCATTGGTGTCGCCTTTTTTCGCCTGCCCCAATGATGCACACACAAAATTGGCATTCGGAGCATCAAATTCCTTGCGCAACTGCTTCACGAGAGAAACAAGGTTCTTTTCGTATCGGCTGGACAAGGCTTCACTGCGACTGTCTCGATCGCCCTGCCACCAGAAAAAACCGGCTACTTCATAGCCTTTGGCACCGGGATAGTATTTGTCGAGTTCGCTCAGAACCTTCTTGGCTCTGGCAACGTCACCGTCGTATTGCATGCCTGCATACCAATTGATCTTTTTTGGTTCTGTTCCTTTCTCCCACCGCTCCGGTGATCCTTTGTAGCCCGGATGCACCCATGTTTTCCCTTTTTTGTCCGTGAACTCAAAACCTTCGCTGCCTGGTGGCAACAGGTCCCACCCGAGAGCACGGTTACCAATCGCGCTCTTGAGAATCAACACGGGTGCGTCGGTTGCATCACCAACGGCATGACCAATCCCGATCTCCACTCCAATGTTCCCATTGATGGTCATCCATTCGTTATTGAATTGCCGCATCCCTCCCGTGCCGCTACCCATCACGCGGACATTGCGAACATCACTACGAACGGTCCAATTGCCGTCCCCATCAATCAGGTAGGGGTACAGTTTTTTTTCTTTGACCGCAGTTTCCAAAGACCCATCTCCACCCTTGATCTTGCCAAAGTTGAGCATATTGGACTGGCCCATCAGAATGTATACCTGCACCGGCTTGGACATATCTGCAGGCTTGCCCGGAGGTGTATCAGTGTCTTCTGCACGAACCGGGGTACCGGAAGCGAAGGTCAAGCCAATCACGAAAATGCCCGTGAGCACAACCGAAAGTGAAAATCGTTTCTTAATCATCTTGGAAGTTCTTGAATGGTGGTAAGGAGAATCATCATCGCAGCACAGGATACCAGACAAATCATTCGTTTTCGGGAATTCAACCCTCGAATTCGCGAACACTCATGCCCCCCAAAAAACACCCACCCTCATTCGCCGATTCGCCATTCGCTCAAACGCATGCTGTGCCGTTTCACCACCCGTTTGACTTCCCGTGGATCGACGCTTGAGATACCTCGTGACCTGGCCGGATCGCCACGCAGAGGCTGGCAGCGGTATTTCCGATTATTCGTGATGCCTTTTGTGTCTTTGAAAAGTAAATCCGGGGGCCGGATTTCGCCGGCCAGACTCCGGGTTTAATCTGGTCACCATCCAATCCGGTAACCAGCCCGAGATGCCCCTGCCACGATGTTCGCCGTCACGATATTCGCTGTCGACGGCCATATGCAATGCCTCTTGTAATCCGAGCCTGATGCGACATCTCCGTTCATTCAATTCATTTCAGAGCAACCCTGACTTCATACCAGCCAGTCGCAACACGTTGCGACGCAAAGGCCGAAAAGTTACTTTCCAACCAACACTCATTGCTCTCAATTCAAACAGTTTCAATTCAATGGGCGTCAATTCAATCAAGAGTTTCAATTCAATGAAAATGAAGTCGCATCGTTTCCTGATCCATTCGTCCTGCCTGGTGTTGGCATTGCTGCTGCTCAGCAACCCGATTCTTGCAAAGGATACGGAACTCGAATCTGGATCCAACCGCCCCAACATCGTCCTGATCTACATCGACGATTTGGGATATGGTGACATCAGCTCATTCGGATGTGAGGATATACCGACGCCAAACATTGACCAATTGGCTGCCGAAGGTGTCCGCTGCACAGCGTCATACATCACCAACCCGCCATGCTGCCCAAGCCGATGCAGTTTGTTGATGGGACAGTATGGACAACGGTTCGGCAAATACGGCATGTCACGTGGCTTACCCATTCCAACAGATCGTCCCACCATTGCAGATTTCCTGCACGACGCAGGTTACGTCACCGCACAGATTGGGAAATGGGACATTGGCACCCGTCGCCAAGGGCCACTCTCAACCGGATTCACAGTAGTCGCACGTAATCCTCCGAGGAAAAAGTACACTCAACAGGAACTGAAAGCACTGCCGAAAAACGTCGGAGAGGCGCTCAAACGCAAAGATGGTAAATCCAAATACTTCTGTCTGGACGAATCAGGCAAAAGCAGATGGCTGACAGACTACGACGGTGACATGATGACGGACTTCATTGACCAGCACAAAGACGCTCCATTTTTTCTTTACTGGTCACCCGAAGCAGTGCATTCGCCGAGCATGGAATGCCCGGAGCGTTTGATGAAGAGGACGACAGCCACGGGAAAGAGACGCAAACTTGCCGGGGCGATCGTTTCTGTTGACGACCAGATTGGCAAGTTGCTCAAAGCGTTGGACAGGCACAATCTGCGACACAACACACTGATCATTTTTTCAAGTGACAACGGTGCCAATGGCAGCGAGGGAGGTTCTTCAACTCCGTACACCGGTGGCAAAGGGCAGGGCACCCAGAAAGAAGGCTGGGTCCGAGTGCCAACCATTTTTTCCATGCCGGGAACTTTACCCAAGGGAAAACAATTCGACGGCATGATCGCCAACTTTGATTTCTATTCAACGGCCGCCTCTCTGATTGGAGAGTCCAAACCCACGCATTGTGATGGCGTTGACCTGTTTCCCTATTTCAAAAATGAAATGAAAGGTGACCCGCACGAGTATTTGTTCTGGCTCAACAATCAGCCTGACGATGCGGTACGACGACACCTGATCGCGGTCCGCTGGAAGGATTGGCGTTTGTACAGGAAGTACGAAAAGGATGCGTGGCAATTATTCAATCTCAAGTCGGATCCCCGGGAAGAGACGAATGTTGCTGCCGCCCACCCTCAAGTGGTGAAACAGATGGCAGAGAAACATGAAGCCTGGGCAGCCACACTGGAACCGCTGGGCGAGATCCCGAAACTGAACAGCCAAATACCGGTCATCCCGTCCGGTCATGGATGGGCAACTCAAAAAGCTTCACGCCACAAGTGAGCAGGAAACAGGAAAATTGTCTGGTATCAGAATGCAGATTCTAAGAACGTTTGGCTTCATACAACTCCTGAGCCTGTCACTTTACGGAAGTGAAACATTTCAACCCTACGCAACAACTGACGAAGTCCCCAAAGATGCGATTGAGTTGTGGCGGGATTACAATCCCCGTACAGAAGAACTCGATGTCCGCATCATCAAGCAATGGAAAGTGGATGGAATCGTCACCCGCTATGTGACATTCAAGGTCGGAACGTTCAAAGGTGCAGACTCCCGGATCGCTGCTTATTATTCGTTCCCTGAAAACGGCAAAAAGAACGCTGCCTTTGTCTGGAGCCATGGGGGAGGGCAGCGAGCAGAGCGTAATCGGGGCAGATATTTTGCAAGTCAGGGATTTGCAACGCTCGACATCAACTGGTTGGGTCGCCCGATGGAAAGCGACATCAAAACCAACACTGACTGGGGAAACGTAGATCCGACCCAGGGCCCGCGGTTTTACTCCAAAGCATTGCGTAAAAACTGGAAACGCAATCTTCAACCAGATGACTTCACAATCGATTCTGTTGCCAGCCCCCGGAACTCAAACTGGTTCCTGCTTGCTGTTGCGGCGCGACGGGCAATTACATTTCTGGAAAAACAACCAGAAGTCGATCCCTTGAAAATTGGATTCTCCGGCTTTTCCATGGGAGGAATGGTCACTGCGTTGACAGCAACCGATAAGCGACTGAAGGCCGTCGTCCCCTTTGTGGGCGGCACGGGTTTCAAGCATGTCGATTTTCCGGGTGGCATTCGTGGCAGTGGAATCAGCGTCCACTTCAAGAACATTGATCTTTACAGAAGAACCGTCGACGCGAGTGCCTATTGGCCTCACGTGACGTGCCCTGTGATGTTCATCAGTTCTTCGAACGATTTCCATTCCACTTTCGAACGCATCTACCAGTCCATGGATTTGCTGCAACATGCAAACTGGCGTGTCAGCACAAACATTCACCAGAATCACGGCCCTGGACCCGAACAATGGGTTCTGCTGAATCAATGGTTCAATCAACACCTCAACGGGATCCAGCAGAACATCCCCGCCACTCCAGCGTCGACTTTCAGCATCGAAGAAAGCACAGCCACATTCACCGTTCAACCGGAAGATCAGGAACGACTGCTGGAAACGGAAGTCTACTACAGCTATGACCCCAACAGTCGGACACGTTTCTGGAATCGGGCTAAATCCCGCAAAGACGGTGATACCTGGTCATCTCAACTGCAAGTGCACAAGAATCTTCCCTTGTATGTATTTGCACTTTGCCGATATCAACTTGACACCCCCGTTTCATTGGAGCGGCAGGAAACGTCAACCTTTGCTTTGAACTCAAAGGAACACTGGCTGATCCCGGAGGTTGTTGACTTGAAACAGCTGTCCAAACTTCCAAAAACCCGATTGCTTTTTGAGGATTTTTCGAACGGGACCCAGGATTGGTCGAGTCGTGATCAACGGAGTATCACCACGTACAAATTCCAGTCTCCCGACCTGGATCGTTCCAACGACAAGCAACTTGAATTCCAAGTGAATCCAAGCGGTCAAAGACTATCCTTGCGGATCAATGCGAGCAGCAAATTCCTGAGCCAGGAGAACAATCTCGGTGACTTTGTGTTTGTGAAAAACATTGAAGGTAACCAGACACAGAAAATCACGATTTCCAGAAAGGACTTCAAAAATGTGGACGGCAAGACGCTTGAATGGTCCAAATTGTCCACCTTCGGGATCACTCTGATTGATCGCGACAACGGTCAAAAGATCATGCTGACAACCAGGGCGGGACAGAAATTCATTCCATCAATTCGATTGTCGAATCCAGGCAAACCTTGAATGCATTCATGGCCTGCCATCCCTCCACATCAACCATTTTTGTCACGGTCAAATTCATGACAATGATGCAGAACGCATCAGGCGTCTGCATGCAGTTCACCCACGATCAAGGGTGAATCACTCCTTGATATTAAAACAGTAGACGATTTCCTGATCGCGGAGGTACAGTTTGCCGTTGGCGATGGTCGGATGTGTCCAGATTTTTCCACGTGAACTGCGATACTCGGATTGTGGATCCAGCTTGAATCTCCCCTTTTCGTTCCATCCCTTGGGGCTGGCTTCAATCAGGACAACCTCTCCACTTCCCTCGTCAACGCAATACAGCATCCCGTCTGCACACGCGACGGCACCTTTGCCCAAAGCGTTCTTTTCTGCCCAGACCTGCTCGCCGGTTTCAAAGTTCTGACAAACCCAGCCGAGGCCATCGGAATAACCATACAGATGGTCACCAACAAGGATCACACCGCCGTGATGATTCTTCATGATCTTGTTTTCATAAACTTCTTCAGCTTCACCACCATTGAGCTTGACCAGTCCGCATCCAACTCCATATCCACAGGCCACGTAGACCTTACCATTCCTGAAGATGGGTGTTGGCACAACAGCCGTTCGTCCTGGCCATGGGTAAGTCCATAGAACCCGCCCATCATCTGCAGCAATCCCGACAAGAGTTTTCTGCGTCAGTTGAATGTACTGTCGCACCCCGTCGTGCTCAGCCACGATTACCGACGAATAGTCGGCTGGATCAGTGAAGTCTTTGGATTGCCAGATTTTCTCGCCAGTGGTTTTCTTCAACGCTACCAGAGTTCCATCGGGACCTCCCGGTGTGCAGATCAGCTTGTCACCATCAATCAGCACGGATTCCGAGTATCCCCAGAAAGGCACTTTGCCACCGAGATCCTGCAAGCTGACTTTCCAAACGACTTCACCGGTCGCTGCTTTTGCGCAAACGACGGTTCCATTACCAGCCATTGCATAGACAAAGTCTCCATCAACCGTGGGTGTGCCACGGGGGCCATCGCCCCATCCGTTTTCAAGAACAGCCTCTGTCATCACCGTCCGCCAGCGAACATCCCCGGTTGCTGCATCCAGACAAACCAGTCGTTCGTCATTCTTGTAAGCCCCCATCGTGTAGACATTCTCGTCAACAACGGCGAACCCCGAGTATCCGACACCACATTTTTTGGACAGCCAAACCAGCTCGGGACCCTGTTCAGGCCACGCCTTCAGAAGCCCGGTTTCCTTCGAAACATCCGTGCGATCGGCCCCTCGCCAAGCAGGCCAATTCTCAGCCTGTGCACAAGTGTGGCCAACATAAAAAACGAACAGACACAGCCATCGGGTTCTCAGGAACATGTCAGCCTTTCAAGTACTGGAACGTGGAGAAACTCATTGATTCAATTGCGACCGGCGCGAGTTACATATGATGCCAATTTGAAGTTCCTGCCGCAATGAACTCAAGACGTCAAAACTGGCTTTTATCGACGACTCACTCGGACACAAAAAACCGCGGGACACATGGGGGCACACAGCGGAGGGCACAGCGGAGGG
>JAAXJB010000102.1:8869-19299 GCA_012270065.1 Rubripirellula sp. | reverse complement strand
AGGGACACAGGGAAGGTACACAGGGGAGGAATACACCGCATCGTATTGCATTCCATCCACGATCCCATCCCCGATCATTGGTGGCGATGGACTTCCGGAAGTGGACGCTTCCTCGCCCGCCAGATATCATGCAAACTCCGTTTGTTGACAAAAGTACCGATCTGCCATGCTATTTTCTTCGACCCAACCTGATCATGGCCGTTTTTTGAGCGAGCCTCCTGAGTTCATGGCGAGTGTTTTCCTGCGTGTCGGTTGTCGCAAACTGTTACTTCCACTCTTGTTGGCGATCCTCATCTGTCCACCGGTGCTCTGCCCACCGGTGCTCTGCGCAACTGAGCCGCTGCGAGAGCCGTGGAATGAGTCCAAAGTGGTCGGCTTTCCCGACGCACCACCCCCTTTTGAAGTCGCTCAGATCCATGCCCATCTGGACATACAGAAACCAATGGGAATCACAGCTCTGCCGGGCACGGGCGATTTGCTCGTTCACGTTCACAAGGGCGGTTACGGAGGCCCCGGTCGGCTGTTGCGGTTCACACCTGCAGAGCACGGAGATGAGACCACAGTCGCTGGGACGTCACGCACTGATCTGACCGAGTTTCTCGTTCTCGATGACATCATTTACGGGATTGCTTTCCACCCGGACTTTGAAAAGAACGGCTGGATGTACGTTGGATGCAATGGCAAGTCAGATACGGTGGGAAAGATCTGCACCCGAGTGCTGCGTTTCAAAATCCAGCGTGAACCACCCTACCGATGCGATGCAACGTCACAAACGACCATCATTGAATGGCCGTCCAATGGACACAATGGCGGAGATCTCGCATTTGGCCACGATGGGATGCTGTACGTCTCCGCAGGTGATGGCACATCTGATTCTGATGCCAATCATGCCGGTCAGGACCTGACAACCCTACCAGGCAGCATGCTTCGCATTGATGTCGACCAGCCAGCAGACGGTAAAAAATATTCCATCCCCCGCGATAATCCCTTCATTGATATCGATGGAGCGCGACCGGAAATCTGGGCTTATGGATTAAGAAATCCATGGCGGATTTCCGTCGATGGTGAGACCGGAGACTTATGGGCGGGAATCAATGGGCAAGATCTCTGGGAAACCGCACAAGTTGTTCGCCGTGGTGAGAATTACGGGTGGAGCATCACAGAAGGCAGTCATCCGTTCCAACCACAGCGTGAAAAAGGCCCGACTCCGATCATACCACCGACCATTGAGCATCCTCACTCCGAGGCCCGCTCATTGACCGGTGGCCATGTGTATTACGGAAAAAAACATCCAACACTCACTGGCCACTATGTCTATGGAGACTACGCGACCGGAATGATCTGGGCGGCCAAATATGAAAACAACTCGATCGTCTCGCATTTCCCGGTTGCTCGGACGTCTTTGCAAATTGCCGGTTTTGGTGTTGATCACCAGGGTGAACTGATTGTTGTTGATCACGGAAGTGGACTATTTGAACTGGTACCAACAACACAGAAAAAATCGAACAAGTTTCCCCGCCTCCTGAGCCAAACCGGCATTTATGAGTCGATCACCGAAAACAGGATTCACCCTGGATTGATTCCCTATCAGGTCAACTCTCCACTTTGGTCCGATGGAGCCATCAAAGAACGCTTCATCGGGATCCCCGGTACGCAGACCATCCCATTCCAAAAAGCGAAAAGCTGGGATTTTCCTGATGGAACCGTTTTAGTCAAAACGTTCTCGCTTCCGGTGGCACGCGTTTCCCAAACAGGAAACGAACCAGACAGCGAGTCATCACTGACTCGAATCGAAACAAGGCTGATGACGCGTCAAAAGGGCGAATGGCATGGTTACAGTTATCAATGGAACGCCGACCAAACCGACGCTTTTCTGGTAGATGCTGCCGGTCACGATGAGACTTACCAGATCACATCAGATGACGACAGCAACGCCGTTGTCAAACAGACCTGGCATTATCCCAGCCGATCCGAGTGCATGGTCTGTCATAGCCGGGCCAGCAATTTTGTACTCGGACTTTCAGTGCGACAGACCAATTTGACGCTGACGGGTCACGACGGTCCCCAATCACAGCTGGAGTACTTCCGGCAAATGGGATTATTTCACAATTCCGATTCGGCAAAGAAAGACGAGGCAAGCTCCCAGAGCGAATTCGAATTCCCAGAAGCGGTTACAAATCTGCCCAGTTTGGCCAATCCGGCAGACACCACTCAACCGCTGGAAAACCGCGTCCGCTCCTACCTGCATTCCAATTGTGCCAACTGCCATGTGAAAGAAGGCGGTGGGAACTCGAAGATCATTCTCGCAAATGACCGTTCCCTTTCGAAAACCGGGCTCATCGACGTCACCCCCATTCATGATTCGTTTGGCATCACAGATGCAAAGTTGATCAAACCGGCTGAATCAGCAGCATCCATTCTTCTGCAAAGGATGAAACGCCGCGGCCGTGGACAAATGCCGCCGTTGGCAACGTCATTGATCGATCAGCAAGCAGTTGAAATGATCTCAAAATGGATTGACCAGTTACCTGTTTCTACGCCAGCCCCCGCAGTAGAACCTGAAACTCTTCCCTGAAACTCTTCCCTGAGGCAGGGCGAAACCGCCAACCCGCGACTTTGCAGCAGCATTACAAAAACATTCTCCCGCCCATCAGTCGATGTTTCACCAGAATCCGGGCAACACGACAGCGGGCTCGGATACTCTATAATTCAACCTGAAGAAGTTTTCAGACTTCACGCAAATCAACACCACAAAGCATCGATATCGCTCCCAATCACGTACAACTTGGATACGACAACCTCAGGACATCAACATGATCAGACAATACCTGCTAACAGCGACAGCTGGACTTTTTCTATTTTGCAATCAACTGCCAGCTGCCGATCATGTTGTCTACGAAGGAGATTCTGGCCCCGGGAAGGGCAAACACATCCTGTTCATTGCATCCGATCATGAGTACCGGGGAGAAGAAACCTGTCCTGCGATCGCACGCATCATGGCCAAACGTTATGGCTTCAAGTGTACCGTTCTGTTTGGCCAGACCCCCGAAGGCCTGATCAAACCCGGCTCGAGCCTGATTCCCGGAATCGATGCCATCGATGACGCTGACATGCTGTTCCTTTTTCTCCGTTTCATTCACCCCGAAGATGCGTGGATGGCTAAATTCGAGGATTACCTGAAGCGTGGTGGACCAGTGCTGGGGTTGCGTACGACCACGCACGCGTTCAATGGATTGAAAGGAAAGTACGCTCACCAGAATTTCAATTCCGGAACGGAGGATTACGTGGGTGGTTTTGGCCGTCAGATTCTGGGTGAAACGTGGAATCCGAAACTGGGAGCAGGACACTACGGGCGGAATCACAAATTCGCGACTGGACTGAATGTCGTTCCCGAGCAGTCAGAACATCCAATCATGCGGGGTGTGAAAGATATGCATGCCATGGCAGGCGCCTATTCTGCTCGCCCCATGCCGAATTCAACAATTCTTGCAACGAATCAGGTCCTTGAATCAATGGACGTGGGAGCCAAACCAATTGCGGATAAAGCCCCACAACCGGCGGCGTGGGTTCGCACCTACCAGTTCCAGGATGGGAAAGAGGGGCGGGCCTTTTGCACCACCCAAGGTGCCTCGGAAGACATCATCAGTGACGGCGTAAGAAGAATGATCATCAATGCAACACTCTGGTGCATGAAGATGGAAGATGAAATCAAACCGGATGCCGACATTTCCTTTGTGGGTCCCTATAACCCAACGACCTTCAGCTTCAAACCATCGATCACAGATGCAACACCCGGTGCTATTCAGAGCTGGGATAGTCCGATCCTGCAAGCCAAGTAATCAGGGCACTCGGACTGCAGTCCGGCAGGGGGACTCACGCGAGGCCTGCCGATCAAACAGACGTTGAGGCCAACTCCCCCACACGGCTGCCAGTCGACATGAATCTCGCCACCTGCCAACCCAGGTGGTGATTGCGTCCATCGTCACGCCGCCATCGTTTCAAGCGGGTTACTCGCCAGAACTGGTTCTGCCCGCGCGGCACGCTTGCATTGGCAGGAGTTCGAGTGCATTGGCAGGAGTTCGCGTGAGTCGGCATTCACGATATGCCAGGCGCATCGACAGGCCGGCAACACCAGTAACGTATCTGACAACTTGAATGATCTGGTACTGCGTGAAAGGATTTCACCGAAGAAGTTTCGCACGGAGAAAATCTGAAAAAGTACGGAAAGCACTGCGATTGTTCTGTTTCAGCAATTCGTTGATTTCCTCATCAGACATCTCGCCGTCCTGATTCTTGTCGATCTTTTCAAACTCGACCTCCATGTCGGGATCGATGTCCTTCATTTCTCTTTCGTCAGCATCATCCGGCTTGTTACGGCGTACCGGATCTTCCAGATCGAAATACTCTTCCGAAGCCTGTGTTCCCTGTTCATAACGCATCACTGACGCAGAAGGTGGCTGGCTGCGGGGATAACAGGCTTCCGCACCGCATCGCCCCAAGGGCCCAATGGACCTGAAACGCTCTTCGAAGAACACAACGTTGTGTTCCTGAAGAATGGTCCCGGTCTGTAATTCAAGCCTCGCGATTTCGGTGTTGTACTGGGTGAGTGACTGCGCCTCGGAACTGACACTGTTTCCCCAATCGACGATGGCCTGCAAAACCACAATGAACTGGATAATGCCCTCGTTGTACTGCGCAAGCTGCTGTTCAAGATTACGGCGGGCAGCAGCACGCACTGCCTTGTACCGTTCATACTGAGCATAAAACTGCTCGAGGTTGCGCAAGCTCAGGGCGAGCAACTGCTGCATGTTGTGCAACCCCTGATAGAGATTGGCCCTGTCGCGCTGAATGATCAACTGCCTTTGGCGCAATGCCGCACGTTCTGCGCGCATCCCAAGTGGTACCGAAAAATTCACGCCAAGGGACCAGTCCTGGAAATCACCTGAACCACTGCGTACCCGATTGCCAGCCGGTGCGATGCCCTCGAGCCCATTCCATCGGTACAGAGCAACACCATTGAGTTGTGGGCGAGCCTGATTTTCAGAAATCAAAAGTCGCTGCTGATCCGCTTCGAGGATCAGCTTCAATTCAATGATGTCTGGACGCTCCCGTTGCGCCAGGTCATTGATCATGTCCCAATCAACCGTGATCAAATCCTCGTTCATGGGCGTGACCGGTACGGTACGCTGGGCTTCATAGGGTGGCAATCCAAGGATATTCAACAAGGCCGCCTGCCGCTGAAGAACGTTTGCCTGAGACGCCAGCAGACTTGCTCGAAAATTCTCCAATGCCAATTCTGTTTGAGCAAGATCACCAGCATTTGCATCTCCGCTTTCAACACGGGCCAACGTGCGATCATTCGCAAATTTCGCCTGCTCGACCTGTTGCTTCCGTGCCCAAAGATCAGTGCGAGCAAAGACCAGAGCCCAGTAGGCTTCGATCACACCCTGAACTGATCTTTGCACGGCCTGTTTGTACTGAAAGTAGGAACGCTCTGTATCGATTCTCGCCAATACGATCGGAGCCTGGTTGGCAGCTTTACCGCCGCCCTGAAGCAGTGGTTGCGTATAGCTGAATTCCGTAGACGCACGATCGGAGGGGTCCAGAGGAAAGATCCCCGGCGTGACATGAGTACGGTTACTGACGACTGCCATGCTGGTCGTACCACCCAACAGGTTCTTCTTGGTCAGTCCAAAATCAATACCAAAACCCTCATTCTGCGTGCCGGTGATGAAGGTGTTTCCCGGGTCGGCTGGATCAATGATTCCAATCGGATTCTCGACTTGATTCCAGACGTTATTGAACCTCAAGGTTGGATCAAAAACACCTTTCTGCTGGTCAATGGTGGTGTTGGTGATCGCAACGTCGTAAATCGTACGCCCACTCGTGGACGCAGTCACTCCGCTAAGCACGCGTACCACCTCACTGTTGGTCAAAGTGATATTGATCGCTTCATTCAAAGTCAGATCGCGTCTCGGAGAATCAAACTGCAGGTTGGCAACCGTCGGCGGACGAGGCGTCTGCGGGACGGCAACTTGCATCAACTGACCGGGATTGCGAAGCCCCAGCGAACGCTGCTCTGGCAAAATGGGATAGCACGGTTCCTCTGACATGACGTCAGTTCCCGGCATGATATCAAAGGCAAGCAGGCAGAACGCCAACCGTACGATGGAAGACCCGATGGAATGTGCAGTGTCCATAAAGTTCCGATTCGACCGGATACACTGAACACGCCAGTTTTTCCTTTCACGCCAAGGCTTCCGGTCCGGTTTCGGCACGGTCTCTCGACCCCCGTCATCAACTTTTCCGGTTACGCAAACTGATCATGCCGGGAAAGCGGTGGAGTGGCATGCTGTTGATCGATGAACTTCGACACCATGTGTGGAACACTGGGATGGCTCAAAGTCGATTTTTCCCGTCAGCTGTCCACCGGTTCCGGGGCATCAGGGTCATATTCCAGCGCAGCCTTAGCAAGCTGAAAATCAATGGTGTCCTCGACAATCTCGCCGTCTCTCAAAACCAGAGTCCGCTTGGCATTCCGTGCAACATTCTGGTCATGAGTCACAAGAATGACCGTGATGTCCTGCTGTTCGTTGAGTTCCCGAAACAGTTCAATCACTTCCCGACTCGTTTTGGAATCCAGATTTCCAGTGGGTTCATCACCCATCAAAATCGATGGTCGATTGACAAGCGCTCTTGCGATGGCGACTCGCTGTTGCTGACCACCGGACAATTGACTTGGGTGATGGTGATAACGATCCGCCAAGCCAACTTTGGCAAGCATCTCCATTGCCCGTTCACGCCTTTCCCTTGGCGATACCCGGGGTCCATACATGAGTGGAAGCTCTACATTTTCGAGCGCGGATGTACGATTCAAAAGGTTGAAATTCTGGAACACGAATCCGAGTTGCTTGTTTCGTATTTTTGCCCTCTGGTCCCGGTTCATCGAAACCACTTCCTCACCGTCCAGCAGGTAACTGCCATGCGTTGGGCGATCCAGACAGCCCAATGTATTCATCAAAGTCGACTTGCCACTGCCGGAGGGTCCGATCAGTGCAACGTATTCCCCCAATTCAATCTGTTTAGTCACCGTCCGAAGAGCGTGGACCTTGACCTCACCCAAATCGTAGACTCTGCGAACATCATCGAGTTCGATCAATGCCATCTACTCGTACCTCAACGCATCAATCGGGTCGAGTTTGCTTGCGCGTCGAGCCGGATAGTATCCAAAGAATACTCCCACGGCAGCGGCAAATCCCATGGCCACCATCGCAGCAGGCAGGGAAACGATCATGGGCCATTCTGTCCCCGGTTTGTACGTGTTGATCAACACGTTAGCGCACATCGACGCGCCGGTCCCGAGTAACAAACCGAATGCCCCTCCAATGCAGGACAGAACAACGGACTCAATCAGAAATTGACGAAGGATATCTTTCCCTCTGGCTCCCAACGCCATACGGATGCCAATTTCTCTGGTTCTTTCCGTGACAGAAACCAGCATGATGTTCATGATCCCTACCCCTCCGACCAGAAGGGAAATCCCTGCAATGGCTGATAGCATCAATGTCAGCGTGCCGGTAATGATGCCCAGCGTTGCAGCAATCT
Organism: Rubripirellula sp.; assembly: GCA_012270065.1. Taxonomy (GTDB): domain Bacteria; phylum Planctomycetota; class Planctomycetia; order Pirellulales; family Pirellulaceae; genus Rubripirellula. Next base: position 11,694 of record JAAXJB010000102.1, on the reverse strand, counting down.
CGGTTGTATCCTGAACGCGAAAATCCGGCTCCTGTGACGGCCCGATTTCATGGCGTTCATACAGCAGGGTTTCAATCTGCCTTGCTGCCTCTCCCATCTGCCTGGTCCCTCTTGCCGAAACCATGATGATGCCCACATTGTCCATCGGCGATCCATTGAGACGTTTACGGACAGTGGTATGGGGCATCAGAACCACATCATCCTGATCATCGCCCACCATGTTGGCACCTTTTTTTGCCAGGATTCCGATCACTCGAAAAGGAACGTTATTGACCCGGATCATCTCGTCCATCGGATTGACGGTACGGAACAGTTTGGGGATCAGTGTCTGACCTATCACACAAACCTTCGCATTCGATTCGATGTCGCTTTTTGTAAAAAAGCCACCTGCCTCCAGCTCCCAGTTTCTTACGGTCAGGTAGTCGGCCCCGACTCCCTGCATCTGCTTGGGGTTCCAGTTCTCATTTCCGTAAATGATCTGCCCGGCTGCCCCCACAATCGGAGAGGCAGCAAGGACAGCAGGGCACTCAGCACCGATCGACTCCGAGTCCGCCGTTGTCAGTGTCGGGGCACCCGATTGTCTCGCCCCACCTCGGCGCGTCTGCCCGGGAAACACGAGGATCACGTTGGTTCCCAACGCTTCAAATTCGCCACTCACGAGTTTGCTTGCACCCTGCCCGATCGACACAATCGTCGTCACTGCCGCGATGCCAATCACCACACCGATGATCGTAAGCACAGCCCGCATCTTGTTTTTCAGTAATGCCCGGAAGGCAATGCGAACCGTATCAAAAAAAGACATGCTCGACCTAATCCTTCTTGCCGATGACAAGCTTGTCACCGACCTTAAGGTCACCTTCGACCATTTCCGTGAACTTGTTCTCCATCAGGCCGGTAGTGACAGCAACGGCTCGAAGCAAATCACCGTCCACGACCCAAACATGCCGCTGGTTCTTCTTGCGCTGTGCTTCGGCACTCTCCGTCGCGGTCTGGTTGGCTGCCTCATCTTTTTCTGCGTCAGACTTTGGTGCTCTCCAAGTCGATCCATCAATCAGTTTCCGGTCCGACTCACGCACCAGCATCACATTGTCAGGAAAAAATCTCAAAGCAGCGTTCGGGATCTTGGGCACATTTTCTGTTGAGTCCACTTCAAACGAAATGTTGGCTGTCATGCCGGGCAGCAACTTGAGATCGGGGTTGCTTGCAGCAATCACGACCGGGTACGTCACCACGTTCTGTGTCGCCACACTGCTGACGCGAATCTGCTCGATTTCGCCCGCAAAGACTTCATCAGGGTGAGCATCAACCGTAAAGTCCACCGGCTTTCCAGCATCTTTCGCAGCCTGAATGTATCCGATGTCCGCCTCATCGACGGATGCAAATACATGAACCTTCTGTCGCAAATCCGGCGCCACCACAAACAATTCCGGTGTCTGAAATTGAGCCGCGAGTGTCTGCCCGGGATTGATCAGACGATTGATAACAACGCCATCAACCGGTGACGTGACCTCACAGTATTTCAAGTTCGCCTGAGATGTTTCCAGAGACGCTCTGGCCTGCAAAATCGAGGCTTTGGCAAGCTTGCGTTGCGCTTGCAATGACTTCACTTCAAATACCAAAGCATCCATCTCACGGTCGGACAGAAAGTCCTCGTTCTTATCGCGAAGTCGCTTGCCGCGAAGATAATTATTGAGCGACTGTTGCAACTGCGCTTCGATGCGTTCCAAGTCAGCTTCGCGGGTAGACAACGTCGCCGTGTCACGATCGACACTCGCTTTGAACAGCCTCGGGTCGACCCGCGCAAGCACATCACCCTTTTTCACTTCATCATTGAAATCAACATTGAGTTCTACGATGGGCCCAGAAACAAATGATCCAATGGAAACCGACAGGACTGGCTTGACTGTACCGGTTGAGTTGACAAACCGCGTGATGTCACCAGACTCGATTTCAGCAGTCTCCCAAGTGATTTTATTGCGTTCACGCCAGTAGTCACGAGCAGGCCGGTAGCCAACCGCCCCTACTGCCCCCAGCGCGCCCACGATGATCAGAATTTTAAGAAGAATTCTCATGCCTTCTGGCACTTGCCTTTCTCTATCGCCTGCACCACGGAAGGTAATCAAGCACTTTCCGGAGTTCATGGTTCATGGATCATGGATCATGGATCATGGATCATGGATCAGCCGATCGACTCGTCTGCGGAATTCCCACGATGGAACTACCACTGCGGAACTGCCACTGCGGAACTGCCACTGCGGAACTGCCACTGCGGAACTGCCACTACTCCCCAATCACCACCGGAACAAAACGACGCTTTTACTGCTTGTTATGTGACTCTCCGCCTATCATAGGACAAAATGGAGTTCAGACACAGCATCAATCAGCGTGGACATTCCAGGCTTGGATCCTTCAGTATCGGTTCATGTATCGCCATCAGGTCGAAACAGGGCGAAGTCGCATACAGTACGGCTGATGCAGAAGAATTGCTGAAAAGCATCTGTCGCCTGACGTTTGTTGCGACAGACCAGGCCTGCTAGGCTAGAGGTTTGGAAAATAGGCTAGAGGTTTGAAAAACTGACCAGCAATCCCCACACCCGGAAAACGGAATGAACTTCTGGCGGATAAGGGAAGCTGGACATTCCAGACGACCGAAGCTGCGTCTTTTCTCCAGATTACAGTCGTGTGTCACTCGTTGATTGCTGCTTGAATCCGTGCCAAATCCGCCACCTGTCGAGCGTCCCCACCGATTGATTCCGCCGCCACTGCCGGATTCCAAGGCACATTCTCCCACGATACATGCTCCCAAAGCACCGTCTCCCGAAGCA
>JAAXJB010000102.1:0-8769 GCA_012270065.1 Rubripirellula sp. | reverse complement strand
CTGGAATCCAGAAGTGAACGTCAGCTCAAACAGTTTTCAGGATTTCTGTTTTCGCTGATTGCACATCTTGCAGTTCTGATCGTGCTGGCCCTGATTCTGATTCCGAGGCCCGCTGCCGAGCCATTGACCCTTTCCATTGCGACTGCTCAGGACAACAGTCCCTGGGCCAGCATGCAGGATCTTTCTGATATCACGCCCGTCGAGATATCCGAACCGGAGCAATTGGATACTCAGGATTCAGCTCCCACAGAATCGCCTCTTCTTGATGATTCCGTCGATCTGGTCGAACTGGACACGAGCGTCGTTCCGGGCTCAACACAAGCAACGTCAGACGCCTCCGCAGATACCACGACTGACTCTGTTGAGCCCAAACAGGCAAACAAGAGCATCAAGTTTTTCGGTGCAGAAGCTTACGGCAACAGTTTTGTTTTTGTTCTTGATGTATCCGCCAGCATGGCTGCTCGAAACGGCCAACGACTTCAGCGGGCCACACGAGAATTGATCGGGTCGATCAACCAACTCAATGACCAACAGAACTTTTCCGTCATCCTGTACAGCAATCATGCCTTACCCATGTTCGTCAACAACAACGAAGCAGTCATGAGGCAGGCAACGCCAACCAACAAACAAACAGCCATCAACTGGCTGCGATATCAGGTACGCCCCAATGGTGGAACAATGCCAGCGGGCGCATTGCAGATTGCAGGCAACCTGAACCCGGATGCCGTTTTCTTTCTTTCGGACGGCGAATTCCTGTACCGCCATCAGTCACCATTGAACTCACCACTGAATTCGTTCTTCCAGAACTTCGGACAGGCACGGCAGGCCATGCAGCCAGTTGCGAACATGGTGCTGGATCCCGAAACTGTTCTGTCAGAGTATGCGCCCAAAATCGTGGTCCACACGATTGCATTTGAAAGCAGGGCGAGTGGCCCTCTGATGGAAATGATTGCGAAGCAAAAAAAGGGCCAGTACCGCTTCGTTCCTGCTCCATGAGAGCCACCAGTTCGCCGCGCATCAGGATCACTTGTATCCCGGCACGAACTGCTAAACTGCTGGTCGACCGTGGTGATTTCCCGAAGCCCCTGAAACCTCTGAAGCCTCTGAAACCTCTGAGGCCTCTGAAGCCTCCGGGGCACCATGGAATCACAAGAGGGATTTCCCGATCTGGTGTGCATCCCTTCACGTGATGCAGTGCCCGTCATCGAGGAATTTACTCACAGTCCCGTCCCGCCACAGTCCACCTGAATTCAATGCTGAAACCTGTCTTTCAATCCACATGCCAAGCCATCATGAGCTTCCATCAAGTATCAAAAACATGTGCCCTCATGGCACTGATATGCATCGTGCAGATCCATTCAGCAGATGCTGCGGAGCGTCCCAACATTGTCTTCATACTTGCTGACGATCTTGGCTACGGAGATGTCAAAGCATTTGGGGGTGAGAAATGCAATATCGACACACCTCACTTCGATCAAATGTGTTCTGACGGAATGCGATTCACCGATGCGCATGTGACCGATTCCGTCTGCGTTCCCAGTCGCACATCGATCATGACAGGTCGCTATGCATTTCGCTTTGGAAAAGCTGAACAAGGTGGGCCATGGGGATTCACCGGACTTCGTTTCCCTGAATCCCAGCACACGCTTGGAGACATGTTTCGTTCTGGCGGGTACGCAACGGGCTATGTCGGAAAGTGGCATCTTGGCACACGCATGACCACTCACGACGGAAAAGTACAAGGGCCGGAGAATACCGACTTCACCAAGCCAATCCAAATTGGACCGACCGACTACGGGTTTGACGAATGCTTTTTCCTGCCAGGATCACTGGACATGTTCCCCTACGCTTTCATCCGCGACAAACAGTGGCAGGGAAAAGTAACCGCACAAAAGGGATGGAGTGCGTTCAATCGCATCGGACCGGCGGCAGAAGACTTCGTTGACTCGGAAGTTCTTTCCCATTTTTGCCGAGAGGCCGGCACATTCATTCAAAGACGGGCTCGTCAACCCAATCCGTTTTTTCTGTACGTGGCCCTGACAGCACCGCACACACCCACATCACCCGAGGCAGAATTTCGCGGCAGGAGTCGCATTGGAGTCTACGGTGATTTTGTGATGAATACGGATGCCTGCATTGGCAGAATACGTCAACAACTTGTCGATGCTGGTGTCGCCGGCAATACAGTGATCATGGTCGCATCGGATCATGGTCCAGGCCACTACTCGGGACGTCGCCTTGAAGCAACCGCCAATCAAATGCAGGAAATGGAAAAAGACGGACACCATTCAACCGGCATCTGGCGAGGCTACAAGTTTTCTGCTTTTGAAGGTGGCCTCCGAATTCCATTTGCTGCGGTCTGGCCGGGGGTCATCAAACCCGGCAGCGTCAGTGATGCATTGATTGGAATGAACGATTTGATGGCGACGTGGGCTGACATCGCACAAATCAAGCTCTTGAAAAAACAGGCGCCCGATTCTTCCAGCTTCCTTGCAGTTCTGAAGAATCCCGGAAATTCGCACCGCAAAACCCTGGTGATCAACGGGACGCGATCCAGCGCATTGCGTGATGGCCCCTGGAAACTGATTCTCGGCCCGGGAAGCGGCAGTTCTGGTCAGTTTTACACGGAACCAAAGTCCGAAGACGCATGGAAAAAAGCGATTGAAATTTTTGGCCGCACACCTCGCAACCAGAAGGAACTGGAACATCCAACTTTCGTGCAACTGTACAACCTCAACGACGACCCGACTGAAAAGGTGGATGTGTCAGCTGATTACCCCGGCCGCATGAAAAAGATGATTATGGAATACAAAAGCATCATACGCGATGGTCGCTCTACGCCTGGCATCTCCCTTAGCAATGATCGGGACATCAAGGCGTTTCGGCCACCGGCTTTTGTATGGCAAAAGTGAAACGCCCAGCATCCCCGAGACGCATCCAGCCACGTGTCCGTGAAATCTGTCACTCAGGCGAATCCGGAGGACTTATCGCTAGGGCAATTCGCGAATCTTCAATCCACGAAACTCAATTGGCGAACCTTCTGATTCGAGACAGAGAAAACCAGTGCTGGGAGAACACGCTGTGCCACCAGACACTTCCTCTCCGTTGACCCATAATCGAACTTCACCATTGATGGCACGGACGTAATAGTGGTTCCACTGGCCTGTATCAAGCGTCAATTCCTTGCTGGGAAAACTTCGACGCCCATTGGGGGCAACCGGCGGAAAAGGTTTCATTTTTGCGTCTCCTACCGGGAACACATCCCCGTGGCATGTGAACCAGTCGGCTTTTCTTTTACCACCCTGCTCGTAGCGGTCTTTGTATCCAAGGTCCAGAACCTGAACTTCAATTCCGTGCGGCAATCCGGGCCCCTTGAGACGTTCCAAAGACGCTGGAATGGTCCAAACAAAGATACCTGAGTTGCCAGCGTCCTTGAGGTGCCTCCATTCGCACACCAGCTCGAAATTGGTGTACTGCTTTTTAGTCCGCATCACGCTAACGGGTTGCCCAGTGCAGTGAATTTCATTTCCTTTGAATGACCAGGTATCTTCCGCGCTGTTGACGCGAGCAAAATCATCTTTACCAAGCACGACCCAACCGGGTCCTGAACCATCAATCTTCGCAGTCCGGGACAAATCGTCGGCGTTCGAAGACGCCACACAAGCGATCCCTGCCAGAAACATGGGAACGAGAATGCTGCAATGTTTTGTAACCACGGTATCTTTACCTTCTGCTGTTGCGAACGGTGTGTTTTCTCTGTTCAGGAAACCTGTCTGCGGGATACGGAAATGATTTCAATGAGCTGGTCCTTGAACCGGACCTGCATGCGTCGCCCCACGCAGAATCACTTTGGAATCAGTGGCCTGAATCAAGAGCGTAACCGGTAACGTTGCCGGCTTCCACATGCAGGATGCTGATTCGCTTGAGGAGAAACAAAATACAGAAGAGCATTCCGGCATGGGAAACTCTTGCATTTGAAGCATCAGTGACCGACAACACGGTCCACTTTCCAAGTTCAATTCCGAGGCAATCTGCTGAGCTGCCGAATTTCAACTGGCGAAAGTAGACGCTGCCAGATCGAAACATCATCAATCCAGCCATCAAAATTCCTTCCTGTTCCCGTGCGGTGCCCTCCAATCACGATTCCGCCGAATTCAGCGGCTGGCCCCCTGATGTCCAACTGATGATTTGCTGCCGCTTCACCATTGATGAAAAGACGCAGCGACCCAGAATCAAACGTGAAGGCCACATGGGTCCACTGATCCAGAAGCAGTTTCCGATCCACCAGAAAATCAAACGGCCCCTGCGAAATCTGTGTCGGTGCCGCACCGGGTTGAGCTGCGGGTTGCAGCGTCACCGTGAACAATTGCACATTGATTTGTGTCGGGTCGGCGGCCGCTCTTAAACCAAGCGACAAATGCCACGCCTGCTGATTGCTGGTCGCACCCTGTGCTGTGGTTTCCAGAAGAAAACTTCGCTCATCTGAACCATGCTTTGGCAAGGTGGCTGACCTGAATCGCATCGACACCGAATGCGCCGGCGAGTTTTCATCAAGAAAGCTCCGGCCAACATTCAGGTACTGCTGTTTGTCGCGGAACAAACGCACGGCTCCCCCTTGGCCAGCTTGCGTCTTGTCAATTGAAGCGCCACCAAAAGCCACTGCATCGATACGTGCCCCCAGAAAAGACCGGTTCATCAGGCCATCATCGAAGTCCCAACCTGCCCGCAACCCTCTTTCGATCCCTTCTCCCTGTGGTTTCGGAGTCAAGTCATCAAGGTTCAATACGACACGTCGATTCACTCTGCCCTCGGGCTGTCGGAACTCGGCAGTCAATCTGGGTTTGTCTCCGCGGACATCGGCTGTCAAAGTCAGGAACTGACGCCCCTCCACCAATGACCAAAGCAGGGATGGATGATAAACGTCCAATCCTGTAATCGTGCGTTCGTGCCCGGGCGAAATCACAAAATCATGCAAGTCATAGCCCACTCGTCCGGGATGCTTCAGATGCCTAGCCACATGGATATCCCCACCAAGCAAGGTGACACCGGATATCTGCTCGCGTTTGATAAAATCCAACAAGGCATCCCGCTCGTACCAATAGGTAAACATGTCATCTGTTTCGGAGTTTTTCTTGTCCTGCCAGATGGCCCCCATGGCAAGCACTTTGAATTTCGCTTTGGACTCGCGTAAGCCCCGAAGCAACCACTCCCACTGCTGACGCCCAAAGCAGGTCGGTTGTGAAGCATCAACGGGCGATGGCTCCGTCTGCGAAAAATAACGAGGATCCAAAAAGAAGATCTCCATCGCGCCCAAGTCCATCTTGTGATAAACGCCCTCGTGTCCATTGCCATAACTGGCGTGTGCACGATAGTTGACAAAGGCCTGCCGTGTCCGTGATTTTCCTTCCAGAAAATTCAGACCATTACCATTGTTTTTGCCAAAATCGTGATCGTCCCAGACACCAACAACCGGGATGGTTTTCCCGAGTCGGGCGAGACCCGGCATTTGCAGAAAACTGCGATGTTTCTTCCGGGCGACATCAAGATCGGAACTGTCGATGTACGGCGTATCACCCATCAGGCAGACCGCGTCAACCTGCAGTGATTCCATCTCGTCCCAGATTTCCGTCGGCTCGACATCAACGCACGAAACAAAACTGACCACAACAACACCCGAATCACGTTCCCGTGTCGCTGTTGTGAACTGATGGGTTGGATCCGCTTTAACAAGAATGTCTGGTGAATCATCCAAACGTTGAACCTGATAGGTATACGTCGTTTCCGGCTGAAGGCCTGAAACGACAAAATGAGCAACAAAGTCACTCTCGGCACTGCATTTAGCATCCACTGACGTTACCGGATTTTGCTGCGCATCGAATAGCTGCAGACGTAAATTCTGAGCCGTGACCGATGGACGATACAGCAAGCACGCGCTCGTCGAAGAAATCGATCCCACCAAAGGCCCAACAACATCATTGCCCTTGACGAATGAACCCGAAAAACAAACAGCAAAAACCAGACACAGACGCATCCACATGGAATCAGATCTCTCCGCAAAACGGCATCAGAACAGAACGGTCGAACAGACTATCGTACCACCATAGTGCATGACAGGCGGTTGCTGGGAACAACGTCCAGATTTGTTGCAACGTCCAGTGCTGCAACCGCTTTCACGCCTCACCTTCGACAGCAGCGGGCAGCCGCTTTCATCCGGCTACCAGACAAGCAATCAGAATGCCTGATGCGATATGCCTGCTTCAATCCGGATTTGATCCTGCAGAGCCCGTTCCCCGCCTGCCCCGCGCAAATCGGTTACCATCTAGACTTGAGTGTCGGTGATCCCGACGCTGCTCGGGACCGATCCTGCCTGACGCCCCTGTCCTGCGTCTCATTCAATTCGTCTTTTTCGTGTAAAGGAACAGCAGCATGCAATTACATCGTTTTGCAGTCCTCGCAACCTTGTTTTTTGCCTGTCCACTGTCAGCAGAAGAAACAAGCGAAACGGCCCCAACGCTCTGCCGCGGACACTACCACTCGGAATCCGATGCTGTCGCTCAACTGAAAAGAATGGCAGCAACCTATTCCAATCTTGCACAGTGGCAGGATCGTGCAACGGCAATTCGCAAACAGATCCTGACTGGTGCCAAGCTGATGCCATTACCGGAACGTACACCGCTCAAAGCGATCATTCGCAAGAAGCGTGAGTACGAGGGTTACTCGGTTGAATCTGCGGCCTTCGAAGCACGCCCCGGTTTCTATGTTTACGGAAATCTTTATCGCCCAATGGGTAAGCGTGGTCCTTTCCCGGCCATACTCTGTCCTCATGGCCATGCGACTGGTCCTGCAGGCGGGCGACTCCGTCCCGATCAACAGCATCGCTGTGCAACTCTGGCTCGCATGGGTGCCGTTGTGTTTTCGTACGACATGATTGGCTTTGGCGAATCGCTGCACCACGGCTGGAACCACCAGCACAAGCAGGCGCTCACGCTGCAAACGTGGGACAGCATCCGTGCCATCGATTTCGTTCAATCTCTCGACGATGTTGATGGCAGCCGAATAGGAGTAACCGGTTGTTCGGGCGGCGGAACGCAGACGTTTCTGCTGACGGCGGTTGATGACCGCGTCACCGCGTCGGCACCAGTGGTGATGGTATCGGCACATTTTTTCGGTGGCTGCCACTGCGAAAGCGGCATGCCAATTCACAAAACAGCCCAACTGGAAACCAACAACGCTGAAATTGCTGCACTTGCCGCACCACGCCCTTTATTACTGGTGTCTGTCGGTGGAGACTGGACCAAAAACACACCAGTGGTTGAGTACCCTTACATTCGTAATATCTACGGGATGTATGGCAAAGCGGACCAGGTTGAGAACGTTCATTACCCGGGACGAAAGCACGGCTATCAATTCCTGAAACGCCAGGCGATGTACCCCTTCATGGTCAAACATCTGAAACTCGATCCTTCGGGTGTCTTCGATGAAAACACAGAAGTCTACGATGAAACTGCAACGCAAATTGAATCCCCCGAACAGATGTATGTGTTCGACCAATCGCACCCATATCCATCGAGTGCATTGAAACCTGGAACCCAGATTGCTCTTTAGCCTTATTGTCGACTGCAGCAACGCGATGCTTTCAAAATCATGACGATCATTAACAAGCTGGATTTGCCGGATTCAGACTGATCGTACAGGTCATCGCGACTTCCGTACTGCCGAATGCAACAACGAAAAACACCGCGCCGAATCAGCCACTGCCCCCCCTTGAAAATGACCTGCAAGACCATTCTCTCCGCCCTGTTGACCATCATTGGAACCATCAACGCAACTGCCGGCTGCTTGAATGCACAACAGGCAGAAAAGAAAGCGACCGTGGATCTTGCAGTGATGAGTTTCAACATTCGCAACGGCCGAGCCAATGATGGCGAGAACAGCTGGAACCATCGAAAGGAATTCGCCGCTGATGTAATTCGCCAGGCAAAACCTGACGTGGCAGGACTGCAGGAAGCATACCGATTCCAGTTGGATGACCTTCGCAAACAGCTACCCGGATTCGACGAAGTCGGCGAAGGCAGAGACGGCGGATCCAAAGGTGAATACTCGGCAATTCTGTACCGCAAAAGCCGCTTCACCGCGGTCGACACCGGAACCTTCTGGTTGTCGGACACACCCGAAACCAAGTCACGAAGCTGGGGGAATCGCTATTTGCGAATCTGCACCTGGGTGCGACTGATGGAAACAGAGTCAAAGCAGCACTTCTACGTCTACAACACCCACTTCGACCACCAATCACAGAATGCACGCATTCAATCTGCGTTACTGATTGCGCGAAGAATCAACAACCGAAAGCACAGAGATCCATTTGTGCTGATGGGTGACTTCAACGCGGACGAAGACAATCCCGTGATTCTGTATCTAAAACACAAATCACCGGCTTCAGTCGAGAGCCCAATCCGTCTCATTGACACGTTCCGTTCCATTCATCCGGATGAAAAGAATGCGGGGACTGGCGGCGGTTTCGAGGGCAGGGCAGATGGAAAGAAGATTGACTACATCTTTGTCGAAGCAGATACCGAAGTGATTGGCGCCGAGATCATTCGCACCAATCAAAACGGCCGCTATCCATCCGACCACGCGCCCGTCACAGCTGAAATCAGGTTTCCACTGAATTGAGCAGTCTGCTGTGTCTGTCTGCCTGTCTGTCTGTCTGCCTGTCTGTCTGCCTGCCTGCCTGCCTGTCGGTCTGTCTGTCTGTCTGGAGGGCTGCCG
>JAAXJB010000086.1 GCA_012270065.1 Rubripirellula sp. | reverse complement strand
CAACAAGCACGCCGATGATGGCGATCACGACTAACAGTTCCACGAGCGTGAAACCACGTGATGACGCATAACGTCGGTTCATATCCTGTCTCCGGAAAAGAAAAGAACTGAAAAGTGCCGTCCCCCGCGCGTGTTAAAGGGGGGATATTTAATGTTAGCCCGGTTTATTGGTTTCCAGAACAATTTTATGCTCAACAACGTACGAATTCGGCGGGTTGTGCCATGCACTGCCAAGAAAAACACCCCATCCGGGGGGTCTGTCCCGTTGGAGTGTCGAAAGAATCAAATCGACCACCACTGCCTGAAAACCCAACTCAACCCAGCATGAGTATTTGTTGGCTCTGGTCTTAACAGGTTGAAGTCAGCGACCTTGACCTTTCAGGTCTGGGCCAAAGATGCCTCAAATTGGATTTTGTTTGTGTCCTCACTCGCGTCTGTTTTCGGTGGACAGGCAGTAGAGACAGGTGGTTTATCAAAACCGAAACAGTCCCCTGCGATGAGCCTGATTAATCCCAGCTCCCAGCAAGCATGTTCACCCGTGGGGACAAGGTGCGGTAAAGCGAGTAAATTCAGCGATAGCTGACAGCACTGATGCCGAGCATGACGCATGAATGAGCAAACGCCCCAGAACCACAGTGACAAAGCATCCCACGACCGGAAGGTCACCAGACTGCACATGGCACCTCCGACATCGCAGAATGTAACGCTCCAACCCAATCGATTCCAAAACCGCTGGAAGTGTTGCCGCTATCCAGTTGTTGGGGTGATTCTCGCTTTCGCGCTAGTCATGGCAGGATGCCGATCTGAATCAAAATCTTCGGGCACGGAGAGTGAAGTACCGCAGACCCCGGTGGAGCGAATGCTTTCTGCCATGGAAGCAGAAAACTGGGAAACGGCGAATCGATACGCTCAAGAAGCATTGATCGTTTCACCGGAAGATCCTGATCTTCTCACCTATGCTGCGAAAACAGCGGCGTTCTGTGACCGCAAGCGAGAGGCCGCTCAACTCTTGGTGGAGGCTGCAACGCAAGCCCAGTATCTACCTGCGACGAGGGTGACATTTGCTGTTCAGGCGCTCATCGATGTTGGTGAACTTTATGACGCCATCGACCTGCTCGAGGCGTCGCTGGGAAGACATCCGGATGCACACCAACAACGTCGATCGCTAGTTGGTTTTCTTTGTGAAGCTCAAAGAATGGAGTTACTTCCCCAGCACCTGATGGTGCTATTTCGAGCTCGACAATTCGACATACGTCTTTTGCTCGCAGTTACAGAGACGTCATCTCGCCGTCTGTCACCAAAAACCTCTGACCGCCTGATGGAGCGAAACCCCGATGATCACCGGGTTCGTTTGGCAGAAGCGTTTGTGATGATGTACCGCCACGATTCTCGAACTGCCGCTGTTGTTCTCGAAGACATTTTGAAACAACACCCCGATTTTGCTCCAGCACACGCAATGTACGGCCAAGCCCTGGTCGCAGAGAACAGATTTGAAGAACTGGGTGTCTGGATGGACAGCAGTAATTCGGAGAGTGTTCAATACGCCGACTATTGGCTTACCCTGGGAGACATTGCTGCTCGGAATAACGGGACCGCTGAAGCAGTTCGTGCGTATTGGGAAGCAACCCGGCGTGATTCTGATAATCACAAAGCCTGGGATCGTCTTGCACAATCAATGTTGCAATTGCAAGCCGATGGCCATTCGCAAATTTCACTGGAGCAAGTCGAAGCTGTAAGAACAAGATCAATTGAAATGCTCGACTTCCGCGAAAAGTTCAACCACTTCGCGGCCGACGGTCAAAACAATCAGTCCAAAGCCATCGATGTAGCTCGGGCGCTGATGAGATTAGGTCGCATCTGGGAGGCGGAAGCCTGGTCGGCTGCAGCAACCCTGCTCCCAGATGAACCTGCTCCGGAATTATCAACCCTCAGGAATCAGATTCTTGCAAGACTGGCCAAAGATCAAGCTTGGCTCGCCTCTGATGCCCCCGCCTGTAAAATCGATTTGTCGAATCTGCCAATGCCCGAAACTTCCAATCTGGCCGTGGCTGCGAGTTCGGGTAATGCAGTCGTACCCAAAATCGCTGGAACGGACCATTTACGTCTGGAAGAACAGAGCCATGAGTGGGGACTGGCTGGTGTCGCATCGAACAACAATCCTACTGATGCGAGACTCGCAGCCATCATTCGATCGACAGGGGTCGGCGGTGGGGCAATCGATTACGACCTCGACGGACAGCCCGACATCATGGTGATGGGTGCCGGTGGAAGAATGCAAGAAAGAGATTCACAACAGAATCAACTACTGCGAAACACAGGAAATTCCTTTGTCGAAGTAAGCACGCACGCGGGCGTTGGCGATCCCGGTTTTGGACAGGGCCTTGCCATTGGGGATTTCAACGAAGACGGTTTTCCAGATCTTTTCCTGGCAAATCTGGGCGAGAATCGGCTTCTGAGAAACAATGGCGACGGCAGCTTCACTGATTGCACAGAGTTAATCGACCACACGGATACACAATCCTGGTCCACCAGCGCAATTTTTACTGACCTTGATCAGAATGGAGTGACTGATCTGGTGGTCACCAATTATTGCCAGACGGTCAATGGGCTGGACACGGGTTGCCCCAACGAAGAGGGCGTCATGGGGCCATGTCATCCGCTGACCTTCCCTGCGGATGCTGATCATTTCTTCGAAGGCTTGGGTGATGGCAGCTTTCGAAACAGAACAACCCAGTGGGTGCCCAACCCATCAACTGGGCGTGGATTGGGTATCGTTGCCGGAAAGCTCGATGGCACTCAACTTGGTGTGTTCATTGCAAACGACATGTCTCGAAATGCTTTTTACACCCCAACCCCAACCGAAAATGGCCTGAAGTTTCAAGAAGATGCATCGGTGCGTGGCGTAGCAGTTGATGGCCGAACGCAGGCTCAGGCGTCCATGGGGATCGCAAGCAGTGATTTCGACCTCGATGGTGATCTTGATCTTTATGTCACAGGTTTCGGCCGGGAATACAACATCTATTACGAGCAAGTTGCGCCCGGAATCTGGCGAGACGAAACAAGTAAACTCGACTTGGCCCAGCCAACGCTTGACGTAGTTGGTTTCGGAGCAGAAGCGATTGACCTGGATAATGATGGCATCGATGAAATCGCTGTCACTAATGGCCATATAGGAGATTTTTCAGATCCAGAGAGCCTTCCGTACGAGCAACCTTTCCAACTCTTTCGAAGGCTACCAGATGGTCGCTTCAAAATTCTCAATGATGCGACATGGGGGAAATACTTCACCGACCACCATGTCGGCAGAGGACTTTGGACGATGGATGTCAATCGCGATGGCAAACTCGATTTGGTAGTGACACACACCAAAGAGCAATTGCGTCTTCTTGTGAATCAGACAGAAAGCTCTGGGAATACAATCGGCTTTCAATTGAAAGGCACACAAAGTAGCCGTGATGCTATCGGATCGACGATCCAGTTCACCTGTGATGGGCAGCCACGTACATTGTGGCTACTTGCCGGTGACGGCTACATGTGCAGCAACGAAAAGATCCTGCGGGCAGGTCTTGGTGCCACACCTTCCATTGAGAATGCCAGCATCACGTGGCCCAGCGGACGAACTGAAAAAATTGGAACACTGAAGGCTGGCTGGAACTACTTGTTGGTTGAGGGCGAAGCCGCTTTCAAAATGAAGCAATAAAAAACCGACGTCTGCGAAACGCAGACATCGGTGTTGTTCTTCCATTTGAAGCATTCATTTCCACATCTGTTGGAACAACGAGGCCATTGCTCACAAATGATGGCTTGGCTCAGTTGCTGCCCTGGCTTGAATATCCGCCACCCTTGGACATTTCTTCTTCCATTTGCTTCTGCTGGTCTTCCGACACGCCAGAAATATTACCTTCATTCTCAATCACTTTTGTCTCACCCGAACCACCACATCCAGTCAAACCGGTGAGCGACAGACAGATTATTGCGACAAATGCAAGTGACAGCTTTTTCATGTTTGTTCTCAATTCATTTCGAGGGAGAGTTTCGGAACGTATTCCTGACGGTACGCCTTTATAATGGTTCAACCCGAGTGATCTTGCAAGTATCCCATTGTCAGATCCCGGAAGCTCACCACCCCTTCCGTTTGCCTGCCATCCTGCATGACGCAAAAACCAGCTTACAAACCAAACAGGCATATTGGCTCGCTTTTTGAAAGGGCGACGCATTTGTCAACTGCACAGCGTTCCTACTCAACCTGATGCAGAAGCAACTGCTGACTCAAGGATGGCGGAATAGAGAAAACAGTTCATCCTGACCTTCAACCAGCAACCACCGCTGATCAACTTCGAGATCAAGGAATTCCTGGCGCACACCAGATGGCCATTCAATGCTGAGTCGATCGATACGATCACTTTCACCGAGCCCAAAGGTCAGCACTGACTCGTTGCTGCACAGATACCCATCACCTGCGACAACAAAATCTGTTGACACCTCGTTCGCGTATTGAACTTGGACTTTTGCACCAATCGCATCACGCTCCGACAGACAACCTGCCAATTCCAACTGAAGGCAATGCCCGGCATCTGATGTCTCGTTCTTCAAAAGCGCGGATGTTTCACCAATGTGGGTAAGAACGATGTCTGTCAGACCATCCCGGTTGTAGTCAAGTGTTGCCATCGCTCGCCCAAGATGAGCTTGATTCCAGTATCCGGATCCATCATTGACGGACAGCAATTCGAAACGGGTCCCGAGGTTGCAGAACAGTTGGGGCATTTGCCGGAATGGTCCACTCATCTTTTTGTAGTTATCAATGTGCCCATTCGTTACAGCAATATCAAGCCACCCATTGTTATCGTAGTCAATCGTCTGCGACCCAAATCCAAGAACGGCGCGACTCGGGACTCCCAGTTTGTATTGCGAAGCCCGATCCTGAAAAAAGCTACCGCGATTCAAATAGAGACAGACACTCTCATTCTGAAAGTTTGCAATGTGCAGATCCAGCAACGAGTTCCTGTCGAAGTCTCCACAGGCAATTCCCATACTCGCGGTTCCTGCACCACCCGACGACAAGGCACTGCCATTGACCACTGCTATGTCTGACCAAATGCCCTGATTCGGATCGCGTACCCAAAGTTGATTCGCCGATTTGTCGTTCCCAACAAACACGTCATTCCCAGGACGGCCATCAAGGTTGGCAATGACGACACCAAGACCTTTGTGCGTATCCGATTCGCGGTCCGTCATTTTTCGAAAAACAGCTTTCCCTCTTCCATCATTGATACCTATCCGATCCGAGCACGCGTCAAAATCTGCAGGTCCAACTGCCTCAATCACTGCACCATCAGCATCTCTCGCTGGCAGACGACCGATTGAAGCATCCTGGATGTAATTCACCTCAAAAACATCAGGGAGACTGTCAGAATTCAAGTCAGCCATGGCAACTGATGCTGGCATCCGTTGCAAATCATCACTCCCGTCCAGCACAGACTTGTTGAACGTTCCATCACCATTATTGATCCACAGATGATTCGCACCAATATTTGCCGTGATCAAGTCGGGAAACCCATCCTGATTCCAATCGCCCGTCGTGCAACCCACGGTGTACAGCCGATCGGCGACCGCTGCATATTCAGTTATGTTCAGCAGTTTTTCATCAACGTTTCGAAAAAGCAGATTACTTTCGTTCGATACAAATTCTGGCGGTGCTGCTGATCCCTGAGCAAAATAGAGGTCGGGAAATCCGTCCCGATCATAGTCCAGTACTGCGACTCCTCCACCCGCCTGATGGTACATGGCAAATCCCGATTCGATTTTTTCTCCGGTGAGCTCAAAGGCATGATTCAGCCCAACATTTTTGGCAACGTTGCGAAATGAGGCGTCTCTTGCAACTGCGGTGACAGTATTTTCCTGATCGGAATTCGCAACAGTACTGGCGTTCAGCTGGATATCCGGCAGAGGATAACTATCCAATGCAACATCACAAAGACGTGCTCGGCGATCCGGAAATCCCTTGCCAGCAGATACCATGCTCTGTCGCTCTGCGTTCCAGTGGCTGAATGCTTCTTTGGAAGCCTGGCGATAATATGCTTCAATCGATTTCCAAATCACAGCTTCAAGCCGTCGATCCAGTGCATTCAACCTGGCTGCCAATTCTTCTATCAACACTGGATCAGGTGATGCCGAATCGGACAGTTCATTGCTATCCAGCAGAATTTCATGCAGTGATTTCCAGCGTCCTTCCCACTTTTCATATTCATCATTTCTCCCCTGCATCTTCAGTGCTTGAAGCAAACGATTCATGGTGATGAAGTCCGTGGGATCGCGGTCCAAAGATTCCAGGAATGCTCGAGTAGCTGCCGAGAACTCTCGCTCACTTGCCAGATAAGTACCAACGGCCGACCAGTACTCTGCATACTGTCGCGTTGTTTCATCTGTTCTCGCGAACCACCATCGAAACGCTTCATCATCTTGTGCCTCCGCAGCGGCACGTCCATAAAACGCGACAACAGATGGCGGTACCTGACCACCGGCAACAGCGTCTCGCAGGACTGACGCTGCCTCCGCGTACCGACGTTCCGTGAACAGTTTCCTTGCTTCTCCAGAGACTCCAATGGGTGTGTAGTCAAGCTCACCTTTGGCGACCCCTGCTGGATCGGACAGCATTGCATCACTCAGAACGATCAGGGACTGCAATTCATCCTGTCGCACATCTCCCTGTCGACAAAGCTCTCGCACATGGACTGCTGCCTCGTGACGCCGTCCCTGCCGATTAAGTAAGTAAGCAAGCTGACGGCGTGCCCGGGTCAAACGAGAATCAATCGCCAAAATCCTCTCGTAACGATCAATAGCTCCATCAAAATCATTGAGTTTCAAACACCAGTCAGCTGATTGTCCCAATGCTGGTATGCCAGCCTCTGGATGGTCTTCGGGTATCCCTTCAAGACAATCAATCGCTTCCGACAGACTGCCACAACCAGCATGCATCAATGCCGTCTGAAACAGAACTTCTACATCATCAGGATTCACCAACAACAAACGTTGCAAAAGTGGTAATGCGGATTCAAAATCTCCCTTCGATGCAAGATTACCAGCCTGCTGCAGCACCTGCTGACGGGTGGGAGTGATAGGCTCGACAACGCCACGTTTCTGATCCTGTCCAGCTACATCGTCGCCCGCAACGTCCTTTACCGAACCGCCCGACGGTCTGTTTGCGTCCTCCTGCTTTTGTGAATTCCGACCACAACCCGGCAACGCCAGAAAAAGCAAAGCAACGCAAAATGTGACGAAAGCAACACATCTCATCATGAAGTTTCTTTGGTTTCTTTTGATTCTTGATAGCCGGACTACCCGATGGAACTCTCAGTCCGGCCTATGATAATTCCCGCATATCGAAGCAAACTGTCACAATATTCTTCACCGCTGGTACAGTTCTTCGTGACCTTCAACGATCAAATACCGACGATTCGCTTCGGGTGATTTGAACACCTGCAATTCACCGGAGGGCCAACGGATCTCAACTGATTCAACTTCCACATCAGCTCCAAGACCAAAATCCAAAACAGGTTCATCACTGCAGAAATATCCGTCACCTGCAGTCACCCAGTGAGCGTGATTACCAGAGGCAGTCCTGACAATCACGCGGGCTCCTATGGCATCACGTTCACAACTCCGACCAACGACCTCCAATTGCATCCATTGGCCATCAGTTCGGGTAGCGGATTGCAATAAAGCCAATGGTTCATCAAGGTGGTTCACAAGCAAATCAAGATCTCCATCACGATCGTAATCAAGCGATGCAAGTGTCCGACCAAGATAGGCACGATCCCAGTAACCTGACTCATCTTCGACTTCTGTCAATTCAAATCGTGTTCCATGTGACATGAGACACTGCGGAGCCATCTGGTAATCCTCCCCATAATAGGTCATATCAAAAATGTGGCCATTCGTTACAACCAGGTCCAACCAGCCATTCCGGTCCAGATCGATTGCTTTGGTGCCGAACCCCACAAGGGGCAAGCTGATGGTGTCAATCTCATACCTGATCGCAAGATCAGTGAAACCACCAGCAGTCTGCTGGATGTAGAGATTGGCGGACTCTTCGGAAAAATTGGTAATGAACAAATCAAGTTCGCCATCGCGGTTGTAATCACCCGGGGCAATGCCCATACAACCATTGGCTGCTCCGCTGAAGCCGTTTGCTACACCGCTGATATCAGCTGCATTGCTGAACCCATTTTCCCCATTCTGCACCAGAAAGTGATTGGCACGCACATCGTTTCCAACAAACACTTCGTTTTGCCCGTTTCCGTTGAAATCTGTCACGATGAGTCCCAAACTGGTACCGGGTTTTGCAACATCACGTGAAATGGTTCTCGCTTCGAACAGACCATTGCCCTGATTCTCAAACCAGCGATCAGAATCTGCAAAGTGTTTAAGAGGCGAAGGCTGTAACTCCCTCCCATCTGCATCTTTCTTTGGCAAATCAAAGGCCCCGTCCATTTCAATGTAAATTGCTTCGTACAGGTCGGGCAAACCATCCGAATTCACATCTGCGATGGCAAGCGATGTGGTAAATCTGTCGTCGACTTTTCCCAACGCTATTGTCGCATCATGAAACGTACCGTCGCCGTTGTTAATGAGAAGGCGATTGTGACCAAGGCTGCCGATGAACAGGTCAATGAATCCATCCTGATTGACATCGCCGGTAGCTATTCCTGATGAGTAATTAAAGTCACTGACACCAGCGAGTTGCGTGACGTCGTCAAATGCACCAGCCATATTTCGCGCAAACAAACTGGATCGCGTGCACTTGCCAGTTGGAGGTTCTCCGGATCCCTGACCAAGATAGACATCCGGCCATCCATCCAGATCGTAATCAAGTACACCAATTCCACCACCAATCGACTCATGAATTGGGATGGACTTCAAGTCAATTTCGGTATCCTTGTACCAGGTGAAATCCAAGCCAACATCAGAAGCAACATTGAAAAGACTCGGAGTTGCGATCGGTTCAATCTGGTCCACAGCGACCGGTTCATTCTTCTCAGGGGATGAGCCTAGCAAGGCAAGACCCTCGACAATGGAAAACGAAGGGGGAGCATTTCCTGAAAGCGCCGATTCAGCAGCCATGAGCGAGATCTCTGGTTTTTCAAGAAATCCCCGTCTTTGGAGGGCAATCACTTCCCGCTGCTGAGATGCGTTGGCGGGCAACAGCATCATTGTCCACTGCAAAGTTTCGAATGGACGCCCAAGGTCCTGCATATAGCGAGCCATTCGCTTGACCATCGCAAGATCACTCTGTGACTTGTAAATTTCTTCTGCTGCGAATTCAGTGTCCGAAACCAGAATCCCACGTGCTCGATATTGCGCTGCATCCTCTGACCGGCCCAAGGCATCAAAAACCTTGGCCAAACGCTGAAAGGCCACCCGGTCACTTGGGTTCCGATAAACCGCCTGCAGCAGAGCATGGGCCGATGATGAATAAAGTCTCTTGTCAAAAAAATAGGTTCCCAAGGCGACCCAGTAATCACCCAGTTCCTTCATCGCCTCACTTTTTTCAGCATGCCATGATGGAAACTCTTCAAACGCCTGAGTCTCACCAAGAAGACGACCGTACAGTGCTTTTGCGGCAGGAGTACGGAAACCCGATTCTTTTTCCTCCTGAAGTGCAATGAGTGCCTTTCGGTAATCCAATTTCGTGAAATACCAACGTGCCATCCCAAGCCCTGAATCAAAAAACTGTTCTGGTTTTTCATCATCGCGAAGCAGTGTCGGAAATGATTCTGTCCGTCGCACCAGAGACTGCATCTCATACAAATTGGCAACTCCCATCCTGCAAAGCAGCTCAGCCTGTTTCGATGCCTCTTCCCGACGCCCCACCCGGTTCAACAATTGCCAGCACTGATGCCGCCAAGTCTCCTGGCCAGGATGACGTCTCAGCGCGAGCATCAACAAATCCGCAGCATTATCATGCCGTCCTAATCTGCGAAGAGCCTTGACACGCAAAGTCACCGCCTGTGGCCCAAGCCGTGATTCAATGGGAATTGAATCAGCAAGGTCGATGGCAACCTGATAATTGCCTCTTGCAACTTCGATTTCACTCGCGACTAATCGTGCATCACTGTTATCTGGATCCTGCAGCAGGGCCTTCGCCGCAGAATCGGCTGCTGCATCGTAAGCACGCGTCTGCAACTTTCGTCTGGCTTCCGCCAAATGGCTGACTGGCGTTTCATCACCACTCTTCAGGTCGTCATTTTGCTCTGATGTTGCGGTTTGCTTTTCCTGACTGCAACCTGCCAAACCCACGAAGCAAAAAGCAATCACGAACAAAGAGACGCAAAACCCTGACATCCTCTGCCTCTGCGTGGTTGCACTGCCACAAAAATCGTCCGGTTCAAACAAATCCATCGTTCATCTTCAATTCAAAACCCGCCGAATCACCTGCAGAGTCGGGCATATGTTTGGTACAGGCATGAGTACTTGCAGCCCAAGATCCGAAAACCTGACTGCAAATGCCAACATCTCAATATCCCAAAAAGCACACCATGAGGTGAAGGATCAGTCAATCAGCCTGATCAACAGCACCAGTCAACAAGTCGAGCAGTTTCCCGGTTCGTATTCAGGGTATCGCATTGTAGAGCCAAGTGTAATGAATTTGACATTCAACACATGTGACAATGCAGATTCTCTGTTGTTAACGAATCCGCGTCAAACATTCCGGCCTCAGACCAATCCACCAAATTTTCACCAACAGACAAAAGGCTGATTCTGATTTTCAATGAGCAGGTACCTGTGACCGGCATTCACATTCTCGAAAGTCTGTCGCAGCCCGGATGGCCAATCGACTTCGACACGCTGAATTGAACCAGCATTCCCCAAACCAAAGTCAATCACTGTTTCATCACTACACAGATAACCATCGCCCGAAGTGACCCACTGCGCGAAGACAGCGCGGTCAGTAATGACTCTGATACGGGCGCCAATCGCATTTCGTTCGCTTTTTGTTCCAACAAGCTGAATCTGCAGCCATGGATAAGGCGAGGTTGTCTGATTTTCAAGCAGTACGAGTGGGTGATCGAGATGACCGATCACCAAGTCCAGCGCTCCATCACAATTGTGATCCAACTTCACCATTGTTCGGCCAAGTACAGGTGTATCCCAGTAATCATCATCACCCTGCACATCACTGGCACCAAACGTTCTTCCGGAATTCATCATGATTTGCGGCAACATCCGAAAGGGATGACCAGCAACCCTCAGATCAAAAATATGCCCGTTGGTCACGGCCAAATCCAACCAGCCATTCCTGTCAAAATCGACCGCCTTGGTGCCAAAGCCAACATTCGATCTACTCACCTCAGCCACACCATAACGGATGGCCTGATCAGTGAAGCCACGTGCTTCAGCCTGTAAAAACAGGTTGGCTGCCTCATTGAAGTAATTGGTCACGTGCAGATCAATCTTCAAGTCACGGTTAAAATCTCCTGTCGCAATTCCCATGCAACCGTTTGCTGTCCCCTCAAACCCATTTGCAAGTCCCCTCGCATCGGCTGAGTTTTCAAACTTCTGATCACCAATCAGGGAAAGAAAGTGATTCGGACGCACATCGTTTCCTACGAATATTTCATTCGAACCATCTTCATCAAAATCGGTAATCACAATACCCAGCCCAGTTCCTGGTTCCGCAATTCCACGGTCAATGGAGTGTGGCTTGAAAGTCCCATCTCCGAGATTCTGCAACCATCGATCGGAGTCTGGGTAATGAAGCAATGGCGATGGCAGGATTTCGCGTCCCCCGGGTCCTTTTTTGGGTAACTCGAAGCCTCCTTCCATTTCGATATAATTCACCTCATATAGATCTGGCAACGCGTCTCCATTGATATCACCAATTGCCAGCGACGAGGTGAAACGGTCCTCTTGAATCCCGAGTTGCTTCGTGTGATCAGTAAACGTGCCATCGCCGTTATTGATCAGCAAGCGGTTGCGTCCCAACGCTCCCAGAAGCAGATCCGGAAATCCATCCTGATTGACATCCCCGACAGCGATCCCGGAAGAGTAGTTGTAGTCGGAAACCCCTGCCAGGCCCGTGCAATCAGCAAAGCGATCATCCTTTCTGGCAAACAGGATACTCGAACGTGTACACCGGCTCGACGGTGGCTCACCTGAACCTTGACCGATGTACAAATCGGGCCAGCCATCAAGATCATAATCCAGAACTCCTATGCCACCACCGAGCGACTCGTGGATAGGAATGGAAGTTGGATTCACTTCGAAGTCCTGATACCACTGAAACTTGAGACCAAGTTCTTCGGCCACATTCGTAAGTTTCGGCAACACCCCTGATTCAAGATACTCCCTTTCCAATTCTGCCAGTCCCTGACCGCCTCCCATCCATTGTTGAAGGTTTGAGAGGTCAGTGAAGTCCTCATGCTTCAATCCAAGCAGAGCTGACTCGGAGGCGATATTCAACACTTCCGGCTGCTGGATCAAGACCTGCCGTTGCTGATCAACTGCCAATCTCTGTCGCCTTGAACTGGCCCCCAGCAGAGTCCAGCCAATGGCTTCAAAAGGGCGTCCCAACTCAAGGAACAAGCCCTGCAACTCCCTCACTCGAATCTGCAACTCAGAAGGCTCAGACATTTTTTCAAGGGCCTGCTCGCACTTTGCCAGCTGCGTCCCACGATAGCGAAACTGAGCGCTGTCCTCTGCTCGCTTCAGTGCCGCCAGGCCGCGTGACATCCGTTGCACAGAAATACGATCTGTTGGGTCCAGCGCAATCGCACGCAACAAGGCTGCGACTGAACCGTCATAATTCTGCTGGTCAAATAGAAAGGTACCGACAGCCGCCCAGTAATCACCGTACAGCTGAACGCGGGAATCACACCTTGCAAACCACTCCGGAACTTCATCAAACATCTGCAGTTCGGTAAGCAAGCGTCCCTCAAGAGCCAGTGACACGGGCCGCTTCGCATATCGGGAAAAACGATCATCCCGAAGTTCATCAATTGCTCTGCGATAGTCCTGCAAGGTGTAATAAAACCTTGCTCTGCCAAGCCCCTCCTCAAAATCGGTTGCATCAAGTCCGGAAATATCTGGCAAAGGATAAGCAAAAGAGCAAGAAACCAGTGATTCAAGATGCTGCCTGCTGGCCTTGCCGTGACGACAAAGCCAAGCGGCCTGGACTGCACCTTCATGACGCCGGCCACACCGATTCAATAGTCCCCACGCCTGAACACGCCAATGTTCTTCTTGCGGATACAAAATGAGCGCCGACAACAACACGTCCGCTGCCTCCCACGGCTCACTCAATGCCAAGTGCTGCTCAATGAGCAATGTGGCAACTTCTTTTCCTCGACGAGAACCCAGATCGAGCGAACGAAGTAACCGGACAGCGATCAAAGGCTCTCCCCTGGCTGCCTCAGCCTTAGCTGCAACGATTGTCGCGTCATGGTCGTCAGGTGACTCAACGAGGGCGAGGTAAGCCATTTCTGCGGCAGCATCCCAGTGGCCAAGTTCCAGTTGCTGCCCGGCAATAACAACACGATCGGTTTCTGCAGAACGTGGCTCGTTTCCCGATTTGGCATCTTGTTCACTGTCGCCGCAACCAGCAATGGCAAGAACTGAACAAACAAACAAAACCTGAAAGCCTGATCGCCCTATGCAACCATCTTTGGAGATCGCCAAAAGTTCCCGCACATATTCTGCGATCAAGAGAGTACCATTTTGATTCTGTTTGCAATTCACACAAAAAAATCAGCGGTTCGCTAGAACCGCTGATAATGAAATGGTAATCGAAAATCGTAGACTTGTGTCTCGACGTAACAGCTTGCGGACCAACCGAACTAACTGTTTGGTACTCCTTCTTCACTCAATTCTTCTGAATCCGCGTTCGAAAGCTCATCAGCTGGAGATGCGAAACCTCCTGCCTGCATGACCCGATCCTTGATCTCAGTTGCCACGTCTGGGTTTTCTATCAGGAAGTTACGCGCTTTTTCTTTGCCCTGCCCAAGGTAAGTTTCACCATACTTGAACCATGATCCACTCCGATTGACAACTTTGTGAGTCGTTCCAAGATCAAGCAAATCACCTTCGTAGCTGATTCCATTACTGTGCATCATGTCGAATTCTGCAATTCGAAACGGCGGTGCAACCTTGTTCTTGACAATTTTCGCCTTCACACGCTGCCCAACCTGTTCCTCACCATCTTTCAAGGCACCGATTCGGCGAACATCAATCCGGCAGGAACAGTAGAACTTCAGGGCTCGTCCACCAGGAGTAGTTTCCGGGCTTCCGAACATTACCCCTACTTTCTCGCGAATCTGATTGATGAAAACGACAGCACACTTACTCTTGGCAATTGCCCCCGTCAGTTTTCGCATGGACTGGCTCATCAAGCGAGCCTGAAGACCGACGTGACTGTCACCGATCTCACCCTCAAGTTCTTTCTTTGGGACCAGGGCTGCAACCGAATCAACGATAATGACATCCACCGCGTTACTTTTCACCAGCATCTCACAGATCTGCATGGCTTCTTCACCATTGCTGGGCTGACTGACAAGCAGAGTATCCAGCTCGACTCCGAGTTTTTTTGCCCAACTTGGATCAAATGCATGCTCGGCATCAATGATGGCAGCGATACCACCTTTTCGTTGCGCCTCCGCCCCAATGTGCAGAGCAAGGGTTGTCTTGCCACTCGATTCGGGACCGAAAACTTCGATCATTCTTCCGCGCGGAATCCCTTGACCTCCCAACGCCATGTCAAGACTCAGACTCCCGGTCGGGATCCCATCAATCTGGAGTTGCTGCGATGCACCCAATGGCATGATCGCACCATCACCAAAGGCCTTATCAATCTGCTCTAAAGTGGTCTTCAAGCCTGGTTCACGATCGAGAACAGCCTTCAAACCCGGATCAACCTTACTCTTGGACGCTGCCTTTGCCTTCTTTGCCATTCTCTCATCCCTTCCCAAATCTCAATGTTTAAAGATCACTGCTTTGAGTCCGCCTGACACCCCCATATCGAGGGTGCCACGGATAGTGAACATTTCTATAGTATCTCTTCTTTCAAACGGCCACAAGAGAAGAAGTCTGATGTGCCTCGCCTGACATTCGTATTGTTCGCGTTGGCCAAGACAAGTCTGGTCCATGACGGTTGTTTTTTTCCAAAATGCCGCAAATAACGGGAAAAATCAGTTTGCCGCGCCCTCCTTGATGAGCTGAATCAGATCCTCCGTGTCCATTTTTGCCGCTCGATCGGTACCATCCAGAACACCTGCCACAAGTTCACGCTTGTCTGCGTGCAAAGCGAGAATCTGCTCTTCGATCGTGCCTCCAGCAACAAGCCGGTAAACTGTCACCGGTCTTTCCTGGCCGATTCGATGAGCGCGGTCGGTTGCTTGATCCTCAACCGCGGGATTCCACCACGGGTCCAAGTGAATCACATAATCTGCACCGGTGAGATTGAGGCCAGTTCCCCCGGCCTTAAGCGAAATAAGAAACAGATCCCCCTCTCCTTGCTGAAACGCGTCTACTCTTCGCTGTCTCTCTTTTGCTGGCGTCGATCCATCAAGATACTGGTAGACGATTCCCTGTTCATCAAGTTTTTCGCGAATCACCGACAGATGTTTTACAAATTGGCTGAAGACCAATGCACGATGCTCGCCATCGCGAAGTTCTTCAATCAACGAGAGCAACAGATCCAGCTTTGCGGAACTCCTGTCCCAACTGGCATCAACCAAACGGGGATGGCAGGCAAGCTGCCGCAATCTGGTCAACCACGCGAGCGTTCGAATTCGCTTTTGCCCTGCCTGCTGTGAATCTTCTCCAGCACCGCTCAGTTCAGCCAATGCCGCCAACCTGATGTCCTCATAGCGTTTTCGCTCTTCAGAGCTCAGCTCAGCCTGCAAGGTAATTTCGGTGCGCGGCGGCAATTCTTTCAACACGGTATCCTTGGTTCTGCGCAAAATGAAGGGCCGAACCAAACGGGCGAGTGATTGCCTCCGTTCGTCATCCTTGTGCCGTTCAATGGGATCAGCAAAACGGGTTCGGAATCTTTCCCACGAGCCGAGCAATCCCGGACTAATCGTTCGAAACAAACTCCACAATTCACCCAGATGATTTTCCAAAGGTGTTCCAGAGAGCCCAATTCTCCAATCAGCTTCCAACTGCCGCACTGCCTGCGATGTTTTCGTTTGTGAGTTCTTGATGAACTGCGCTTCATCGAGAACAAGCGTATGCCATGCTCGAGAAGCAAACCTCTTTGCATCGCGTTGCAAGAGCTGGTAGCTGACAATCACGAGATCATTCTCACTGGCTGATTCAATCAAGGCAGCCCGATCCGAATCACGGTAGAGCAGAGGTCTCAATCCCGGCGTGAATTTTTCTGTTTCCCGCACCCAGTTATCACCCACACTGGTTGGTGCAACTACCAACGCCGGACCACCGCTACCACGTTCCAGAAGCACACCCAAAGCCTGAACTGTTTTCCCAAGGCCCATATCATCTGCCAAGACACCACCAACCCCCCAGGCACTGAGCCGCGCGAGCCATTGATATCCGTCCAACTGATAATCGCGCAGATTCGCATCAAGCTCTTCCGGCTTTTCAGGATTCCAATCCGAAAGTGAATCAAGACGCTTCAATGAATCATGCCAGCGAGCAGTTGCCTCGATTGGCACATCGGTTCCAATCAACTCCTGTACAGCAGGCACTGCCGCTTCAGCAACTTTCAGTGCTCCACGTTCTGCAACGACCGTGTCACCCAAGTGCTGCAATCTACGTCGGAATGCCTCGCTGATTCGGGCAAATTCCCGGTCACCTACCTGAACCAGCGAACGATTATCTCGAACGGCCTGCAGAACCTGTTCCAATGGGACTTCGCGTCCATCAAGCGAAATGGAACCACTCAGACCAAACCAGTCACGACCATCATCAATTTGCACTTTGAGTGCGGAGGGAGTAATTTCGCCCCGCACTCTGAGCGACTCACCCTCAGGCCAGATGATTCGCGGTGTTTTCTCGCCACCACCATAGAGTCGGGCAAGCAGGTCCAATGCCATGTCATCGGTTTCAGCTACCCAGCGGTAAAGACCATCGCTGGAAAGATCCTGCAACCCATAGCTTTCAACAACCTGCTGAACACGTTCCTGCTCCTGATCAAGATTTCTCTGCAAACGCACTGGCCCTGCTTCAAGCAGACAGGAAACAGTTTCGGGCTTTTGCCCGGGCACCATCAAATCCCGAAAACGGTCTTCGTGCATCATCAAGGCAACATGCAAACCTGCTCCCAGGCGTGGTCGCAATTCGAAGATCAACTCGGCCTCGATTGGCACCACTGGCCCTGCCAATTCCGAAGGTAAATCGACACGAATCGCAGAATCCACGGTGCTGCTCGCAATTGAAAACTGCGCAGCTGCCTCGCTATCCAACAGAACCTCAGTGAAGTCGGTTCGCAACAAATGCTGAATCAGTTTCACAGCTCGTGGATTACGCAAGGTACAGGCAATCAGCCGATGATGCTTTTGATCAGCAATCACGACCATCGGCTCTACAGGACTTGCATGCCCAAGAACTGTCTTGCACTGAGAAAGGTCGACGTTGATTCCGTTTACATGAATTCTGGGCCGAAAGAGAGTCTGCCTTTCCATCTCTTCCTGGTCTTCAGACTGCCGCGTCTGCTTCACTGCATCTTCGAACTCGACCGGTTCCAGAGCAAGCACCAGTTCAGCTGAATGGACAGTCAACGCCGTCGCTTTTGCGTCGTCCCAGGCAACAACCCTGTGTCCCGCCAAAGCGTTGATCGCCTGAAACTCACCAAAATGCTCGTCATCAAAAGAATAGCTTGGGTTTGCCACCAGAGCGGCAATTCTTCCATCGACCGGGTTATTGGAGAAATCACGGCGCAACAGGTCAAAACTGCGCACCTCTTTTCCCTTGGTCCAGCCCTTACCGTTCTTTCGTGGCCTTTGTTCATAAGGCGTGATTGAAATCGGGCAATAATACCTTGAACTGGACAACCCGATCCGCCACTGCAGTCGCGTTTCCTCCGACTCGGTTGACCGGCTGGCCTCTCCGGCCAAGCCAAGAATTTCACCGACCAACTGCCGACCGGCTGCGACCGCATCAACTTCCAGTTCACCAAGAAAATCAAAAACTTCGTTGATGGAGCGACGCCCCAACTGCTCCTGCAACCACCAAGCGATCGCCAAGGTATGTGCACAACGACCATTGGCCTTGAATTCCGCACAAGTACACATCGGCGTGGCGTTGAGGGCGACACTTAATGGAGAAAAATCAAAATCTTCGTCCTCACCCTGTGGTTCAGGCATCACTTCGATGGAAGCCGGGATCGGCTGCTGACGATTGCCTTTTACCTTGAATGCGAACTGCATTCGCCCGTCTTCATTACTGAATGTCGGGGAGTCGACCATCATCATGGCTGCTCTTTTATCAAGAGACTCATCATGAGAATCGACAAGTTTTTCTGCAGCCTCTGCTACCAGAAGACCAAGAGCACCAACCGCGTCGTCGGACATCAAATCCATACTGTGCTATCCACTGCCTGTAAGAATCCCGGAGAGCGCATCGTGCCTCCTGATTGCCCGCAACAAATAATCTCCGAAAACAGCAGATTCAATTCAAACTGGTTTCAAAAAACCCGCGTCCAATCATTTGGCATTCAGGCCAAAGTTGGCACGGCAAGATGTCAAAGGCGTAATCCGGCAATTCTAACATGTGTCGGTTTTTTGGCGTAGATGTGCAGGAAATTTCTCTCACAAAAAACCTCAACATTTCTGCCTCAACTCTTATCTGCGCGTGACAGCTCATTGCGTAACAGCCACACAAACATGTTCAACGCAACAGAATCCGTGACAAACGCATCAACGATAGTTCAAGAATGGATGTTCTCTTTCGATCAGTGGAAATGTAACCATTCGCCCCAGCCGATGGGATTGAAAAGCCCCGCAAATCATCTCGACTGTCATACCGGCATCATCTGGCCCACAGATTGGCTCACGATTCCCGGCTACAGCAGCAAGCAAATCCTCCACCGGTAAAACATGGTGATGCACTTTCTGGTGCAGCTTCTCCACCGGTTCCTCTTCATCAATCCCTGCTGTGGAAATTGGCAAAGACGGGCGGGACCCCACGGGTTCAAATGGGTTCCCCGGCAGGAATCTGGCGAGCGGTGAATCGTCGCACCAGATCTGGATAGTCCCCTGACTGCCAACCAACGCAAGCCCGAAGCCGAAATTTCGCGTCTGATCGTTGGCGATGGAATCGAAGTACCCCGTCACTCCCCTGGAAAACCTGTACCTGGCGTGCAGTTCATTTCCTGCCAACCAACCAAGCCCTTCTTCTCCAACAACCCTATCTCTTTTTTCAACCCTTCGTCCATCGCGGTACAAAGTTGCCGAACAAGTCTCTGGCTTCCCACCAAAATAGGTCATCAGGTTCAATACATGGGATCCAAGCACCCAGAGATCCTCAGCCCCGCCGCGATGATCACCTTTGCCGCGTCCGCGTATTTCAAGCAGGCGGCCAATCCGACCATCGGAAATCAACTGATCAATTGTCTTCAATACGGGGTGGTAACGATTTCGATGAGCGACAGCCAGTTTTGTCCCCTGCTGGCGGCATGCTCTGGCAACCTGATCGACCTGCTTTGGCGTTTGCACAAACGGCTTTTCGACATAGATCCCTTTCACTCCAGCGGCAACTGAAGCAAGGATCATTTCGCAATGTTGATCGACATGCCTCGGGCAGACGGCAACCATCTGGGGGCGCACTTCGCGCAGCATCGTACGATAATCAGAGTATCCATCCGTTGCATTCAAACCAAGCTTCCGCAATTCGCGTGCGAGCCCATCTGGGTTTGCATCAGCAACGGCTTTTACGGTCGTCTGCGGAAAATGACGCCAAACCGTATCGAGACCGTGACCAAAGTCACCGCGACCTGTATGCCCAATCACTCCAACCGTGATCGGATCACTCCGGTTCTCCTGCGCATCAAGCGATAAACTACGGATTCCCCCAAGACAGGAAACTGCCGCAAATGCAAACTGCCGCCTTTGCATGAATCACACCCAATCGAAAACTTGCCAGACAAATCATTCCTATGAATGTTATAGCGTAACAGGAACGCTAAGCTTACAACTCCGACAACAAACCAGTTCCATCGAACACGGAACAAGTAAACACCGATCACAGCGATAGACCAATGCAACCAGAATCTCCAATCTGCCGATCAACCGGTGCCATCGCCGGCATCATGATGTTGTTTACCGCGTTCCATCTGGAATCATGCCCAGGGCAAACAACTGCTGAAATCGAAAACAACCAGAAATTCAACGAGATTCTCCAAAGCAGACTAGGTGCCGTTACGGTCCAACGGCAATCCGAGACTCTTCGTATTGACACGACAACCGCCGACATTGAGTCACGGTTACAGAAACTGGAAAGAACTCTGCTTTCACGACAGACCTATCCCGCGATGACAACTGGCGAAGCGGAAGCCGCACTGGCTGTGGCCAAGGCGCGAGGCCAGAAACTTCGCAACCATCCCGGCAAACCAAGTGATCTAGAAACCGCCATACAACAACTGGCGATGATCCGTGCTGAGAACCAACTCCTGATTTCCCGGGCACTTCAGGAAGAAAACCGTGTGTTGTGTGAAATCGACATCATCGATGCTGAACGCAGGCTTCTTCAAGCCAAGCGAAAATTGGAATTACAACAACGTCTCGTAGCCAAGGGACTCACGACGACCGCGGCCATTTCAGAGGAAGCGCTCTCTGTCAGCCTGGCGCAAAAGGAGCTCGAACTCCTGCGTATACGTCTCAAAGCACTAATATCGATCGATAACCCTGAAGCTGTCCCCAGCACTGAAAAAGACAAATCACCCCGAGCTTCAGTAGCACCGTCTCCCTAATTGCCCGTGTGACTCCTACACTCAGGTCGCTTGCAATGGTGACACCGGAGCCACTATCCTTGGGCGGCTTCAATGACAGGTTGTTTGCACTGAAGCAATCACCTGACAACCAAATCAGATACTGCACTTGTTTTCGTCATCAAAACACCAAACACAACTTCTGGAGACCCACAACATGCCCAAACTGACCGTTCGTGACGTAGGTGAATTTGAAGTTGAATCTGGCAAACGGCTTGTCAAAGCATTGGTGGAAGACGCAGGCACTGACCAGCTTCATGCTTGTGGTGGTCAATCAAAATGTACATCCTGCCGAATCCAGTTCATTGAAGGAGAACCAGACAGAATCACACAGGCTGAAAAGGACACCCTGAAGATTCGCGAGCTGTCTGACCCAGGCGTCAGGCTCAGTTGCCAGATCACCTGTGATGAGGACATGACTGTAGAAATCATCAGCCGCATGGCGGGCAGTGGCCGACCAGACCAAGGATCGGCAGTGGCTGATGAGATGGTCCCTGACCCGATCTGGACGACAAAGTAAAGAATCGTCCAGGAATGCCCACCACCTGGGTTCAGCTTGAGAACCATGCATCAACAGCATCGTCGATCCAGCACCTTCGCCGACGATCAACAAATCCCATGTGACCACCAGTGGGCGTGACAATCAGATGTGTTGATTGGGGCCACAAACCCAGGTCATCTGTGAAACAGCCAGCTGGCACGATGGGATCGTCAGCCGCTGCCACAACCAGCGTAGGCACGGGATTGAAATTCACAACCCGGCAAGCCGAAGCCTGTTCGTAGTAATCGCTGGCCCCATCAAATCCACTCAACGGTGCCGTGATACGATCATCCAGTTCCCACAATGTTCGTGGTGATCGTTTTTTCATCTGACGCTGGAACTCTGCTCGTTGACGAACCCCAGGGGGCACGCTGGCAAGCAACGCTCGGATAAAATAATAATTATAAGGCCGCAACATCAGCCGTTGCATGTTGATACTGCACCGCTTCAAATCCAACGGAGGCGCTATTGCTGCGATGCTCGATAGACGGCCAAACCAGGTCGGCCTACTCGAATCACCTTTTCCAATCCGTCCCACCGCACGCAACAACTGCCCAGCGCCAAGTGAGACGCCTGTCGCCAAGATGGGACCTTCGCCCGACTTTTCGGCAATCACATCAAGTGCTCTGATCACATCGTCACTACGTCCTGCATGTGCCAGATTGCAGGAGAGAGGGCGCGCGGCTCCACAACCTCGCATGTCCATCCGGAAAACGCGTCGTCCGGTAGCCAGAAAGCGTGATGCCAACCGAACCATGTAAGGCGCCGCGTGACACCCGGACAGGCCATGCACGAGCAAAACAGATGGTTTCTGTGGCGTCCAATCTGCCGGACAATCCTCATGCAGAACAATCGAGTCACCCTCTGAAACTGGTATCACATGCTGAACAGGTCTCAAACGGTCATTCGACGCGTCCCGTGTGGCGGCGATTGTCTGAAGATGCCCCCCGCGCAGAAAAGGATGAGGTTCGAATCGAGGTGGCTCAAACTGCGACATGTTTCAGTGTACGATTACGGCCATGAAAAACATTCGAACTTTTATCGCCATTCCACTTGCACGTGATGTTGATCGCAACGCAGCCAGGATGCTTCAACGGCTCAAACAACCCAACGACGGTATCAAGTGGGTGCCTCATGAAAATCTCCATCTCACGCTCAAATTTCTCGGTGACGTGGACAACACGGAGATCCCTGATGTCTGCAAGGCAATACAACGAATCTGCTCAAATTACTCGCCATTCCACCTGGACTTCGGTGGTACTGGTGCTTTTCCAAGCATGCATCGTCCCCGCATTTTATACGCTGGCATCGCGGACGCATCAGGGACACTGCAAGAAATTGTCGCCCAGCTGGAAACATCTCTTGCAGAACTTGGATTCAAACAGGAACCACGCGACTATGTCCCCCATCTGACACTTGGACGCACACGAAGTGCATCAAAGGTGGCCAACAGCGAGGTCCTGACGCGGCTTACTGCCGAAGAAAAAACGGAACTTGGCAGCATGCAAGTCGATACGTTGAATTTGGTAGCCAGTTTTCTGGATAAATCAGGTCCGACTTATCAGGTGATGGATACCATTACTCTGGATTTCCAGTGACCTACTTTGCGATTTCAAACGGAATGTCGGCATTGCCATACTTCTTTCCGTTGCGATCTTCCATGGTAAGCCGCAATTTGTATGTACCGGCAGGTAGTTCCTTCGGAATCAGCATTTGATAAGCGATGAAATAGTCTCGCAAGTAATTTGCAGACACCTGTTGGTCGGCTGGCAGGAGTTGACTGAGTACTTTCCGGTTTTCGGAATCGTAGATGTCATAGCTACCCTGTAAATGAGTCTCAAAACCATTGTCGACCCGCTTTGCTGTGAAGTTGTCGATCTCGCAATACAGGATCACCTGTTGACCGGCATCAAAACGATTGCCTTCGAAACGCTTGAATTGGCCGTACGATTGGATATCAGTACAGAACGCCAGAGCTCTTACTTCAAGGGCATCTGTCGCAGCAGCTGCAAACTTCGCTGCTTCACGGATTTGCGGCACAGCCGAGGTGAATCGACGACTGGGTGATGTCGGGTGTCCATCCGGATCGATGATGGTCCAAAGTCCCAAGAGCTGATGCCTGAGGAATTCCTGCTCCGAATCTGACAAACCACTGATTTTTTCCACCGCTGCATCCGGATCACCGGATAAGACCATCAGATGCCGCAAGCGAATCAACCGGGCAGTGCGTTCTGCAGGCTCCTCAACTGCGGGAGTCTTGCTAAGCTGCTGAGCCAATGCGTCATAAAGGACATCCTCAGACAGCTCCGAGAGCAACTCTGGTGAAAACGCCTGAACAATTCTGCTATGCGCAACCTCGCTTTGAGTTGCACTTACGGCGCGAATATTCCCACGGTCCGAACTGGTGCCTTTGTCATTGGGGATATGATTCTGCAAGAGTCTTCTGGCCACTGCATCTTTTTCCTTTTCAGTCAGAGCAGCAGGCTCTTTGTCCTTCAAGGAGGCGACAACGACGGCTTGCGACAGATTGGGATTCTGTCCTTCCAAACCCACGCCAAGCCGCGAGGGAGTGACCTCGGGTACAGAGTCTCGCGAAGGAGGTAAGTTGGGTAAGCGATTCATCGCTCCCGATTCCAAATCAATTGGGTTGGGTTGTGCAGTTTGATCCGCGACCAACAAGTCATGATTCAGTTGCTGACGAAGTCTTTCCCGCGTTTCACTGGGCAGATTCTTGATTGTTTCAATAACCGCCGCAGGATCCTGCACATCCGTGGTTGCTACTGAATCGCCGCCTTCTGACTGCTTTGCTTCACGGGCAGAAACTGCCGTTTGTTGCTGTGAAGTTGCATTCGAAGTTTTCTCCAGTGAATCTTTTTTCAACTCAGTTTGAGCAACACCTGATTCGACCTCTGAGCCATCACCCTGCTTCCGTAAAGATGCGGATCTGACCTCGAGATTCTGCGCAATTTTTGCATCTCCATTCTCACCTCCCGGCTCGGAACGCAATGACGTTGCAATCCGCTGCTCAGGGGATCCCAGCTCGGCCAACTCGGCGTCACTACTTTCGCTCACTTGAACCTGACGCCCGAATTTCTGCGTCCCCCGACAACCAACCGCCAGGGTGGTAGCAAGAATCATTACCCAAGCGATGAATCGATAAGTTGCGGCGTACATCACTGCCTCGTTCGCAATTGACATGCATTCTTCTTCCCGAGATCACGCTCGCTCGGGCAAAAAAACTTCGTATGGTCGGGACAGTACGAAATGAGGCATGGCTGCGACAACGCCAAACCAGCCAGTGGAATACCAGCAGACAGCAAATTTTTCGCCGTTCCGGCTCATGACAGCGAACATGCAGCTCAAAAAAAGAAACTTCAGGCCTGAAATGACCAATCACATTCGGCCATGTACAGGAATTGAAAGCAAAATCTTGAAAGCATCTAACGCCTGATTGACCTACCCCGAGCCAGGCAACAACTTGAGAGGCGGTAGCCATGGACCATCCAACAAGAATGTGGATCCGGCCATCATCCGGCAAGGTGAAGTCTGACGGATGAATTCCAGACTGTGAAATGGGGCTGAAACCTGAAACCGATGGCTGGCTATACAGAAAGCGAGTAACCCTTCAGCATGCCGGCATTCGAAGCACCGTGAACTGGTCATGCATTTACGCATCTGAATTTCGAGTTGAGTCCAAAGCGTCTCATTGGGTACCGCTCGAAATTGAAGCAGAGAAAAAATTTGCTGACCGGGCAGTCCTACCGCATCACGTTCATTCGGGGCAAATCTGACCCCAAAACCGAGAACAGCCCGGAACCCGACCAAGTTGGACTATGGTCGTCGCTCCGGGCTGCTCATGTAACTGATAGGAATTCGACAGAATTCCGGATCAAGACTGTTCAATCAAGCATCGATGAAGTCTTCCGCTTCCTCATCAGTGGTCTCGATTTCGCTTTCATCGGAGTTTGATACATCCTCCGTCAACCCAAGGATGTCGACCTGCTCCTCAGTGAGCTGGTAATAGCCAAGTGAACGAATCACTTCGAGTACTTCGCTGCAAGTTGGGAACATACGACCAGCGTCACGCTTGTAGTCATCCATCGCTCGCATGAACTCGATTTCAGGATCACTGTAATCTCGCTCGCAGGTAGTCGGGTCAATGTGACGACGGCGTTGTTTTTTTCTGCGTGGTTCGGAAACCACACCGGTGTCCAGATTATCCGCGGAACCTTCTGCTTCAGTAGCCTTTGAAACTCGCCGATCGGCCTTGCGTCGTTCGAGTGTCAGTACATCATCAGCGGCGTTTTGATCGATACTGGATTCGGTCATTTCTATGTCCTTGATTGGTGGGAAAGTACCTGACTTTTCCGTGTCCCCGTGTTAAAAGGCACAGAGTGGAAGGGTGGCAAAAAACCCTAGCACACCGATTGGGTAAAAGCGGTGAATAGAAGCAAAAGTACCACCAAGAAAAACCTGATCAGTTAGGCAAGAACGCCACCTGTGACGACTGTATCGATTAGCGAGTCCAGACAACCCAAATTTGCCCGAAATAGCAACATGGTGCGACCCACGCTGGTAATGTCAGCCTTCAGTCACTGGTCCGGTGAATGCACATCCGAGTCGGAGCTCTGGGGATTTGGCATCCAGCTGCGTGCCATGCCAGCCACAAGGACCGGCAAAGCGACAGAAATTGCCAGTGCCAGTGGCAACCACTGATTTCGCTCAGCGTAATCGCCGAAAGTGGCGTAAGCGATTGCAAGTCCGAGATTGCTCAGACAGATCGCTGACAAGAAACGGGGCCAGGCAAGTTGATGGATACCGGCCATCAATACGCTGGCTTCAGCGAAAACGGGCATTGCTCTTGTCAGAATGAGCACCAAAGGACCATACCGATCGCTAACCTCGCGGATCTGTGCAAGATCCCGGCCCCGCGAAAAATACAGAGCAAAAGGTTGTCCGTATCGCCGAGACAGGGCGAACCCGATCACAGCACCAGCATTCATCCCGACCCATGTAGCCATAGTCCCCCAAAACCAGCCCAGTTGCCATCCACTAAGTGTGCTAATCACACTGGACGGGATTGGCAGAAGAATATCGGTCGCCAATAGACCCACGACCAAAAGAAAGGTAACACGTGCGTCGGGAGGTTCTTCCGACAAACCTCGAAGCCAATCGCCGAGCTGACCGCCAAAGAACAGGAAGGGCACGATGGGGACGAGTAAAACGACACACATCAGCGGTAAAGTTCTAAACAGCTCACGCAAGATTGACCCCTGTCTGATGCATGTCTTACGAATCAAGCGAGAGAAACCTCGTGATACTCCAACGCCCACTCGCGCATGTATCGAACCCGGATCGGATCGACACGATAAACAATCAGGTCTGGATTATCGATCGAACCGAGATAATTGCGTAACAAGGGATTTCTGTCCCAGATCTGCTGCAACAATTCCCGGTCATGCTCCAGACAGGCAATTCCTGTGATGCGCAACTGATGATGCTCTGGATCAAGATAACAAAGCTCAACCTTGGGATTCACTGCCAATTCCTGCGTTTTATGGTAGGAACGCAAGTTGGCTACGTGAATTGTGAAGCCATCTGTTTTGACGGGCGAGACCGGACGAACGCGTGGTTGGTCTCCGTCCATGGAAGCAAGGTAGGGGAACCTGTCATTGCGAAGCACTGCAAGCGCAAGGTCCCTCAGTTCCCGTGGATCATCCGGAACTGGAACAGGTATTGGTTTCGACATCACAGAATCTTTTCAGGAAATCAAGTGTCAGGATCACAACTTTTGGCATGAGTCACTTCTGAACGCCAGCGTTTACCGCAGGCTTTGTCACAAAGTTGCCTGAGAACGACTGCTTGCTTCCAAGCGGAGGAATTGCTGTGTGGCCTGAGCAAGTGAACGATAAAGAGGCACCTGAGCCCGCTGTGAGGTTGCCAAAAGCAGTGGAGCAGCCCAACTCAAATGTCGCCTGAAAAACACGTCTGCCACCTCACCAGCAACTTCAAAACCATTTTCTGCCTGGTTCTCTGAGGCTTTTGCACGAACCAGATGAGACATCAAATCCAATTGGACTCCAAGATGATCCCAAAATGAAGATGTTGGCAAGACGTAACCAATTAACTCGGCAAATTTCTCAACCGACGTAGCTAACTGACTTTCCAGTTGTGTCTTCTGCCACACCGACTGCATCGGCAGCAGTGCATTTTTGGGTCCGATGAACAACCTGCAATATTCGATCGCCAATTCTTCATTTGACTCCATGGGCAAAAAGAGCCCCACACGTTCCAAAGCTGGAGCCAGAGGCTCCCGAAACATTTCCCGCCTGAATGCTTCGTCAACTTCACGCATCCACAATCGTGCGAACAGGGCATAAACACCTGCGGCACATTCGGTTTCGTGAATTTCAGGTTCAATCAATTTTCCGAATCCGCACAACAGTATCATGGAAGGCCTGCTGACCTGTGATGGGGTCTGGGGCGATCGGAATCAACCTGTTCTGGTTCCAACCATTGCCACGATTCCGCTGCCACTTGGCATGGTCTCCCCCAGAATCATCCTGCCACCACATATTCCTCTGCCAATCAGCATCCACATAGGTTTCCGCATCACATCCGGCAAGTTGCGAATCATCGAGAGGTTGCCGTCGTGCCTGCGCAACAGACGTGTACTGTGTGTGACCACAACTATTACTCATGGCAATTACGCGTGGATGAATCCCTTCCATCAGCACCACAGGAACACGCATGTGTGAAACCACACGACGCCCACTTTCCTCTGGTAGATCAGTACGGTTGAGATGTGGTGACAGCCGTTCCAGTTCCCGCGAGTAAAAGGAGGTGATCTCGATCCAATCTCCATTTTCAAGACCGAACCGACCTGCGGTTTCAGGATTCAACCAAGCGGGGTTCGAATGCACGATTTCAGCCAACCACTTCAGATTCATGGTTCGACCATGGTTATGGACATTCCACTTGAAACTGGTCATGACCAGTTCGTCGTCGGGCAAATCCTGCAACTCACGAGGCTGGAACCACACCGGCATTTCTTCGATTTTCAGATCATGCGTCAGATGGCTCTCGTGACGATTCTTTGTTTTGGTCATACCACTGGCAGCAATCAGCTCGGAACAATCCTGATTGCGTCCAATTCTGTTCACAAACGCACTGCGGATCTCAAATTTACGGCTTGGTGTCTTGAATCCCCGTAATGCAATGCCATCAACCATGATCCCAATCCCGATTCCATCTCTGCTGATCAGTCCCTGATCATCGATGATGGCTCCTTGCAGATCCGCCTCAGAAAGTTTCTGGTTGTAAGGTTCGTAAAACGGTTCACGATCCTCTTCCCAGACCCCTTCCTCCATCAGCCTATCGAGCCCCTGTTTTCCGGTTTCCGGGTTCACTGGAACGTTGGACGCCCACTTTTCCATGTATTCCTTGACCGTTTTTTCCGGATACCACTGCTCCATCCCTCCTCCGATCCTTCTTGCCAACTCAGGAAAGAAATCCCGGACATCCCTTGATTCCCCGAGCGGCCGCACCATCGGTGTCCTCAGGCCAACATAGGGCCGCAAATTGTAAGATGCCCTCGCGTCGAGATCCCAGCGTTCCATGAACGTGGTCCATGGCAGGACAATATCTGCAAAGTGGGCGGTCTCGTTGTAGAACGCATTGATGCAAACATGAAATTCGATTTTGCTCTCATCCGTCAAAATCTGCTGGGTCATGCTTTCCTCGGGCCACGTCATGGGTGAATCGAGGTTGTAGGTCATGTAGGCCTGCAGCTTGGCACGGTCCTGAAGCAGGTAGAGGTAAACTATTTCTCCCACGCGCATTCGTCGCCACACGTTGGCCAGCGGATACTCGGGAGGATCTTCAAGAACACTATGAGTTTTGGCGCCCGGCGGCATTTGCGGTGTCTTGACCACCGGATCAAGACCTCCCCATGGCGACCAACACCAACCACCCTTCTTCCCAATACTCCCGACCAAAGCATTGAGCATCCCGATGGCGCGATCATTGTAGAACCCATTCAGATGCGCCGAACTACCGCGATTACAAATGGTCGTCGCAGCCGGCGCCGCTTTGGCAAACTCAATTGCAATCCGCGTAATGTCATCAGCAGCAACCCCACTAACGCGTTCCGCCCACTCCGCTGTGTAAGAACTCAGGTGATCCCGCAGTTCCTGGACAGTGACATTCGTCCAGCGTTCGATGAACTGGACATCATGGAGCCCCTGGGAGATGATCACATTGCACATGGCTAACGCAATCGCTCCATCAGTTCCGGGAAACGGTGAATGCCATTCGTCACTACCACCCGCAGTGTTTGACATCCGCACGTCAAACGTTACCAATTTGGCCCCGTTCTGAAAGCGTCCACGTTGAATCCGACTTGCAAATGGCACATGACCTTGATGAGCCTCAAAGACATTGGAACCAAAGTTCAAAATGTACTTCGAGTGTTCCACATCATTCAAATCCCAATCACTTTCCCACAAACCGGTAAGATTGGCTGCTCTCCGATTTCCCGAGCAGAGTGAACGGTGTGATAGCTGGGTTTTGGTCCCGAAGGCATCGAGAAAGCGTTTCAGAGCATCTTTGCTACGTTGCCGCCCCTGATGAAACGCGAATTCTTCCGGATGGCCTGACTCCCTGACTGCCTTGAGTTTCCCGGCTATTTCGTCCAGCGCATCATCCCAACTGATGCGTTTCCACTTTCCCTCGCCACGTTTGCCCACTCGCTTCAACGGATAGAGCAATCGCTCGGGATGATAAAGGTGATTCAGTGAAGCCTGACCTCGAGCGCAAAGATAACCCCGACTATTGGGATCTCGGGGATTACCTTCGACCTTCAATAAGCGGCCATCTTTGACATATCCGATCATGCCACAGACGGTACTGCACAATTGACACATACCGGGGACTTTGACCGCTCCCTTGTATTTGTCGCGATCCGGCCAATTTCTTTTCGCAAGAGGGCCTGGCAGGTTGCAGACACCCGGCATTTCTCCAAAAGCACCGATTTCATAGGGTTCCGCTTTGAGCTTTTTCCACTTTTCAATGTCGATTTCAGGTACTTTGGGCGCAACTTGCTGGTTTCCAGTCGCCGATCCATCACCATCACCAGGGGTTGTGAACGTACCGGCCTGTATTTTTCTATTGCGACTGGCGATGATCCCACCGCCAACTGCTGCGAGACCCAAGTTCAAGAAATGCCGGCGTTCTGTCAGAGGTGCCGAATCATTGTTATCCGAATTCATTCCTCGCCTCCCCGCCAATTGTAAATGTCGTACGATTCGGGGCTGAACGACTGTCCTTCACGAGGTAACTTCTCTTCGATCTCCGTTGCAGCGGGACCTGCAAACCACATCCGTGGCTTTGTCTCTTTTTCGACTCGGAGCTGGACCAATTCAACATCCTCCTGCTCAGCTTGCTGAATTGCCTGACTGACTCGTGACTGCGGATCATTCAGATCGCCGAATTGCAATGCTTCAGCGGGGCACGTGGGGACACAAGCCGGCTCCATGCCCGCTTCGACGCGATGGTAGCAGTTGTGGCACTTGACTGCCTGACTGGCGACCGGGTCCATATAAATGGCTCCGTAGGGGCATGCATCGACACACGAGCCGTGACCGCAGCAAATGTCATAGTCGACGGCGACCGTGCCTCCTGCTTCCTTGTGAAGAGCTCCACAAGGACAGACTTTGATGCACGGTGCATCTTCACAATGCTGACATGACATGGGCAAGAATAGCCGCGCTACCTCGGGATACTTTCCTTTATCGAGGTAGGTCGTTTGCCGGATATAATTCCCGAGTGGAACGTCGTTTTCAGACTTGCAACTGACCTCACACGCATGACACCCGAAACATCGGCGCGTATCGACAAACCATCCGTATTTTTTCCCATCATCGGGGGCCGTCATTCGGCCTTGCCATGGTTGCTCTTTCGATGCATTACTTTCGCCGCTGACATCTTCTGCATTTGCTTTCGGCGAATCTGAAGCGGCTACAATCGGGAGAGCAAGGGCAGCCTTTTTGAGGAAATCGCGTCGTGGTTTTTGATCCATAAGTCCGTCGTATCACTTCTTGACTCGAAAGCTTGCCTATGATTTGAGATCAGACGGAGCGTTGTCGATTGCGTGACGAACTTCCGTTACAAATTCGCTCACGTTTTTCACTGCGGCATCGGAATCACCCGAGTCATGAACTCGCCGCACGACAGCCGAACCTACAATCAATCCGTCAGCGACCGGGGCCAACTGGGCCGCCGTCTCAGGCCCACTGATTCCAAAACCGATGCAGATCGGAAGCTCGGTTTGTCCCCGCAACCATTGCACGTTATCAACGAGATCTTCCGGCAGCGAAGTTCTCTCGCCTGTGATTCCTGTGACAGAAACATAATACAGAAATCCGGAAGAAGACGCCGCAATCCTGACTTGCCGCTCTCTGGGAGTTGTTGGGGTGACAAGCTGCACCAAACTAAAATCTTCACCCGCGCAGATTTTAGACAGCTCACCAGCCTCCTCCACGAGCAGATCCGGCACGATCGCACCTGCATAACCAGCTGCTTTAGCCTGCTGAACAAAATTCTTCAAACCGACCCGATAAATGATTGCGTAACTG
The DNA here is from genome assembly GCA_012270065.1 of Rubripirellula sp. Lineage (GTDB taxonomy): Bacteria > Planctomycetota > Planctomycetia > Pirellulales > Pirellulaceae > Rubripirellula. Next base: position 6,497 of record JAAXJB010000086.1, on the reverse strand, counting down.
ACCATCGTTACCAAAGGCATGGTGACCTCCGGTTCGAGCTCTCCACCCAGATCCATGATTTGCTGAAGTCGAAAGCCACGATCAAGCGCACGCTGGTAGGAAGCCTGGATCACAGGCCCATCAGCGATTGGATCGCTGTAGGGGACACCAACCTCACACAGATTGGCGCCAGCAGACTGCGCGGCCTGGATGACCCGAGCGGTGGTGGCCATATCAGGATCGCCAGCCGTGAAAAAGGGCATCAGTGCCTTTCGACCCTCAGATCGCAATTCGACAAAAAGCTGGTCAACTGCGGACATTGATTGATGTTTTCCAAAAATTTGAGGGTAGAGCAGGGTAGGGCAGGGCAGGGCAGCCCCGTTGCCTCCATTGTAGCCAAGATGCACAGAAAGTAACCGGGCCAACTTTCACTGAAAATCATTCCATGGCCGCCTTCACGCTGAGCCAGAACCAGATTCCTTCAACCAACTGGCGGCTTTCGTTATCTGTCGCAGGAAGTCACCGATCCTCTGATGCAGGCCGCTCATCACCAACGAGTCGAGAATGCTGGCTTCTGTTGGCGATATCAGTTCCGCCCAAGATTACGATTCATGTTCTGTTTGTATTGTTCAACCCCAGGCTGGCCATACGGATTGATTCCCAGAAGCCGCCCCTCCACCACCGTCGCGATCATCAACATCTGAAACAACTGCCCAAGGACGTGCGTGTCGATACAGGGGAGCAGAATATCAGTCGTTGGACGACCATCACCATGCAGAGCGTCATTGGTACCCTTGATAGCTGCCGCCATGATTTCTGGCAGTGTGCGATCTGCAAGGTCATTCAGTGAATCCTGGTTTCGTACACTACTCCCGACTGGCAACGGATCAGTACGGTAACTGTCGACAATGATGTTATTGAAAACCTTGTCATTCAATCCCTGTTGATGTTGCTGGTGGCGACTATGCAAATCCCGGGTATTCACTGTGGTCAGTGGAGTGACACCCAGCCCCTCCTTGCCATTGGATTCTGCAAGTAATTGATCATGCCACAATCCCACAGCCTCGAGAGCTTTATTCCATACACTCATGACACGAATTGACTTATTGCGATGCGTTGCAAGCAGATGATTGACTGCCACGTACTGCAAAACGACATTTTCTTCATAAGGAGCAGTTTTGAAGTGCTCATTCATGGCGACAGCACCTTCAAGCAGCTTCATGCAATCCAGCCCCAGGAGTGCCGCAGGCAACAAACCAACTGGTGATAGGATGCTGAACCTTCCTCCAACTCCGTCAGGAACATTAAATATCTGCTGACAACCAAGTGCCGAAGCCAATTCGTGAAGTTTTCCTGATGAGCCTGTAACTGGTATCACAAGTCTTCCCAAACCAGCTTCAACAGCGTTTTCATCAGGCAATGAGTCTTCCAGAGCGGCCAGAAAATGCCGAAACGCGACCGCGGTCTCCATCGTTCCACCACTCTTGCTGATAACGACAACGGCAAAACGTTTCTCGGATTCAGTCGATCCATATCCGCCACACCGAAGACGATGAAGCAAGGCATTGCTCGCATCATTATCCACGTTGTTACCCTCGAAATACATGCGAGGTTTACTGCCGCGTTCTGCCCGAGTCAATTCATTGTGATAGGGATCACAACAAGCCTCCATAAGAGCACGAGCCCCCATGTAAGACCCGCCGATGCCGAGCACAGCAACCGCATCAATCTCATGGTGAATTCCATTCGCCACTTCAAAGATCCGCCCCAATTCGGAACCAGAACGGTCCATTTCATAGTCAGCCAATTGCTGCTCTGGAAGCCAAAAAAATCTCGCATCCAAAGGCCGTTTGTTCTCCGGTATGTCTCCCGACTCATACTGCCCGGGGTCGACTTCGACCATCTCGGTGCGCAAACTGTCCAAAGCATTGGAAAGGCTGCCAATTTGCTCGTGAGTGACACCAAAATCCGGATCGATACTGCCAGAAGGATCAAAACGTAACAGAGGCATGATCAGATAAATCCTGAAGGGTAACCGGGCGACAAATGGGACCTAGGGTAGCGGATCAACCGGTTGTCTCGAAGCGGGCTTGAATCTCATCAAGAAGCGAGTCTCTTGGGCGTTCCGACAGGCGTGCGAGTCAGTTAAATTGTTTCCGGGAAAGCGTCCTGAAGATGACTGTGCAAGTGCCCACAACACTGCCACTCAGCCTCAAACCTCCGTTTTAAAACCTGTTTTTTGCAACTTTCAAGAGAGAACAGTTCATTGACCCAAGTCCGCCGAAAACCTGTTGTATTGATTGTCCGTGATGGTTGGGGAGAGAACCCTAATCCGGAGTGGAACCATGCAAACGCCGTGCATCTGGCAAACACCCCTGTATCCGACGCTCTGATGGAGAAGTACCCCAATGCACTGATTCACACTTCCGGTGAAGACGTGGGACTGCCAGATGGTGTCATGGGCAACAGTGAAGTGGGGCATCAGAATATCGGTGCGGGTCGCATTGTTGATCAGGAGGTCATGCGGATTACACGCGCAATACGCGATCGATCATTCTTTGGCAAAACGGTGCTCCAGGATTCGATTGCGCATGTAAAAGCCAATGGTGGAACCTTGCATCTACTGGGCCTGATGTCCGATGGCAGGGTGCACAGTGATCTTGAACATGCATTCGCAGTCGTTGACCTGGTCAAAGAGTCAGGACTTCCGAGTGAACAATTTGCCGTTCACGCCATCACGGATGGTCGCGATACCTCGCCAACAGGAGGCTTGAGTTTTGTCGGCCAGTTGGAGAAAAAAATGGAGGATGCGGGTGTCGGGCGTATCGCCAGTGTCGTGGGACGTTTCTACGCCATGGACCGAGACCTGCGTTGGGAGCGAGTGGAAACTGCCTACAACATGATGACTCGGGGAACCGACAGGACCGCAGAGACAGCACAAGCAGCGATTCAGTCGTATTACGACAATCCAACCGATGCAAACCGCAAGGGAGACGAATTCATCGCGGCTACTACGATCACCGGGGAAGATGGCCCAACACTCGTCAAGAATGGTGATGCCATCATTTTCCTGAATTATCGAGGAGACCGAACACGCGAAATTACGAAAGCATTCGTCCTGCCGGATGATCAGTGGCAGAGCATCGAAGGTGGAGGATTCGAACGAGGTGAACAGATCAAGGATTTGTACTTTGCCACGATGACGGGCTACGAATCCGGCCTCCCTGTCAACGTGATCTTTGAAAAACCAGACAAAATGCCCAACATTCTCGGTGAATACGTCAGCAGCTTGAATCTGAACCAATTCCGTTGTGCAGAAACTGAAAAGTATCCCCACGTCACTTTCTTTTTCAACGACTACCGGGATGATCCTTTTTCCGAGGAAAGCCGCGGGATGGCAGCGTCGCCTCGTGATGTTTCAACTTATGACCAGAAACCGGAAATGTCAGCCGAAGACGTCACAGCCAAAGTTCTGGCAGAAATCGAGTCTGCAGAATCAGCACTGATCGTCGTGAACTTCGCCAATGGTGACATGGTCGGTCACACCGGTGTTCTCGAAGCCGCTATCAAAGCCGTAGAAACGGTGGATGCCTGCGTAGGCAGGATTGTCGATGCGACTCTCGCAAAAGGTGGCTCGCTGGTGGTCACCGCTGACCATGGGAACTGCGAACAAATGGTTGACCCAGCGAGCGGGGGCCCACATACGGCACACACTACTTTTGACGTGCCACTGATCGTTGTGGAACCGGACATTGAAGGCAAGCGTCTGCGTGAAGGCGGTCGACTTGCTGATATCGCACCAACCATACTCGAGTTGATGGGCTTACCGATTCCAGAACAAATGACCGGTGTACCGCTGCTGAAACTTTAAACGCCCCATGCAGCTTGTCAATTAACACCACTGCTTTCAGCGGCAGCTGGAAATTCCTGCCGATCCAATAAGGAAAATCAGGAATCAACAACCGTTGAAAGCATCCTCTGTGAAGAGGCATCCGGTCCGGAAAGCACACCTGGGACTTACGCCCTGCTGCGGGTCTATGCCGCTGCTCTGACCTTGGGAAACCGCAAGTGGCTTGCCACTGCCTTTACATATTCGGGACTGACGAAAACCATATTCGCCGCAATCATCATCATCCCAAAGGTAATCATCCCAAGCGCCAACGCAATGCCCGCATGCAGAGCCAAAGCGATCACCAGCATGAATGGTCGTGTGATGCGTGGCCAAATGAGAGCACAATAGAATAATTCCCAGAAAAGTGTCAGATGAGACATTGCGCTGAACAGACGGGGATAGCCAGAAAGCCACGTCATATCCAAGGACTGATATTCATAATTGCTGACGGAATACCAGATTGCAGTGCCATCCCACCATGTCTGACCGCGAGCCTTACTGATCCCGCCGAACAGATAAATGATGCAAAGATGCAATTGCAAGAGACGTGTGGCAATGTTCGAAAAAACGGTCGCCTTGACCGCGGGAAAAAACCAATTCCAAAATCGTCCCCGCTGATCTGACGCAAATCTGTCACGGATCATTGCGTCAATGCTGAAACAGCTGCCCGAGGGAGCAATAACAAGATACATCGCCACATAGGTCACAATCTGGTCAAACCCGAACAACGTTCCTGTCATGCGATGCAAATACATGAGTTGCAGGAACCATGCCAGCGGTGATGTGATTCTGGTCAAGAATCCAATTGCAAAGCATGCAGTGACCAAAATTGTGAAGACATGATGTGACCATAATAGCGCGGGGTTGCTGATCGACGACAGGTAAGTCCAACCGAAATCCGCGACTCCAAAGGTTCCGTCGTGCAATTGCCTGACCGTTTCATTATTAACCCACGCGGTATCTCCTAAAAACGATGTCAAGTCCGTCGCCAACACCAGATGTGAATAGAGCAGCATTGCTCCCGTGATCACACGTAGAAGCGAGAGTGTTTGCGGTTGGCGGGGCGCAAACCAGAACTTGTCCCATGCACCAACGTATTGCAACAGCCAGGTTTTCAAGCGATAGCTGGTCTGGTTCATTCGCTCGCCCCCGGCTGCATCGGCTGGTCGAGTAGAACCCGATAAAGCCGCTCGTCCGTAAGCTCTAACGGTTCCTGTTGATAGTCGATCAAATTCGGAAGCAGATGTTCAATTCTTGCAATAGCAACATCGTTTCCAGGATACTCGTGCCTGAGGTGATCCATGATTGACTGACGCACGCTTTCGTACCGGGCTCTGGCAACCGACCAGTATTGCGCTTCCTGCGGATCCACCTTCTGCAATTCTTCTGGTGGACCAGGTGGATGGTAGATTTCTTGCAGGAACTCACTGAGCATGAAATGGCGGTGGTAAAGCAGGCGAGGCCGTTGCTGCTCGATATCTGGATAAATCTTCTCCCGCCGCTGCCCATCCGGGCCGGTAATCGCCGCCTGAATCAAGTGGCTCGGTCCGGGATCCGGGGCAAAAAATGCGTAGCCTCGGTCAATGTATAGCAACTGACTGTAGGGCTCGACCCATTCCAGTCCTGTGGAAACCGAGGGCGATGGCCCAATGGGTCCCCGAGTCTGTACTGATAACGGCGGAAGCACGAGTGCAAATAGATGGGCAGTGAGCAAGAAGCTCAACAGCACTTTTACTCGTGGGGAAATGTTGATGGGATCGGAATCCATGGTCGTCAGTAATCATTCCAGTACAACGGGCTTACCCTGCCGGACTCTACGTTAATCCACGGATGCGATTTTGGGGGCAGAGAATCTCAGAACAATTCGCCTTAAGCATGCTATGCGGAATTTGAGGGCGAATCTTCCCGGACACCGAAAAAAAAGCCGCGACCAGAATTCATCTGATCGCGGCTCTCGTCAAAACTATTGATCAACAAACGCCACCCTAGCGACTTGCAACTCTTCCCAAGTCGAAGCCAAACGTCAATTCATGGGTGCTGCCACCAACCAGATCGATGGTCCGTTCTTCGGTCACACTCCGACCGTCGATCTCGGCAGTAACGCGAACAACATAACCGGACCAAACTTCACCTGTTTTCATTTGCGATGTCCGGTACGTTCTTGCGATTCCGTTCCCTCGTGTCTTGTTGCCAGCCAATGTCACAGTGGCATCGGCAGGAACATTCAACTTGACCACGGTCACAACCTTCTTCTCTTCCGTGGGTGCAGAATCGTTCGCAAAGGCCACGGACTGACGCATGCCAGAACGCAACTTTACCGCCTTGTTTTCAGTTCGTTCTTCGCCATCAACGGTGTAAGTCCCCTCAATGTCGTACGTGTCAACGAAACCCGGCATCAATCCACTGGACTTGAATTCGCGAACACTACCAACAGCTTTTGTCTGGAACCCGTTGACAACAACTGAAGCATCCTCAGGAACAGATACGGTCAACAGAGCAGAACCTGACTCGACGGCGGCTGAATCATCGTCGGCAGGCGTCTTTTCAGCAGGCGGCGTGGCGGCGGGTGGCTCAGCAGGAGCTGGCGCATCTGCCTGCCGCTCCGCCGGAGCTGGTGCTGGTTCGG
>JAAXJB010000066.1:4360-39560 GCA_012270065.1 Rubripirellula sp. | reverse complement strand
AGCGAGAAAGTCAAAAACCCCGTCAATTGCAGTGCCCAGGGCGGGACTTGAACCCGCATAGCCGTTACCAGCCGGGGGATTTTAAATCCCCTGTGTCTGCCAATTCCACCACCTGGGCGATGCCGCAATCTGCGGCGTTTTCCGGATCTCAACCAGTTGTGCCGAAGCGATGACTGGCCCACAAGTCGATTACCATATTCCGACCACGATCGAATATCGTACTTGCGGGTTGAGAACCTTCCAAAAATATCTTGTTGGTGCTGTCGCACCAGCAAGGCAACCACGCCTGCAAACGAAACGGTGATCGCACGGGAAGTGTATCAGCAAATTCGCCATTTCGCATCCGGGCCGAAAATTGTGTGATCGTTGGCCAAGTGTCCTCTGCTAACGGTTCGAATTACCGTGGTCGTACTGCTTTCGTTTATTCGGGTCCAGTCGTCCCGTACTTCACCCGCCGTGTTCAATCGAGTCCGAAATGTCGGACATTCATTCAGAGGACATCCATCAGGTCGAAAAGTTCGCGTCCTCGCAGCCAGTCGACATCGTTGGTGCCGCCACCGAAAGTTGCTTTTTTACGCAAGAGTAGAATTCCCAACAACTTCGGTTCAGACAGCACCGTCGCAGGTGCTGTCGGGGTTTTCTTTGGTCAGAATGCAGCGATTAATACAATTGATCAGGCATTTTTTGAATTCCAGTGCATTCCATGTGTCGCTTCCAGCACTCGTGAATTCAAACTGACGTAGGTTTCTCAGGCAGTGTTACGTCCGGCCTGTCTCGGTAGAAAAATCAGACGGTTGATTTTACTTGGAGATTCTGCTGCTGGCGGTGAGAATTGACAGTGACACTGACCCTGACACTGAGCCCGACACAGCGACGGGATTCAAGCGGAACGCGGAGATCATCAGATGGCATCCAACGAAGACAATTATCAGGTCCTGAAAGATTATCTTGTCGAACGTGGACATGGTCCTGAAGAAATTCAGTCGATCATCACGCGTGTTGAGGACTATGAGGAAAAAACCCAGCACGATTCGATCATGGATTCCATCGGTACGGGCGGAATGGACATTGAAGCTCTTGTCAGAGAAGCGCTCGGCGAATAACAGCCGGGCCGTTCAGACGATGATGTCGCCGCTTCAAACGGACCTTTTCAGTGGTTGGCAGCGGCAAACTGCCAGCATTCGCTGTCCAAACGCGATCGATGTGCCTTCGGATTCGGATCGCTTGCCTCATGAGGCGACAGTGTTTCCCATTTCTTGATCCGAAGATCAGTTCGGTGAGAAATCACGGAATCGCGGGTTTCCAAACCGTTGCATCGGTCGTCTTCTCGATCGTGGATCACCCGGACCGCCGATACCTTCACCTCGAATCTCTTCACGACTCAGTCGGCCGTTACCATCTTGATCGATTTCGCGCAGCGATTGGGGGGCAGCTTCGATTTCCACTGCAGAAATCTCTCCGTCACCATTGCCATCCAGTGCTCGCATGATGGACATGCGTCGCATCATTTCCCCCATCATCGGACCTCCACCAGGACCACGGTTTTGAGTCATTCGGTCACCGGATCTTCTTCGTGATCCACCGTCGCGATCACGTTCAAATGAAACTTCGTACTGTTGCGTCACCGGGACACAGAATGTTTCAGCATCATCACAGGCAAAGTAGTTGACCGTTACGATCAGTGGTTCGGCGGATCGGCCATCGATGGTGACAAGGAACTCACGAGGGTCAGCATCAGCATCGACTTCAACCTTCTCAGCCTTGCCACTTGACGGCGTTGCGGAAACGTCAGATGGCGTTTCGATACTGAAACTCAATGCCGGAGCTTTGTTGTTCCAGTGAACTTGATAAAGGGGGTCAAGGAAGAACCCCAGATAGAGTTGATCACCACTCATTTCAGCACGCAGTTTTGCATAGTGAGGCGCGTCCGATTTTCTGGCGGTCATCTTGAGAGGAGACATGTTGTCTGGAAGAGTGATACGCTCGACGATTCCTGTTCGTGCCTGTTGCGGTGGTTCACGAGTGGGCAGATCCAGATCTTTGATAGTGGTTGGGTTGGTGATGGGACCTGCCAGTCGTTCCAGATCGGCACGCAATTTTTCCGGTTGGCTCCAGTCTCTGGCAATCACGATTTTTCCATCCGGGTCGATGATGAATTCCGAGTTGGGCCGATTACCCAGAGCATGTTTCAAATCGTTATTCATGTTGTCACAGAGCCATGGAATCTGTGTCCCGAGACTCTTTTTTGCTTCGGCCACATGCATCAACCGTTCTTTGAGGTTGAAAGGTGTGACGTAACCGAAGTTTTCCGGATGAGCCAATGCCTTGTAGATGTAATAGAACTTCACCCCTTTGGGCTGATAGTCACGTTGCACTGTCTCCAAACTGGGGACATTTCTGAGAAAAGGCGGTCAGGTCAGGCAACCGAATACCAGCACGGTGTAACTACCGCGGAGACTGGCGGTCGAAAAATCTCGGCCTTGTTCATCAACCACTTTCACCGTGGGGAGGATCGTTCCCGGTTGGGGCATTTGACTGCTACCACCACGGGAACGGGGGTTGCGAGGTGTTTGCGCCAAAATCGGCATGATGGTGCAACTGAGGATGGGAAGAAGCACTAATGCTGAACGAATCATGATCCGGCACCCGGTGGCAATGAGGCGAGTTTTTTATGCATTCTGGTTGTAACCCCCGGGACTGCCGGAAGTTTCAGAAAACTGGAAATTTGCACGTGGCAAGGCGGGTTCATTCATTGTCGAAGAATTCATCAAAGTTCCTCTGGTTGTTGTGGAGGGTTAGTATGTGCCGCCACTTTTCCAACCGGCCACGCAACACCTCGGCCTCCGTGTATGGGGCTTCCTCCAGAGTGCTTACTTCTGCGATCAGTTCGTCGTCGTTGCCCAACAAAAACAGATAGTCGCCAACACTGTCGAGTCGTTTGTACCCCGTCCAATGAATGTCGTGGCCGGTTTCTGGGTTGATACCAACCCACTTCATGAACCTGCCCTGTTCGTCTTTGCCAAACTCTACCCGGGCCAACACAAACTCGCCACGAAACTGAGGCATATACAACACGGCCCCCGGCCCTGTAACCAACGCCTCAATCGCTGCCTGTGTTTCCCGTTGTGGTTTCTTATCTGTTTTCATTGCCTGGCACTCAATACGCTTTTCGCCCTTTTCTCGGTGGGGCAGTGTTCCCCGGTAAAGCGTTCCCCGGTAAATCAGGGTTTCATCATCCCGGTTTGTGAAAAACTCACCGGTTCCGAGTCGCTCTCAGGGAGTCGCATCGAAACACAGCAGTTGTCCGTTTTCAAGAACCACCATGATTCGTCCAGTCGGATCAACTGCTGTACCTCCTTTGACGGCATTGGCAGGTGTGCGAGCAATCCACTGATCGGTGCCATCAGCCGTATTGATTGCGACCAGAAAGCTTTGGTCGGGTTGGTTGTCAGGATGGCCGGTGGCCAGCAGTGTTTGTTCTGTGACGACAAAACTGGTGAAACGTCGATCGGCCGTATCCGCCCAAAGTGGTTCAGGTAGTTTGCCACCACGGCGTACCCATCGGGCGGCTTCTTTGACTGGCTTTTGTGTACCGGGTGGCAACGCTGGTTGTCGGGAAAGGTTGACAAACTGGCTGCCCTCATAGCTCGCATCGTGTGACAACGAGCAGCCATCCTTGCATTGGTAGTCGAGCGAGACATACTTTCCGTAATCAGGATAGTACGGGTAGAAAGCAGTTCGATACTGCGACGTGACCTGTTTACGCGGCGTGTTCAGGCATTCCAGTGTTTTGGGATCGTACCTTGCCGTTTCATAAACACCACCGGCCAGAAACCGCAGTTCACCATCCACCATGGTCAGGTTGCCCTGCATACTGATTCCGTTGTTGACTTCGCGTTCAAGTGTCCCGGAAGTCCGGTTTGATGCTTTGAGTTCTCCAGTGATGGCGTCAAGAGCAACCACGTGGGTCCCGTCGTAATGGGTGATTCCTGCGGCGGCGTAAACAGTATCACCTTCAACGACGACGCCACCTGCTACTGGCCAGGCAGAAATCAGGCGATCGTAGACAGGCAACCACTGATCAGTTGGGCCGACACGATAAGACCACAGGAATCTGCCATCACGGGCAGCGATCGCATGAACACGCCCATCGGCTGAGCCCACATAAACCCGATTGTTGGAAACCGTGGGCGCGTAATACACAGGTCCGCCGGTATAGACGGTCCATGCGGCTGTTCCGTCAGCATGAAATGCGCGCACGGCACCGGATCGATCGGCAATGAAAACCATACCGCCGGCGGTTACAGGTGCGGTTGGCAGCACATGATCAGCCAGATCGACCGACCAACTGAGAGAAACATGACCTGGGATTGAATTTTGAGTCTGATCGTTTCTTGCATTGCTGCCGCGGTAAGTCACCCAGTCACCGGGTTTGGCTTCGATGGAGGCTACTTGCGCTGTCAGGTCTCCCGTCAGAAGAGCCGGTTCAGGTATCGGTTGCGAGTCTGGCCCGGGGTTGTCCGGACGCAGCGCGATGTTGCCATAAAGCGATAGCTGGCAACCGCACATCCAGGGTCCCCAGTACAAATGCCCACCGGCGACAAGCACACCATCCTGGCATGGTGGTCGCATGGGGTCGATGTGTTGCGCTGTATTGGTGTCGGTCAGAACTCGAACGGTTCCGCCGTTGGCTCGATAGAAAACACTATCTGCACAACCGGTGGCGCGGGTGCAGGCACGCCGGGCCGGAAACGTTTCGAGAACTTTTCCCGTTGCGTAGTCAAGTTTCATGCCATTTTCGGACTTTTGCGGTCCTGCTGCCCATATTCCATCGTCACGCAATACCAGTTGCAGATTACCGGTGGGATGCGTCCACGCCAGCTTGCCGTCTTTGGCCGAGGCGACCACCATCCGTGTCCGCTGGGGACCAGCGAAGAATAGAAAGTTGTTGTCGCACTTGATGTAACAGGTTGTGGCGTAGCCAGTGATGTAGTGTTGTGCTTTCTCCTGATCATCGATGGCATCGAGCAGATCCTTGTCACTGTTTTTCCAAACCAGTTTGCCGGTATAACGATCGATCGCAGCCAAAAACTTGCCAGGGCAGTAACAGAAGATCTGCGTATCATTCATGCACACTGCACGCGCGTCCAGAAACTCGTCATCGCGGAAGTGCCAGATTTTTTCTTTCGTTTTCAGATTCAGCGCGATCAGGGTTCGCCCGAATCCAAAGGAAGTTCGAGGATCGCTGTAGTCATGTCCGTCCCACATGCCCCATGGCCAGTGCCCGAGGCCGCGTCGGATGGCTCTTTGTGTCTGGATTTTGACCTCGGGGTTGCCCACCAGTGCGTATAGCACTCCGTCACGCATCGCCATCCATTTCCAGACCGGACCATCACTGATTTTGGAGTCGATCCTGATTTCATCTTTGAGTTCGCCCGTCTCGCCATCAAAGATTTTGCATGACTCGTGGTCACCCATGTACAAGGCATCGTCGGTGGCGACCATGGTGTTTCGATGCAGCATGAATCCCGGAGGAAGATCCCGCTGCCACAGAATCATGCCATTGTAGGCATTGATGCACAGGAGTTTGTTGAGCATCGCATTCTGATTGGCTTTGTGTGCGATGTGTCCCATCGCCTTGTAGATTCGGCCGCCTGCGATGACGGTCTGTTCAGGCATGGGACTGAATTTGGGATACCCGATGAATTGTGTGCGAAAATTACCGCGCACCAATTGATCGTCGGATTGGGGATTATTGTCTGGACCGTGATACGGATGGGACCAATCGTCAGTACCCGAAGGAACAGGTTTGATATGTTGCTTTCCGGCAATATTCGCGATACCACGGGGTCGCAGAACCCGCATCACCTCCGCTTCGGGAATCGTCTTGTCCAAACCTTCGCCTGCAAGAATACGATCGGCAACATTGTTGCCCAGGTGAATGTTATGAAGTGATCCCATCGCGACAAACAGTCGCTCACCAAGCAGTTTGGCTTTATCTCCGCGAGCACGTATTCGTGCAGCAGTTGTCTGGTCATCGGTTTGTACAAATACAAGGAGCCCCTCCCGATCGCACAATTCAAAAAGCAGGTTCTCTTCATCGACGGTGATACCGAGGACACCCACGATTCCGCGTTCCAGCCCCGGATCCTGTAACGTGATTTTGATGTCCTGATTGTCATTCTGACCGGGCTTCAAAGCCGTATCAGTCGATGTCTGTCCAAGTGCGGGCACCAGGGTCAGGAGAGCCAACAGTCCAGTCGAAGTGAGCATTCTCATGATGGAACTCGTTTCAGTAGGAATGGAGAGAACAGGCATGGGCGAGGGTCCGTCATTCTAACGATTCCCAGGTCATGACATGGTCTGACCCGTTTTCGAGAAAAGATCGCCGCGTTTTCTGTGATATTTTCAGTACTAAACCGCTGTACCGCGCAGTCATCCGTGTGGTTACCCGGTGAAGCAAGCCGAGCGGATGGCGGTTTTCGGTCATCATGCCACAGATTCGTGGAACCATTCGTGAAAATTGCCAAAAGATTCCTGATGCAGCATCCCCGGTAATCTCGACTTCCACTGCACGGATTCCCATGAATACGACTTCAATGGTTATGATGTCGGCATGAACAAAATATCTTTGCTGGTTACCAGCCTGACTGTCGTTGTAACATCTTTGGTATGGCACACAGGAGCTGCTGCGAATGCAGCACAAAAAGCGCCCAACATCGTTGTCTTTCTGGTCGACGACATGGGTGTGATGGATACTTCGGTACCGTTCCTGACGGATGAAAAAGGAAAGCCGAAGCGATATCCGCTGAACGACTATTACCGAACGCCCAACATGCAGCGATTGGCTGCTCAAGGAGTGCGATTCAACAACTTTTATGCCATGAGCGTGTGTTCGCCGACACGGATTTCAATCATGACCGGCCAGAATGCGGCCAGGCACCATGCCACCAACTGGATCAATCCACGGAATGATAATCGGGGTCCTCATGGTCCGCCGCAGTGGAACTGGCAAGGCTTGAAAGGCAGCGATGTGACTCTGCCCAGACTCCTTCGAAAAGTCGGCTATCAGACGATCCACGTGGGAAAAGGACATTTTGGGCCAGATGGAACCGAAGGTTCTGAGCCACTGAATCTCGGATTCGATGTGAATGTGGGTGGGGCTTCCTTTGGTGCGCCGGGCAGTTATTACGGCGAAGACAACTATGGCCTGGGGACCAAGCGTGCGCATCACGCTGTCCCTCACCTCAAGCAATATCATGGTTCCGATACATTTTTGACGGAAGCGATCACACTGGAAGCCAAGAAACGCGTTTCTGATTCCGTCCTGAAGCGAAAGCCGTTTTATTTGTACATGTCGCACTATGCCGTGCACGGACCATTTCATTCGGATCCGCGATTTGCTGACCACTACAAAGATTCCGGCAAGCCAAAAAATGCGCAGGCATTCGCGACGCTGATTGAGGGAATGGACAAGTCACTTGGTGACTTGCTGGATCACTTTGATGCTCTGGGAGTTTCAGAAAACACGCTCGTATTCTTTGTGGGTGATAACGGTTCCGATGCTCCCTTGGGCCACCAGCACGCGGTGGCATGTGCGGCGCCGTTGCGCGGCAAGAAAGGTGCACATTACGAAGGTGGCATGCGAGTTCCATTCATTGCGGCGTGGGCCAAACAGAGTGAGAACAACAAGCACCAGAAACAGCTCGGGATTTCGCCCGGAACCCTGCAAACGCAGGTTGCCGCGGTTCAGGATCTTTACCCGACCATTGCCAGATTGACGGGTGCAAAGTCACCCGATGGTCACGCTGTTGACGGAGTCGATCTGGGAAAACTTCTCACGGCTCAACCCGATGCTTCCCGTGATGAAGTTTTTCTGATGCATTATCCGCATTCGCCCCATCGGAGTAATTACTTCACAACGTATCGGGACGGAGACTGGAAAGTGATCTACCACTACATTCCATCAAAAGGATCAGAGGGCGGTCATTACCAGCTTTACAATCTTGCTTCTGATCCGTTTGAGTCCACCAATCTTGCAGATACGGAACCTGCTGTATTGAAAGAGATGGTCGGAAAACTGAAGTCTGGTCTGGAAGCACATCAAGCGCTCTACCCGGTATCACCCGATGACGGCAAGACACCGTTATTGCCCGTGATTCCTTGACAGGCTGACCAATTCACGGTGGATGATGCTCTGCCGTTTCGCGTCCCATCACGCCTCAGGTCATGAGTAGATTCTGCTCATGAGTAGATTCTGCAGACCTGAGGCAGTGTTTCAGATGATTCAGCCCATCGCTTACGAGCGACTGCGACCTGATTGAACGATCTCATCGAGCTGTTTCTTGAGTCGTTCGGCGACTTCAGGATTCTCTGCAATGATGTTGTTTTTCTCTGCAGGATCCTTGTCCAAATCGAAGAGCTGGAATTTGGTCACTTTGGTATTGGCCAGCTTTTTCTCTACCACCACGTTACGGGCAAAGTTCTTACCGTATCGATGGAGTTTCCATTTGCCGCTTCGCAGCGCCAGCGTTCCGTTATTGCCATTGTCCTGTTGGACAAGATGATCACGGCCTTTGGCGTTTTCGTCACCCAGCATCGCCCCGATCACGTCAAAACTGTCGAGGTATCCATCTGAGGTCAGTTTCTGGTTGGTCAAAGCGGCAAGACTGGCTGCCAAATCGATGGTGCAGACCACTTCGTCACTGGTTCCGGGGGCAATGCGTCCTTTCCACGAAGTGATGAAGGGAGTGCGTGTGCCGCCTTCATAGACACTGTACTTTCCACCGGTGAATGGACCACCCGCCCGATGATTCCCGACTTTTTCAAGTGCTTCGTCTTTGTAGCCGTCATCCATCACGGGGCCGTTGTCACTGCAGAACACAACCAGCGTATTTTCTGTGAGCTTCAGGCGGTCGAGGGTTTTCATCAATTCGCCCACGCACCAGTCAAGTTCGATAATGGCATCTCCACGAAATCCGAGTTTGGTTTTCCCCTGAAAACGCTCATGTGGAATCCGGGGGACATGAATGTCGTGCGATGAGAAAAACAGAAAGAATGGCTCTTTTTGGTGGTCTTCGATGAACTCGACCGATTTTTCGACCCACTTGTCAGCAAGGTCTTCGTCGCGGAAGCGTGCTGCGTGCCCACCGGTGTAGAAACCGATACGACTGATCCCGTTATGAATGGTCGCATTATGACCATGAGACCAGTCCATCTTCAGGGTATCGCGATGCGTGACGCCGGTGGGATGATCCGGACTCGGCTTTTTCGTGCCAACCCATAGAGGGTCAGCAGGATCGAGATTGGGAACCCGATGATCATGAACGTAAACCTGAGGCACCCGGTCGTTGGTGGTGGGCAACAGAAAACAGGTATCAAAACCGATTTCCAGTGGGCCGGGTTTCAGCTCGCCGTTCCAGTCCGGACCATCAGGGCCACCAAGACCAAGATGCCATTTTCCAATCACTGCTGTTTTGTATCCGGCTCGCTGGAGCATCGTTGCAACAGTCTCTGTTCCAGGTTTGATGATTGCTGGTGCCGTTGGTGGTGCGATTCCAGTCCGCTCGCCACGGAAGGCATACGTGCCGGTCAGCATCGAATAACGCGTTGGCGTGCAAGTGGATGCGGAGCAGTACCCATTGGTGAATCGCAATCCACCCTCTGCGAGTCGATCGATGTGAGGTGTTTTCAGTGATGTCGCTCCGTAGCAGGAGAGGTCTCCATATCCAAGGTCATCCGCCATGATCACAATCACATTGGGTTTTTCGCCTTGAGCAGAAGCAGACAGAATCGGTATCAGGCAAGCAATCAGGACAGAAGTCCAAAGGGCGCGGGGCATATCATTTCTCGTGAGGAAGGGAGCAGTGGGCCAGAACGGCCAACCCTCATTGTAAATCACAAACCCCGGAACTACAGGCGACGGTGGGCTGTTTTTTCCGTGTGTTCTCAGCAAGCGATCCCTGCAATCTGAAAACGAGTGTTGATTGATGGAGACGTTTTGGCTCGCAAATGGGCTTCCAACAGGACTCCGTTGGCAAGGAATCAGATACCGTGACCCGAGCGCGTCAGTCAGATCAGGAACTCGATTTTTCATGTGGGTACGGCAATCAACCGCAAGTTCTCCATCGTGGCGATAAGTCGACCTTTCCTGTGACCAGACTCGACTCGCCGCCGGTTCATTCCGGTGTCGGATTATCTTCGCTTGTTCTGGCCATGTTCTGCTTCAGCAAAGAAGCGATCTGTGGTCGCACTTTCTGCAAGCGGCTGATATCAAATTCGCGATTCATGGCCTGACCAATATTCTGATAGACCCTTTGCAATTGGGAATCCATGTCTTTGGATACAAGGTCCAACGCGGTTTCTCCCTTGGGATTCATGATGTTGGCATCGGCTCCTTTTTCCAGCAGCAGTTTGACCAGAGTTTGATCTCCGAAAAAAGCTGCCAGATGAAGTGGCGTATTGCCATCAGGTCCTTTCAAGTTGACATCGGCTCCTCGTTCCATCAGTAACCGGGCAGAATCGATCCGGTTTTTAAGAATGGCTTTACGCAGAGGCGTTTCACCACGTCGTCCCTGTTTCGCATTCACACCGACCCCGGCATCCAGAAATCGTCTGATTGCGGTGTTGTCACCCGCTGTGGCTGCTGCCCAGATATCGTTGATGGGGTTCGATGAGCGTCGTGGTTTCAATTGGGCTGCCATGGTGGGATCGAGTTGTGACCCCTCAGAAAGGCAGTAAAGTTTCGAGGCGGTTCGGATCAGCAATTTGTCACCGACCACTGCCGGGCATGCAATGCATAGTTCATCGAGTTCATTGCGCGCAACAATTTCAAACTTTTCGCCGGCTTTGATTACATACGTCAACCCGTCTTCACTCAGACAGAACAGGTAACCGTTGTAGGCAAATGGTGATGCCGTGAATGATCCTGAGGGTGAGAAGCGTTTCTTTCCATAGACCTGTTCACCGGTCCGGGCGTCATGACAGGTCAGGAATCCCTGATCATACAGCGTATAAAGATAGTCCCCATAAACAGTTTGACTTGGATTATAGGACGATGATGTCCCCTGGTACCATTCAATGAATTCATTGTCGGTGTAGTCTCCATCCGGCGTGATATTTCCGCTTGCGCCAGGCTTGATTGCAAAAGTAGGTCGATGGGCATCACCTACATATCCTGATGCGATGTAGCACATTCCGTGTGCACTCATCGGTGACGGAATGACAAGGTTAGACATCTCTCCATCAAATTCCCAGAGAAGATCTCCGGCGAGTGAGTAGCTGCGGTTGGACTTTTTACCGGGAACAACAATTTCGGTGCGTTTTTCGTTTTGCCAGATCAATGGCGTTGCCCATGAGTGGGTTTCATTACGCTCCCGCTTCCAACGCTCTTTTCCGGTTTTTGCATCGAAGGATGCAATCCATGATTTCTCGAGATTGTCATAGACCACAAATACCTGGCCGTCGTGTACGACAGGAGAGGCTGCGGCCCCATAGTCCATGAACGTCTTTCGAGGTTCGATATCCCGTGACCACAGCAATTTTCCATCGAGGTCGTAACAGTACAGGCCCACATCGCCGAACAGGACATAGAGTCGTTCACCGTCGGTTGTGGCGGTCTCAGCTGCATAAGTACTCTTGGGATGTCGGGGCACTTGCGGTTGGCCCGTGTGCGCCTCGTGTTTCCAGATGGTCTGACCGGTGTTCAAGTCAAAGCAGAAAACCATCCAATGGTGGATTCCCTTGCCCGGATCCCGGACTCCCTGCCCGAGATAAAGTCCCTTACTGGGGGCGAGATTCTGTTCGTCACTGACAACGGTCGTCAGAAAAACCTTGTCGCCCCAGACGATTGGGCAGGACCATCCCCAGCCCGGAACATCAACTGCCCATCGGACATTTTCTGTTGTGCTCCACCGGGTTGGCAGTTTGGCATTGTCTTTTGCCACGCCATTACCATCGTCGCCGCGAAAGCGCGTC
The DNA here is from genome assembly GCA_012270065.1 of Rubripirellula sp. GTDB lineage: Bacteria > Planctomycetota > Planctomycetia > Pirellulales > Pirellulaceae > Rubripirellula. The sequence continues at coordinate 27,584 of JAAXJB010000066.1, read as the reverse complement.
CAATGATCAACGCCACGGACGAGAGGCATGGTGGTGAGAATCAAACAGGCAGCCAATCCAATCACTCGAGACATGAGGTGAGTCCGGTAAGGAGAATGAAGCAATGAAGTTAAAAAGTGCAGGGCAGGGCAGGGTAGGGCAGTGGACCATTTTCCCTATTGCAACTAGAGTCCATCCAATCAGGGAAGCAGTCAGACACACCGCGTCGCTCAGTCGGCCTTCTCACTGCCCGGCTTCCAGACAGTACAGGTGCTTCGCACCTCGGAGGAAGAGTTGATTCCCTGCCAGAGCGGGTGATGCATCGAATCTGTCATCAAGTTTGTTGAGAGCCGTGACTTTGTATTCCGGGCCGCGTTGAAGTACAAGCGTGTTGCCATTACGACCTGTCAAATACACGCGCCCGCCTGCTCCGACAGGCGAAGCATAGATATTGGACAGTTCACCAACACGTTCTGGTCCAAAGGCAACTTCGCCAGTTTTGGAATCGAGGCATGTCAGAATTGACTGATTGGACTGGTTGTAATAGAGAAGTCCCTCGTACAGCAGCGGGGAAGGAATGTAGGGTGTGCCACGGTCTTTTTTCCAGAGGATTTTGTCGCTGTCCGAGATGTCTCCGGTCTCTGTCAACGGAATTGCCATGGCTGAGTAGCCTTGATAACCACTCATGCAAATCACATGGTTACCCTCAATGACCGGACAGGGAATCGCATTGCCAGTCAGTCCACTGCATTGCCAGATGATGTTACCGTTGTCGAGATCGTAACTGCGGACAAAGCCGGAAGCAGCGGTGATGATCTGGGTTTTTCCGCTGTGTTGAATGATCCTCGGTGTTGCCCACGCATTTCCCTCATCACGATCTCGTGTCCAAAGTTCTTTTCCTGTCCTGGCATCAAGAGCCTGGATTGTACTTTGGCCTGCATGGTCTCGAACAATCACAATTTTTCCGTTGTGCAGAACGGGCGAACAGCCCTCGCCCAGACTTGATCCGACCTTCACCTCTCCGAGATCCTTTTCCCAGATTTTGTTTCCCTGCAAGTCGAAGCAAAACAGTCCAGCCGATCCGAACCAGCAATAAAGGTGCTTTCCATCCGTGGTTGGGGATGCGGGTGCAAAGTCATTGTCGTTGTGCGCGCCCTCATGTGGAATTTTCGTCGTAGCAACCTGTCGCCAAACTTCCTTGCCGGTATTCCGATCGAGGCAAAGAACGACGAACGCATGCTGTGCATTGGGACGCTTGATGTCGAAGAAATTGGTTTTGGGTTGGTCCTTTGGATCCGGAATGGATGGATCCTTGATACCGGTATTGATTGCAGTCAACACAAAAACCTTGTCACCCCAGATGATGGGCGTTGAGGTTCCTTGTCCCTCAATGGCCACTTTCCATTTCACATTCTCATCTTCGCTCCATTCCACGGGGGGATCAGCGGTGGTTGAAACACCGGTGGCATCCGGACCACGCCATTGATGCCAGTTGTCCGCAAAGGATTGACCGAACGCCGGCAGCGGGATGGCGACTAACAACAGGCATGTACTGAGAATCGTTTGGTTTTTCATGCTCTTTCTGGTCCTTGCTGGATTTGATTATTGAAGCAGATGGATGCTACAGGGTCAGTGCACCATTGCTCGTTGCAAAGCTGTCTGTCTCTACGCCCATACGCTGCAGAAGATTCACAAATAAATTGCTCAGCGGTGTGTTGCGATCTTTGTTGTATGCGATGTAACGTCCGTGTTTGTAGCCACCACCGGCAAGAATGATTGGCAGATTCGTCGGATCATGCGCATTTGCATTGCCCAGATTGCTGCCAAAAAGTACAGCTGTGTGATCAAGCAGCCGAGTCCCCTGGGTTGATTTCAGGCCAAGCTGTGTCAACAGGTCTGAAAATGTTGAGAGGATTCCCGATTCGATGATTTTCAGTTGTGCAATTCTGGTGGGATCCTGTCCATGGTGAGACAGCGGGTGATGTTCCGCCTGGACACCAGCGATGTTTGGCACAACTTGATGATCCTGAATCATCAGGCTGACGACACGTGTTGAATCGGTTTGCAGCATGAGTGGGATCAGATTCATCAGACCCCGAATTTTGCCGATCAGTTCTGTTGGTTCCGCAATGTCCTGGGGGGCCTTGGCGTTCACCACAGGCTTGGGGCGATCGAGCCATGCATCGGAAGCTGCCAATTCCTTCTCTGCCGTGCGTATGGCAGCGAAGTATTCATCCAGTTGCTTTCGGTCACCACCACTCACTCGTCGGTTGAGGGCCTTTGTCTGATCGCCAATGGCATCAAGGATGCTGCGACCTTCCGCGAGCCGCTGCCGTTGTCGCCGTTGTTCTTCTGGACTTCCTGCCAGGAACAGTTTCGCAAACACCCGCGATGGGCGATTGTCGGCTGGCAGCATCACACCATTGCTGTTGTACGACTGACTCTCCCGGGTATTGCTCCCCAGAGTAATCGATGGAAACCTCGTGGTGTGCCCGAGGTGCACCGCGGCTACCTGATCCACCGAAATCGTATTCTTGAAACCTCCCATCCCGGGATTGATCGCGGCCGTCAGGAACGTCTGCTCCGTATCATGAGGCTCCTTCCCATTCTGGTCCGGATGAGACAGCCCTGAAAAAAGAGTGAAGTCTCTTCGGTGTTCTTTCAGCAGGTTGAGGTATTCCGTATTTGCGTAGTCTGTTCCGGGGGTTTTCGGGAACAGGGACTGTGGATACAGACCAAGCGCATTGCATATCAGGACCATGCGTTCAGGTTGGCTGGCTGCCTCAAATCCTATCGCTGGATTCATGGCATCCAACAGTGGCAACGACAACGCAACGCCAGTGGCCCGCAGTGCCGAACGTCTTGAAATGGGTGTATGCATGTTGTTCTACCGGCATTGAAACATCTGGCTGCGTACTGCCTCATGAATCAACTGTTTCAAAGTGTAGTTGGAATTCCTGTGACGATTCAAAATGGCTTCCACTTTCTCGCGATCAGCAAACTGGATTTCAGCACCTGTGGCAAATGTGATCAACTTTGAGACCAGGTTTCGCGCCACCTGATCCTTCGACTTCATGAGATGCTTTTTGAAATCACGAATGTCAGTAAAAGTGAAGCCGTCCTCTGTCTGTCCCTTGCAGTCAACTGACTGACCGAGGTTGTAATCCTTGTGTAGAAATCGAAGACCGGTGACGGCACTGCGTTTGACGCCTTTGCTGAGCCGGTATCGCTGTCGGTAGTTGCCGATGGGATCAAAACACTCCAAGGCAAAACCAGGTGGATCAATCTTTCGGTGACAGGTTGCGCAGGCTTCGACTGCCTGGTGTTTTGCCAGTGTTTCGCGAATGGTGGTTGCTCCTCGGGTGTCAGGTTCGATTGAACCAACCCCTGGTGGTGGAGGATTGGGAGGCTGGCCCAGCAGATTTGTGAGAACAAAACTGCCCCGTTTGACGGGGGTCGTCACGGTTCCGTTCGCCGTCACCTTTGCGATGGATGCATGGGCCAGAATACCCCCGCGCACGCTGTCCTTGTCGAGCATTACTTTTCGCATCTCTTCGCCTTTGACTCCATCAATCCCGTAGTGCTCAGCGAGTTTTCGGTTGAGGAATGTGAAGTCGGAGTCGATGAGATGGGTAATGCTGAGGTCTTCGTCAATGAGATGCCGGAAGACGAGTCGCGTTTCGGCCAGCATGGCTCGACGGAGAACGTCATCGTATTCCGGGTACAGATACGCGTCAGGCGTGGTTGCGTCGATCAGATCCAGATCAAGCCATTGGTCAAGAAATTCATTGATGAACCTCTCACTTCGTTGGTCGGATAACATCCGGCTGACCTGGGCATCCAATGTTCCGGCATCGGCAAGGTTTCCGTCATTGGCCAGTTCAATGAGTTCTTCATCGGGGAGGCTGCGCCACAGGAAGTATGCCAACCGGCTGGCGAGTGCATGATTTGTCAGCGCCGATTCCGTGGATTGCGTTTCGTTGGTCAGAAAAAGCGTCTCGGGTGCAATCAGGATGGCGCGCAGTGGTACGCGAGCGCTGGCAATGAAACCGCGCCGGGCTTCGAGTGCCGGTACGGCAAGATTCGTGAAGTACTGGATTTCTTCATCTGTCACTGGTCGTCGAAATGCTCTGGGGGCAAGCGCTGCAACAGCATCACGAATGTGTTCGTAATGGGATTTTCTGGTAATTGGCCGGTAATAGCGACCGTTTGCGGCTGGTTCCCATTCGACGCCGGGAAACAGAGCTCGCGTACGTTGTGGGGGCCAGGTGGACTCCAGCGGACCTTCGATAAGAACTCTGCGCACCCGGACGCCTTCACCTTTGAATTCGCTCGCCGGTTGTGAGTTGTAGATGATTTTTCCGTCAGGCGCAGGTTCAAGCTCGTCGCCGCTAACGTAAAAATAGTCGTCGGTACGCATGTATTTGATCGTTGATACCGTGCGGAGCTTTTCGTCTACGTCCCACGCGGCAAACAATTCGCTGTCGCCTTGAATGTCGTTTTGGCGTTTAAGACTCATCGTTACCGAAGACCTTGGCTGATAAGCCGCGCCGGTGACAGTGATCCGGTATCGGCCGGCAACAGGAAACCGCAAACCGTTGGCGTCAGAACGCAAATTGTAATTCTCGCCGCGGAACATGATGAGATCATCCTGGTCTGGGAAAACCGTCCCTCCGCCCCGGCGTACCGAACGCTCAAACCACATTTGCATGTAACGCGAATTCACGTAGTCAAGCTCGTGCATTATTTTCGGCTCGGGCCCGAGTTGAATCGCTTCGTCGAGTGCGGCGTCAGCAGCTTTGAGGAAGCCTTTGACATGCACGTTGGACATGTCCTGTTTTGCCGCGACGACGTCAAAGGACCCTGACTTGTTTTCCGGCGGAAGTAACTTTGCAATCTGGCCGCCAATGCCAAGCAGATCATGCAAGGTGTGTTCGTATTCAACTCGCGATAGGCGTCGCGAGGGGACTCGGCCGCGGGTTTTCTGCAGGTAGCGGTTAGCGTCGAGGAGTTTCGTGTTGAGGAATTTCAGCGCGGCGACTTTCGTTCGTGAGTCGGGTCGAGGTTCTGATGCCGGAGGCATTTCGTCTTTTTGTAGACGGTCCACGATCTGGACCCACGAACGAAACGTGCTGGGGTCTTTGAAGTTCTGGTCGAGATCTGTGAAGTCGATTCGGGTTTCCGTATTCTCATCGTGACAATCGATGCAGGAATCCTGGATAAGCGTATTCAATGCTGAGGGTGCTTCGGCTGCCAACCGGCTGCAGGATAACAGCGAGAGCAGTAAAGTCATGACCGCCATATGTCGCCAATGAATGGCGGTTTGCAGATCACTGAAATGCACGTATCCCTTGCTTGCGATCGATCGATTTGTAATGCATCTATCGGAAAACATCAGTCGTCGGTTTCCTGAAAGGCATACAAAGTCGAGTGGGTGCGCACATAGATGACACCGTCGATGATTGCTGGAGTTGCGTAAACACCATCGGGCATCCTGTTCTGTGCCAGAATTCGATGCGATGGCCCCAGTTCGATGACGCTGATTTGCCCGTCGCCGGCAAAGGTATAGAGTTTGCCATCGGCGATCAGCGGTGATGCGTAGTGTGTTCCCTTTCCTCGCGTTCGAGTCCGATAAACCCGCTCGCCTTCGGCGAGATTGATGCAGGTCAGTAATCCACCGTTCTTGACCAGATAGACATGCGTGCCATCAAAGATCGGACTGGGAACTTCCGGAATACCATCGATGGCCAGCGTTCGGACATCCTCCGCGGCGACGAAACCTTCACTGTCGATTGGGATCCCAAGTAATCCATGCGTTTCATAACCCGCCCGAAAGCGTTCCAACTCATCCACCGCCTTCTCCCACTCTTCACGATTGAGATTTGCATCACCATTTTTGTTGGCGTGTTTCCAGGAGACGGGCGCACCATTCATGGCGGCTTCGATCCCCTCCGGGCGGTGGAAAATCCAGAGTTTGGGAAACTCTTTTCTTTCGATCAGCTGGTTGTCATTCTGATCATGGTCAGCCAGTAGTTTTTCAAAGGTTGGAAAAGGTGGCCTGAGATCGGGTTCGCCAAGTTTATTCCACGCAGCAACAATGATCTCATTTCCTGCCACTACAGGTGTGCTTGTTGCTGTCGTTGCACATTTCGCCGTCCAGACTGTTTGCCCTGTCTTGATGTCGAAAGCCTGAACAGACCTCGCGGTGTGACAGATCAGTTTTTCACCCACGATGATGGGACAGGCAGTGCAGGCCATCTCGCCAGTGAACTTTTCTTTTTGGGGAATCTGCCAGCGTTCTTCGCCCGTTTTCCTGTCGAGACACACCAGATAGTGGTCGACATAATTGCCGCGGTACAGAATCACGTTGTCACCCGCGATCATGGGTGAGGTGGCATTGCCGGAAAATGATCTGGTCAGGGGCAGCTTTTTTTCCCAAAGCAGATTGCCATTCAGATCCAGGCAGATCAAGCCGTAGGAACCAAAGTAGGCAATCACGCCCTGGTCATCGCAGCAGGGTGAACTGCTGGCCGGATTGAATGAGGGGTGACCATCTTCCAGTTTCTCAACCGTGATCTTTTTTTCCCACAGCACTTGTCCTGTCATCCGATTCAAACAGACCACGGCGACCGCTGACTCATCTTTGTCATAGGTGGTGACAAAGATACGTTTGCCTGAAATGCAGGGCGAGCTGTGTCCCGGTGCCAGGGTGGTATGCCACAACTCATTGTTGTCGGGACCAAACTCTGTGGGTGGCGAACCCGTGCCAATTCCATCGGAATTGTTGCCTCGGAATTGCGGCCAATCCGCTTGAAGTGAGTTGGCCAGCATCAGTCCGGCAAGAAGGACTGCACCCAAAGCACTCGGGAAAGCGCGGTTTTTGGTTCGTGACGCCGTGATCATTGTTTCACACCATTGCGTGATTGCAGGAAAGCGACGAGATCGAGTATCTCCTCGATGTTGAACGTATCAAGCAGTCCCGCAGGCATACTTGATACCTCTGCGGCGCGGCGCTGTTCGATGCTGCCTTTGTTTATCGTAGTGAACTTGTCTGGTTTGAGGAGATTGGGAACGAGGCGAATTTGCTCATCCGTTTCCTCCACAACCAGGCCGGTGAGCAACCTTCCGTCATCGAGCAGAATCTGCTGGGTCTGATATTCCTTGTGAATTTCTGCCGATGGTTTCACGCATTGTTCCAGCAATTTGGATCCCTGGAATCGCTTGGCAATGTCCGTGAGATCCGGGCCATATTTTGCTCCTTTTCCATGAATCGTGTGACAGCGATTGCAGCCAGCCTGTTCATAGACAAGTTTGCCATTTTCAATGGAGCGATTGGCCAGTTGGTCAGCGGCTTTGCCAAAGTAGTGGTGTTGCCATTTTTTGATAAATCTTCGTGCTGGCATCGAGCCCGGTTGTTGCTCAGCGACATATTCAAGGATACGAACGAACATGGCGCCATCGCGATTTCGATCCGGGTTTGCACGGCGAAATTCATTCCAAAGCCGTCCAACCTGTTCGCGTGATCCTGGTGGCATGCCTGCCATCCGATGATCGACATACTTCTGGTGAGGTTGCTTCCTGTAAGCTTCTGGCAGGTCGGTTTTGTCGATCATTGCAAACAGGGCCGCGTTCTTGTTACGTTGCACCTTCGGTGCCGCGGCAAGGTTGCCAACATCGTGAGTTCCATCAAACGTTTTGCCGACCAGTTGAATGCTGCCTTCATTGGTCACTGTGTCTGGCAGAGAGATCCGGATGACCGCACCCACGCCGCGTTCCATGTGGCGAGCGGGCCCTGATGTACTGGTCCAGACATTCCCCTCGTCATCAAATTCAATCTCGCGAGTGTAGGACACTCTTGTTGGCAAACGGATTTCGGTGAAGGTTTCGGTCTTTGGATCAAAGCGGTTGATCGTGTCATTGTGGGTACCACAAATCCAGACAATTCCTTTTGAATCAACATTCAGAGCATACGGAATCTGGTTTTCAGCATCAGGGAGTTCGTAGACCGTCCATTGTTCTGTTGTTGGATTGAATTTTCCAAAGACACCCGAGCCGAAACCTGGTACCCACACCATGCCGTCGGGAGCGACGTGAAGACGCCGTGGGCCACGGAAAGGTGGATTCCATTCCTTGATGTCGCCATCGTCGGCATTGGGATCTATTCGGCCGATACGGTTGCCATTGAGTTTGGAGTACCAGATCATGCCATCAACCGGAGAAAAATCCAAACCATACGGTGTGATACCCCGTGACTCTCCGCGACCTGCCGCCACAGCTTGCCCGGCGCTCAGCAGTTTGTATTCCTTGACCACATGGGTCTCGGGATGGATCGAGAAACAGGAGTTTGAACCGGCGTCGGTGTACCAGATCAGGCCTTCTGGATCTTTCGGGTTGATTCGCAGTGTGTGCGGATAGTTGCCGCGTTTTTTTGGTGCCTCGGCGCTGCTGTAGACCCCAAACTGTTTGGTTTCGATGTCGTAGCGAGCCATGTGGCCGCTCGCGCACATCGTTACCCAGAGGCTGCCATCGTTCGCGGTCTCGATGGAGTGTGGTGCGTGCGCGCCACGTGGAAACTTGATCGCTGTCTGTTCACCCGTTTGGGGATTCAAGGCGATCATCCGTCCCCGGCTGATGTTGACTGCGTACACGTTTCCATCCCGACCGATTTCCAGATCGTGGAATGATCCCTGCAGCGGCTTGTCCATTTCCCACATCGTGATTGTGGCCGCTGCAGCCAGTCCGGTTGGTGCCGGGGGTGGAATGAAGGTAGGCCACTTTTCGACAGCATCGTCTTTGTAGGTTTCCATCAGTCTTTGAATGATGGTGTCCTGCGTGTGCGGATAAAGTCCGCCAAAACCATCCATGCGTCGAAGCATGGTTTCCCAGTCAACCGGTTCTTCGGGAGTTCGAAACCCCAGTGTTCCTACCTGATGGCAATAGGAGCAGAACATCTTGAAGTTCATTTTGTCTCGAGGGTTGTCAAACTTCAGCATGTTGAAAGCACTGCTCGCAGGACGTTGTGCTTCCAATTCAGCGCCCACTGCAGGGTGAGTTGAAATCATCAGATCATTGGTGCCAGCGGGCACATCACTGATCCATTCATCACCTAAACCCATCAAGCGGGCTCGGATTCTGTAATCAATGTTCCTCAGGCTGGGAATGGAAAACGAACCGTCTGGCCCCGTGAACACGGATGTCCATTTTCGTTGATCCTCATCAATGGCCGAAACCATCACACCCTCAACTCCGCTGCCAGCCGAGTTTACAACACGACCCGCAATTGACTGTTGTTCCGACTCGTCAGCGTTCGACTCTGTCGCCACAACGACAGCAGTTATCAGGAACATGAATGCAATGTGAATGACTGGCCGAAACTTGGGCCCTGATTGGAAATGGTGGGAAATCTTCTGACGAGTTGCGCCGCTGGTAAGATTCATTCCAGTTCTCCAGAAGTGTCGAGGACGGTGGCGTTGAGGATCAAGTTCCGGAAGTCTGCATCGGGAACATCGTTGAGTGTTTTCAGTAAAGCCAGCAACCGGTTGAGGTCACTCTCATCAAGTTGAAGATCGCGATGCGGTTCGGTCTTGATGACTTGCTGCAGTTGCTTGATCGAATAGGAAGTATTGCGGAGGGAAGGTGTGACGGGCTTTGAAGTAGCGAGCGAGCAATCAGGAAGCTGATGGCAGGAGAAACAGTTTCCTGCATGCAGGGCTTGTCCACTGTCCAGAGCGATTTTGAATCCCTGATAAGCAATCCGATTCATGCCTGGTGGAAGTTTTACCAGAACACGCCCTTCCTGGTTGGCCAAGCGGCCCAGAATACGTCCGCTCAAGTCATCAGGTGTTTCATCGATTTCGCGTTCCAGAGGAATGCGATTGAGGTAAGCAAAAGCATCAAACCGGGAACGTTTTGTTGTTTTCAGCCGATGGATTTGCATCTGTTTTTCAGCTGCGGCATTCTTTGCAGTGGAGGAACGGGTTCCAGCATTTTCCTGCGGATCAATTGCAACTTTGGGACGTTTGTTTTTTTCTGCCGCGACGGCGACATGGGTGAGGATTCTGACAAAAGAGGCTCCCGGGTTGGGCATGTCAGGATCGAGGTGACGTTTCTGTTTCCAGAGCCGGCCGACCCGGGCACGCTGTTCGGGTTGGAGGCCTGCCATAACGCGATCGACGTAACTCTGGTGGAGGCTTCCCTGGTAGCCCTTCGGAAGACTGTTCTTGTCGATCCGGGCCAGGAGGTCTGCAGTATCGGTGTTGGATGATTCGAGGTCGGATCGGTTTGGTGTATTTTCGCGATGCCTGTTTGCTGCGGCCTGCTCTCTGGGTGGGAGCCATTCCGGAGCGTCGACCATGACGCTTTGGAAAATGGCGTTGGCTTTCTCTTTCATTCGGGAGACGATTTCCGGCTTTTGAGCCGCGATGTCTTGCTGCTGGCTCCGGTCGGTTGCAAGGTCGTAGAGTTGAACCTGATTGACGCCTCCCTTCTTCATCAGTGGTATCAGGGCTTCATTGAAGTAAAACATGGCCCGGAATTCATCGCGAAGCTGATCGGCCTCGGGATTTGCGAATCTGCCGTTGAACATGCGGGAACGTAGATCCAATCCCCCCAGCTCTTTTTCAATGTCGTCCCCCAGGGCCGTCTTTGTCTGCTGCAGCAAGCGACTTGCCTTCGCGTTGTCAAAAGGGAGTTTTGCCGTATTCGGGGCTGAGAGGGTGTAGTCTCCCATGCGAAGAACCATGGTGGAGCCGTTCATCCAGAAGAGAGGCTGGTGGCGTTCAAAGGCACCTGTCCGGGTGAGAAGAGGCGTGAGATCGGAGCCGTCGAGGAAAACGTCTTTTGGTTTGTCGATGCCGAGCAGTCCGCAGATTGTGGGCAGAAGATCGACGGCTCCAGCTGGCTCATCCTCGACACGGCCGCCAGGGATTTTTCCTTTCCAGTAGAAGATTCCCGGGACGCGATGGCCGCCTTCGAAGTGCGATCCCTTTTTCCCTCGCAGTTTGCCACACCGATCCTGGCGGTAACTGCCGTTGTCCGAGGAGTAGTTGATGATGGTGTTGTCGAGCTCGCCAAGTTCTTCCAGCCTTGCGAGAAGGCGCCCGATAGCGCGATCGGTGTTATCGATGGTGCCGTTGTAGATGGCGGCTTGATCGTTGAGATCGCCATATTCGGAGACAATCTCTTCGGGAGCCGCGATGACCGCATGGGGCTCATTGAACCAGAGGTTGAGGAAAAAGGGAGCGTCGGTGTCGCGTTTCTCCTTGAGCCAGGCAATGGCTTCGTCAACGACGATCTGGCAGGCGTAGCCTTTCATTGGTCCGACCGGTCTGCCGTTCCGCAGAAAGTTGGTGGGATCTTTGTGACTGGGGTGAGCCCCATTGACCAGGCCGAACCAGTAGTCGAAGCCATGATCGGCCGGGGTAGGATTGTCGCGCCCGTTGACGGGCATGCCGAGGTGCCACTTGCCAAAATGCGCCGTGGAGTAGCCTTCGTCTTTCAGAACTTCGGCGAGAGTTATTTCACTCCGAAGCAAATGCATTCTGTGACGCTGTTCACTGAGGACGGAATAGACTCCGGCGCGGATGTGGTTACGGCCGGTCAGGAAGGTGGCTCGTGAGGGTGAGCAGACGGGCGCCCCGGAGTGGAAGTCGGTGAAGCGCACGCCACCTGCAGCCAGGCCATCGAGGACCGGGGTCTTCACAGGGCCACCATAACAGCCCAGGTCGCGGTAGCCCAGATCGTCGACGAGCAGGGTGATGACATTCGGTTGCTTGACTTCTGCAGAGGCAAACGCAGTCAGCAGGAGCGAGTAACACAATGTGAGGATGGTTTTCATGTCATTTGTGGAGTCGGTGTTTACGTTATCCGCTTGCGCGTCGGTCAATTTGGGTTTGCGGTGTCGCCTGAAGCTGTTGGAACTGGATCCAGCGACAGCCAGTCGAGTTGGGGCCAGTTTTGCAGGATGGTTTCCTGGCGAGGTCCCGGCGTGCTGCGTCCTTTGCTGACATATTCGCCAGCGAGAGCAGTCAATTCACTGGCGACTTCAGGATATTTCTCGATCAGATTGGTTGTCTCATCCGGATCAGTCCGCATGTTGTAGAGTTGGCGGTCCGCAGTATTGAATGACTTCTGTTCGATCGTCCCGTTGTATCTCGTGCTGCGTTTCCCAGTACCGTAACCATTTCCACCAGATCCGGCATGCAACAGCAATTTCCAGTCACCCCTGCGAATCGCAAATCGACCCGTCGATGAGTGATGGATGATCGCATGCCTGTTTCGGTAGTCACCGTTTTTTCCATGCATCAAAGGAAGAATGGAGACGCTGTCGACGCCCTGATCTTCGGGAAGTGCCACCGAGGCAATTTCCGCGAATGTCGCCATCATGTCGACAAGACAGAACGGCGTGTCACATTGCGATCCTGGCGCGATCACTCCAGGCCACCGGGCAATGAAGGGAACGCGGTGTCCGCCTTCCCAGTTGTCCCGTTTGGCTCCCAGGAAGTGGGAGGAACTGTCGTGACCAGACTTGTTAAGCCTTGGAAACATGTTGGTCTCTGGACCATTGTCGCTGGTCACAATCACCAAGGTGTTGTCTGAGAGTTTCAGTCGATCCAACTCATCCATCACCCTTCCGATGTGATGATCCACTTCCACCATGAAATCGCCGTAGATATCCAGTTTGCTTTTACCGACGAAAGCATCACCGGGCGCGTGAGGTGTGTGAGGTGCATTGAGCGGCATGTATACGAAAAAGGGCCCTGGTTTGCTGCGCTGGATGAAGGAGATGACCTCGTCGGTCAAGGTCGGCATGACGTGTTTATGTCGCCAGCCGGGAGCCGCGGGCCCCGGACGGCCACCTTTGTCTTCTTCCTTCAAACTGGAAGTGGGCTGCTCGGTGACACGGTCATTTCGAATGAAAACGTAGGGGGGCATGTCCAGAGATGCAGCAATCCCGAAGTACTCGTCAAATCCGTTGACAACAGCGGTGTTCTGGATCGGTTTTGTGAAATCAATTCCCTCGGAATTGTTTCGCATGTTGTATCCATTTTCCCCGCGGATTCCTCCGGACCAGTCCATTCCCAGATGCCACTTCCCAATGCAGGCAGTGCGATAGCCCTTGCCTTGGAACAGATCAGCCAGAGTCATGCGTCCCTTCTCAATCAGGGGTTGTGAGAAGCCACCGAGCACGCCACTCTTCAATCCGGTTCTCCACGCGTAGCGTCCGGTCAGCAGGGCGTAGCGTGACGGCGTACAGACAGCCGAGGCCGAATGTGCATCGGTGAATCGCATGCCACCCATGGCCAGCCGGTCCAGATTTGGCGTGTGGATTCTGGATTGGGCGTCATAGCAGGTGACGTCGCCGTAACCCATGTCATCAGCAAAAATCAAAACAACATTGGGCTGTCTGACCTCAGCTGACGCAAACGCAGTCAGTAGCAGGAAGCAGAAACACGTGAGAGTGGGTTTCATGTTCATTTGAGGGTTAGCAGGGTGTGGATCCGATGTGTCATGTGTTGCTTCGTTGGTTGTCAAATGTTGAGCCCGTTCATTTTGACGGCCAGTCGGGTGCATCGGCCATGATGTCTTCATAGAGCTCCAGCAGTTTCTTCTTGAGTCGCTCGGTGACTTCCGGACGCTGCCTTGAAATTTCCTTCTTTTGCAGCGGATCCGAGCTCAAGTCGTAGAGAGCGAACCGACTGAATCCGCCTGCCTTGATCGTTGGAATCCACGCTTCCTGAAAAGTTCTTAAACGAACGAACTCGCTCTTCAGCCGATTGTATTCGGGACTGGTGAAAGTGGTATTGGTAACGCGGGAGCCAAGATTGGGCGTCGCCGGATCGATGCCCGCCATTTTGGCCATCTGCTGCAGCAAGTCATTTTGCCTGGCCTGATCCGAAGGCAATTGGTAGCCACGGTAACCCATCAGCGTGTAATTGCCGTCGCGTAGTGTCGCAAGGTGCCCGGACCACGGCGACAGCCAGATCATGGGTTGCGAGCGCTGAAACGTCCCTTTCTCAATCAGCAAAGGTGACAGATCCGCGCCATCAAGATGCACGCCGTTGGGTTTATCGATGCCGGCCAAGCCACAGATGGTTGGCAATAAATCAACTGATCCCGAGGGCGTATTCTCAACTCGTCCTCCTCGGAAACCATCCGGCCAGAAGAAGATCCCGGGTGAGCGCAGACCACCTTGGAAGTTTGACCCCTTGTTGCCGTTCAGCCCACCATTGCGATCGGTTCGATAGCTGCCGTGGTCGGACGAGTAGATGATCAGAGTGTTGTCGAGCTTGCCCATCGTCTCGAGTTTGGAAACAAGTCGTCCGATGGCTCGGTCGGTGTTGTCAATGGTGGCCGAATAAATAGCGGCTTCATCCTTGAGGTCTCCGTACAGTGCCACAATCTCATCGGGTGCTGCAAGCTTGTGATGGGGTTCGTTGAACCAGATATTCATGAAGAATGGCTGATTGGGGTGTGCCTTGTTTTCCAGCCATTCGATCGCATCACTGACAACAATCTGGCAGGAGTAACCCTTCATTGGGCCAACCCGTTTTCCGTTGCGAATGAAGTTGACGGGATCCTTGTGGCTTGGGCTGGCTCCGTTGGAGAGGCCGAACCAGTAGTCAAAACCGTGTTCGGCTGGTGATGGCTTCACCCGCTTGCCCGAGCTCATCCCGATGTGCCACTTGCCAAAATGAGCGGTTCCATAGCCGGCTTTTTGCAGCACTTCCGCCAACGTCACTTCACGCTCAAGAAGATGCATGTCGTGCCACTGATCTTGCAGGACACCATAAATTCCGGTGCGAAGATTTTGTCTGCCAGTCAACAGCGTCGCGCGTGACGGTGAGCATACTGCCGCGCCAGCATGGAAATCGGTGAAGCGCACACCATTGGCGGCTAACCTGTCGAGGACCGGAGTCTTGACGGGGCCTCCATAGCAGCCAAGGTCTTTGGAGCCCAGGTCATCTGCAAGCAACAGAACAACATTGGGTACCTGGCCTGCTGTCAGCTGTGGTCCCAGCGGGAGCATTGCAAGAAGTACGATCACAATGGGAGCCGGACCCGAAAAACTGAAAAGGACATTCATTCAGTTTTCTCCGTGAGTTCCACCGAGGTGACTGCACGTCCAGCCTGTTGATAAAGCGTGTGCAACCACATCGATTCCACAATCAGTTGATCGGTTGATGTGTCGGGGTCGTTCTTCATTGTCGAAAGAGAGGGATCAAGTGTGAAATCTTCTATTTCAACAGAGTAATTGAAAGCAGCACCGGACTGGAATTCACTGCTTGGCAGTACCACCTGGAATCTGCCCGCAAAGTTTCCCTCAGCAGTTTTCATGGTCATTCCTACATACAGATCAGCAGGACGATCCAAGCGACTTTTGAAGTTGATGATGCTGCGCTTGCCTGCCATGACAGGTGCAGCATCGGGAACTGTGGTTGAAAAAGACACGGTGTAGATGGTTTTGTCTTTTTCGGTCTGGCAAGGAATGCAGTCAAGCATTGGTTTCTGGTTTGATGTGCCGGGCAGCCACCGACCATATGTACGTCTTGGTCCATCCTCAAGACGACTTCGCCAGCACCTCGATACTTTTGGTATTTGCACGATACTCAAATCCTGATCTGCTGCTGCGCTGGACATGGATGGTTGTTGTAGCATTGAGTGAAAACGTAACTTTGCTTCGTCTGGCGGTAATCAATGGTGGGTGATCAATTGAATGGAAGCTTCCATCTCATCGAATTTGTTGACATCAAGATTGCGAATATCACTCGGGCAGTCGGGACTGCCGCACAGTTGCCAAACCGTGAGGATCAATTGTTGTTGGGTTCAGACTGGCAAGGGTCCCCGGGATGTCCAAGGAAACCGGTCAATCACTTGTGCCTCGAAGCACTCTGTCACTACCGCTTCCACTGAAATTACCTGTGAAAATATTTTTCTTCTGGATTTCTGCTTCACTGGCAACCATCAGGATCATTACCGTATCCGTTTTACGGTCATAAAAAAGTAACTGTGTGTAACCGAATCCTGAGTTCTCTACCGTCCAGTTCATTTGGCCCGGGCTTCGCAGTTAGACTGGACTGCTGCACTGATGCAAATAACTTTTTCACATGCCGAAATGAGATTCTGGAGGAGAATGATGATGTGTCGTGCGTTGGCGAACCTGCTGCCAGGGGGATTAATTTGCAATTCAACTGTTCTGGCAGCATGGCTGACCGTTTTTGCGACGCTTCCTGCCTTGGCTGTTGGCAACGGGCCCGATGGGGAAACAGGGCAAGGATTTCGTGGCGCGTACTTCGTCAATGGTGAGATCCATGTCAATGTGTACGGAACGTCTGAAAAGAAACCATTGACGACAGGGCACTGGGACTTCAAGCCATCATGGTCAAAAACCGGTGACATGCTGGTGTTCTTTCGCAGGTTGAAAAATGATCCTGATGTGTCCAAGTGGAAGACCGCAATCCATGTGATCAATGTTGATGGAACAGGGCTGCATCCTTTGAGTGACGGCACACACACGGATTTCAATCAAACATGGACCCGTGATGGCACCAATACTCCGATCTGGAATCGGAAGAACCCCAAGACCGGTGGTTATCGTGTGATGGCCAGTAAGGTGGGGGCGCGGCCTGGTGATGAAATTGCTTTGACCGACAAGCGGTATCACACATGGGCCTTCACCTGCCTGATGGATGGACGGATTCTTGTCCGTTCGAAGCACCCCGATCTGGGTTGGGGTTATTACCTCATGACACCTCGTGACAAAACAGAACCCGGATTTGAACGCATCAGTTGTGATTTGGAAAAGACAGGCGTACTCGACCGTGTCAGCCTGTCTCCCAGCGAAAAAAAAATCTGTTTTGAATTCCAGCCGGGGTTCAAGAAGCAGGTCCCGGGCCGAACACTCTATGTGGGTGACTTTGATGCTGAGAAGCGGGCAATTACAAATCTGAAAGCGTTTGCCAACGCGGATGGCAAGCCAATCTGGTTCGCGTATCCACGTTGGTCCCGGGATGAGTCATCAATTGTCTATCACGCGGGCAAAAAACTGTTTCTTTACAAGCTGTCGGACGGATCTACCAGAAAAGTTTCGACAAACGACCGCGCAGATTACCGTTATCCACACATGGAAGGCGCGCCAAAGTAGGTCGACGCGATCCGTCCGGAGGATGAAGACCGGTCATGAAACGTAAGCAGCCGATTCAAACAACGCAGGCAGTGATCGATAACAGCATTCTTGCAAACGTGATTCGGTCATTGACTACTTCAAGGCTGAATAGTCTGTCGCTTTCATGTAGGTAGATGCTGGTGGCTTGGCCAGGCGACCAACACCTGATTCCTTGGCGGCTTTCTTCCAATCCGGGTCTGCGATGAATGCTCTCCATGATTTCCCGGCGGCCTGCCGGCTGTCATGTTTGATGATGTAGATCAACATGTCTTCGGAATCGGGTTTGTCTGTCGGATGCCAATAAGCAACCGATTTGATCCCATGCCGATTGAAAAGATCGATTGTATGGTCACGAAATCGGGCATCCAATTTGCCAAGTTTTCCGGGCGCTGCCTTGTAAATCCGCAATTCGAAAACATCATCCTCGTCGTGGGAGCCATTCTTCCATTGGGGTGAGTAGTCAGTCGTTTCCATGTAGACCGATTCGGGCGGACTCGCCAGTGGACCGACCCCCGATTCTTTGTAGACCTTTTTCCATTCGGGATCCGCGATGAATGCTTTCCAGGAAGCCGCTGCCGCATCGCGGCTTTGATGTTTGATTACATAAATCAATGTGTTTTTGGATTTTTCTTCGTCGGTTGGAACCCAGTATCCGATGGATTCGATTCCATGTTTCTTGAACAACCGGATCGTATGATCACGGAAACGTGCGTTGAGAGCATCCAGTTTTCCCTCTTTGGTCGTGTAGGTCCGTAATTCAAAAACATCAGCCGAAGCGGTTGAAAATGATTGAGTGACCGTGACGAGAACGCAGGCAGTGATCCAATGCTTGATATGCGAGGGGATGGTCATCAAGTGTCTCCGGATGATTGAGGAAGGATGTGTGCCAGCAGGTGGCAAATGACCGCCACAACCGCCAGGCGGTTGTCTAACGGAAGAAATCATTCTAGCTGCATGGGCACGTCATGCCAGTCACGCGATGCGTCATCGTATCAATGATTTCGGGTGAGTGAGAATGACGATCCACCCCAGTCTGATACGGTTAGAACAATTCGCGAATCGGACTGCCGTCTCTGAGCAAAGTGATGGGACGGCCCACATTCGTAGCGAACTCAGTCTTGGATTCGATACCGATATTCTTGAAGAATGAAGCTGCAACATCATCGGGTTTGTACCCGGTGGAATCGGGCTCAGAGGCGGTTGCATCAGTAGCACCGACGACTTGCCCACCTTTGATGTCACCACCTGCCATGACCGCACACATGGCACGAGCCCAGTGGTCCCGTCCTCCACTGGCATTGATTTTCGGTGTGCGGCCAAATTCGCCCGCAGCCATGATCGCGGTTGATGACAACAGATCACGTTCCTGCAGGCGGTCAATCAGTCCTGCCAAGGCGCGGTCAAAGGCGGGAAGAAGCGTACGCAAACGCGGGAAATTTTCGCTATGGGTGTCGAAATCAAATTCCGCCGGACGGAGCCGGACAGTGACAAAGTGCACACCAGCTTCAATCAGGCGTGCAGATAGTAGCAGGGACTGACCGAACTCATGCTTGCCAAAGCGGTCGCTCTCGGCAGCATCTTCCTGAGACAGATCAAATGCCGCACGGGTTCTGGGAGCACTGATGATGTCGTAGGCCTGTTCCGTGAAACGGTCCATTCCGACGACCTGATCATCCAGATCTTCAAAACCTTTGAATGCGTTATCCAAATCATCCAACAGTTTTTTCTGTGATTTGTATCGTGCCACCGTCAGGCCTTCTTCTAGAGAAATACCCCTTACGGAATACGGTATCCCATGCCGTGGTTTGGCTGCTGTCAAAGCGCTGTACTGTGTACCCAGATAGCCGGGCCCGACAAACGATTCGTCGATGGAAACGTAGGTCGGCAGGTTGGGGTCTGAGGGATGCTCGTGACTGACAACACTGCCATATTCGGGGTAACTGACCGTCTGTGATGGCTTGTTTCCGGTCAGCAGATATTTTTTGCCAAGACCATGGTCAGGGACATTGTGTGTGATGCCGCGAATGATCGCGTACTTGTCAGCCCGACTCGCCAATTGCGGCATATGCTCGCAGATCTGGATGCCTTGGACATTGGTCGCGACCGGTTTGAATTCACCACGCACTTCGACGGGCGCATCAGGCTTGAGATCAAATGAGTCCTGATGGGATGGACCGCCTTCAAGAAAAATGAAGATACCAGACCGTTTGGGTGCGTTGGGTGTTTCTGCTGCATGCAGACGCAAGTACTGGGACAGAGACAATCCCGTTCCCAGCATTCCGATTCGCAACATTTCGCGGCGTTTAAAAGTCATCATGGTCGCAGCAGTAAAAAACGGTGACGGTTTACAAAAACAAAGCTGGAATCTTGCGTTGTTGGTGATTTGAACCAGCGGGTTGATCAGTGATTCAACAGGAACTCTTTCGTGTTCATCATTGCCCAAAGCAAGTCAGAAATGCCAGCAGCGATGGTATCGGATGTGTTGAGGTGTTGTTTGGCACGTTGCTTTTCCTGATTGTTGGGCAATCTCGCAACGGTTCTCAACCAGACCTGCTCGACAAGTGAATCATGATCCAGCTGCTGTTTCGCAGCTTCTGCATCTTCGATGTCGATGATCCAATCGCTGTCAGCCACACGCATGCGAACCAGAGGGTCGTTTTGCGTGAAAATGGATTGCAACAGGGTTGGCTCATTGACTCGTTCGCAGTCACAGTTGATGGATCGATCGGGTTTTCCAAAGACTTTCATGGCATGGGTGCCTGCCATCCGCATGGAGAGATGCCCCGAGGCCCGTCGTCTGAGATTATTTCGTACTTCCTGCATTTTCTCGGCCGATGCTGTTGCCTGCTTCATTCCGTCATACATCACCTCGGCTGGGATGCGCCGTGGGATGGCCCGACTGTAGTTGCGGCGATCGTTCCGGTTGGAATTGTTCGGGACCCAGCTTCTCTGGTAGGCGGCACTGTTGGTGATCTGGCGATGCAGCCATTTCATGTCAAAGTTCTGATTGATGAATCCTGTGGTCAGCCATTCAAGCAATGCCGGATTACTTGGTGGGTTGGCCGGGGTAAATTGGTCCGGTGGATTGACGATGCCGATGTGGAAGTAGCCGGCCCAGACCCGATTGACAAAGGCACGGGCGAACCAGGGATTTTCCTTGTCACGCATCCAATTCATGACTGGTTCGCGGGGATCGTCACCTGGTTCCAGTGATATGGTCTGGCTGCGCAATAAACCGAGCGTTGTTTTCTCGCGGGTTCTTGATTGTCGCTTGGTCGTGGTGACAGACGTGAAGAACCGACCAAAGTCATTGAAGTCTGCCTGCGTCCACTGGTCGAACGGGTGTTTGTGACATTCTGCACATTGCAACTGAATACCAAGAAACGCATGGGCGACCGACATCGCAGTGTCTTTGGGCTCTTTCAGGCTTTGCCGCGTCCAGAAGGTTGGCATACCGTCACCTCGACCCGAAAGATCAGCCAGCATGATCCCTTCGACGATTTTGTCATAAGGCTCATTTCTCATGACACGTTCGTTGATCCAGTCGTACCATTGTGATGCTTGGATATAGCCTTCTTCTCTGGCCACTTCGATCAGGCTGCTGATCGATTTGGGATTGCATCCGGTGAAATCGCAAAGCTTGTTTGCCCACCATGCTGCATAGGAAGGACGTTCCAGTAATTCATCTATTTTGCGAGCTCGTTTGTCAGGTGATGAGTCTGCCAGAAATTTCCTGATTTCAACGGGATCCGGCAGCGTACCGGTCATGTCAATGCTGACCCGACGCAGAAACTCGGCATCGGTGCAGAGCTCTGATGGTATCAAAGCAAGTTTTTCGAGTTTCTCATTTACCATCTGGTCGATGGGATGTAGTTCGGCTTCCGTCTTCGATGGGCTGATCTGAGCCGAGGTCGAATGAGCGTACGGTCGGAGCACCGGAATGGCGGTCACTCCGTTGTCGTAGAAGACGACCACATGAGTATCACCCGGGCCGGATGACGTGGCCAATCCATCATTGTCGACGGTGGCAATCGAGTCGTCATTGGTTTGAAAACGTGACAGGCAGGTGACATCTTCATGGGTACCATCGTTCCAATGGGCGATCACACGGATCTGTTGCTGGCCAGATTCAGCGAAAACGATTTCAGCTGGCTCACAATGCAACGCCGCCAACTGTCTCGCATTTCTTCCAGCATCCGGACCAAATTGGCTCGACCATGGTGCTCCAAGTCTGATCCACTCACGTACATCGGCAATTTGTTCCGCTTTGAGCTTCCCACTTGGTGGCATCTTCAGGTTTTCGTTTGCATGGACCAGCGCCTGCATGAGAAGACTTTCATCGGGTCGCTTTGCGATGAGAACCGGTCCACTTTCTCCGCCGCGGAGCGCAGCGTCTCGTGTGGTCAAAGACAGGCCTCCTTTACGACTGTCAAAGCCATGGCACTCGTAGCAGTGGTCCTGAAACATCGGCTTGATCGATTTCTCGTATAAAGCGATGCCCGCGTCCCGATCCTGGTCCGCTACGGTGGATTGAGGCTCGACATTGGTATCAACGCTGTCGATCCCTTTCGCACCTGTGGCAATCCAGCGGTGCAGCAGATTGTATTCCCAGGAATCGACACTCAATCGCAAACCACCTTCATGGTCAACCTGTTGGGTTGGCTTTGCGAGAGCCAGACTGTCAGCGGGCGCATCGATATCGATTCTGTCTGCATCGTTCAGGCTGGCATGGTCGGCCTGAAAATTGAATCCAAATAATGACAGCCGAAAGTCACCTTGTCCCTGAAACGACCCATGACATTTCGCCGAATTACAACCCAAACGTCCCAGCAGTGGGACGACATGTTTCTGAAAATCGGGAACTGCCTTGGTGTCAATCCTGTCAAACCGTTCGGATGCAGGTGCAACGATATCTTCGGCCCTGGCCGTCTGGAAAAAGCTCTGGGTGAGAACAAGGATCATCAAGATGGGTGAACAACGTCTCATGGGTATCCATGGTGTCAGGTTTGTGGTGAAGATCGAATTGATCAGAAGGGCCCTGCATGTGGCAGGTCCCAAGTCGCAGCAATCCAATCACTTCTCAAGTTTTTCAAGCTGACCGGTGACTTGAAGCGAATCGCTGGCCGGGTTTCTGTGGGAAACGCTGAGACGAATCGTGTCGCCTTCATGCAGATCGGCATAGAGATCGCTGTGTTGGTTGTAAAAGCCAGCGACACGGATCCGCTTGCCCTTGATGCTTTCGGGTTGCCCGGCTTTGTTGTCACCCGATGGCTTGATTTCGGTCGGTTCCATCACGACTTCGTATCCTGCGGATTCGATGATTTTTCCCGTCAATTGCCCATCAAATCCACGGAAATCTGCGGGAGGCACACCAAAGTCTTCGGGTTTGAATGGGGGGGTGCGTTCGAGAACCTGAAACTTGTATCCAAAACCAAGCACCTTTTTAGCTGGGTCATAATCACCGGTCCTGATTTTGATTGTTTCTCCGCGTTTGATCTGCAGCAGGTTGTCAAGAAATGCGCCCGAGATACCGACCAGCTTGATTCGATTCCCAATCAGTTCCTGATTGAGTTTGGCACGGTCGCTGATGACGTAATCGATATCGAGTTCAATTTCACCCAGTTCAATGTCTTTGGATCGCAGGCGACCAATCACAATTGCATAAAAGTTGAAGGACCCGGGACGAACTCCGGTTTTCGAGCCCATCTTGCCCTTTGCGGGTCTGGCCGTCGCTTTCGCATTCTTGGTTCCCGCCATCGCCTGGTTCCACGCTTTGATGGCCTGTTCTTTGGTCATCTTCCCCGATTGAACTGCCGCTTTGAGTTCTTCGCCGTAGGCGTCCATGTCTTTGGGTTGATTCTGTTGGCTCTTGCTGTTGCCTTGCATGGTTGCCAGAAGCTTGGCTGCCTGTTCTTCGGACAAGGTGCCAGCTTTTACCATGGTGTCAAGTTTCTCTTTCAGCCTCGCCAGTTCTTCATCACTGGGGCCGGCAGCTTCTTTTTCTTTTCCAGAGCCTTTTTGATTTTTCATCCATGCAATGACGTCTTCTTTGGTTGCCTGCCCATTCTCGATCTTCTCCCG
>JAAXJB010000066.1:0-4260 GCA_012270065.1 Rubripirellula sp. | reverse complement strand
TTGGTTGCCTGCCCATTCTCGATCTTCTCCCGCACCCCCGGAGCTTTTTCCAGCAATTGCTGGTAAGCCTTTTCGAAGTCCGCATCAGATGTTCCAGCAGTTTTTTTGTCGCCGGCAGCGGAAGATTTTTCTTGCGCACGAAGCATGACCGGAGAGGTAATCATGCACAGCGTGGCAAACAGAATGATGGATTTCATGGATGTTCTCTTTTCGTGGTGATGGTTTGATGGATCGCGAGTCATGTGAGGTAACGCCAGCCGCGGGTGAATGATGAAGTTCTACTCTTTGTTTTGAGCTGCTTGAAAAATTTCCATGGCTTCTTGGCGTGTAAGGGTTCCAGCTTTTACAAGGCCCCCCAATTGTTTTCTGAGTTCCCCAAGCCGCTCTTGCTTGGTGGATTGATTTGACTTTGACCATGCAGGTTTGCCACCTGTTGCGGATGCTGCGGGATAAACATCCGCAGCAACCTGTTCGGCAGTGCGCTGATGACCTTCTTGCAGGCAATAGAGGTGAGTTGCTGATCGCAGAATCAAAGATGAACCCGCAACTGCAGGAGACGCAAAGAAGCGCGCATTGAGTTCGTTTTCAATGACGGACTCGGGCGCCGATTCAGTGGCTGCCAGTACCCGCACGTCGCCCGTTTTGCTGAGAAAATAGAGCTTATCATCGGCGAGCAAAGGCGATGCCCAATGATCCCCACCCAGCCGTTTTTTCCATAGCTCTTCGCCGGTTTTGGCATTCAGGCAGCGGGCGATACCGCCTTTATCTGTGACCAGGAACATCAGGTCGCCAAGGATCACGGGCGAGGGAATATGGGGTGTACTTCGTGTGGTCGACCACGCGACATGACTATCGGTAACATCACCTGTTCCGTCGGCTCGAATCGCCATCAGGTATCCGGTCAAGCCACTGGTGAATACATAGACCAGGTCATGGGCATAGAGTGGACGGGCGGCAACGTTGAAGCCACCGGGATGTCGGACTCGCCAAAGTTCTTTTCCGGTCTCAGGATCATATGCAATGGTTGCTTCACCTGCAGGCGCGATCAACTGTCGTTTACCATTCACCTCAATCAGTTTCGCTGTTGCGAATGCTTTTTGGCTGTCACCGGGTTTACCTCCTTTGGATCGCATGCCCTTTTGCTGCAGCAGGGATTCAAAGTCGGAATCAATATCACGGCTGACTTTCCAGCGTGTTGCGCCTGACTTCTTGTCGAGGGCAACAAAGAACTGTTCATCGGTGCCATCGTAAGCGACATAAAGATTTTCATTGTCGACGATTGGAGATGATCCCTGCCTCACTGGTTGATAAACCCGCAGATCGCGGCGTTCCCATATTTTCTCGCCGCTCTGGCGGTTCAGACATGCAATGCCCTGTGACCCAAAGCTGACATAGACGTTTTCCTGTTCAACGACAGGCGTGGGGGTCGCCGGGCTGTTCAAGTGAGGTGAATCGTAAATGTAGGCCGGGTCCAGTCGTCGCTCGATCATGTCAAAGACTTTGATGTCTTTCATGATCTTGCCGGTGTTGAGATCAACGCACAGTGCACGGAGTTCCTGTTTGTCATCGCTGCCTGTCGTGACCCAGATTTCATTGTCCCAAACCACGGGCGATGACCACCCCTGATTCGCAATGGCAGTTTTCCACCGGACGTTGGACGCTTCGTCGAATTTGGCCGGTAGATCAGCAGCAGGTGACCTGCCATCTCCTTCTGGTCCACGAAACTGGTTCCAGTGTTTTTCACTGGCCGCGAGTGCCGCTGGCAGAAAGATGACAAAAATGACTGATTTCAAATGGTGTTGAAACAACATGCTCATGACGAGGTTTTTGATGTAGGAAATCGTTGGTTGATGAAGTGAAAATTGTGCGATGGAGGATTGGTGAGCTTGGCTGGCGCGATTCATTTTGATGGTTCTGCGCCGATAATTTCAATGCCGGTAATCTTGAACTTGGTCACCTGGTTGGTTGGATGAGAGCACCAGCAACCGACAAATTCACGCCCGATCGGTGAAGCAGGGAATTTTTCATTGATAACGCTCATTGCCTCAATCGGAAATTCCAGACTGAACTCCTGTGTGTCCGGATCCATGGATTTGGTGAGGTCGATGTGCTGCTCATACTTTCCGGAGAATCCACCATCAGGCTCATTGGTGGTGATGCCAACGACAAGCTCGGTTGCTGAATAACCGCGACCTGTCACTCGCAGTCTTGAACCAGATTCCAGCACAATCGGCACGTTAGCCTGTTGGTTCACGGTCACGACCACCGACAGACCAAAACGGGATGGCAAAGCCCACAAGCTGCCCTGCTGATCATTCAGTGATGCCGCTTTCTTGTATGCGATCGTAGCTGCCTGTTCGCTGATATTTCCGTTGATGACGGCCAATTTCAGTTTGCGACCGAGTTCCAGCAGGGATGGAATCCACTGGCCGTGCGAAGCCTCCGTTTGCAAATCACTTTTCCAACGATGAACCTGATCGGCGCGTTGGACTGATCTGAGTTGGCTGGTGTCACTCAATGAGGCCACGACTTGATGATGTGGGACTACATTGACTGATTCCCCATCGGTTGTTCGCCTCAGAAGCACCTCCCCTTCATTGACGGTCAATTTTGTTGACTCGTCACGTGTATTGACATTGAATTGTGTACCGACCACGCGCAGTTCGGCTGCTTCGGTATAGACCATCATTGGTTTTGTGGTCGGCTGTGGTTGAACATCGGCGGACAGATTTCCACGTCGCAGTCTCAGAATTTTCTGTTCCTGTTCAGAAATGGTAAGCATGGACAGACCATCCAGAGTGACAATCGTTCCATCTGTGAATTGCATGGTGACGGTCGAGTCACCAGTCATCGTTTCCAAAGTACCTCCTGTCAGAGGCATGCCTGTTTCTGTAATGAACTCGACAACTCCGTTTTCATGCGTCCACTCGATTGTTCCGTGGACGCTGGTTGTCCTGGCGATGATTGCTTCTGATGTACCCGTCGAACTGAGGAAGTAGATCAAGGCAAGTAGAGCTGAGGCAGCAACCGCACCCATGCCCATGAGGAACCGCCCGGCCGGTAAAATGGAAGGTCCACCGGAATCAACGGCACTGCACCCACTGGTGGTTACCCGGTTTTCAGGTTGCAACGCGCGCAACTGTGCCATCGTCGATTGTACGAACGCTTCGCTTTGCATTTCGGAAACTGCGTTGTATCCCAATAAACGGTGAATCTGAAAACTGTCTGCCGAAAACTGCAGCAGTTGATCATCCTTTGCAAAATATTTCTGCAATTCGACAAGCCCATCACTGGTGATGTCACCTTCGAGGTAGTCATTCCATAACTCCTGAAATGCTTCATCTTTGTTCAAGATGTTTCTCCTGCAGTTGCCATATGTCTTTCTATACAGTCCTGCAGTCGCCTTCGAATTTTCCACAACTGCTTTTTGACTGCCGCAACTGATCTGCCGCTCCGTGATGCAATTTGATCCAGAGGCAGACTTTCACTGTATCGCCAGGCGATAAACCGGTTCTCCTGTTCTGTCAGTGATTGGATGCATCTTTGCAGCTGTGTAAGCCGCTGTTCCTGCAGCTCCGGCGTTGAGTCACTTCGGCGGTCCAATTCCCGCTGCAGCAATTCTGGAGCAAACCTTGTGTGGTAATCGGCGATACGACTCAGGCGGGTTGTTTCCGATCGCAGCTGGTATCGTGCGATGGTGAACAGCCATGCCGCAAAGTTGCTATCCGGTTGATACTTGTCAAGTTGAGCGAAAGCAGCAATCAGTGTCCGTTGAGCTACATCGTCGATATCGATGTTTGGGGGTGCCTGAGTCGCTAACCACACACGAAGTGGACGCTCGAACCGCTTCACAACTTCTTCAAATGCAGAAATTTCTCCCGACCTGGTGCGACGGATCGCTTCCTCGATGATGGGATCGCTGCGATTTGATGAATCATTCATTTGCTTAGGTAAAGCAGCATGATGGTTGTGGTTACCCCCTCCGCTGGTTTTTTCCGGTTTCTATCCGCGGAACACTTGAAAGCGGGAGTTCTGACGGCGGTCATGAACCGTTTGCGGCTGTTGAAGATCCCAGTTCGGAAGTTCCAGTTCGGAAATCAATGGACGGTGTTTTTCAGGAAAACGCCGTCCATCGGGTCGATTCTGGCACCGTTGCCGACGGCCCTACTCCAGATCTCGGGGTGGCGATTACCGGATTGTGTTCATGGGTGCTCGAGACTCACTTTCAAGCGGTCTGGATAGGTCTGCTCCTCATCCCCG
>JAAXJB010000095.1:14230-39617 GCA_012270065.1 Rubripirellula sp. | reverse complement strand
GCAAGCCCATCTCCATCCGGAAGACAAGCAGCGCTTCGAAAAATCCGGGCAGCAAATCCAACCAGCACAGGAATTTCGACTGCTCCATCATGACGGCACATTTCATTCAGTACTGGGATACGTCCATTTCTCAGATGAGACGCCGGCATCCATGAGCGGTCACTTCGCTGCCTGCTTTGAAACCCCAACCAGTGCAACAGATACTGACACCCCACCTTCATATCCCGACTCGATTCAACAAGACGCTCCTGTTTCAGGCGAACAGGATTTCATCTTCGACCATAAGTCCATTCGCACACTCTTTGATAACGACCCGAATGCTTTGCGTGAATTGGCAGATCTGTTTGACGAGACCTGCGAAGAAGCACTCGGATTTCTCGCATCTGGTTTTGATTCACCCGACCCGTCTGAACTCTTCAGCACGGCCCATCGACTCAAGGGTGCAGTCGCCAACATGAGCGCACCTCAAATTCTTGAGAGTTGCCAGAAACTTGAACAGGCGATTACCGAAAGTGATCTTCATCGTGCGGAGCAAATAAGTCACGAGGTGATACAACGCGTCGGCCAACTTCGCGTGAGAGTCAATCGTGAACTCCGGGGCTGACCGGACCATCCATCACGGATCACAAAAACTCTGCGCCGAGCAATGCCGTAACTTCTCGAAAACAGAATTGGCTGCGTGAACCAGTTCATTCCACTGCTGTCATGATGTGCCATGCCGTGACATGGAATCACCGGTGTTCGCCGAAACACGTTCAATTGGCATCTCCGGCAACGAATCCACGAACATGCGGCCATAGGGTTTGGTTTCCAGCCGCGGATCGAGAACGACAACCATTCCCTCATCAGTCGCCGTCCGAATCAGACGCCCGAAACCCTGACGGAATTTGATGACTGCCTCGGGCAACTGATATTCAACAAAAGGATTCCCCCCACCAGCCCGAATTTCGTCCAAGCGGGCTTCAAGCAGAGGATGGTCTGGAACCGCAAAAGGCAATTTGGTGATGATTACATTGGTCAGTGCTTCGCCTGGAACATCGACACCTTGCCAGAAACTGTCTGTTCCGAATAACACACCTCGGCTACTTTTTCGAAATGCATCCAGCAATTGAGTGCGATTCTGGTTTCCTGCCTGACTGAAAAGCTGCATTTGTTGCTCTGCCAACCATGCCCCCAGTGCATCTGCACATCTTCGCAGCAGATCGTAACTTGTAAAAAGCACGAACGCATGGCCATCGCTCTGTTTCAGAAAACGCTTGATTTGCTGAGGCAATGCGCGTTCAAACTGCTGCCTTTCACGCGACGGGTCAGGAAGTCCACGCAAAATGACCAACTTGGCCTGCAACTGATAATCAAACGGACTCCCAACCCGAAGCGACATCCCTCCCGACAATCCTATGCGTGATCGGTAAAAGGCAAAGTTATCGTCAGGTCCCGTTGCCAAGGTCGCGCTTGTCATCACGACACTCTTGATCATTTCACTCTGAAAGAGTTCTTTCCGGAGCACTTCGCCGACGTGAATGGGCGAGGCAGCAAGAGTAACCCGATCCAGGCCACCTCGGCGCGAACCAGTACGTTCAACCCAATAAACTGACCTTTCTAAATCCTGACTGAGCCATTGCCTCAGCCCACCCGCCAAAGCCAGGGTTCGGTCGTAGGAAGACTCAAAGTCTTTTCGATCAGATTCATTTTTCTGTGCGTCAGCCTGTCGCCGTAAAGCCTGAGCAAGTGATTCCATGGGTTTGCTGAGTGGATTGTCCACAATTTCTGGTAATTCGACCCGCCCATTCTTACGCCCGGTTGATTCCCACCAGTCGAGTATGTCTGCAAACAGATTGGTCGCCGCGAACCGGCACTGCTCAACCTGCTGCTGCAGGCTCTTGAGATCTTTCTCAACCAGCAACCCCTTCTGGGTACGGTCGTTGTAAAGTCGGTCAAAGAGATATTCGAATTGGCCACTGGTGATACGGATGCCCAGATGATCACCAGCCACCGCCTCGAGAGTATGACACTCATCAAGAATGACGGCATCGTAATCAGGCAACAAAGCGACTCCCTGACGCCTCAGGGCAATGTCACTGAACAGCATCGCATGATTCACAATCATCAATTGTGAATTCATGGCACGACGGCGTGCGCGAAAGTAAAAGCAATCTTTATGATGTGGGCAGGCCTTCCTGAGGCAATTACCGGTATCACTTGCTACTTCATCCCATACCAATGAATCCGGCTTGATCGGCAGACTTGCGAGAGATCCATCACTTGTTTCTTCTGACCATTTCTTGATCGCTCGCAATTGCTGATGCTGCTGATCGGTTGCCAGCAAACTGGTCGCTTTGCTGATCGCGCGATTCATGCGGCGGAGCGACAGATAATTCCCACGTCCTTTGACAAGAACAGCCGAAAACTCCCGAGGAATCACACTATTGAGAAGCGGAATGTCCTTCGACATCAACTGTTCTTGAAGACTGATGGTGTGTGTTGAGATCAAGACTCTGGCAGGCCTGGATTCCTCAGCCCCATCAGGCTGAGAGCGTTGAACGACCTGGGATTCAGTGGCGTGCAGAATGGCAGGAACAAGATAGGCAAAACTCTTGCCGGTCCCCGTTCCAGCTTCAGCAACGAGAAATTCGTTATCACCCAGCGCCTCGGCAACGGTGGCAGCCATGTCCAATTGCTGCTGGCGGGGCTCATAGTGGGCTAAACGGCGGGATATCGCACCGCCTGGGCCCAGAATAGAATCGACAGTGACTTGATCGCTCATCCGGTGATTTATCGAATTAGGGTAGTGCATCCTCGTCGCGAGAAACGTCACAATACCAGTTGCACGTCTCTCCGAACATGACGAAGCAATCAGAAGAGAATCATCGGTCGTCTGCCGACCGATGCACAGGGCGTGATTCAGCCACCGATCGCAAGCTTGAAAACAGAAGCCATGCCAGATTTCAGACAGCTTTGTCCTTCATGCAAACGCACACTGGAACTGCCGAAGTCCTCGATTGGCAGTCTTGCTCAATGTCCAGTTTGCGAGTTTACTTTCACCGCCGGAGCAACTCTATCTGGAACAACAGCGACTCCTGATGACACCGCTGATGGTGGCATGAAAGAAGGCCAGCAGGTCAATGAACAAACACCATCGCAAGCAACCACACCGCCGCCTGAAAATCCTGTAGATGCGGAAATCATCCCGGACTCCGACGTCACAACTCCGGCAGCCAAGAGCCCCATCATTGACGGAGCATCGCTCACAAAGCCCGAAATTCGAACTGAACCGGAAAACGCCAATACCAGTGTCATTGCAGCAACCTTGCCAGACACGGCAGTCAATGGACCTCCCACCAATCCGATGTCACCGCCGGCGGCTGAAGCCCAGATGCTCGATTCAAGTCAGACGCGCGATTCAAGCCCGATGCTTGAATTTCCTGAGGGGACGAATCCTTTCAGTCAGCCACTCATGCAATCAAGTGTGAATCCAGAAACCTTCAATCCCTACATCCATGCAAACGAAGATTTACAATCCAATGCGGCGTCTCGTACGGAAGTTCGGATTGTCTCATGCTCGACCAGTGAGATTTTCAGGACAGCCTGGGCCATCATGCTCGACCGTGGCTTTTCCCTGCTCGCGTCTCTGCTGGTCATGATTTTCATCATTGGAGCTGCCACGATCGCTGGTATCGTTTTGCTCAACATCGCCAGTATTTTTGTAACGGATCTGGTGATCACCCGGATTCAATACACAGCGGTGGCGGTGATCAGCGTTCTGGCGACTATCTCGCTATGCCGTAACGCCTTGGGTGTTGCCCGTCAGACAACACGTCTGCTGGCAGAATCTTCAGTCCCTTTTCGTTCCCTGCATGCTCTTGTTCCTGCCGCCATTGCCGCAGCAACTGCAGTTTACTTCAAATCCTTACTGCTTCAGGCCTACTCGGTCGACCTGACTGTTGCAACCATTACCGGCCTTTGCACGATCGGCACCCTCGGTTGGTTCTGGAGCTCGATCTTTCTCTGTTGCGATCTGCAATCTTCGGGTTTCAGGTCGATCGCCATGGCAGCGAGGATTTTCTACCACAACAAACTGGCAACACTTGCATTGATCTCAGTCAACACATGTCTCCTGCTCATTGGCGTCGCCTCGTTCGGCTTTCTACTGATTCTGACCATCCCTTGCATTCAGATTCTGTCGGCAGTGGCCTACCTGCAAATGACCAGCCAACCGATTCTTGACCCAAGAGATTTGGCAGCGGACCTCTGATGCAGTGGACTTCGGATCGAGAGCCGATCACCCCATGGAGCGGGCGCTATCCGATCGCTTTGGCAATTGCATAAATCTCTTCTGCATCGAGCAAGCGGTCATTACTTTCGAACAGTGATTTGATTGCAGCTTTGTGGGTTTTCATTTTCAAGCCGCCAACGCCGATTGCCCCATAAGCCACGCCTGCTCCCAGATTTTTTGCTTTGTCTGTGACTTCAATGCCACCAATCCCCGCGGGTGGCACAGCATTCAAATCGATAGCGACCTTGAGCTTGGGGATGCTCAGAATCGTGTCCTGATCGACCAATTCTGCTCCTGCAGCTCCACAACCAATCACGATTTCAGCATCACGAACCAGTTCTGCGACAGTCTGTTCACCATCGGCAACGGACGCCGGCTCGATTGACGCTTCTCCGACTTTGTGAACGATTTCCCCACAAGCCTGGGTTGCCCTCTCGAGCGAACGGCTAACCAGACGAACATCAGCTCCATCCGACGCCAGCAATTGCGCAACACGACGTCCGACCGGCCCAGTTCCCCCGAGGACGACAGCCTTCGCTCCGCGAATTGGAACATGACGGCCAGCTGCTACGACTGCTGCCGCCGCAGTCGTGTTGCAACCATTGGCATCCAGCATCAGGGAAACCCTGACGGGTCCGAAAAAAGCACCCTGGCAAGCGGCCAAAAGTTCTTCTGCGCGTGCAACATTCGATCCACCAATGAAGATCGCGGTATGCCGCAAGTCATCACCGCCTCGCGTGAACATGGCACCGTGGACAAGTGGAACAACCCCGTCAACTTCAACCTGACTGTACCTCAACAGTTGGTCGACACCCGCATCGATCGCAACCACGGAATCAAAGGAGCTGGGCTGTGTGTCGCTATCCAGTTGAATGAGAATGTGTTTTGTCATGACAGGCTTTGTTCGGGGAAAAAAAAAGCTTCCCGGCGTCATCAGCCGGAAAGCTTCAATAGAAAAAAATGTCCAGTCCGAGCTGTGTTTAGAAACCCTTGAATGGGTGAGCAGCTGAATCTTTCTTGGCAACCATTTCTTCCGCTGTTGGCTTTCCACCCATGGCATTGGCGAGTGATTGCTTCACAGCTTCATAGTTGTAATTATAGATCTTCTCGTCATCTTCGGCTGCGGGATGAATGAAGACACCACAAACACAGACAAGATCCTCTGCCTGATCCGCGGGGATGATACCTTCACCGACTGCGTCAGCAACGGCTTTGGCGACGGCAGCCTGAGCAGGACCGAACATTTGCACAACCTGCTTCATGCCTTTGATCGTCACCTTCGTGATCATGACTGTCGAAGGCTTGACCGCCACGTTAGGCTCAAGAACAGCGAGCAGATTTGTGTGACCTTCGCTTTGAGTCGACAACGCATTTGCAAACGCAACACCAACGGGTCCGTCTTTGCTGCCAATCATCAAGTCAATGTGCGCGACTTCGTTACCATCACCAACCAGTGCTTCACCGACGTGGAATTGCATGTGGAGACCTAATTTTGAGCGAGTATTGGAATGAGGAAACCGTTAGA
This sequence comes from Rubripirellula sp., assembly GCA_012270065.1. GTDB lineage: Bacteria > Planctomycetota > Planctomycetia > Pirellulales > Pirellulaceae > Rubripirellula. The sequence goes on along the minus strand of JAAXJB010000095.1, from coordinate 33,819 downwards.
ACTCACTCGGCAACGCCATGTTTCAACGTGGAAATCGAGTCAATTCGTAACGCGATGAGAAACAGTCCCACCCGCTGCCAACCAAAAACAAGCCGCGAGCATGTCGCCGCAAAAATGGAAAAGCTGGGGAGAAACGTCTCCGAGGCAAGAAATTAGCAAACCACACCCATGATGCAACCACCCGCACCCCCGAACTTGTCCGATGATACGACGGAAACGGCCATGAGAACGGTTGTATTGATCGGGGCCTCTATCCGTTCAGCCGCCCAATCGGCCAAGCGAGCAGGCTTTCACGTCATCGGAATCGACCATTTTGGCGATATTGATACCCGAGAGGCATGCGCGGAGTTCTGGATTCTGCGGGAAGTCCTTGCGGACGCACACGCGAGGCAGCGTTTTGAGAACCTGCCCATTTTCATGGTTGGTGGACTCAAGCACACCAAACCACTTGCCGAGTTTTTGACCCATGCAGCCCCAAGACGCGATTTGGCCCCGGATTGGACGGGAAACGTCTCCACTGCTGCTACGGATGTTTTTTCCGCTAAACGCGGCCTCGACGAATGCTGGGAGGATCCCCGATGGCTGCGAGAACTGAGTCTGGAATGTGGACTCAAGTTCCCAACGACTTTGAATGCCTTTGAGGCTGCCGCGTCCGGAGTAAAGCCGACAGAAAAGGGGTGGCTCGTGAAAACGCGTCATTCGTGCGGGGGCCTGGGGGTTCGCTGGTATCAATCAGAAACCATCCTGAACGCGAAAAGTCCGGAAGCAGTGTCATTGTCAACGCTGACCAACGAAAACAGCCAGAATCAGGGCATTGAAAAAACACATGGCATGACGCAGGCGGAACCGGTGATACTTCAACGATGGGTTCCGGGACGTACATATGGAGCGACTCTGCTCAGCAACGGTGGTGATTGCCGTCTGCTAGGCTTGTGCCGATCTCTTTTCACCCGAATGGGAAATCTGCCGTTTGTTTATCGCGGATCCTTCGGGCCTGTCGCGATTGGCGCCGACCTGAAACACCGACTGGAAAATCTCGGCCACAGGCTGATGCAGGAAACATCACATCGTGGCTTATTGAATATCGATCTTGTGATCAATCAGCAAGGTGAAGTTCATGTTCTCGAAGTCAATCCGAGATGGAGTGGATCCAGCGAGTTGATTGATCGATGGATGCGTGCCAAAGAAACCACCTGCTCACTGTTCAGCTCAATGATTCAGGCGTGCCAAGGCCTCCCATTGGATCGGCTTCCAAGCTGCCAGGAATCAACGGGACTAACCCTGCAAACAACCAGCCCGATTTACCTCAAGCAGATCCTATTCGCACGTCGTGACATGAGGTTTACACAGGATCTACTGATGTCGGGCGAAGAAAATTCCATGAACAGCTGTTACCGACCCGCGTTAGCAGACATTCCAGCCGAGGGCACAACGATTGCAAGGGGAAACCCGATCTGCACGGTTCTCGCCGAGTTGACTTCTGACGTTCTCGATAAGTCATCTCGAACCAACCATGAAAAAAGCCCGATGCAACAACATCGGGCCTTTTTGAATCGTCTGCACGCAAGGGCCAGAAACTGAAAGATCATTTTCGTCGATCTTTGCAAATCTGACTGACCGGGTACTACTCGCCTCGCTCGTCCGCATAGGTGTTGATTCGGTACATTTCCATATCAGAAATGTCATCGTTCAGGTGCAGTGACCCATCCTCACCGAACAACAACACCATTCCTGGCTCAGTCAGGTCCTCCGTGATCTTCAACGGGACACCACCATCAATATCGACAATCGTCGTTTGGCTGTCGTAGTCGACTGGTGGTGTTTTTTTGACTTCCAGGGTGATTGGATCAACCACATCTGCATGCTCTGCTTTTGCGCTCAAAACTGCCCCTTCAAACAGTTTTTCAACCCGAACAGGAACCTTCGCGTCAAACGCTGCATCGAAGTTGCATGTCGCCATGGTGACCTCCGGAGCATCCCGTTGATAGGCCACCTCTTTACCACCGACTTGCCAAAAGTTCATCGTTCCTGATTCGATCGGTCCAACGTAATACTCTTCACTCACGGGCAACGAAACCGGAGCCGAAGGCTCACTCCAATCGCTCCACCGCTTGGAAAGACGGGTTCGATCCTCGAGTGTTTTTACTTTCGACTGCAAATCCCTGACCCGCGTTACTACTTCCGGGTCAAGCGTGTTCAGCTTGGGTTGCAGAGTCGGAAATCTCGGGAAGTTAGGATCGTCCACTGCATAGCGAATGCTGTAAACATAAACGCGTCCGGGCTGTGCACTGTCAGCCAGTTTGGCACCATACATTTCCTCTGTGTAGAAATCATAAAACCGGACAAGTTTGTACTCCGGCGGATTGGGATCGAGTGACCGTCCCATCATCGCCATGCCCATGTCCATGCCAAAGTCGCCCATGCCTTCCATGTCGCCCATGTCCATGCCACCCATGGCACCCATGTCTCCCATGGAACCCATGGAACCGCCACTGGTGCCGCCACGTCCACCGGGAGCGGTCAACTCAGTGTCATCATCTCCCTCAAACTTGAACTCCTGAATCCCTTTATCCTGACTCTGCTCAAGCAACTCCTGCTGCCTTTCCAAATCCGATCGGGACAATTCGGGAATCAATGGATGTGAAGCGTAGGATCGATAGTCATCGAGCAGTACAGGCGGCAACCACAGTGACAAGGCATCGTCACGATAATCATCCGGAACAATTTCGGGAGCAAAGCCAGACCATTTACGGGCAGCCAACTCGGTCAACAGTTTCCGGTCCCAACGAAGCTGAATCCAATCTTCCTCTTTCAGGTTCTTGATCTCGTCGGCAGTTTTTCCTGTCACGTCGGCCCGCCTGATCTGCATATCGCAGAATGTGGGCGTATCTCTGCCGACCGTGTAACCGCTACTGTCACTCAGTTGCAGAGCGTAATCATCATAGATCTTCTTGTAGGGAACTACAGCAGCTCCCACAATGTATCGACCGAATGTCGGGATCGGTTTGGCTTCTTCCTCACCCATGGGCCGATATCCGAAGTCAAACTCTTTATTGAATGTGCGAGTTGGGCCACTGGATCCGGTCGCCTCACCTTCACCACCGAACATTTCACCAAAACCGGAACCTGGGCCGCTCATCCCGAGCATGTCACTCATGTCGCCCATGTCTTCCTCGCCTTCTTCACCAAACGCACCGCCACGGCTGCGGTTGCGTTTCTTTCGACGAGGCTTCTTTTCAACTTTCTCAAGCTCGTCGGCAGGCTCCAATTCCATCAACGCGTAGGTCGGTTCCGGATCGGTTGCCTTGATTGAAATGACCGAAGCCACAGCAGTCACCACAAGACTCTCTGGAGGAGTAATTCGAGGATCTCTGCGGCGAATTTTCTTGCCGGACTGACTTCCTGCTACCCATTTGTTCAACGGCCGGTAAGAACTATCGTCAACGCCAGTCGCAGAACGATCGGTTGCAGCCACAATGTCAAACGCCGGTCGCCGACTGACACGCTCATCATCACCCTCACCGTCGATCACAAAACTGTTGTGATCCTCATCGATGTCCAACTTCACCTGATTCGCTGTCTGTTTCAGCTTGTCTGGGTCGTGAGTAGGATCATCGGTGAACAGGGGTTGCTGGTAGCCGCTGTAGATCAGAAAAACCGATGCACCGATGACTGCAACCAGAATCATCTTTTCAAAGTTGTAGACAAGGAAGTCTTTGATTTTGTCAGTGTCCATGCGATTACCAAAGGTTCTGAAGGTTTAGTAGAGAAGGTAACGTGACGCGTGAGTTGTCAGCTCTGCCTGAGCAGAAGAAAAATCATGAGGATGCAGCGCCTGCCCCGCTTGCATCAGAACCACCACCCGCAACGGGCGTTGTGCCATCAGCGGGAGGCGTTGTGCCACCAGCAGGAGGTGTTGTTCCACCAGCAGGAGGTGTTGTTCCACCAGCAGGAGGTGTTGTTCCAACAGCAGGAGGTGTCGTGGCGCCAGCGGGAGGTGTTGCGGCCGCGTTGTCGTTGGGCTGATCCCCCATGGTTCCATCAACAACGTCGATCACGGTGTCTTGAGTGACCTCTTCAACACCAAGTTTTTCCGCATCTGGCGGATTGTAGATGTAAATGATGCCATAAATTTCAACGGCCATGTCGAGCGGAAACTCACTATCGTCCGCATCCCCAGACTCATAGCCACCGCCTGGGCCGCCCGTTCCGCCGGGACCTCCCATGCCGCCTGGGCCACCGCCCATGCCCATCCCCATGTCCATATCCATTCCTGCACCCATGTCTTCTTCGCCACCTTCCATTCCAGCTCCGGGACCACCACCACCGCTGGATCCACTTTGTGGCAAGACGCGAACCTGGTGGACTTCGACCATCAGATCAGCACTCCCGCAAAGCGCGACAAGCTCATGAATTGCTGCCTGAGTCATGTTCAGCCGCATCATCACGGGTACTCGTTTCGCAACCGCAAGACTTGCGTCGCTTGGGCTGTTGCTCTGCAGTCCACTTCTCAAGGTCGCTGCAGGGATCGGTTCATTGCTGATATTGACATAGCGATTCTCTGCGGGGTCCGGTTTCTCGGTGGTACCGGTTCCGCCCATACCGCCCATGCCGCCTCCCATGTCCTCCATGCCACCCATTCCCATGTCCATGTCGGGCATGCCTTCCATCCCCATTCCCATTCCATCGCCACTGGCAGTCTCGCCTGGCTTGGAAATGTTACCGGGATCTGTACTGACCGACTTGCCGATCGCGATCTGCACAATTTCATGGACCTTTGCCTGATATGGCTGTTCAGCATCTCCGTTAAGTTCGTTGACGATTTCGAGCAGTTGTCGCAGGATCCAGAGGTTTTCCTGCGAGTAATAAATCTCAAGGGTTGTGGGTAGATTTCCGCGCCAGGGGAACAAGTCACCCAATAACGCCGACTGACTCGCCGTGGACCATTTCACAAGTGGTTCCGTAGTCGTGCCCTGCAGATTGACCTCGCTGCCGGAATTGGGTCCGACACCTGGTCCGCTGCCAGCGGCTCCCATTTCCATCCCCATTCCCGGTCCGGCACTTTTCTCAAAGTCCGCGGTCCACTCGGTGTTGGCCACGGCAGCGTATTGGGGCAGAGTGTTGCTGATGTAGTTTGCATACTGTCGACGCAAACTCGTCGTCATTTTGTCCTTGTTTTCCGTCGGAAAAGCGACATAACTTTCGATAGGAAGCTTGACGGTCCCTTCCTTGATCGGATCTTGGCCCGGATCGAATTCGACGAACTCCCGCAGGAATTCATTATTGAATGTGTTCTCTGGCCACACGAGAATGTCTTTTTGCCGATCGTAGAGTTTTTCCCACGATTTGAGAACTTCACCCTGACGCTGACTGATCAACTTTCGCATTTCCTCATGAGACGTTTCATTGGGCAGTTCTGACAGCTGCCCCCTGACACTGTTCACACTGGTGATTTTTCCCTTAATGCGAGAGGTTTGACTGTCGTTCTCCTGCTTCAAGGTACTGGTACTCATGAACCAGACCCCCAGTGAGGCCAGTAAAACGAGAACACTCAAAATCCAAAAACCATGCTTACCGATGACGGCGAGTTGAGTTTTCAGTTGATCCATGACAGTTTCTTTTCAGAGTTGATTAGCAAATAGTATCTTAATTCTAACGGCTTCAAGCTTCATTTCCCGGTTTCGATTGATCAACGTTTGAGCGATCATCACGAAACCCATTGCGTCTCACGACCCATTGGCTGCATCCTGCGCGGCCTGCTCTTCCTGCAATTTTTTCTCTGCAGCCGCCGCCTCCGCGGCTGCCGCCCGCTCTGCATCTTTCTTGGCAACGCGTTCAGCCAGTGGCTGCTCCTGCCAAACCATCTGGAAGACGAACTCCAAGCGGTCTACTTGAAAGAAAGGGGGTTCTTTTGCTTCCTCGTCTTTACCTTCGCCCGATGGGTTGCCGTCTTCACCCTCATCGAAGGCGGCAGAAGGATCATGTTCGGGATTTGCAATTTTCACTGCCTTCGCTTCATTGTCATCGAGTAGAAGCGGGAAGGAAATGCCCATTTCTGGCAGGGTAAAAATCTCTTTTCCGCCGTCACCGCGTGGCAATTCAACTGTTTTGGTCAGCGGATTATCCGGCAAAAAGCTGCTGGTCATAACACGGCGGACATGATCACTGCCAATCCGCCCTCTCATTTCCAGCGAATCCTTGTTGTAATCGTGATAGCAGGACAACTCAAAAACCCAGCCAGAACCTTCGGGGCCGGGGTTGTTGGTCAGCGCTGTTTCTTCCTCTTCGGTGAGTGTTTTGTTCGTCAACTGAGCCCAGTTCCGATACTCTTCCTCGTACCTTTGAGCAAGCTCATCGGTCCACCAATCCTTGAGGTCTTCATAATACTTGGTGTCAAAGCGGGTGATGTGGATGTCTTCACGTTCATCCAGCGGCACTTCTTCACGCGTGGGGATCTTTCCACCAGCAAAGCTCTTGCGAGGAACGGCACCGTTCACAGCCTTGATGATTTCCAGCCATTTCAAACGTCGCTCTGCATTCCCAGAAACCTCTTTGCCCATCACATTGAGATACGACAATTTGGCATCGAGTTCAGAATCCTGACTCTCGTGGTCGGACTTGTAGTTTTCCATTGCCGTTACAGACGCGATCGAGTCTTTCCACATTTCTTCTCGCGTTGTGGCCCAGCTCCGTTCTGTGAAGGCGTAGTGACCGGTCATCCCCAGAAGCAAAGCAGCCAAAGCAGCAACGGTCCATGGTTTTTTTGCCCGGATCATCCTCTCAGTAAGTATTTCTCTCGGCACAAGACTGGTATGCAACTGAGAGCTTTTCAAACCTTGCAGACAGAGGCCGTAACACACTGCGAAGGTGGGTGCGTTATCACGAAATGCAGGATTCGACAGCACATCCTCGCCTGTAAGTCGATTGAATCGATCAAGGACTTGGACGTCATACCCAAGGTTCTTTTCCAGGTACGCTGCAAGACCAGGCATTTTCACGGTGTTACCTGTCAGCAACAGTTCACCGATTTCCGCTTTCTTGTCGATACTGCGAAAGAATCCAATGGACCGCTGGACCTCGGTCACAAGGTCGTTGAAAACTGGGCGCATCGTCTGAAACACGAGTTTCGGATCGACAGCCTCACGAGCATTTCTTTTCAGATGCTCTGCCTTGGCGAACGTCAGCTTGAGGTCTTTGGTCAACTGGCGTGTGAAGTGGTTACCGCCGATGGGCATGCTACGCTGCCAAATGCGGAAACCATTGGTAATGATGAGATCACTGGAATCTGTCCCGATGGACAGAACAACGCTGGAGGTGGGAGGGTTATCGGGGTCGAATACATCGGCGTCCAGACGATCGTTCATCCGGTCATAAGCCAGCATGTTGTAAAGAGACAACGGCGCCAACTGAACAGCATCGACTTCGATATCTGCTTGGACGAAGGGAGCCAACTGCCGGTAGGCCTGTTCACGCTTCATGGCGAACAAACCAACTTCGCTCTCCAACGCGTAACCTTCTTCGACCATGCTGCCAGGCATCATCTGGAAATCCCAGACCACATCCGCAAGATCAAACGGGATCTGCTGGCGAGCCTCATAGCGAACAATGTCGCCAACTTTCTTGACCTCGACCGGTGGTGGCTTGAAAAACTTGGCCAAACCACTCTGGCCCGGAACACTCACGCAGACTTTGTCAGTGATCCCCTCGTTTCTCTCCAGCAACTGCGAAATCGCATCTGCAACCAGTTCTTCGGCATCAGCCTCGGGTTGACTAAGGATTTTGGGATACTCGATGAAATCGAAGGCATCGGCGACAACCTCGCCGTCAACCATGGAACAGCGCAATGCCTTGAGTGCGGTTTGACCGATCTCAATGCCCCAAACGCTCTGTTTTTTTGCCATTTGAAATCTACGATTCTTAAATTCTGGAAAACGGGTTCAAATTCTGGGACTCGAACGACATACGGAGCGGTTTCGAGTCAATTCCTGAGGAACAGGGAATTCGGAACAACCACGCTGATAAGCCATTGAGAAGGAAAAGTTTGGGTGACACCCACGGGACCGGAGTCCACGTTACAGTTACAATCCGTGGACTTCACCTTGTCATCCATTCTACCGCGTGTGATAAGAAATGGAAAAAAACTGCGGCAGGAAGATGAAGGATTCTCGGTTTAAACACAGCTTCGAGCCATGCCCACCTCTGAAAACGGATTATTCGGACTGTCAAATCGACGAAAATAACAGAAAAGTACTGATGAAATGCTGGGCAGATGGCCTGCGTGACCGCACTCAGGCGTCCGATTCCCAGTGGTCCCAGTTTAGCAATTTCCGCACTTCAGAGTCAAATTTAATTCACCATGCCCGTTTTTGACGAGTGCTGCGTCCTCATTCCCGTATCGACACTGGAAGACTTCCCTTCCGATTTATCCGATTATGACGCTCGTAGTCTGTTGGCCGCCTGGACGGTTCTATGGAACCCTCATTTGCTCGCCCAAACAGAACAGATCCCGACTTGGTACAGGGCCGACTCGCCTCCGGAACCGGTGGGTAAGCGTTTGTTCACCGTGCCCAACCCCAGCCTGACCGTTCTTCCCGATGGATACCGGATTCGTGCCGAACAATCGGAAGACGCCTGTTGGGTCACCGGAGACAGCCGCGAAGCGATGCTTGCCAAGCTGGATTTGCCGTCATGTCCGGCGTTAACCGATGGTTCGCGTACGGTCACGGAACAGGATTTCTATGCAGCTGCCTATGCATCGCTGCAAGTTCAGGTCATGACGAGGCGGCTGCGATACACGAGCAATCTTGATGAAATCCACCTTCAAAACCGGCTCATTTCGGCGGCAAAGTCGTTCATTGAAGGCAAGACAGACGACTGTATTTCTGCCTTGCATGATGTGTTCGATTGCCTTGCCGAAGAGCGTGACCATTATTTTTCCTCGGACCCACACCTGATTGACCTGGTGCTCACGAGTGAATCCACGATTGAGGGCTTGCTGCAAATCGCCTCCGAAATAGCGGCCGACACCACGTCCGTGGACCATGAACCAGCTGATGCATCAGACCAATCCGACGTGCTTCCCGCACCAATCAACATCCTCGTTGACGGCAAGCTCTGCCAAACTCTCGCCCGCACTTCGGATTCAAGGACCGAAAAGCTGAAAGAGCTTTTAAAAGCAGGAACCATCGGCTGGGCGGGCGGTGGACCGGCCAGTGACGTCTGCCTGGATGCGATGACCCTGCGACAGGCCGAGTCGATGTTTGTCGACTCTTACGACACGATAAAACAGGCTCTGGGAATCGCACCGCCCGTTTATGGACGGTTTGCTGGCACGACTCCAGCAGACTTGACGGCAACTTTGGCACGCATCGGATACTGTGGGATGATCCCGATCGACTTTGCGGGGGGACGCGGTTTCGGCGACGAGGCCAAAGTCATCATGCAGTCCGCCGCTGGCGATTTGGAAGCGTTGACGGCCAAACCGATCGACGCAGACAGCGACGCCGCTTTTCTGAATCTCGGTGCGAAGCTGGGAGAAGCCATCGACAGCGGAGAAATCGCAACGGCTTTGCTGGCTCACTGGCCAGGAAAAACGTGTGACTCATTTGCAGACCTGCAACGGGTAGCCAGCTGGAGTCTTTCTTTGGGCAAGTTCTGGAAACTGGATGCCTATTTCAAGGAAGGTGAACACCCCTACCACAACGGAAACTTGACAGCAGCATCACCAGATGCCGCAGACTGGCTCAAAACGCTTGCTGACAGCGGAACTGGACAAGCAATCGAAGAAGCGGCCCAAAAATTCCGCCAACAGTTGACCTCGGAGAAAAACAGCCTGCTTGCGGGCATGACTCAATTGACCTCAGGCAAGGTTGAGATGGATGAGGGAAACCCAACCAATCCGGGCGAGGCATTGGCGAGTGCCATGGGCTTCTCAAGCGAAAACGGACAACAAGACAAAAACGTTCTGGTTCTCAATCCTCACTCCAACGGTCTCCGCACCACCATCAGCACGAGTGGTAAGCCAGCTTCAACAGCAAAGCATATCTTCGCTTCCACCCAGGAGAACGACAAATCTGAAACCACCGTTGATGTACCCGGGTGCGGATTCGTACTGCTTCGTTCCGGTGATAACGCGAATCAAAATACCGGTGGTTTTGCGGCGAGACTTCGGAAAACCCTCATGGGCAACAAAAAGTCCATTGCCGAAGACCAATCACTGACAAATGAATTCATGGAGGTTGCAATCAGCGCCACAACGGGTGGCGTTGCTGGCGTTTACAGCGGAGGAGCTCGCGGAAACCGCTTTTCAATGCGTCTCGTCCGTTGCAGCCCACTAGCGTCAGACTCCAAAAAGAGCATCCCCGGTGACGAAACACAAATGCGATGCACTAGCCAACGCATCATTTCCAGCAATGCAGCATCGGGAACAATAGAAACGCGGGGCGAGCTGTTCGATACTGGCAGCGAAGCAGTTCTGGCAAACTTTGTCCTGCGTTACTCACTCTCCCGTGGATCCCGATCACTACAAGTCTCCGGTGACATTGAAATTCTTCGGGAAGTCAATGGCGACCCATGGGAGAATTACTACGCTTTACGCGTTGCGGTAGCAGATGAATCATGCATCTGTCGGGCTCTTCTGCGGGACAAAGTCCATCGCCCTGGTTCGCGACGGGTAGTCTCGCCACTTGGCGTATTGCTTGATGAGTCCGAGCGACAAACACTGATCTGCAGCCATGGTTCAGCGTTCCATCGGCGGGTTGGCAATCGATTTGTCGATACACTGATCGCGATTCCAAAAGACACAAATGCGAACATTCATGTCAATTACGGAATGGATTTCCCAAACCCTGTCAACGCAGCAAGGGAACTGCTGTGTGGACCGGAGCAAATCACTGTCGCTGATTCGGAAAATGCCCCGGAAACTGGTTGGCTGATGCACCTGTCACCGCGAGACCTGCTGGTGTCTGAATTGAAGATGGCCCGATGCAACGATGGCAGACTCATGGCATTGGTAAAGCTGATTCAAACACGGGCACAGCAGTGCAAAGCCAAGGTTCGATTCCTGCGCGACGTCGAGTGCGCTTACATCGTCACAGGTGCAGAAGATTCCCGTCTCCAGGAAATCATCGCCACCCAACGGCAAGCTCAGACGCAAGAAGAAAGCAGCAAAGATGCTGACAAGGTGAACGAACGGCAAGCAGATGAGTCAGCAGAAGCTTCTGGGCTTCATGCTCTGGACTGCCAAGGCGATCTCGTTTCTTTGACCATGCAGGGTCATGCCAGCATCCAGCTGGCGGTCGTCTTCACAGCAGATGACTGACGAGGATGATTCGCTGACTGGCTACTGACCCACGTCAGCCCAAAACAGTTTGGATGAAACTGGATTTCTGATACTCTGAGAACATGGCAACCAGCGAACCACAGCCCAAACTTTCTTTCCAGCAAGCCGCAATTGTAAGCGGGCTGGTCAGCGAGCGCGATTACGAAAAAGTTGCCCAGACTTCAAACAGCAACGATCCCAATGTTATCTCGGCCGCTTTAGTCAAGAACGGGATGATAACGGAATATCAGGCGCATCAACTGAGCGTGGGACACACCAAGTTCACGCTTGGTGGCTACCTGATCACGGATGGAATCGGCCAAGGAGGTATGGGGCATGTGTTCAAAGGTGTGCATCGAGTCATGGGCAGAGAGTGCGCCGTGAAAGTTCTGCCGCTTGATAAATCGACGGCTGATTCCCGTGCGAGCTTCATGCATGAGATTCGACTGCAGGCCGGATTGGACAACCCTTATCTGGTTCGAGCCTTTGATGCCGGGCAAGACGGGAACGTGCACTACCTGGTCACGGAATTTGTTCCCGGACAGGACTTGCGAAGATTGATCAGAAACAATGGCCCACTGTCCATGAATGACGCTGCGGCGATCGTTTCCCAAGCTGCACGCGGGCTTCAATACGCACATGATCTGGGCATGGTGCATCGGGACGTGAAACCCGGCAACATTCTGGTCACACCGGATGGACACGCCAAAGTTTCCGATATCGGCTTGGCAACCTGGAGCATGAGCCCGGAAAATGATCCGCGAGCGGGGAAAATTGTGGGCACAGCCGACTACCTCTCGCCCGAACAGATACAGACTCCCAAGGCAGTCGGCCCGTTGAGTGACATCTATTCGCTCGGCTGTACGCTTTATTACGCCGTCACGGGCAAGGTTCCATTCCCAGGTGGCGACTCGAAATCCAAATGCCGGCGACACTGTGAACAAACGCCTTGGCATCCACGAAAGTTTGCGCCCGAACTTTCTGAAGAATTTGTAGATGTCATCGCCGACATGATGGAAAAGGATCCCTCACGTCGAATTCAGACAGGAAAGGAGGTTGCAGAGCGGCTCGAACCGTGGGCTAACAGCCCGGCAGAAATCATCGATGTGCCAATCGATCGAAAAGCATGGACCCCACCACCGCCACCAAAAGAGCCCTCGCAGATTCGTGAAACACCCGAGTTGCCGGAATTGGCTCATTCTGGACATGGCTCCGGAAACCCGCTGTCCCAAGAACGACATTCTGATTCGCTGTCTGCCATGCCACCCCTGCCGGACGATTGGGCGATGATCAAGTCGCCGCAGTCAAATGTAATCCTGCCGATTGCAATTGCTCTGGCGATCGCCGTACCGATCAGCCTGCTGGTTGGCGCCATCGCTGGATTTCTGATCGGAAGATGACCTCTCCGATTCAACGAATGCGAGGCAAACAGCGGCAAACAAACGTCATGCGCCCTTCCGGTCGGCCACAAACAACCTTTTCACTTTTCACCATGGCGACATTTCCGCACGGGAACGACGTTTGTCCACGAGTCCCCAAGTTTTCTCCGCACTTTCGCGTCTCGGGAACCCGCAACTGCGAAAAACACCGAGTTCCCCGAAATACGAGCGACGATTTGGAGCCGTTTCCGGTGAGTTCAAAATGGGAAAAATAGTGCAAAAAACCGGTTCAAACCGAGTTGATGAAGCAAACTCATCACTGAGTTTGTGCCGAATATACGGATTGTTCCAAAGTTACGGGCAGAACGTGCCGATAAAAGCTGATGACCGCCTAAGGCTGCAGTTTCCCTCTCCGGATGTTGCACAGCGATCTTGACTCCCAAGCTACAGACACTAGACTTGCCACCTTGGTAAGTCAAAAGTGTGCAAGGGTTTACAACGATCGCCAAGCGAACATCAGACCGGAGCAGGGAGTCAGAGTGACCAAGAAAGACATCGTGAGAACGATCTCGGAAGAGGTCGACAAACTGACTCAGCAGCAGACGAAGGAGGTCGTCCAGAAAACGTTTGATGCGATCATTGATTGCCTTGTTCGGGACGGACGAATTGAACTACGCAACTTTGGCGTGTTCGAAGTCAAACCCCGCGCTGCAAGAAAGGCTCGTAACCCACGAACTGGCGAGCAAGTTGAAGTGCCACGCAAGCACGTTGTGACCTTCAAACCTGGCAAGCACATGGAAGCTCGAGTCCGAGAACTTGACGAAGCCGAACGCCGGCGACTACAGGAATCGGACGACGGCGAAAACACAGAACCACCGGCGTCGACTCCTCCGGAATCTTCGCCACCCAGTAGTCCACAAGGCCGCTGGGACACCGATCAAAACTGAGCAAGTTTGACGCCTGCTCAAAACGACAGCGAATCGTTCACGGAGGAACGCTTGATGCGACGTTTCATGCAACTCACCATTCTCGCAGCCTGCTTGACTACATCAGTTGGATGCTTCTTGCCAATCTACTCCTCGCGTCCAGAGAGACGTGTGCAACAGTTGCTTTACACATCGGAAGACCTTCGTGCAGTCGTCGATGAATGGGAGCGATTCTGGTTCATGGACCAGCCCAGCCACATGACAGTCACTCGAACTCATGGTGGCATGCTCTAGGAGCATGGCTTCGTTGATACTTCTGCCGCGGATACTTCGGCCGCGATCAGTGGAAGTCCGAAACACTTGCCGCACCAAGTGACGGGTGCGGTGATGTCCGCTTGTGACGCAACGAACGCAGCCCGCGGGATCAATCCACGCGCGGCGATTGCGCGCTGTACGGCATCGTGGTGTGCAATCAGGGCGCCTCTTTCTGCCTGATTCTCCCGTCCGCCATTTCAACTTCGGGTGCGACTTTCGCACATCTGTCTGAATGGTGCCAGCGAATTTGTGCCTGCTGCAGATTCCGCACGCAGGTCATACCGCTACAAAGCTCTGCAGAAGCTTTTCGTATTGCGACACAACTTCATCCCACCCGAAGCGTGCAGCAACTTCGATACCGCGGCGACCAATGCTCTCACGTGTTTGCGAATCGGCCATGAACAGTCTCATGGCATCAACCAGAGATTCCAACTCATTGGGGACGAGAAGACCGCCAGGCAGTGCATCTTCTGAACTGTCCGCGAAGCGAGATAATCCCACAGTTGGCCCAGTCTGCTGAGTTGTCGTTCCCCGATCATCTCTGGCACCAAGGATCGCTCGAGGCCCACTCTCGCAATCGACGGCGATGGAAGGAACTCCGATGACCATCGCTTCCAGAAGCGCAGAGGGAAATCCCTCGTAACGGCTTGGCAAGACAAACATCGTTGCTTGAGCCAACTCATCCCAAACGGGTCGCACCCATCCGGGAAATTCAACGCGATCCTGCACTCCGAGTTCTCTTGCCAGGGTCTGCAAAGTTTCCCGACACGACCCCTCGCCAAGAATTCGCAGCCGCCAAGATGAGTCCTTGCCAGCTTCTGCAAACGCTTGAATCAGACGATCAAAACCTTTTTCGCGCTCCAATCTGCCAATCCCGATGATCAGGCGATTTTCGGATGCCAGTGTTCGATCTGAAAAGACGGGTGGTGCATCAACCGCTGACGGAATCACACTCACCGGCACGGGAAAACGCCCACGCAGGTATTCGCCGGAAGTATCTGACAAAGCAACCAGATGGTCAGCACGGCGATAAGAGCGATCACGCAACCACTCCCAGATTCGCCCCAGGTTCTGCTGCGAGGGATCGCTTCGTTCACTGAGAACCAAAGGCAGATCTGGCGGGCAGGCGAGTCCAGCGAGGATGTTCGTGCGATCACAAAATGACAGCACGACATCCGGAGAAATCTCACCGAATGCCAATCGGATTGCCCTGATGCGTTGACGGTTGCCGAGCAACTTTGCCAACAAACCCTTGGGCTGAAACATCAAATTCAATGGCATCCGTCGTACCTGCGGGTCGACTTCGTGACGATCGCCTGTGCCATCTCCCAACGTCACCAAAGTCACTTGGTGGGAACGCTGCGACAACCGAGACGCAAGAGCGGCCATGACCCGCTCTGCTCCACCGCCATCGAGAGAATGAATCAGGCAGGCAATGTTCAATTTCCAGGGCTCCAGAAGGTTGCTTCATGCCAGTTGTATGGAAACTGGCAGAAATTCCGATTTTAATGGTTGATCGTGCTGCCAGCAGCAACTAGCGTTCGTGATGGAGGGTACGGGGGTGCTTTCCTGATCGGCTGGTTTTGAAGAATCCGTATCGGATCACATCCAAAACTGGAGGATCACAGCTCGGAGCACATCGGAGAGCATTCCGCGAAGTATTGCATCAATTTGATGCCCATCCCTTGTGAATATGCCCGATTGAGGTCTTTTGATGAAGCGGTTCCTGTTTTCCTTCTGCTTGTTGGCGATGGCTTGGATCTGTCCCCCTGAACAGGCAGCTGCGCAAGGCGTGAGTCAATTCGGCTTTTTGCCCTTCGGATTCTATCAGCCCTATGGCGGCACTTACGGCACATCGCTGCGGACACCGCCATATTTTGCAAGCAACCCGCCGGTTTACTACGGCACTCGGCATGCCCGACCGTACGGTTTGAGTCCTTTTGCGGCTCCCCCCATGGTAACTGCTGGCGAGAATTATCAGAGCCGGCTCCGCGTTCAATTCCAGCAACCACGCGTACCGACCCCTGGCCCGGCTCCCCGCGGACACTTGCGATGCAATCCATGCCCGGAGAGTCCATGTCCGCAGAATCCTGGCGTTCCAAGCGACCCTGAATCAATCGATTCCGGCGTTCAAACATCAGCCCACGCCATCGGTGCAATTCGACTGAATCCTTACGTCACCGAGGAGGAAGACGTAGCCATCAAATAGGAGATCGTCAGCAATCTCGGGAACGGAATTCCACAGAGAAGCGTCCCGTCAGCTGTCTGCAAGCGACCGCACATCAACGGGAAACTGAATCTCGAAAAGGAACATTGATCCACGGGGACCGAACGCCAGCGCTCTCGCGAAGTGCTGGCGTTTTCTTTGCGCTGCCCGTGACAGGTAAAACGGGACTCGTGGTATCACGCAAACGGATTGTGAACACAGGTTTCGAACACAGAAGCAGAACGGAGGTGCTAACGGACTGTCAATCAAATAGGAATTGATCACACGGACTACAAATCATTTGATCACGCATGCTACGACTCGTGCGCCGAATCTCCAGCGATTGCTGCAGACTGCTTTCTGCCATACCACTCAATCGCCATGACAGTCAGGAACGATCCGAGAGTGAGGATCATCAACAACACCAGGCTGCCATTCCACTGTTCCACCGCGACATACTCCATCACTCGATTCTTTGGATCAAGGTTCGCTGTTTCCTGGGTGGGACGTTGCAGTGGCCACAATTTTACGATGCTGCCGACCATCAACCCCATCAAAGCCGCCATCGTTGAACCCCGGTAGTGAATCAGAAGCCAATGCAGGACCCGCGAAATGGCTAGCAAGCCAAACATACAGCCGCTACCAAACGCCACCAACTGCAGCCAAACATCCAGAGTCACATTCAGCTTCAGGAAATCCTTGATCAAACCTGTAACCCGATGGTAGGAACCAAACATCACTAACACTAACGCACCGCTGATACCCGGCAGAATCATGGCGCATATCGCGACTGCCGCAGTACCAAACAGAAACAACAGCCCCCCACTGCCATGCCCCGATGGCAACATGGCAATCAGCACAGCAACGGCAGCTCCCGCCACAAAGCAACACACTCTTGTCGTGGTCCATCGGTCAACATGCGCCTGAACAATCCACACACTGGCAACGAGCAGACCGAGAAAGACAGCCAGAGTTTCTGCCAGGTAATGATCGAGCAACCAGCCCATCAAACGCAAAAACGTTACGACGCCGACCACAATGCCCAAGCCCAGCATTGCGAGAAACCGACCATCAATGTGCTTCCAGGCAGCGGAAAACCGACGCTGACGCAGCATCTGCAATGCAGAGAGATCGAACTGACTGATCGCGGCAATCAAGCGTTGATAGTGGCCGAGGATCAAAGCAATGGTTCCACCACTGACGCCGGGAACAGCGTCGGCCGCCCCCATAAAACAACCACGAAAAAAGTTGACAAAATCACCGCCGAAGTTTTCCCGTTCGCGTTGACGAACCTGTGTCTCCTGATCATGTTTTCCACCAGACTCAGACAACGCAGCGTTGGATTCGAGATCGCGGATCGACTCTCCATCACTGCCGTCATCGTGGTGATTGCGATCCATCTTTTCCTTCCCTCTCGCCAAGTCGACGAATCAAGTTTCATCGCGGTTCGAAAACATCAATTTGCATCAGTGGTTCCCCAACACGACCTGTTACAAAATGAATGGCCGGGATCAGGAGAAAACAACGGCATTGCCCGCCTGAGTGAGTACGATAGGGCGGTCAGTTCGGTCAGCCTTGCAACTGCACGCCATGCCCCGGGATCAATCACTCATGAACTGCAGACACAATCATGAAACAATAATCGAACTGATGCGACCCAATGACATGGTGAACACAACTTGCTTTCAACCGCACTCGCTGTGATTCATATTCCTACAACCTGCAACCGCGAAATCATCTGACTTGCCCCGCTTCCACCTTGGTCGAAGCCCGCTCATGGATCAACCACGTTCGTGTACAATCTTCTGATGCTTGCCGTTGTTCCGGGAATTGCTGAGTTTCTTCCTGTCAGCTCCTCGGGACACCTCGTCATTCTGGGTGCCTTGCTTTCGGAACTCGGTCAAGCTGCCAGCAAACTTGGTGGCTCACCCACTCTCGAAATCACGTTACATGCCGGAACTCTTGGATCCATTCTGGTCGTGTACTGGAAAAAAATCATCCAGCTGCTGACGAGCGATCGGAGAGTAGTACCTGTGCTAGCTGTCGGCACTCTGCCGGTCGTTGTCGTGGGACTGACCATCAAAACTGGATTCCCAACATTACTGCTCAATCCCCTGCTGGCCGCAGTGATGCTGCTCGTGACCGGTGGCATGCTGGTGGCACTTGGTCGACTGAGACCCAGAGAGGGTTGTTATCAGGATCTGACTTGGCATGCGGCGTTACTGATCGGCTGCTTTCAGTCAGTCGCGATCCTGCCGGGGATCAGCCGTAGCGGATCAACCATACTCGGCGGCAGACTTCTGGGACTGAAAAAGGAGGATTCGGTTACCTTCTCCTTTTTGTTGGCGATCCCTGCGATTCTGGGTGCAAGCGTGCTTGAGGCAAAGGAAATCTGGGACCAGATCAATGCTGGAAACAAGCTCGAATTTTCATTCACGGAACTCGGATTTGGTGCTGGATTGTCTTTTTTGGTTGGAGTTTTTGCCCTGAAGTGGCTGATTGGCTGGAGCAGCAAGGATCGACTGCACTGGTTTGCCTGGTGGTGTTTTCCGGCAGGAATCTTGGCTATCTATCATTTTTACGGGTCCCCATAGATCCGATTTCCTCAGGCTGGTAGATACCCCCAGTATTGTTGTGGACACACGTTTAGTAGGCGATATACTTACATACCCCACTTAATGCTTTTCGCACCCCCTGAACGAGAAGGACTCCCGCAATGGCCAATCAGCTCACTGAGAAACAGCAGCAAGTCTACGACATGCTCCGCGACCTGATCGTCAAACGCGGGTATGGGCCTACTGTCCGTGAAATCGGAGAACACTTCGGGATCAAGAGCCCAAATGGCGTGATGTGCCACCTACGAGCTCTGGAGCGAAAAGGGCTCATCACTCGAAGCCCCAACAAATCCAGAGCGATCGAATTGACGCAGACAGCCGATCGCAGCGGACATGCGCTGCCGATGGCGGGCATGGTTGCTGCCGGTCCGACCACACTCGCATTTGAACAGAATGAACGTGTCGACTTCAGCGAAATGCTATTCAAAGATGATCGATTCATCCTGCGGGTCTCCGGCGACTCCATGATCAACGCCCACATCACCGATGGAGACTACGTCGTCGTTCAAAGACAGGACACGGCAGCCGCAGGAGACATGGTTGTCGCCCAGACGCCTGAAGGCGAGGCCACCCTGAAATTCTGGCATCCCGAGGGAGATCGCATCCGTCTGCAGCCGGCAAATGATTCCATGGCTCCCATTTACGTTCGTGAAGCCAAGGTCATGGGCGTGGCCGTGGGAGTCGTCCGTACGGGCCTTTAAAAACCACGGTAAACCGGGGAAAAAACCGGAAAACTGAGCGTTTCCGGCCCCAAGCCTGATCGCGACTGGATCGAGCATCACCGCCCAATTCCGCTCTTCACAGCGACTCTTCACAGCGACTCTTCAC
>JAAXJB010000095.1:8518-14130 GCA_012270065.1 Rubripirellula sp. | reverse complement strand
GACTCTTCACGGTGACTCTTCACGGCGACTCTTTCCAGTGACCTGTTCGTGGCCTGATCGATAGCAAAATCTAAGACGCCACGGTCGACAGATCATGGCCTCTGTGGCGTTTAAACGCGGCAAACCTGCCAGGACGGGCAGATCATCTGACCGTTTCAAGTCACTCAACAGCGTCTCGATTCAACCAACAATCGTTTGGTCCTTTCAAGAGAACCCAGTGAAATTATCTCGATGACCTCCAAGTCACACTGCAGGCATTACCGATAATCCCCTCACATCTTGCTACCTTTTTGCAGCCGATGAAGGCCCGGAATCCCTAATTTGTCATGCGAATCACCGCTTCATTTGGTATTCTGAGGGTCCAACGGCGAGAAACCAACGTGGTTTCCAAATCGCTCTTTTCTCTCATCCGCACGATTCCAGGATTGCTGTTATGAGCCGAGTGGTTCAGGACTTTACCGACTTACTGCTCAAGAAGGGCATCATCAGCCTCGATCAGCTCACTGAGGCCGAGGAGGTTTCCAAAACCACCAATGCTGATGTTGGCGACGTGCTGGTTCAAATGGAATATGCAACCCCGGAAGAGGTTGCCGAGGCGCTGGCGAAGCACCATAAAATTCCCTACGTCGATCTCAGATCCGCTCAAATCAGCGATGAAGTGGTCGAATTGGTGCCGGAGTCCGTCGCGCGAGAGAACACCGTGTTGCCGTTCAGCGAAGAAGACGGCGCGCTGCGGATCCTGATCGCCGACCCCTTCGACCTCGAAACCATCGAAAAACTGCGTTTCATCCTGAATCGTAAAATCGAAACAGCCTTGGCATCCAAGGGTGCAATCATCGGTGCGATCAACCGTTATTACGGTCAGGTCGAGGGTGAATCTGCTGACTCCATGCTGCAGGAATTCACTGACACGGCGATCGACTTCACCGAAACAGATGCTGACAGTGAACAGGCCGAGGAAGATGTCGACGACAGTTCGGCACCCGTGATCCGACTGGTCAATCTGATGATCCAGGAGGCGGTTCAACTGCGAGCCAGCGATATCCACGTGGAACCGTTTGAGGATCGGGTACGCATCAGATACCGCATTGACGGTGTTTGTGTTGAACGTGAGAACGCACCACGAAGGATGCTCTCGGCAATCATTGCCAGAATCAAAATCCTGTCCAAAATCGACATCTCCGAGAAACGAAGACCGACTGACGGCCGGATCAAGATTACCGTCGGGGACAAACAACTTGACCTTCGAGTCAGCATCATTCCGACCAATCACGGTCAATCCTGTGTGATGCGACTGCTGGACAAAGACAACATCAAAGTGGGCGTCCGACAACTCGGCCTGTCGGAAAGAGACTTCCGAAATTTCAACTCATTGATTCGACGCCCCAACGGAATCATTCTGGTGACCGGCCCCACCGGTTCAGGGAAGACCACAACTCTGTACGCTGCACTCAACGCGCTGAATCGTCCTGACCGGAAAGTGATCACAGCCGAGGACCCTGTTGAGTACTACCTGCCGGGCATCAATCAGGTAGAAGTACGTCACAACATCGGTCTCGATTTCGCCCTGATCATTCGTGCCATGTTGCGGCAAGCTCCGAACATCATTCTGGTCGGCGAAATGCGTGACCATGAGACCGCATCGATGGGCATTCAGGCTTCACTGACTGGACACTTGGTATTCAGTACACTACACACGAACGATGCGCCCAGCGCCATATCACGAATGGTGGACATAGGTGTACCATCCTACATGGTGGCCAGTAGCGTGATTGCAGTACTCGCACAACGACTGGTCAGGACCATCTGCCCTCGCTGCAAAGTCCGCTACACACCCCCCGATAGCACCATCGAAGAATCTGGCCTGCCACCTGAGATGGTGAAGCAGGCAGAGTTCTCTCGGGGCAAGGGCTGCGCCTACTGCGGACGAAGCGGATATCGTGGGCGTATCGGCATCTATGAATTGATGCTGGTGAACAACAAACTGCGTGAACTGATGTTCAAGGGCACGACCACCCAGACCATCCGTGAAGAAGCGATAACTAATGGCATGTCAACACTTTACACCGATGGCATGCTGAAGGTCATTCGCGGCATCACCACTTTTGAAGAGGTGTATCGCGTGGCGAAGAAAACAGAGCAGGAAGCGTTGGCTTTCAAGCATATCGTGGCCGACCTCGATTCACTGTAGGCCTCCATTCGACTGACATTCCACGAGCCGAAGAGCTTGGCAACACCCGTTTTTGGTGTCTTCAATGGGCACCAGGCGAGACCGCGTTGGAGCGATCATTTTACCTGCGTCCCGATGATGTCAGGACGAGTAGAAACCACCCGAAATCGATGCCAAGCGAGGTACAACATTCATTTTCCGTAGGGCAGCAATGATGCCTGAAACCCTTATACTTTGGGTTCATTTTTTGGTTTTTCGGGAACAACAGGCAATAATGAACCACTTGAGGCGGTCGAGATACGAGATCTAGCCACCTTCATTATGCAAACCGGCCTGAATCAAGCTTTTCCCGACAGGCCTGCGTCCATCGCGATCAAATTTCAAAAACCTATTCCATTTTACGACATTGCACTTTTGGCGGATGACCCTCCGAACGCGTGCCCCGTACTCGTGGTACCCCGTCGAAGTGCTTCAGGGAGCGAATCTTGGCTACCGTTCTGATCGACAAACTGCTTCAAGCAGCCATCAAACAGGGTGTGAGTGATATTCACATCGTGGTGGGACAACCTCCGGTATTCCGTCTTCACGGGCGGATGAAAAAGCTGGAAACCAAAACGCTGGAAGCCGAGGATGCTGTTGCGTTGATGAAGAGCATCACGCCCGAGCGATGCCAACGCGAACTTCAGGAAAGCGGCAGCACGGACTTTGGCTTTGCCTTCGGGGATGCAGCAAGGTTCCGGGTCTCGGTCTTCAAACAACGTGGCTTCATCTCGATGGTGCTACGCCAGATTCCAAATGACAAACTGACGCCGGAACAACTCGGGCTCCCAGACGCAGTCGTCAAAATGGTCCACCGCCCGCGCGGTCTGTTTCTCGTCACCGGACCGACTGGATCAGGAAAGAGTACGACACTGGCAAGCCTGATCAACCTGCTCAATGAAACCCTCGACCATCACATCATCACCATCGAGGATCCGATCGAGTTCTACCACGATCACATCGAGAGCACGATCAATCAGCGCGAGGTTGGAGTCGACGTTCCCAGTTTCTCCGAGGCGATTCGACGGGCGTTGCGGCAGGATCCCGATGTCATTCTCGTGGGCGAACTTCGAGACCTTGAAACAATCGAAGCAGCCATCAGCGCTGCTGAAACGGGACACATTGTTTTCGGCACACTTCACACCAACAGCGCCCAAGGAACAGTGAACCGGATCATTGATGCTTTTCCTGGCAACCTTCAGGACCAGATCCGAACCCAGCTGGCGAGCACTCTGATTGGCGTTGTTGCTCAAACTCTGCTGCCAAGAATCGGAGGCGGCCGCTGCGCTGCTTATGAAGTACTCAACGTGACACCCGGCGTCGCCAACCTCATCCGCGAAAACAAGACATTCCGGATCAACAGCGCCATGCAAACAGGTGCAAAATTTGGCATGCAACTGATGGACGATGCTTTGTTCCACCACTGGAAAAACGAGACAGTTTCGGTGGAGGACGTGCTGGCAAAGGCACACCGCCCCGACGACTTGGCCAAACGCATTGTTCAATCCCGCCGAGGCGAAGGTGACGAGGCGATTCCAATTCCCGAGGACCAGTAACGTGCACGATGCACCAGGTGTGCATTGACAGGCAAAGATCAACAGTCAAAGGCAGTTCAATGACTGCCGATCATGAATCGAATAAAAATCACAACCACTAACAGCATTGATTGGTTACTGACACATGGCACCACGTCGCATTGGACAGATTCTGGTTGACCTTGGCTTCCTCACTGACGAGCAACTTGAAATTGTGCTCGAAGAGCAGGAGCAGCAACCCGGTGCGCTGCTCGGCAGAATCGCAGAGGACATGCAACTGATCACCGATGAACAGTTGATTCAGGCTCTCGCAGAGCAGATGGGCATGCAGACAGTGTCGCTGGAAGACGCCCAGTTTGATGATGAAGTGATCAGCAAGATTACGGAAACCATGGCGCAACTCTACCGCGTTGTTCCGCTCTCGTTTGAAAACAACGTCCTCACCATCGCTACCTGTGACCCACAGAATCTGACGATTCAGGATGAATTGCGTACGTTCCTTGGTCACGACATCTCGATGGTCATTGCGACCGAACGCGATGTGTTGCAGACCATCAGTCGACACTATGACAGTGAGACCGAGAGCGTTGAGAAGCTTGTCCAGCAACTTGCCGACGACGAAGAACTCAAAGCAGCCATTTCCGCACTGGAAACGGAGAAGTTCAACATCACCGACGCAGAAGCACTGGCAGATTCAGCCCCCGTGCGAAAGCTTCTGAACATGGTCCTGTTGCTGGCCATCAAAGATCACGCCAGTGACATCCACTTTGAACCGTTTGAGGACGAGTTCCGCATTCGCATCAAGGCCGAGGGCGTCCTTTATGAAATGGTTCCGCCTCCACGCCATCTGGCCTTTGCAATCACAACACGGATCAAAGTGATGGCAAGTCTGGACATTGCCGAACGCCGGATGCCCCAGGATGGTCGAATTGAACTGATGGTGGGTGGTCACCCAGTTGACCTTCGCGTCAGTGTTCTGCCGACCATTTTCGGTGAAAGTGTGGTGATGCGGATTCTGGACCGCAGCGTGGTCAACTTGAGTCTTGAAAACGTCGGCATGGACGAAGAGATGATGGCCCAGTTTCGATCCGCCATTGACCGGCCTAATGGAATCGTGCTGGTGACCGGTCCAACAGGAAGCGGCAAAACAACCACGCTGTATTCATCACTGACCGAACTCAACGATATTTCCGACAAGCTGATCACCACGGAAGATCCGGTCGAATATGACATCGACGGCATCATCCAGATTCCCATCGACACGGATGTGGGGGTTACATTCGCAGGCTGCCTGAGAGCCATTCTGCGGCAGGATCCTGACACGATTCTGGTGGGTGAAATCCGCGACCTGGAAACGGCCGAAATCGCGATTCAAGCAGCACTGACGGGACACCTGGTGTTCAGCACGCTGCACACCAATGATGCCCCGGCAACAGTAACCCGCTTGAAGGACATGGGCATTCAGCCCTTCATGATTTGCGCGACTGTCGAAGCCATTCTGGCCCAGCGACTTGTCCGCCGCATCTGTACCAAATGTCGTGAAGAAACCAAGGTCAGCGCAGCGATGCTGACGGACCTGGGCCTCAAACCGGAAGACATTGCGGGCAAGAAATTCTTCAAGGGAACAGGCTGCGAAAACTGCAACAACACCGGATACAAGGGTCGAATCGCTCTTTTTGAGCTGATGATCCTTAATGACAAGATTCGCGACATGGTACTGGGCAATGCATCAACCGATGAATTGCGAGAAGAAGCGCGATCCAATGGAATGTTGCCGTTACGGGAATTCGGAATCGCAGTCGCCGTCGATGGCATCACCACCCTCGATGAAGTGATTCGCGAGACAGTAGCGGAGTAACACAGACAGA
>JAAXJB010000095.1:0-8418 GCA_012270065.1 Rubripirellula sp. | reverse complement strand
ACACAGACAGAACAAGTCAAAAACGACCGGACGCTGGACGAGACTGAGGGTTTGAGCATTTGAAATCGAATCCACAAACAATCCGTCCCGCAAAAACACCCCTGAAGCTAATCATTTCACTTTCATTTTTCACCCTGCAACCGACTCACTGAGCCGACCATGCCTGTTTATCAATTCGAAGCGATGGACGCCGCTGGACAAGAGATCCGCGACGAAATCGATGCAGCCAACGAAGAAGAGGCGCAAACCACCATTCGCCAGATGGGGTACTTCGTCACGAAGATCTCCGTCAAGAAACAGGCCGCCAGCGCTGCTGGACAGGCCGGAAAAAAACGCGGCTTCGCCATCGGCAAAGTCAAGACAAAACAGATCTGTGCTTTCACCCGCCAGCTCTCCATTCTGCAGGATGCCGGCCTGCCAATTCTCCGCAGTCTGAAGATCCTTGAGAACAACCAGAAAGGCGGCAAGCTGAAGTTCGCGCTCATGGACGTTTGCGAAGAAATCGAAGGTGGGGCAACACTCAGTGAAGCAATGGCCAAATCGCCCAAGGTTTTCAGTCGACTCTACGTCAACATGATCAAAGCCGGTGAAGCTGGTGGTGCACTGGAAACGATCCTGCAACGCCTTGCAGATTTCCTTGAGCGGGCTGAGTCCCTGAAAAGGAAAGTCAAAGGTGCTTTGATTTATCCGGTCATTGTGGTTCTGGTCGCAACGGGCATTCTGACGTTCATCATGTTGTTCATTGTGCCAACGTTCGAAACCATGTTTGAAGAGTTCGGCCTGACACTGCCGACGCCAACCCTGCTGCTGATTGCCATGAGCAACTACATCGCGGGTTACTGGTTCCTGTTGCTGGCGATGCCGATCTGTCTTCTGATTCTCGTGAAATTGATGAGGAAGTTCCGGCACGGACGCATGGGCTTTGACATGTTCATCATCAAGGTCCCGATTTTTGGAGGACTCGTCGAAAAGAACATTTTGGCCCGTACCACACGTACTCTCGGTACGCTCATCTCCAGCGGTGTTCCCATTCTGGAAGCGATCAACATCACTCGCGAGACCTCTGGAAACGCAATGTTCGAACGCATGTTCACGCGGGTCAATGATTCGATTCGTGAAGGTGAGGTGATCAGTAAACCGCTCCGCGAATACAGCGTGCTGGGATTCCATCCGATGGCGGTGGTGTTCTGGGCATTGTTTGGTGCATTTCCCGGATGCATCCTGATGTCGATCGCTTTGACAGCCAAAGGAACAAAACTTGATGACGGCACGATGGTGCAAACACTGACCATGCTGGCGACCCAGGGCACGATCGGGGGCGCCGTTTTGGCCGGATTGTGGGGAGTCACCAAAATCAAAACACGCGTTGTGGATGATCTTGTGGTCAACATGGTCGACGTTGGTGAAGAGACCGGTGAACTCGACACAATGCTTTACAAAGTTGCAGATACATACGACGAAGAGGTTCGCACGATGACGGACGGCCTGACTGCTCTGATGGAACCACTGATGATTGTGTTCCTCGGGCTGGCGGTCGGATTCATCGTGATCAGTCTCTTCATGCCGCTGGTCTCGCTGATCAGTGGATTGACCTGATCCGATTCCCAACAGACTGGCCACCTGCTGCCGCTGTGTGTTCCGGCGGCAGCAGATGGCAATTGCTGCGGGCTGCCCACGGGCTTCCCGACTGACTTACTTCTTATCACTATTCCAACCCATTCAGATTCCATCATGAACGCACAACGACGCCTTTCATCGCGCAAGCCTAGTGCTCAAGCACACGGTTCCGGCTGCAAACGGACGTCAGCCGGTTTCACGCTGGTCGAACTCTTGGTCGTGATTACCATCATCGGAATTCTTGCTGGCCTCGCGGTACCCGCCATTTTCTCGGCAATCAGCACAGCAAACTCCACCGCCATGAAGATGGAACTCAATTCGCTGGAAACCGCAGTACAGAAGTATCAGGAAAAGTATGGTGACTACCCGCCTGACTTCTCTGACTGGGCCGTGGTGGAACGCCACTACCGGAAGATATTCCCCCGCATTTCCGGTGACCTGGTTTTACTGAAAACCCTGCTCACCGATACCAACGGCTACAACCCGACGATCATGGACCGCGGCGAAGTTCTGACATGGATTCTGCGCGGATACAGCAATGATCCTCTCCGCCCATTCACGGGGCCCGGAGGACCACTGGAACTGGTAGGCATGGGCGGACAGGCAGGAGACATCCCGATCTACCAGATCAACCCCGAGAGCCCCAACCAGCTATTTGAATTCAATCCGGCGCAACTGGATCTGAGCATCCCCAACAAGAACTCGCCAATCAACATCAACAACTACCATCAATCCAATGACGGGGATCTGTTTCTCAGCTATGCAGCCTCCACGAAAACAGAAACTCCTTTCGTGTACTTCGACTCCCGCACGTATGAGTATCGCAGCCCGTTATCGACATCCAAAGGCTTCAATGGTTTCTGGCGACCGGACGCCGGCCCAGTGCGTCCTTACATTTCCGACATCGTCAAAACTGACCAGACCTGGCAGTTCATGAAACCTGATTCGTTCCAGATCATCGCTCCCGGCATTGACGGCAGCTTTGGATGGCTCAGTAAGCAGAATGGCACGACCGGTCCAAACGATGCGGACACCGTATCTGCTGTTTACTACCAGTACCCCACAGGCAAAGCGGGTCAGGTGGTAGTTGATCCCAGCACTGGAACGCGAACCCGGATTCTGCGGAACGATGTCAGCGGTTATCAGGAACCGGTGTCGGCGAACCAGATTGACAACTTCCAACTGGATAACCTGACCAATTTTGCAAACGGAAGATTGATTGACGAATTGAAGGAATAAACGCTGTGGAGTTTCTGTCCACACAAAAACCGAGGCATGTCAACATGAATCATCAAAGATCAGAAAAAGCGTTCACACTCGTCGAGATTCTCGTCGTGATCGTGATTCTTGGGATCATGGGAGCGATGGTCACGACTGCTGTATCAGGAGTAACGACGACTGCCAAGCAGTCTCGCACCAAGACAATCATTTCGATCGTCGACAGTGTGCTGGCGGAACACTACGCCAACCTCAAGTACCGCCAACTGCCAGTTGAAATTCCTGACATGTTTTCCGGAATGAACAATGGTGCCAATGAGGTGGGATTTGAAGTGCTTGCCTCGGAAGCAGCCAGAGTCCGTCTGATGATGATCCGCGATCTGCAGCGCATGGAACTTCCCGATCGTCTGTCGGATATCACCACGGCACCATCACAAATCTACGCAGCTACCAATCAGGTTGTGATCGACAACCAGGGCGATGTGGTCAACACTCGCGACCAGAAGAACCAGCGAAGAATCATGAGTGTGTCCTGGTACTCGCCCAACGCCACTTACCTCATTGGTGGTGACAACATTCCCTCCCGATTGGCCGCTTATCGCAATCGCATGCCAGTCGGATTGACACTGAACAGTCCCGAGGCTCTGGCCAATCAGGGCGCCGAATGTCTCTACTTGATCATGGCGACCTCTTTTGTCGGAGGCTCGCCTGCTCTGGAAGCCATCCCACCTGCAAACATCGGTGACACCGACAACGACGGATTGCTTGAGATTCTCGATGGGTGGGGGAACCCACTGGGTTTCATCCGTTGGCCTGTCGGATATTTCGATCCCGAGCTGTCAATCGACAAGACCATTCCCGATGAATTTGACCTGTTCCGATCCGATTACGCCTACACCACGGTTCCCAACAGCAGCAGTTCCTCCGCGGGAGCCTACGACGTGTTCACAGGCCGCAATTTTTTCAACAACGAAACCATCAAACCCTGGTCGATGCGTCCACTCGTCTTCTCTGCAGGCCCCGACGGTGAGTACGGGGTCACAACAGATCCGATCACATCGGCTGGCGTCCCCATGGCGAACTACAATTACCAGGCGACCAACTGGTGGTGGCCAACATCAGTAGCCTTCTACGGAGAAGAACTGCCTGGCCGAGGTGGCACAGCCACTCGTCCGTTCCCGGACCCCTACATGCGGGTTTTTGTCAGCTCGAATTTGAACAACGGTCAATTTGCCGGTCGGCTTCCCGGACAGCTGCGACCAACCACAACTTCCGCGGACGAAGTCACTGACAACATCAGCAACTATCAACTGCAGGTGTCGCCAAGATGATATCCGTGACCTTATCGAAACGATTGAGTTCAACTCGACCACGAGCAGCCTACACGCTGGTCGAGGTACTCATCGTGCTATCAATCATAGTTCTGCTGGCAGCCGTTGCCTTACCGACGGTGAAGAACCTGTTGGCCAACCAGCAGATCGCAAAGACAGCCAGAAACATTTCATCCTTCATCGATAAAGCTCGCAGTCGGGCCATCTCTGAAGGAAAATTTGTCGGAATTCGTCTGGAACGCCTCAATCCACTCGATCCAATTGGTCGCGCCCAATCGATTCGCATTCGTGAATTGACAAGTGTTCCGCCCTACACGGGTGATGCTTCCAATTCAGAAGCAATACTGACAACCAACACAAGCTTATCCAACGCAAATCTTTCCTACGTCACGATTGCCGAATTCAATCCATTTGATAACGCATTGCTCGCGCTGAGCGCGAGCATGGTTGACCCGAACGTAACACTCCAGATCCTTGACGCGACCCAGCCTGGTTATGTATTGACGCCCAAGTCCGACCCCAACGATGACCCCAGTGCGCCGATTCGCAGTGGTGATTACATCGAATTACCTGGCGGGCGTCTGGTACCGTTCAAAATCCAGTACCGTGCGAAGACAGCGGCACCCACTGTTCCCGTCAGACTGTTCTTTGATCTCAGTGAGATGAAAACCGCTGGAACAAAGTCATTTCCTGAGGGAAATCCGATCTTTCCATCAGACGGTCGTCGCATCAAGTACAAAATCCATCGTCGGCCTGTTGTTTCGACAGCAGCGCCGTACTCGTTACCGCGGGGAGTCGCTGTCGACCTGAATTATTCGGGCACAGGAATGAGGGGCAATGAATTTGCGCCCTCCGCACTGACCGCCGATATTCAAAGCGGTGCCAATGCCAAGCCGATTGATATTGTGTTTGGTCCCGATGGCAGTGTTGCATCGATCACAAGTGCCTTCAGTGATGTCCCCTCATTCCCACAGGGACAGATATTCGTTTGCCTCGGTGATTCGGACGGCATCCGGCCAGACAATCTTTTTACGCCTGAAAAGAAAGCGCCTGCCAATCTGGTGAATCTGGAATCGAAATGGGTTGTCATCAACCCCGGAACGGGACGTGTCGTGTCTTCTCCGTTCTCGTCGGTGTCTTCGATACCGACAGGCATTGTTGTCGACCCTTACAACTCGGCTCTTGATCCTGCGATCACTGAGGCGAGGCTACTGGCAAATTTCGCTGACACGGTGGACATCGAATGAGAAAATCAGACTTGAAACAAACGGTGCGCAGAGCGGTCACGCTGGTAGAGGTGATTTTCTCGATCGGTGTCATATTGATCGGGCTGCTGGGCCTGCTTTCAATTCTGCCTTTGGCAGGCAAAAGGGCGCAGGACTCCATCAGCCTGAGTGTCGCGCCCGTGATCGCCAATAATGTCCAGACCCAGTTGCTCGCCAATCACTTTTTGTCGGACGATCGTCTTGGTGCGATCACGTTTGGTGCAATCGATCCCCAGGCAGTGGGTGAAACCAATCCGGATCTTCAGGGCGGCCCAGAGTTTCCTGCAACGTTTCCGTTGAACTATTACCAACAGGTTCTCCCAGGGATTGACCCGCCACCTGTCACCCCCTCATTCTGCATTGATCCGATGTGTGCGTCGCTGATGGCCTCACCCTACAACGCGACAACACCAAACAGTTATTACGTTGGCTGTTTTCCCTACTACAAGCAGACACATGACCCGATGAAAGATCCTTCTTCGGGCAATTCGACAAGTTGGCCTACGCGACAACCACGGATGTTCCGTGTAGGCGTCAAGGAAGATTCTTCTTCGACTTTCTCACGTTTCATCAATGTCACCGAAGCGTTGCGACTCACTGAAAATCAGGATGATCTTCTCATTACGCGGGGAACTGACAAGTCCTTGCCGGCAACGCTCAGCAGTGGCCAGATCGCTCCGGTCGCAGGCGGACTGGAGTATGGCAAAAGAATTCCCAGCGGCGAATACACGTGGATTGCAACGGTCAACCCGCTGCCGGGAGGTGTTTACGCTTCTGTTTCTGTGGTTGTGATCCGTCGCCGCCTCAGATCCTTTGACGCTTCGAGCAACACAACCCCACCAGCAACAGCAGAAGGCAACGCGCTGGGTGAACGACTGGCCTACGTCACTTATGCCAACGGCTTCAAAGGCGGAGCCGGGGGCATCGTTCACCTGACATCCAACGCCAACACCATCCCGAAAATCTTGCCTGGTAGTTGGGTCATGCTGTCCCGGTTTTCGCAGATCGCTACCGACAAACTGATTGATTATCACCGCTGGTACCGAGTCATCAGTGTTGACGGAACAGAAGAACGGTTTCCTGGGGGAACCGTGTATGACAATGCGACCGGTAGTGCATTCACCAACAATGTCTGGCGGCAAAAAGTCACACTTGAGGGTCCAGACTGGGATTTCGACTACAGCAGTGGCTACGCCACGACTCCCGAGGCAAACCCTTACAGCACCAGCAGCAACGCAACCTACAACAACTGGACGCCCTACATCGTGGCGGACAGAACCGGTAGCCCGGCAACGATCCCGTTTTCAAGCAACACCTACGCCACCATGGTGGAGGGTGTTGTCTCAGTGACTGAACGAATCGTCAAACTGAGTGACCTTTAATCCTGAACTGACTCAATCTCCCTTTTCTTCTCTTCACCGCACCGAGATTACTGTCATGCACCAACACGAAAAACGAACGGCCAGCCGCAAGGGTGTGATCCTGTTAGTCGTGCTCAGTTCACTGACGTTCTTCAGCATCCTTGTCGCTGCCTATCTGGTATTCAGCAATGAATCCCGTGATGCATCGCTGGCGTTGTCCAAGCGAAGCACGCGTGAACCAGATGTCAACTGGATCATGAACGAAGCGTTGATGACTCTGGTCCGCGGTACGAATGACCCCAACAATCCATTTTACGGTGAAGATCTGCTGAGTGATTTTTATGGTCACGACGGGCTTGCGCTGCAAGTCAAACATGTCAACCAGTACGATCTCGGACCACAACTGCTTGGGGTATCTGACCCCAACAACTGGCCTTTGACCCAATTGTCAGATACTGCTGACCGATTCACCGGTTTCATACGCTTTCCTGCGAGTGCAGACGGGTCGGCCCGACCGGCGAACCTGCCAGCCAGAGACGACGTGTATGCAGGCAGGCTGATTACGTTCACCGAGGGTCCTCTGGCCAACCGGACTTACCGGGTAATGCGATCCGCTTATCGTCCAGCCACTGGTGGAATTCCCGCTTGGGATGATCTGTTCATTGACCTTGATGACGTCGGCATGACCAGCAATGCCACATTGCGAAATCTGCTGAGTTATTTCTATGAAGACCCGACAAATATCACCACAGATGGATTCACGTTCATTCTTAATGGTGCGCCCCGAAATTCAGCCGGTGTTGGCTTTGATGGCAACAACCTGAACAGCAGGATCGCTGATGTTGCTGAATTATCACAAACCGTTCCGGGCACAGCGATTCAGGATGCCGGTTTTACAGGTCTGCCCGTTTCATTGCAGCCCAATCACCTGGGACGCGAGGTCGACAAGAGCAAGACACCTGGTGACTTTGACGAAGACTACGATGCACCCGACCACAACAACTGGTGGCTCAGCCTTCGTCGCGATGATGGATCAGTGATTCCATCATTCCATCGCCCTGCTGTTCTGAATTATTTGGTGAATGAATCACAGGACTGGTCGAATGCGAGCAACCAGGAATTCAATCAGCTGATTGCGAGTCTGCAGCGGGCCACTTTCCGCCCACTGCCAATTGCACAGAACGAGCTTGGAAACGGATCACCATCCATCAACGAACGCTTCACGGGCGGCAGTGCAGAATACGCCCTGCGAACGGCTCTTCCAATCAACAACAATCCGGCTCGCCTGAACCAGTTGCTGCAGGCATTGATCGATGGCGAATGGGATGTTGACAACGATGGTGACGGTAACCCGGACAGCATCTGGGTCGATCTTGGGCTGCCGCCTTTCACAAAACGTGAAGGAAAACTGATTAGTCCTTTGATCGCACCCAAGATCGAAGACCTAGGCGGTCGTCTGACTCTCCACACACACAGCAACAGTCAGCTTCTCAACCTGATGAATACAGCCGGCCTGCCCGCCAATCAACAGGCAAAGTGGGCCGCAACTGTCGGCAATGCTCAAACACCAGCAGTCGAACTGTTTCGTGGGCTCGGCTGGGGTCCCGCCGAAATCACGATTCCACA
>JAAXJB010000081.1 GCA_012270065.1 Rubripirellula sp. | reverse complement strand
TCAAATTTGATATGAGATGAATCATATACTTTTAGAATTCGATCAGAGTCTGTCTGGTGTTCTTGCTCGGTGTAACCACGCGCCTTGATCGATGCTTGATTGGGGTTAGCATTGTTTTCAAGCCAAACGTATAATTCTTTTTTTTCTTTATCGTAAAACCATTCACGTTCTGAATCAAGGAGATCGAGATCTGCTGTGATGTAATAATTCTCTAAGAGATTCTGTTCATCGGCCACAGATGCAGTTTCAAAAGTTGCTTCACCAGCGGTGTGAGCTGTTATATCAAAAACTTTCGGTCCAACTCCATGAACGACAACAACACCACCTTCAACGCTGACATTAAGATCAGACAGGCTATGGACTTCATCTTGATTTTTAAAGCGATTTGTCACTGCTCCTTCTTCTAATATACGATTCGCATGAGAACGTGTTCCTAAATCCCAGTAGCTGCCTGGAGTAGGATTATTACCATCAGACTCATCATATTCATCCCAGTGCTTATTGATGTTTGGCCAACGTGCCCCGATGAGCATGGCGTCATCAAGGAATAACTGAGACACATCAAAATCGACTGTTGTTTTCCAGATATTGCCCTTATGAGGCACCCACTCGCTTGCAATATCCTTTGCACATTCAAATACAACTTTTTCATCGCTGTAATGGCTGATCCTTATTGGCTCTTCTTCAGTGCCATGGAAGTTGTCAATATGACCTCTTTCTTTGTATGTGCCTCCTCTCAGCTTAATCCGATCACCTGGTTGAGCAATCGACGCCGCATGTGTAATAGTTGCAAAGGGACGCTCGAATGATCCAGGATCCTCGTCATTTCCATCAGGAGAAACATAAATGGTTGTATCTGGAACCACCTTCATGGTGTAAGGAATATCAAGAGTTTCCGAATCCCCTAGAGAATCCTCAACACGAAAAACAATCGACTTATTGCCAACATCGCCGGATCCTGGTGTTCCTGTAAGCTCTCCACTCGACGACCCGCTCAACCACTCAGGCCAATCCTCTATTGAAAAGCTGCGAGGGTCTCCCTCGGCAGCAAAGGCAAGATCAGCAATCGTTGATGCATAAGATACATTTTCATAGGCATCATCCAATTCCCAGCTGGTTGATTTCCATACAGGAGGCTGATTGTCGGTCCGTTTACGAACAACACGGAATCCCCATTCTGAACCTTGTTCAGAGGCCACTTTGGTTTTCCCAGGGGAAAGTGAGCTCATCGAGTTGAGGCTAACCGGGTGAAGAAAACTGCCTCCCTTTCGAAGTTTTCCAGGTAAATCACTGGGCAAATAAGCAACGTCGTCAAGCCATTCCCAAGCATTACCAAGTGGGTCGTAGGTGCCAGATGGGCGTGGATCTTCGAAGCTGGCGTCAGGTGAGAGCCCTGCAAAAGTTGAACCTTCAATATTGGCTTGGTCTGCCCCAATGGAATCAGTCTGGGTTGGGAAGGTGTATAGCGTTGGATCTGAGGAAGAGTCATACAGGCCAGCCTTTAGCCATTCCGCATGGGAAGGGAGCGCATATGCACCTCTATCAAATTCATCTTGGTCACGTGGAATTTCTTTTCCTACATTGACACTTTGGCTTGACTCGATCGCATAAACACCGTCCTCTGTGCTACCAGTCGACAGCCAATTCGCATAACGTGCAGCATCATAAAAGCTTACATAAGTTACTGGATGATTGGCTAATTCAGGAACAACGTTATAGGAATAATCGCCCGATTCTCCCTGCCGAATGATTCCACCTAAACCTCGATTGACATCTGTCAGACCCATTTTGGTATCGTACAGTAAGTACTCATCAACAGATGCAAAAGAATTCAAGAACTGCCCATATTGCGCATTCGTAACTTCATAGGTTCCCATGAAAAAGTCATAATCAGGCAAAGGCGACTTAGACACAGGATCAATCGGCAGGACATCCCCAGGAAGAGCACGAACAAGAACACTCGGCATCACCGTCCGTGCTTTTGCTACCTGAAAAGACCAAAGATCGCCTTCCACAATGGAGCCGTCCTTTTGTTTAGTATCTACCCGCCAGTAATAGGATCGGCCGGGTATTAAATTCTCAGGTGGTGTAAAAATATTGTTAGCTTGCGAACTTAACAGCGGAAGATTGGTTGAATCCTCACCAAAGTAAACAAGATTCAGCGCAGCATTCTTCCCTTCAAGCCACATCAAATCTGCATCAGGCTTGACAGTTGTTGAACCATTTGGGGCAATTGGGGTTCTGGCTTTGTTTGTGCGATGACCTGGAATCCAATAGGAGTCAGCTCCAACCTCATAGGCGCCACTATCTGGGGCCTCTCCCTGATATCCATCTGTAATGCCAGAGATATGGTGACCTGTATCAACAAGGACTGAATTATGTTTTGGCCGGAAATCGAAATTTTCAGGATCCCGTAACTCTTCTTTAATCAATGTTGTGCGTCTATTGTCTTGTCCATGATCACTTACATAGGAATTACCAAAGGCCTGATTCGGTGAACCAACACCGAAGGGATCAGGCATGCGATCAAAAGCATTGTTGTGGATGATTGAATTAAAATGGCCTAGACGCCGGTTCGGATCCTTGCCATATTTTGATGGCAAGTATCGATGACTCCATTCCATTCCATCATCAATGCCATCACGATTAAGATCCAGGTAACCATAAAATTTACCACGGTCAGCACTAAGATCGTAGGAAAAATTAGAAACTAAAGTGTTATTCATGATCTTATGCTGATCGCCCTTTATTCTCATCCCACGACGCGTTTGCCTGGAAACATTATGATGTGCAATACCGCGAATTCCAGCAGGACTTCCATCAAATCGAATACCATTACGACCTGGCGCATCGTGAATCCAGTTGTAGGAGACCAAAGATCCTTCTTGAGATGATGCAGGAACCTGTATCCCTGAAATATCTCCATCGCCATGGAAGGCGTAAATGTGGTTGTAACGCCAAACAGAAGAATCGCCAATTTTTCCTGCACCACCAAAGCCAAAGGTATGGAAAGTATTTCTCTCAACATTCATACGTGGCGCCGCAGAAACCCTCAGTGCTCCTCGGTCGCGAACGTTGTGTAAATAACTATTCTTCAATTCCAGGCCAGGGCCCGAAGCGCGCAGCAAATGACTTATGCCATTGGCAAATTCAGAGTTAACAAAACTGATGTTGGAATCGGGAACTTCCTCTAATTCTGGTCGACCTTTCAGGCTGACTGGTTTAACAAGATTGTCATAAAGTGGACGTCGTCCATCCTTCAACATCCGACCGTCATAGGTCGGATACAGGAAACGCATCTGATCAAAATTTAAATTTGTCGCTTGATTCAGTTTAAAGATTCCAGTATGTAAGGTTATCCCTTTAAAATCTAGAAAAGATGAATCATCGATCTCCAGCAACAAGTGATAATCAGCATCGGGATGTTGGTCAGAATCAGCTATATAAGAGGTTGAACGATCCCAGGCACGCGCCTGCAGGTCACTAAAATTGGGATCCTGATCATCAGGCAGCCAGACGTAGAGATCTCCAGATTCCTTGTCGTAATGCCATTCCTGAGGGCGATCCAAAAACCCTAAATGGCCCTCGAGATGATAATGAAACTGTTTGGTTCCCTTAACAGGACCATTTTTGGTGGGCCAAAGGTCCCCAGTCTCAACAGAACCGTCATTCCCACTGATCCAGTTGAAATTTTTAAGGACATTTTGCCCGGGACTGCGGAGCCACAATTCAAAATCTGAATCAATATCAAAGCTAGATTCGCCAACCTTGTGATTAATGATTTCAACAGATTGAGTTTGGCCAAAGCGCTTGTGAGGAACCAACATGGCCCCATCGACACTGAAATCAAGATCAGACAAACGATGTTGACTTCCATCATTTCTATACACATTTGGTATCTCAGGATCAACCAGGGCCAGAGCACGTGTACCTTCGATATCCCAGTAACTGTCTGGAGTTGCATTTCGGCGATCAGAATCATCAAACCGGTCCCATTCCTTCGTGACGTTCGGCCAACGAGCCGCGGTTAACATCTGGCCATCTAGATATAGCTGAGAGACATCGAAGTTGAGATTCGTCTTCCAGATGTTGTCGTCATGCTCCTGCCAAATTGTGTTGATCGAAGTCGCACCAGTAAGAACAACTTCTTCATTCTGATAATTTTCAAACGTGATTGGCGCATCTTTACGGCCATTTAAATCAGAAATTCTGAGCCGCTCCCGATACGTTCCTCCACGGATTGAAATCACATCGCCGGCTTCAGCATTATCGATCGCGTGTTGAATCGTTCTGAACGGTGCTTGTAAACTTCCTGGATTAGTATCACTTCCATCATTGGAAACGAACGCAACGCCATCTGTCGGCGGGAACGCATCAGCGGGGAGGGTCAATATGGCTGATGCAGACCCAGCAGAGGTGAATACAGGAGCCAGACCATCCACCACGAGTTCAAGAACCCCAGTCGTCAAACGTTCCACTCCATCGAGATGCAGCTCCTGGGCGCTAATGGAATAGCGGCCATCAAGCAATGCTGTCTCGTCAGAGAGCGTCAACTGCCATTCACCATCTTCATCGACGGATGTGGCACCAAGGAACGTCGACTCTGCAATGGAATCTTCCGTCCACTCTGCAAACAACTCAATTCGCGAGTCAGGAGTCGCCTGGCCTGAAAATCGAGGGATTCGCAACTGGGTGACTGCATCGCGATCCGAGCTACCGGAATCCGATGAAGCGTCAAGGCGAAGTGCTGACGTCAGCTCCGAGTCCGGGTTGATCTCCGGCGGAAGGAGATCCTCGTTTACGGGGTCCGTTTGGGATTGTTCGACGTCGTCGTAAATCGACGTGACTTTTATGTCCGGGCCGTCAAGATCAACATTGGTCGGCGCCCCATCACCCTCAGTGCTGTTGAAATCATCTGTTGATGGCACATCAAAGCTGGACATGCTGACCTGCACTCCATCCCCTAAAGCCGAAGCTCCCTCGTCTGAAGGATCATCAGGTGCTGATGTTTCGACCGTCAGGTCAACAACAACATCAAGGGAGCTGCTGTTGCCAGCAACGTCTGTTGCAACAACCGTGAACTGCAGACGCTCCGGTATGGCGATCAACTCCTCTGTAGACAGGCGAACCTCTCCGAGAGCGGAGTCGATCGACAAGCCATCCAGGGAGAAACCGTCGTACGCCTCCAGGCTATAGACCACCTCCGACAGATCTGTCGCCGTCGCGGTGTAGATCAGATGACTGCTGGCAGGCGGTTCATCAACTGAAGCCGCTGTGATGGCGCCACCGCTGCTGCTGGCCGCAAGAATTGCCGAACGAAAACGCGCATCCCAACCGGCAAACAGTGCATTCGCAGCCTTCTTCCAACCTGTTTTGCCCGATACCGTCCCATCAGGATTCACATCAAGAAGTCGAAACAAGCTCGCCTTACGGCCTTGTTTGCGGAGCAGAACCTGAAAACCTCCCTCAACATCAACAGCCAGGTTAGCATCCGATGGTTTTTAACTGTTATCGCTTAACGCCTTACCATCATCATTCTTCAACGTGACTGGTCCGTCCGAAGACGGCATCAGATATACATCTGCATCATCAAGGAATCCATCCCCATCCGTATCCTTCTCCAAGCCCAGAATGCCATCAACTTGGATGACATCTCCGAAAAGGTCTTCCCAATTCTTCTTTAACGCACGATCATCAGACAGCCATTTCGAGCGCCCATTAATACGGCCTGACAAATTAACATCAAGAACCCGAAACAATCCTTTTCTGCGCTCCTTCCCCTGAACAAGAACCTCATACCCACTCAATCCAGAAATAGCGCGAACTGGCGTCCAATTCTTCGTCGTATCATCAGAGAATAAACGACCTTTCCAGTTGGATAGAGGAAGCCCTTTACCATCGACAGACAAGGTAAAAGTGACCGCACTATCGACAAAACCATCACCATCCCGATCAACGCGAGAGAGATTTCCTGAATGATGGGCAGACATGGCTGGGCAAGGAAGAGTAGTTGAGCTGATAAAGGAAAACTAATGGGATTTGAGCAACTAACCGCTTTCGGCGGAGATCGACAGACCACTCAGGGAGCCAGAATCCAACGACTGCAGCGACAACGTAACGCCAAACACTGTACGGATCAGTTGTTCATCGGCTTCATTCCCATCCACCATCGCCGAAACAAGTGTTCCACCAATACTGGCAGGTGCAAGGATCAACGACATAAAGCGGGCATCCCAGGCCGCGAACAAAGCTTCTGCCTGGGACAACCATGATGACTTTTCCGTAGTGATTCCATCGACATCGAAATTGAGAAGCTTGAACGCGGGCTTTCGAGGAGAACCCTTTTGGAGCAGCACCTCATATACATAATCGACTCTCCGCGCCTGGCCCGCGTCACACAGCTTCAAGCTTTTGCGCGAGAGCGGCTCCCCCTGCTTGGAACAAAACCTGACCATCTCATCGGAGTCGGGAACCATCCGATAAACCCGGCCTTGGCCTCGATCGAAGAGACCATCACCGTTGGCATCCGGTTGCACATTAAGACCAATGGCTCCGTCGTTCTGGAAGAAATCACCAAAGACACTTTCCCAGCCCTTTCTGAGCGCACGACTAATACGCTGCCAATCGGCTTCACTGTTGACGATCAGTGAGGCATTCACCACCAGCAACCTGAAATGGCTTACTTGCGGCCCCTGGCCTTGGAACAAAGCCTTGAAACCAGAGCGGCCAACGACTGCTTTCATGACGTCAGAGCGCTTGCTGGAAGCGCGAAGAGCTTCCCCTTTCCAGTTACGAAGACTCAGCGGTGCCTTTTGATTCGACAACTTAATTCTGTTCGACTCATCAAGCAAGCCATCTACGTTGTTGTCTCGTGAGCAGCGATTGGTCTGGCTAGCCAAAGACTCAGAGCATGGGTTCAGACTCTAATTGTGGCGGAGTTGCAGCAGCATGTCAGCTTTGGAGATGAACCCATATGTACAGACCTGCTCCAACGACTGGATCGGGTTAACCTCAGAGCTGTATAAATCATAAATAAGCAACCGACAGGGCAACGAAGAGGCCTTCGCCAAACCGACACCAGGCAGCTAGAGAGATACTGCATTAGTGCGTCAATTATCCTGATCACTACAAGAGTGCAAAAGAGCTAACTGATACAAGCACAGTATCTTTTTTGGAGATTAAAAGACTTCAGTAGCGTTCTCATCAACTATTGGTGAGTTGCAACTCACGTTATGTCTCTACTTGACTTGGTGATGATTACACACCAAAAAAAGTGCAGGCAGCGGGGTTGATCTGGGTTGAGAGTATTTGCCAGCACTTGGATCGCGGCAGGCGTAGCCATTTCACCAAGCGTCATGAAGAGAACTCCGAGCAAACAGGGATTGACACTCTGAAGTGGCAGTCAGTTCTCGCAGCATTTGCAGGGAACGAAAAAGCGGCCGGTTCTGCAGATACGGCAGGCCACACAACTAACTCAATACTAGAATTTTAAATTAATAACCCTTATCGGGTGTTGCTGGACGATCGTCTCTATCAAAGTTGGCTGCTCCAGCTGCAGACCTGGGCAGCAGATGGTTGCCTCCTCAGAGCAGGCATTGAAGCACTGCAGCTGAAGCGTGGCCAAGCGAGGCAGCAGCTGAAACGCATCGTTGATCGGCTGGCACAAGGTGATATCCGGGATCTTCCTCCCATTGAGCTGTTGCCTGGTAGTGCCATGCCTGGCGGTGCTGGTGCCTATGCAGAAAGCACGAGCACAATTTATCTCAACAAAAATTGGCTAAAAAATACAAAGGAAAGAGATATCTTATTTGTTCTTACTGCAGAATTTGGCCACTATCTTGATGCTCGACTGAATTCAACAGACACCCCTGGAGACGAGGGAAATACATTTGCATCTTTGGTACTCGAGACTCCACAACAACAACCATCCAGTGGACAATCCGACGGACAATGCTATGGCCTAATCTTTATCAACAACCAGTGGATCAACGCTGAATTCGAAACCTGGACTGGCGATTCGGGTGGAGACCTCTATCCCAGTGAAGGAGATGACAACAGTGGAGCAGACAGCCTTACAGGAAACACTGGAGATGACACGATTGAGGGAGGGGAGCTTGAAGACACCATCAAAGGAAGTGAAGGAAACGATTCAATCCTGGGAGGAAATGGAGATGACTCAATCTATGGAGGAGAAGGAGCCGATACAATCTATGGCCAAGACGGAAGTGACACAATTTATGGAGGTGCATCGACTGACTATATTGATGGCGGCGATGATGACGACTCAATAAGGGGAGGAGACTGGAAGGATACGATTTATGGAGGAAATGGAAATGATCTGATCAATGGTGGCGCAGACATTGATGTTATCCATGGACAAGATGGAGACGACACAATAAGTGGTGATGGCGGTAGTGACATTGCTGTGTTCGATGGCGATAGAAGTGATTTCACAATTACCTACTCCAATCCCTCAGAAGACCTCAGTTCCAACTCAATAACTGTTGATGGAACGGATGGAATCGATGTCATCACCAACGTCGAAACACTTCGTTTTGACGATCAAGACATCACTAGTGTAGACCGCGAAAGCGGGCTAACTGCATGGTCGAGTTTAAGCGGCACGCCTACACTTGAGATTAATGGATCTGGAACAGAGACAACATCGCTTCTGACCAATGAAGCGGCAGAACTTGGATCAACACTTGCTGAAGGCGAGCGCCTAATTATTCCTGAAAGCTGGGTTGAGGACCAAATATTTCCAGACTTAAGCTCAAATCACTATAAGTTTTTTATTGGGATCCCCAAGGAAAGTAGAATAGGCGCCCCAAGCAATGACGCTGATTGGGACGAGGTTGAACTTCACAAAGACTTTGATGCAGTTATTCGATTGGCGAAAGTAAGTGGAAAATATCAAATTATTCTCGCACGTGGTGACAATCGATCAACCCTTTCACCCTGGGCGACTACTTTTTCTGATTCATCAGCACATACCTACAGCTATGCAATTGACATTAAGAATGGAGCGATAACAATACTTGGCCATTCTGATCTTGATTATTTAAAGGGAGCACCTATAGAAGGAACTTTTGATTACTCAACAAGTTGGAGTACTTTTTTGACTGATGGAGGAACAGTCCCCGCCTCTCTTGTCATCGGTGCGAAAAATGATGGCACAGGTGATATGACGCTGAGCTTTGAACTCAGCGATTTGGAAATCGTTGATAGTCCAGACGCGCCATCACTCTCTGTTGCCATAAACGACGGCGGTGATGGACTCCTCAACGCTTCAGAAGTTGGTTCGGTTTCTATTTCAGGAGTCACTTCCGGCGTGGAAGACGATCAAACCGTGTCGATTGCCATCTCCGATGGGACCAACACGGTCAACACAACAGCCACCGTCGACAGCAACGCCTATTCCGTCACTGGCCTTGATCT
>JAAXJB010000099.1:7478-9602 GCA_012270065.1 Rubripirellula sp. | reverse complement strand
GCCAGCTTGCGTTAAAACTGCTGTTACTGACAGGCCGAGGATCATGCGACAGACGGTATCAAATGCACAGTTAAGGTAAGGTACGGCTCGCCACAGCACTTGGTGGAAGCTCCCGCATATCGTTCATAGCCTCTGGCTCACAGAACGGTTTGGCGGTGAAGCAGCCCCATTGATGCGGCGGCCCCCACACACGCAACAGCTACGGAGTTGAACCCAAGTCCTGCAGGTTATCCACAATCTGAATTCGTGAACCACCGCTCTGCTTGATATTTGGTGAATCCTTGCGATCATCATTCAAGATGCAATCAGAGATGCGAACCAATGACACATC
This sequence comes from Rubripirellula sp., assembly GCA_012270065.1. GTDB lineage: Bacteria > Planctomycetota > Planctomycetia > Pirellulales > Pirellulaceae > Rubripirellula. The sequence continues at coordinate 9,271 of JAAXJB010000099.1, read as the reverse complement.
GTCGAGCAGGATTTCCGGACCATCACAATCAACAATTGTGCTGTTAGTAACATTCACCCGTTTCGAAGCGATCACGCTCAACCCTGCGGGTGCGCCACGCGTTTGAGACAAAACGTTCGCATTAAAAATCACATCCTTTGAATGACGTATAAGAACTGCGTTGGTCTCTGTTGGCCGTCCGCGTGTCGAATACCGCGGGCTGCGGCCCAGCGTATTCGACGCAACCACAACATCCTGTGATCCTTCGATCAGAATGTTGTGCGCGTAGCCTCGCCACATCGTGTTCCCGCTCACCACAGCGCCTCTCACGTTCTGCAGATGGACGTTCACCTGCACGTCCGACAGGACATTGTTAGCAATCGTTACATTCCCCTTGCGAATATCGGCATCTTCATCTTCTTGACCAGCACCGATGATTCGCACATTTGCACCACCCGGCCCCTTGTAGGTGTGCTGAATCGTGCACCCGACAATCTCGATTTCAGCAACCCCCTTGCTTGCCCCTCTTGAATCAAGCAACACGTTCGCCGCAGGCGGGCCATCCGGATCGAGATTTGCTTCCAGGTCACAAGACCCGATCTGAATGTTGCGTACGTCGCCAGCGCGACTCACGATTCCACCACCGAGGTTGTAGCTGATGTGGCAACCGGTGATGTTGGATTGATGCACATACACGTCATCGTAGAAAACCCCAATTCCACGGTTGGCGTAAATGTGGCTATTACTGATGACCACATTCCGGTTGCTTTTCGTCAGATGGATACCGTTTCGGACTCCACGGATCTGAGTTCCTGTCACAGTAAACTGGACGGTACCTTCTGCCTGAATCCCATCCGCTGCATCATGGTCTCCCTCGATTCTCAATCCGTTGACCAGCGGCCGGGCCTCCCGATCCCACACTTGCGCCCGGCTTCGGACAAGGTTCTCCTTTGCCTCGTTCGTGCCAACGAACTTCACGGCAGGCCCGGGGCCTGCCATCACCAACTTCGCAGCTCCGCTTGCGCTCAATGCGGTATATCCGGTTTCATCCAGCTTCACGGCAATCGTTTTGGTAATGCGATACGTTCCATCGGGAAACGTTACTGTGCCGCCGAGTTCCACCGCCCGTTGAATGGCGGCAGTATCATCGGCACGTCCGTCGCCGATCGCTCCATGTTCCTTCACATCCGCCCCGAGTGCGCCGGAGACAAACAGTGAATAAGCCAGCGCTGCGATTCCTGCAGTTCTCATCTATTCCTCCGCGATCAATCCAATGAAGTCACCAGGGCCTTCGGGCAACGTGCCTTGCAGACTCCTCATCCTAGCCATCACACCTGAGAATCCAACCCTCAAGCCACCCTCAAGCGTCTTCTCCGGCAACCTCATGGGTCAGGAACCGTGCCGATGTTGCGATTGCATTGGCAGTTTTGATGTCGATCGGGTCGAGGGTCACGTCCATGACGTTCCGCAACGATTGCAAGCAAGCCCGCCGCCAATACCGATCCCATCTTCACGAAACAGCCTCGCCCCATCGCTCTGGCCCAACCGTTGGGGTTTTGTTTATGCTTGGTACGCGACGCTCATAGTGATTGAAGGTTGTTTGGTATTCCCTTTTCAGACCTTGATGGGGTTATCGTGAGTCTTTTTAAGTTAACTGTTGTCTGTATTGCTGTTCTTGCGATCTGTGGATGTGGTCAGAGGCAGCTTACGCCCTCAGCACCTGCATTCCCAATACCTGCGTCCTCAGCAACTGCGTCTCCAGCACCTGCGTCTTCAGCACCTGCGTCTTCAGGGCAGGCTACATCGGCTGTACC
>JAAXJB010000099.1:0-7378 GCA_012270065.1 Rubripirellula sp. | reverse complement strand
CAGCACCTGCGTCTTCAGCACCTGCGTCTTCAGGGCAGGCTACATCGGCTGTACCTGTTCCCGTCTTCGCGACTACGCAAAAAGACGCGGAGAGTGGGGATGCCCTTGCTCAGTACAACCTTGGTGTGATGTACCGCGATGGGCAAGGCATGCCACAAAACTATGCGGAAGCAATGAAGTGGTTTCGCTTGGCGGCAGATCAGGGGCTTGCGGATGCTCAGTACGAACTAGCCAGAATGTACAACAAAGGGCAAGGCGTGCGACCGGACTATTCGGAAGCTGTAAATTTGTACCGATTGGCGTCGGCGAAGGGACATGCGGATGCTCAGTTCGCCCTTGGCATGATGTACTTCGGCGCCAACGTACCAAGGAGCCAAGCGCAAGCAGCGAGGTTGTTCCGCGTGGCGGCAGAAAAAGGGCATGCTAAATCGCATAGCATGCTAGGTATGATGTATTACAAAGGCGAAGGCGTGCCACAGGACGCTGCTTTAGCATACGCGTGGTACGCTGTCGCTTCGGCTGGCGGTGACGAACGTGATAAAATGATACACGCCCAGATAGCTGCCAGGCTCACGCCCGAGCAGTTATCGCAAGGGCAGAAACGCGCGACTGAACTGCTTGAAAAGTACGGCAACGGCAAGTAGCTATCTCACGGCGAACCCATTGCCGAACCCGGCACCGCGTCGGGATCAACTTCGCTTGTATCTTCAAGCAGTAAAAACTGGTGCTCTGCTGGCAGCGATGGGCAACGCCGCGACACTTTTCTGCTGATGCAACATTGGCTAGGCTGTAAGTAGGCGAATACGACAAAAAATGGAATTCTGCCAGCCGTGATCGCGTTCAACCCAATGAGTGACTGATTCAAGCCAGAGTACGCAAATGCCCACGTATGTTTATGAGACAATTCCGAAGTCGGAAACCGAGTCCCCCAAGCAGTTTGAGGTTTTCCAAAAGGTTACCGATGAGAAGTTAACAATACATCCAGAGACGGGGGAGCCCGTTCGCAGAATCATTTCGGGTGGTATCCCTCTTGCGCCGAAAAAAAGTGGTGGTGACTGCTGCCAATCCCAATGCTCCTGTGACTGAATCAGTCTCGGCATATTGAAGCCGGCAGACGGGCGATTCGCAATTTCGCAACTTTCCCGTTTTCCGTGTCCTGTTTTCGCCACGAAACGTCATCTACCCAATACAGCCCCGCCCCATCGCCGTGCGTTCAACAGTCGTTATAAAAGGCACTTGTTTTCGACAAACGTCTTTTTTACCCAATCGGCAGGGACCAGCGATCATGGAAAGAGAAGATTATTACGGACTGATAGGCGGCCTGGGGTTCATGGGGATAGCGGTGTACATGCTGCCAAGTACAGGCATACATATCGGGAATGTTGGAATGTTTGCCATGGGTTCCTTGTTTGCAGGGTCAGCACTGTGGAAAGCACTAACAAAGTCACCCGAGAGGGACCCACCGAAAGATGATGAAGATTACGAGTGGTAGCATCCTGGCCTCGGTCTAGTGCTTGACCGAACACCAATTGCAGCCCCGCTCAACGTCGCTGCTCCCGGCGTTGGGGTCTCGGGATATGATTGCTCGCAGTCGCGGAACATTCCCCATCGTATTCAGGAATCAAAGCCTTGCGTTTTAGCCTCAAAACCTTACTGGCACTTCCCTTGTTAGCCGCGCTCACTTACTGGCTCGTTTTGCCTGTCATTTATTCAGAGCAATACCATGTGCTCTCGAATTTGCACATCAAAGGTTGGGATCTAAACAAAATGGATCGGGATGAACTCAATGAAATGATCCCCCGACGTATTTTCGGCACCATTGAGCATCCAAATGGCAAAACGGACAACATCTATACCTACAAACACAGAATCGATGGCGTCACCATTACCGCGCAACCGTTTGGTGTGGCCTTCGAGACCTCTAGCACTCGTTGGCACAATGCAAAAGCCATAAGAAAAGTCGATCGGGAGATGCGAGCGTTTTTGAAACGAAACCCCGACATTGGGATCGCGCGAGGGGCAACGTTCGAGGTTTATGTTTACCGTTCAGACGGGTTACGTGGCATTAAGGAGCATCAGATCAGCTTTACGCGATTTGATACTTATCCACCAGATTAGCATCGCAAATGCTTCGCGTCGTCTAGAAAAAACGTCATGTCAACATCACGTTTTACGTTGTCGATGACCGCCGGCTTGCACTTCTGCTGAACGCGGGTGACTGAATATGCGCGGGTGCTGCCTGTGCCTTTTCCACTGCCCAATTGTTTTACATTGTCACACAAGTCTTAATGCAAAGCTCGCGAGCAACAGTGGTAAATTGAAAGCATCCTAAAATTTTTAATTGGGTCCTTAGCATACTGAAAAGGTACAAATTGAAGAAAACTTTTCGTAAACCAATCAAACTCAGGCCCGCAACGAAGGCTTTGCTTTGCCTTTGTGGTGTTGGATTGGTAGCGTTCGGTGGCTGGTTATTTTTCCTGTCTGGAGTCGGCCCGACTTTGAATCCTTGGTTACAAGCAGCTGGATTCTTTGTGTTTTTGATTGGCGTGGCCCTATTTCTGATACCGGCCATGGACGTAGACCAGTCGTGGAGGTGATAATTTTCCGCTTGTATCTGCCTAATCAAATGAGCAAAAACGCAACGCCAACCGTGATGTCAAACGGTTGAGGCTGTGCCTTGCAAGAAAAACGGCAACAGCCGGCCCGTTAGTACCACGACCAGCCCGATCGCTGGCCGCCGGAACCAACCATGAGGCCGATGCTACCTAATTCGGTCGCCGCAGCTGCCCGGACGCTGCGCGAAGCGTCTGACCTATGTGGCAGGCAACCAAAGACCGGATGACACCAACGCGCGGGAATAGCGGTGCAGTCGCGTTTAGCCCCACGACGATGCTTGCACCGTCTGCGTAACAGGGCACGCGCAACATTACCCGCGGGTGTGCCAACAAAAAACGGGGCTTCCCGCGATGGCGAGAAACCCCGTTATTTACGAGTGCGGATGAGAGGACTTGAACCTCCACGCCCTTGCGGGCACTAGAACCTGAATCTAGCGCGTCTGCCAATTCCGCCACATCCGCATGTGTGAGAATTCGGGATCATTATCCGGGTAATCGGCGACTTGGGAAGTAGGCTGAACAGAAAACTTGCTGTTGCTGGCTACCGTGACGGAGATTTCTCGCTCAACCGGCATTATCGGCGAACTCACCACGACAATCGTCACACAGATTGACCTTCCGTTCCCGGTCGCACAGCAGGGAACATCCGCCATCAGGACATCCAAAGTCAGACTGAAAGCGGAATGAGTCGCACCAAATGCACGCATGCAGAATTACAATCATCCGCCAGTGCATTCACTCGTTCCTGAACTCACCAGCCTGTGTTCACGCCAATCTGTGTTTGCAACGGTCAAATCAGCAAACGGTCCAAAGGCCCCGTACTGTCCGCAAACCTTTTCAACCCGGTTCCCATCAACTGTGCCTGCAACAACCACAGGTTGGCCAACGGGGTTTCGTCCGCGCACTGAACGATCTTCCCGGTTTTCAGACGCCCGTGGGCGGACCCGGCCATCAGAACAGGAAGCTGGTTCATCGTGTGGTGTTCACCATCACCCAAACCTGAACCGAGCGTCACGATGCTGTGATCCAGCAACGTTCCATCGCCTTCGTTGACAGCATCCATCTGCTCCAGAAACTCGGCGAACAACGAAACGTAAAAGTGATCAACTTGCACAAGGAATTTTTTCACAGTTTCATTGGACTGACCGTGAGTCAAACCATGGTGGGATTTGGTGAAGTTCAGTTCGTGATACTGCTGCGGTGATCCCCATCTTTCGGGCGCGAGCATGAATGTTGCTACATGAGTGAGATTGGTCTGGAAGGCAACCAGCAGCAACCGCCCCATCAGGCGGATGTACTCTCCGCGGGTCATGGGTCCGTTTTCAGGTTCTTTTAATTCTGCCTTGCCATGATGCTCGTAATAGCGATTGAGTCTTTCGATCTGTTTTTCAATTTCACGCACCGATTCAAAGTACTCATCGAGTTTGTGCCGATCCTGCTGATTCAGATTCCGCCTGAAGTTTGCCGCATCCTCGAGAACCAGATCGGTGATCTCCCTGTCCGAGCTTCGCGTCTTGAAAAGCCGGCTGTAGACTTTTCGAGGATCTTTCATGGATGTGGCAACGTGCTCCGGACCGTACCACGAGATGTTGTCCAGATAAATGGATTCCTTGAGGTCCTTGAAACTGTTGCAATTCAATTCAAGGGACCGGATGGGAGTGCGATGGCTGACGCGATCCGCGATCAGATGGTCCAGCGTGCGGTCCATCGGATACGGAGACTTGAGTTCAGCATGGGGATCCTGCGATGACAGATAACAGGAACTGGCCTGATTGTGGACATCAGTGCCACGCACGTTGACTCGATACAACCCGGTGATGAGTGACACCTTGTCACCCACTTTCCTCAGCGGCCTCAACGTGGGCATGGAAAGAAAATCATCGTTTCCCTGCTCGGGAAAGAAATGATCACGAACAAAGCCCATGGGAGAGTAAAAGGACGCAAACCGCAGTGGCGGTGTTTGCTGCTTGACGGTTCCTGCATTCAATTCAAGCCATGGCAGCGCCATCATGCTGCCACTTGTACCAAACAAAAACTGACGCCTGCCTGAACTACTCACTTTCTGCCTCCCTGAGAAAAAACGGGATGGACCACGATATTCCGAATCACATTTCGCATTCGATAACCTTCCTCGGCGCTTTGCCGGGCGATCTCCTCCGCCGCCATTCTATCCTGCAATGTCAACTCCCGGCCCAGTGCATAGGAAATCAGGTGTTTTACAAAGGCGGTCACAAAGATCTGCTTTTCAGCATTGATTGCGTTTTTCAAACCAACCACGTCATGAAACTCTGATTTGCCAAACAGCCTGCCGCTGGCGTCGACTTCCAGGCCGGTCCGGTAATCATCCCGCCAACGCCCCAGCAAGTCAAAATTTTCCAGAGCAAAACCGAGCGGGTCAATCCTGCGATGACAGGATGCACATTGTGGGTCACTGCTGTGCTGCTGGAGTTTTTCCCTCACGGTCATCCCTTCTTTTTGCAAGGTTTCGTCGTCAGCATTCAAAACCGGCACATTATCTGGCGGCGGCTTGGGTGGATCGTTGAAAATGACCGACGACACCCATGACCCTCTGGTGATGGGCAGCGAGCGAAACGGACTTGATGTCATGACCATGATGGCTGACGTTGTCATGACTCCGCCATACCTTCGGTCCGTCAGTGGCACACGTTTGTATTCGATGTGCCGCAAATTGACATTGATCGGATACGTTGCTGCCCGACCCTGATACCATTCCGAAAGAAGATGACTGCGATAAGTAAAATCAGCATCGACCAATTCAAGGAGAGGGCGATTTTCAATGAAAACCGTCTCAAAGTTCAAAAGCGGTTCCAGCATCATGTGCATTCCCCGCTTGTAGGAAATCTTGTCATCACCCCCAAAATAATACTCCCGGTGCTGCTCGAAATCGGGTGATGCAGAGACAAGGTTATTGAGTTTCAGCCATTGTGGAGCAAAGCTGTCACAGAAATTTTTGACCTTTCTGTCACTGAGCATGCGGTCGACCTGCTCCATCAAGATTTTTCTGTCCTGCAATTTTCCCGATTCAGCCAATTGCAGAAGATGCTGGTCGGGGATTGAACTCCACAGAAAAAACGAAAGACGAGTGGCGAGGTTGTAGTCCGCCTGGTTCTCTCCGTGTTGACTCGATTCGTTATGGACAAGAATGAACCGCGGTGATGCAAGAGCCGCCGAGACAACCTGTTTCATGCTCTGGGTAAAATCGCCCGTCGCTGCGTAACGTTTATCAAAATAGTTTTTGTACAGCGCTGACGTCCGTTCATCTGCGGGCGAACGAAACGCCCTGAGTAGAAATCGATCAATCCGTTGATGAGCAAGTTCAACGACGGATCGACCGGACAGACCTGACTCAGCACGGCTGACTGGCCAACGCCCAACCAGAAGTTCGTTGGCCACCACCGCAGCGCCCCTGGCAAGGCTCTTTATCTGATCATGAGGCAGGCCATCCCGAAACAGACGGACATCTTTCAGGTCACCGTGGAACAACTCGCGACCACCGTAGGAGCCAACTTCCATCGGACTTCGGCTTTGAGTGTCCAGCTTGCCTTCCAGATCTCTGGTGCCAACAACCACCCCGTCCACATAGAGTTCCATTCGCTTTCCATCGTAACTTCCAGCTACATGGTGCCATTGGCCGTCACCTAATTTCTTACGATCGACTTCCGCACCAAACTCGACATACTTCCCGTTGATGCCTGCCCCCATCCAAAGCCCCCAGAGGTTGCCCGTTTTTCCAATCGACAACAACTGACGACGCCAGCCAGCTTCCCGACGGACAACGGTCTGCCATCCATCGGTGACCCGATCCATACGAAGCCATGCTGAGATAGCAACTCCCGGACCGCGATTCATGGCATCTCGATCCGTCATTGCAACAACCTTTTCTGCGGGCCGCGGATTTTCCGGATCCTCAAACAGGTCTTTCCAGACGCCACAGTTCCTGTCGAAGTTCTCCGCATTGACCACAGATTGACTCAATTCCAGAAAGGACTGCATCAAGACGGGCGTCAAACTGAGATGGTCCCCACGGTTATTGAAGCCATTTTCAGCCGGCGGATCCTTGGGAAAAGGCATGACCCCCAACAGCCGGTTTTCAAGCAACTGCTGCAACCCCATGATTCGATTTCCCACCACCACAACATCCGGCATTTTTCCCGTCTCGGGCTGAAAGTAACCGTTGTGGTCACGAATGATTCGATCGTTGATGGAGTAGACCCACGAATCAAGCTCAAAAAGATCGCGGACTGCGTTGCCGTATTCAAAACGATTCATCCGCCGCATACGGAAAGACGACGAAGTTGGATTCTCGGCAACACTCTTTCTCAAAACCCGTCCCAACACAAACTGCCTCGCATCCCGCTCGGCATCCGTCGGTTGATTTGCCTCCGCAGGTGGCATTTCGTTCCTGTCCAATACCTTGATGATCTTCTCGATCAGATGAGGATGCCTGCCCAGGTCTTCCCATGATCCAATTTTGGCCAGACTGACATTGCCCTCTGGTTTTTCACCCCCGTGACAATCACGGCAGTATTGCTTCAAAAACGATTGGAACACGGCAGCGGAAACCTGACGCCTGACAGGCGATGCATCCTGCCCGAAGGCCTGAGGAACAAGCCCAACGATCAGGAGCCATCCAGCCAATCCTGTTTTTCTGAACATAACCATCATGATTCAGTATGTTGCCACACCGTGTTGCCACACCGTGTTTTTTCTTTTGATGTTGCATCAGGAACTTAAACGATCAC
>JAAXJB010000018.1 GCA_012270065.1 Rubripirellula sp. | reverse complement strand
TTCGAAATCAATTGCCCCGCAAGGGGTTGCGGGTTCGAGTCCCGTGCCCTCCGCTCGATCGATGAACCCCCGCATACCTGACGGTTTGCGGGGGTTTTTTGTTGTGTGATTTTCAGGCCAGGCACCTCATGACGTGTATGTAATGGAATTCCTGAAGGTAAACAGTTGTTTGGCAGGGAGGATGCTTGGTTTCTGAGTTTTCGTGTGGGATCCGTTTTGCAGTTTTACCTGCCGGTTGAGCTGATTCTTTGGGCGGGCACAGAAACGTCAGGTTCGTGATTTGTCTGTCGGGACTTTCAATTCTCCTGTTCCTGCTGCCGTTTGATCAATGCTTCTCGTAGACGCGTTGCCTCGGCTTGTGCGAAACCTTGTTCATCGTTGTCAATCAGCCAGTCAAGATCCTGAATTGCGGCTGCGTTACGTCCGGTCATCATTCGAATCTGCGATCTCATGCGTCTCGATAAAACTGACTGGGGATCAATTGCAACGGCGGCTTCGCAGTATCGATTGATCGCTTCAGCATCCTGATCGTTACCGGCAACGTTGATCAAATTTCCCAAAACCCGGTTCAGAATTTCAATTGGATTTTGTGCGCGTAAATCCTCGCTTGTTAACTCTCGTTTGCCCGAGTTCACAACAATATTCCGGGCATCTTCCGTGGTCAGAAGCTTGCCACGTTCAAAAACGTCAATCAGTTGCCCCTCACCATCATCAATGACGTGCCGTGCCACAAAATGTCCGGGTAGCCCAACACCTTCAATTCTGATTCCGATGCGTCGACCCAATTCCATGTAAAGAATGGCGAGAGTAATGGGGAGTCCCTCACGTTCATCAATGACTCGATTGAGATGACTATTGGCAGGATGGTAATACTCAGCACGCCCACCACGAAATCCGTTTTCCTCGAACAGATATTTGTGCAGTGTTTTCCGTTTGGATTCGGGCGAGGCGTCCGGTTTGCAGTTCCTTGAAATTTCGTTGCCCATTTCGTCGACACGTGACAGATAGGCTTCTATGTCGATGTCCGGGTCATCCAGTTTCGCAATCAACAGCGAGCCCCGTAGCAGCATCGTGTCAGAGTCCTCGCGTGCCAATCGGGATAATTCACGGATGGTGGGGGCGATGGTGACATCGGATGCGAGACGTCGCAGTTCCTTTGCCTGTTTTTCAATATCTGCCACCCGACGATTGATGGAGAGGCGTGTGGCTTCATCAGCCTCTCCCAGAATCATGATGTCGCCGGGAGTCAGTTCACCCAGTTTGGACGGCTGAGAAAATATTTCCTCGAGCATCTGTTCGGCTTGTTTTGTCATGCTGGGTGCACCAAGATCATCGCCTATCTCAAATCTCTTGAAATCGGGCTTTGTGTCCCGGAATTTAACAAGCCCGAATTTACCGGATTCCAATTGCCGGTCGTTCGATTCGATAACCAGATGTCCATTGACGAAGCACTGTATTTTGCCTGGTGCAATTTTGACGCGCAGTCGATTCCAGTCGCCCGGCAGATAGTATCTGCTGCGAACTTCTTTGAGGACTTCCCACGAGTAGACATTGGGGCCTTTGAAGCAAGTGAGTCTGAGTTGACCATTGCTGGGGTAGAAGCCGTAGTGTCGATTTTTTCCATCAGAGTGGAAGGCAAGACCGGCTGCGCCTGATTCGTCATCCAACCGAACTTTGACCGCAATGTCAAAAGTTGCGTCTGGCCGTTCAGATCTTGCCAGACATAGTGCACGACCACCAAAACCTGCTCCGGCGCCTCGTGCCATGATGACACCACCTTTTTGGTTCCAGTCAGCATCGAAAACGGTTTGCCACGCTTTTTCGCTGACTAGGCCCAGGTTGATCCATCTTTGGTAAAGCACCGGATTTGGATTCTCAACCAGAGGGGTCAGTTGATCGATTGGTATCGCGAAACCCAGATTGTCGTCGATGGCAGATTTCATATTGATGATCCCGATCACTGTGCCTTCGCTGTTCACCAGTGGACCACCGCTGTTGCCAGGTTGTGTTGGCATGGCCAGCTGGATCATTGACCTGCCTTCAATCTGTTGGATTGCAGATACGATGCCAGTCACAACGCTGTCACGCATGCCCAGAGGATTGCCAAATGCAAGTACACGCGAGCCTTGTGCAGGAAGTTCGTCAGTATCCAGTTCAAGGGACTTGAGTTTGTTCTCACCGACATCCACTCTCAGGATTGCGAGGTCATTGATGCGGTCTGATGCCTCGACTGACAATACCGGCAGAACACGGCCGGAAGGCAACTCGACTGAGAATGATCTGCCTTCTGTGATTACATGAAAGTTGGTTGCAATCAAACCTTTGGAATCAATGACGAAACCCGTGCCAATTCCAAGTTGCTGGCCATCACGACCACTGACTCGGATTGTGACGATCGATGGACCCACTGCCTGTATGAGATTTTTTAAAGCCTTGGGTTCAAGCAAGTCATTTGGCTCATCTGCGTTGCAAGGCAGAAGCAGTAGAGTCAATAGCAATGCAATCAGGCTGGTTTGTTGCATTTTTTTTCCTTGAGTTGACTGTCAGTGTCTGTGGCTTGAGCTGTTTCGGATTGTCGATGCATTGTCGGAATGCATTCCCCGTCTGGAAGCATTACACTGGCGTGTTTGGAGCTGAGTCAAAAATGAACGCAATCATTGCGGAAGCGTCAAGCTTTTCTGTTCCAACGCAATTGCTGAGGGGGAAGTTCCCCATGTCCATATTCTATCGCCGTGTTTCTGCCTGTTGATGGTTGCCATGCTTCGTTTTTTCTCGATTCCATTTCTGTTGTCTGTGCTGTTGGTGTTTTCTTCTGAGTGTGGGGCAGTTCAGTCACAAAAGCCCAACGTGGTTTTTGTGCTAGTGGATGACCTGGGATACATGGACATTGGGGCGAATAATCCACGAACGTTTTATGAAACACCGAACATTGATGGTCTTGCCGATACCGGCTTGCGTTTTACCAATGGTTACGCAGCCAATCCTGTGTGTTCCCCCACCAGATACAGCATCATGACTGGTAGGTATCCCAGTCGCGTTGATGCGACCAATTTTTTTGCCGGCGCAAGGGCTGGGCGTTTTTTACCAGCAGTTCTCAATGACCGTATGCCTTTGGATGAATGGACATTGGCCGAAGCGTTCAAAGCATCAGGTTACTCGACTTTTTTTGCTGGAAAATGGCACCTTGGCCCTACAGAAGAGTATTGGCCCGAACACCAGGGGTTTGATGTTAATGTCGGTGGTCATCGTGCTGGCGGCCCTTTCAAGGGCGGCAAATACTTTTCACCGTATGCCAATCCGAGGCTGTCAGATGGCCCAAAAGGAGAACACCTGACGGCACGGCTTGCTGAGGAAACAGTTCAGTTCATTGACGATCATCAGGACCAGCCATTTTTTGCGTTTCTTTCATTTTACTCGGTTCACACTCCGTTAATGGCACCTCGCGAACTCGTTGCCAAATATCAACAGAAGGCCAAACTGTCAGGGCTGGAAAACGCTGAGGTGTTTGGTGATGAAGAGCAAGTATGGCCGAATGCCAAAAAACGCAGGGTGCGTGAACGGCAAACGCATGCAGTTTATGCCGCTATGGTTGAATCAATGGATGCGGCAGTAGGAAAAGTATTGAAAGCTCTTGATGAGCAGGGATTGTCTGAGAACACCATCGTCTGCTTGACCAGCGACAACGGTGGACTTTCGACTTCGGAAGGTTCTCCGACAAGTAATTTGCCTCTGCGCGGTGGAAAAGGATGGCTCTACGAAGGAGGGATCAGGGAAGCATTCCTGATTCGTGCACCGGGATTTACCACACCAGGGAATGTGTGTGATGTGCCAGTCATGAGCATTGATTTCTATCCGACGTTGCTTGAATTGTGCGGCGTGGCTCAAAAACAGGGGAAACCGATTGATGGTGAAAGTCTTGTTCCCTTGTTGAAAGGTGGCATCCGAATAAAACGTAAATCACTTTTCTGGCACTATCCGCACTACAGTAATCAGGGTGGTTTTCCCGGCGGAGCGATCCGTGCTGGGCATTGGAAATTGGTTGAGCGTTATGAGGATGGCAGGCGGCATCTTTACCATCTGGGTGATGACCTCGGTGAAAGAAACGATGTTGCGGAGAAGCACCCCGAAATCGTTGATCAGATGGCCGCGGAGCTTCATTCCTGGTACCGCGAGGTTGATGCCAAGTTTCTTCGGGCGAAGCCGGAGGGACCAGAACCATGGACTCCGGGCCGCTAGTGGTCTTGAGTTAGATCCTCACCGATTCAATTGACCAGATGCCGGTTGCTGATCAGGAAAGAGTGATCAGATGGAAGCTTCAAGGCTTGCTGCGCTTCAGATCGGCCTGATTTGATGCTTCAGTCCGTGACTGATTTCAAGCCAACGGTGCATTTTATCCAATCGGTAAACTCGTTGACGAGTTTATGGGCTGTAGCGTTTCCAAGGGTTCTTCTCATCCGTTTCCTTCTCTGGTCGTTCCAGTTGTGTGGTCTAAACGGCCGATACCGAACGTGACGCGCCCTTCAAGCAGGCCGGTTATCCAGATTGTCTGGTATCGCGGAAAGCGTGGTAACTCGAGGTTTGAATCCATGCGACTTCGCATCCCGAACATGAATTGGTGCATCTTTGGAAGCGAAGCCAGGGAAGGCATGACGCTTGAGACAATGTGGTCTTCGACCCGTCAGTTCGCCTGTCTTGTCCTGTTGATTTCCGGGGCAGCATCGGTGCTCACCGGTTGCTCCCTTTCGCGACTCATTCCGGACGGAAAACACGACACCAAGAAGTCGTATCACACGGATCAGGCTCTGAACATCCAGTATCCGGATGTGAGGCAGTGTGAAACACCAACCTTGTTGAAGGCACAGCAGACAACCACGCCTCTAGCCATGCAGGATCCGGCTGACTTGCCATCGGTTGATTTGTCTCTGCAGGATGCGATCAATCTGGCAGTCACCTCGAGTCCCGTGCTCCGAACTGTGGGGGCATCGCCGGATGCCAGAGTTGCTGTTCAGGGAGTAGCGACGGTATACGACCCGGCAATCACAGCATCATCGCCGCTTCTGGGCACAGAAGCGGCCTTGTCTGCTTTTGATGCACAATACGCTCAACAGCTTTTCTGGTCTTCGACCGATCGTCCAAACAACCTTGCCCCCAATGGAATCACTTCCGAGTTCACTCCTGCAGTTTCATTGGCCAAGAATGCTGCATTCAATGCAGAGTTGTCAAAAACAACAGCGACCGGTGGAACATACGCGCTTCGACATATAGTGAATTACTCACGGAACAACCAGCCGTTTCGTGCATTCACCAGCGCATTCGATGGTTGGGTGGAGGCTGAATGGAGGCAACCGCTGGCGCAGGGTGCTGGAGTGACTTACAACCGCATTGCAGGACCTGGAGCTGTGCCAGGGCAGTACAACGGAGTCCTGATTGCGAGAGTGAATGAGGATGTTTCGTTAGTGGACTTCGAAAGCTCCGTGATTCAGCTTGTTGCTGATGTTGAGAAAAGTTACTGGGATCTGGTGACTGCCTACCGAAGGTTGGATGCTGCTGTGCGGGGCCGTGAATTGGCTCGCCGAACGTGGGAGTACAACAAGAAACGGCTGGAAGTTGGTGCTGGCCGTTTGGATGATGAGGCTCAGGCCCGATCTCAATACTACAATTTTGAAGCTCAAGTGCAGGCTGCATTGGCCGGTGATAACGGGCTATATAAAGTTGAGCAGGACCTGCGCTACATGGTTGGTATGGTTGCCACCGATGGTCGTCTGCTGCGCCCTACGACCAAGCCCATTGATGTGAAAGTGACTTTCGATTGGGAAAGTGCGTTGGCTCAGGCTCTGCAGCGTCGTGCCGAGATTCGACGGCAGAAATTTCAGGTAAAACGCAGAGACATGGAGCTTGTCGCCGCGCGACTCAATTACAAACCGAGGTTTGACTTTGTGAGTCAGTACCGTTGGTACGGTCTTGGCAACCATTTGATTGGTAACAAAGACACTGCTCTGGATAACATGTATGGCGAGATCACTGGTGGGAATTATCAGGAATGGCGGGCAGGAGTTGATCTGCGATTTCCGGTTGGCCTGCGGGCAGCAGGCCTGGCGATTGCCAATGCCAAACTCAATGTCAAGCGGGAGCGTGCGATTCTTGCTGAAACAGAGTATCTGATCAGCCACAACCTTTCCGATGCAGCTCGGCGAGTGACCATCACTCATGAGTTGCTGGAAACGAATTACGACCGCTTGTTGGCGGATTTGAATCAGGTCGATGTGCTTGATGCGCGATACCGGATCGGGGCCGATAATATTCGCGATCTGTTGCTCGCACAGCGGCAGTTGGTAAACAGTGCAACCGAGTTTTACAGTTCGCTATCGCAGTACAATCTTGCGATCCGTGACTTTCATCGGGAGAAGGGTTCTCTTCTGGCTTACAACAATGTGCAGCTGGCAGAAGGTCCATGGGCCAAGGGAGCAAAGTATGATGCTTACCGTGCCGGGCGATTTTTGCGACCGAGTCCTTTGCCCGGAGCGAAAGAGGTCGCTGTACCAGTGACGAGTCGTCCGTTCGATCCTTCAGCTGTTCAGGATACATCCGGCCCAGGGCTGTCAATGTCTGATGATCAGATTCAAGACGACCTGCAGGGCGAAGGTGGTTCATCTGAGCAGATCGAAAAGCCGGGCAAAGAAGTCCCGGAACAGCCGGGCAAAGAAGTCCCGGAACAGCCGGGCAAAGAAGTCCCGGAACAGCCGGGCAAAGAAGTCCCGGAACAGAATGAGCAGAAATCGAATGTGCAGGGTGACAGTGAGGGACAGCAGGCAAACCCCACCGGGATTGAACCGGCTGAATCCGGGGCAGGTAAGGAAGCTTCGCTACCCACGTTGCCCGAACCGCTGAACGGTGGTTGATGAGGGCACTGGGTTGCCGTGGTAGACAAACTTACTGCCACGCCTGCCCGTTTTTCCCTTTTTGGTAACGCACACGGTAAACCGGAATCTGGTGTTGTCTGCTTCGACGCTCAAAGTGAGTCCGATAGTCCAGGTCATGACTCGCAGCGGCCTCTTCTTCTGGTATCGGCACACCGAATTCGGGAGCGATCTCGGCAATCATTTCAATCGTATTTTCGAAGTAGTCGAGCACGTCTGTCCAAAAGTGAAAACGCCCACCCTGATGTAGAACTTTTGAAATATTTCTGATGCTTTGTTCGTTCAGGACTCTCCGTTTCCGGTGACGCTTTTTCCACCAGGGGTCTGGAAAGTAGACGTGTACCGCTTCAATACTTCCAGGATCGATACGGTTCTGAAAAAGAGGTTCTGCATTCCCGCTGATCATGAGGGCGTTCATGTCTGCCTGTGGTCTGTCAGTTCGAGACCTTAGCAGGCGTCCTGCAGCATGAGCCGCATACTTTGCCATGATTTCAATGCCGAGGAAATTGTGCGTTGGATTGGCTGCCGAAGCAGTGGTCAGAAACAGACCTTTTCCCGAGCCGATTTCAATTTCCAGAGGGGCATGGTTGCCGAAGAGGGTGGAGCTGCTCAGCTTTTCCGGCAGTTCGTCGACATGCCGCAACACTTGGGAAAGGTCGAGACTTGCAGGTGGGCGTTTGATAGGGCTGCGTGGCATTGGATTGTGTTTGAGAGAGCCAGAAATGTTGGACATCGTTGAAGAGCGGACTTCGAATGTACTGATGTGATATCGGGAATGTCCAAGCCAACACATCGTAACCGGCGGAGATTTCCCTACAATGACATGCCTGATACGAATCAACTCAAGACAACCGTGCCGATTGTGAAAATGACGAAGGTAAAAGCAGATTTTGACGGATTACAGATTGCTGCCTTGGAAAGCAGGCGGGCTGATGATATGACCCGGATGATTTCGAGGGCTGGTGGGATTTCCTGCGTGAGTCCCTCCATGCGCGAGGTTCCGATCGAGCCCAATCGCGGTGCCATTGATTTTGCATATCGATTGATGACCGGTCAGGTGAGTATCGTGATTTTAATGACGGGGGTTGGTTTTCGTTACTTGCTCCGATCAGTTGAAAAACATGTTGACCGACAGCGTTTTCTTGATTCGCTTTCCGACGTGGTGACCATCTGTCGAGGGCCCAAGCCAGCCGCAGCTCTGAAGGAGGTTGGGATCAAGCCGACCCATCGCGTCCCAGAACCCAACACCTGGCGGGAATTGTTGCAGACCGTTGATGCCGAGATTGCGATTGCCAATCAGGTGGTCGGTTTGCAGGAATATGGTGTCACCAATGCATCTCTGATAGCAGGTTTGGAAGCGCGTGGGGCAACGGTTGAAGCAGTTCGGGTTTATGGCTGGGATTTCCCGGAAGACACAAAGCCTTTGGAAGAGAATGTACGGGCCCTCGCTGCAGGTAAGAGAGATATTCTTCTGCTGACCAGCGCTCATCAGGTGGTGAACATGCTGAGGATGGCTGAACAGCTCAACCTTGTCGATGCGCTTCGTCAGGGTTTGCACGGGACTGTAATCGCTTCGATCGGACCAACTACCACGCAAATGCTGGAGGAGTGCGATATTCATGTCGATATGGAACCCAGTCACCCTAAGATGGGGCATCTGGTGACTGAAGCAGCACAGCAAGGAGTGAGTTTGGTGGAATCAAAAAAACGTGGTTTTTCGGCATCGCCGCCTTTGACCAACCTGGAGCACCCTTCCAATGCCAGCCTTTTCATGCGGGCATGTCGTGGGGAGCCGACCGAAAGAACGCCCGTCTGGTTGATGCGGCAAGCTGGACGCTACATGGCCGAGTATCGCGAGGTCCGCGCAAAACAGAGTTTTCTGGAACTCTGTCGGCAGCCTCAATTGTGCAGTGAGGTGATGTGCACTGCAGTTGATCGCTTGGGAGTGGACGCGGCAATCATCTTTTCGGATTTGCTGCCGATTCTCGTGCCCATGGGATTCGAGCTCGAGTTCGCGAAAGGTGATGGACCTGTCATTCATAACCCTGTTCGTGATTATGAAGATGTCAAACGCGTCCGTGGTTTGAATGACCCACAGGAGCTCGATTTTGTTTACGAAACCGTTCGTCAAACTCGGGCAGATATCCCGGATTCCATTCCCGTTATCGGTTTTGCGGGGTCGCCTTTCACCCTTGCCAGTTATGCGATTGAGGGCGGGGGAAGCAAGCAGTATGTGAACACGAAAAAACTCATGAGGAGCAAATGTGGTGGCTGGAATCTGCTGATGGAAACTTTGTCCGAAGCGATAACCATTTACCTTAACCACCAGATTGCGGCGGGTGCACAATGCGTGCAGCTTTTTGACAGTTGGGCTGGCTGTCTTTCGCCGCACGATTACACCAAGTTCGTGCTGCCGTGGATGAAGCAGATCATTGCTGGCATCACACCCGGCGTACCTGTCATTAACTTTGCCACCGGAAATCCGGAATTGTTACCGCTTTTGCGTGGGGACAGGAGAACTGTGGTCGGAGTCGATTGGCGAATTCCGCTCGATGTCGCCTGGCAGCGGATTGGGCATGATTGCTCGGTGCAGGGAAATCTTGATCCTGCTGTCCTGCTGGCGGACCCGGACGTGATTCGTGACTCGGTTGATGAGCTATTGCGTTCTGTAGCGGGAAGACCTGGCCACATTTTCAATCTTGGGCATGGTGTTTTTAAGGAGACACCCGTCGAGCACGCCATCGCGGTTGTTGATGCGGTCAAGGATTTGTCCCGGCGGCCGAATGAGGGTTAATGCTTTTCAGGCTCTCCCTGGCCTGGGCACCCGCCTTGTGGCGACACTCGCGGGGCGGGGATTGCGACGGCCGCCCCGCCGGG
>JAAXJB010000108.1 GCA_012270065.1 Rubripirellula sp. | reverse complement strand
CACATCACGATCACCAAATATCAAGCCTACTTTATATAATCTATCAGCATCTATTAAAACATCAGTAATCTCACCAGCAGCCAAGCCACCTGCAGCCAAGCAACAGCCACCTGCATAGCCAGCGGCCGCGTCGACAAGGCAACGCGTCATTTGAGATACTACACAAGCAGAGAGTCGCCTGCTCGAAAGTGAGGCAACTGTCTGATCGCGTCTTTCCTCGCTGGTTTCAATCCAATGAATTTCGCTTATCTGCAGTCAGGCTTCTGATTCCCGAGCGATCAGTGTGGCTTTGACTGGCGATCCGGGTATTTTCCCGGTCCCGTCCTGATCTTTGTGACAAAAAAAACCGGCCCCGAAGGGCCGGTTCTGGATTTTAAAAACTCAGAGGTAACGCAATACCTGAGTGGTTCCTGCGAATGACCTCCTAAGGCAGATCAATGCTTGTGCTCAAACACAGGCTCTTTTCCCTCGTATGCACGATAAAGATCAAAGATCTTCTTCTCCAGCATCTCCGCAGTCTCTGGATCAGCAGATTGCTTGCACTTCATCGCGGCTACCATGACCGCATGTGCTGCCGTCAATTGCTTGACATAGTTTTTGTTATCGGCCTTGATACGCTGCGCCATGAAATACGCAGCAATGGTGTTTTGAACCTTGGTTGCATGATCTTCTTTGGCCGCAACCCAACGAGCCATCTGATTGACCTTTTGAGCAGTAATTTCACCCTCGGTCATTTCGTTAATCTGAGCCTGTGCCTTGGCAATCGTGTGCTGATCTTCCAACATCTGCTCAAAACGCAACTGGTCCCCATAGATACCACAGGGAACCTGGCAATGAGCCATGGCAAGCGACGTGAAAGCACACACAAAAGCAATCGAAAGAGCGGAACGCATCATACGTGAATCTCCAAAAATTCAAAAAACCAGGTAGTAGTTAAGCCTGCGACAAACAGGGAATTCGCCCCCGAAACGGGAAGCAGTAATCCGCAGCACCCACAGGCAGAATTGACAGTAAAACTTGGATAGACCGTGCTATCTCAATGACTCTCCCGCTACGTCCATCAACAATGAATTAGAAACATTGTTGCCAAAATCAGCATGGCGATCGAACTGCCAGACCACTTTTCTGGTCTTGGGTTCGACTTCAACGAGCAGAGGTTGCCCAGGACCGGCATGACAGTTTCCGATGACGTAGTTGCCGTTTGGCAAAACCTCAAGAGTCGTCACCCATGCCAGTCGTATTCCAGGAAGATCCTCCTGGTGCAGTTGCCAAACGATTTTCTTGTCGCGAGTGACTTCCAGTACGCTATGTCCATTCCCCGTGGCAATCAATGTGTTGCCGTTTTTGAGTCGCAAGGCCGCGAACAGACGGTTACCAAATGCTTCCGGACCGTGTCCTCCCTTGGCCTGTTTGCCAAACATCGGCACTTCGTATTCCCAGATGACTTTTCCGGTCTTCCGATCATACTCACGAACTTTTCCATCAGCCTCGTGTGCAACGAGATAGCTACCAGTTCCGGTTGATCGAACCAACCGTGTATCGCTATGAGCATTCGGCTTATCACGCACCAACGCAATTTGTCTCTTCAGCTTACCGTCACGACTGACTTCGATAATCCGTCCAATTCCTGACTCTGCGATCATCGTGGTGCCATCTGCAAGTCTTTCAAAGGCATGCACCTCCATCCGTTTTCCAGCGTTGCCATTTTGTGTCGCAGCATCGTATTTCCAGACCACCTGGCGGGTCTCGGGATTGATTTCGACCACCGACGACCTGCCTTGTCGGGTCAAAATATGACCGTTTGGCAACAGATGAATGTCGTGGATTCCCCCCCACGGCATCTCCCAGCTAACTGTTCCATCGCCATCGATGATTGCCAGCCGTGGCCCCCCCTGCAGCAATACCTGATGTTCTGCAAGAACAGTTGATGGGAACAAAACAGCTGCCATCAATCCCCAAGTGATGACGCTGAAAGTGACAGCGGTAAAAGTGGGCTTCATTGCAATTCATGGG
>JAAXJB010000033.1 GCA_012270065.1 Rubripirellula sp. | reverse complement strand
TCGTTGTCGTTGGTGCACGGATGAGGTGTGCTGAAGTTGCAGGCATCGCCGTATGATCTGGCTGTGCGTGCTGCGTCAGGCATCAGGGATGTTTTCCATGCTGAAACGTTGCTGACCATTCTTTGCGATCGCGACAGAATTCGCCCAGACCTGATTGACGAAGTCCTCTGCTTCCCTGTCGGAATCGGATGAATTCCAGAGTTCCAGCACCTTGTTTGCAATTGCCTGTTTTGCTGCCAGATCGTAGGTGACATGATTGGATAACATTTCGAGGGTTTTGATTTGGTTGATTGCGTTGTGAAAACGGTAGTGCGGTGAATGGGCAACACCCGGCGAAAATGTGTGAACCCGATGCCAATCCGGTGCGGTTTTCAAGCGGTCCGGCACTGACTGGGATAGCCACGTTTCTTCGGTACGTTTACCGATCTGGCAAAAAAGCAAGTACCGCGTGTGCTGAATGCGGCCCGTCTTGATGTCAATGTCTTCATGCCAGCAATTAAGTGGGGACCATTGAAATAGACCGCTCACCAGCAGGAGCAACGTCAGCAACGGAAGCAGAACAGTACACGCCATCCAGAAATGGCGTTTCCCCGGAATTTGTAAAGCCATCGACTGACCCTTTCACCATGCAACGAACCGAGTCACCAATTGAGCATCGTCCTCGCAAGAACGCCCGACTCTTGAGCATACACGTCTTGCCGGGTTGGTTGCAAGCTTTTTGTTCCCTTTCAGGTCGCTCAGATGCGTGGACTCAATGACGTCGTGGCTAGCAGTAATACGGCGAAAAGAACGACCGAGATCAACGCAGTTGTTGCATCGACTTGGTCCTCTGACTCGCCCCAGCCGAACCTTGGGCCAAGTTGATGCCATGTCAGAAATCCAAGGGGCACGGTGATGATTCCGAATATCCATAGCATCCATATTGGCGTGCCATGCTGAACCATCTCACCCGCGTCTCCAACCTTTTCAAGAGAACCAATTCCGATGTAGAGTCCATTAGCAATCAAACAGAAGCCGGCAAAGAAGCGAGTGAGGTGATCACCGGGTAGTTTGCATTTCCAGAATACGCTCCAGATGGTGACCGGTAGCAAAACGCCAATGACAGGGCCAGCCCAAGCGGTGATGAGTGGACTGGGATTGGGTGAGACGTCTGTTCGTGATAACGCCAGTGGGTGAATGACGACTCTGTTTACCGAACCGCCCGTCAACAGTCCGGCGACCACGTGTCCCAGTTCATGGATCGCCATGAACGCGAGCCAGCAAAACGGGATGAAGGAGATGATGAGCAAGGCCTGGTTCAAGCGTTTCATTCGCAATGCTTTCAGACCAGTTGCAACGCAAGTTTCCAACATCATTGTGCTGCCCTGGTATCACAGGCGTTCTGAATGTCAGGGAGCGAGCGTCTTGCAGCGTGAACTCGTTTGCTCTCAACAACGAAGACGCTGGTAGCTATCCGTTCATGCTTTCAGTCAGACATTTTACGCCTGTCGCGGCGAAGGCTGGCAATACTTTTGGGCAATACCAGATAGCACACAATTGCCAGCAAGGCGGTCAAGGTATTGATCACAATTCCACGCCAATCGATGAGGGTCGTGTGTGTTTGCACTGGCCTGCCGATCAATAACGCGCCAATGCTATCAAAAGGATTCGGGTGTGTCACCGATATTGCTGCTGGCCAGCCACGGCAGGTCATCTCCTGGGGGCCTACCAGTTCAACGAGGTCATCGGCATCAGCTGGGGCGTTGGCAGGCACGATGCGTTTCAGAGTCCCCGCAAATGCCGCGGGGTCAGCAATGCGTGTTGGCACAATGTTGGCAAGCAGGAACGCTACGAGCAGCACCAATGCGAAGAGTAAACGTAAGTTGAATTTGAATTGCATCCTGCGACCCGTTTCTGTCCTCGGTTGAAATGTTGTTGCCAGACACTGAATTGCGTTTGGTTGAGTGTTTTTTCGACCAGGAGCCGTTTGGCGAATCGGTATATTTCATTAGGATGCTGGCATCAAGAGGTTGCAGGAAATTACTGCGATTGCATTTGTTTGCTCTGGATTGCCAATTTCGACCATGATCATTTTTTCCACAGATTCGATGTTTTGCCTGCGGCAGCAGTTGGTTCTGCTGTGCACGCCGGTGCTGCTGTGCATACTGGTTCTGTGCGGGGCGGTCAGCCAGCAAGGGAGTGCCGAGGCAGCCGGGCCGGAGAGACTGATTGATCATTTTCCTGAGGCTGCAGGGTCCGGTTGCATGCAATGCCACCGGGATATTGAGCCGATTCGCGAAATTGGATCGGAGATGCTCAACCAGATCATGGAAAAAGGCAAAGCCATGGGGGACCCCGCCGGCTGTGTGGTCTGTCACAACGGAGACCCGAACGAAACCCGGGACGTTGAACTTGCCCATGGGGGTGACGATTTCTACCCCGATCCGGGAAGTCCATGGGTGAATGCAGAAACCTGTGGAACCTGTCACGAAGATCAGGTGAAGGTTCAGTGGCAAAGTCTGATGATGACCGAAGCAGGAAAAATTCAGGGTACTTGCTGGTCCTTTGGAGCACTTACCGGTTACGAGCACAAGTTTGCCAATTATGCCGTCAAGAATCCAGAAGATCGGTCAACTCGATTGGGTACGGAGGCTTACAGGCGATACATGGATGCTCTCGCCAAGCTGGAGCCGAACGTATTTGTTGATGAGCATCAGCCGCTGCCCGAGGCTCTCGGTTTTGATGAACTTGATCGATTGCACGACGATCCATCCCTCGCTGCTTTTACCTACATCCGTCAGGAATGCAATCGCTGCCATCATGGTGTCAAAGGCCGTTCCTCGCGGGGAGATTTCCGTGGCATGGGGTGCTCCAGTTGTCACATTCCTTACGGGAACGAAGGACTTTATGAAGGTGCCGATACAAGTATTTCAAAGACCGAAAGTGGTCACCCGCTGACGCACCAGATTCAGGGAACACGTGACGCCGAAGTGACCATTGGTGAAGTCACCTATCATGGGCTTGCCGTGGAAACCTGCACGACCTGTCACAATCGGGGGAAACGCATTGGTGTTTCCTTTCAGGGACTCATGGAAACTCCCTACGCATCACCGCTGGATGAAAATGCCCAGGACCAGCCTGGGCTGCACAGCAAACACTACATCGCCATGGAGCAGGATATTCATTATCAGAAGGGGATGAAGTGTCAGGACTGTCACACCTCAATCGATGTGCACGGTGATGGATTTCTGGCGCCCACGAATCTTGCCGCTGTGCAGATCGAGTGTTCAGATTGCCATGGAACACCAGATCAGTTTCCGTGGGAGCTTCCACTTGGTTTCATGGACGAGTTTGCTGCCGAGGTCGCTTCAGGTGATCCGCGTGGAACCACTCCCGATCAGTTGCCTCATACCTGGGCTGGTGCGAATCACGATCGGAAAGACGGGTTTCTGCTCACTGCTCGAGGCAACCCTTACGAAAATGTTGTCCGGGATGGGGATGAGGTCATTGTCTATACAGCCGAAGGAAAAGACATCCGCTTGAAACCCCTCAAAAAATTGGTGGAAGAAAAAGCGATCAGTCAGCGTGGGCTGGTTTCCATGCAGGGTGTAGCAAAGCATCTTGACCGGATGGAGTGTTACACCTGTCACGCCAGTTGGGCCCCGCAATGCTTTGGCTGCCACGTCAAAGTCGATTTCAGCCAAAAGGAGCTCTGTCCGGAAATCGACTCATCGCGAATGGGGTTTGACTGGGTTGCCGCAGGCCGCAAGCATGAGACACCGGAACATCGTACGGATTCGGGAGAAGGAGAATATGACCTGATGATTCCCGGCAAAATCAGTGAGCTGCGAAGTTATTTGCGTTGGGAAGAACCCATGATGGGAATCAACGGCGAGGGACGCGTTACACCACTGGCCCCTGGTTGCCAGCCTTCGGTGACCATCATTGGTGCCGATGGGGAACCGATTCTGACCAACCATATTTTCAAAACTCCGGGCGGAATGGAAAGAAGCGGAGAAGAAGGGCAGCTCGCGATCGACATGAGCCCTGTGCAGCCACACACCATGACCAAGAATGCACGAACCTGCGAGTCGTGCCATGCGTCGGACAAAGCCTTGGGATTGGGAATCAAGGGGCCACGCAAATGGAACGAAAGACATGTCGTCGACCTTGAGACGACCGACGGGACCGTGCTTCCCGAATCGGCAAGAACTCAAATGGGAGCCATCGAAAATCTTGACCATGACTGGTCACAGATTGTCGATGAGCAGGGGAATCAGCTTGCCACCGTCGGGCATCACTGGAAACTCTCCCGAGCCTTCAATGAGGATGAAATCAACCGCATGTCTCGCTCGGGTACTTGTGTTGCCTGCCATAAGGAAATTCCCGAAAGTGATCTCGCGGTCAGCCTGCTGCATCACGTTGCAAAATACACTGGCCAACTTCCAGTGTCCGAAGATGATCACGGCAAACTGGTCAACAAAATTCTGCTCACTTCGGCATGGGGGCAGGCTCTGGCAGCAACGGGCACACTCGCGTTGATTGCCTTTGGTGGCTTCTGGATCTCAAAACGCCGAAACAGGAAACGAGCCGCAACCAGTTGAAGCCGCATCCAGTTGAAGCCGCATCCAGTTGAAGCATCAGACGGTCAAAACAGTGGGTGCAATCAGTGCGCAATGTCACCCAACCAAATGCCAGGTTTTCTGTTGGATGGAATCAAGCTGGTGTTTGCGTGTCATCGTCATCCCGGATGAAACCCAGTCAGGTGATCATCCATGCGTTTTCCTTGTTTCCGGGAATGTAACGCCGGACGACACGATGGTTTTCAGTACCATCGGACGGAGTGCTAGAAAGCGGGGTAGATGAAAGGGGCTACGCCTGTGGCACTGAGGGTCACGAGTATGCCAATCAGACCAAAAATCAAGAGAATTGGAATCAACCACCATTTTTTGTTTTCGCGAATGAAAACGAGAAACTCTTCGATCAGTGAAAGCGGCTTTTCGTTGCCTGCCTGTTCGAATTCGTTTTGTTCTTCGGTGGGCGCCATGTCATTTCATCCACAATGGAAAATCGTTCCGCGTGATCGTCAAGATTGTCGGTAATAGGAGCGGATTTCCGCCGGTTGTTTCCTGGGCTGCCAGTGACTTTCTGCCGATCGGGGTCTCTTGAGTTGCAGAGCATCGCGTCCGATGATGCGAAATGCAAGGCTGAAAGGCAGAAACACTCCAAAGTAGATCAGCAGCAATGCGAGTTCGCCGACGACAATTCCGATGGGACTCGTGACCAGCATCAAGAAAACGAACACTGGTTTCAGAAACTTGGGAAATGCCATTCCTGCCCCGACGAGCACAAGTCCTGAGATGCCGAGTACCAGAACCGACGGGCTGCTCAAGCCCCAAAGCCATCCCAGGGCCGGTAGAGCGATCATGCAGGCAACAGCGAATTGTCGGAGTTGCCGATCAGAAGGTGACCAATTGAGTTCGACCAGAGGCATGGAAGTGAGTTTTTCAATCGAGTGGGAATTGTGCCAGGTGCTTTTGACGTTCGGCTGTTGATGGAATCGCTTGCTGTTCTTTTTTCAGCACCAGAAAGCTTCCCACGGCCAATGCATCCATGTCGGTGGCCATGAAGCACTGCAAGGCTTCCGACGGAGTGCAAACGATCGGTTCACTTCTGACATTGAAGCTTGTGTTGATGATGACCGGGCATCCCGTCAACTCGTGGAATGACGTCAATAACTGGTGCATCAACGGATTTCGAGTCGGGTCAATGGTCTGTACGCGGGCTGAATAGTCAACGTGCGTGACCGCCGGTATCGTTGATCGGGGAAAAGACAGCTTGGAAATACCCCGAGCCTGGATTTGTTCTCCAGTGGGTTGTGTTCGAAGTCGGGGATGAACGGGCGCAACCTGAAGCATGTAAGGACTTTGGTGGGACGCCTTGAATTCAAAATATTCGTCTTGATGGGAGTCCAGAACCATCGGAGCAAACGGGCGAAATGATTCGCGGAATTTGATCTTGCGATTCATGACTGATTGCATCTCGGTGCTCCTTGCGTCACCGAGGATGCTTCGGCTGCCCAGAGCTCGGGGGCCGAATTCCATGCGTCCCTGAAACCAGCCCACAACGTTCTGCTGAGCGATCAGCCCGGCAACCCGGTTGCACAGGTCCTGATCAGATTCAAGTTGCTGATAAACCACGCCGTGCCGTTCAAGGCATTCCCGAATCTGGGCATCGGTGAATTGTGGACCCAGGAAAGAGCCCTTTTGTGAATCCTGCTGTTGTGGGATTCTCGGCTGGTTGAGCAGTTGGTGCCAGATGAAAAGCGCGTTACCCAATGCGCCACCGGCATCACCTGCTGCGGGCTGAATCCAAATGTCATCAAAAGGTCCCTCGCGAAGCAGACGCCCATTGCCGACGCAGTTCAGGGCAACGCCACCCGCAAGTACGAGGTTTCGGCAGCCCGTTTGAGCGTGGACATGCCGAGACATCCGTAGCATGATTTCTTCGGTCACGGACTGAACAGAGGCAGCGAGATCCATTTCACGCTGCGTGATCTCGGATTCCGGCGCGCGGGGAGGACCTCCAAACTCATCATGGAACTTCCGTGAGGTCATGGTCAGACCCTGACAGTAATTGAAATAGCTCATGTCCATGTGAAACGAGCCGTCAGGCCTGACATCCATGACGCGGTCCAGAATCAGATCGCGATACGTTGGTTCTCCATAGGGCGCGAGTCCCATCAACTTGTATTCGCCGCTGTTGACTCGAAAACCGGTGTAGTAGGTCATCGCTGAATAAAGAAGGCCCAGCGAATGTGGGAACCGGATCTCGTGAGTCAACTCGATTTTGTTGTGATTTCCTGTTCCAAAGCAGGCGGTCGACCATTCACCAACGCCGTCCAGGGTCAGGATCGCGGCTTGCTCGAATGGAGACGGGAAAAACGCACTGGCAGCATGGGATTCGTGGTGATCGGTGAATACGTAGCGGCCGGTGTACCGTTGGTTAAGTCCTTTTGCGATTTCCCGCGGCAGGTGCAGTTTCTGTTTCAGCCAGGCTGGGATTGCCTGACGGAATGAGCGGTAGCCCGCTGGTGCATACGCAAGGTAGGTCTCAAGCAGACGCTCGAATTTGTTCAACGGTTTGTCGTAAAAGCCGACATAGTCAAGCTGCTCAGGAGTCAGGTTCGCTTCTTGCAGGCAGTACTCAATCGCCTGGGCCGGAAATTGCTCGTCATGCTTCTGCCGGGAAAACCTTTCTTCCTGCGCAGCAGCAACGATCTCGCCATCAACCACCAAGGCAGCAGCGGAATCGTGATAGAAGGCCGAGATGCCAAGAATGGCCGTCATGAAGTATCCGCGTCCTGAATGTCTCTGTCCTGGATGTCAGCGTGTTGGATTTCAATCTGCTGAGTGTCGTGGTGAAGGATTCTGGTGAAGGATCGAGGTGAGGGATCAAGAAACCTCTGTCCGCCATCATCATTCATGATTCTGGCATGTGCTCCTTCTGGCGTGTCGTCACCCCGCCGAGGGCTGTCAGTGTAACCCGTGGCTTCCCACGTCACCATTGCGAATTCGTTTCAGGGCACTGCAAGCCGAAACGGTTTTTTGACATGGGAAGGCCAACCAGTGTTGGATTAGCGATGCTGTGATATCACTTGCAGAGGCTAAACCGGTTCGAGTGCCCGGCCATCGTTCCGGGGAAAACGAATTTTCAGTCATTCCAGAAAGTGGATTGTTCCGGTGGAGAGTAGGCAATGTTCAGGTGCGGAGTGGCGACCGGTTTCTGGGATTGGAAAAGACTGTCGACTCCACCGATCACCATTCCCGACGTCAGGAGCGTCCGTTCCACCGGGTAAGGGGTTTTTCCTTTCAGGATCGTTGACTCTACGTGTCTGGAAAGTGGATTGAAGAAGTCTGCTGTTGTTGCGCCATGGTTGGGCATTGGCAGATACATTTGACAGGAAATGACTTTGCCATCTTCTGACATGCCTGCGTAGTTGAAGTCTCTGATGCCTGTCAGGAGCATGGTGGTTCGCAATCCATCATTGTGCTCCACAAGGTATCCCGTTGAATCGGGCAGGTTTTTCTGCAACCACTGCATGGAAACAGGGGCTGTCGGAAAACCATCTTTTACAGGCAGCGTGTGGCTGCGTGTGAGTGCTGCCACAATCAGTTGTCGCGTTGTTTGGCAATCGTCTTCCGCAAGGCGTTTCCAGAGATTCTCTCCTCGCAACGCATGGATTTGCTTGACGCCAGTTTCACCACCCCGTCTTCGTTCAGACATGCATTGCGCCGTTTCCAGGGCATGAATGTCGTAACTGTCCACGCCGCCATACGCGACGCATACGCTTTCACGCAGACGCGTTCCCAGAGGCAGGTCGATCGCGGGCATTCGGCGGGTGACCGGAAGTGATGAGCCAGCCAGGAAGGCGAACTCGAGCCGTCGCGAATCTTCCACCATTTCAACACACTGGTCCCAGTCGGTTGAGAGGTGCTTGTCGTTGAAAACAGGGACACTGCGTCCGCTGTCTTCGAAAACCTTGACGACCTGCTTGAACCACTTGTAGCGTGGGTACAGATGCTGCCCCTTTTCGTTGACGGGGTAATCTCCGTGTTCACCGATGAGCACAACCCCATCGACGGCAAGTTTGCTACCACCCAATGTCAGAGCTTCTTCGATGGTGGGATAGAGTTTCAGGCCGTGGCGTTTGACTTTGCCACGAGCCAGATCGCCCTCGGGGAATTGGTCGATGAAAACCGATCCCACCTCAATTCGCGGCTTTTGCCACCTGCCATTCCACGTGTAACCCAGAGTGTGACGATCCAGGAAATGTTGTGCGTGGGAATGACGGCGAACCACGGTTCCCAAAAATGCAATTTTTGGACGCCGCCCGGATCGCATGGGGGCCGCATTCAAGTTTTTGGGGGCAAGAGGAACCGACATCGGCGCAGCCAGAAAGAGGCTGCCCATGCCAGTGGACTTCAGAAAGTGTCGACGTTCCATGGTTTGTCCCTCGGGCGTGTCTGGATTCGTGAGGTAGGAAATTCGTGTGGATGGGAAAACGTGCAGCACGCTGCTGGCGGACTGCAGCAGGTCTGGCCATAGTCTAGGGTTTTTGGAGAGTGGTTTGGCGAAACGGGGGCGTGCAAAGCGGCAACTGCTGATTGTCTGGTCCGGTTCTCCGATTCTCCGGTGGCTCATCCTTCCCAGGTCTGGCCATTCCACCGGACGACACGGTCGACCAGATCGCTGACACCCGCTGCAAAAAGATTGAGCAATTGCTCACCTTTACGGGCATTTGCTTCCGCAGGCAGGCCAATGTGTCCTGCTTGTGATCGGTCCGGCATTGTCCAGGCCCGATGGGCGGGTTTAAATGCATTGCCCGGCAAGACCGGTTTGGCCTCTTGATGTTGTTTCACCAGGTCAGGCCGCAAGTGCAGAATCATGGACGTCTCCCATTCACAGGCGTGTCCCATGTCGGACTGTTGCAAATCGGTAATCTGCTCCTGGGCGGAGGGGGCCAGATTCCAGTAGGTAGCGAACACCAGTAGCAGATCTTTGCGTTCACGGTACCTTTGCCTGATCTCAAACAGTGCCTGCCTTCCCGGGACATCGTTGCCGCCGTGACCATTGACTACGACGATGCGTTTGAAACCATGCGTGATGAAGTTATCAACAAGTCCTGACAGCATGTCGATCCAGAGTCTCGGTTCGGCGGAAACGGTACCAGGAAAATCCAGATGATGATGTGAATTGCCAAGCCACGTCAGAGGAAGAACCAGAGCGTGATCCTGAAAAGAAGGATGTGCCCGATTGACGATTGCCTCCAGAAGCATGCTGTCCGTGAAGACAGGCATGTGAAGCCCATGCTGTTCCAGTGCTGCCACAGGGATGATCACGGGGGTGTCGCGATCCAGTTGGTCGACGGCTTGCCAGGTGAGTTCAGAGAGTAGCATCGGTTTTCCAGAACAAAGTAAGTACGCGAGTTTGATTCTCTCAGCGGTCAAACGCTGTTGATTCTGTTGCCAGAGTTTTGCCGTTTGAACCTTCCGGAATGCATGTTCCAGAAAGTTTGCTTACAGCAGAATGTCTCGAACCGGTTGATGGCTCTCCACCCCTGTCAGCCGGTAATCGAGGCCCTGATAACGGTAGGTAAGCTTTTCGTGATCGAGCCCCATCAAGTGCAGGATGGTCGCGTTGAGGTCATGGACATGGACTCCATAGCGATCACGGTCGACGATGTTGTATCCCCATTCGTCGGTTTCGCCGTAGCTGGTGCCCCCGCGTACACCACCTCCCGCCAT
Source organism: Rubripirellula sp. (assembly GCA_012270065.1). GTDB lineage: Bacteria > Planctomycetota > Planctomycetia > Pirellulales > Pirellulaceae > Rubripirellula. The sequence goes on along the minus strand of JAAXJB010000033.1, from coordinate 31,614 downwards.
CCAAATGGAAAAGCAGCGTGGGTGGTGATCCCGACCATAACTCTTTTCGTTTCCACCTTGACGGTAAACCGTTCGTCCGAATTCACCTCCCCAAATCACCAGAGTGTCTTTCAGCATGCCACGTCGTTTCAGGTCCATGACCAGGGCAGCGGATCCCTGATCGACCTCCTTGGCAAGCTTGGGATGGCGTCCGGGTAGACCACCGTGATGATCCCATCCTCGATGGTAGATCTGGATGAAACGCACGCCCCGTTCCGCCAGCCTGCGAGCCAACAGGCAGTTGGCCGCATGCGTGCCGGGGATGGTGGCATCAGGTCCGTACAGTTCGAGTGTTTCCTTGCTTTCGTCCTTGATGTTTGTCAGTTCCGGCACGGAAGTCTGCATCCGATATGCCATTTCATAAGCGGCAATGCGAGTGTCGATTTCGGGATCGCCTACCGATTCGCGGCGCAGTTGATTCATCGCGGCGATGGAATCAAGGAACCGCCGGCGGTCATTCTGGTCAGCCCCGGTCGGATCATTCAGGTACAGAACAGGGTCTCCTGAGGAACGCAATTTGACACCTTGATGGTTGGATGGCAGCAGCGCGCTTCCCCAAAGACGTGCATACAGAGGTTGAGCTTGCGGATCAGTGTTTTTGTCGAGCATCACAACGAACGATGGCAGGTCATCGCTTTCACTGCCCAGGCCGTAGCTGAGCCAAGCGCCGAGGCTCGGGCGACCCGGTTGTTGATGCCCCGTCTGAAAGAAAGTGATCGCCGGATCATGATTGATCGCTTCGGTGTACATGGAGCGTATGATGCAGATGTCGTCTGCGATTTTCCCATGCCATGGAAGGAGATCACTGATCCACTGACCCGACTTGCCGTGTTGACGAAAAGGCATGAATGACTTGGCGACCGGAAAGGAAGACTGGCGTGACGTCATTCCGGTAAGGCGTTGTCCGTTCCTGACGGAATCAGGCAGGTTTTGGCCATTCAGCTTTTCCAGAGAGGGCTTGTAGTCGAATGTGTCGATCTGCGAGGGGGCACCCGATTGGCACAGGTAGATCACCCGTTTTGCTTTGGCGGGAAAATGGGTTGGCCCGGGGTTGCCGGGGCCGTAACCAGGCCCGTTGTTGGTTGCCAGAGACGATTCAGCAGACGCGCCGCGCGGATGCAGCAGGGATGCCAGAGCGGCCGCGCCGATGCCCCCGCGTGCAAAAAAATGCCGCCTGTTGGTCATCAAATGGGATTCGAGCATCTGTTTGGATTGCAGAAGCGGGTTCATGGTGTGATCTGTAAAAAGAAAAGGTGCTGGTGTATCAAGGTGTTGGCTTATGAAATAGCAGTGCTTGTTCTTTGACGCGATGAGGCAAACACAGTGCTTGAACCGCGGTCAAGGTTTGGTCACGAACTCACTCAGATTCATCATCACGCGTGCAACTGAGGTCCATGCTGCAAGCTCATGGTCAGGTATCGTGCTGTCGACCGCAGACTCACCGACGGCAAGAAGTTGTCTCGCTGATTCAGGATCCGATGTGTATTGTTTTCTGCGGGCAGTCAACTCGCTGAGCAGAACACGAGTTTCCTGCATGGTGGGTGGACGGGTATGGCAGCGTTGAAAACCATCGTGAAGTCTCTGCCGGTCATCGTCAGCGGATTCCAGCATGCGACTGGCCAGATGACGTGCGGCCTCGACAAACTGTGGGTCGTGCAGGAGGACGAATGCTTGAAGCGGTGTGTTGGTTCGTGAGCGACTGATCTGACAGTATTCACGTTCGGGCGCATCAAATGCGGCCATCGATGGCGGGGGCACCGTCCGTTTCCAGAAGGTATACATGCTTCGCCGATACAGCTTTTCGCCACTGTCCTGTTTGTATGTTCTCGAGTATCCCGGCCGGTTATTGATTTCCTGCCACAAGCCCTGTGGGTGATAGGGGAAAACACTCGGTCCACCGATTCGCGTGGAAAGTAGACCGCTGGCAGACAAGGCGCTGTCGCGTATGACTTCTGCATCCAGACGCAGACGTGGACCACGGGATAACAATCGGTTTTCCGGATCAATGTCAGACTTGTGCGCGGATCCCCTGCCAGATTGCCGGTAGGTTGAGGAAATGACGATTTTTTACAACAGACATTTCTTATACCAACATGACTCGAATAAATCCACTGCCAGCCAGTCGAGTAGTTCGGGATGGCTGGGCCAGTCTCCCTGAGAACCAAAGTCAGCCGCCGTCTTTACGATTCCCGTTCCGAATAGTTGCTGCCAGAAACGGTTCACAGCAACACGGGCCGTCAGCGGATGATCAGGCATGACCAGCCATTTTGCGAGCCCCAGCCGGTTGCGAGGAAAGTCGTCTGGCATCGGTGGAAGTGTTTGCGGAGTGGCCGAATGAACCTGTTCTCCCGGTTTGTCATACTCGCCCCTGATCAGCACATGGGTTTTTCGAGGGGTTGGCAATTCGCTCATGATCATTGTCGCGGGGTATCCCGAGTTCAATTGGGACCGCTGTTTTTCAGCTTGTTGAAGCGTGGCCAACGCTTCACGCAGTGGTTTTGATCCCTGGTTCAAAAGCCACCAGTCACGCAATTGGCGACGCTCTGTCTCACTGCGTTGAGCCTGTGATTTTTCGATGATCTTTGCCAAGGCAATCGGTGTCGGAGGTGATTTTGACTGGTGCAGGGCCGTGCGAAATCGGGCAATCTGGTGAGATAAACCGTACTCATGCTTCAATCGCACGCGAAGGATTGTGCCTCCGGGGAAGCCCACTGGCTCCTCAAAAGAAAAGACTGCAACCCTGTCTTCGATCTTTGAATTCCCATCAACAGCCCACCCGGTGTTGTCTGCCTTGCCGTCAATGGCAAGGTCGATGGAGAAATTCGCCTGAGAGTAATCTGCCTCAGCGCTGGCAATCCTGATTTTGCTGAACTCGGTGGGATTGGATTTTGATGCCACCTCGATTTCAATTTCACTGAGAACAAAATTGCCATTGCTTCCTCTGCCCGCGCCACCATTGACCGTGGATGGATCACGCAGGGCCTCAACTCTCAACGCACTGATTGCCTCTTCATCACTCCGGATGACAAGTTCATAAGTGTCCCTCGCGATATTGGGACCAGAGAGAAGAACACTTTTGTCTTCCTTGATGTTGAAGACAGCGTTGCCGCTGGATTTCATTTCGTCAGGGACAACAACTGACCATCGGTTCTGGACGGGAGGTGCCTGCTGCAGTTGTTGCATGGTCAGCCCCTCACGTTTTGCTGCCTGCCTGAGTTCATCCTCTGCAGCATTGATGGCGAGCGTTGCTTCCTGCAGTTGCCTCGCCATGAACGGCGAGGCAACTTTCGCTTTGGGATTGAACCCGTTCAAGCCCCGTTCAGATACATTGTTGAAGAAGGCGAAGAAACGGTAGAAATCTTTTTGTGAAATCGGGTCATACTTGTGGTCGTGGCAGCGACTGCAAGCCATCGTCAAACCCATCCAGACCGTTGCGGTGGTCGAGACACGGTCAACGACATACTCCGTCCGGTACTCTTCATCGATCACACCGCCTTCAATGGTAATCGGATGATTGCGATGGAATCCGGTTGCGAGTTTTTGCTGGTCGGTTGCATTGGGGAGCAAATCGCCTGCGAGTTGCTCGATCGTGAATTGGTCAAACGGCATGTTTGTGTTGAGGGCATGAATGACCCAGTCACGCCAAACCCATTGCTCCCGTTCCAGATCATATTGATAGCCGTTGGTATCAGCGTATCGGGCGGCATCCAGCCAGAAGCGTGCCATGTGTTCGCCAAAATGCTCGGATTTCAGCAACCTGTCGACTGCCTTTTCGTACGCATTGCTGGACGTGTCATTGACGAAGTCAGAGATGTCGGCGTTGTTGGGCGGCAAGCCAATCAGGTCCAGATAAAGTCGCCGCAGCAGCGTGTGTCTGTCTGCTTCATCGGCGGGAACGAGATTCTCTTTGCGGAGGCGACGCAAGATAAATCGGTCAATGGTGTTTCTCGACCATTTGTCAGTCGGGTCCTCTGCAGGAACAGCCGATCTGGGAGGCGCGAATGCCCAGTGGCCCTCATATTGCGCTCCCTGTTGTTGCCAGATTTGTAGTAGTCGAATTTCATCCGCAGTGAGTGACTTCCCTGACTCAGGTGGTGGCATCAGGATTTCTGGATCACTTGAGGTGATTCTCTGATGAAAGGGGCTGTCCTCGGCAGGTGCAGAGAAAACACCATGCTCCTTCGCGGCTGATTCCATGTCCAGCCGCAAGTCTGCCTCCCGGTGCTCGGCATCAGGTCCGTGACAAAACCAGCATTTCTCCGAGAGAATCGGACGGATGTCCCGATTGAACTGGACTTTTTCAGCGGCAAATGATGTTGCCAGGCTGGAAGTGAGAAGTGTTAGAACAGACAGGGTGCGTTTCATGCAAACCACGGCAGGATTCGAGCATTGGAGGAAAGGAGTGTTTAGTTTACCTGATCTGGCCAGACGGATTTCGCGTCAAAGGGGTGTTGCCCATTTCCACTCATGCAGCAGGCTGTGTCGGACATTGACTTGCAAGGCACGAATCCACAGGACGCCGCGACAATTGCGTAAGCAACGTGGACAAGAAAATCGCGGCGCGCGATATGGCCGAATATTTTTGATTCTGTTGCGAACGATTCAGTTGGTGTCGGACTTTTTTGGCGGCAGAAGCGGTTCAGCGTTGATCTTGGGCAGGAATCCCGCCAGGTGTTTTTTGGTGGCCGCATAGCGATCGTCTGACGCCAGATTGGTCCATTCATGGGGGTCGCTCCCGTGGTCATATAATTCTTCGCTGCCATCGGCGTACCGGATGTAGCGATGTTGCCTGGAACGTACCGAGTGATTGTCTTTGCCTTGCGTCGTGATGGCCATCCGTTCGGTGGTCGCGTCTGGATCGAGGAGCAGGTCGACGAAGCTCTGTCCCTCGAGTTTTTGCGGTGGGCTTTTCAGTCCGCAAAGTTCAACCAGCGTGGGAAACAGATCCAGCAGGCTCACGGGGTTCTCACATTTCGTGTTGGGTTTTGTGTGCTGAGGCGAGTAAACGATCAGTGGCACGTGTGTTGTGTTTTCCCACAACGCAAACTTTTCCCAGTGCTTTTTCTCTCCAAGGTGGTAGCCGTGGTCTCCCCAGAGTATGACGATGGTGTTGTCCGCCAGCGGCCCATCGTCCAACGCGGCGAGAAGTTCTCCGATCATGTCGTCCGCAAAGGACAGTGAAGCAAGGTAGCCTTGGACAGCCTTTTTCCATTGTTTGTTGGCAACAATCCATTCGTGCCATTGGCTCTTTGTCAATTCTCGGGCTGCTTCGGGAACATCGGCCACATCCTGATCGAGATGCTTGGGAAGCTGAATGGAATCGAGGGGAAACCGGTCAAAGTATTTCTGGGGCGCGTACCACGGAACATGGGGACGGTAGATGCCCACCGACAGAAAAAGCGGTTTCTCGTGTTCCGTGGCAAGTTGCTTTTTAGCCCAGTGGACCACTTTGGCGTCTGCCATCTCTGTATTGTCAATGGAAAGCGGTGACCAGTCGAAGTGGCCCCCGTAGAACTTCTTGCTGCTGTTGACGGGCCATTTGGCGGGAACACGCTCGGCAGGCATCTGTTGGGTCAGTGAGGGGTAATAGTCGTCCCATGCTTTCGGGTCGCTGAACCCCGAAAGATATTTTGGGTCAAAAAACGTGTGGGCATGAAAAAGTTTGCCTGTTCCAAGGGTCTTGTAACCGCTGTTCCTGAAATGTTGTGGCAAGTGCACGGCGGTATCAACCAGCGAAGTCTTGCGCCAATCATGCGCGTTCTGATAAATTCCCGTGGTCGATGGACGAAGTCCCATCAAGAGACTTGTGCGAGACGCATTGCAGCCGGGGGCTGTGCAGTGAGCGTTGGTGAACAACAGGCCTCTTTCCGCCAGCTTGTCCATGTTTGGGGTGAGTGCCTGAGGATGACCACCCAATGCACCGACCCAGTCATTCAGGTCATCGACCGCAATGAACAGGATGTTGGGCGGTGAAGCAGCTGTTTCAGCTTCCAGTGTTCCAGAAAACAGCACTGTGTTGTGCAACAGTACGGCCAGGGTCAGAAGTGCAGCCAGACGTGTTAGCTTGATTGTCATTGCAGTCATGTGTTTACGTGATGCGTATGGAATGGTTGAAAGGCTGAAGAATCGTTGACGTGGAATGCTTGGCGGAACCATTGTCATGGACCGCGAAAATTCATGAACTTGCACGCCGCATTCTTTGCACAACTTAGCAGCCCGTACCTTGCTGTTCCAGTTTGCAGCCGTGCTGGGAGTCTTGATGGTGTTCGGTCGTGGCTGCTGGTGTCGAGCATTGGCGAATAGCAGCCGCGTCGCAGAAGTTCATACTGAACCACCTCGTGTTTTCGTTCGAAGTGCATAGGCGTTTGCGAGTGGGTTGGCTGTGATGCCGTGCAGAATCACGCTCAATAACACCGTCCACGTGACAGCCTGGACAAGAGTGTTTGCACCCGGCAGGTTGGCCTCATTGACCATGACAATGAAAACGATGCTCGCAAGTCCACGAGGCCCGAACCAGCCCATGAATAACTTGCTGTCCGTTTCCAGGCCCATGCCTATGACTGCAAGGCAGACAGGTAGAATCCGAATAACGCTGAGGCTCAGCAGCGCATAGACGATCGCCTGCCATTGGGGAGCAAGCAGGCAGTCACCGATGAACAGAGCGCCAAAAATGAACCATGTGATCATGGACAGCACGTCACCGGTTCCATCTGCTGCTTTCAGCAAGGCGGCTTTCTGCCGTTGAATCAACCCTCCGAAAATCAGCCCACCCACAAAACACGCAATGAAACCACTGCCGCCGAGCCACTGGGAAATGGAAAAGCAGACGAGTGCAAGAGCGATCACGGGAATCTGTGTCCAGGCTCCGTCGAGCCAATTGCGTTGCACCGAGCCATTGATCGAAACACAACCGACGACGGCAGAAACGATCCCGACCAGAGTGCCAATGCCAATTGCCTGAAGCGGCAATTCCAGCATCTGAGAGAGTACGGCGCCTGTCGGAAGTGAATCGGATGAGATCGCCAGAAATAGCAGAAGAACAGGCACACAGATTCCATCGTTCAAACCACTTTCGACATTCAGCCCTTCACGAACTGAACTCGGCACGGCGTCATCGTTGATCACGGCTTGCCCCAGAGCTGCGTCGGTAGGTGCCAGCATCGTTGCCAGCAAAGCAAGCTCGATCCAGGTCAGGTTGTTATAGAGCAGGCACCCAGTCAGAAAGCCCAGACCAATGGTGAGCGGCAAGCCGATCAGCAAAAGGCGGGCGGGCAAACGTCTGAAACGCATCAGTACCGGCAGATTGGCGCCAGCCGAGTCCGTGAAGAGCACGACAGCGAGCGTGATTTCAGCGAGTGTTTTGAGCGTTTCGCCGTCGACGTCCATGGCAACCAGGCCGAGACAATAGGGCCCCAGAATCAACCCGCATGCCACAAAAACGAGGGGGCCATTGAATTTTGTGCGTTCCAGTCGCGTTGCAACCAGACAGTAACAAAAGACAAAGGCGGCAATGATCGCAAGAATTTGGTATTCCGACATTTCGTTTCCTGAACCCCTAGGTGTTTCCAGACAATACCACAACCACAGCGTTGTTGTCCCGCGTGCCCAGTGACTCGCTTGTCAATCTTGGGGAGATCACAAAGAAAGGCCGGACATGACTCGATGGGGCAAGCAGATTTTGTGATGTGCGATTATGCTGGTGACAGATAAATGCCGGTCACCCTCACACACCCTTGTACCCGATTGATCTGATTGATGCGATTTCTGATCCTGACTCTTGCGATCCTGGCTTCGTCTGCTGCCTCTGCCCGCAGCGAGCAGCCCAACATCCTGTTTATCTTTGCTGATGATTGGGGTTGGGGGGACCTTGGATGTCACGGGCATCCCTACGTCAAGACACCGAACATTGATCGGCTGGCGAGGGAAGGGACTGACTTTCATCGTTTTACAGTCGCCAGCGGAGTTTGTTCCCCAAGTCGCACGGCAGTCATGACCGGGCATTTCCCTGCACGATACAACATTGATGGGCATTTTGCGTGGGTGCCCAGCAACGCGAAACGGAACATGCCTGACTGGTTAAGTTTGGACGCACCTCTGCTGCCAAGGATCCTCAAGCAGGCAGGTTACGCAACAGCTCACTTCGGAAAATGGCACCTTGCCAATAACATGATTCCTGATTCACCGTTGCCGAGTGAATACGGGTATGACGAGTATGGTGCATTCAATTGCGCGGGAGAGCAGATGCCCGTGCACGAAGATGCTCGAAATGCCGTCAAGTTCATTGAGAAAAGTCATCGTGCCGAAAAGCCGTTCTTCATCAATCTCTGGTTGCACGAGCCACACACGCCGTTTCATACGGTCCCCAAATACCGATGGCGCTTCAGGGAACTCGCAAGCGAGGAAGACAATATCTACGCGTCGGTTCTATCACACGCAGACGACCGTATTGGTGAGGTGCTGGATGCGCTCGACCGGTTGGGAATCGCGGAGGACACGCTGGTGATTTTCAGTTCGGATAACGGTCCCGCACGGGCTTCCCGGCCAACCGAACTCAGTTTGATGCATGATACTGCGACAGGAGCAGGTTTTGGGATCGCCGCTGCCAAAGGAATCACAGGCGGTCGAAACGGTTACAAGAGTTCCCTTTTCGAAGGGGGCATTGGCGTGCCTTTCATCGCACGTTGGCCGGGAAAAATTAAGGCAGGGGCAGTGGACAAAGTCTCTCTGATCTCAGCCGTCGATCTGTTGCCGACGTTTTGCGAGATTGCCGAGGCGCGGTTGCCAGAGGACTATCAACCTGATGGTGTCAGTCAGGTGAAGACGTTTCTGGGGAAAACAGCTGGAATACGATCCAAGCCTTTATTCTGGAAAATGCAATCTCCGTGGCCGGCAAGGCCTGCCCAACCCTATCACTGGGTTTCATTCGCCGTCGTGCAAGGGCACTGGAAACTGGTTTGCAACCGTGATGGGGATTACTGCGAATTGTTTGACCTGCAGAGTGATCCGTTTGAAAAAAAGGACATCAGTCAAACGCAGAAAGAGGTGGTAAGCAGAATGAAGCAACTTCTGGACGATTGGAAGTCGACGCTGCCTGCCAAACCAACTGGTGACGTATTCTCGGCCGAACGTGAAAAACAATGATTACTGCTGACACGGAAAGGACCATGGCCGTTCCCGAACGCTGGTCTGATGGAACGGCTTCTATCGGGCCTGAACGCATGTCTTTCAAAAAGATGGAATTGTCACTTTTTCAGCTTCGGAATATCGTGGCTTGCGTACGTTGGATGGGCGCGTGTTTTGATCACGGCGCGGCTCATCGCCGGACTCCATGGCCGTGGATAGTGATTTCAGTGTTGCTGTTTGTGGTATCTCTGTCTGGGGTCTCTCTGCCGCATGCACGCTGTGAGGATCACACGACACTCCAGCCGATGCCTCTCAGGAACTTTGATGACACGTCGCTCACTCGCTCTTTCAACGAGGGAATCCGATATCTGGTCGAGAGTCAGCGGGAAGATGGTGGATGGGGCGGGCCGCAGTGGACAGGAGGTGTTGACAGTGATCCGGTTCCCGGGGCGTTTCGATCGTTTGATATCGCGGTGACTGCGATGTGTCTTGAAGCGCTTTTGGCTGCTTCAGACCAACAGACATCGGTTCAGAAGTGTCGGCAGCGCGCGCTGGACTTTCTTCTGCAGCGGAGTGGGGAAATCAAGCGTGCCGGACCGGGCGATCTGCCCAATGTCTGGGCCCACTGTTACTGCATTCAGACATTCACGAGGCTTTACCTGATCACTGAAAGTTCAAGCGTCAGGGATCAGTTGGTCAAGGCGATCCGACAGCACATGAATGGTCTGAAACGTTGGCAGTCGATCCATGGAGGTTGGTTTTATTATGGAAGTGGCATGAGCCAGCCTATCAATCCGTCATGCAGTTTTGTCAATGCTGCTGTTCTCGTTGCCCTGGCACGCGCGAAAAAGATTGGCTTGCATGCTGATGCCACGATGGTCAAACGCGCTATTGAGGCAACGCAAATGATGCGCAAGCCAGATTCCAGTTTCATGTACACCATGCGGATTCCTGCGGATAAGTCACGGGCAATGTCCTTGATCAATCGACCCTCCGGAAGCCTTGGCAGATCACAGGCGGGAAACATTGCATTGCGTTTGTGGGGTGACGCAAATATTACCGATCACGTGTTGAAAGAGTGGCTGGATCGACTTGTGACGCGTCATGGTTGGTTGGACATGGGGCGTAAGAAACCGATACCGCACGAGTCGCATGCAGCGGTTGCCGGTTACTTTTATTACTTTGGCGTCTACTACGGAGCACTTTGTGTTTCGCAACTTCCAGAAGATGAACGACCGCTCTACCAGAAGCATCTGGCTGCCAAGATCATCCAACGACAGGAACAGGATGGTTCCTGGTTTGACTATCCGCTTTACAGCTATCACAAACCTTACGGCACAGCGTTCGCGCTTCTGACACTTGAACAGTGTCAGCAGAAACGCGCTCAGGGACAATGATCTGCAGTCTGCCAAACTTCATCTTATTGATGACGAAGTTGGCTCCATGTGCGAAGCGGATGTGGGTAGCCGCTCCCACTGTGGCTCACGCGGGTTGCAGGACGCTGAGTTGGACATCCTTGATCATGTCGCCGACACGCTGTCGGTACGTTTCCATGTGGGGGGCGACCAAGTGCTCCTTCAGATGTGCGACCGTCTCCCATTTTTCGATGATGGTAACCCGGTCTTCTTTCCGGAACTGACGTTCCAGATCGGTTACTGCATCAACCGCCGCACCATACTCGATGCAGCCGGTTTCAGACAAAACCGTAGGTACAATCCTGTTGAATTCAGCAAGGAAGCTTTCGCGGCTGTTTGGGGTCAGGTCAATTTGCGCAAGAACATGAATCATGGGATCAGCGTCAGGTTGGGTGAAGGGAGTTTTCCGGGGGGCAGTTTTTTGCAGCAACGGCTGCCTTTTTCAATCACATTCAGTGATGTTTCTTGTGGGTGGATGGCGGGCTGAACGTGGAAAAAGCCACGGTCGGCGGTCGCCGTGGCAAACGCGGGCGAGGCTCGCCCTTGTTCCTAACCATTGCCCACAACGCTATTCTTTATTGAAGTGCCGTCGGCGAGATGTCTTGATATGCAATAAGACAGCGATCGTGACCGCCGGACAATAGCTATCATACAGTTGGTGGGGAGGAGCTGTCTTCCATGGGTACACGATTCATAACTCATAACTCCGGCAGCCAGGATTCAGGGTGTCTGATGAATAAGATACGTTACGTTCTGATTTTCATGCTGCTGGCGGGTAGCGTGGGCTGCAGTGACATGCCAGACGATGGCATTGAGTTCATGGATATTTCCAAGTCGCAGCCGATCACGATTGAAGATTTTTCGATGCTGACTTTTTCCGACCCGGAAGGAAACGAAGTCAAGCTGGCAGACATCATGACCAAGGATTATCTGGTCCTTGTGATTACCCGTGGCTGGTATGGAGGGGTCTGTTTTTACTGCGCATCGCAGACTTCACGGTGGGCTCGCAGGTTTGACGAGTTGGAGCCTTACAATGCTCAACTTGCGGTGATTTTTCCGACGGAGTCTGCCGAGGAAGCGGTGAAAATTGACGAGTTGGAAAAACGGATCAAAAAGGGGAAAATAACCAATGAGGAAATTCCGTATCCCATTCTTCTGGACATCAATCTTTCCTCGGTAGACCAATTGGGAATTCGGTCCGATCTAGCCAAGCCTTCGACCTACATCATTGATCGTGAGGGGCGAGTCAGGTTTGCGTATGTGGGCGAGTCAATTGCAGACCGCCCCACAGTTGATTCGGTTCTGAAGCAACTTGCCCAGCTTGGTGGATAAAGTCGACGAAGGTTCAGACCATGCCCACCGAACGAATGATTTTACATTCAACCAGTTTCATCGATAAATGTGTGGAGTTGGGTTTCGTTTCGGTTGAAGATTCGGAAAAGCTGCGTTGTTCAGTCCGTGATGAGGGATATCTGGTCGAGCAGGATGCTTTGCAGAAAGGCCTGTTGACCCCAATTGATCTGGAAATTGTGCAATCACTTTTGCGTCCATTGGAAGTGGTTCCGGGATATGAAATCATTGACTTTGTTGGACGTGGTGGAATGGGCGTCGTCTACCGCGCGCGACAGTTGGATCTTGAGCGGATTGTGGCGCTCAAAACCGTTCTTGTGAGCAATGTTGACGATTCCAATACCGCTGCCAGATTCCAGCAGGAGGCCAAGGCGCTGGCGCGTTTGCAGCATCCAAACATCGTTCAGGCTCTGAACTTCGGCAAGCACGAAGGTCGTTACTACTTTGCCATGGAGTTCATTCCGGGGCCCAGTTGTGAGCAATTGGTCGCGTCAGGTTCCGGATTGCCGGGGAAACAGGTTTGGCAGATTGTGCGACAGGTCGCTTCCGGATTGATGCATGCATCGCGACAGGGGCTCATTCATCGCGACATCAAACCAGCGAACCTGATTTTGATGCCAGCGCCAGAGGGGGCCATCGAAACAGCCGTCAGTCCCGGGATCGTGAAAATTACCGATTTCGGGCTCGCCATGTTTACTGATCATGCCCAACAGGACAATCGGCTGACAACTGCTGACAAAATCATTGGCAGTCCTGCCTTCATGTCACCAGAGCAGTTCAGTGGAGGAACGCTGGACTTTCGCGCTGATATGTATTCGTTGGGGGCGACCGCATGGAACCTTTTGTTTGGCGAAGTGCCATTCCGGGGATCCAGCATTGGTGCATTGTACAAACAGAAGCAGAATCCCGACGAGATGGTTCGTAATCTCTCCACCACGCTGCCTGACAGCCAGTGGAGGTTACTGATGGGGTTGTTGTCCCCCGACCGGGACCGCCGACCGCCTTCCTACGAAATGCTGATCGATGCGATTGATCAGTTGGACATGTGCGATACCATCAGCGACACCGCCAGTGATACCTCCATGTTTCCTGCTGTTTCCATCGCTTCCGGTTTTCCAGCGATCAGTGAAGAGCCAACAGTCGAGCAACCGGTTGCCACGGGGGAAAAGGCGGTGGCTTCCCATGAAAGAACCATCGAATTGCCAGAGGCGGTCGAGTTTGTGGAGAACTCCGGCGTAGGCCATTTGGAAGCAAGTCAAACGATAGTCAACAGTCATGAGACGAAACACGACATCAGCGACCATGACGGTCAAGCCGAAGTATCGGCTCAATCTGCTGCGGGGCTCTCGCGAGGACGCGGGGCAGCTTGGAAGCGTTGGGCCGTGGGGCTGGGTGCCGTGGCAGCTGTTCTGATTTGTGGCCTGGTGATGGAATGGCTTCGCCGACCGGTGCGAGGACCGCGGACGCTCAAACGCGTGATCGCCAACGAACCGTTGTATGACGGCAGAACACTCGCCGGTTGGGGAACGGACGGAAGCATGATTGGTGCCTGGAATACCGTCGAAGCTCCCGACAGTTCAGAAGCCATTGCCTGCACGACCAACCGAGGTGCCTTGACTCGAAGATTGCCGGAGGCTGATTATTTTCGCGTCAGCCTCTTTGTTTGGGTGCAGGATGGTGGCGGAGTCGTGGACATCGATTTTGCCAATGATTTCACGCAAGCAGCAGCAACGCGGGGGACTTTGCGGATGGATGATGGTGAAATGATTCTGGGTACGAAATTCAGCGATTTTGATGACGTCTCGGAATTTAGCAGAGTCACGCTCCCTGCAAATTTTTCGCAACGCTACCACGTGGTCTATCTTGAACGCCAAAAAGAAGACTGGTTTGTTTTTCTGGAACAGGAACTGGTGGGAACCATTCCGATTTCAAAGTTGCCGGGCGGCGACGCAATTCGCGTGGTCGTGCATGGCAGCCGTGGACTTGATGATCTCGCGGGGAATCCGGAGGAGGATAATGCACCAAGAGTTTTCTTCTCAGATTTCCAGTTGAGCGAGCTGGCCGAAGCTGAGCAAGCTGGCTGAAATGACCGATCCTGATGAATCCCCCGGATCTGGACATGCGGCATTTGGACATGCGGGATGCCCCGGTGGATGTCGCTGCTACGTCTACCCTCCCCGTTTGGCGTGCACGGTGATGTTGGATCGGCGAGTATTGCTTGCCTTGCCGGATCAAGTGACGGGACCACGAGTGAGACGATGACGGATCCGTTTTTTCCAGTCCGTGCTGCTCTGATTCCATATCCGGGCTGATACTCCGGTCACAGCGGTTTTGGAAACTCATGTTGATGTCAGTCAACGAAAAACGCCGGTTCTCCATGCTTGTGGGCAGAGGAACCGGCGTCCTGATATTTTGAGCGAGGCGTTGGTGTGCCATGCATGCCTGTCGGCAGCAGCTCAGACTTTACTGGAAGTCTTTTGCATCGATCACTTCATTGTTCGCTCGAGTGGTCAGGGCGTGATACACCTCTTTGTCAATGAACTGGGTGATCATGCGGACAGAACCATCAGCGAGAATGAACTGCGCTCCCGCAGCATGGTTGCTTCGGAAATCTTCAAAGTGTCCGACCGGGCTGTTGGGCGTATGGTCAGTTGCTCCGACGACCCGCGCGGCGGCAACATTCGCTTCATGAATGTAACCATGCCAAATCGAGCCCCCGAAACGTCCGTCACGCTCTCCGACCATCAGGGTTTGGCTCAGGCCATCGAGTATGTCACGGAAACGATGATTGCTGTTACTGTAAAACAGTCCGTCTCCGGGCTCGCGGTCGTGATGGATGCACTCGGTTCCATAGACGCCCACATAGTTTGACTTTGCGATCTGAAACAGGAAATGAGGGCCCTCGTCCACGTTGTGACCATGCTCCTCGTCGTGGTGGTCATGGTCATGATCGTCGTCATCATCATCGTGGTCGTCATCATGATCTCCATGCTCCTCCTCCTCGCCCTCTGCAATGAAGAAGACTGGCTCGTAAACGTCGCTGGGGCACATGAATGCTTCGACCGGTGTGGTGCGTACCGGTTCGTGAACCGGGGCCTCGATGGGCAGTTCAAAGCGGATGTCTTCATAAGCAGCGACTTCCTCCATGTGAGGCATGATGGCAGCCCCCCAGCCCCAGCCGGATTCATGGGCACGAGGATTGGTCAGCCAGCCACTGGGCAGGCGGCGGTATGTGCTGTGATAATTGTGCAAAGCGATACCAATCTGATGCATGTTGTTTTGACATGACATTCGTCGTGCTGCCTCGCGTGCGGCCTGCACCGCCGGCAACAAGAGGCCGACGAGAATGCCGATGATGGCGATCACCACCAGCAGTTCGACGAGCGTGAATGCCCGTTTCGGTTTCGCGGTGGCAGGTTTCGGAGTGGACTGGTCGCTGGCCATGTCGTAATTTCCGGGGAAAGCTTGGGGTTTGATTTCGCGTTTGGTTTTAGGTGAACAGCACCAGAGCATTTGTGTTACTGACCATTCATGAAGTGACTCATCCGGAATCCTGCCCGGTGTGGCAGGTGCAGGACGAATTTTCTATCGAATCACCGGTCGTGCCACGGACCATTTGTGATCGGGGAACGCAGATTTTGCCCGGTATATGTTCAAATGAAGTGGTTCAGATTCGCAGACTCGTGCGTCGACATTCAATTCAGCTCATCACCGAATCGATGCAATTTTTTGCTGATACCTTGGCGCGTAGGAGGGAAAACACAGTCTTTGGCGAATCATGATGACTCGCTGACGCGCAGCACACTTATGAGAAGGCGGGGTGAAGTCGATTCGAATGAAGCATTCCTGGGTTCTTGAAAACCGGTTCAGGACTGCTGAATGAATTTGAATCTCTCGTGCAACCTGCCTTGTCGTGGCTGCATCCCCGTGTTCCACGCAATATTGCATTATTGCAATCCGATTGCAATAGGGTGGTGGGTTTCAAGGCAGATTATTTCCCAGGCTGGCCTCCAGGGGGCACCGCATCGCAAACCGCAATCCTGTTGGGTGATGTGCGGATTGGACATGCCGGTACTGCTGTCAACGGCTTCCGTTCATCACGCTTGGTGTTGTTTCGAGCACAGATGTGTGAGCCTGGCTAAGGCGGAGTACAATTTGCCGAAGACAGAATTATCACGTGAGGTAAAGGAAAGAACTGTCATGATTCAGCCAAGCACCATCCGTGACCGTCTTTGTCAGGTCGGTTTTTTAGGCCTTTTGCTGCTGTTGTCCGGTGTGCAGTGCTCTGCCGGGCAGTGGTCGCAGTTGCTGGGCAATGGTTTGCGATCTGGCAACGCGTCCGGATTCACGGTGCCGGAATCTCTCGGCTTGCTGGTTGCCGTGCCAATGACCGATGCAATTCTGGCATCCCCCGTCGTATCCGGCGATGCCGTTTATGTGGTGGACGGTTCTGGACTGTTGGCGTGCATTGAAATCAGGACGGGCAAGAAACGTTGGGAGTTTCAGACCGAGGGTGGCAGTGGCAACTGCAACAATGTTGCTGCCCCGTGTGTGACCGATGGGTTTGTTCACGTTGGAACGATGGCCGGATTCTATTACGTGCTTGATTGCCGGAATGGGGAACTGGTTCGACGCATCGACTGTGGTGAGCCGGTTTTTGCGGCACCTGTGGCTGGTAACAACCGGGTGTATTTTTCGACGCTTGGGGCGAGGATGCATTGCCTGCGTTCCAACGGAGTTTCTGTCTGGCAATGGGATTTTGTTCGACAGGTGATTGGTTTCGAGGGAGACCGTTGGAAAGGAGAAGACTGGCTCGCTTTTCGCGGAGATCGGGTGACGTGGCGTGATCACTTTGTGTGTTCCCGAGAAATCTGTCTGATGGGTGAGATGCTGGTCATGCCTGCCGGCGGTCGGACAGTGTTTCTCCGTGACGCGGGGAATGTCGCGGAGTTGGAGCATGTGGGAGAAATTCCGGATTACGTGGGTAAAGAGTATCCAGCCACTTTCGGTCAAAGCGCTGATGAGAATGGTCGGGTTTTTGTTCAATGGCATCGTCGTGATAACGCTGGCCGCGTTGAGATCCTGCAGTTGGACAAGGGGAATCTGCAAACCGGGGTGGTGCCGGGCACAGAGACGTCCATCGACAAATCGGGTTTGCTCAGCTTTGCTTCGGTAAGCGTGCGTGGTGATGATGTGTACCGGGTCAGGCCCGAGCATGGGGCTGGTTTGTGCCGCCATTCAATTTCAACAGGGGCAACCGAGCTGCTCTGCGAGGCAGCTTCCATCTGTCCTCCGGTTTTGACCCGCAGTCACGCGATCTATGGGGGCCTGAACGGTAGTCTTTATGTGGTTCCGTTGCAGGATGGTGAGGTGAGGGAGTTCAAGACGGCCAAAGGCGCAGCAATCAGTGCGCCAGTCGCCGTTGCTGATGCTCGTGTTTTTGTTCCCTGCGAAGATGGTTATCTGTATGTGCTGGGAGAGGGTGGCAATCAGAAACTGCCCAGCAGGGATCTACGGGTGCATGAGATCCGTAGTCCGCTTCGAGGCAAGTTCGCCGCGTCTCCGTACGATTGGTATACAAATTACGGTGATTTCAGTGGTACCAATGCGAATGCTCAGGGCTTGCAGCCTCCGTTGAGGATGCGCTGGGCACGAAGGCTTGAGGGAACGGTGAAACATCTTCCAGTTTGCGGAGGTGGACGACTTTACATGCATACGGCTGAGGGCCAGGTGATTGCAGTTGAGCAGGATACCGGACGGCTTCTTTGGCGACGTTACTGGCCGGATGTCTATCTTTCGTTCACTTCTCCGCTGTACTTCGATGGCAAGTTGATTGTCCCACAGGCTGGCATCAAACGCTCGGCGATGAGGTGTCTGGATGCTCAGACGGGGGATTTGCTGTGGGAAGCACCCTTCACCGGATCACCAAGCTGGAGTCGCCAGTTTCCGCCCATCGTGGTTGATGGCCTGGCGATTTATGCCTCAGGTTCCGGTGATTATGCAGCTCAGGGAAGCGAGAAGCCGTTCACGTTTCGGGGTACACCGGTGGAACGCAACGGGAAAGAGGTCATGAGTTGGATCTACTCCAATGACAACCCTTATTATCCGCGAGACCATCGCCCCCGGTTGTGGGCGTGGGATCTCGAAACGGGGCAGGTCGTCTGGGAAAAAGACTATTCGGAATTTGGACGTGGTGGCAATGACTGTGGAATCTGCGAACTCAATGGAAAGCTTTTTTATTCGGTGTTCTTTGGCTATGCAGAAAGTCAACGCGTTCGTCGCGGACTGCCAGCCAAAAATAATGGACTGACGGTTTGTCTTGATCCCAAGACGGGAAAGCAGGTGTGGATGACCACCGATTATTACGTCACTTCCAAGTGCACGTTGAGTGCGCGGGATGACCAGTTGTATATCGGCGGTTTCAATCGTGCGAAAGAAGGAACTGATGATCGCTTTGTCTGGTGTCTCAACGCAAAAGACGGAACACTGATATGGCGCTCAGATCCAATCACCTCGGCGCTGAATGTTGTCTCAGTCGGCCCCGAATTCGTTTTTTCGAATGCATTGAGAGGCAAAGGCAACGTCTTTGATCGCGCCACAGGAAAGGTAACTGGCAGCATCGGACATAATTACGCATGCTGTCGATTTACACTCTCCGAACCGTACGTTCTCGGAGCCAACATGGATATGATTGACCTGTCACGCAATGGCAAACTGGTTTCCACAGGACCTGCGATCGATTCGCGGGAATGCCTTGGGGCTGTCGTTTCCAATGGTCGAATCTTTTACATGTCGCAGGCCAGCGGGTTTGTGGTGTCACAGACTTTCGGATCCGATGCAATAGAATTGCCAGCAGTCTGGGAACGCTGATCAGGCTGTCATTTTTTCAAAGAGCTGTCGTTGTTCGATCAGTGCTGCAACTTTGTCGCGAGGGTTGGTTCGCGCTTCCAGCAGAATCCAGCCCTTGTAGTCCATCTCCTTGAACTTTCCCATCAGCTCGCCATAAGGGTACTTGCCTACGTTGAGTTCCCGGATATGAACGGTGTCTCCAAAACGATTCTTCACCATGTCGAAGTTGGCCGAGAGCCCCTCGCCGGTCAAATCAACATCGTTGGAGTTCCAGCAGACAGTGGCATTCGGATGTGTTGCGACTGCGAAAATATCTCGAATGACCGGTAGTTCACTTGTCCCTCGGCCATGAACCTCGACACGGACCTGCTGGCCCAGAGCTTCGCCATATTTGGCCACCTCGTTCAATGCCTTGCCAATCTGCTCGACTGTTTTCTCGCGGGGCACATCTTTCACGAATCCGTTCGGTTTGACTTTGACCCCGGTTCCTCCACAGTCATGCATCAGACGCAGGTAGTCTTTCGTCAGTGCGATATTGGCTTTCAACCTGGCAGGATCATTTTCATGATACTGTGCATTGGATCCGTATCCGACTAATTCAACCGGGCTGTCGGCAAAGCGTTTTTTTACCTCGGCACGCTGCGCTTTGGATAGAACCGGTTCGACTCCATGTGCATGTTGCGTTCGCAGTTCTACTCCGTTGATTCCCGATTTCTCGCAGACATCCAGTAAGGTGGGCAGGTCCATGTCTTTGCCCCACAGATAGGTGACCAGACCGAACTGCATGTGGTTGTTCACACTGGACGGCTTGTCCCATGCATTTGCAAATTGCGGAAGGCAACTGATGCCGGCCGTTGTGGCGAGCGCTGTTTTCAGGAATTGGCGGCGGGGCTGATTTTTGGTCATGGCTGGATGCAAAGCGAGGGTAATGGCTGTCAGCAAAGCGAGGGGAATTGCCCGTTGCCAGCTGGCGGTTGCAGCTTGGCAGTCAAAGCAGATTGCCGGAAAGCCGTGTTGCTTTCCACGTCCACATGATAAACGTTTCTCCCCTCTTGTGTGACGGCGTGGCAAGATTCCAGATGGCTGGTCACCAGCCGGATATCTGGTCATCGGGAGCTTTTGATATTGATGTTGCTGTCTGGTGAAGCGTCTGCAATTTTCCACATGTATCGGGCGAGCAAAGATCGGTGGGGTTGGAATTTCCCTGCCGCCAGAGTTGTTTTGCGGCGTTTGCCAATGAGTTTTTGCATTGTCTTTTGCACTGTGATGTCATTTTCAGGCCAAACGTCCGAGTCGCAGAAGTAAAAGATTCCGATCATGTCGGCAGTCCATGGGCCAACGCCCCAAATTGCGGTCAACCGCTGTCTGCGGTCAGCAGGTGGCAGACGTTTCAGTTCAACGGGGTCAAGGCGACCTGCCTGCGAAGTCTGAGCGATTTCATGCATTGTGCGTGACTTGGCAGTAGACAGGCCGCAACTGCGAAGCCGCTCTGGCCCTGCATTGAGCATGTAATCTACCAGTTCCGTGTCGCCACGGTCTGCAAGAACACGTCGCCAGATTGTGCGGGCTGCATGGACGGAAAGCTGTTGGCCGGCAATCGTTCTGCACAGAACAGAGACCAAGGGCTGACGTTGCGGTCGCAGACCTGGCAGAGGTCCGCAATCCGAAATGGCCTGCTTCAGTGCAAGGTTGATCTGATCGGCGATCAGAAGAAAGTCAGCGTGCAGCTTGCGTGTCATTTTTTACGGTTGCCTTGTCTGTCATCATTTGCCTCCAGCGTTCTTTTTCGCTTGCCCATCGTAAACGATGCATAAACCAGACCACAAACAAGATTGAACGTACCGATGGTGGCAAACAGCATCGAAAATCCGTAACTCTCACCGATCATGCCAAGTACAGGTGCACCCAGAAATGTTCCAAGATCGAGCATCATCAGAGCGATTGCGGAACCGGTTCCACGCACCGCCATCGGAAATGTCTGCAGGGTAAGGGAGGTCATGGTGTGGAACATCAGGCTGTGCCCGGTTCCAGTCAAAATTGCCGGAATCGAAATGAGCCACGGGTTGCCAGCGTGAACCAGTCCAAAAAAGAACATGCCGATCGACATCAGAATCACGCCACACAGGAGAACCTTTGTTGAGCCAATGCGATCTGGAAGTCGCCGTGACGAAAGCCGTACAACAATTGCGATACCAGCGTAGAAAAGAAAAAACACACCAATGACCGAGATGCCGGGCATGTCCAATGATTCTCGATCAATGAAACTGGCCACAAACACGAACGGAGCCGTCATGCAGACACCAAAAGCGAAATCTACCAGCAGGATTGAACCCGGCCAGTGACGGCGAGTGATCTGAACAAAGTCAGAAAGCCGCAGCGATGATCTGGATCCCTCGTTGACGGTTGGCCTGAGAAAGTAAAGCAGCAGCAGAGGAAGGGCGTTGGCCAACGCCGCCACGAGAAACAGCATCTCAAAGTTGTCACGCAATCGATTGGCAAGAAACAGGTCTCCAACAAAAGGGCCCGTGAGCATTCCCAAAAAACCACCAATGCCAAAGATTCCTATCGCCTCCGTTCTGCGGCTCTCAGGGCTTGTCTGCGAAATGTAGGTCAGCCCGCTCGCAAATACGATCGCCGCACCAGTCACGAGTCCCGACCGGACAAGAAATATTTCCGTGTCGATCTGATCGAGAAACAGATTTGTCAATGCTGACAGCGCAAACAGAATCAGACCAAATGCCCACATGACGCGAGCACCCAATCGATTGATCCACTGTGCCATCCATGGACGCAGTAACAGACCCAGCAATGCTCCCGCACCCATGATCAGGCCAACCTGGCTGAGACTGCCACCAAGGTATTCAATCCAACGCGAATAGTGTGCCATCAGAGTGTTTGCACTGACGAAACAGCTTTGGCTGATAAACGCAAGCCAAAAATTCCGGTCGTAAAGTCGGTCCGATTCAGGCGTGGTCAAAGGAGGCTCGAAACAGAGGCAGCAAAATGGTCCGCTGCATTATCACGAGCAGTCACGTCCTGTTAACCCGTCTCCTATCCCTGACTGCGAGAAAACCTTCACCTGAGGGACCGGAGGATGTCGCCCCAACCTCAGGGCGAAGATTCCAGATAAGCGATCAGGTCAAAGATCTGCTGACGCGTGAAAGTGTCAAGTAAGCCATCAGGCATCCACGATACCTGTGACTGCTTGCGACTGCTGATCCGGGATTTTTCGATTTCGACGATCTGAGATGGATTGGCGGGGTCAGTCGCAAGACGCAATACAGGGGAACGGTAGTCAACACCACGTGTGATTTGTCCCGTGAAAACCTCACCATCCTCAGTCAAAATCTGAACGCTTCGATAATTCTCGGCAATCACCTCAGACGGTCTCAGGATTGCCTGCAGAAGGTCGCGTCGACTGTAGCGTCGCATCGCTGCTGTTAAATCTGGACCGATCATTTGCCCATCCGTTTCAAATCGATGGCACTGGATGCAGGCCGCAGCCGCGAAGATCTGTTTGCCTCGCCGTACATTTCCTGTCAGTGGCGTGCCGCCAAGAATCTTGTCAACGGTCCAGTCTTCAACGACTGCACCCTGTCCTTGGGGCGGTGGCACAAGGTTTTTACCCGAGGTAGATGCGGGTTTGAAAAGGGCTGTCATCGCTTCCTTTTCTTCGCTCGGAACGTGCTGCATGGCATCATCGCGAATTCGCTGCAGAAAGTCAGGTAGACCCGCTCCACCTAATTCGCTGCCAGCTTTTGCAAGATGCGTGAAATACCTGCGGCGGAGCTCGGGGGTCCAACCTGCAGTAACATGACGCATGGCATACAGAAAATGCAGACGCTGTTCTGGGCTTGCGGTTTGCTGAAGTAGTGGAATTGTTTTGCTGACCATCAATTTGTCACCGAGTGTCGCAAGCAGTTCACTGAGGACTGCGTTCTTCCGGTAGTTCAGTCGGTGGTCGGTCTCTGAGGCTGGGCGAGGGGAATCTGATGGCCTGCTGTCTGATCTGGCAGGATACATCGGCGATAACACGCTGATCAATTCGGTATTCCGGGCTGGTGATCGCTGTTGCTCTTGTGACAGTGCCAATTGAATTGCATACAACGCATCGCATTGAATGTTTTCCATGTGGAAGCCCATGCCGTCCACACTGTCTGCCAGTTGTGTCAAACGCTGTATCACCTCAGGCGAAGATTTGGCATCTTGAGATCGAACCAGGCAGGTGATTGCTCGTACTGCGATTGCCGGCTCGGTTTCCAGCAGGGCTTTGTCTTTCCATTTTGAAGTTGGTACACGTTCAATGACTCGCGCGGCGGCGTGGCTGATCCATGGGTCGGGGTTGCCGAGCAGTGTCCAGGCACGCCTGAATTGCCCAGAGTCGATTTGCTGAGTCAGCAGTGATTCAAGTTCACGGCGTGTTCGCCGGCTTTCGGCAGAAAACTGATCACACTGCTTCTGATGATCGGATGATTCGGATTTCCTGTGCTCGTTACCGGTGTATTGCACGCGGTAGAGTTTCGACTGGGTCTTTCTGCCACCCGTGATCAGATACATGCTGCCATTGTTGCCGAAGTCCAGGTCAGTGACATTCAGTGGACGTCCTTTGAGAAATGTTTCGGCGGTCATTCTGTAACCGCTGCCGCGGGCAAACAGGTTGACGAGCAGAATCCGGCCATAGGCCCAGTCGAGAACAAACAGGCCATCACGGTACTTTGCAGGAAAGTTGCTTGCTGTGCCAAATTTAACTGCGGTAGGAGAGCCCTTGCCAATGTCGATGCCGGGAATGGCATTGTCGGGATGATCCGGGTAGTACGGTGGCCATGATCCGGTGACACCTCGCCAGCCAAAATCGCCACCCGTTACAAGTTGAAGGATTCGCGTGGGACGATACCAGGGAGCACCCATGTCATGTTCAGCATCCGCGTCATACGTGAAGCAGTCACCTTGCGCGTTGAAGTCGAGCCCATACGGATTCCGTAAACCGGCTGCCAGAATCTCCACGGTTCCCGTGTCCGGGTTGATTCTCAGTAGATGACCCTCACTGGTTTTGATTCCCTTGGCTGCGTTTCGATAAGGGGAAGTATGGTCGATCGCTGATTCGGGAAGATCGACGGAGTCTCCATGAATCGAATAAAGCAGGTTGTCTGGGCCTACGGCCAAATCATTGCGGCCATGTCCGACGCCTCCACTGGATGCATACACCAGTTCTGGGTCGGCAAAGTAGTCTTCATCGGATCGAAGGCGGTAAAGGCCACGGGAGTTGTTTGCATTGACATACAGGTCCTGTCCGCGGAATGTCAGTCCACGGCACTCTTTGAGGTCGCGGTTGATCCATTCCGCTGATTCGATCTGGTCTCCCCGGGCCGAGAGCTTTAAACGGATCAAGCCACTCGTTTCCCGTGCAATGATCAGACGGCCCTGCGAATCAATCGTCATGCTTACCCATGAACCGGGATCCAAACCGTCGGTTTCAGGAAATGGCAGTTCCTGAATTGTGAAATGTCTGTTGATGACGAATGAGGGGGCTTTGCCTTTGTTTTTTGCATTGTCTCCTAATGCAAGCTTCCACTGTTCGTAATTGTCCAAAGCATCAATGCCAACGTGGCTCTGTTCTGGGGGCGTCAGCACATTTTCGATCGGACCAAGATCAATCAAACTGATCGGGGCCCGCTCCTGCTTTTTCAATGCGTTGGCGGTGAAAGCGAGCCAGTCATGGCCGGTTCGGATTTTTTTCACCTGATCGCGGTGATTCAGCATCAACTCGGCAAAGAATGCGGACGGCCCTTCGACTCCGATAGCGTGGACCGTCAAATGATGGATACCCGCATTCAGCGGTTGCTGAATCGTCGTTTTTGTCACGCCTTGATAGGCCGACGCGTTGCCGACCCGTCTTCCGTCAAGTGTGATTTGAAGTTCAGAAAAACATGGCGAAAAGCAAAGCTCGGCCATCGTTCCATCGTTTTCAACCCGGAAACTCTTTGTGAATTCAAATGTCGCGTGCTCACCCGGTTGCGCGCTCGCCCAGATCCAGTTGGTGGTTGTTTGTCGTGTTCGATTTTGTCCCTGTGCATGCGGGATCATGCCCGATAGATCGCACCACGAGAACAGGACGGACAAGAGAAACGCGAAAGTTCCTGTAAAAGAGTGGAACGGCGATCGACACTGCAGGTGTGGATGCCGGTGGTGGGATCTGCCATTGAGGGCAATCATTCAAGTCCCCTCAAAACTCGCAGATTGATGACATCCCACTCCTCACCCGTCTCTTCGTTCAGGCCTTTTTCTGTTTCGAGGTATCCAGGCACCTGTCCAAGTATCGGGTCTTCGATCACAAACCGGAAAGCATCAATGCCAATTTCACCGAGCCCGATGTGCTCGTGACGATCCACTCGGCTGCCGAGTGGTTTTTTACTGTCGTTCAGGTGAAGAGCTTCGATTGAACCCTCGGGCAACTGATCCACGATCCTGCTGATCATCTCATCAAAGCCTTGTCGCGTATTGATTTCGTAGCCAGCAGCATATGCGTGGCAAGTGTCAAGGCAGATTCCAACACGCTCCGTCTGTCCGATTTCAGCCAACAGGTATGCCAATTGTTCAATCGAATGACCGAGACAGGAACCCTGACCTGCTGTGTTCTCGAGCAGTAATCGGCATGTGCCGGGAGACACCCGTGCCATCGCTTCGGTAACTCCCTCGACAATACGAACCAGACCTTCTGTTTCGGAGCTGTTGGTGAACGAACCCGGGTGCATGACCAGACCATTCAAACCGAGACTGTTCGCACGTTCCAACTCAACCACGAGAGCGTCGATGGATTTTCTGAATAGTTCTTCTTTGGGTGATGCAAGATTGATCAGGTAGGAAGCGTGGGCAATTGGATGACGCAGCGGAGATTCGGAAATGGCTGCATTCCACGCTTCAATGGCTGCGTCTGCCAAAGGTTTGGCTCGCCAATCAGATTCTTCGCTGGAGGATTTGGCAGGACCGGATTGCAGTTCACGCACACTCAGCGAACCCGGTTTTTCATCCTGGAATACCGGCCATTGTCGGGGCGGATTGCTGACAAATATCTGCACGCATTCACATCCCACCTCTTCAGCACGACCGACTGCTTTGGAAATGCCACCTTGGCAGGATACGTGGGAACCAAACAGCATGGGTCGTCTCGCGTTTGAGTGAACAGGCCTTCGTAATCGATGCGGGGCAGTTTACCCATTTTGGTAGATGCATCGCCATCGGGTCAGAAGCGTTTTTCAGCGTCGCGCAATCATCTTCACTTATTGGTCAAGCGGACAGCCTGCCAGTTTGATTGGCCAACATTTTGAAGGCTTGTTGGCAGGTGTTCTCTTGCGGAGGTAGGGCTGATGGAGCCGAAAAAACTCAAATTCGAGCATTTGCGGAGAAAAAAGTGATCCGGTACGAAAGATTTTCCAGCCGCAAAGGGACGAGCGACAAGATCGGCCTTGTGTGATGGCGGAAATTTCGGAAGACTCGCACCGATGTTGGGTTGCTCGGGAGCAAGGGACCTTCGTATTTGCTCTGTCATCTCACTGAGTCAGCGAATGCAAACCAAACTCTCCGTGTCGATCATCTGTTTGAATGAAGCGGATATCATTGGCCAGTGTCTGCAGCAAGCAGCACGTGTCGCGGATGAAATTGTCGTTGTTGATTCCGGCAGCACCGACAATACGATTGAAATTGCCAAAAGCCATGGCGCCAGAGTCATCCATCAGGACTGGTTGGGTTACGGGAAGCAGAAGAACTTTGCCCTGGACCAGTGCACTCACGAGTGGATTTTGAGTCTGGATGCTGACGAGGTACTGACCGATGCTCTCATTGAAGAAATCGAGCAGTTGGATTTTGAATCCGAAGTCGTCGGATACAGAGTGGCACGAAAGCTTTTTGTCGGTGACCGCTTCGTTGTCTGGGGGGGGTATTATCCCGATTACCAGCTGCGATTGTTTCGAAACTCGTTAGGACGATTCAACGATCTGGCGGTTCATGAAAGTGTTCAGTTGCCGGCGAAAGCGGAAATACGAAATCTGAAAAATCCGCTTGACCACTTTTCCTATGAATCTCTGGAGCAAATGGACGCAGCGTTCCATAAATTTGCCCAGCTTTCAACCAAGAAACGGAACCCGATTCTCAATCCTTTCCGCGCTGTGTTCAACTTCTTCTACACTTTCTTCAACAAGTATCTCATCAGGTTGGGGTTCCTGCATGGTGCCATGGGTTTGCGTTTGGCATGGATTCACTCGAAGTATTCGTTTTTCAAATACATCTATCGCATTTGAGTGATTTCGGAAAAATCCGATTCTGAAAAAAAGACATGCTCGTCGATGTGAATTTCTGGATCCAATTCACTCACGATCAAACCATGATTTGGATGCTCTTAAAGCCTGTCGTATTTTTCGCAAGAGCCTTTGGCTTTTTCAATTGGATATCGCTCCGCATTTTTTTGGAGCTTCGAATTGATGGCCGTAGCGATGTCGATGTTGCATACGGATGCGAGTTCGATCGCAAACATCATGACATCAGCTAACTCGTCTGCTACATCCTCAGCATGTTCGGGTGACGCAGCAAATTCGTGTGATTTCTGATTGCTGATCCAGCGAAATTTATCCGCAAGTTCGCCGACCTCGGACATCATCGCCATGACCAGATTTTTGGGGTCATGATATTGAAGCCAGTCTCGCTCATCCACGAAACGATTGATCGCCTGCTTTGCTTCACTCAAAGTGGTGTTTTCGTCGCTGTCCATGATCTGATTTTCCGAGTCGAGAGTGCTGCTGGCTTCCACGTATTCCGTTTTGGCCCTATGCATCATGCAAGTTTGATGTTTTAGCCATTCATCTGCCAAGGCTGCTGTTGTTGCTTTGGGACTTTCTTCCAGCGAAACGGGGTTCTCAGTTGTGCGTTTCTGTGGAGTATTCTGAGGCGAATCTGTGGTTCGCTGACGGGGGCCGAAATTCACTGGGTACGCTCCAGCAAACTCCGACCACAAGCACGAAGGTCCGGTTCGGTTGCGTTCTTGGCGGGATCGAGTGACGGTCAATCACGTTGGATCCGGCGTTTCTGCGGTCCGCCAGGCTCCCTGGCTCGAGGAAAACGCATGCGTGCAGGTTTTCGGGGGCTTGAAGCGAAAATACACTTCGGTGAGTGGAAAATCAGCGGAATACCGTCAGTATTGGCGTTTTCTGCCGCTAAAATCAGGTTTTATGAACCCGGACAGGGCGAGTAGACTGCGTTTCGACTAGTTTTGTGCCAGCATGTTAAAGATGGCGAAACTCTCATCGTTCCAATGTGTTTTAACCGCATGAATACAACGAAATCACTCACGGTATTGGCTTTTGCTCTGCTCATGACGCTTCCAGTGGCTGCTCAGCGGCCAGGTTTTGGAGGTGATTCTGGTGGTCGAGGCGGCTTCAGCGGCCGTGGAGGTGACTCAGGTGGCCGGGGAGGATTCAGTGGTCGCGGTGGAGATTCTGGCAGTCGCGGCGGATTCAGCAGCCGCGGGGGAGATTCTGGCGGACGCGGTGGGTTTGGGGGCCGAAGCGGCTTCGATCCCAGTTCCTTTCTGAACCGACTGGATGCCAACGGGAATGGCATTCTTGATCCCAGCGAGCAGCAGGGACCAGCACAGTTTCTCATCGGAAGAATGGCTCAATCGGACCCCAGCATCAAAGCCGGGCAACCCATCCCGCTCAGTAAAATCACCGAAGGCTTCCAGAAAATGCGGGAGCAGCGTGATCAGGGCAGCAGCGGAGGTAGCACTCCGTCGCGTTCCCCTTCAGCCGCGGACGACGCTTTGACCCCGGAACTGCTTGTTCCCGGGTTTGGAACTGATGCCGAACCCGCACTCCTGATGGGCTTTGGTGCTGCCGCGGAGATGTTGGCTGTTGAAGTTACGCCAGCTGATCAACGTGAAGCCGAAGAAAGAATGCGACGATACGACCGCAACCGAGACGGTTTTCTGACAAAAGATGAACTTTCCAGCCGATTCGCTGGCAATCCGATGGACTTCGACAGGAATCGTGACGGAAAGCTTTCGGTCAGCGAATTGTCCGTACGGTACGCAAGACGTAGAGAAGGTGAGGAGGAGGCGAAACGTTCCAGTGACAGTTCGTCCCGCTCACGCAGTCGCGAGCGGAAAGTGGAAGTACCTGATGTTTTTGATGGCCGAAAATCCTATCGGGCCACTGCCGGAAGGTCTCTTCCGGAGGGCTTGCCGGGTTCATTCACCGACAAGGACAGGAATGGAGACGGGCAGGTCACGATGGCGGAGTTCGCCAAGGAGTGGAATGACGATGTCGTTGCTGAATTCTTCGATTCCGACTTCAACCGTGATGGGGTCATCACCGCTGATGAAGCCCTCAAGAAAGTCGAGAAAGGAAGCGTGTCGCAACTGGCGGCAGCTTATTCCGGCAAGCCAGCTGATTCCTCGTCTCAGGCATCCACCGGGGCTGCTCCGGCGGCAGCGGGCGGGAAAGCGGACGACAAATATGTCAAACTCGGGCAGCGTATCATTGATCGGTACGACAAGAACAAAGATGGTCAGCTGACGGCTTCGGAGTGGGGCAAAATGTTGATGAGTCCAGCTGCTGCTGATGCGGATCGAAACGGAAAAATCACGGTCCAGGAGTATGCCCTCTGGATGCAGTCCCGCCAGAAGCGGTAGCCTGAAACTGCTTGCCCGAAAAATTAGCTGCTCGAGAATTTAGTTGCTCGAGAATTCCGGGCAATGACTGAACGGAAGACTGAAGGGAAACTGATTCGTGAACGGACGTGGAGTCATCCATCGTGCATTTGCGTAGATGCCGCAGTCAGGTCGAATCAGCTTTCTCGTCGGCGGTTCTGACGCGTGTGTTTACTTGAGTCGGTTCCCGGAGTGATCACGGCTGGACCGGTTGTTCTCTGCCCCCTCGGTGAACGGTTCGAGGTGAGAGCGTGAATGGGAATCATCTTTGGTAGATCGGCAGGTAATGGTATCTCACGCTCAAACTGAGGATAGCCAGCGCGGTTGAGTAGACTGCGCCCACGTTACGTTCTTCTCCACCGCGGGCCAGCCACGCCCCATCGCTTCGTTGCGAGTTGACGAGCAGTTCGGCAACCATCTCATCTGCTTTTTCTGCGTACTTGCCACCAGCCTGGTGCATCCCCTGAGCGTAATAGTAGACACCGTAAAAAAAGAAGCGTTCGTTGGATTTGGGCGGATGTTGCAGAAGCCATTCCGACGCACCCTCAACCATGGGAGACTCATATTGACCACAAACCTGCATCGCCAGCAGACCAGCGGCCGACATGGTGAACGAGGGATGGTATGTCCCCGGCGTATAACTGAAACCTGTGACTTTGTTGCGGGGGGTTCCATCACGATTCAGTGGCGATGCGTAGGAGTGTCGAAGGTATTCCAGAGCCTTGTCGATTGCTTCGCCCGGAACATCGAGGCCGTCATTCTTGGCTGATCGCAGAGCCATGAGTTGCCAGACAGAAACGGATAGGTCTGAATCGCGGCTATTGGGAGTATAACGCCAACCGCCTTTGAGCTTGTCAGATTTGGAAACATCCTGCGCGGTCAGAATGAGTTTGATCGCGTTGACCAGCATCTCATGGATCTGCTCATTCTGCTGTACGCTTGATCCCATGCCCAGCATTTCTGTCAGCATCAGAGTGGTGATGCCATGTCCGTACATTCTGGATCCATCCCTGCCGCCCAGATATCCCTGAGCATCCTGGTGCCTCTCCTGCAAAACAAAATCAAGACCTTTGGACATGGCGCGTCCAGTTGCAGAGAGTGGCTGCGGTTCCTCGCCTATCGATGCCATGGCCATGATTGCCAGCGCAGTCATGGCGATGTCGTGGCCACGGTCCGATATCGAGCCATTGCTTTTCTGGGTCTTGACCAGATATTCAACGCCGGACTTGACGGCCTGGTCAATTTCGTCAGGAACATAAAGGCTTGCCGGCGAGTCTGTCTTGTCAGACGGACCCTGCCCCCAGCAGGTCTGGCCGACGGTTGTCGCAGCAAGTCCCAGCAGCCATTCACGGCGTGATGGAATATTGGCTCGGTCATTCACTTTGATCATGGCTTCACTCTGACTTTTCCGCTGCACGCGTTGCGATGGCACGGAAGTAGGCTTCGATTTCGCGCCTGTACTGTGGTGCAATGCTTTCTCCACGGCTCTCGGATGCATCCTCAGTGCGGCGCTCTCTGAGTTTTCCCCATTCAGTTCCGGCGCGTTCCGTCTTGCTGATGTCGACGGTGCCACCGTCTGGCATCTGCATCCCGCTACCCGATTCGGTCGATGGGGTAGAACCCTCCGATGAGCTTGGTTCACCCGGAGTCATCTGCGATTGGCGCTCCCGAGCTGCCTGTTGGGCCTGTGATTGCATCGCATTTGCGAGAGTTGGTGATGCTTCACCAGCGGTTTGCTGGTTCCCTGAAGGTTGTCCATCTTGCTGACCGGCCTGTTGTTCCCCAGATGGTTGTTGCCCCTGTTGTTGGTCACCTGCTTGTTGTTGCCCCTGTTGTTGATCACCAGCTTGTTGGCCCGCTTGCTCCTGTCCCTGCTGGGAAGCCTGTGCTTGCTGAGCCATGGCACGATCGAGTTCATCGAGAGTTCTTGCCAATTCTTGCCCTTCCATTTGCTCTGTTGAAAGGTCACCCTGAGGTGAGTTGGGCGACTGCTGACCCTCGGGGGTTTGCCCGCTTGATTGCTGGTTACTTGATTGCTGGTTACTTGATTGCTGGTTGCTTGATTGCTGGTCACTGGCTTGCGTGTGTCTAATAAACAGCTCCGCGCGCACGGGCGTGGGCTGGGGGTGGGGTGGGGGCGTG
>JAAXJB010000074.1:120914-129771 GCA_012270065.1 Rubripirellula sp. | reverse complement strand
TGTTGGCAACAATGGCGAAGTACAGGACGCCCGCATCCTCGACCAGTGCCTTGATCCGATCCACTTCCAACTGATCCACTTCAGGAACAATGATCTCGATCTGCTTTTCACCGTAGGGACGAAGTACAATCTCCTGCGTTCCGCTGGGATTGATCCGCCGTGTCAGAGGTTCGATCAGGTCCTCCGAAACGACACGCTGGCCGCCCTCAGCAGCCAATTCTTTGAGTTTTTCAGGATTCAGCTCGTAAACGAGGATGGTTCCGCCACTGAGGTCCACACCGAGCCCGGGCAGCTTGGTAGCCAAAACGACCACGCTGGCTGTGATGGCGAACAGAATCCAGCCAAGACGTGTTGCCGAAGTGGGCATCCGCAGCGACTTGGAAAGAAAATGACCGAGGACAAATGGCAAAATCAGAACCGCCAAGACCACGAACACCACGAACCAGGTCTTACCGGGTATCCCTAAGAACGAACTGGTCGCCTCAACCACCGGAGCCTCCGCTTGGGCGAGAGTGAGGCATTGGAACGCAATATTGGTGAAAAAAGAGCAGTCCATCGTTATTTTCTGAATCGAGGATTCGTGTTGTTTTGTCTTTCGCTACCGAACCTGATGCGTTGTGCAACAGAGCGGCAATTCAAATTATTTTCTGTATGCTTTTGTTGTCGCGACTTCGATGCCACACAACATCAACGGGTTTCATCAAGTTCAATCACCGTCATCACTATCGGATGCGTCATTCGCTGAGTCGCTGTTGACTCCCAGGATCATCGAGCGGTTCACTCGAACGCGAACATTCTGCTTGTCATCGATACGGACGGTGATGACATCACTTTTCGGGTTCGCCTGTACTACCACACCGTGAATACCGCCTGCCGTGATGACACGGTCATTCTTACTGATTTGAGCCAACCTCATCTGCTCTCGCCGCTTTCTTTTTCTTTCAGGCGCAAGGACAATGAAATAAAAGAGAAAGAACAGAATTCCCATCGGCAGCAAGGGATTCTCGAACAGTATCCCGAGGCCACCCGGATTCTGTGCCGGCCCACCTGCTCCTGCGTCTGGAGCAACTGGCCCACCCGCAACATCCTGGGCAAGCAACCCAACGAATCGGATCGGTAATACGTAGAGATTCTCGATGAACAAGCGTCAGCCTTCGGCTCTCATGCGGCTAAATTGGGCAGAAACGACCATTTGCTGCGGTGGTCTCGCGGCGATAACAAACCGCCTGACTTCCCCCGACATCTGGCCGCACGGACCGTTTACATCAGTCCTTTTTGCGAATGGAGCATGATATGGAAGGTAAAAAAACGTCACAAGCCCAGCAATCAAGGCTGGCGCGTCAAAATCGATTGCCAGCAGCGGGCTGAAAACTGTTCCCACGGGGCAAAAAAGCCGGCCAATGACCCCATGCCCCGGCTTCCCGGCGGCCCTTGCCACCATCGCTTTCGCCGCCACAATGGACCACTCAGGGCCCTGAAAACGCTTATTTCACGCATTTTTGTTCAATCCATGCCATTTCAATGCCCTACGTGGCCACCCGACTGGCCGTCAATCGAACTCGCCATCCAGGAAGCAATTCGGACTGGTCAGTGGGGTCAGTACCACTCGCCGCTGATCAAAAGTCTTCAGAAAAGATTGGCCGAATACCTGAAATCGGGTCCGATCCGTCTGTGCTGCAGCGGAACAGCAGCTCTGGAACTTGCCTTGAGATGCTGCCGAATCCGTGAGACAGACGAGGTGATTCTTGCCGCTTACGACTTTCCCGGGAACTTTCGTACCGTAGAACTGCTCGGTGCAAAACCGGTGCTCGTCGATGCCACATCGAACTTCATCGCCGGTCGCCATGCGATTTCTCCCACACCCGACGCCGAACAGGTTGCTGCCGCGGCCAGCCCCAGCGTGCGTGCCGTCATTGCCTCACACCTGCATGGCAGCCAAGCCGACATGCACGCATTGCGGCAAATCTGCGACGAACATGGCTGGTTTCTGATCGAAGATGCCTGTCAGGCGATCGGCGGTCAGATCGATGGTGAACCCATCGGCTCCTTCGGCCATCTTGCAACCCTCAGTTTCGGTGGCAGCAAGCTCATTTCAGCAGGAAGCGGTGGCGCGATCATTGCCAACGATCAGCGTCTGGCAGCGCGTCTGGGCGGATTACTCGACCGCCCGGGGGACACCTTCCCGATTGGCCCGCTGCAGTGCGCAGCAATTCAGCCTCAACTCCAGCGTCTCGATGAGTTGAACCGTGTTCGAAACCTGACCGCCGAATTTCTGCGCAAGAATGTTTTCCAAGAATTGGCAGACTGGGAGGTTTTGACCACATCAGCGAATTCCCGACCGCAGACACCCGACGATCCATCCACCTCAACCCGTTCCACGATTGCTGCTCATTATAAATTCGGCTGGCTGACACCGTCCAATGAAACACGGCAACACGTCATTGAACACGGACGCGCAATGGGACTTCCGTTGGGAGAGGGATTCCGCTCCATGTCCTCTGCCAGCGCGAAGCGTTGTCGCAAGATTGGATCGATGCCTCACGCAGAAACACTGGGTGAAAGACTCGTTGTCATGGACCACCGGGCACTGCTGACACCACCAGAGCATCATGATGAATTGCGTGATTCAATGCACGAACTGTATCGTTACGTGAACGCCATTGGCGGCTAGCCCGGCGATCAAGCATCTGAAAGCGACTGAGCTGGCATCCCTACGCCCATCTCACGGTGTGACAGCCAGGCAAACCGCAACGGCACAAAAAAACACCCGCCACGGAAAACCAACGGCGGGTGCTTTGCATTGAGTTTTGAGCACTGAGATATCGTGCGGATAACCGATTAACCAGCTAGTCTTGAAATACGGTTGTGTGGCTGCGCCAATTCTTCATCACTTGGCTGATACCGGTACTGCATCAAGTAAGCATCTTCAACGGTGTCATCGTAGAAGTCACGCAGAACGGAAATGGCCCGAAAACCAACCGACTTGAAAAACAGTTGTGCTTCGAGATTAGTCTCACGGACTTCCAACATGATGCGATTCCGTCGCTCATGTGACAGCTTACCCAACAGCTTGGTCAGCATCGCCTTGCCGACACCTGTCCTTCGGTGCTCGGGATGGACTGCAAAGTTCAGGATGTGCAATCGGTTCTTGTGCAGTTCATAAATCATGAACCCGACAACTTGCTCGTCTTCCTCGGCAACCATGCCGATGCAGTTACGCTGTCGCAAACACCGGATGAAATCATCTTCATTCCAAGCGAATTCAAAACAGGAATTCTCAATTCCCAGCACAGCTGGCATGTCACGACGGATCATCCAACGGATATGAACACAGACAGAAGTTTGATTGGTTTCCACGTTGGACTCCTTTCCAGCGAAACACCACTTCCCAGCAGGTCATCAGTCTTGCCTGCCGTGCCCGCGTCCAGATCTCACCGCGAGCGATTGGGAGATTAGCAAAAGGGCGTTGCTGTACCAAGGCGAAAAATCTCCCGCCTGGATTGCACCCGGATTTGCGTCTTGATCCCCCATCAAAAAGCTGATTTGGCCAGCAGCGATGCGTTTTTCCGAAACATGTTCAAATCGGACAGATCAGCCACAGAGGATTTCCACAGTCGGTTTTGTGTGATGCCATGTGTACCAGCAGCGGGGATCGGATTCACTTCGCCGAGTCTTCAAATTCAGCGTGTTTTGCGGCGTAAGACTGCGATAACTCGATTCCGCGCATCCGTTCGGCTGCCAAGAATGCCACATGACGCTGTCCCGTCGCAAATTCACAACTCAAATTATCCGCCCCAACACCAAGCGGATTTCAGCACCGAACCAGCAGTTTCGCACGTTCTGGGAAACGAGAAATTGGACTTGGGAGGCCAGAAAGCGTACATTTGGATACTCTTCTCTTTATCTCTTGTCTTGTCCTCCAGCCTTTTCAATCACGAGGATTTCAATGAGCTACAAATTCGTGCTTATCAACTCCGAGAGCGGAATACCCGAACAGAACTGGGTTCTGCCCACACCTATCAACGTGGGACGTTGCCCCACATCAGACATCACGCTGGAAGATTCTTCGATCAGTCGACGCCACTGCCAGTTCCTGATCGACCCATACGGCTCGTTGATCGTGCGGGATCTGGGATCCACCAACGGGGTTTATGTGGATGGGCGTCGAGTTGACAAAGCAACTCTATCGATGGGCGCCGAAATCAGGTTGGGGGTGCTAACGATGCGTGTCGAACTGACAGAAGACGAATTGGACGCCATCACCGACCAGAAGCCGGGGCAGGTCTACGATCTCGTGGAAACCGAGCGTGTCAGAGTAGTACAGCCAGAAGAAGAACGTTACGAAATTGGCTGACAAGTCTCAGCGATGCAAAACACTCGCGTCCGAAACTACCGAATCGGAACGAAAAAGTCCGGCGGGTTTGCCCGCCGGACTTTTTCATTGACTGTCATTGGCTTGCAACGCCATCAGCTCACGCGAGACGCCTCGCCGATGCGTTGATTCTTGTTTTCCGCCAGTTACTTGGCTGGTGATGCGAGAATAATGCTATCACCACCGCTTGAGGCAGCTGCTGCGGCAGCGGCTCCTGCAGCAAGTGCAGCGACGCCTCCACCCGCGCCTCCCCCACCGCCTCCGCCACCACTGCCCGTTCCGACGGCGGCGAAATCATTTTCCTGTTCCTGGGTGGGATCGGGTTCACCAAGTGTGTTCGGCGAGACCTGAAGACTGAGCTGGCTTGCACCTCCGTCCTGTTGCGGTCGCAAAGTGACAAACCGCCCCTCTTTTCCCGTGGCATCGAATGCCTGCCCATTGGCCTGACCGTTCTTGACCTCAATTCCGACAACAGCGACGCCGGACATGCCGCTAGCAACGAGTGCATAAACACCAGAATCGAGCCCCTCAATTTCAAAACGCCCATCCGACTTGGTGGTAGCGTTTCCGACAGCTTCACCATCTTTGATGACAGTGACCTTGACGCCTTCTGCAGGCAAAAACCCACTACCAGCCTGGTGCATTGCCCCCACCAGTTTGCCCTCGGTCAGTTGAATCACAGAACCAGTGCTGGCGTTGCCACCTTGAGCGACATCGGCCCCGACGGGATCCAGATCGACATCCGAGATCGTCATCTCGCCCTTAACGTGCTTTGCCAGCTTGCTAACGGCCACTTCATTGATGTAGGCACACGAAACAAGAGCGCGTTCAGGGTAGGAATGTCCATCAACTTCGTTGTCCGAAACGACTTGGATCGCGTAAAAAGCGAACAGTCCCCGCGCTTTCACAAGCAGCGAATACACGCCAGGTTCGACGTCGGTCACGGTGAATCTGCCCAGCCGGTTAGTTTCGGCTTCACCGACCCAACCATCTTTGCCTCGTAATACGACCACAGCCTCATCAACCACCGTCGACGCTCCGCCAGCGACTGGGGCAACGACATTGCCTTTCAGTACCCCGGCAGTTTTGGGTTTCACCCACTGCACGATCGATAATTGCCCACTCGCAGCGGCCTTTTGAGGCAATTCTTCCTGAGCTCGTGCTCGATGCACGTTGCTGATACATACCAGCGTCAACAAAGGCAGTGAGAGTAAAATCCGTCTGTTCATGATGCCAACCAAGCTAGAAGCGGTCCCTGAGTGCGCAGAATGCAGGGAAAAAAGGGAAACTTAGACTCTTCGCTCTCCTAGGTTACCCAGACTGAATCTTCGAATCAATGCTTTCAGTCGGAATATCCCGTTATTCCCCACCCCCTACGGAATCCCCCTTTCACGCGTTGGATGTCAGTGCCGAAACGTTTGATGCTTGAGATTTGTTTGTCTTCTGAGTGTCCCAAGGTGCAAGTGCTCTCCAAGTGCTTTTAAAGAGATGCACCGATTTTCTGTTCCCACCAGATCGCTGGGAGGCACCCCGACAGTTTGGGTTGCAATCCATTTGGTGCTGTTTCCCACGTTTTTGGATGGGTTTCACCGTGGATGACCAAACCACAGCCAACACAGCAGCCATGTCGCCAAGGGAGTATCAAGGAAACCGGTTCACTCCTGCGTCTCGCCCGGCAAAGCCTTGCCCGGAACGATGCTGATCGCAAACCAAAGGATCACAAAAAGGACGAGGCCGGCCAGAACCCCGGCGAAACTGCCAACTTGCAAATAAGAACGTAGCACAGGGGACACTTGTTTCGCTGGCCCAGCGGCAACCAGAACCTCACAGCTTGAAGCGACATTTTCCCCCGGTTCCAACAACTTCTGAATTTCGAGTTCCAACGAATTCCTCTCGACGTGCAGTTGCTGGATTTCACGATCGAGCTTCTCGAAGGTCTTCAGCGACTGGTTCTCAGTTGCCACTGTGGTTGCGAGAACCTCAAGGCTTTCGTCAACACTGCGGATCTGCTCGGCAAGCCTCGCTGATTCCCCGCGAAGGACGTTGAGAACAATCCGCAGAGAAGGCGGATCGGTATCAGCAATCCCGTTTTCCTGACCGGCTGGATCCTGATTCTGAAGCCCATCGGGATCAGCGGTGTCAGAAGGATCTGTCACGCGCTTTCCGTTAAATTCAAATTCATCCAAACCAAAATCTGGCTCGACTGCGTACTCTGCCAACCTGCCTTTTGATTTGGCGATCAGGGTTTTTAGATGTTTGATTTGCGGATGTTGCGGTCCGAACTTGACCCCAAGCAGTTCATCCAACTGCTTTTGAAGCGGTTCGACTTCACGCTCAACCATCGCAGCCAGCTTTTGTTTTCTGTCGAGCCACTCCTGCCTCTTTCGCTGGCGATCTCGCTCCACCTGCAGCTTTTCGTCGGGCACGGTTCCATTCACAGATGTGCGATCGCCCACCACGAGCAACCCCAACGTTTCAAGAACGGCACGATCGTCAGCGTTTTGTTTCTGAAGTTCCTCTGCTCGGCGGAGTCGCTTTTGCAGATCCTCCCTCTCGCGAGTGAGCCTTTCAAAACTGCCGATCGCAGCCTCCAGCCTGACCGCGGCGGCTGAGACGACCTCTCCATCTTCTGCCAGCGTTGCATTTGCCGGAAGTTCCAGCTTTGCGATTTCGTGCATTAATGACTCGGCCTGGTCTGCAAGGCTTTGACTTTGCAACCGCAGTTGCTTGACGCTTTCCTCCACCTGGGCTTGACCAGCTGGTCCATCAAACTCATCCACCATGGCAGCCACAACGGCCGACACAACTCGACTTGAAACACTGGGCAATTTGGCAACGAACGAAACACGGTAAAGCCCACCACGAGAGGTTGCCTCAGCCTGCTCCACGGTGAGCTGTCCACTGGAGACCCAGTTCCTGACCAACTGCTCGGCGGCATTTTCGGCATCGTGTTCGCCATCGTTGGCTTGAACCAAGCTGGCGGGAAGCTGGAGTTCGGGGATTTCCAATAATCCCCCCGACTCCGCAGCCCGAGCCAAGACCGCCTGACTGCACAGCAACAGGCTGTCATCGTACCGAGGCAACAAAGAAGTATCCGGCGTCCGATTATTTTCTGCCAGCGCCGACACATTTGGCCTGACAGCATTGTCACCTGCCTCAGACTTGTCACCTGCCTCAGACCTCGAGCGATCAAATCGGACCACGGCAGTCACAGCAAACGTTCGTGGCTGCCTTGCATAGACAAAGTAGGCAATCGCCATTCCAGCCGCAGCACCGACAGCAGCCCAGCAGCAGAACACTGCAAAAGCCCCGAGGCGACTATACGAATGACTCATTTCAGTTTCTCCACCGACACATAGACTCACTCAGTCCGCGGTTTCATGATGGGAAACCGTGATGAACGAAACAAGAGTATAGTCAATCACAGTTCCGTTTCACTCCACTCAAGATCTTTCCTATTCAATTGCCGGGCACTATTAACGCTCATGGCTGCTCAAATCGCTATCTTTGCCGACAGCCCGGCTGACTTTTCTTTCATGCGTTACACGGCCTGAACAGGAAAGCCTACTGCCGCGACCGAGTAACGATGACTCACAGAACGGCGGAGCGTTTTCATGTGACTCATCTCATCACTCGAGGACGCATCAGGCTTATCTCTGCTGACAGCGACCAGCGTGGCCAGCGGCATGTTGTGTCCGTGGCAGCATCCGCGGAATGAGACGCTGGTCGACAATCACCTTTTCTTATCAGGCGGCAAACGCAACTCTTCGATCTTTCTTTGAACGGCGGGTCCCGGCTCATCTTTGGCAAGCCATGAAAGGTAATCAAGGAACTGCTTGTGCTGGGGTCGGAGACTCGCGGCCTGGGTCAATAAATCTGCAGACTTTGAACCTGCGTCAGGAATCACCATGTCAAGCTCGACGAGCGAAACCCGCACATCGTCATCCAATGGACAGAGAATCAAAGCACGCACAAAATCCCGTCGAGCCATTCTCCATTGCTCGGCATTCTGCTGGGGCAGCAGCAGCTGTTCAAAAGTGAACTGTTGATCCCGACCGTGCACCACTTGCCGTACATTCTGCCGGCTGACCCAGCTTGCCGGATGCTGTGGTGTTTTCATATCCATCGATTTCAGAGCCAACACACCAAGCCGCTCCTGCTCGGCAACCCGCAACTCAGCCAGGCCTTTCCAGACCATCGAATTGCCCGGATAACTGACCGACAACTGTTCAAACTTTTCCAGACTCTCTGACAGACTCCCTGAAGTTGGATTTCCGGATTTGGCTTCCCGCTTTAACGCTGACATTTCTTCTTCGAAATGCGCGGCAATCTTCAAGTCATTCGCTGCCATCAGCAAAGCGAGACACAACCAGACCCAGAAACCGCAGACCGAGAAGAGTAAAACCCGAGACTGCGGTTGCCTGCGTTTCGCCGATGGACCGAACGCGGGTTTTCCCGACTGACCAGGTTTTCCCGACTGACCAG
>JAAXJB010000074.1:94263-120814 GCA_012270065.1 Rubripirellula sp. | reverse complement strand
GGTTTTCCCGACTGACCAGGTTTTCCCGACTGACCAGAGGGACCCACCGCAAGCTCGTCGGTATCGCCTTGTTTCATTTCCGCCAACTCCGAAACCCGCAAGATCGCTGCAGCGATTCCAGCAAAGGTCAACAGCAGAGGCAGCAGTGTGATGCCAAAATCAAAAAGCTGGGTAACAATCACAGATGGGATCGCGAACAACGCGGTGACCCACACACACCGCACAACAGCGTTGTCGACTCGCACTTCAACTGACGGATTGCGCACGCAACGCCCCAGAAACCAGGTACGTCGCAGAAGCACGATGACAACCAAAATGATCAGCGGCAGCAACCAGGCACCACCTTCGACCAGCCACTCAACCGGCATACCGTCGGCATTTGCAAACCAATAGGGCTTGCTCTTCTGCTGAAACGGAAGATGAGCAAACCTGTAGGTACCCAGACCAGCTCCGGAAGGAAAGTAATGCTTCGCAGCAACCAAGGCATCGGCCCAATGTCCAATCCGCGGGTCCTCCCAGATACCTGCGTTCAATAGGGTGCCCAGACGGATACGGATGCGTTCACCGAAACCGAGTAAAGACACCGCAGATACCAGTGAAACCACCAAACCGGCGACAACCGCAAACACTTTCAACTTACTGGTCGCCCGGAGAAATACGGGGATAATCATGATGGTCGCCATGAGCAACCCGACAAAGCCACCTCGCGAATTACTTGCCAGTATTCCAACCATCAACAGCAGAACCATCATCACCGCCAGAACGCGGGACAGAACCAAACCGTTCTTCATTCTGGTCGTAGCGATGTTCCCCGTTTGTGCTTCAGAATGGATCAACTTGCCCATCGACTTGCCCATCGATGGTTTGAATAGAGATTCGCAATATCCCCAACAACCGAGGGTACACGCCAAAGAAAGACAAAGAAAACCGGCTGCGTTGTTGTTATTCACGAAGGGCCCAAACGGATCTCCTGCACCCTCCGGTGCAATCACAAGAAACTGTCGCAGTTCCGGCTTCGCGTCGCCGGCCAATCGAACACTGTCGATGAGTCCGAAAAATGAAAACAGGCCCCCGGACACTGAGATCAGACCAAAAAACAGAATGATCGAATGCCAGAAACGAAAACAGCGATACAGCAACCAGCACACGCCGGCGAACGCAGCAGGCATCAATAACGCGATCCGCGTGTATGTAGGAGCAACACTTAAAGGAATACTTTCCTGCTGCACGTTGAGACCGGCAGGATCCTGCACTTCCTTCCCTTGTGCGTCCTCGTTACGAATCCCTGCAGATAGCCAATCCTGATAAGTCGACGACACACCGGGCGCGATGACTCGCACGATGCCGCCGGGCAGTGCCATGGTCTGCAAACAGGCGCACAACCAGATGAGAAGTAACAGCAACAGCACTGCTGCAGACGGCTTCCAACGTGGCTTTCCTGTTTTCCCCTCCGCCGGCTCAGCCTGCAGGTGGGCACCAGAATCCACGTTGCGGATAAACAGGCTAACTCCTGCTGAAACGACACAGAGCCCGAGAAGCATGGCCGCAGCAAACGCTTGAGTGCTGTAATACCCTCCTCCCCGATCCCAGGCAGTCCAGACAGTCAATGCAGACACCGCCAAGGTGATGGTGCATGCTTGAATGGGAGCGAAGTGTGTCATTCAGATTCAGCCAGGCAGAGGAATTCACACACTAACAATGCACCACAATTCCGGATATCAGCGGAGCCTTGTTTCACAAGTCGTAGGACCGCAGACGGAACAGCGGGCACGAAGACAAAACAAGCGGGACCATCCCAACTCACATACAGTAATCAGCACAACCTTCAATCGACAGAAAGCCTCCAACAAGAATCTGCGAAGAACAAAGCCAAGCAGGAGTACAAGCGTGTAAAACAGCGGGGATTCAAGCCCTGCAAAATCAACGCCACAGTCAAGTTGCAGGACAGAAACACAGTTTAACGGCAAAAAGAATAGCCAATCACGGCGAAAACATGACCATCGCCCTGGCTCGTCCGAGCAGTTAGCAGATTGGCTGAACTGCTTCTTCGACTCCTCTACCAATCATTACCAATCATCATTCCTACTGGTGCTGCGATACCATTGATGCATTCCATGGCGGAAATGCTGATGTAATTCAGTCGCAGATTTAAGTCAGTCGCAGATTTAAGTCAGTCGCAGAACAACAGTGCTAGGCCTGTCTTGTTAAAACCCCATCTTGCCCTAATGAGCCAGGCAGAACAGTCCAAACACTCACTCGGCCCCTCACTCTAGCCATTTCAGGGGGGATGCATGATTCAAGCGTCTGATTGGGCATCCATTCGTGTCGAGTAAACAAAACGGTTCATTGCAGCGTTACGGGCAGTGTCAAATTTCAAATTTGTGGTAACAACCAATCAGCTCCGGCCGAGCAATCCCATTCCGACTCTGCGATGACGGTCATGTCACAGGGCAGCGGCAACGTTGGACCCAACGCCAATTGAACGGGCGGTTTCGCTAAATTTTTCCCTGCGTGAAAACCTTCGGGTTCGACGGTATTTTCCGCTGAACCCGTGGACCTTAGCGGTTGAAAAAAGTTGGCATGATGACCGACCTGGGTAATTTCCTGCGGATCATGGAAGCACGGAATCCGGGTGGAATGTCGTGTTTTTGCACGTCTTTTGCGGGCTCAAAATAATGCGTTCTTCAGCCTGTATTTTTGTTTGACGAATCCAGATGCCGTACCTAGTATGTCCCTCGTACGGTCTTCCGATTGTACGCTTTGCAACGATCGCAAAGCCTGTCGCCGATGAACGGTGTAGCTCAGTGGGGGAGCCGGCCGCGTCTGACCACACTCATGGGGTCAATTCAGCCGGAATAATGGGTACACACGGCATAACTGCCGCGTTCGTCGGTCGGGTAAGTAGGCATGCTACCCAAGATGACGAAGTCACGCCCGCTCTGTACCTGAAGCGGG
Organism: Rubripirellula sp.; assembly: GCA_012270065.1. GTDB lineage: Bacteria > Planctomycetota > Planctomycetia > Pirellulales > Pirellulaceae > Rubripirellula. Next base: position 117,859 of record JAAXJB010000074.1, on the reverse strand, counting down.
GTCAGTTTGCGATTTTCTGAGTGATGGGCAGCTAATTCAGTGAGTGGTGAAGTCAGGACCACGCAATATCGAAGTCAGACAGGGGCGAAGGGAGCAAGTGGGTAGAAAAAGCAATCGTTCAGCGGCAAGAGGACGAGCCGGTTTGCAGCGAATCGAGGACATCAGCGATCGTCAAAAGCGTCTGAAGAAACAGAGAAAGCAGAACGGCGGTGACCGTTCGGCGAAAGGACGCGGCGTTGGTGGTCGAGAATTGCGTGCGGACAGGGCGGAGCAATCCGGGCAGACCGTCGAGAAAAACGTCGTGCTGCCGCTGGACGCCAGCGTCTGGAAGCGTCCTGGATTTGGCGTGTGGGGCGTCGCGCTGCTCATTGCATTCTGCTTCTCATTCTGGCAAACGCTTCAGTGGTTGGAGTTGAGGTGGCGGGAAGAACCCGATTACTCACACGGCTACTTGGTGATTCCGCTCGCATTGACTTTGTTATGGATCAGGAGAGACACCTTTCCGGGGGTCACAAGCAGAGTGGATTGGAGGGGTTGTTCACTAATCCTGCTCGCTGTTTTAATGAGATTCATCGGACGCGTCGGTTACATGGATTTCCTGGACGGCTGGGCGATCGCGCCTTTTGTCGGTGGAATCATCTGGATGACCATGGGGCTCTCCGCAGCCCGTTGGTCCGCTCCGGCGGTCCTGTTTCTGTTGATGTTGGTACCGATGCCCTTTCGAATGGAAACGATGCTCAGCTGGAAACTTCAAGGGCTGGCGACACTTTTGAGCACAGCAACTCTCCGAATTTGCGGGCTTCCTGCGATCGCAGAAGGTCACGTGATCTGGGTCAATGACACGGAATTGATGATCGAGAAAGCATGTTCGGGGCTGAGGATTTTCATGGGGATGATCGCCCTCGCATTTTTCTGGGCCGCGACCGTGCGGAGGTCATGGATCGACCGTGTGGTACTGCTGCTCGCGGCCATCCCGTTGGCAATCCTTACCAACTCGGCCCGAATCAGTATCACAGCGATTCTGTACGAAGCATTCCCATCAGAATCCGCGCGTCAGTCGATTCACGACTGGAGTGGATACCTGATGATCCCAACGGCAGCCCTACTCCTCTGGCTTTTCAAATATTTCTGGGAATGCCTGTATCGCCCAGTGCGTCTGAGTAGCGCGGGGGACATGTTGAAACAAAGGCTCAAACAGCCCACACCACAAGAAGACCAACCAACAAAACTGCAAATCCCAACTTCGCAGTCGTAACGCTGGAAACAAACGATGGCAGAGAACCTTTTGCAAAATCCTACGCTTCTCAATACCGATCCCAACAGACCGGCCTCCGCGGCTGTGCCTCCGACCAGTGGTGCAGAGCAGGCAAGATTGGTGTTCTATACACTGCGTCGATGCTGGGTGTGGGCCGTTCCCACCGGCTGCCTGTTGGGTTTGCTTGCCGCTTACGCGGTTTATTCGCTCTTCACACCTCAATTTCAGGCCGACCATCTTTTGGAGTCCAATGGAGACTATGTCGTATTCCGCGGCACCATGCCCACCTCTGCCAACCTCGCGGCATCGGAAAGGCAACTGATTTACACCGATCTGGTGCTGGACTCTGTGATTGCGGATCCAGACATCCTTGCGTTGCTCCAGGTCGAGAGTAGCGACGAAGCAAAGGTAGCACTGCGAGAACAATTGCGTGTCTCATCAGCCGGTACCAACTCGATGTTCACGATCAGTTACCAGCACGAAAACCCCAGCACTGCTGCAGCCGTATGCAACAAGATCACGGAATCCTACCTGCTCCAGCGAGAGAGATTGGAAAGTGAACGCATTGCAAACCTGGAGAGTTGGCTTGCTCCTTCGATCGACCAATGGAAAGGCGAAGTGGAAACTCATGAGAAACGCGTCAGAGACCTGAGTAAATCCTCCCTCGGGTACGATCCCTCCGTTCGCATCGAGGGGTTGGAAAATGACTTGTCAGTCCTGGGGACTCTTCGGCACGATCTGAAAAACCTGATCGTCGAAGAGTCGATCATGGAAGCCAAAGTTGACATGGCGACGACTGCCGAAAGTTTGCTTGAAATGGACACGACACCACCGCAGATCGATGATCCAACCCCTGCCCAAATCAAGGTTTACCTGAATAACGATCGCGAGACGCAGAAAGCCCGTGAACTTCTCGCTGAAAAAGAACGGGAAGTGAGGGCAATGGAGTCAGCAGGCCTCGAAACCGTAAGACAGGACACTTTCAAGAAGCTCAAGGAAGCGGTTGTCAGTGCGGAAGAAGCACTGACCGAACTCGAGGATGCCAAAACGATCCAGGCAACCAAGGAACTGAAAGAACAGGCACTCGCGGCAGCGACAAGAGCAAGAGATATCGAAGCACGGTCAAGAAAAGAAAAGAACCGGCTGGAACTCGATGGCCTGAAACGAAAACTGGCAGAGATGAAAGCTCAACGGGCAATCGTGCAGAATGAGTACGATGCCGAAAAGGCACGGCTCGAAACCCAGGGCGGCGTGACCGCAGACCTCCTGTTCGCGGAAGAAGACCGGGGGGTGGCTGTCGGTATCCTGGCCCAATTGAACGAGCGACTGGCAGCAATCCGGACAGAACGTCGACGGGGCAGTGGTGTTCAGAGCCTCGCCAAGGCAACCGTACCGCTGGAGCCTGTCATGGGAACGCCTTGGAAAAAAATGCTCGCGGCTGCAGGAATCTGCTTCGCCTTGCCGTTCTTGTTGTCTTTGTTGCTCGAACTCCGTTCTCAACGACTCGGTGATGCAACAGCCCTGTCTTCACAACCAATAGCGCCTATCCTCGGTGAAATCGCTCGAATTCCCACACGAACAGGATCATCCAACAAACAGCGTGTGTTTGAAGAAAGCATCGACACTCTGCGGGCAAACCTGATGCTGTCAAAGGACACCGCAGGAGTTCGCACCATTGCCATCGCCAGCAGCATTTCAGGGGAAGGCAAAAGCAGCGTTGCTTCCCAACTGGCAATTTCACTGGCCAAAGCGTGCGGCGAAACCGTTCTTCTGGTCGATGCTGATCTTCGCAGTCCTGACCAGCATGATATTTTTGGCCTGAACATGGGCGAGGGACTGACACGTGTTCTGCAGGGCGAAGCAAAACTAACCGAAACGGTTGACAAATCATTGGGTGACTTTGTGCATGTCCTGCCTGCGGGTTATTTGGACATGAGCCCGCATCGCGTTCTGAATCCGAACGCTCTGGATGCTCTGATCTCAAAAGCCAAAGAAGATTACCGCTTCGTCGTGATCGATACTGCACCGGTTCTGGCCGCTGGCGAAACCCTGGCTGTCGCATCGAAGACTGATGCAACTCTGGTGTGTGTCATGCGTGACCTCAGCCGTGCTGATGCCGTGGTTCGAACCACCAGACGATTGGAAGCGGCAGGTGCGAATGTCATTGGAACCGTATTCAGCGGCGTTCCCACGCGACAGTACTCTTATCGCTACGGCCAATACTACAAATATCTCGGCAGCACGACTCAGCCGACAATCACCACCTGATGTTCGATTGAAATGACTTTGTCTCGGCATCTGACCCAATGCAGCAGGTCAGATCCTGATACATCTCAATCAAACACAGCACCCAATTGAGCAAGTTCAAAGTGTCTACCTCGACAAAGAAACCCGAAGCAGCGGCAGCAGACGGTGGCGACCGGCTGCGCACAAGATGGGAGTTCAATCGCCCTCTGGTGATTGCATGTGTGGCAGCTCTTGCCATCGTGTCGGCGGGCGGATACCTGCTCTACAGTCAGGCATCAGACCGTCTTGCGTCATCACTGAAGGCCAAATCGGAAGCGGCGGCGGTTGAGGGTGACTGGGCTGCCGAAGCGAAGTGGCTAAGACGATATCTCAAGATTGTCCCAAACGACCGTGACTCGATCATCAAGATTGCGTTGGCTGCAAACAAGGCAGTGGATCTTCCACCCGCCAACCGTTACGACCGTGTCGAGCTGGCGCGGCAAAGTCTCAATGAAGCGGTTTCAATCGCGCTCGATTCGAAGTCACCTGACCCAAGGGCCGAGGAACTTCAACGTTCATTGATCCTGCGGCTCACACAGTACGGCAAAAGATACACACCTGAAATCATCGAAAAAATCATCGCTCTCAACCCGGAACAAGATGATTCTCTGATGCTGCGATCTTTCGCCATTGCAAGATGCAACTCGGACAAGAACCCGAATCGCTCCGACAGGGAAGACACGCAGGTCAAAAATGCCGAAGGTGAGGTTACGCAGGAGGGTAATGACACAGCGGCAAGCGAAACGCTGTCGACGGCCAACGTCTGGGAAAACCTGCTTGAAGTTCCTACCGCCGAAGTCCTGTGGCTTGCATGGCAGGCCAACCCGGATGACATCGAAATCGCTTCCCGATTGCTCGAAGAGCTTCGAAACGCAACAACGCAAGCCAACACCTCGAATGATACCAACGAGACGGGAGAGGAAAAGCAACAGGCAAACCCGTTTGACCCGGAAAAGGCGACAGCGGTAGTGGTCGCCGATTTGGCGAAAAGAGCGGCAGACGGTCAGGCTCAGTGGGTGCTGTTCTCCCATGAGATCGTAACGGCACCGGAATCAGCCAGGAAGCGCCTGAACCAACAGTTCGACGAGAGAATGTTGCGGCTGCAAAATGCATATGAGGCGTTGGCGGATATTCCCGAATACCAGGCAAGAGAAGAGAAACAGGGTGAAAGTATGGCGAACGGCATTCCCGTCTTGCCTTCCCCGGAACCAGCCCGGGACGACAGCCCGCAGTGGGACTACCTGCTGGCTGTCGCAACGATCAGCAACGAAGAAATTCCTGAAGCATCTCCGCTCCCAGAGGCTCAAATCGCGAGCCTGAAAAACATGGAGAGACTCTGCCAGTACGGCGACCTGGCAGTCCCTCATGAAGCCATCACGCGAATCTACAACCAGTACTGCGAGGCTCTGATAGAACAAGGCGGCACTTCCTCCGATCAAGTACTCAAAGCGTTTGCGAAGGGCATCGAACGGCTTGGTGATGACTCCGCACCGCTTCAAGCTAGCCGGCTCTCTTTTCTCCTCAACAGCAGCAAGCTTGAGCAGGCGGCAGAACGCATTCAGGAATTGGACGAACTACGAGCGCGAAGGGCGAAACTTTTCACCGGCGCAGAAGAAGCGCTGAGTCAGGAACAACGTCTGAAATACCGCTCCGAACTTGATTCAACCATCTGGAATCTTCTGCTCTTTCGCGGTTTGCTCGCGCTGCAGGAAAAAGAACTGGATACCGCAATTCGTACGCTGCGTCTCGCGGTTGAGTCGCAAACTCAAGCCCCAGCCAGCAGTCGAGTCGCCGCCGCATCCAATCTCGGACAAGCCTACTCACAGAAACGCCTTTGGGACCTGGCGGCCATCGCCTTTGAAAAAGCGGTCGAAATAGCAGTAGTAGATAAAGACCGCTACCGCCTGATGGCAGCCTCAGCCTGGAGTCGATGCGGTAACAGTGAACGCGAGATGCAAATTCTGAACGCCCTGGAAAGCCGTTCTCTTCCCTTGCTGATCACAGCCCTGAGAAGCTCGATAGCAGCTGAATTGGCCAAGCCACCAGCAACACGAGAGTTCAAACGCCTGCAGAATCGTGCGGACCAGATCCGACAGGAACTTGATGCTTTGGAAGACTCGAATGCAGACAAGACAGGTTTGATTTCCGAATTGGAATTGCTGACTCTCTCGATGCCAGAGCGAGAAGACGGAAGCGAAAGAGCTTCCGCGGCGGAGCGAGTTCTGACCCTCGCCGAGAAGTACCCCGACAACATACAGGTACTGATCACGGCAACTCTGGCGATGGCTGCTGCTGGTAACGAAGATTCGGCGGATGAACTTCTGAAAAAACTTTCAGACAAGCTGGGGACTGATAATTTCCAGTATGCAGCTACTGTTGCCCGCGTGGAGAGTTTGAGAGGCAATGCAGGGAAGGCCACTGAGACGCTCAAGACTTTCGCTGTGGCTCACCCGGAACTGGCCGCAGAAACACTGACGCTAGCATCGCAAATCATGCTCAGTGAAAATGATCGCAACATGGCTCACGACCTGCTCGTGTCGATTCCAGAGGATCGTCAAACGATCAACAGCCTCTACAAGCTGTTTGAACTATCGCTTTACCTGAAACAGACCACCGAAACAGAAACAGGTAGCTACACCCCGGAAAGATGGACACAACGACTACGCACACTTGAAGGTCCAAGCGGGACTTACTGGCGACTTGCCGAAGCAACCTCCGCCATTGCGGAATCGCAAAGCAAAGATATATCAGATGACAAAAAGCTTGAGTTGCTACGCGAAGCTACCGACCTCAACGATGAAATTGGCCAGCAACGACCAAGGTGGGCCTATAACATCGCCCTGGGAGGCTGGATTGCCGCAATACGCGGAAATAGCGTTGGCGCGATACCTCTACTAAGACGCGCGATCTCGACCGGAGACAAACGCACATCGACGCTCTTATTGCTGGTCTCGCAGCTCAACGCAGCAGGTCGTTTTTCCGAAGCGGAAATTGAGCTGAAACGCCTTGATCAACTGGTGACGACAAGCTCCGTCTCAACGTCTCTTGCGATTAGCATCGCTCAACGCAAGGGTGACTATGAACGGAGCATGGCTTTGGCTCGCCAAGGCGCTGGTGATAACCCGCGTGCAATCGAGTCCTGGCTGCTTTTGGCCCAGACCGCCATGCTGGCTGCCAAAGCAACTGATGAAGAACGAGCTCGTGACATTCTTCTTGCGGAAGCAAAAAACGCTCTGGACAAAGCGGTCGTGAACTCGAAGGGGCGGGAACTCAACGTGTTCCGGCTCAAAATACAGTTCCAGGCAGCGTTTTTTGGTGACGAGGGTGTGCGACGGGAATTGGCACGGACATTGGAAAGCGAAGTCCCGGAACCTGGCAAATCACTCTTCGTTGCACGAACCTACTTGCAACTGAAAGACCCTCAGTCTGCAATTCAGGTCCTTGAACGACTTCGACAAATCACTCCCAACTCCCCCGACATGTTTCTTGGACTGGCGGAGTATTACCGGTACCAACGTGATGACACCAAAAACATTGAGATGCTCGAACAGGCTCTCAAGCGGGGCCCCAATCGCACCGATGTCCGAAGTCGACTCGCCCTTGGCTTGGCTTTGCGTCAATCAGGCACAATACCGTGGCAACGCATCAAGGAACTGGTCGGCGAAAATGAGGAAAGTGCAGGAAGCAATGAACTTCTGCACGCATTGATTCTGATCAACAAGGGAGATGATGCAAGAAAACAGAAAGCGTCAGAAATCCTGTCGAAAATACGACAGTCCAGTCAGACAAATTTTGATGACGCAACCCGCATGCTCGCAGCATTGGAAACTGAACGTTGGCTCACTAAACAAAGAAGCGAATCGCCAAACAACGCTGACATCCACTTGGCATCGGCTCGCAATCTTTACACGGAATTGACGAGAAGACCAAAACCATCGGCAATGGACCTGTACAAGTTTGGTGACCTTCTTTTAAGAGCGGACCAGACAGCAGAACTGAAGGTGGTCGCTGATCAACTCGACCGGATTGCGGCCGGCTCGGTCGTCAGTCTTGACCTGCGGCTGCGATTGGCAAAGAAGTCTGGCGATCAGACAGAGGCTGATCGTCTGGCCAAAGAGTGGGCGGATCGCGCTGTCGCCTCGGGATCGCTCATGAAGTCGAATGCCTGGGGGTCGGTGGGACAGACATTGGCACGCCTGGGTTTTCATGATGAAGCACTTGAATGGCTGGCCAAGGCCTACGAAGCGGACCGGCGGTTCTTCCGTGACTACGTCATCGGATTGGCAAGGGAACAGCGTTATCTGATGGCGACCGACATCTGCAAGAAAGAATTTGCCGACGGCAGGAACCCCGAGGCGCTCGCCTTGATGGTCGACATCATGGTTCTGGCCGGAAAGGAAACCACCTTTCCTGATGACAATGAAGCATTGATTGCTGCGGCAACCGAGCAGAACCAAAACGTACCTCGCATCGTTGAGTCAATCGCGACACTCCGTCTTTCCCAGCAACGGTATGTGGACGCGGTAAGACTCTATGAACAGGCCGAAAAATTGGCGCCTGACAATGTCCGGATCCTGAATAATCTGGCGATGGCGCTTTCTGAAGTACCGGGAAGAGAAAAAGAAGCGATCCCGACTATAGAACGTGCAATCGAAATTTTTGCACGCAGTCCGGAGCAGCTGGATACGAAAGGTCTTGTTCTGCTTCGAAACAATCTGCCAGCAGAAGCGACTGCCGTCCTCAACGAAGCAACGGGGGTCTCGGATGATCCGCGATACCGATTCCACCTCATCATGTCGTTGCTACGTCAAGGAAACAAGAAAGCGGCCATTTCAAACTGGGCACAGCTTGACTTGAGGCAATTGCGCAAACTGCCGCTCACCCCAGGTGAGCTGACTGACCTGGAGTCGCTTGAGAAAGAATTCGGAGCGAGCACTTGAACGCGGATATCATCCACTCGCTACACCACTATTCGAATCGCAACCAGATTGCGGAAGTGTGAACATGCAAGATACAAACGCCGCCCCTGATACAGAATCGCCTAGCAGCCCAACCGAGTCAAAAATCGCTTCACGTAAACTGGTACTGGCTGCATGTATCGCAACCTTGATTTTCAGCAGTGTGATTAATGGTGCGTTGGACGGCCGCTGGGCCGATGAGTCCGACCTGCAGGCCCACGGCATGCTACTCCAGCAGATTCCCAAGGACGTAGGAGACTGGATTCTGACAGAAGAGGTTCCTCTCGAAACCAATGCTCAGGAGATGCTCAAATGCCACGGATCACTTACCCGGTACTACCGTAACCGCATCACTGGTGACGAAATCGGCCTGCTGTTGATTTACGGTCCTCGCGGCCCTGTTGCAGTGCACGTCCCTGAGGTCTGCTATTCCAGCGCGGGAACATTTCCCAATGGCTCCCCGGTTGCCAAAACCTTGAAAGACGAACAGCAAGACAGTTTTTGGGTCACTCAGTTCGACCGCAGTACGGACGGGAAATCAGCTTTCGAGGTCTGGTACGGCTGGTCAACGGGCGATCACTGGGTAGCCGCGAAGCATCCAAGATTCTGGATGACGCATCAGCTCTACAAAATTCAAGTCGCGGGTCCCACAGCCGAGCGGCCTTCGGAGCCCTCACCCGTTGAAAAGTTCATTCGCGATTTCGTACCGATTTTACGAAATGGAGCAGTTTCTCCGATTATATGAGTTCACAAACCACCTGACTCGACTATTATAACCCCTCACAAGCAGTACCTATTCCGGTAGTCTCCTTTGCATTCTCATCTTCATGCTTCAATCTGACTACACCGACACGATCACTCCACCACCGGGGAATCAAATTCCCGGGCTGGAGACTGACAATCCAACCATCGCCGAAGTCGATCGGGAGATTGATGAGCAGCGACAGGTTTATTTCAGAAAAAAGAACCGGCGTGAGCGAATCCTTGGGTCGCTGCTCCTGATACCGGCAACACCAATCATTGGCGTCTGCTGGCTGTTGGTCAGATTGACTTCCAAGGGACCTGGTTTGTTCCGCCAGACGCGTGTCGGTCTTCATGGTGAAGAGTTTCAGGTCCTGAAATTGCGAACCATGAGAATCGATGCTGAAGCCAATGGTCCGCAGTGGTCCAGTGGGCGCGATCCACGCGTGACCCCGCTGGGTCGTTGGTACCGAAAACTGCATCTTGATGAACTGCCCCAGCTCATCAATGTTGTCCGCGGAGAAATGGTTCTCACAGGCCCACGACCTGAAAGACCCGAATTCGTGGAACTGCTGGCGAAGGAAATTCCGAATTACGAAGAACGCCTGTTGGTGAAACCGGGGATCACAGGACTGGCCCAGGTCAACCTTCCGCCCGACTCGGACCTTGAAAGCGTTGAGAAGAAACAGACACTCGACCTGCACTACATTTCCACCGCCAGTTTTTGGTTGGACCAGAAACTGCTGGCCAGTACCGCGTTCCGCGTGCTTCTGATTCGAGGTAAGGCAGTGAACGATTTGTTGGGTGTAAACAAGCAGCATCTGGTAGACCATGTCGACAGCAATGGCTGCGATGGATCCACCATGCTCAGTGAACTGCTTCACCGATCGAAAAACAACACGGACAACGCTTGGCAAGATGATACGTCAGGCGTCTCGGAAGAAGCCGACATGGAAGTGAATCAGAACCGACACGGGCAATTACCGAATCGCCCACGCTAGGATCCTGGACCTCATTCTGATAACCGCGAGATCCCATTCTGAAAACCGCTGACTGCGGGCGGTAGCACATGCCTTTCGCACGGATGGCATCATCAGGCCCGGCAGACCTGCAGTTTGTGGCTGTCAGAAAGTCACGACACGTTGCATTGCGTGCCACCGCGCGCAAAACCATTTTTTTTACTTCATCTGAATCAAACCTGTTTCCCCAGTGACAAACTACTCTCCGTGCAACCTGCTCACGGTTGACGTTGAAGACTATTTCCAGGTTTCTGGCTTCGAACACGTGGTTCGACGAGAGCAGTGGAATACCTTCCCATCACGCGTGGAATCGAGCACAAATCGATTGCTGGACCTTTTCGCAGAAGCAGACGTAACAGGCACGTTCTTTATCCTTGGCTGGGTCGCCGACAGGTATCCTGCTTTGATCCAACAAATCAAAGACGGCGGACATGAAATTGCATCCCATGGTTACTGGCACCGACTGGTGTACAGCCAATCACCGCACGAGTTTCGGGAAGACTTGCAGGAGAGTCGCAGAGCAATCAGGGAAGCGTGTGGAGTTGAGGTCCGAGCGTACCGCGCGCCGAGCTTCTCCATCACGAAACAATCCATGTGGGCATTGGACATCCTGGCAGAAGAGGGTTTCCATGTTGACAGCAGTATTTTTCCGATGCGTCATGATCGCTACGGTGTCCCGGATGCCAATCCGCGCATTCATGAGCGAAAGACGAGCCTGCATTCCATCACGGAAATCCCACCGTCGGTATGGCGGTCGCGATACGGTGCGATTCCTGTCGGTGGTGGTTACTTTCGTCTCTTGCCCCTGAGCCTGACCGTCAAGGCCATGAACGAGATCAATCATTCCGGATCCCCGGCCATGCTGTATTTGCATCCCTGGGAAGTGGATCCCGGACAACCGGTCGTACCCAAGGTAAAATTAAAAAACCGTTTCCGCCATCGGGTCGGGCTGAAGACATGCCAGAGGAAACTGGTGAACCTGTTACGCAATTCGAATTTCACCAGCATCGGACAGCTACTCTCGTCACATGGTATCCCCGAAACCAACGTCCAGCCCCGCGATTGACCCGATCCTGCCAGTTGAATCCAGTCTGTTATTTGCTAAACACGGACAACGCTCGCAAGGGTCGAAAATTGAAGTGATTGGTTCATCCAGCCCCCTTCCACACGTAGTCGGCAAAATCGTATTCGGAAGAGACATTCACTACCTGTTCGAATTTCTTCCAACACGCTAGCTTTTTCGTTTCACTTACTGGCAAAGACACAGGTAACACGCAAGTCCTGACCAATGGGTCCATTACTCGTATATTCAGCATTTGGCATCATCTGCCTGGGCGCTCTAGCGCGTCCAGCAATCGGTGCGATTGGATACATCGGGTTTGTTGCATTCACGCCGCAGTGGCTATGGCGATTTCAACTGGATTCCACTTTTCCATTTCAAAAATGGATAGCTGCTTGCCTGCTGGTGGGCTGGCTGATTTCATTTTTCCGGACGAAAAACCTGGGACGCAACACACTGATTCCGTTGGCTTCGTTAGTCACGGTGCTGATACTCGGACACTTGAGTGCAGCAACCAGCTACGCGCCTGAGAAAACAGAGTTTTTCCTACGACAGTTCAACAAAATTGTCTTGATCACGTGTGTTGTCTCACTCGTGATCTCCACGAAAAAATCACTTTACGCAGCCTTGGTCGTCATGGCAGCCGGCGTCACATTCAACGCATTTGAAATCAATGCTGACTACTACCGGCAGGGTTTCTCAACGGTGAATCAGGATGGATGGAGTCAGATGAACGCCAATGGTTATGCGCTGCTCATGCAGACCGCGACATTGATCTCCTTTGCTTTGGCGCAACAATCCAGATCAAATCTTCGAACTTCCTTCTGGTTGTTGTGCGCGTTGATCAACGCTCATGCAATCATGATTGTTGAATCACGTGGGGCGATGCTGGGCCTTCTTTTTGCGGGATTCCTGCATCTGATTTTCATGCGTCGAACCAGCAAAAATCTGACTCTGACCTTCTGCATCATTGTGGGTGGCCTGCTCATTGCAGGTCCGCCGGTGATCAAAGAGTTTGCTTCGATCTTTGCGGAAAAGCTCGACAGTTCCGGAGAAAGCAGGTACTACATCTGGGATGCAGGACTCCGGATCACCATGGACTATCCACTTCTGGGTGTCGGTCCGTGGGCAGGTGAGGTGTTGGTGCCAGCCTACTACGAGGGGAGCACGAAAGCCGGACAACAGATCATTGCCCTTCATAACCTTGAACTCGAGGTATCGACGGGCATGGGAATCCCCGCGATGCTCGCCTATCTGTTGTTTTATTTCTGGCCGTGGAATCAGGCGAGAAAACTGCTGTGGAAACAACGCACCGATTTGGCCAGCGAGGAATCCGCGGTCGTTTCAGGCATCTTTCTTGCCATTCCTGCCTACTGGGTCGCGTCGCAGTTCAACAGTGGAGCACTTGTCGAAATTCCTTACCTGATGGTGGCCATCCTGATAGCGAAACTGGTTCAGGAGGAACATGCAGGTGCTTTCCGAAAACCGGAGAAGGCGCGCCGGGAAACTCAGGAAGAACACATCACCGGCTACGAGCAACCCGCACTCTCGATCGACGCCTGACACCAGCATGCCCCTCCCACAACATCGTCTTGCCATCGTCCGAACGCTGGCGAGCCCCATTGACCGCCGATTTTACAACAGTCAGGAACTGGGACTCGGAAGGGCACTGCTTCAACATCAAGTCAGCACGGACGTCTACGTAGCCAGCACCAAAAGCGAGGTTACGGAAACACTCATTGCGGAGCAAGGTGACGCATCACTCAAGCTAATTGAGTGTCCGTGTCGCAGCCTGCCTCTGATCAGCCAGGCGTGGATGCCAAAGGTAGCTCAACGCCTGGTATCAACTGACTATGACTTGATTCACGTCAATGAGTCAAATGAAATTGAATCGTGGAGAATCGCCAAATTGGCTCGGCGATCTAATGTTCCGTTGCTGCTTTACCAGGGCATGCACAAACCCATCGAAGGAAGGCTGCAGTCGTGTTTTCAGGCTGTCTTTGACCGTCTGATGTTACCGAGCCTCCGACACAACACAACGATTGCATGCGGCAAAACACAACGCGCGGCGCAGTATCTCGAAGAACGTGGATTTGCCGCTCCGCGAGTCATGCCCGTTGGACTTGATCCCACACCACTTGAGACTGACACAGCAGTGGACTGGCGCGAAAAACTATCCATCGCCAAACACACAAAAATGGTTTTGTACGTCGGGGTTCTGGAAGAAAGACGCAATCCGGATCTGATCCTGGAGCTTGCGGCAAGAAATCCAGAATTCATGTTCGTGATTGCCGGGACGGGCCCCGCTGAACAGAAAACAAGAGAGGAGTGCGACAGACGCCAACTGAAAAATCTGCAACTTCTTGGGCAGGTTCCGCAGAACACCCTGCCCGATCTTTATCGAAACAGCGATCTTTCACTCTTGCCAAGTGATTACGAGATATATGGGATGACGGTACTTGAATCCATGTACTTTGGAACACCGGTCATGGCCAGCAGGACTGCTGGCCCGGAATCGATCATTGATCACGACCGGAACGGATGGCTCATCGACTCGATGTCTGTGGATGATTGGAACCAGACCCTGCTGCAAGTCACTGGTTCGCCAACGACGCTGACAGACGTTGCGAAAGCTGCGGAAAAGAAGATCCATGAAAAGCTCACATGGAAAGCGATCGCGGAAGACTACTCCGCTCTTTTAGAAACCGCAGGTCGCAGCTGAAATGTTACGCAACAACCTGCTTCAGGCAATCAAGCACACCTCCATTTACTCGCTTAGCTGGATTGCGAATGCAGTCGCGGGGGTTTGCCTGCTCCCGGTTTACTCACGTTACCTTTCTCGTGAAGAGTATGGCGCGCTGGATCTTGTCGGACAGAACAACACCATTCTGAAATTGGTGTTCGCTGCCTGCTTTACCTACTCTCTAGGCCGCCTTTACCACGACGCAAAAACCGATGATGCCAAGAAAAAGGTGATTGGCAGCGGAGCTACGGCAGCCATCGCGGCGGGCATCATGGCGGGTGGACTTCTGCTACTCCTCAACTCGCAAGTCAGTCGGATCCTGCTGGGAAGCGTCGACTATTCAGCGTTGATTGTCGCGGGTGCATTCGTCCTGATTCTCGACATTGCATTCACCGGCTTCACCTATGAATTCCTGGTGAAGAAAAAGTCATCACAGTTCGTCGCCGTGAACCTGGCCAAACTCGTGACAGCAATCGCTGGAAACCTGATTTGCCTGATCGTGCTGGAACTGGGTGCGATCAGTATGTTGATTGGCAACATTTCGGGACTCCTGCTGGCAAACGTCTGCATGGCAATCCCGCATATCAAAAAGACTGGGCTCTTCATTGATGTCCCAACCGTCAAGCGGATGATTTCTTTTGGTTCTCCCATGATCATTGCGGGGATTCTTGCCACTTTACTTCACAGTTCTGATCGCTTGATGCTGCGACCACTGCAAAACCTGGAACAGGTCGGCCTGTTCATGATGGGGCTTCAGTTTCCAAACATGTTGAATGCCATCCTCGTTACTTCATTTGGAAGTATCTGGCAGGGTTCACTGATGTTCACGATGTCAAAACAGGAGGATGCTGACGTTCAGATCGGACGCTTTGCGACTTACCTTCTGGCTCTGTTCATTTCTGCACAAACCATCCTCGGCATTTTCAGTGCGTCATTATTGGAAATTCTGGCAGCTCCTAAATTTGCGGCTTCCATTCCAGTAGCCCCCATCGCATGCCTCGGCTTTTCGTTCCATGCTTTTTACCTGTTTCTCGTTTCAAAAGCATTCACACACAACAACCCAAAGCGGATGATCATCTGCTATGCGGCGCCACTTGTTTTAAAAATTGCGTTGACGCTTTATCTCGTACCAAAATACGGGTTCATGGCTTCTGCCTGGATACTGATGCTTGGATATCTGTTCTTCACGCTGACGTGTTTCGTCGCATTCAAAAAAATGAACACCACCCATTTCGAATGGCCGCGTATCTTTGCGTTGTTCACGATTGCTGCTGCCTTTCTGTCCGCCAGCTATCTCACCAATACAACCGACCTGGTAAGGCAGATTAGTTTCCAGATTCTGTTAACCGTTGCTTATCTGCTCACACTGGCTGTGACCCCTCTCTTCAGCACAGCTGAAAAGGCGTCGCTGCGTGATGAGATCGTTTCCCGCTATCGCTCCTTCAAAAGCCAGACACCGAGCACAGGCTAGTTCCATGCCCAGTGAATGTCGTCGTGAGACTTCACAGTGTCGACAATCAAAGGTATTTCCAGGCCCCCTTCTGACAAGAACAAACACCGCAAAATTGGCCTTCCCATTCCACACACACCGAATAGGTTGGTGATTCGTGGAGCACCAGACGCGTTGGAATCATTGACACACCCACGTCACCGCCGGCCATTGCCAGGCCGAACGATATTGCTCGCTCAATAACATTCAGATCAAAGGTGCGGCTGAACATCCTTTTTTTCCCATGAACGTGAAACCCAAACTCGCCACAGTCATCATTCCAACGCTCAACGAAGAAGAGTATCTGGATGCATGTCTTTCGTCATTGAAGGCTCATGGTGCACAATCAATCGATGCTGTGATTGTGGTGGATGCCGGTTCGACCGATGCCACGAAAGCAATTGCTGAAAAACATGAGGCACTTTTCCTTCCTCATCCACGCAGCACCATTGCAGCGCAACGAAACGCTGGCGCCCGGCAGGCCACGACTCCTGTCCTCGCATTCCTGGATGCTGATTGCACCATCACGGAAGGCTGGGCGGAGGCGGCCCTGGCTGAGTTTGCAGATGACGTGGTGGTGGGCGCGGGTGCTCCCCCGGACATTCCGGATCTTGACAACACATGGGTTCAACGGACCTGGAGCTTCATCAAACGAGAACCGCGCGGAGCGCGACAGACGGTGAAATGGCTTGCCTCGGCCAATGTCTGGGTCAGGAAAAGCACGTTTGACGAAATCGGCGGGTTCAACGAGGAGTTTGAAACGTGTGAAGATGCGGATCTCGGTTACCGTCTCAGTGAACGGGGCACCCTTGTCTCGAATCCGGATGTCCGGGTTCAGCATCACCGGGAACCCAGAAGTTTGCGCGAGTTTTACGGCAAAGAAATATGGCACGGAAAAAACAGTTTCGATGGGCTGTGGTCAGGCCGAATGAGCGCAGCCGAGCTACCCAGCCTGATCACTGCGGTAACATCCGCAGGCTTCACTTTCATTTTTATCACTGGCCTGGTTGTCTGGCCATTCCACAACTCCTTTCTGGTTCTGATTGGACTGATCGGTGTCTCGTTAGCTCCATTGGCTTACACGCTACGTGCCCACGTGAACAAGGGGCAAGCGGCACAAGCACCACAGGTACTGGCAATCTACTATGTCTACTTCACTGCACGTGCTGATGCATTTCTGCGCTGGTGTTTGCGTTCGCTCATGCATTTGTTGTCTGGCGCGAACCATGAAAAGAAACCGAACTGAATACGGGCCGCTGGAATGAAATTCGCTGTCACAATCGACACCGAGGAGGACTGGAGATGGGAAGACGGATTTCCTGTTGAAGCCTTCAACGTCAACAACATCTCACACCTGCCCCGATTTCATGATCTTTGCCAGAAGTATGGAATTTCGACCACTTACTTCACAGACCATGCTGTATTCGCCGACCCCAAAAGTGCCGCCGTGGTCACTGAATTGGCACAAACAAACGGAACCGAAATCGGCATGCATATGCATCCATGGACAACACCACCACTGAGCCCGGATGACAATGCAACCGCAACATCTTTCCTCGAGAATCTTCCCCCTGAAGTTGGAACCGAGAAACTGGCTGCAACGTACCAGCTGATGAAGGAACACGGACTGCGCCCCACCAGTTTTCGTGGAGGGCGTTATTCCACCGGCCCCACCACCCAAAAATTCCTGCTCGATCATGGATTCGTCGCAGACGCCTCAGTTTGCCCATTCTCAACCTGGAGCGACACGGGAGCACCCGACTATGGAAAGGTAAGCGAGCAACCCCACCGCCTCAGTGATTCGCAGGCAGTGGACCAGCAGACAGGCCTCTGGAGCATCCCACTGACGCGTGTTTTCTCACGTCGCCCGTTCGCTGGCTGGAACCGTGTATTTCATGTGATCGAGAGTACACCACTGAGTCGGCTGCGTTTGATAGGCATCATGGAAAAAACAGGACTTGCCAAAAAAATCTGGTTGAATTTTGAAAGCGAGCCCCTTGCGCCCATGCTCTGGTTGGTGCGAAATGCAAGCAGGCTGAAGCTTCCCTACCTGTGCTTCACCATTCACAGTTCTTCTCTTTCACCAGGGCTCAATCCCTATGCCCAGAATCCTGCTCAAGTTGAAAAGATTTTCAACAACATTGAACATACCTTCAAGCTTCTAATTACGCTGGACGAATTCGAGCCGGCAACCATCACGGACATTGCACACTATTTGGAAACCATGACATGAGAGTTCTTGGAATCAGCCCTCTGGATAAAGATGCAACGGCATCATTCGTTGAGGATGGGGAGATTCTTTTTGCCTGCGGCGAAGAGCGACTTTCACGAACAAAACTGCAGGATGGCTTTCCGATGAGAGCCGTCAAGATGGGTCTGGAACGCACCGGGTGGACACTGGATTCCATTGACGTTGTCGCTTACTCATTTTACGACGGAGCAAAAGAAGCCGAGTTGATGAATCAGGCCATGCTGGAGGACGAGCGTTACCACGAACCAGGTGATACACAAGGCTCGCTTGCGGCGCTCAGGGCCATCAATGAAGCCGGCTACACGGCCAACCTCCACCCTCCCATTCCCGGACTGGATCGGGACAAGGAATTTGCTGATGCAAAGACCTGGCTGAAAAAGAAACTTTATTCGCTCTCAACACTTTCGCCCCAGCTGGATCACAAGTTACACCGCCGCAATTTCCGCCAATGGATAGCAGATGCGTCGGCAGATCATGCGCTGCGAACGACACAACTTCACGAGGGTCTCGAGGAACTGGGACTTGGAAATAAACTTCGCCGTTACAACCATCACCTCTGCCACGCGGCCAACGCATTCTATTATTCCGGTTACGAAGAAGCACTGGTCATGTCCTTTGATGGCTACGGCTCGGGAAATTGCGGCGCAGTTTACCGTGCATCGAGCAGTGGCCTTGAGAAACTTCATGAGTTTTCGTTCCCGAATTCACTGGGGCAATTCTATGAATATGTGACAGCGGCACTGGGATATCGCCCCGGACGTCATGAGGGCAAGATTGTGGGCCTCGCCGCCTACGGCGATCCTGAGGTTCTCGGCCCTGTGTTGAGGCCAAGATTCACGGGCATGCAGGAAGGCGACATCCGCATTCGCGGCGCATGCAACTATTACTTCACCCGTCTGCTGTCGCAATCTTTTTCCAAACGTGACATGGCTGCCGCGTACCAGCATGTGCTTGAAGAAGTGGTACGGGAAGTATCGGATTACTGGGTCAATAAAACTGGACTGCAGAACGTCTGTGTATCGGGTGGTGTCAACGCCAATGTGAAGCTCAATCAGCGCATTCACGAATGCAAAGGTGTCAACTCGGTTTTTGTCTACCCGAATATGGGCGATGGCGGTTGTGGAACAGGTGCAGCATTACTTGCTTTTGAACAAGAAAGCCTTGCCAGAAAACCACTGGAAAATGCCTACCTCGGTCCTGACTTCTCGGACGAAGAAATCGAAAACGCGCTGAAAGGTGCGGGATTGAAATACGAACACCATGAGGATGTTGAGACCGCAACTGCTGAACACCTTGCCAAGAATCACATCGTTGCCAGATTTGCGGGGCGCATGGAATACGGGCCACGTGCCCTCGGCAACCGATCGATCCTCTACCCGGCACAGGATCCCGAGGTTAATCTCTGGCTGAACCACCAGCTGGGAAGAACAGAATTCATGCCCTTTGCTCCAGCAGCCATGGCTGAACACGCCTCCCGTCTCTTCATCGGAGTCGATGGTTGCGAGAAGACTTCAGAATTCATGACGATCACGTTCGATTGCACCGACGAGATGAAAAATATGTGCCCGGCTGCTGTTCATATCGATGGAACCGCGCGACCTCAGTTGGTCAGCAATGAAACCAATCCCAGTTTCTATCGCCTGCTATCAGCCTACGAGTCGATCACCGGAATCCCGTCACTGATCAACACAAGCTTCAATATGCATGAAGAGCCAATCGTATGCTCTCCGGATGATGCGATTCGTGCTTTTCTGGAGGGACGCATCGACATTCTGTCCATCGGTTCCTTCGTAGTACCACACCCGGAGCTCGACAGGATTCAAGCCGAACGCACTGAGGAAAGTTCCACGGCAACCTGCTGATCCTTCCGCAGCCTAACCTGCTGCGTTGCATCACATCGCACCTATTCAATCATCCGCTCTCCCAACCGATTCAGTGAGCCTTCCGCCTGTCAAGTTTCTGGTCCGTGAACATCATGGCCATGCCCGCAAAAGCTGCCCCGTCAGAATCGGCTTGCCGCTCGCAGAGGGAATTTTCCGTGATGATCAACTCCCCAATCGGATCATCGCCCACGACGGTACCAGCCAGCCATGCCAAGGTAACACCAGCTCGCGACGGCCCTCACGCGCCCCGCGCTGGGTGATTCTGAGTGCCAATGTTTCACTTGCAGCAGACGCGCAAACTGTTTTCACGGCGACTCATGACTCGACCGCGACTTCTATTCCCAACGTTGACAGAGAAGTCGTACATTCAGTCGCCAGCGCCGGGTCGGAAGAATTATTCCGTTTGCGTGCCTCAACAATGGCCGAGGCAATCACGACGAAGCTCCGCTACGTCGACAGCGATGGGGCAAAAAAGTTTGCGGTCGCGAGGGAAACCACAACGTTCGAGAACGGACCGATCTGTTTCCATCATCAAGTCAGGGGAGATATCACAGGGAAAGACTCACTATCGTTCATGACAGACATGGTCTACTTCCCAGCGATTTCCGCAGCCAAACTGGAAATCACTTTGCACAACCCGAAGCGGGCCAAGCACCCTGATGGATTCTGGGATCTGGGCGACCCCAACTCGGCTTTTCTTAGATCACTGACGCTGGAAATTGATCCCCACAACATCCCTTTCAGCGAAATCAGGTGGCAAGAATCAGTCGACGCAGAATGGCAACGCTCCGTCGACAAGAATCTTTCGATCCTTCAACTCAACAGCGGGGGCGAAAACTGGAATAGCAGGAACCACATTGATCACAATCAAAAAGTCATCAACAGCCCTCGGGGCTACACGGTAACTGCTGGTCAACCACAAAACACTCACCCACAGAGTGCGGGTGAACGGGCAACGCCATCTGTTGCCCTGAATTCGCCATCAACCTCGCTGCTGGCAACCATGCCGGAGTTCTGGCAAAGATGCCCAAGTGGAATCGAGGTCACCGAGACGGACATCCAAATTCACCTGCTTGCTGCTTCGACTGAATTGACGGAACTACAACCAGGCGAAAAGTGCACGCGAACTGTCTGGCTCCAGCTATCTGACACACAAGATCAGAACCACGAAAACCATTGCTACGAAAATACAGGCCGGGGCGTCCACCACCCCATCTCTGCCCTGCCTCACGACGCGGCGATTGTTTCCAGCAATGCACTTGAATGGTATGCCCCTGATGACCAGAAAAACTCACCCCGGGCAACGATCACCGGAACGGCACGACCAAATGAGGTCGAGCAACAACTGCTGAACGAAATGCTGCGTGGCCCCACAAACTTTTTGTGGAAACGCGAACAGATTGATGAATATGGCTGGCGCAATTTCGGAGACTTCTGGGCCGATCACGAAGAACTTTACGCGGACGACCCATCGCCAGTAATTTCACACTACAACAACCAATACGACTTGCTACACGGTTTGCTGCGTGAATATTTGCGAAGCCAGAATCCGCAATGGTGGGACCTGGCCAAACCATTGGCAGAACACATCATCAGTATCGACATTTACGATACCGATCGTGACCGTGCCGCCTACAACGGAGGGCTTTTCTGGCACACAAGTCACTACCGAGACGCAAGCACCGCAAGCCACAGGACATACTCCCGGAACATGGTCGGTGACAAGCACGCAGTCAATGGCGGCGGACCGAGCAATGAACACAATTTTACGACAGGACTTTTACTCTATTACCATCTGACGGGCAGCCAACCTGCAAAGCGTGCCATACTTCAACTTGCTGATTGGGTCATTGCCATGGACAGCGGGCGATTCGATCTGCTCGCACCATTGACGCGACAAACAACAGGAGCTGGAAGCTCAACACGCGACTGGGATTACCATGGCCCCGGACGTGGCATCGGAAACTCAATCAACGCGCTGATTGACGCATGGCAACTGACCCACGCAGACCACTACCTGAAGTTCTGCAGCAATCTGGTTCAACGCTGCGTCCATCCCCAGGACGACGTGGAAGCCCTGAACCTGAACGACTCGGAAAATCGCTGGTCCTATCCGATCGCGTTACAGGCACTATTGAGATTCATTTCAGTTGTGGGCAATCATGCCCCCGAAACGTGCAATTACATCCGTCAATCACTCCTGCATTTCGGCGATTGGATGCTGCAGCATTCAACCATGCACTTTGATTCACCAGAGGAACTTGAATTTCCAACAGAAACATGGGCCGCTCAGGATCTTCGAAAAGGCACAACATTGATGCTCATTGCATCCCTGAACGTTGCATCCCCGAACCAGAATGACTCGTGTCAAAAAATGTACGAAAAGGGAGTATTCGTCTACCACGAGGCTCTTGAAAAGCTGATGTCATTTCCGAGCAGAGCATGCACGCGGCCCGCAGCGATTGCATTACAACAGTTTCCGATACGCTGGTTCGCTGAGAACAACTACAGCCAACCCATGTGGGTCGACGAACAGCATGGAGAAGCAGCCTGTACGTGGCCGGACCGGGAACCGGTCAAAACACAAAAGCAGGAGATCCGGCAACGTCTGACTTCACCGACAGGGATCGCTGGAATCGTCAAGAATGCATGTTCGCCATCCGCATGGATCCAATCCTGCGGAGAGTTTCGAGCCAGGTTCCTTGGGCGTGACCGTTTTTTTCGGGTGGACATTCGAAAATGAATCAAACCAAGCAAAAGCCGACGGTCTGTCACGTCCTGCACACCCTGTCTGTTGGGGGTGCTGAAGTACTGGCGCGTGAATTCTCCCGGCAGGGCAAAGAACATTTTCGCTTCGTCTTTGCCTGCCTGGATGAATTGGGTTCCATGGGCAAGGAACTGCTGGCTGACAAGTTTGATGTCATCTCACTGCAGCGCAAGCCGGGCATCGACATGGGCGCCGCGAAGCGTTTGAAAGCTTATTGCAAAGCACAGCAGGTTGACGTAATTCACGCCCATCAGTATACCCCTTTCTTCTACTCTTCTCTGAGCCGTGTTCTGGGAAACCGTTTGCCGATACTTTTCACGGAACATGGAAGAACCTTTCCGGATTACAGACGCAACAAGCGTGTCTTTGCCAATCAATTCCTGTTTTCCAGAAAAGACTCCGTCATTGCAGTTGGCAATCAGGTGCGAAACGCCTTGATCGCCAATGAAGGAATCGCCGAGAAAAAGATCGAGGTCATTTACAACGGCATTGATGTACGAAAATTCCAGCCCCGAATTGATGGCCGATCTGAAACGCGAGCGAAACTGGGACTTTCTGAATCCGACACGGCAGTCATCCACGTGGCAAGACTGGATCCTCTCAAGGATCACATCAGCGCGGTAAGGGCATTTGGCTTACTCAAGAGCAATCCGGAGATCAGGCTGCTGATCGTTGGTGAAGGTCAGGAAAAAGCAAACATCGAAAACGAGATCCGAAATCTTGGCGTGGAAAAACAGGTTGAAATGCTCGGTTTACGAAGCGACATTCCCGAGTTATTGAACGCATCTGATGTCTGCCTGTTGACCAGTCGCAGTGAAGGAATCCCACTGACTCTGGCTGAGGCGATGGCAACGGAACTTCCCGTGGTTGCAACCAACGTTGGCGGTGTGTCAGAGATTGTCTTGGACGGTGAGACGGGTCTGCTGTGCGATGCCCGGGATGTGGAATCCCTTGCGTCGCACATCTCACACCTGTGCAGCTCTGCCGCGCAACGAACCGACTTCGGAAAGGCGGGGCGAAACAGGATCATCAGTCATTTCAATGCCGACTCCATGCACTCCCAGTATCAAGACAAATACCGCGAACTGGCACAAAGCTGATCCGCAGATACTGCTCCACAAACACTGATCAGCAGACACTGATC
>JAAXJB010000074.1:33481-94163 GCA_012270065.1 Rubripirellula sp. | reverse complement strand
AGTTACTGATCAGCAGACACTAATCCACAGTTACTGATCAGCAGACACGACTTCACCGATGTCAATCTGGTGGAAGTTTGACGCCTCATTTCGTTTGTGCACCGGCGTGCACATCTACACCAGGCTTTCCTGGCGATAAAAAAGAATTTTTTCACGATCCTGAACTGGATTATTTCCGGCGGTCAAAAACAATGAAGCACAGGTGACGCTGATGACCAAGGTCTTTCAGCGACCTGGAAATCCAGAGGCACGGCCCCGCATAGCCCATGCAGGATCATTGCCACAGTAGGAAAGCGTTGCCATTGCGGGAAAACCGACTCTTACCATTTCAGAAAGTGTTTTTGACATCGCGAATGTAACAAGCAGAACAAATTCAGCACTCCTGTTTTGTGAGCTGAATTCAGTTTTGTGAACCAGAGGAAAGCAGAACAGTCGATTGAGTAAAGAACGGGATTCCGAGACCATCACACGCCCTGCGGCACGGGATGCTTCCAAGCAGATCAAACGCTGCATTCAGGCCTGTTTTGTGCTGTTGGCCTTGCCGCGTCTGATGGCTTATTTCATTTCGAAACGCCTGATTGGCGAACGGGCAATCACCTCCGCCTCCGAATCGATTGCACGTGTCCCCGGTTTACGTGGGGTTTATCTTCGACAGGCGTTTTATCGGTTCGTACTGAAATCCTGTGGTCGTGACGTCTACCTTGGCTGGAATTCTGTTTTCTCGATGACCGAGGCAAAGGTAGGCGAAAAGGCTTACATCGGTCGCTTCTGCTCGATTGGTTTCGCGGACATCGGAAAAGAGGCCATGCTGGCGGACGGCGTGACGATACTCAGCGGTGGCCATGAACATGACCAGTCGAATTCAGATTCGTCCATTCATGATCAGGGTCAAACGCTGAACCGGGTGAAAGTTGGTGACGGAGCCTGGATCGGTGCCGGGGCAATCATCATGGCAGACGTCGGTGCCAACTCAATCATCGGAGCAGGCGCGGTCGTCAATCGCCCGATTCCGGAGGGTGTCGTTGCCGTGGGCGTGCCCGCAAAGCCATGCAAAACCCGTCAAGGTCATGAACAGGGTTGAACAGAACACAATGAATCCGTTTTTGAAGTAGACAACATGTGCGGAATAGCAGGGGTCGCCTGGACCTCCACGGGAAAGCCCGTTGAACACGATGTATTCAACCGGATGACAGATTCCATGTCACATCGCGGTCCGGATGGTCGAGGTGTCCATCGCCAGGATTTCCCGGATGGATCAGGCATCGCGTTGGGGCATCGCAGGCTCTCCATCATCGACTTGGCTGGTGGGGCCCAGCCCATGTCCAACGAGGACGACACGGTCTGGGTATCGTTCAACGGAGAAATTTACAACTACCGTGAACTGAGACCCCCTCTGGAAAAAGCTGGCCATCGATTCCGAACCAATTCAGACAGTGAAACCATCGTTCACCTTTACGAGGAATATGGCGAGTCCTTTGTCGATCACCTGCGGGGCATGTTTGCGATCGCAATCTGGGACAACCATCGTCGCCGATTGATTCTCACTCGCGATCGACTGGGACAAAAACCCCTTGTTTACACAACCGGGCAGGACCGGGTCACATTTGCCAGCGAAATCAAGGCACTTCTGCAGGTACCCGAAACCTCCAGACAGATACGTCACGAGTCCGTGGACGAATACCTCACGTACGGCTACGTGCCCCATCCATGGACCATCTACCGGGACATCAAAAAACTTCCACCAGCACACATTGCTGTTTTTGAAAATGGACATTTCAGAACCAGATGTTATTGGAACCCGGATCTGCGACCAGACACGGAAAAGTCAACTGGGGACCTGAAAACGGAACTGCAGGAAACGCTTGCAGAATCCGTTGGTTTACGGATGCGTAGTGATGTCCCTCTGGGTGCGTTTCTCTCTGGCGGAATCGACTCCACTGTCATTACTGGCATGATGCAGGAATCAAGTTCCCAACCCACGAAAACGTTCACGATCGGATTTCCAGTCGATGGATTCGACGAATCGGAATACGCTCAGGCTGCCGCCAGTCACCTGGGCACCGATCACCAACTTCTGGAAGTCAAACCGGATTCAGTTGAACTTTTGAACAAACTGGTGTGGCTATTTGATGAACCGTTTGCTGACAGCAGCGCAGTCCCCACTTATTATGTTTCTGAACTGACCCGCGAACATGTTGTTGTGGCTCTGACGGGTGATGGCGGTGATGAGCTGTTTTCCGGATACGATCGATATCCAACTGTACATCAACTTCGCCGCTTTGATCGATTGCCAAACATGGTGCGACGTGCACTATCTGGGCCATTGGCCAAACTGCTGCCCGGACATTCGGAAAGATCATTCAGTCGTCGCCTCAGAAAACGTCTGCAGGTGCTGGGCTCCGATCCTGCTTCACGGTACTGCAACTGGGTGACATTATTCCCGCAGAATCTCAGGAACGAACTCTATCACCCTGAATGGAAGAATCAGTTTTCCGAGCAGGAGCCCGGGGCGTTCATCAGCGAACTGTTCAACTCCACGAATCTGGACAATGGCGGCCTGTCTGCGATGCGAACTGACCTGCAGTCGTATCTGCCCTGCGACCTGCTCGCCAAGGTAGACATCACCAGCATGGCCCACGGACTCGAGTGCCGCAGTCCTTTTCTCGATCACAAGGTCGTTGAAGCTGCGTCGAAATTCAGGTTCGCAGAAATGAACCAGCCCGACCGAACCAAGCCCATACTGACAGATACATTTGCCAGGCATTTTCCGGAAAGCCTGAAGAATCGTGAAAAAATGGGCTTCACTGTTCCTCTGGATTCCTGGTTCCGCAACAACCTGCAGGACTATTCGCGGGACATGCTGCTGGCCGACGATGCATTTTTGAATCAATACTTCATCAAATCCGCCGTGCAGAACATGCTGGACGACCACCACAGCGGCAAATGGAATCATGGCGAGAGGATCTGGAGCCTCCTCTTCCTTGAAACATGGGGCAAGTCACAAGCTGGTGAAGCACTCGCCGGCTAACCATTGCTACAGTCGCCCCGAACATGACATTACTTGATGAGTATAAAAACTGCCGTGTTCGCTGCGCTACCAGACAGTAAATGACGCGAGACAGTAAATCAGGCAGCCGACCTCGATGGTCCATGTGGCCACCAGGAAGATTCCACTGCGCTATCGCAATCCTGACAGCGCTCTGGATCGGGATGCCTCTGGCAGTTCATGCCAACCATGGTGTGCCCGGACTGGAAAAACTCTTTACCCGCTATGCCATGCCGTTGGGGATTATCTGGCATGCTTGCCTGCTGGGCTTTCTGATTGAGTGGGTTCGCGGAAAAAGAATCACGAGTCTGATTCTGGCCGCCTTGACTGTGTTCGTGACCATTGCTGGAAGCGAGCCCTTTGGCTCGTGGCTGAACGCGAGGGTCGAATACCGTCTTGATCATCAGGCAGCACTACCTGCCACCGCATTGGACACGACCGTATTGTTGGGCGGTTCGACCCGAGTCGATCGAAGGGGAATCCCCGAGCTCGCCATCGATGGTCAACGCCTGTTCTATGCGGCACAAATCTACCATGCTGGCAAAACGAAGGAGATCCTCGTCACGGGCTCCAATCACACCACGAGCGGTGAACAAATCAGTCCCGCACAACAGGCAAAGCAACTTCTGGTATCCATCGGTGTCCCGGCCGATTCCATCAGGATTTCCGGGGGAGCAAATACGAGAGAGGAAATCAAGGCACTTGCCAACTACTTCCAGCATGACCGGAAAGCTGACAGAAAAATCGGGTTGATCACGAACGCAACCCACTTGGTGCGAGCCATGCGTTTGGCAAAGAATTACGACCTCGATTTTGAGCCACTCCCCTGTGTGTACCGTGGCGGTCCGGTTCAAATGACATTATTGAATTGGATGCCTTGCGCAAGTGGACTCCATGCCAACACCGATGCCTGTTACGAACTTCTCGCAAAACTTGCGGGGCAATGAGAGACCGAAACACCGGTACAATTCGAATTCGGCAGTCCGGTTTGCGTTTGCGGCGGCTACAGCCCAACATTGGTATCGCATCAATGAACGGTCCGAAGTGGTAGGGTACCGTCAAGCTGACAACAGGCAGCAGACGTTTGCTGAACAGCTGCCTTGAACCCCGGAACTAACTTGAACCAGAGAAAGTGATTACGTCACCGCTCTCTCCGTTTGCCCAAGCATGAACATGCCCAACCGTGATCCTGAGCGAATCCCGCCACCAGAGAGCTACAGGCGCTGGAGACGTTATTTGGGATGGTTTGCATTGTTGAGTGCCGTGGGCCTGGTCTATGCTTCCCTGATTCCACTCAACTTCTATTTTCAGCCATTGGAAACAGCGTTTTCTGGCTTTACCCATGCACCGTGGCTGAACCTCGGAATTTACAAACGTGCAGACTGGGTGGCCAACGCGCTGGTGGTACTGCCTATCGGCTTCGCCGGAACCGGAGCGATTTGTCTGGGAAGACAGGCAAAACTACAGCACGTGTTCGCCGTTGCCTTTCTGGTGGCTGCCATCATGTTCCTGATTGCAGCAATTGAATTCGTTCAGGTATGGTTTCCACCTCGCACAGTTTCGCTGAATGACATCGCAGCGGGCTGGCTGGGCAGTCTGCTGGGTCCGCCACTTTGGCTCCTCGCGGGCGGCCCACTTGTCAATCATCTGCTGCGGGCACAAACAACAAGTGATCCCGACAGCCGAAAAGCATCATTCTGCGTTTGGTTGCTAGCTGCTTACCTGACGTGCCTGTGCATCTGGTCCTTGCTTCCCGGCGATCTCATCCTCAGCAAGCATGAATTGATGGTGAAGTATGAAGCAGGAAGAATTGCAATGGTCCCCGGCTCGGAACTTGCTTCGGCAACCGGCAGTCGTGATTTTCTGGGTAAAGTGATCAGTCTTTTTGGCAGTGTTGTCAAACTGGTTCCACTTGGGTTCCTGGCATTCATCAGTAAGATCGAAGCCCGGAAAAAGATCTGCCTGCTGGTATGCGTGCCAACCGCACTTGAACTCCTGCAACTGCCGGTTTTCTCACGTCATTTCAGCACAAGCGATGTGCTGCTGGGTTGGCTTGGAGCTTGGCTCGGGTGGTGCTTGGCTGGACAAACAGACAGGCTGATCGCATTGAATCGCTTGCTGATAGTGCGTTATGCCCTGTTGCTGCTGAATGTCTCCGTCATTTTGGTGGCCTTCTCATTTGGAGCGACAAGGCTTGCCACCGCGGCGGAGATCGAAACTCGGTGGACTCAATTCTTCAGTTGGCCATTCGTTCGATATTACTACGGCACCGAGTTCAGTGCCGGCTTCAACCTGTTAATGAAAGCGTTTCTTTTCCTCACACTGGGTCTGGCACTGGCAAATTTGATTTCGAAGTATGCCAAATCACCGAGGCACTGCCGCCAGATACGGGTCTGCATGCTCATCCTGGTCGCCGCATTTGGATTCCTGCTGGAGTTGATGCAAATCGCGCTGATTCCTTGTGTCCCAGATGCCTCCGATACATTTGTCTATGTGTCTGGTGCAATTGGCGGGTTCCTGCTTTGGGATTGGTTTGATCGAGAAAGCCGGCACGAACGCGAGCCTACCGCAGACACTCCACAGAGCTACAGGAACACCCCCCCGAAAGGCATAGCAAAAGGCAGATGGTGAGGATTTTTATTTTTGGAGGGGTTTGAAGGATTTTTAGGATTTACTGCTTGATTGTGATATTTCTGACCACCTTACTAGTGGCCATGTCTTTCAAATCTTTCCCGCACCGTGTCATCACATGCATGGCATTCCTGCTTCTGGCAGGGATGTTCTGCAGTAACGCCGATGCGGCATTGCAACTGGGATTAGACGAAGCAACGGCCCAATGCTCGCCAGTCGAAGCGCCCTCCAGTCCCGAGCAGGAGTTGGAGCAATCTTACGGCGACCTTTCAATTTGTGACTTGGACGCTGGAATTTCGAGCGTCACGTTCCACGGTATAGCGCCTTCCGCTTTTGCATTCGATAAGGATGCGGGCGAGTTGGTACGCCGACCTAGAGCGAGAATTTTCGGTACTCATTTTCCCGACCCGCTTGATCAGGTGCCGCGGGCTTAGGTTTGTAAATTGCTTTTGAATTAATTCATTTACAGACTTAACAGGATAAGAAAATGTTATTTCGTTACATTTCGGCACTTGTCGTGCCGGTCTGCTTGGCGGCTAGCGTTCAAGCAGCATCCATTTTTCCTACCGTGATCGAAACGGGCAGCACCCGTACCGATGGTAGCTACGACGAAGTCGTAGACGATCTCGCGTTTCAAGTACGCGGAACCTATGTGCAGGACTTGTCAGGCGGAACATTCTCGGCGTTCACTCGTCAGGATGACACGCTGCTGGGACTTTACTCCGTTACCACGATCGACGGTGCAGCACCGGCTGGTGGCAATCTGGCCGCTGTGGTCAGTTTCGATTTCACCGGCACTGGTGCAGACCTCCCAGCGACCGGCATCGGAGCCACAAGCCGTACCGGTTACGGTATCTCTGATGTTCTGAGCGGTTCAACTGGTGGCTTGACACCGGGCAATCTCGCGAATGCTTCGGTGGCTCTGATCTCCAGTGCAACGACCGACTTCACAACGATCGCTTCAACTGACCTCGATACGTTGACGGACTTCACCAATACTTTGAGTGGAATCTCTGACCTGTACACCGAGGCGATCTTCGAGATCACTGATGCGACAGGTGGTGGAGCCTTGAATAACTTCTCGGCAACACTTGGCCTGACCCAGCTGGAAAACCAGATCGGAACTCCCACCTCATGGTTGCCAGTGGAACTCGACACGAATCCGGCTAGCCAAGGCGTGCAGGGTACATTCGACTTCGTGATCGGTAGCGGTTCGTTCGTGAACCCAACCGGACCGTCGCTCGGAGCCTTCACGTTCTCCGGTGGTGTTGGATCGCTCACGGGTGGTGCAGAGGGATCGATCAATCCCGTGCCAGAGCCAGGATCGATTTTCGCAATGCTGACTTGCTGTGGCGTAGCCGGGTTGGTCGAGCGTCGCCGACGTCGCCGTGCAGCGGAAGCTGCCTAAGGCATGAAAAGCTACGTCATTCAGTAGCGACTTGAAAAAGGTGAATTAGCATGGAGGCAAGCCACAACGGCTTGCCTCCTTTCATTTACCGACGGAACAAGCCTTGCCTGAAACAACGGTTGAAATCATCGATTTGTGCCATGGCACATTGATGGAAAGCCCCACAGCCTCATGGGATAACCCAAGCCATCCACGTCTCAATGGACACGCAAGTCCCTGGGCGGATGCAGTTTGTGCTGGCCTCGATTACAAGTCATTCATTCTCCGGTGTGGTTCACCTCAGGCACCACGTGGGAGCCTACCTCTGGCGCTGGTTTCTGGCCCGATTTTCGGAAAGTTTCTGGTTTCACTTCCCTATGTGAATACGGGCGGTGTTGAAGCACAAACCCCGGAAGTGGCTACTGCACTTGTGGACACGGCCTGCAACCTTGCCGACGAACTGAACGTTCGATATTTGGAACTGCGCCACGAAGTCCCCGTCGATCACCCAAAATTGAATCATGAACGGACGGATAAATTTCACATGCGTCTGGAACTTCCAGATACCGATGCCGAGCTCGACAAAACGTTCAAATCCAAACTCCGCAGCCAGATCAAAAAATGCGGTACCTACAACCACACAACCTCGTGGGGTGGACTCGAGTTACTACCTGACTTCTACCGCGTGTTTGCAACCAACATGAGAGATCTCGGAACTCCTGTTTTCTCAAAGAAACTGTTCAAATCCATTGTGAATTCATTCAATGGCGAAGCAGAGTTCTGTGTCATTCACAACAAAGGCACGGCAGTCGCCGCAGCCCTGCTGGTTCATTCACACGGTACCACGGAAGTGCCCAGTGCAAGCAGCTTGCGAACATGGAACCGCACCGGGCCAAACATGTGGATGTACAGACAACTTTTAGAACGTGCCATTGCTAAAAAAAGTCACACATTCGACTTCGGACGGAGTACGATGTCCAGCAGCACGTACAAATTCAAGAAACAATGGGGAGCCACAGCCCATCCTGCGGTTTGGCAGTACTATGTGAGGGAAGGGAACGTTGAGCAGATGCGTCCCGAATCCCAAACGAATCAGAGGCTGATCAAGATCTGGCAGAAACTGCCGCTTTGTATGACAAACGTGATGGGGCCACCCATTGTGCGCGGGATACCTTGACCAGTTGGTTACCTACCGGGAACGCATGGATCCTGCAAAACGCATTGGAGACTTGGAAAATCCAAGATGTCAAAGGAGTGTTGAACAAGAACGAGAAGAAGAGAACGGGGAAAACCCGCCTGAAAACCAATCCACGGTACAAGGCAAGATCATCAATGAACAACACAACAATCGACACTGTGAACTCAACAACAAGCAACGATTCATCGCAGCTTGAAACAACACAAAATAAACAGTCTGCCGTAACTCAACGCATGATTGGATTGCACCGGGGACGCACTCGGAAAGGCAGGTTCTTTAAAACATTTTCGGCACTGACACTTTTATGTGCGTTGGTCGGTACGACCTACTGGGTTCTGCTTCAATTCAAAGAGCCAGACCAGACGTGGGGTGAATTACTGCTTTATCTATTGCAGCGCATTGCCGGTTAGCATCGCGCATCGTTTACCGAGGCTGTCCGTCTCGCATGACACTCGCGGCGTGAAACTCGCCCTCAGACTTCGACCTGCAATCGAAAGAAACCTCAGAGAACAGAATCGCGACCACCACACTGGTTGCAAGCATTCCGGGAAACGATCTGAGAAGACAGCTAAACAGGCCGTTCGTTCTCAGTGGTCTAAAGCCTCAGTGGTCTAAAGCCTCAGTGGTCTAAAGCCTCAGTGGTCTAAAGCCTCTGTGTTCTGGAGCCGCCATCATACAAAACGATGGTTTTCTCCAACTATCTCCCCAGTCCTGCGCCCCCAGGAACTGTGACCTGCCAGAGTTCACACGCTCGGCTTTTCCGAGAGTCATTCCGCAGAACCTGCCAGCCTAACAGCGTGCCATTCCCGGATCAGCAACGGACAGCGACCGTAAAAGCTTGCCTAAGCCGATTATTGAGTCCGGCTTTTCGCACAGTTTTGTTAATTCAGGTGGGCCGAGTGTGGCGATAACGATAGTTGAACGGGTAAATCCACCTGAAAACCGGTACATCCACTACAGATGGACCGCTTATGCGATGGATTAAAAGCTTGGAAATGCAGTGACATCGGAGCAGGGTCACGGCGCTAAAAAACAGCCTCCTCGTCTGGCGATGCCGCGGATAAACAAATGAAACGAGAATTCAGACTTTGCAAGGCTCGACTGGCTTGCCTCAATGGGCTGGCCGCTCTTGTACTAGCAACCTCCACCGGCTGCACTGGCTTGAACCACTGGTGTACTGAGCTCCGAGGTTGCGTCAGTAACCATATGGTCGATTATTCGAATCGGGCATTGGCCGAACGTGCCTGGATTAAACGGAAGCAGCGTTACTGCAATTTTCAGTACCAGCAGGAATTCAAAGACGGTTTCATCACTGGTTATCTCAACGTCGCTGATGGCGGAGATGGTTGCACGCCAACCATCGCACCTGAAAAGTACTGGGGTTGGGCATATCAAACGCCGCACGGCCAAGCTGCAATCAGCAATTTCTTCCAGGGCTTTCCATTTGGTGCCAGAGCAGCAGAAGAAGATGGCGTTGGATACTGGAGTGCAATTCCGACCAGCGGCCTGAACGGGCTTGTTCCCGCTTCGTCCGTGGAAGAGAACAGCTTACCTGTACCTGTCCCAGTGATTGAACAGGAGTCGGCACCTGCCGCCCAGCAGACCAGCGCAACAAAACCAATCACCTCACCTTCGGATCAGAAAGTTGTGAATCAGTCCGAGGAACTGGTGAACAAGGGGAAATCGGACGCGGCATCACCCCCGTTGGACAATTTTGGCACGCTACCTGAGACCGCTGTTGAGTTCGGCCTGAATGATGACAAAGTTTCGCCTACAACTCCCAGCGTAACTGCTACCACAGCGGAAGCGGGAACAGACACCAGCTCATCTGAGCTCACGTTTACATTTGAATAGGAGAACCTGCAGGCAGAGCAGGATACTCCTTACTGATCAAACTCAGTCGCTATACGAAGAGAAATCACGGATGACCACGCAACGACCAGCACTCCAACACATTTCGATGAATCTCAATTCAACGATTTTATGCGTGTTGGTTACATCGCTCCTGGCCTCCATCGGTGGTTGCACCTCGCTCACGCAACCGATCAATGGTGTACCAGCGAAGCGACTACCAAAAGAGTTCTTTGCTGACACAAAGTCTGACATGGTCCCTGTCGACGTGTCAGTTCTGTCCCTTGAGCCACCAAGAGATTACCAGATTGGCGGGGGTGACATCCTTGGTGTCTATCTGGAAGGCGTGTTACCATTCAATGCACCCAACGAGCCACCGGCTCCGCCACCAGTGAACTTCCCAGATTCGGAAAGCACTCTTCCGCCATCCATCGGTTTCCCCATTGCGGTTCAGGATGACGGCACATTGTCACTGCCTCTGCTCGAACCACTTGATGTCGAAGGTTTGACCCTCGACCAGGTAAGGGATGCAATCAGGGACAGCTACGTTGCAGCAGACCTGCTTCCTAGCGAAAAGGCCCGACCAATCGTGACGATCATCCGCGAGCGGACCTACAACGTGATTGTTGTTCGCGAAGATACGCAAAGCAGTGGTCAGAGCGGATACATCCGCGGCACCAGCGACGAAACCGCACGCGGCGGTCTTGTCAAACTCCCAGCGTACCAGAACGACATCTTGCACGCTTTGGTACAGACTGGGGGACTTCCGGGGCTGAATGCGAAAAACGAAGTGATGGTTTTGCGTGCCAACCGCGCCGACAAAACCAAGAGAGCTGATTTCCTTCGTGAATTCTGGCGTCAGCAGGAAGCCGCCAAGCTTGATCCGTGTGTCTGCCCACCACGCTTGCCCGATGACCCTTCGATTCTGAAGATCCCACTGCGAGTCAAGCCAGGTGTCGTCGTAGACATTAGCGAGTCAGAGGTAACCCTTCAGGACGGTGATATTGTCTACATTGAATCCAGAGAAGCCGAAGTGTTCTACACCGGTGGCCTGCTGCCACCAGGCGAGCATCTTTTGCCACGCGACTACGATCTGGACGCATTGCAGGCGATGGCTCTTGCAGGAGGTAGCCTCGGAGGTAACGGTCGCGCTGCACAAGGCGGTGGCGGTGGCGGTGGAGGCGCCCGCGGAGGTGGAATCAATGCATTCGGTGTAGACACAAGCGTCCCACCCGGTCTGCTCTACATCCTCCGGAAAACTCCTTGCAACGGACAGATCGCCATCGAAGTCGATCTCGCCCAAGCCATCAATGACCCCAAAGCACGGCCATTGGTGCAACCCGGTGACACTCTTATCCTGCAGTACAAGTGTGAAGAAGAGTTGATCAACTTCGGGATTGGTACCTTCTTCACCTTTGGTATCGCTGAACTCTTCAACGGCCGGTAGACCCAATCCGGATTAGTTGACTGATCAAGCCACGTTTCGTGCAATCGGAACGTGGCTTTTTCTTTGCCCTTGCATACATTGCGCGTTCATACTCTGTTAACGCCCAAAGTGATCCAAATCAGCAGGACTCAAATTCAGCAGGACCCGAATTCAGCAAAACCCGGGCCACCCAAGATCGATTTTCCGAGTGTCATCCGCCAATCGAATGCCAGATCAACCGTCACCCAGCCCGAATCACCACTACCACTTCGTCACCGGACGATTGGCGGAATCTGCATTGCGGAGCATTCTCCGGCAACAATCTGAAAAATATCATTTTGGATACTCCATTGACGTCATGCCGATCACGGTAGCGGCGTTGATGACGCCCCGGTGGATCCGACGTCACCTCGAAGTTCCTGATGCTGCGACGCACATTGTGCTTCCGGGCTATTGTGATACGGGAACAGAAGAATTGGCAGAATCAGTTGGGATTCCAATTCTCATCGGCCCCAAGGACTGCCGCGCTTTGCCTGAATGGTTTGGTGGGAAATCAGAACCTGTTGATCTCGATCAACATGACATCGAGATCGTCGCAGAACTAAACCATGCTCCCAGATTCTCCATCGACGAAATCATATCTGCAGCCAGGCAACTCAAAGCCGATGGGGCTGACATCATTGACTTCGGTTGTGACCCTTCCCGGCGTTGCACCGGAATCGCTGACTACATAGCTGCGCTTGTCGATCAGGGTATGGCTGTTTCTGTAGATACATTCGATCCATGGGAAGCGGAGCAGGCAACGCTGCACGGTGCGGGGCTGGTTCTTTCGGTCAATTCCCAAAACCGGCAATACGCCAAGGACTGGGGCGCCGAGGTTGTCGCGATACCTGATGCCCCTGGAGATGATCAAAGCTTTCATGAAACCATTGATTTCCTGCAGCGCAAAAATGTTCCTCACCGACTTGATCCTATTCTGGAACCAATCGGAACAGGTTTCGTTGGCAGCCTCATGCGATATAGCCAGACCCGTTCGCAGTACCCTGACCACAAGATGTTGATGGGAATTGGCAATTTGACCGAGTTGACTGATGTTGACTCCGCCGGCGTGAACATGATTTTGATGGCGATATGCCAGGAATTAAAAATCAACAGCGTTCTCACAACTCAGGTCATCAACTGGTCTCGTTCTTCGGTCAGGGAGTGTGACCTCGCACGTCGACTGACATTCCACAGCATCAAACATGGCATTCCTCCTAAACGCCTGTCCAACCAGTTGGTACTTCTTCGCGATGCAAAGCTGCTTCCCTATCCGAAAGAGACATTTGAAACACTCGCCAATTCACTCAAGGACAATAACTATCGCATCTTTGCCCAGGACGGCGAGATTCATCTTCTATCCTCCGGAACACACCTGCATGACGATGACCCATTTCGGCTCTTCGATCGTTTGATGCAATTGAAGGTATCCTCGAATGTAGATGCTGGACATGCGTTTTATCTTGGTTACGAAATGGCCAAGGCAGGCATCGCCCTGCAACTTGGTAAGCAATATGAGCAGGATCAGGCACTGAACTGGGGCTACTTGACCGTGGCTGAAGATCATCACCGGATCAAAAGAACGAGTCGGCACCGCAAACACAACAGTGAATCTTGAGTGTGGATCAGCTTGAGTGTGGATTAGACTGTACAGAATCCCTCACAGAACGTCCTGAGCCGTGAACCTGTCGTCCCAATGACTGCCAACCCGATCCGATCTGATTCGCCAACACCAAAAACGAGCAGTCGTTGGCGGTGGGCCTTTGGCTTCATCCTTGCACTTTGGGTCACTTCATCAATCCTGCTAACAAATGCCCGGATTCGGGCCTGGGTCAGCACACCACTTCATGTTTCCAACCTGAAGAGCAAAGCTGATGTGGCTTATGTGATGTCCGGTGGTCATGCCTATTGGGAAAGACTGCAGGCTGCTAGCGACCTCTACAACATGGGACAGATCCAACAGATCGCCATTCAGAACAATCCGACCAAAACACAGTACGACTTTGTGCAGAAAAAAACACTCACCATGACTCAACGGGCAACCCGGTTCCTCGATCTGCACGGCGTTCCCGAACACAGCATCGTCGTGGGATCAAAGGAATCAGGATCCGTGCTGGGGTCGTGGCAGGAAGCACAAGCATTTGCCGCCGAATTCCCAACGATCTCGCGATTGGTCGTCGTCACATCATCACCACACACCCGTCGCAGCCTGATGTGTTTTCGACGCGTGATGCCAGAAGATTGCGAAGTCAGTGTTTTTGCTGCTTCGCGTCCTGAACACGGGGCCGAGTTGTTCAATCCCATCTGGCTGGAGTACGGAAAACTGATGCTTTATTGGGTTGCCGCCCGCTAGTGACTGCCCTGACGCGCGAAGGCGGCGGGGCAGGGCGTTGAACAGACGACGCATTTTTTCGTGATTCAAACGTTTGCAACACAACAGCCAAGCACTCTCTCATGATCAATGGGTGCAAATCGCCCCACGGCATGACGTCAAATCGAGGAACGCGGCGAAGATTTGCAAGCATTCCCAGTATCTATTGACGCCAGTGGCACGATCTGGAATTCTCCAGCCGCTCCTTTACGCGTTTTGAGTTGTGCAAACCGGTGTCCAGTAGAACAGATTCCCCCGCTGAATCACGCCAGCATCGCGTTTTAGTAACCGGTGGTGCAGGCTTCATAGGCTCTGCATTGATACGCTACCTGATTGATCATGAGCTTGCCGAAGTTCTGAATGTCGACAAGCTGACCTATGCTGGGAATTTGACTTCACTGAATTCTATCGCGTCGGACGAATACTACCGGTTCCAGCAGGCAGACATTCTGGATGCACAAGTGATTCGGGATACAATCACCGAGTTTTGTCCCACCGCGATCATGCATTTAGCGGCGGAAAGTCACGTCGATCGTTCCATTGATGGCCCAATGGGGTTCATCGAAACCAATGTCGTGGGTACCTGCAACCTGCTGCAACTGGCTTTGGAGTATTGGCGTAATTTGAGCGACGAAGCTCAGGATTCGTTTCGTTTTCACCACATTTCTACTGACGAGGTGTATGGATCACTTGGCGCAACCGGATTATTTACCGAACAAACTGCCTATGATCCCCGCAGTCCGTACTCTGCGAGCAAGGCAAGCAGCGATCATCTTGTCAGGTCATGGCACCACACTTATGGCTTGCCCGTGGTCATTACGAACTGCTCCAACAACTACGGCCCTTATCACTTCCCCGAGAAGCTCATTCCTCTCATCATCCTGAATGCTCTGGACCGCAAGCCGTTGCCGATTTATGGCACAGGAGAAAATGTACGGGACTGGCTTTATGTCGATGACCATGTGAGGGCGCTTTGGGAAGTGATCACGCGAGGTCAGGTCGGTGAGACCTACAACATTGGTGGCAACATGGAACGCACGAATCTGGAGGTCGTTGTCACAGCATGTGACATCATCGACGAATTGCGTCCTCATGCTGAGGGACGCACTCGCGATTTGATTGAGTTTGTTCCGGACAGACCGGGGCATGATCTCCGCTATGCAATCGACTCGACTCGAATCCAGGAGGAACTTGGCTGGACTCCCAAAGAGAGTTTTGACAGCGGATTACGCAAAACAGTCAACTGGTACCTGAACAACGAATGGTGGTGGGCTCCGATCAGAAACGCCAAATACGCTGGCCAACGTCTGGGAACGATCTCCACCTCGGCAAATGCTGGGCAACTGGATAATTGAAAGAATCATGGAATGATTGCCGACCAGGAACGGTTAGCATTTCTACCTGACAGGATCATTGCTTCATGGACGAACCAAACATCCCATTCAACAAGCCCTACGTGGCTGGAAAAGAACTTTATTACATTGCGCAAAGCATTTCGTTTGGGAACATTTCCGCAGACGGGCGTTTCACACAAGCCTGCAATGAATTCCTGTGCAGAAAATTCAATCTTGGCAGCAGCCTGATGGTGACATCTTGCACGTCCGCCCTCGAAATGGCCGCCATCCTCTGCAATCTCGAACCAGGAGACGAGATCATTCTGCCTTCCTACACATTCGTTTCAACTGCGAATGCGTTTGTCCGCGCAGGAGCCAAACCAGTCTTTGTTGATGTGCGGCCCGATACTCTGAATCTGGATGAAACACAGATAGAAAACGCGATTACCGATCGCACCAAAGCGATTGTTCCCGTGCACTACGCTGGGGTGGCGTGTGAAATGGACACCATCATGGAGATCGCAGACCGACATGGTCTCTATGTTGTGGAAGACGCAGCGCAGGGAATGCATGCGTATTACAAGGGGCGTGCCCTGGGATCAATCGGCCAGATGGGTGCTTACAGTTATCACGAAACCAAGAATTATGTCTGCGGCGAAGGTGGCACACTCTGCATCAATCACCCCGAACTGCAAACACGGGCTGAAATCATCCGCGACAAGGGAACCAACCGACAGCAATTCTTTCGTGGTGCAGTAGACAAATACACCTGGGTCGACGTTGGCTCGTCCTATGTGCTCAGTGAACTCTCCTGTGCATTTCTGTATGCCCAACTTGAAGCATTGGACGAAATCCTGTCCCTCAGAAAAAAAGCATTTGACAACTACCGGAACCTTCTCAAGGAACTCGAAACTGAAGGATTCCTGCGGATGCCGGTGATCCCGGATGATTGCGAAACAAATTATCACATGTTCTACATCCTGCTCGAGAATCAGGAGACAAGAGATTCACTGATGCAGTATTTGCGAGAGCATGGAATCAATGCAGTATTTCATTACATACCACTGCACACGTCGCCCATGGGGCGTTCCTTTGGATACAGTGAAGGCCAACTCCCGGTTACCGAAGACTTGTCAGGACGTTTACTGAGGCTACCGTTCTTCAACGAAATCAACCTGTCTCAGCAGGAACGAGTCACTGACTGGATCAGTTCTTTTCTCACTCGAAGAAGCTATCGCATGGCGGCCTGAGACAGTTTCTTGTGGTTACATTCCAGCCTGACAGCGATACCACACCTGAACCGCGAGCGGCGATTTACATGCTGTCAAGAAACACAAACCAACAAAAAAGGGACACCACATGACCAGAAAAGGCATCATTCTGGCAGGTGGATCGGGAACACGTCTGTACCCCATCACAGCAACGATCAGCAAGCAACTGCTGCCGGTCTACAACAAACCGATGGTCTATTATCCGTTGTCGATGCTGATGTTGGCAGGAATCCGCGAAGTATTGATCATTTCAACACCAGATGACCTTCCCAGCTTCCGGCAACTTTTCGGCGATGGTAAAGCACTCGGCATGTCGTTTGAATATGCAGTACAGAAAGAACCCAGAGGACTCGCAGAAGCGTTCATCATAGGTGAGTCGTTTCTTGATGGATCCCCATCATGCCTGGTTCTTGGTGACAACATTCTTTACGGCAATACCGTAGGCAGTGTCATGAAGAAGGCCTCTGATCGTTCAGAAGGTGCGATCATCTTCGGCTACCCGGTCAAAGATCCGAGGCGTTTCGGTGTCGTTGAATTCGACAGTCAATGGAATGTACTGAGCATTGAAGAAAAGCCTGAACAACCAAAAAGCATGCACGCAGTCCCCGGTGTTTACTTCTATGATTCGCAGGCACCAACTCTGGCAAAACAGGTCAGGCCTTCCCAACGTGGTGAACTGGAAATTACATCACTCAACCAGATGTATCTGCAACAGAAAAAGCTGATGGTGGAGGTGTTCGGACGTGGAGTAGCGTGGTTCGACACCGGCACCCATCACTCATTGCTGCAGGCTGCAAACTTCGTAGAAACCATCGAAGAACGACAAGGGATGATGATCGGATGCATCGAAGAAATCGCCTATGCAAATCAATGGATCTGCTCCGATACGCTCTTGGAATCTGCCAAAAAACTGGGACGCAGCACCTACTCTGACTACTTGAAACAGATCGCTCAAGACTGAGCCCGCTGAATCCCGCTTCTCCATGAATGATACAGATCATGCTGCCAGATATAGACCAGATGACCGGTGGTACACTGCAACAACACGATGGGATCTGGACGTCAAAAACAAAAACTCAGATTTCGTATCCTGAAGCAGGAAACGCCGATTGCTTGAAAATCGAAGACGAGTCCTACTGGTTTGAACACCGCAACAGTATCATCACCTCGCTTTTGCATCAGCATGCCGCACCGGACAGCCGGAATTTCTTTGCGGATATCGGTGGTGGCAACGGATTCCAATCAAAGGCAGTCCAGGACACCGGGCTCACCACCGTTCTGATAGAACCGGGCCTGATGGGTTGCATCAATGCAAAAAACCGTGGGGTCCAGCACGTAGTCAACGCTACCCTGGAAACTAGTGGCCTGAAAGATGAAACCATCCCTTTGGCCGGCGCCTTCGATGTCGTCGAGCATATCGAGGATGAAGCGAACTTCCTTCAACTCATCTTCACAAAACTTCGGCCACGCGGCCTCTTTTTCATGACCGTTCCAGCTCTTTCCATTCTCTGGTCAGACGAGGATATATATGCCGGACATTTTCGCCGCTACACGGTCAAATCAGCGTGCCGAAGTCTCACTGAACAGGGATTTGAAATTGACTTCGCAAGCTACTTTTTCAAGCCTCTGGTTTTGCCAATTCTCCTCCTGCGTGCAACCCGTTATCGTCTGGGTCTATCAAATGGCGTTGCCCCACAAAAAACAGCCAAGCAACACACACTGCCCAGCAGCTTTGCCGGCCGAATCGTGGGCCGCAGCCTTGAACAGGAATTAAACTTGCTGAGCCGGAAAAACAAACAGCGAATCGGATCAAGCGTTGTAGTCGTTGCCCGGAAACCATAGGCATTTCGCCTGAATCGCCAACCTACTTCAACAAACTTTGGCATAAAGAAGCTAAACTGGGCAGCAGGTTTGAAATCATCATGCGTCGGAATTGAAGCGACCAAAATCACGATTTGATTTCTGCAGTTTTGAGCATTGCAACCGCAAACGTGGAACACAATGCGTTCGATGCCATCATCTGTAGTGCTGTGTTCCAAAGCACTTCCAGCCAGCATCTTGTCACGCCCAGTGGTTTTCAGGCCCCCATCATTCAGTTCGCAACCTGGCCGCTGAACTGGAACTCATTGCATCATCCCCCGTCGCTATTCTCAGCCCCTGTCCTGTTTCCCATGTTCAATTCAACATTCTGCGTGTATCTCCGGTTCTGTGTTTTGCTCGGCATTGCCCTCTCACCACGCTGTTTCGCGCAGGATACCGAAGCAAAAAAGACGCACCGACATACCAATCGATTAGCCAAAGAATCGAGTCCGTACTTATTGCAACATGCACACAATCCAGTGGATTGGTATCCATGGGGCGATGAGGCCTTCGCCAAGGCAAAGCGTGAAGGAAAGATGATTTTTCTTTCGGTTGGTTACGCAGCCTGTCACTGGTGCCATGTGATGGAACGCGAGTCATTTGAAGATTCCGAAATCGCAAAGCAGATGAACGAAAAATTTGTCTGTGTGAAAGTCGACCGCGAAGAGCGTCCGGATGTGGACAAAATCTACATGACGGCAGTACAGATGATTTCCGGTAATGGTGGCTGGCCCATGTCGGTTTTCCTGCTGCCGGACGGCAGGCCTTTCTGGGGTGGCACCTATTTCCCCGCTCGGACCGGCGACCGGGGTAATTCAGTCGGTTTTCTTTCGGTGATGGAACAGATCAACAAAGCATGGAACACTCAGCGTGATGCAGTCACGCAACAGGCCAGCGCGCTGACTGCGGCCGTCAAAGCCAATCAGAATCCTGAACAGGAAACGCCCGGTGATGATCAAATTGACGAAACCCTGATCGCACAGGTCGATGCTGCACTCGCGGAACAATATGATCCCGTTCATGGTGGCTTCGGGCGATCCGCCAACCGACCAAAATTCCCCGAACCATCCAATCTCTTTTTTCTGCTGAACCGTAGCCGCAGCAAAAGCACCGATGAAGCGACGCGATCGAATTGCCGTGACATGCTATTCAAAACGCTCGATGGAATGCTCAGTGGCGCTATGTACGACCATCTTGGTGGAGGATTCCACCGATACAGTGTGGATGGACTATGGCAAATTCCCCATTTCGAAAAAATGCTGTATGACAATGGCCAACTGGCTTCGCTTTACGCTGAGGCATACCTTGATTCATCAAACCCTGAATATCGACACGTTGTAGAGGGCATCTGCGATTTCACTCTTCGAGAACTCCAAGCCCCCGAAGGTGCATTTTTCAGCGCGCTTGATGCAGACAGCGAAGGAGAAGAGGGAAAGTTCTATCGCTGGACTACAGAAGAACTGGAACAGGCAAAAGAAACAGACGGCTATCAACTTTTCAATGAAATATTCCGTTGCACAGGAAAACCGAATTTCGAAAATGACTACTTCGCTCCCGCACCCGGCAGTTCGCTGACTTCCATTGCAAAAGAGCAGAAAACAACTTTTCAGTCCCTGCTACTGCGTATTGAACCAACACGCAGACAGCTGTTCCAGATCCGTGCGAAACGTGTGCGCCCCATCACCGATGTCAAAATCCTGACCGCCTGGAACGGACTGATGATTTCGGGACTCGCAGACGCGGGGCGGATCCTGGATCGTAAAGACTATGTTCAGGCAGCTGGCAGAGCAGCAACTTTCATACTCACGAAATTGAAGACAGACACGGGCAGACTTCTGCGAAGCTACGCGGCCGGGGAAGCAAAACTGAACGCCTATCTCGACGACTATGCATTTTTCACCTCTGGCCTGATCGCATTGCACCGTGCCACAGGGGATGCCAAGTGGTTGCAGGAGGCCGAAGCACTCACAGCAAAACAGATCGAGCTTTTCGCAGATCAACAAAACGGTGGTTTTTTCTTCACATCCAGCGATCACCCGACTTTGATCGTCCGCGTGAAAGATCCAGTCGACAGCGCGATTCCCTCTGGAATGAGTATCACAGCAGAAAATCTTGCGTATTTGGCAGCTAGCGATCCCCAATCAGCTGTGTACCCCAACCAATTGAAGTCCACACTGAGGTCAATCGCACCTTTGCTTCGAAGGGCCTCTAGCGCTGCTCCCAGAACGGCGGCAGCAATGGCAGATTATATTGAAAGGCTTCCACCACCAGCATTACGCAAACCACAGCCCTGATTTGCTTGGGCATCGAGGTTACTTAGCTTCATGACGCGTGAATGGACTGCGTAGGCTGATGCTGCCACTTGTGCTTGCAACAACCGCAGAAAGTCATCGATGGTGAACTGAAAGTCATCCATCGAAAAATTCAGAACTGAAATCCTTTTCCCGGGCCATCCGTGGTCATCGTGAGAACTTCAGGGCCGTCTTCTGTCATCAGAATCGAATGCTCGAACTGAGCCGAGGCTCGCCCGTCTTTCGTCCGCACGGTCCAGCCATCGACTTTATCGCTGCGTGTGTATCGCGACCCGGCGTTGATCATCGGCTCTACAGTAAAACACATTCCGGGATGAAGTCGGTCAATTCGGC
This sequence comes from Rubripirellula sp., assembly GCA_012270065.1. Lineage (GTDB taxonomy): Bacteria > Planctomycetota > Planctomycetia > Pirellulales > Pirellulaceae > Rubripirellula. Next base: position 73,104 of record JAAXJB010000074.1, on the reverse strand, counting down.
TTTGGCGATTCGGAAAGTGGGGCACCGACGGGTCAAGATGAAACTGTCGCCCCAGACCGTGGCCAACATACTCCCTGACAACAGAAAATCCGCGGCGATGAGCTTCGGGGACTACCGTCTCGCCAATCACGCTAACACGACACCCCGGCGTCAAGGCATCGATGGCTGCGTACAGACAATCAAATGCGCACTGCGTTACTGCTCTCTTCTCATCAGAAACCTGACCGATCAAAAAGGTTTCGCTTTGGTCACCATGCCAACCGTCAACGATGGTCGTGATATCCACATTGACGATGTCACCGTCCTTCAACTCGTAGCTGTCGGGGATCCCATGGCAGATGACATCATTAATGCTGGTGCAACAGCTCTTGGGATAATTCTGATATCCCAGCGTTGCAGGTTTATGGCCATGATCGAGGGTCCACTGATGGACGAGCTGATCAATCGACAGAGTCGTGACTCCAGCCTTCACATGCGGCCGTAGGAAATCCATCAGCTGAGCATTCACCCGGCCAGCTCGTCGCATCGCTTCTTGATTGGCTTCAGTGAGAATCAACTTCTTCTGCTTTTTCAACATCACGTTCGGGATCTTAAGAAATACAAACAGCTGAAACGCCCAAATCTATCCATCAGGATCGCCGATGTCTGACTGGCCGCTAACACAGGGACGCAATCAGCAGACTGCCCGCCACCCTGCCGGGGGGGCCATTTCCTCCACAAAGCATGGAGCGACACCACTAATTGCCGCTGTTGAAACGCTGTTCAGTCGCTCAATCCGCTGAGGAGAAAAGGGGCTCCGCCACGCCCCAATGGTACCAATCCCAACACCCCCGCGCAAGGACTTGGGCCCTTAAATCGCGAGGCTTGACGATTTTGCACAATCAAACGCCATCGGACGTGCCAGAACTTCCCGTTCCCCACGCATGACAGGCAGAAACGATTGCGAAAACTACCTAAATTTTCAGAACTCGCGGCTTACGCAGGGGTTCCAAGGCATATTAGGGTGCGGCTTTCTATCTGGTTTGCCCCAGAAACCGGTTCTCGGCTGTCAAGGTAATTTTTCAGATTACCATGGGGCGGAACGCATCTAACATCTTCCGAAGCGACTTTTCAGCATGAAAACGACCATAAATCTCCTTCTGCTAAGTACCTTTTTGGCCTGCATTTCCTACTCGCCACTGCATGCTCAGGAAGCATCGGAAACGGAGGCGAAGGCAGAGAAACCAACGACCACTGAAAACTCAGAAGCAGATGCAGCGGTGGGTTCTGAGCAAGACACCGATACTGCCGAAATCTCTGAAAAAACGGGAGATTCGGATGCGTCAGCCGAGCAAACGCCTCCACCAGAGGGTGACACGGATGAGTCGGAAAAGACGACCCCAGAACCAGCCAGTCAAGCTGATGATGCATCCGCAACCACTGAGGCGTCCCCGGCTGCAGCAGTGGCCCCCGCTGCCGCCAATGAAACAGACACGCCTGCGAACCAGCCGCCCGCTCCTCAAGGTGGCACCCGACCGTTGGGCAAGTCTGGGGAACTGCGATTCAATTTTTCAGGAGTTACTTGGCCCGATGTGCTCGACTGGTTTGCTGACCAGGCTGACCTCGCATTGCAACTTGACCAGGTTCCGATTGGGAGCTGGACATTTGCCGATCCCACAAGAACCTACAGCGTCTCAGAAGCATTGGATGTCATCAACCTGGCGTTGCTCAAGCGTGGTTACTGCCTTGTCCGACGCGGGCGCATGCTTCAGGTCATCGATCTGGAGCAACAAAATGCAGATAAATTGATCAGCGAACTGGCGGAACTCGTTCGGCCCGACCAATTGGAAGAACGTGGGCGAAGTGACATTGTCAGCTGTGTCTTTCCACTTGGCAGCATGACTGCCGATTCCGCCAAGGAAGAATTGGCACTGATGATTGGTCCATGGGGCCGGGTCATTGTTCTGGAAAGCGCACGGCAGGTGAAAGTTACTGAAGCTGCCGATAAACTGATCGCAATCCGGGACTTGCTGAAGCAGGCATCCACTGCCGATACGGACGTGGTAGAGATTGCATTGGAACACCGTGCAGCTGATGAAATTCTCGAACTTGCGCGTCCTCTCCTTGGACTTGAGCCTGGCGAAAATTCCAATGACAGCATCCGTATTTCTGTAGGACTCTTCGGAGACCGACTCTACGCGGCAGGCCTACCGGGAAAAACAGGGCTCCTGGAAAAGCTTGTTGAAAAAGCCGACCAACCACTCGAATCATCTGAGTCGGAAGATGGAATGGAATTGACCAAACCCGTTTTTCAAACTCATTCAGTTCGGAGTGCAGACAGCGCAACGGTCTTTGACGTGCTTCAAACCTTGCTGGCAGGCACACCAGACGCCCGCATTGCGATCGACCCAAAGACAAACGCAATCGTTGCATGGGCTCGCCCTGAAACGCAGGAAGTGATCGTCAAGTCGATCATGGAAATGGAAGGATCGGGGCAGGACTTCAAGGTCGTAGACCTGAAACGACTTGACCCGGCACAAGCCTTGTTGACCATCAACAAGTTTTTCGGAATCACGGAGGAAGGCGGTGAAGGACCGATTGTCGATGGTGATCCCACAACGGGGAAACTCTGGATTCGAGGCACGACGGACCAGATCACGTTGGTAGAAAAATTACTCTCGGAGCTTGAGGGAGATGATTCACTCGGCATTCTGAGTGAAAAAGTCAGGATACTGCCTTACACTGGACGCGCGGCCGAAGAAGCACTGGGTCAGGTGGAAGCCCTTTGGCCAGTGACGGGACGTCCCAACAAAATCCGAACGATTTCTCCATCGCGTTCAGGCACGAACTCGCGACAAGACGTGCCGCGCACACAGGAACTACAGCGTGGAGCCATTCCTGAGCCGCCCGATGCTCGCCACGTTCCAAAACCTCAAACTGAGTCGGGAAACGTCAGGTACGTTACTGAGCCGGTCAATCCACAAGAGCCAATTCAAGCAGATGCACCTGGAACTGGAGTAGCGTCTCCGAGTGATGCCAAAGCGGCCCCCCAGACAAAGATCAAAGTGGGCAACGCAGACATTGTTGTCCAGTTCACTCCCGCGGGAATGATCATCGCCTCGGATGACACGGCAGCTTTGGATGCCTTTCAATCGCTGATGGAGTCGGTGGCTTCCCCCTCGGCACTTGCATCCGATCTCCCAACCATCATCTGGCTGAAGTACATCAAGGCGGACGTTGCCGCCGAACTGATTTCAAGCGTACTGGGTGGCGCCGAAAGCTCACTTTCATCGGCTGTCGATTCCGTGGCAAGCGGATTAGGCGGAGGAATGCTCGGACTTCTCGGCGGGCTGAGTGGCCTTGGCGGAGGGGGAGGTGACACCTCGGCCACCAAGTCGGTTCTCACGTCGACCGGTTCCGTGAACATTGTGCCAGACGCTCGCCTGAACGCCTTGATCGTGCAGGCCAATGCAGTCGACCTGCAGCTGATTGAACTGATTCTGGAGAAAGTCGACATTGCCGAGAGCCCTGAAGACATTGAAATTGTTGCCAAACCAGCATTGATCCCAGTGATCTATCAGGAAGCAGAGGAAGTGGCCAATATCGTCAAATCTCTGCTTGGTGACCGTATCGCTGGCGCACAGAGAACCAGCAGTCGCGGAGGCGGACAACCGTCGCCGCAGGAGTTCATCGCTGCGTTACGCGGCGGAGGTCGAGGCGGTCGAGGTGGAGGTGATTCCGCCGCGAGTGAACTTGCAAAAATCAGCGTCGCCGTTGATGCCCGCAGCAACTCTCTTGTCGTGATTGCAACTCCGCAGGACTTTGCCGAAATCGAGGAGCTTGTACGGAAGCTTGATCAAAGCAGCATGGTCAACGAGGAAACAATCATGACCTACTCGACCAATGGAAGCGTCAATCCGGATGTCATGAAACTGGCCCTTGAAAGTATTCTCGGCACAAAAGCCAGCTCAACGACCGATAGTTCCAAAACTTCCAGCAGCAGCTCCAGTAGTTCACAAAGGCCGACTGGATCCACCGGATCGAGCGCTGCAGAAATCCAGCAACGCATCGAGGCATTCCGGGCCCGATTCGGAGGAGGCGGCTTCGGCAGCCGCGGTAGCGGTGGGTTCGGAGGCCGCGGCGGTCCATCAATGGGAGGCGGTAGGCCCGGCGGTGGTGCGGCTCCCGGAGGAGCCGGTGGTCGCGGAGGCGGTGGCCGATAAACAAACGCAGAAACAAACCAAAGCATCAGTCACATGCAAATTAAGCGCGGCAAGCTGATGACTCCCCCATGCCACCCCACGGTCGATACCGACAGATCTCCAATTGCATGTTTTCAAGCTGGAAACAAATCAGGGTTGGCGAATTTCAAGACACAACGAAATGGCTCTGCACTAGCGGACAAGGAATTGGCAGAAAATGATCATGCATGCTGGTGAAATACTCAAACGCCGTGGTTTAATCAGCGAAGAACAACTTGCGCAAAGTCGCAGCAGTGATTCCAACAGCGTTGTGCAAGCGGCAATCTCTCTGGGCTACGTTGAAGAGGCTGATGCACTCAAAGCACTCGCAGAAGAAGTCGGCCTCGAGTATGTCGATCTTCGTGAGACGGAGATTGATCCAGCCGCACTTGAGGGCTTCCCACAAAAACTGATTTATCGACAGTCGCTCTTCCCACTGCGTTTTGAGCAGGACTCAATCGTCGTTGCCACGTCAGATCCTCTGGACCTGTATCCTCTGGACGAAGCAAGCGCCGCAACAGGCAGAAACATCATTCCCGTTGTTGCTGAACGTGAAGAAATCGCACGTTTGATGAATCGAAATCTTGGTGTTGGCAGCGAAACAGTCGAGGGACTGATGGCTGCCAAAAGCGAGGAGGAAGTTGAGCTTGTTGAGGGCATCGTGACAGACTGAAGCGAACTGAGCGAGATGGAGCAGGAAGCCTCCGTTGTCCGCCTGGTGAACGAAATCCTGCTGGAAGCCATTCAAACACGCGCCAGCGATGTTCACATCGAGACGCAGTCCAACGGTTTGGCGATTCGATATCGCATCGACGGAATCCTGCACCTTCAACCAACACCTCCCGAAATCAATCGTTTTCAGGCAGCAATCATCAGCCGCCTGAAAATCATGGCGAGACTCAACATCGCCGAGAAAAGGCTCCCGCAGGACGGACGCATCAAACTTCGCGTTCATGGCCGTGAGGTTGACATCCGCCTGAGCGTGATCCCGATGATCCACGGCGAGGGGATGGTGATGCGTATCCTCGACAAATCCTCGATGGTCTTTGACCTCAGTCAACTGGGCATGTCAAAACCGATCTACGATACCTTCAGTGAGATCATCAAGTATCCGCACGGCATTGTGCTGGTCACCGGACCCACGGGATCTGGAAAAACGACCACACTTTACAGCAGCCTGCTTCAGATCAAGAGTCCGAAAACCAAGATCATCACCACCGAGGATCCGGTTGAATACCAACTCGATGGAATCAATCAGATTCAGGTCCATTCCAAAATAGGTCTTACGTTCGCGGCTTCGCTACGTAGCATTCTTCGTCACGACCCGGACATCGTCCTCGTCGGTGAGATACGTGACCTCGAAACCGCCGAAAATGCGATTCAGGCGTCCCTTACCGGTCACCTTGTGTTCAGCACATTGCACACGAATGATGCCGCCGGTGCTTTCACTCGAATGAGCGATATGGGTGTGGAGCCATTTCTTGTGGCAGGCACAGTGGAAGCCGTGATGGCGCAACGCCTGCTCCGTCGCTTATGCAGCAAGTGCAAAGAGCCCTACACGCCAAACCGGCAAGACGCGCCTTCAGACTTCCCCTGGGAGAAACTGGCAGATCGCCCTGCCTATCGCAGTGCTGGCTGTCGAGAATGTCGTAACGTCGGTTACACTGGCCGAATGGGAATTTACGAACTACTGGTAGCCAACGACGGAATTCGCCAATTGGCCCTGGAACGAAAAAGCAGTTGGGAAATCAGGAAAGAAGCTGTGAAGGCGGGAATGAGAACGCTACGGATGGATGCGTGGGACAAGGTCGTCAGTGGAGACACTTCGATCGATGAAGTGCTCCGCGTGACTAAGGGTGAGGGACTCTAAATCATGCCGACTTTCGCATACACCGCCCGCGACATGACGGGCAAACAGGTCACCGGTACGGTCGAAGCGAATGCTGAACGCGAAGTTGCCGGAATCCTATCCGAAAAGTCGCTTTTTCCCGTCGAAGTCAAGCTGAGTGGTGGCGGGACGCAGGCGATTTTTGGTGGCCGGAAGAAAGTCAAAGCCCAAACCATGGCGGCTTTTTACTCACAACTGGCAGCATTGCTCAGAGCGGGCGTGCCGATGATCCGCTCACTCAATGTGATGACGGAGCAGACCAGTAACGGGACCCTGAAGGAAGTCATCACCGACATCCGCTCCCGTGTCGAGGATGGAGAAAGCATCGGCGACGCCATGGCACGCTATCCCAAGGTTTTCAACGAAATGGGATGCAACATGGTCCGCGCGGGAACCGAAGGCGGATTTCTCGAAGATGCGTTGGACCGAGTTGGAAAGTTCACTGAACTGCAGGAAGACCTGAAGGGCCGGACGATCAGCGCGATGGCCTATCCCACGTTCCTGTTCTCAGTCGGCAGCGTCGTACTGACCATCCTGTTGGTATTCTTCGTTCCAAAATTTGATCCAATGTTTGATCGGCTGCGCAAGAAGGGTGAAATGCCAAGTGCAACAGAAGCCTTGCTTGCCACCAGTACTTTTCTGCAGAACTATGGTTGGGTCATTCTGATCGCGATGGCGGCCGCCGCCTTGCTGGCTCGAGCCAAGCTCCAAACCGATTCTGGCAAGGAATTGCTTGAGAGGCTGAAGCTCAAAATTCACGTCCTTGGTGAGATTCTCATGAATCTTGCAGTCGCGCGTTTTTGCCGCGTACTGGGCACGCTGCTCAATAATGGCGTACCGATCCTCCAATCACTTGATATCGCAGGTTCAGCGGCCGGTAACCGTCTGCTTCAGGAATCAGTCAGCGATGCAACTGAAAATATCAGGAGCGGTGAAAGCCTCGCAACGCCATTGCGGAACAGCGGGCATTTTCCCGGACCTGTCGTGGAAATGATCAGCGTGGGCGAGGAAAGCAACTCACTGGACACCGTGCTACCTGAAATAGCGGACTCTCTGGAAAAAGTCACATTCCGTCGACTTGACCTCTTTGTCCGACTACTTGAACCATTGATGCTTTTGATCATGGCAATGCTTGTGCTCGCAGTGGTTCTCGCGTTGATCGTACCTGTTCTCAAGAGCAGCAGCCAGATTTAGTGTTCCCGATTTCCTTGCTCGCGACAAGCTGCGACAGGAGTCTGGACTCCCATTGCCGCGGTGAGCCCGCGGAAATATAACCGCAATCAGTCGTAGGTGGTTTGTCACCTACTCGAGTCTGGATCCAGGTTATCTCAGGATGCGAATCCCTTCGGGCTTTGATACGTTGTCGGCAACATGACATTGCCTTCAAACGGTAAAGCTGGCACTTTCCAAAGATCCAATCCATGAAAAGCAGTTTGCCTGCCAGCAAAGCCGGCCTCTGTCGCAAGCCCCGCCTCTGCCATTTGCTATTCTTCACGCTTCATTTTCAAATCTTGCGTTTCAACCACGACCTATCATGAAAATCACTGGCTTCGATGTAGTCGATCTTCGAGTACCAACCTCCGACCATTTATTGGGCTCTGATCCTTTTCACAAAAAGCCCGACTATTCATCGGCCGTGCTTTACCTGAACACGGACGAGGGCATTCAGGGAGTATCCGTCGTGTTCACTGCTGGTGCAGGAACAGATTGGATTTGCTATGGCATCAGTGATTTATGTCAACTGGTGGTAGATACAGACCTGGCAGAATTCGTTGACTCACCATTTCGACTTTACCACAGGTTGATTGACCACCACCAACTCCGCTGGCTGCATGATGGTGTCTTTCGCATGGCAGTAGGTGCCGTACTCAATGCGATGTGGGACCTGTGGGCAAAACAAGAACAGAAACCACTTTGGAAATTGCTGGTGGATCTTGATCCCGCCTTCATTGTGGATTGCATTGATTGGCGTAACATCGAAGACGCACTCACACGTGATGAAGCGATTGCGATCCTATCAAGCAAACAGGCCGGTATACCAAAGCGCGAAAGTGAAATGTCAGAAATCGGTCCCAAAGCCTACTGCACTGCCGGTTGGCTAGGACTAAGCGACGAACAGATTCTTGAGACCATCCACCGCCTTCAATCGGAGGGCTTTGATTCTTTCAAATTGAAAGTTGGTCTCGATCAGGATCATGACGTCGCCAGACTGGCCTTCATGCGCAACGCAATAGGCATGGAAGCCAACTTGATGGTTGATGCAAACCAGTACTGGGGGATTAATGAAGCCAAGAAACATCTCGAAAGCTACCTTCCCTATGGTCTGAAATGGGTTGAAGAACCAATCGCCCGTGACGACGTGCTTGGTTACGTAGAACTCGCAGAAACCTTCGAGCACGCAAGCTTTGATTTTGCATGCGGAGAACAGGCCGCCTCTCCTGTCATTTTCAAACAACTTCTAAAAAGTGGAGCAATCAAGTACTGTCAAATCGACGCCGTCCGCGTCGCGGGTGTGAACGATGTCATGGCAATTATCCTGATGGCTGCAAAATACAACGTACCTGTTTGCCCACATGGAGGCGGAATAGCGTTGTGCAACATGATTCAACATTACGGCATGTGGGATCAAATCTCAGTAGCCGGACATTCTGATACGCAACTCGTCGAATACATTGACTTTCTGCAGGATTCCGTTGCAAACCCCGTGCAGACCACAAATGGACACTATGTAACTCCGAAAGCTCCAGGCTGGGGCTTGGATTTCCTCCCTGATTTTCTCCAGGAACACTCCTTTCCCAAAGGACGAGTCTGGCAAAACCGTTCTCCCGAAAGAGTGGGCACGAAATTTGAAGCATGATCAGAACGCGATGATCATCAGATACTCGCTCTCGAGAATTTCGGGACGTTTGCGATGATTCACTCACGGTGATTGTGAACTGCAGTCTTTTGAGTCTCACCGTCAAGTGAAGCGGTTTGCTGTTGGAATGATCTTCCAAATACGAACATCAGATTCCGGAACCGATCTTTTGATCGTCACTCTCGATTAATTCCCCTTCTGAATTTCGTTCCCTTCTTTCGTGGCATTCTCGGTTGCTACAAATTCCTGCTCCGACGTTTCCTCGCCTGCCATGCGTCCGAGCCAACGGTCACATGCAGGCGACAGCCGAACAGCGATCAAAGAAGCATAACGAGCGGCAACGGCACCGGTAAATACATCCATGGTGTAGTGTGCCCGCAGCACCAGCACCGTCATGACTTCAAATGCAATGACCGCCGCACCAAGAAATATCCATCCGCGTCCGCCAATCCGAGCCAGTTCGACTGCCCCCAAAACAGCCAGACCTGTATGGCCAGAGAAGAAAAAGTCCGTCGCCACACCGTATGTCACCAATAAACTGGGCACGCCCGGATCATGCCAGATCATTCCCAAAGGTGGCTCCAGAGCACACGAGACCTGACAAATCTGCCGCATGGCAAATAAAAGCAACAAACCCAGAAATGGCCTGATGCTGGGACCGAATATGGATTTCCAGAGCAAAAACAGCCCGAGTGCATCGATCACCGCAGAGCTTGCAACCAACAAATAGCTGGCATGAACAGGGTGTGAATGAAAATACTCATTAGCCCCCGCCAACCAATCGTGCACTGCATCCCCAATCGCTCCTGGCATCAACTCGCGTTGCCCGATCCACGCCTGTGTCGCGTACCAAATGGCCAAGCCACCCAGAACAAAGGCGAGACGTATCAGCTTTGCTAACCAATTCCTCTGCCTTTGCCTGTTTTCCATCTGCAAAGCTCCCTTGGCAATGTTCGGCCGCAGATTCCGTTACTCACGAAATCGGACAATCCATTCGCTTACAAGCAGCAACATGTTGATCACAAATGGACGCACAGAACGATTTGAGGAACTCAAAAACAATCCGGCACAACCAAACCATTCACGGAACGAAAAGTAAATTCGTCTGTGCACCTCTCAGCGAGGTGGAGAATCCAGTTCTGCTATTTCACCCGAACCAATTTCATGAGCCGACCGGAGATATTCCAGTCCTGAACATACAGATTGCCTTCCGAATCCCAAGCCGAGCCATGTGTCCCACTGAACGCACCTTCGACCCATTGATCCTGGGGAATTCCATAGCTCCGCCCTTTTTTCCGATCAGGATTCTCACCCACGACCGAAATGATCTTGTTGGACTTGTCGAGAATCACCAATCGACCATGCAAGTCGGGTACCGAAACAAAATCACCCTGTATCGAAACAGAAGTCGGCATCCCCAAACCAGTCACAACTTCACCGATGAAGTTACCGTCAAGATCGTAATGGAGTAATCTTCCGTTGGGTTGGTGATTGCGGTCACAGATCAACAGGCGTGCTGGCTCGTAACGAGTATCCAGAGTCATTCCATGGGCGGTATTGAACTCCTTCATACCATTCCCTTTTTTTCCGAAGTGCGACAGATACTTGCCATTCTTGTCATACTTGATGATGTGGTTCGTGGCATAACCATTGGAAAGAAAGATATCTCCGTTCGCAGCAACCGTGATGGCGGTAGGACTGAACTTGATATTCCCCAAACCAGATTCTTCTGGAACGCCCAATTTCAGGACGATTTCACCGCTATGCGCATTGAACTTGATTCCCTCAGCGTTCGCATTCCTCGCCCCATAAATGAACTCCTCACCGTCTTCTTCACGGATTTCCATGTCATGCAAATTTGAATACTTGGGCCCCAAGTAGCTGCGGACGACCTGTCCCTCGGGAGAAAAGGCAAATACTCCTGCTCCCGCACTCGTGAAAATATTCCCCGCCTTGTCGATCACCACAGCGCCATGTGTTGGGCCAAGTGGCGAACTTCCGTCTGGCCGAAGTCCCCATCCGGGGACGGTATCAAACGTCATCTGACCGCTACCTGTACGAACAGGAGCCTGCGTTTCAACTGCCTGTGCGGTGGCAAACGCGATGAATACGAATACAGACGAAGCGAGTCCCATGCAAAATTTCATCAGCTGATCTCACAATCAATGGCAAAGGCAGGAATTTGATCATCACCTCCAGACGAAAACGTATGAGGGGAGGCAACGCGTGGGGTTCTTGTGGCACACAGTATCGACGCTCGAAAAGCCCATTTCAACCGCTTCATCACTTCATTCGGTGAAACGCCTGTTTCAAGGGTGGCCAAAGGCGGTTCGCCAGCACGATCCTTCAGGGATTTGCGATCAAAACTCAACCGCGCTCATCACGGACAACCTTCACCACTGTGCCGCTCGCTGATTGCACGCCCTCACCGGAATCTCATAATTTTGCTGCCATGATTCGGCGCCACAATTCCCGATCAAACGCCGCTGTGCCAATTTTCGCCGGTTCATCGCCAAGCCGAACGACCACCAATCCCTCCGAAGCACAAACAAAAATCCGTCGGCCCAACGCACCCTTGGCAGCGTAGACATCTGCAGGTGCAAACGGATTGCGTTTTGGCTCATTCAACCACCACAGATAACCATAATTTGGCTGCAAATTTTGCGATGACCTTAGCGAAGCAAGTCGATAGCCATCATTGGCCAAGACGGTTTTCCCCGCCCATTTTCCATCTGCTTGCATCAGCAAGCCAACCCGCGCCAGATCGCGGGCACTGGAGGCAAAACCATAAGCATTCATGGCTGTAACCAAACGTGAACGAGGCACCCATTTCGAGTCCTTCGTTCCGACCGCATCCAACAACCATTTTGAAGTCAATTCGTGGACATTAAGTCCTGATGCAGCTACCAAACAGTCACGAACGACAGCATACGCGCTGGTGTTGTAACGCCACTTCTTCCCAGGCGCAGACCTGTACTTGAGGTCATCAGTCAAGCCACTTGTCATGGAAAGCAGGTGCTTGATTTGAATTTGCTGTTCCTGCACCAGACTGGCATTCGACCAACCGGTTCCCACATGGCTGGAAACCGGATCATCAAGTTCCAGCAACTCTTTTTCGAGAGCAATACCCACCAGAATGGAAACAATGCTTTTCTGCACAGATGCAACATCCTCGATCACCTGCTTTTCTTTGTTCAAACCGACAAACAGACGCTGGTAACGCTGAGTGGTTTCAGCTTTGCGTTTTACCCTGTGTTCTTCGAGCAGAATTCTTCCCCGATAGAGAATGACCAGACTGGTAGAACCATGCTCACCAGCCCAGGCAAGCGTCTCATCCAATCTGGATTGATCCCATCCGGCTTGTTCTGGCTCGACTTTCTCCCAATCTGCAACATCACCTGGAAAATACAAAGCAGACGACTCTTCTGTTGCCATGACTGTGGAATTCGAGGCCCGAAGGTCTTGACTGTAAACCTGCGGTTCAACAGCAATCAGCACGAACATTAGAACGAGAGGCCAAAGACATTGATTCATTTTTCGTACCCTGAGAAAAAACCGAAGCACTGATTTCCCGGCTGATTTCAAACAGCTCCGCGATTAGCCAATCACTGGACCATTTCATTGAACAACAAATGGTGGCTCCACATACTACCATCGACAACTCAGAGAACAAAAACTGACGCAATGCAGTTTCCGTTGAAAGCACGCATCACTTTGCAAAACATACCTCCTGAATGATCTCGGCAAGCTTCTTCAAGCGAATTGGTTTTGACACGTAAGCATCCATTCCCGCTTCCAGGCATGCTTCACGGTCTGTTCGCATGGCATTGGCAGTCAGAGCTATCACGGGCAGACGTTCGCCTGTTTCATCTTTCCTTAATTGCCGAACTGTCTCATATCCATCCAGCTCTGGCATTTGAATATCCATCAACACCAGATCAAAAACGCTCTGTTTGATTGCTTCAAGCGCCTCTTTGCCATTGTTCGCAATCGCAACCTCGTGCCCCAACTTTTTCAACATTGCCACGGCAAGTTTCTGGTTCACGATGCTGTCTTCCACAACGAGAACCTTCAAGCCATTGCGGGGAATTGGACTAGCGTGAACCGTCGAGCCCACTGATTCCCCATGTTGTTGCTGATTCCATCGCAGATCGCAAAGAATTCGGCAAAACTCCGAGTAATTCAGTGGTTTGCGAACAAGGCAACAACCTTTCAGAGCATCGGGCAATTGCGACTCGGTCCAATGCATGGAGGCATCAAGCATCAATATGAATCTCGTGGAATCTTCAAACTGACCCGAGAAATCCTGAAGTGATTCAAAACCACCATCTCCGAGACACTTCTCATCCAGAAAGATGAAGTCAACTTTGCCAGAAGGAATTTCATCCTCTTTCAACATTGCTGGGACTTCGTCCAATGAGCTTGACATCCAGCCTTTACCAGCAACTCGCTCAACCCATTCGCACAACAGTTCCTGATGTCTCAAATTGGCATCAACAGCCAGAACATGAATCCCTCCAAGACTGGCAAGCCTGACCGAATCTGGCGGCTCGTAGATTGACTCGAATTCGCTTTGGATAATATTGGCGTCCATTGCCTCGGTCTCATAACAGGATTCACTGAGAACGAAACCAAGCTCGCTGCCTTTTCCGACCTTGCTTTCGATTTCAATCCTGCCTCCCATCAATTGCACGAGACGCCGCACAATGGACAGGCCTAGACCGGTCCCCCCAAACTTTCGGGTCGTACTGTCATCCGCCTGCTCAAACTCTCTGAAAACGGACTCCTGTTTGTCATCCGAAATTCCAATTCCTGTATCGCGAACAAGAACATTCAATTCTCTGTCACCTGAATCCGCCTCAGAACAGAATACTTTGAGTTCTACTTCACCTTGCTGAGTGAACTTGATTGCATTGCCAAGCAGGTTGATGAGCACCTGCTGAAGGCGGATTCTATCTCCACGAATGAATTCGGGAACATCGGAGGCAATTGAACAAAGCAACTCAAGGCCCTTGATGTGAGCCTGTGTGGACATTGACTTGACAGTGGAAAAGGCGAGTTCATGAAGATTCACGACTGCTCGCTCGAGAGTTACCGCATCCGCCTCGATTTTTGAAAGGTCCAAAATATCATTCACGAGGGAAAGCAGGCTTTCTCCCGACGCCATGACGGTGGAAAGGTAATCATGCTGTGTCTTCGTTACGTTGCTGTCGAGAACCAATTCGGTCAGTCCGAGAATGGCGTTCATCGGAGTGCGGATTTCATGACTCATATTGGCAAGAAAGCGACTCTTCGCCTCATTCGCACGATCTGCTTCCTCTCGTGCCTGACGCTGCTCACGCAATGCCTCTTGCCGCTCCAACACCCGTCCCACCTGCTCTCCGACTGAATCCAGCAATCTCAGCAGTTGTTCATCTCGCTCACAGGCTTCATCATTGAAAAGTTCCAGAACCGCTGCTACGCGGCCTTTGATTTTGACGGGGAAACCAAAACCACATTTAACCTCAGTTTCAGTGTCGCCTCTGGTGAAATCACTGTTGCATGAAACGTCGTCAATCCAGACAGGTGTGCCCGTGTCCCAGATACGACCTGGCAACCCGACGCCTTTATGAAACTTGGTCAACTCGGTAGCTTCACGAAACTTTTGGAAGAGATCTGGTTTCTCGCACACCCAGATACCCGATGGCAGCAACACGTCCTCACTGCCGGTCACCCTTTTGTAAATGTGCCCCAATGGCCATGCCGACAGTTGACAGATCGCATTCAGGCAACGCTCAAGAGCCTCATCGAATGTCTCGACCTCAGCAGCCATCAGAACGACCTCATGCAATGTCATTAACATTGCATTCGACCTCTGCAGCTTCAGAGTGCCTGCCGAAACACGACTCTCAAGTGTGCTGTTGAGCTTCTCAAGTTGCTGCTTCTGGTCGAAGAGCTCTCGGCTCTTGTCCTCCAACAAACGTTCAGCCTCAAGGCGAGCAGCCTTTTCTCGACTAAGTTTTCGCTCGAGAATCTCATTTGGATCCATTTATCCAGGTACTCTTCTCATCTTGAAAGCAACGCGCGTCCCATCACCGGGACTCAAATCCTCACGCTCCAACACCACTTCCTCACCAAAGTGATCAAAACACCCCATCAACAGACCCTCTGCCAAGTCCGCCAAACCTCGTTCCGACTCGTACAACAAATGCAACTCATCAGGACCTGTGAACTCATGCGAAAAAGAGGGAAGGCTTGCGTCGGGGTAAAGTTTGCGAACTTCGACATGGATGTGATTCTCAATGATGGAAACCAACTCGAACGAGTCATTTACATTCGCAATGAGCTCGGGATAACCAGCTGACAACTTTCCAAAAAGATGGAACCCGAAACTCTTGAGCAACTCGGGAACCTCGCGATCGGTCAACTCCGAAAGTTTCACGATCATCTGGACTATCTCGCGGTGGTCATAAGTTCCGACGGCTGTGTACGCCCCTCCCGTCGAAAGGTCGCAAGATGAGATCATCTGCTCCGATACCAAGCCGCCAAATGTAGCCTCCGCATACTCGATGAACACAGTGAATACGATTCCCTTCACGACTGACCCCTTCCAAGGTAGAACAACCACGGCGTAAACAAATCTGAGCCATGAGAATTAAACCGCCTTGATTCGCGCTCAGCAGACTGCCTCTAAGTTTCGTTGATTGGCGTCAAAAAGGCAATTGCGCAACGCACTATCTCCAGAACTCCATGAATCCGACAAAGACTGTGGGTGCGGATAGCCGAGGAAGCAGGGAGCTGGGAGCTTTGGGCAGGGAGCTGGGGGCAGAAGGCCAGGCCGTCCAACGCACATGCTGCCGCAATGGATTGGAAGCGAAAACGGCACCCCCAAAGTCATGAATCCCGTGAATCCCGCAGTTTTTCTCTGCGATGAAAAACATTCGGTACCCGCAGGCGATGCTGCTTGCCACTTTCCAGAAGAACACGGAAGTGTTCGTCTGAACAGCCAGACGGAGAGGGTTCAAGGGACCATTGAGTCGACCGCTGCAGGCCGACTAAAGGTGATTTCATAATTCCGCAGAAGAGGCGTTCCGTAATATTCGTGCTGCTCAGACCGCTGCAATGGATCGTTCAAGATGTCGTGCAAGTCACGGCATCACCCAGTTGCAATCCTCTTCAAGCAATGATCCCCGCTCCGCGAAGCTCACAGAGTCGAATCCATGGCAGCCGTTCAAAGGCCCTTCGAAACTGTGGAATCCGGTTCGGAGGTGGATTCGACATCGATCGACTTGATCATTATCTGAAATGCTCCCGGCTTTTTGTCGCCGAGCAAGATGCCGACGGAGTTCACCTCGGCAGGATCCAAAGTAGCTCCTCGCACAACCCTCCCAAACGATGTGGCGACCACCTGGCTCACTGGAATCCGGACATCGACCCACTGATCCTTGCTGGTTTGAAATTCAGTACGGTACGAAAATGCCATGCGCCGCCGGGGTACATAGGCATTGAAAGTGTATTTTCTGCCATCTCCTTTGACTCGCAAGACAATGGTGTCCCCCTGTTTCAGGCCGAGCTGTGTCGCTCGGGAGCGTGTGGACGCAAACCCTCCGTTGTTTGCCAGGGACAGCACACCTGAAAACTTCATCTCTCCCTCAGTTCCACGCCTGACCTGACTTTGTGACCGTCCGCCCATCACGCCATCGTTTACGATCTGCCAGTTCGAGAGTGCATTTTCGCCGGCGAATGAAAAAAGATTTCTCAATTGCACCGAAGACCGGACCTCCGTGGGACTAAAACCGCTTGATTGGGTGGTCAAGCCGCAGACAACAGCAAAAAGGAAACACAGTTTGAGCCGCATGATTCTCTCTCCTTCGGTGGACGGTCACTCACTTGTAGGGTAGAGATGTGTCCAGTCGGGTAACCGGATGGACCAGCAGCGAGAAATCATTCCCTGTGCGGTTCGCGTCAGATACGGTTGCCAGCCAATTCGTGCCCCAGAGCTCTCAATTCATCGATCGAACTGGCAACCCCTGCTTGCTTGAGAGCAAACGGGACCATCCTGGCTCTGGGCCGCTTCTTCGACGCTGTGTTGTAAGCATCGTCGTAATACTTCAATGCGATGTCTGCAAACTCGTTGATACGATCATCTTCCAGAGCATCCATGGCCTGTTGAAAACGGAGTCCGCCGAGCCTCTTTTTGACTCTCCCAATGGCATCCCCCAAAGCGCGGGTTGGTAACCCACCATACTCACGTACCAGTAATTCAATTCTGCTGTTCCGATCTGCGCCAGCAAAAATTCCCGGAGCAGCCCGCATCTGTTTCCACAATGCCAACGGAATATTGACCCGTCCGATGGATTGGCTCTCATCTTCAATCCAGATGGGGCGTTCTGGGTCGACTCTTCTCAGCGCTTCAAAAAGATCATTCTCAAATTGCTCGACCGTTGGCTGTTCCGGTTGTCCGATCCCTCCGAAGGCCGACCCACGATGGGACGCCAAGAACTCCAAATCGATCACTTGTTCTCCCTGGGACCGCAGTTCCTGCAATAAAACGGTTTTTCCGACACCGGTGTAACCCGACAGGATCACGATTTTCATGGGTTGAGCAAAGCACTCATGGGCGGCCCGGCGATACGCCTTGTACCCACCACTGATGCGTTCAGCAGACAGCCCGCTTTGACAGGCAAGCCAATTGAAAGCCTCGCTTCTCATGCCACCACGCCAGCAGTGTACGTAAATCCTTTCTCCGTCGCTGAAACGGCCAAGAGCACTCAGCAGATCCTGAGCCTTCTGCCCCACAATCCGCAAACCTTCTGCAATCGCGGGACACCGACCTTGATTCTTGTAACAGATGCCGACGCTTGCCCTTTCCTCATCATTGAAAAGAGGAATGTTGATAGCCTCTGGAATATGGCCAGCCATGAACTCACCAGGCGAACGAACATCAATCGTCGGCCTGGGACAGGATTTCAGGTAGGAACTGATGTCGATCGTTTCACTCTTCACGATCACCTCTAGCTTTCAGCATTTGATGTCATGACGGCTATCAGTAGCAATCAGGCCACACTATACAGAGTGCGACCACGATGGCATACGTGGCCGGGAAAGCGTTTTGCTTCCCGGGCCCTGTCACCAACAAGCATTGTGCTGACTCTGGATCAGAGACTAATGACACTGGAAGAAAGACTACTGACACTGGAAGAGGGATGGCTGACTCTGGAACAGACACCTGGACATCCGCCATGCGTCGTTTTCTTCGCACCTGGCCAGCAATTCATTCTGCCCAGATTGGCACATATCATTTGATTTGTTCTGAAACAAAAGCTCCTGACAACTCTGAACGCGTCGTACCCAACTTCGAAACATGACCGTCGGCCCGGGAGAATGATACCGTCAGAAACGGGACCCAAACGATGCCTACGATTTGTTGCCCTGAAATGAACGTTGAATTCACATGCCTCGACTTACTGCTGATCATGAATCTGATCATAACTGTTGAAACTGTGGAATCGTGCACAGATCGGGGAAGCTCGCAGGTGGAGTACCGCGGACCAGAATCTGAATTTTCAGTGCATGAAAGACAGTTGGACTGACACAGCAACCGTTCAAGGCAACCTGACCGGCCGCAGGAATACGAGCGTGTATTTTCCGTTCTTAGCGATTTTGTTTTCGCGGCAATCAAAACGGTTGGCAAAGGAGTGCTTGCTTTCACTGGTAATCGCCCAAGGAACGACCAAGAAATCATCACAAACGGAACAATCCCGCCCAGCGGCGTCACCAACCACCCCGCTTCACTATCCGGCACGCTCTGAATCGTTTTTCCACACTTCTCAGCCGCTGCAACCGATTTCCTTTTCCTAGACAGGAGAGTTGAGGCCAGATGCAACGATCGCCTTTGCGGGTGAAAAGAGGCAGGGCTTGGGCACTCCTCGCCAAGGACGGCACGGGTAGACAGGCTGGCACGAAAAACCACTGCCACCCGCCGTCAAAATGTGACCCTCCGCACGTACGCCAGGATCACGTGAAAAGCAAAAGAACCGCGTCGGCAACTGGACACCCCAAGTTCCTGCCCACGTCCCATGAAAGCGATTGTTACAGACATCCATTCTCTGTATTCACGATCAAGCAGCGAGTAACTTCCGAAAGCCATGCCCATCCTTCCTCCAGAGCCTGATTGCCACCCGGCAAATTTACTCGACCAGCGATCAGCCCAGACGGAGACCTGGTGGTTACTTTACACGAGAAGTCGTCAGGAAAAGCAATTAATGCGCCGTCTGAGAGATTTGGATATCAAACATTACGCACCACAGATACCGATCCGCAATCGAGCACCCTCGGGCCGTGTCCGAACCACTTACGCTCCTTTGTTCAACAACTATGTTTTCCTGTGCGGAAGCGAAAACGATCGCTATCAGTCAGTTTGCACCGGATGCATTGTCAAACATGAACAGATCACTGAAACCGACAGCTTCCTCGCCGACCTGAAGCAGATACATAAGCTTATCGACAGTGGAGTACCATTGACGATTGAAAGCCGAATTCAACCAGGCGAGGCAGTCCGAGTCCGCTCAGGTGTTTTCTCGGGTTACGAGGGCACGGTAATCCGTCGCGACCAGGAGACCCGATTAATCGTTTCCGTTCAATTCATGGATCAGGGGGTAAGTGTCAGGCTGGAAGATTGCCAACTTGAATCGATCTGCTGACCCCACACGCCACGCAACGCTCGCACGTCAAATCGTTTGAAACACTCCGCTGTCCACGTGTCCTCCAACCCTCCCCGACACATTCGTTCTCGATTTCCCTCCCCGAGTTACGAAACGGACAGATTCGAACGATGACGTGCGAACGTGGCGTGGATTTCATTTGGCTGCACCTCAATGGTTCAGTTCTCAAAATCACACTCATGTACGTACCCACCACCCCATACTGCATGTCACTCTCCCATGCAGGGTCACCCAAACAACGGATACCAAAGTGCCCTCTGCGATACTCACTGGAATCACTGGTCAAGATGGGTCCTACCTGGCTGAACAACTCCTGAACAAGAACTACGTCGTTCATGGACTTGTTCGACGTACCAGTTCCACTCAGCGAGTACGACTCGACCCCCTGTTCCACGACAGCGAGGTCTACAATAAACGCCTGTTCCTGCACTATGCGGACCTCGACGACACAACCACCATTCGTCGCATTCTGCTGAAAACGGAACCCGATGAACTGTACCATCTGGCTGGGCAAAGCCACGTTGGTGCAAGCTTCGAAATTCCTGAAACCACTTGCCAATTCACTGGCATGGGCACGCTGAAACTACTGGAAATCGTCCGAGATCTGGCCAAAAAACCACGTTTTCTTCACATCAGCAGTTCTGAAATCTTTGGCCGCCCTGATTCTGCTCCGCAGAACGAGGAGACACCAATGCGTCCGGTAACTCCGTATGGCGTCGCCAAAACGTTCGCAACAAATATGGTTCGCCTTTATCGTGATTCGTTTGGTGTCTTCGCCTGCAATGCCATCTGTTACAACCACGAGTCAGAACGGCGTGGCGAATCATTTGTCACCCGCAAAATCAGCAAGGCAGCGGCCGCCATCTCACTGGGACTTCAGGACAAGCTGAAACTCGGATCGCTGGACGGCAAACGTGACTGGGGATACGCCCCTGATTACACCGATGCGATGTGGCGAATGCTGCAACAACCCACACCAGATGACTACATACTGGCAACCGGCACAGCGTACAGCATCCGTGATTTTCTCGATGCAGCCTTTCAAGCTGTCAAGCTCAACTGGCAAGACCATGTCGAGCAGGACCCAAAGTACATGCGTCCTTCAGAAGTAACGCATCTCGTCGGTGATGCCAGAAAGGCCAGGGAAAAACTTGACTGGGTTGCCACTACCAACCTTCGGGAGCTTGCAGAACGAATGGTCAGGCATGATCGGCAGCAGCATGCAGACAACAAAAACAGTGGTTGACGTGAACAACATTGTGCTGCACCTCCCCAGACAAAATCCAGGGACTGTTAACAAAGCCAGTCCTGAGTAGCAATCACTTCACGATGTCAACGAAGCTTACCGCGAAGAGGATAACCACTTGTCCCCTGAGCGCTATAGTTAACAGCTCCAGTGGGCAATGGCTGAGGCGTGGAACTGCCAGCAGCAACCGTTGTCAAATCGACTACATTTGATGCAGAAGTCGGGATCACAAAAACTGCCGGATCATTGACCAGCAACTGATTGATCGCGTAAGAACCAACCTCGATTTTCATTTCGAGAGGTGGACCAACATTCGGCGTCAATTTCACCTGAACCACATGTGGCAGACTGCATTGAAACTGCTCATAGTACGCGTGTTGGCTAGCGTGACTCTCCGCAACCAGGTGGCCCGTTGGCGAATAAAGGTACTGATCAGTGACGTGACCGGCCTGCGGATCGATGAAGTAGATTCGATGATAGATACCATTGGGCATACTCACCATGCTACTGATCTCGTAACGTCCATCCGGGCGTTTTACCGGCCCAGCATCAACAGTGTTTGGATCGATTTGCACAAGCCCCAAAGCACCCATGATCCACGATGGATCCACGGGAAGAATAGCGCGTTCCAACTGCTGGCGGTATTGGTCATGCCTGGCGTAGTACAAAGTTTTTGAAACGCCTTCCGGCACTTCAAACCAGAAAACTTCGTCATTACTTCCCAAATCCATACCGGCGCCCATCACGATCGGAAGGCTCGCTCGCAATCGGAAGTTCTTTTCTCTTTCCAGATGCATTGTCGCGTTCAGCTTGGGCAGACTTGGCATACTCAACATTTTGACCGTTGCCGAATTGGTGCTCAGTTGTCTTATTCCCTGACTTCGGTTGACAACACTGGCGATCTGCTCCAATGAAGCTTCTTCATTGAGCACCACAGGTGGAGGGGGAAATGGCATTGGTGCGGTACGCGTCGAGCAGGTAGCTCCGCCGCAAACAAAGCAGATCAAGATGATGCCCAACGAACTGAGTAGTCGCATTTCTGCACTCAAATTTCAGTGTTTGGCAGGATTCGACCTGCGCGTGAATTGTGAACCGCTATTTCGCGACAACCCGGTTTGAAAATGAACACAAAACGAGCTGCTATCTGCTTCATGACGAATATCATTCGTCCCCTTCATCGTCTGATGGAGCTTCCTCAGCTTCATCAGAAACTTCGAAATCATCTGCATCACAATACAGAAGCTGATTGAGTTCCTCTCGCAAATCCTCAGATTCACTGCGAGTAATCGTGCAAACAGGAATCTCAATTTCGGCTCCAGTTGAAATGACTTCCAAACAAAGCGAATCTTCTTTTTCCCCACTGTTCCCCGATGCTATCGGTCGTAAAACCCGCTTTCTCATCAACATCAAAGCCAACAAATATCGACTCTTGGATTTCTCAGGCTGGTTCCCCATCTGTCGCAGCAGGTCCGTCAAAACTTCCACGGGCGCTAAAACCAGTTTTTTCTGATCCGAGGTGGGCATGCGGCACTTCCACCAACCGATCGCCCCCTCGGGCGGTTGCGTCCAACTCTCAGCAGAATAATCTCGTCGCACAAAATCATCACCAGCTTCCAGAACCACCGAGTAATACCATTCACCTTCGCGCAGCGCGCGTTTCAATTCATGGCACTGCCGCGTGCAACGACTTACTTTGTACTCGCCCAACATGCCCGGATGATTTCTGACTTATTCTCGAAACGAGATCGTGAAACGACCGCGTGAAACACTCTTTCGTTGTCGCCTGAGCTCACGCCAGCTGGAACGTATCAAAACAGCCAGAGTTCATGAAAGACCGATGACAGGCTCGTTCGGGCATTCCCGGCAGAACCGAATCGTTCGTTCTCGCTCCTTACAGAACGCATCCGGCACAGCACCAGCGAATTTGCCGTTACAGCGAAGTTCACTGCTCTCCTGTGAATGGATTTCCTGCGCCTGCAATCACCGCGGCCGCAATCGCCATGACTGGAATCGCCATGACTGGAATCACCGCGCGGTAAGAAACCTTGAATCCACGCCACCGGGACCAATCGGCACAGTCAACAGACCTCTGCATTTCGGACAACGCCCCTCATAGACAGGGCGTTCAGAGCTGCGATAGATCCGCCCATAAGTGGAACAGCACTTGAAATGAATCCCGAGGAACGGTTTCTTGCTTTCGCATGATCCAGGATGAGTCAGTTCTTCAGCTTCCCCGGACTGCAATGGCTCCTTCGCACCGGAGGATTTCGAACGATTCAAACTCCCCGTTTTCTTCGCCGAAGATGCCTTCTGGAAGTTGGGCGTTTGATGTGGCTCACTGCTTGCATCGAAATTGGGCTGACTCATGAACTGCACGCAACAAAAACCGAGGCTCACGAAAAAGGGTCTGAAGCAGACTACAACACAACAGCAACCCAGAGTGAGACCAATTCATGGAAAATTGGAAGACATGTCCGACAGCGTCTTGGCACAAAAAAACCGCGCTGCTGAAGATTTGGCCGGGCAAATGCCGCTGCTAATGCTCAGATACGGTCAGGTACCACTTTCCGTCAGGTTCCGCAGCGACAGCTCTTCTCACCATTTCACGGGGAAGTGACGGCACGACCTTCACACCGCCATTGAGAGCCGGAACCCATAATTGCAGGGCGGCCTGCTTTGCAACACCACCGGTGACATTGGGTCGAATCGCGAAGTAAACGCCCTCCTTGCCCCATGAGAGTGCTCCCACGCTTCGACAGGACGCAAACCCCCGCTGGGGATCGATCTTTACCTGTTTGTCTTTTCTGGAGGCCCCGTCTTTGGCTCTCCTGCCAGCCTCGTCGTCTTCTCCGAAGGATTGCTTCGAAGCAGGTCCTGTGGATTTTTTTGAAACGGAAACAAAAACCAGCTCTGTAAAGTTGGGGCGAGTAGCAAGCAATGCAAGCCTTCTACTGTTGGGCTCCCATGCCAAGGCATCGCCCAGTCCCGTGTAACGGTGATCTTCTCTGGCAACCAGTTCGCTCGCTTTCTGGCTGGCTGTATCGTAGAGCACAATCCCGTTATCTCGCATGAACGCAATCCAATTTCCATCGGGTGACCAACATGGCGCGGTTCCTTGCCCGATTGACCGTCCTTCCTTTCCATCGGCGGCCATGACCCATATCTGCTTTCCGGCGGTGCCTTCGCCCACCGTTCGCGCGCAGACAAACTTTGCACCATCTGGTGACCATGAAGGGTGTGACCCCGAACACAGCAGGGTCGTCACCTCACCACGCAAATCCGAAAGTACAACCTGACTACCAACCTTTGGATCGTTGGATTTCCGGTGAAACAGGATCTTCTGTCCATCCGGGGACAGATCAGGCAATCCGAGAATTGGAAATTCTTCATCCTGATAAATCAAGCTCGCCAAACCCTCCGCTTTGTTCTCTCTACGAATCGCGTTCGGTTTGGCCTCCATGTATTCGAACTCAGCCAGTGACAGACGGCGATCACGATTTCGATCCAGCCGGTGGAAATAGTAGCGGCGTTGTAATTGAAACAGGTCCGTACTGTGAAAAATGAATTCGTCGTAAGACAGATCTCCGTCCCGATTTCTGTCGACGGGACGCTCTGCCCACGGATAGTTGCGGTTGCCCAACATCGAGAGGCGAAACTCCTGCAACGAGAGCAGTTGATCATAGTTTTGATCAAATGCACCAATCGTTGATGGCACCAGATGCTGCCTTTTCGCGTCCACTGCATCCTTGATCTCCGCAGCATCCAGCAAACCACTCAGGTCCACGTCAGCACTCCGGAACCATTCAACAGTATCGAAGTAATTTTCTGTGTTTCGAAAATCACGATATTCACCGATGGTGACTCTGCCATCATCATCGCCATCGAGGCGTTGAAATGTTCCATCTGCACGATCTCCCCAGCCGTGACTTGTGAACTCTTCCCTGGTCACGGAACCATCAGAGTTGACATCCGCCATCAAATACTGATCGAGTTGTAAAACTCTTCCCGTTGGCTCTCGAATCCTGTGCCCCTCACCCCAGGTCATCCCCAACTGATAGGTCAGGAAATTTCTGGCGTCCGCACGGGTCATCTGGCCATCACCATCGGGATCAGCCTGTCGCAGGATTCGGCCGGTGACGAATTTCTTGCCCTCCGGAGAAATGGAGCCGATAAAATTTGCCACAAAGCTGTGGGAATTGACATACTCCTTGGGACGCATGTTCCATTGTTCATAAGACTCATCCAACGCGGCCACAGCCTTGTCCAGAAGATCTTCAAACGGATCCGGGATACTGCCTCGAATCCAAGCCGGACAAAGTCCCGAAACAGCTGAAAACTCTGCCTCGCTCAGTGTTCCGGAGCGATCAAAATCATAGAGGCCAAAATCACGTTTCAATTCTGCAGCCGAATCTCGAAGCTGCAAAAACTCGTCAGCGTTCAAGAGACGATCCCCGTTCTGCTAAAGCCGCTTGAATTCCGCACGGATTTTTAAGCCAGAACTCGCGACTTCAGCCGAGTCGTCCCCCAACACGGGCAAACAAATTGCTAACCAGAGGATCAGAATCTGAAACCATTTACCTGCTGAAAACAAACGAAAACTACCAGGTCAGAGGATGAAACTGTTACTCAAAAGATAGTCGTTCTGAATCGTTCCGACAACGCAAGCCCCAGCTGAAGCGTTGCCAAAAAGAGTGGGATGTTACGGAAAAGCAAATTGCTTGTGCATCACCAACGCGGCTCTCCCGATTCAACGCCAAACGCACAATCCAACTCAACCGAACTTGGATGAGCGGAAAATATGCGATGATGGAAACCAGACGAGGTCAACTGACGGCTTTCACACGACCACTCGAGGGTCGAATGGACAAAGTCATCCCGGCGAAGGTCATCGCGTACAACCAATGGGAACCCAACAGTCCCACCACCACGCACCAACCAACGAGTATCGCCTTGCCCACAAAACTCGATTTCGGCAACCAGGACAGAAGAAACCCCAGTGGCAAGGCGAACACCATCAGATGCGTGAGGGATTCGTAGAACATGGGCTGCACGAGTAGGGAATCGTTACCGGTCCAATCAAACGTCCGGTCCCTCACGGGAGCGGCCAACGCATAAGCCCCCAATCCATTGAACCAGACTCTTCCACCCAGCATCGCCATCCATGTCGCAAAACCAATGATGGTGATCTGGGTCGCAAGCAATCGCTCCGAAAACCCGGCAGTCCAATGCTGCCGTTTGACACAAGACTGCGATTCCGTGCCAGATTCTGGTTTCGCGGTCATTGCAGCCCATGCCTTTCCAGCGGGCGCAATGGCGATGGAAAACAGACCAAGACTCAACAGGGTTTCGGGTAATCCGGAAATCAACATCGCGCGATTGGCCCAACCCACAAACAACAGCCAGAGCAGAAAAGAAGCCGCGCGACCACCACAACCGCAGAAAACAAGCACAGCTGTCATGATGGCGGAAACAAGATAAAGCTGATACACCCAGCCCGCTTCAGTCAGAAACAAGGGCGAGATGATCCAGTTTCCTGCTTCCTCCAAACCGCCAGTGGTAAGAAATTCATTCACGTTGCTGGCCGACAACGGACCTCCTTCGCCGTACCAGAATTTCGCATCTGGCCAAGCGCTAAGGAAATACAACATGGTGATGGCTACGAGACAACCTCGGATCGTACCAATGGAAGCGACTGAAGTGCCGGAAAACCAGAACCTGTCCCAAATGCCAAGCACCACCTCTGAGTCTGACCTGAGATTCTGAGCGTGTTTATTCAAAACCGGCCTCCTGCCCTGAATCAGAAATTCGTGTGAAGCAGGGTTTCTCCGACAACGAGTTCGCGGTTGCCTGTTGACTGGAAGTCCCTTGGGAAGTGATGCCCACCGTAGTATCCAAGGCATATCGCAAATCCACAGGCAATGGCTCAATCAACGTCAGTCGAGGCTGCGCCGACAGCCTCGTTTCTTTCATCTGGACCAATGAAACGGTCGTCCCCGAACGCACTACTCGCGCCAGGTACGGCACACTGACACCTACGTGAATGTCATTCAAGTCAGTGGGGTAACGGACGATCCGGATACCTTGCACTGCAGGTCGGCGTTCGACAACGGGAAGAAGCAAATCCGCAACGAGACTGGGCTGATCATTCTCCGCAAGAATCGCGGCAGCTGATAACCAGCGAGCAACCCGGTCAGACACGGCAAAACCCGGTAGCGACGCAAAGCCACCCTTTTCAGCAGGGCCAATTTCACGCCACTTCACATCCTCTGATGATGCAAGACCACTCACACGCTGCGTTGTTATCTCAACACGGTGGGACTGATCTTCCGTGTTGCCATGAGTTAAATGGACGGGCAAATCGTCAGCTGAAAAATGAGTTGGCCTCAAGTAAGGCTGGAAGAGTGCTGCTAGCCGCTGTTGAAGTGATGAAGGCTCGACAACCGCGGTGAACGAAACGAACAAAGCGACCAGGTGAATTGCTACCCCGATTGAGAGCCACGTCCTTGCCGACTCTGAAGGTCCGCCCCCGTCGGTGTGTGGATGACTCATCGAGTCAGCATCATCTTCACCGGCCGTGGATTCGATCTTGTCGTTCAATACCCGTGTTTTTTTCATTTTCATGTTCTGCCGGATAATCACCCATTACAAATCCAAAATGGCCGGGTCGCACGCCCTCATCGCAGGATAGTTGGAATGAAGTGAACTTGTGGAGACAGACGCTGGAAGAAACATGAAACGGATCCAAAACAGGGTACCGAATCCAACAGAATCAGCTTGAACCCACTGAGCCGCAAAACAAGCCGGAGTCAAGCAAACTGATGCTGCAAAAAGTAATGCAGTGAACTTGAGCCGTTGCCGTCAAAATCTTGCCCGATTACCGGTCGACACGCCCACGCACATTTCCTTTGATCGAACTCGAAAACCTTTCCTGCCCGCAAACTTGCAACGAAAACGGAGCGTTCGCACTGGTGAACCGCCAACTCAGCACCGATTTGCCAGATAACCCCGTCTCCAATTCGAACACACCCCAACCGGTTCAGCAGCGAATGAACTTGACGATGGTTTCCCATCGAATCGGACTGATTCCTGCAGGCCATGCCCCGAACAACACGAACTTTGCCATTTCAACGGTGATCTCCCGACGATTCATGCTCACTGAGGATCCACCAACTCATGGCGACTCTCAAACCAAAAACGCACTCGATCGATGACCATGCCCTGCGAGGAGGTCGTACCAAACCGGAAACACGGGCTGTTTGCCGTTGAAGTCTGCGAATCAACGAAAAGCCTTATCCAATCCCTCGCCGAACACTGTATTTATTTCAGTGCCGTGAAAACGAGCAACACTACGCATCTGCTTGTATCGCGCAGTTCACGTTGCAGCTCTCTGCGTCACTGGGGGTTGCGTCACTGGGATCTGCGTCACTGGGATCTGCGTCACTGGGATCTGCGTCACTGGAATCGCGGAAATAGCCACCAAGAGGGGCGAAAGACATCGATTTCATGCCATCGCCCCATCCAATCACGCCTCAAATGGTTTGATCAGGGTTACCGACGCTGCAGATGATAGGTTTCTCCGAACCAGTGGTGTCTCCGTTTTTGATGACAACGGTGGATTCCGGGCACGCTCTGCGGACTGCCCGCAAGTCAGCCCCATGTCGCCCAGACCGCATTTAGTCGCTTTTGGTGCCACAAATCTCACTGGGCAACGCCATTCAGCAGTTGGCACACCCTCCCAGCTCATACTTCTGTCCTCAGTAGTTTCCGTCGCGGAGCCGAACACTCATGCTTCCGAGTGAAAGCAGTTTGCCCGCTCTGGTTATGCACCCCATGTATCCCGATCCACGACGTAGACCATCCGTTTACTTAACCGGCAGGACCGGCATTGAGCATTTCCAGAGGCGTATCGCGGCACTTTTTTTTTGGAGTTTGTAGGCTTCCCAAACCGAATTGGTTTCTTTAAGTTTGTCCTTCCTGTATTCGGGCTCCGTGGAGTTTTTCGAGGCGTTTCTCAGGCCTTCGCTTGATAACAACTCTGATTTTTCCCGGAGGAAATGTATTCAACTAGCAGCCACGACTGCGACTTGAAACCGACCAGGAGGTTTTTGTCCCAGCCCCGACTCGCGGGGTGTAAGACACGGTGGCTGTAGCTCAGTTGGTTAGAGCATCGGATTGTGGTTCCGAGGGTCGAGGGTTCGAGTCCCTTTAGCCACCCTTTTTCCCAGGCTGGATAGCCGAGAACGCAACCTGCTTACTCGGCATGTATTCTTCCTGCCGTCAATTGCCGTTGTCGCAGCAGTGCTCACGCCAAGTAGCCAGATCGACGGCGGCCTCTTCGGCTTTCGTGTTCGGACTCAGCCAGTCATCGATGGCCATGCATCGTTCTTGTTTCTGATTCCGTCATCCCTGCCGATTCTGACCAACTGCTTTGCCGAACAGTTGGCAATCAGGCAAGGTCATTCAGATGCAGCTTCGTATGCCCAGGAATTACGCTTTCAAGCAGAATTACCTGTTAATCGGCGTTACACTGTGGACTCGGACTCCTGAGGTCAGGGACCGACCAAGCTCCGAAGCGGCAGTCAGTGCGGAGTTACATTGCAAGCCCTCATGCACAAGCAACGCGGCAAGCGTAGGGCAGCTTCCAGATCACATGGTTCTTGACTCATCGTTTTTCATGCTGGCAAACCTTCCTAGTAAATCGAGTTGAATGTGCTTGTTGTTGTAACAGGATCGAGTGGCTTGATCGGATCTGCCGCAGTGCGACACTGGGATGCGCAAGGTCATCGTGTGATCGGTGTCGATAACGATATGCGTTCAACATTCTTCGGTCCCAACGGCAGTACTGAATGGAATCGCAAACAGTTGGAGGCGAGTACACAACAATTCCGCAATATTCCAGTCGATATCCGAGACCGGGACGCCGTATTTGAGCTTTTCAGGACAGAACATCCGGACCTGATCATTCACTGTGCGGCGCAACCCAGCCACGATCGTGCTGCGGAAATTCCATTCCTGGATTTCGAGGTCAATGCCAACGGGACGCTCAATCTTCTGGAAGCAACACGCCAGTTTTCTCCGGAAGCCGTTTTCTGTCACATGAGCACCAACAAGGTTTATGGAGATGCTCCGAATGAACGAGAACTGCAGGAGCTTGAGACTCGCTGGGATTACGCGAATCAAGAGGACATGAACGGTATCTCGGAAAGTTGCCGCATTGACCAAACGATGCACTCACTCTTCGGAGCGTCCAAAGCGGCGGCTGATTTACTGGCTCAGGAATACGGCCGTTATTTTGGAATCAAGACTGGCATTTTCCGAGGTGGCTGCCTCACTGGGTCCTGTCACAGCGGCGTCGAGTTGCACGGATTCCTGAATTATCTGGTTCATGTAGCCGTCCATGACAAGCCGTACACGATCTTCGGCTACAAGGGAAAGCAGGTTCGCGACCAAATTGAATGCAGCGACGTGGTCAAGGCGTTTGATGCGTTCGCGAAAGCACCACGACCGGGAGAGGTGTACAACATTGGGGGAGGACGCCAGAACTCAGCCAGCGTTCTGGAATGCATCGCCATGATCGAAGAGATCGGCGGTTATCAATTGAACTACTCGATATCCGATGAAGCCAGGAAAGGGGACCATATCTGCTATATCAGCGACCTTTCCAAATTGCGCAGCCATTACCCGGAGTGGAATATCACCATCTCACTCAGGGACATGCTGAAAAACATGATCAGCTCAGAAGAGCGTAAACTGGCTTCACGAAAGCAGTGAACCAACCAACCGATGCTGCTGCCTGCGCGACTGCTGTGCCTGCCATGACTGTGGCGTTCAAACACCGGTTTGCTACCGGACGGCGAGCATCCGTTCCAACGCAATCAGACTCCACTTGCTGGTCTCTTCGTCAACACGAATCTGATTAACGACTGCACCATCGCGAAGGTTTTCCAACGTCCAACAAAGGTGCGGCAGATCAATCCGGTACATAGTGGCACACATACAGACCACTGGACTCAGGAAGTGTATTTCCTGTTCCGGGTGCTCAGCCTTGAGGCGATTTACCAAATGCAACTCGGTTCCAATCGCCCACTTCGTGCCGGGTGGACTGTTCTGCACCGTGTCGATGATTTTTCCAGTGCTGCCTGAAACATCGGCAATGTCATTGACCGCACGCGGACATTCGGGGTGCACAAGAATTTTGATTCCCGGGTGTTGCTCACGAAAACCTTGTACATGCTCAGCACGGAACATCTGATGCACACTACAGTGCCCCTTCCACAGGATGACTCGACTGTTTTCAATCTCGGCTTCCGTGTTTCCACCCAAATCCAGTGCATAAGGGTCCCAGACGGGCATCTCGGATTCCTCAATTCCCATTTCCAAAGCCGTATTACGACCGAGGTGTTGATCCGGGAAAAAGAAAACTCTCTGGCCCCGTTCAAAAGCCCATTGGATTACGGCCTTCGCGTTGCTGCTGGTGCAGACAATGCCACCATTGCGACCACAAAAAGCCTTCAAACTGGCGGCGCTGTTGATGTAGGTGACCGGGATGACCTGATCCATCTCAATCACATCCGACATGTCTTCCCAAGCTGCTTCCACCTGAGCGATCGCTGCCATGTCCGCCATACTGCAACCTGCAGCCATATCCGGCAACACAACATTCACACGTCGCCCATCACGCTGCTCGACCTTCTGCGGATGATTGGCAAGGATATCAGCCGTCTCCGCCATGAAGTGCACACCACAGAACACAATTGTCTGACACGCCTCACTATCGGCTGCCATCTGGCTCAACTTATAGCTGTCACCTCGCAGATCTGAATGCTCAATCACCTCGTCCTGTTGATAGTGATGCCCCAGAATCAGCAAACTGTCACCAAGCTGCTCGCGTACCGCAGCGATGCGTTGTCGTAGCTCGCCAACTTCGAGTGTCTTGTAAGGTGCCAAATCATGGATCGCCTGCGGACTTGCACCAAGAGTGACCAGATTGTCAGTGCTTGCCTTTTCCATTTTTTCCGTACTCACTCTTCCAGTACTCAAATGCCGGTTTTCAACTTGACCGAGCCACCGCTCGACGAACACATTCGGTCGTTCGCCAACGGGCATTTTGCCAGGTAGCTCTCATGCGCGCCCCCAGAGACGAAATCAGGTCAGGGATCACACCCTTCAACACTTTCACCTCAGCAATGGCCACACCCTATGGACGTCCAATTATACCGCTTTCCAGATTTCTGACAGGCCTACGGACGGCGAATGGTCCGACCGAGAAGTTTCCAGCTTCTTCAATCGAGTCAGTTCCCAGGGAATCCCCTTCAGCCGCACCCGAGTCGCAGCAGAATCAAGCGAGAAAATCCTGACATCCCGTGGGTTCAGTGCCTGCAAGGACAAATTCCCCGCCAGCCGCCATTCCTGTTCCCTCGTCCAATCCACCGATTTACCTGCAGCCTGAAAACGATAGCGTTCATTCTCAGGAATTTCGTCCATTTCTTTTTTTTGACCATAGATAACAGGTTGAGCCCCCAAATTGCTGATTGCCCGCCTGCGTACAGCAACCCCATAAGGCTCATAGTCCCAACGCTGCAGATGCTTTCGAAAACATCTCTCCTGCAGTAACTCCAGCAAGGGAACTGCAGACCAACATACCACCGGATACTTCCTGGCACTGACAATCGCTGATGCCAGGATCTGACTCGTATGGACGATTCGACAAAGTGAATCCAACGCAGTCCGCTTGGCCACGTCGCGGTTGCCGGTCAGAACCGTATCACGGTACTGACCGATTGTTTCATCTGGCCATTTACCTCTGCTTGCTCTCGTACAGTGAACCAGCCACTCTCCTCCTTCCTCGAACCAGTTGTTGTTGTTTGCGTCACCTGACTGGCACGAATCTGCAGGATTCACTTGGCTGCAATCTGCACATGATGATTTCACGTGAACCAATGCTTGCACTGGAGCCAATTGTTGTACTGGAGCTGAATCCGGCCATGAGTCACCTTCCATTCCGGAATCGAACAGGCGAGGAAACAGACACCCGTTCGCCCCCCGTTCCACTAGACGCTTCGCCGCACAATCGGCCAGATTCGTGATCGCAACCTGAACATCAACGCCTGAACGTTGCTTCATACATCGATTGAGATCGTGCTCAATCCTGCCACCACGCCGGACATACGATGCATCAATTCGATCCGCCATCATGATGATGCCTTCATCTCGCTGAATTGAATCACGGCTTCCGGAATGGACCTGAATATCAGTTACCCTGTCGCTCGCTGGCTGATCAAAACCAACCCTCAATAACATCGCATCATTCAACTGAGCTGCACGAACAGCCCACGGTTCAATTGCAGACGCGGAAGCAACCAGAAGTACATCGCGCCGCCCCACAGCTAGCTGCATGCTGCGCATCAAAAATCTGCCAAACAGCCAGTGGTTTTCCGGATCATGTCCCCATCTGCTGCTCACCAGTACTGTAATCGCCCGAGCCTTCCCAAGAATCGATTCTGCCTCTGTGCTCAGATCGATTGAGATTCCATCCTTTGCGAACCTTTCCGTCACATGATCTGGCGGAAAATCGGCCGTGCGACCACTTTTCACCACAGTACGATTCACTGTCCGAGCAAAAACAAATTGCTTCAGATGCTTGCGCCAGACCTCGGTCAATTGCTCTACGCTGTTCATGTCACCCCCCACGAAACAGTTTCCACGAATCAAGCTGAGCATACTTCATGAACAGCAGGTGGGCTATCAAACAAGCTCTCGCTTGGTGACAATGCCAGCACCTGCAATGCTCGCATTAAATCCGTCGTTTCATCGGTTCCAAGATGTTGCCATCCAAACATTTTTTTCTTCGCGCAGCCTACTGTCTCATTGTCAGCCCAAGTCTGTGCTTCCTACTTCATCCGCCCGATGCTGCTCACGCTCAGGAAAGCACCAAGCGAAACGAATCCTCACGAAACCAGCCAAACACAGCAGCTGATCTGGTAGTGCCGGTTTGGCCGGCAAAACCTCCGACCTGGAACGCTCCCCAACAACCCGAATTCGACAGGACCAGTGATAACTCGAAGAAAATCGCTGATCGCCCCCTGATGCGATTGACCAACGTGGCGACCCCCGAACTCCATGTTTTCCTGCCATCTTCTCAACCAGTCGGCAACGCGAAACACACGACAGTAGTCATCGCTCCAGGCGGAGGTTACTCCATTCTGGCATGGGATCTGGAAGGAACAGAGATTGCAAACTGGCTGCGAGAAATGGGTATCACCGCGATCGTTCTGAAGTACCGCGTGCCCAGCAGTAAAGAAAACCAGAAGTGGCTACCCGCTGTCCAGGACCTGCAGCGGAGCATCAGCCTGGTTCGCGGCAAGGGGATTGCGGGAGTAACGCCGGGTCGCGTTGGTGTCATGGGCTTCTCAGCCGGTGGTAACGCAGCAGCCCGTGTTGCCGCTTCCACCCAACGTTTCTATGAACCAATCGATAAATTCGATGAACAATTGGTGGTTCCGGACTTCGCTGTTCTGATTTACCCGGCTTGGCTGGTGGAAGATGGCACAACACTGATCAAGGAAATCAACGTAACGTCTGAAACTCCTCCCATGTTCATGGCTCACGCTGCCGATGACCCGGTCACCTGTCTCAGTAGCGTCGGGCTATTCACGGCTCTTCAAGAAAAGGGTGTAACCTCCGAACTACATGTATTCAGTTCAGGTGGACATGGTTTTGGAGGACGCAGGACGGGAGCACCGACAGATGCGTGGAAGTCTCTTTGCCGGTCTTGGCTGGCAACAAACCAGTGGATAACGCCATGAGCGTCCCGCCTCCATCGCCAGACCAGACAAAAATCATTGAACCGCCGTCCCTTGAAGGGCAGGAATGGGCCAACTCACTGACCCATGGTGTGGCTGCTGGTGGGAGCATCCTGCTAGCCATACAGCTGATCCGCACAGCGATGCCCGATGGCGTTGGTCTGACATCTGCCTGCGGAGCCTACATGGCAAGCGTTTTCGGGACGTTTCTCTGCTCGACGCTTTCTCACATGATTCGGCGGCAGCCACTGTTGAACCAACTGCGGGCCTGGGATCAGGCAATGATCTATACCATGATCGCTGGTACGTACACGCCCATTGCTTACGTTTACGCGTCTGCACCAACCCGAATGCCACTGCTTGGGGCTCTATGGATCGCTGCAGCCTTTGGCTTTCTGCACAAAGTGGCTTGGAAGCATCGAATCAACGCGAGCGGAACGATCTCCTACTTACTGCTCGGCTGGTTGCCAGCCATTCCGCTGGCCCCTTATGTACCAGCAGAGCTCGTCATCGCCATGTTTGCCGGGGGCGTCCTGTACACAATTGGCGTTGTATTCCTGATCAATGACAAGAAGAAAAAATATCTGCACGCCTGCTGGCATCTGGCCGTGATGGCTGCTGCTACTTGCCACTATCTTGGGATCCTGTGGTACGTGGTGCAGCAACCATGATCCGGGGCGAGAGGACTGTTGAGCCACATCGCGCAGACGCACTGCCCCCGGCACGATTTTTTGAACACAGCCAGAATCTACCGTGTCATCCCTGCTCGGCCGGTCCCGTGCTGACAACGACCTGACTTGGACGGACAACCCGATCGTGCAATTTGAACCCCGCCTGCGCGACATGAGCCACCATGCCCGACTCATGTTCACTTGGCATTTGTGAGATTGCTTCGTGGAGATTCGGATCAAACTGCTCGCCTTCCGTGGGTATCGCAACAACTCCGTGTTTTCCAAGAAAGTCGTCCAGCTGCTTCAAAACCATGGCAACTCCCTCCTGCAAACCACCAGCGTCTGCCGAGTTATTCGCTGCCTCGAGGCCTCGCAACAGGTTGTCTCGAACTTCGAGAATGTCCGTGACAAGTTGCGTGGAGGCATACTTCACCTGATCCTCAAAATCACGTCGCAAACGTTTGCGAAAGTTTTCCGCTTCCGCCTGCGCTTTGAGCACGCGTTGATCAGCAGATGCCGCGGCCTCACGAAGACGTTCCATCTCCTCGTCGCGCGTTTCGGCAGCTGACTCTACCGTTTCCTGTCCATCCGATTCCGATTCACCAGTCGGCTCAAGATCGGCACCGGACTCAATATCTGCATCCGATTTCTGTTCAACGTCGCTTGGTTCCATGTCATCCATTTCCACTTCTTCATTCATTTCTTCGCTCATGACTCTGACGAATCTGTCTCGGGGTCAAAAAACTGCTTCAAATTCTCAAGAAACGACTTTCGATGAGGCAACACTGCCTCATGTTCCAACTCCGCCAATTCACGCAACAACCGTTCCTGCTCGCCACTGACTTTTTTTGGTACTTCGATGAAAACCTGCACAAGCAGATCGCCGGTTCTTCCTGCACGCGGATCAACCACGCCTTGCCCGCGAAGCGTGAATACATCCCCGTTTTGTGTCCCAGGTTCGATTCGCAGTTCGTGCCGTCCCTCCAAGGTTGGCACTTCAATCTCCGCACCCAAAGCCGCCTGACTGTACGAAATGGGTAGCTGCAAAATCAGGTGCGAGCCATCACGTTTGAAAAGATCATGGGGTTTGACGGTGATGAAGACATAGCAATCGCCGACAGGGCCACCGTCCGGACTCGCTTCACCCTCGCCTGGAACCCGGACACGCATACCATCATCAACACCAGCAGGAATGCTGACACTTAATTCTGCTTTTTTGTTCTGCAGTCCACTGCCACGGCAGTCTCCACAAGGCTGACTGATGAGCTTACCCGTGCCAGAACAGTTTGGACACGCGGTCTGCACCCGGAGAATCCCAGCTGACTGAATCACCTGCCCCTGCCCACCGCAAGTCTCACACGTTACGGGTTGACTTCCCGGTTCCGCACCGCTGCCGCTGCATGGTTCGCAACTGACGCGTCGACGAAAGGAAATATCCTTTTGGACACCGCGTGCAGCTTCTTCCAGCGTGAGCGTTACATTGCAACGGATATCTGCACCTTTGCGTGCCCTCCGCCGACGTCCACCTCCACGGCCGCCAAAGAGATCGCCGAACATTCCTCCACCGAACAGGTCGCCGAAGGCGTCAAAGATGTCTTCGACATCATTGAACTGGTGCACACCATCAACACCAGCATGCCCGTGTTGATCATAACGCTGGCGTTTATCCGCATCACTGAGAACTTCGTAGGCTTCAGTGGCCTCCTTGAACTTCTCAACAGCAGACTCATCATCCTTGTTGCTGTCAGGATGGTACTTGATGGCAAGCTTGCGATACGCCCGATCAATCTCAACTTTTGATGCAGACCGCTCGATACGAAGCACTTCGTAGTAGCAGACTTTCTCGGCCATCTTATGGTTGCCTTTTCAATGTTTCAAAAAACGGGTCGCAAGCCGAATGGCGAGCGACCCGTCAATTTTTCCTGCAAATCCGCCTGTTCCAATGCTTCCCGTCACTGTTCGATGCCGAACCGTGGACAGAAAAAGCAGGTTTCCTGGACCGGGAGGATTGACGCCCCCAGTTCTAGGAAACAACGCCTTCGATCTGACGGCCTTCCTTATCCTCGTTCTCGAAATTGGTCACAAGAGCTTCGGTGGTCAACAACAGACCGGCGATGCTACCTGCATTGGCGAGAGCAGTACGGACAACTTTGACGGGATCGATCACACCCGACTTGAGCATGTCAACATACTCACCGGTGTGTGCGTTGTACCCAATGTTGGTCGCTTTCTGGCTGACTTCATCGACCACAACGCTGCCGTCAATTCCGCCGTTGTCTGCGATCTGCCGCATGGGAGCGTCAAGGGCGCCAAGAACGATATCGACGCCGATTTTCTCATCACCTTTGGCAGAAGGCACAATCGTTTTTCCGTCGGCATCTTTGACAGGACTGGACTTCACAGCAGCAACTGCCTCGCGACAGCGGACGAGAGCAACGCCACCACCGGGCAGAATGCCTTCTTCCACTGCGGCACGTGTCGCATGCAAAGCATCTTCCAGACGAGCCTTGGTCTGCTTCATTTCAGCTTCGGTCTCGGCCCCAACGCTGATCACGGCAACACCACCGGCCAGCTTGGCCAATCGCTCCTGGAACTTCTCCTTGTCGTAATCACTGTCGGTCTGCTCGATCTGTGCGCGAATCTGAGCAACGCGTTTGTCGATGTCAGCACGCTTGCCGCTGCCCTCGACGATCGTTGTGTTGCCCTTGTCAACGGTCACTTTCTTGGCCCGACCGAGTTGCTCGAGCGTTACGTTTTCGAGCTGGATTCCAAGATCTTCGCTGATCAATGTGCCGCCAATCAGGGTTGCGATGTCGCCGAGCATCGCTTTACGACGATCACCAAATCCAGGTGCCTTGACGGCACAAACATTGAGGGTGCCGCGAAGTTTATTGACCACCAGAAGAGTCAGTGCTTCAGCATCGACATCCTCGGCGATGATCAGAAGCGGTTGACCAGTCTGCGCTGATTTCTCAAGCAGTGGGACGAGATCCCGGATGTTGCTGATTTTCTTTTCGTAAAGAAGAACCAGCGCGTTCTCAAGATCAGCCTCCATCGTGCCAGGATCAGTGATGAAGTACGGAGAAATGTAGCCCTTGTCAAACTGCATTCCATCGACGTAATTGACTTCGGTGTCGCGGCTTTTGCCTTCTTCGACAGTGATAACACCGTCCTTGCCAACACGCTCAAGTGCGTCAGCCAGAAGACCACCAATCACTTCGTCATTGTTGGCCGAAATGGATCCGACGTTGGCTACTTCCTGCTTGTTCTTGACCGGACGGCCCATCTCGTACAGTTTTTCAGTCGCCGCGGCGACCGCCTTGTCGATCCCACGACGAATTGCCGTTGGGTTGCTACCAGCCACGATATTTCGCAGACCTTCTTTGAAGATCGCACGAGCTAGCACAGTTGCAGTTGTGGTTCCGTCACCGGCAAGATCGCTTGTCTTCTGAGCGACCTCGATGACCAGCTTGGCGCCCATATTCTCGAATCGGTCTTCCAGTTCGATCTCTTTTGCGACGGTGACACCATCTTTGGTAACCGTCGGTCCACCGAAGGACTTGTCGATGATTACGTTCCGACCTGTTGGGCCCATCGTCACAGCGACGGCGTCTGCCAACTTGTCGACACCCATCATCATTCGCGATCTTGCATGATCGTCAAAAAGAAGTTGTTTTGCCACGAGAGTGTTCCTAATTGGAGTGTGTTAGTTGCAACCAAACTACCTGCACCCGATGGGGTGCAAGCTGTTCAGATCAATGAGGGCTTAGAGGACTTTGGCGAGGATATCACTCTCGCGAAGAATCTTCATTTCCTGCCCGTCAACTTCGATGTCGCTGCCGCCGTATTTGCCGTAGATCACGGTGTCACCGACGGCGACAGTCATCTCACCCCGGTTCCCGCTGTCCAGAAGACGTCCGGGACCGACGGCAACGATCGTGCCACGCTGCGGCTTTTCCTTGGCAGAGTCGGGAAGGACGATTCCACCCGCGGTGGTCTCTTCCGCTTCATTTGGTTGAACAACAACACGATCATCCAAAGGTCGAAGGTTAAGTTTAGCCATGATTATCTATTTCTGTTTGTTGGTTGGTTATCTGTTGAATTACTGGTTTTTGAAAACAGGATGCCGGACGGTGATTACATCATGCCGCCCATGCCACCCATTCCGCCCATGTAATGCTGATCCCGCCCGACCATCACGCCTAGGCCGACCCAAAGTGCGCCATCTGAATCAGG
>JAAXJB010000074.1:15979-33471 GCA_012270065.1 Rubripirellula sp. | reverse complement strand
ATGCCGATCCTTCCGCCCCTCTCCATGCCGCCCATACCTCCCCTGACGCCGCCCATGCCGTGGTCATGATGGTGATCACCACCTTCAGGCTCTTCTTCGACAGGAATATCAGCGACCAGTGACTCTGTTGTCAGCAACAGCGACGCAACACTTGCAGCGTTGGTCAACGAAGTACGAACCACCTTGGCGGGATCCACAATGCCGGCAGCAAGGAGATCGCAGTACTTCTCCGCATTGGCGTCGTAGCCGTCGGTTTTGCCCTTCATCTGAACCACACGGTTGGCGACAACTGCTCCGTCAAGCCCGGCATTGTTGGCGATTGCTCGCAGGGGATGATCCAGAACATTGCGGATGATTCCAATCCCGAGTTTCGCGTCACCTTCGGAGGCTTTCTCGAGCTTTTCCACTGCCTTACGGCATCGCAGCAGTGTGGTACCACCACCAGCAACAATTCCTTCCTCCAAGGCAGCCTGAGTTGCTGCACGAGCATCATCGATCAAAGCTTTTCGCTCTTTCATCTCGGTTTCGGTGGCCGCACCCACGTTGATCTGGGCAACACCACCAGCGAGTTTGGCCAGGCGCTCCTGCAACTTTTCACGGTCGTAGTCGCTGTCGGTCTGATCGATCTCGCGTCGAATCTGCTCAACCCGACCTTCGATGTCGGCTTTCTTACCGCCACCACCAACGATTGTCGTCGATTCACTGGTGATCCGGACTTTCTTGGCACGGCCCAAATCTTTCATTTGGACACTTTCAAGGTCAATGCCGAGATCCTTGAAGATTGCTTTACCGCCGGTCAGTACGGCGATATCTCCGAGGATCGCCTTGCGGCGGTCGCCGTAACCAGGAGCCTTGACAGCACAGGCCGTCAAGATGCCTCGCATCTTGTTGACGACCAACGTTGCCAATGCCTCGCCCTCGACGTCCTCAGCGATGATCAGCAGCGGTTTCTTGGCTTTGCTGATTGCCTCCAGAAGAGGAATCATCTTCTTGTTGTTGCTGATTTTTTCTTCAAACAACAAGATGTGACAGTCTTCGAATTCGACGCTTACGTCATCCTGGTTGGTGACAAAGTGTGGTGACAGGAAGCCACGATCGAACTGCATGCCCTCGACGACATCGACGTAGGTTTCGTTTGATCGGCCTTCTTCGACGGTGATGACACCGTTTTTGCCCACCTTCGTGAAAGCATCGGCAAGCACTGATCCGATACCGGGGTCGTTGTTCCCGGCAATCGTCGCTACTTGGCGGATCTGACTCTTGTCCTTTTCGCTGACTGGAGTTGCCAACTTCGCGATTTGGGCGGTGGCTGCATCCACGGCTTTGCCAATACCGCGAGAGAGGGCCATAGGATCGGCACCCGTTGCGACCATTTTCAAGCCTTCGCGATAGATTGCTTCGCTCAGGATCGTGGCCGTGGTCGTACCATCGCCAGCGACATCATTGGTCTTGCTGGCTGCCTCTTTGACCAGTTGCGCCCCGAGGTTTTCAAACGGATCATCCAGTTCGATGTCCTCGGCAACCGTAACCCCGTCCTTGGTAACTTTTGGCGAGCCCCAACCTTTATCGAGGACGGCATTCCGCCCCCGTGGTCCAAGCGTACTTCGGACGGCGCGAGCCAGTTTGCTGACGCCGGCCAATAGTGGGCCCCTTGCGTCGTCGTCGAACACGATTTGCTTTGCCACGACGTGATTCTCCTGTGGTTCGTCAGTGTTCTTCCTCGTACTCTCGGGCGGTCGCCCTACGAACCGAGGAGGGGAAATTTCTGTATCAAGATCAGTCGATCGCCTCCCGGGGGAGATCCATACGACTGGACGTTGCGTGTACATCGGTGGCAGTCGCCAACGATTCCCGCCTCTTTGTAGCAATACGTGTGCCGATACGAAAAATTTTGTCGTAAATCATTGCAAGAAAACACTTTACGAATCCCAAGTCGTCCATTTCGGCAGATCAGCGACTGAAAAGAATGTCAGCATGACAGCAATCCCTCCCCCGAGCCTGCCCTCCCCAGAAGAGGATTTACCAGCCACCGCCAAACAGGACCATCACCGAAACAACCTCCTGAAGCAGTCGCAAGTCGCTCCCGCTCATTGCACAGGAACACAGCGAAGCACAGGAACACAGCGAAGCACAGGAACACAGCAAAGCCCAAGAACACAGCAGAACGCTACACAGCCCGCCAAATCGCGAGCAAGTAGACATTCCTAGCACTGAAAGCCCCCAACGGGCCAGACCCCGGTTCGATTAACTAAATGAATCACTCCAGTCATCGCCTCTTCAGGAAAAGGAAATGACGAGTGCCGCGTCCGTTGACAACAACCGGAGAGCGGAAACCTGGCTCATCAACCGCAGCCAGTCTCCGGGTACGGATTTAACGATGACGCAGGCATTGCGGGGACTCTCCTAAACGCCATGCAAGCATATGAGAGTGATGTGACCCTACCCATGTGTCACTCATTGCCAGAAGAAATTCGTTGCAACCGATACATCCAGCGATAACGCATCCGAAAAGATTTCCAAACTGCAGAACTTGGCTCATGAAAGATTGACCAAAGCCTTGTTGAGGCGTCCACTTCCTCCGTATGCCTTTGAAACTATGGCCTGCGGGCCTTATCAGACGCACAGTCACTCACGCACGGGAAATGTGGATGCGATTACCGAACTATTTCATTGCGACAGCTTTATTGGTTTCGGCTGTTTCTGCCAAGCCAGCCTTGGGGCAATGGACGCAGACTGCAACCGCACCGATCTACAGCTCAGCAGTCCCAGCGTACACAACTGGGGCACCGACCCTGGTTCAACCGATGGTGACGGCTGCCCCCGTGTATGCGACTTCGGTACCTGCATCGACACCTTACTACGGCGTTGCTCCGGCTACTTCTCTCAGCCAACCATCTAGCAATCAGCTATCGAGCAACGGTGCCTATCAGGCTCAGCGACCAACGTATCTCGATAATCCTTCGGTCTATACCGGACAGCCGACTCGAGGATCCGTGCAAGCGACCAACTTTGCAGCCGCGCAGGCTCCAACCTACACCGGGTCCCAGCCAGTCAATGCTCCCACGAACAATGTAGTAACGGCGTATTCGGCACCAGCAAACGCCCCTCCCATCACGGCTCCACCGATCACGGCTCCCACCCCCAGCACCGTGAATCCAGCAAACTATGCAAACGTTGCCCCCGCCTATGCATCGCCGAGCTATGCAGCGGCGCCGCCAAAACGCGAAAACTGCCTGAGCCGTCTTTGCAATAAGCTTTTTGGTACAGGATACACCAGCTCCTACTATCGCGCCCCGGTCACATACTATCGGCCTGTCGTGATGCGTGACGCCACGACAGGAAGACTTGTTACCGTGCAGCAACCGTGCACTTCCTATGAACAGCAGGTTCAACGGAGCCCATTCACAACATTACTTCCGGGCACAGCGAATGCGGTAAATCCCTACCAG
This sequence comes from Rubripirellula sp., assembly GCA_012270065.1. GTDB lineage: Bacteria > Planctomycetota > Planctomycetia > Pirellulales > Pirellulaceae > Rubripirellula. Next base: position 30,022 of record JAAXJB010000074.1, on the reverse strand, counting down.
CCAAGTTGCCCATGCCCACCGGGTTTCGACACGTGTACCACCACTTCCCCATACGGTCAGGGTTCCGGCTTCGCGCAAGTGATGCCAAACCCGCAAGCCACTTACAACGGAATCGGGCAGGTCAATGCAACAACGAGCGGTGACTTTCAGTCGGTGCCGATTCCTTCCATTCCGCCATCCGCACCGCAACAGGGGCAAAACACAAACCAAAATCTGACTCCGCTGACAGGTGCTCCACCCATCCTGTCAACGCCAAACACCGCAGAGTCAACCGTGGCCAATCCGCAACCCAGTTCAACCAGCAACGATCTGGATCCCGTGCAACCCCCTGCCTTGAACAAACCACCGGTCACGAATCCACCGGTCAAGACCCCACCCATCGACCTGATCAACCCAAATGCTGAAGAAGGGCAGGGCGAAGATCCCACTGTGGAAAACGCAACTCAGGAAAACGATTCAGCCCAATGGCGTTTCCAGCGTCCCGCAGATTCAACCGCAATGATTCCCCGAAAAACTTCCCAACCAACCCGCCAGGACCCTGTTTCCCTGAAGCGGAGTTACGGAGTAGCAGAACCAATCCGTGCGCCAGCCGATTATGTGGCTCCCTATGGCCCCAATGAGAGCGTCATCGAGCACGGTGTAACCGATCAGGAACAACCACACCGACCTTCTCCCTCCGCCGCCAATCCGTTTACAGCTCCGCCGAGTCGTGAAAGTTCGCCACTTCAGGCTCCAGCACTTCCAATCGACTCGGCAGACGCTTCAGATTGGACGAACCACTCGACCACGCCCGAAGTTCCCGTTCGCATCGTTTCCTACGAACAGCTTCCAAAGGAAACAGCACCGACGGTGCCTCGTCGCCGCTCGCGACAGACCGTTTGGACCAGCATCGCCAAGTAGACGCTTTTCTCCCGTAATTGCGTTGTGGAATCCTCGGCCGAGCTGAAGTTGCACCTGCAGTATGAGGCCGACCGTGCGATCCCTCGATTGCATTCTTGACGGCAATCACACAAGTCCCAACGTGGCAACCGGCGGGACTGACACGGTTGTTTCTGTACCGGCGCCTGTTTCTGTACCGGCGCCTGTTTCTGTACAGGCGCCTGTTTCTGTACAGGCGTTTTCTGAAAACAAACTCCGTGAACGGGCCTTCATTGGAACGCTGATAGCATCACGGTTCTTGCAGCCCCGGGTGACCACATACCCTTCGCAATTCTCGCCGGATCTGGGAAACTTGCGAAATCACTGGTCGCCCCATCAACACCGGCAGTTGAGAATACCATGGAAAATGCAGCCATCGCAGCAGTCTTTGAAGAAATGGCAGAACTGCTCGAATTCCGCGGCGAAAATCCGTTTCGCATTCGGGCTTACCAGAATGGCGCCAAGACAATCAGAGACCTCGACGAATCAGTTACGGCAATCCTGAAAGATCCTGACCGTGATCTATCCAGCATCCCTGGCATCGGGAAAACACTGCTTGAAAAGACCGAAACACTGGTTTCCACCGGAAGCTTGCCACAACTGGAAAAACTGAGACAGGAAATCCCAGAGGTTGTGATTCAGATGGCAAGAATCCCCGGCTTGGGTGCAAAGAAAGCGGCCAAACTGCAAAAGGAGCTTTCTATCGAGTCTTTGGGAGATCTGCGCGCAGCATGTCATGAAGACCAGATTTCCAAGCTGAAAGGTTTTGGGAACAAAACCCAACAGGCCATTCTCGACGGCTTGGCAATTGCCGAAGCTGCGGCGGAACGAATCTACTGGTCTCAAGGAGACCAACTGGCCAAGTCCATCACCAAACACATGCAACTGTGCGAAACCATCAATCGCATGTCATGGGCCGGAAGTTATCGCCGCGGTCGCGAAACAGTGGGAGACCTTGATTTGCTCGTTGTTGCCGAAAACAGGGACGCTGTGATGGACCACTTTGAAGCTTATCCAGAGCGGTCTACCACCATCCTGCGTGGTGATACAAAAATCTCAATTCGAGTTGGAAAGGCTTTTCAGGTGGACATGCGTCTTGTTGATGAAGGTCAGTTCGGCGCGGCACTGCAGTACTTCACCGGTTCTCAGGCACACAACATCCACACACGTCGGATCGCCAAAGAGAAGGGCTTGAAAATCAACGAGTATGGTGTTTTTTCACTCGAGGATGACAGTCTGGTTGCTGGAACAACTGAAGAAGAAGTCTACGCAGCCATTGGCTTGCCATGGATCGCACCGGAACTCCGGGAAGATCGCAACGAGTTCAAATGGTCCGCTGAAAACAGTCTGCCGGAACTGGTGGAACTGGCAGACATTTGTGGTGACTTGCACATGCACACCACTGCTACCGATGGCACGGCAACCCTGCGAGAGATGGCTGATGCCGCGATCGAACGCGGATTGACTTACATCGCCATTACCGACCACAGTCAACGCGTATCGATGGCGAGGGGACTCGACGCCACTCGCCTGCGCGAACAGTGGCAAATGATCGATGAAATTCGAAGCGAATATGAAGGCCGTCTGACCATTCTGAAAGGAATCGAGTGTGATATTCTTGAAGCAGGCGGAATGGACCTGCCGGATGACTGCCTTGAAGAAGCCGACTGGGTTCTCGCGAGTATCCACTATGGACAAAAACAACCACGTGACCAAATCACGGAACGTCTACTGGGTGCAATCGAAAACCCCTGCGTTACATGTATCGCGCATCCTACAGGTCGACTGATCAACCGGCGGCCACCCTATGAGGTTGACATGGAAAGCGTCATGCAGGCAGCGAAGCAGCATGGCAAAGCACTCGAACTGAATGCAAACCCCGCAAGGCTTGATCTCAATGAAGTTCACCTTGCCGCAGCAAAGCGACTGTGTATCCCGGTCATCATCAGCACCGACGCGCACTCAGTCGAAGGAATGGACGTGATGCAATACGGGATCAAACAGGCGCGCCGGGGCGGCCTGACCTGCCAGGACATCGGGAACACCCGCTCCTGGAACGATCTGAAAGAAATGCTGCAAACGGCGTGAATTTTCGACGTCCAAATTCAACCATCAATCATTCAATGAGCAGCGGTGGCAGAACAGAAAACTCCGCAGAGCAGACCCTGCTCAACGATTCAAAATGTCATGGACAAAACGACGGCATTTTGGCAGTCCGACAATTACGAACGCACACATGGCGAACAGGAAAACGATCGGCAAGGCATGTTCGGGAGCCAATAAATGGTGAGCGGCTCCGTGTTCACCATGCCCGGAATGCGCAGATGAAGGTGCGACCAGACAAATCGAACCGAGACAACCCAACAAGATACCAAAAAAACGATTCAATTTAGATTCCGATCTATCAACGGGGACACGCGTTTTTTCAGCCACAGAAAGCGAACGCGGTCGCTAACTCTAAATGCACCCGGGCTGTTTGTCGAGATGAGTTCAACTCCGCGACTTCCAGAACTCGCACCACGACCTGAAATTCATCCTGAGAAAACCGCAATCACGACTTCGACGGTTCCAGGCTCCTGACCTGAATGATGCCAGCATCTCATGGTACTGCTGAAAAATGGCTTGCGACTATCAGACAACCACGATCGAGTTTTTCAATTCATGGTCAGGACACGCCGTTCTGGCCAATTCCTGCGCGGTCTGCTTGAGAAAATAGGTGGATACATTTCCAGATAACAAAATGCTCTGGTTGTCCACATGAACCTGAATGCTGCGTAAACCACAGTGCCCACTTTTGGCCAGACGCTCACGAACGGCGTCGACCACGGGTACGTCACAAGAGTCGCCATCAACCAATCGTCTGCTTTTCGATTCCTTCATCATGGCAATCACCTGATCCCTCATTGTTAACCACTGGAATTGCGATGATCTATCATTGCGATCAGTGCGCAACCGGCAAGCAAAAAAACAATGATTCAGGATCAATTTCAGCAATTAAAGACGGAGCAATTGCCAGCATTTCAACGCCACTCATGAAACAAATCGACTCACCCGCGCCAGTGACAAGTCCACATTTCGGTCCGGCTGCCATCTTTTGCGGCGGCACTGATTACGAATGTACAATTCCCCCAACAGCCAGCCTGAACCCGTGATCCGTTTCACGCAGTTTCGGGTCAGTCCCGCATAATTTGAGGCGACAGCAAGCCCCCGTGCTCACCCGTGCTCACCCGGCACCCGAGTCCTTTAATTCCGCAAGCCGTTGCAATGCCTGATCACGAGGCTCCTGCACCTTCAGGTACTTGGAAATCAGCCCCTCGACGTCCGCACCGATGTGAATCATGCAACGCAGACACGAATCCACCAGCTGGCTATCCTGGTCACGAACCGCCAAAGCAAGGCGTGGCATGACACGTGGCGCGCCCATCTTCAAGGCGTGTCCCTGGCTGACAATCAAGTCAAGAACTGGCGAGGGATCGCCGGCGAAGTAGTCGAATAACTTGACCAGTCGCCGACGACAGTCAATCAGGGACAAGTTCAATTCGACAGCAGCCTGCATGGCTGCTACGGCAACACGTGGCTTACCTTTACGGCACAGGTCCATGACACAGCGTTCCAATTCTGGCGTGCAGGTTCGCGCCTTTCCCAATACGCGAACCGCCAGCGGCACAACATCTGGGTCGCTCGACCGTGATGCCTTGATTGCCGACGCGACCGCAAGCGGTGACAGATCATTGAGTTTTGCGAGTGCGTAACCTGCAGCCAGTGCATAAGCGGGATCGGGACCACTCAACCACGTTGCCAACTGACTCATGTCTGCTTGTGTCGACGGAATGGTTTCGGCATCAAACAGCAGACTCCTGCCCAATTTTTCCTGTGAGGCGAAGAACTTCCATGCGAGAGCCGCTGTTTCCCGTGAGTCGAGCCTCAGATGATCATCCCAGTCAGGGCTGGTTTCATTGCGACAACGCGCCAGCAGAGCCAACGCGTATCCGATCTCGACCGTACTGTAATAACCTGATCGCGAGATCGACCAGCCAGCCCAACCTGCCTGCGACCACTGGTCATCGTAGAGACATGCTTCGCTGCCAAGCACGCCAAACCCACAACAGATAGGCATCAGATCCGCATTGCGTGGCGACTTGTCCAGTTCCGTTGCCCCCGGGACACCATGCCAATAATGCGCAGAAAACTGGAACGCCAGTTCCATCACCGTTCTTAAAGGATCCTCGCAGGTTTCCTCCGCAATGCGAACCATGGCGGAAGCCTCATTCGAAGCAGCGACATAGATCGACGGGTAACCGATATCAGCCCCCGGCACAATCTGAACATCACACGGCAGCTGCTGCTCCGGGAATCGCGTTCTTATCGCCTTCATTGCTGAATCCACCAAAGCCTGCTGGGTATCGTCAAGAAGATCCAACTGGCTCAAATCAGTAAGAATCTGCGTCTTCCGCACAAAGGGCAGACCGAGTTCATCGATCGTCCTTCGCATCAGAAGTTCAATATCAACTCTCTGAAAAGTTGACAACGGCGTCCGAGCTTTGCGAAAACCTAACATGCCCAGTGGTCAATCCGTGATTGTCATTTCGGTTTGGGAGACGTCGCACAAGACCTCGACCAGAGTTCTCTGACCAGAATCAACTGACCAGAGTCATCTCAACAGAGGCTTCTTTACATTCCATTGCCATTCAGGCATCACACTCTTGAACGATCACCACAGAATCCAAGCTGTGGTTTGAAAACATAGTAAATTCTCCGATAAACCGCTGGTAATGGCAAGCGGCGCAAATCGACGCGTATGGCATGAAATCACAAATCACGAAATCACAAAACATGATGGGTGGGCATGCAGTTTCAAGGTCAACTGTGTAGGATACGGCACGATCATGCGTCAGGTATTGTGTCCGCGCGCGAGGAGTCGTCACCGCTGGTGAACATTCCCTTCACGCCTCGCAAGGCGTCAGGCAAGGACAGCAACCAGACCCGATATGTAATCTCCCCCGGTTCCCAGTTAGGCAAAACGCGATGAACGGACAAGTGTTTCGTGGATGCATTCCCGCATTGATGACCCCATGCACCAGTGAGCGAACACCCAATTACGATGCTTTGGTCAGCAAAGCAACAGAATTGAAAGAACTGGGAATGGAAGCGGTCGTGTATTGTGGTTCCATGGGTGATTGGCCCCTGCTGACCGACGAGCAGAGAATGGAAGGTGTTACGCGGCTGGTGCAGGCCGGCATTCAGGTTGTCGTGGGAACAGGCGCCCAGAACACTGCCATCGCAGTTGAACATGCGTCACACGCTCAGAGAGTTGGTGCTCACGGCTTGATGCTGATCCCGCGAGTGCTGTCTCGAGGCACCTCGCCAACCGCACAACGCCATCACTTCGCCGACCTGCTCGCAGCTGCTCCTGATTTGCCAGCAGTGATCTACAACAGCCCATACTACGGATTTGAGACCAAAGCGGACCTGTTTTTCAATCTGCGAGCTGAATTTCCGAACCTGGTGGGCTTCAAGGAATTTGGTGGAGCAGATGCTCTTAGTTACGCGGGTGAGCAGATCACCCATGCTGAGGACGACATCGTTCTGATGGCTGGAGTTGACACTCAGGTCTACCATGGATTTGTCCACTGCGGCGCGGTCGGGGCCATCACGGGAATCGGCAATTGCCTGCCCAACGAAGTTTTGACCCTGATCGATTTATGCAAGCGGGCGGCCCAAGGTGATGCCGAAGCTCGAAAATTCGCGCGGGAACTTGAGGAAGCACTGATCGTTCTCTCAACTTACGACGAAGGTCCCGACCTTGTCCTCTATTACAAGTACCTGCTCGAGCTGCAGGGTGATGATGATTACAAGTATCATTTCAACCAAACGGATAGTCTGAGCGCCAGTCAGCGGGAATTTGCCCAAAAACAGTTTGAGCTGTTCCAAAACTGGTGGGCGCAGTGGGAAGGCAAAACTTACGTCGAATCAGGTTCACTCGCAGCCGGTTCATGAGTTGCTTTTGCCACACACGGATCGACAGCAGCAAAGATCCACACACAGATTCCATCGCGGACACGACAGACCTGCAAAATCACGGCTTCCTTTGAGCCACAATCCACCTGAAAAAGGAACGCCGTCATCTCTCGCCGCGAATCCATCTGAGTTCAATTGAAAGTGACCCGGTTTACATCTCCGACGTGACACGAGATTTCATTCCCCATTTGCTTTCCTGGTGACAGGTTGCCATGACCAGCGACATTCATGCTGTTGATTCACACACCGCGGGCGAACCCACCCGAATTGTTCTGGCAGGCGGCCCACCACTGGGAACAGGTCCCTTGACTGAGCGAGTCGAGCGGTTTCGCAACGAATACGATTCCTATCGGCGCGCGGTCATCACTGAACCGAGGGGCTCGGACGTACTTGTGGGCGGCCTGCTCTGTGAACCGCATGACCCCGAGTGTCAGGCAGGAGTGATTTTCTTCAACAATGTTGGATACCTCGGCATGTGTGGACACGGTCTTATCGGGCTTGTGGAAACACTTCGCTATCAGCGAAAAATTGACGCTGGCAAAATGCTGATCGAGACTCCAGTGGGCAACGTTGCCGCGACACTGCATGCAGACGGCGAGGTGTCCGTTTCCAATGTTGAAAGCTATCGAGTCGCCGCCGATGTGGAAGTCCGGACGGAAGATTTCGGCACGTTTCGTGGAGACATCGCCTTTGGCGGAAACTGGTTTTTTCTTACCTACGATCCGGATACCAGAATCCACCGCAGTGAACTTGGAAAACTGACTGCAATGGCATGTGCGATCCGCAAGGCCGTCAATGCGAGCGGTTACCCGGAAGTCGATCATATTGAAATTTTCGGAGAACCCGACGGCGAAGCTGATTCTCGCAATTTCGTGCTTTGTCCTGGCTTGGAATATGATCGATCGCCTTGCGGAACAGGAACCAGTGCCAAAATGGCCTGCCTCGCCGCAGACGGCAAACTGGCTCCAAACCAACGATGGATCCAACAGGGTGTTCTGGGAACATCGTTTGCCTGTGAGTACTCTTGGGCGAATGCAAACAAGCAGAGCATCATGCCCGTGATACGCGGGAGGGCTTTCATCACTGCGGAAACCCATTTGAAGCTGACTGCGAATGATCCTTTTTGCTGGGGCATCCAGTAAATTTCCTTTGGCGGACGGTATCTGATTTGTCAAAACATGTTGTCATCATTGGTGGTGGGGTCATCGGCCTGACGTCAGCCTGGTATTGCGTTCAACGCGGTCACCGGGTGACGGTGATCGATCGCAATCCAGAGAAGCGGGACGGATGCTCTTTTGGTAATGCCGGAATGATTGTCCCCAGCCACTTCATTCCACTGGCCGCCCCCGGCATGATCAAGCTCGGGCTGAAATGGATGTGGAATCCGGAATCTCCGTTCTACATTCGCCCCCGACTATCGTGGGATCTGCTGTCGTGGCTTTGGCGATTCAAAAACGCGTGCAGTTCTTCCCATGTCCAAGAGTCAGCGCCCCTGCTGAGAGATCTCCATTTGGCAAGCCGCGCCTGTTTCCAGGATCTGGCAGCGGATTTAAAAGAGGATTTCGCGTTGACACCCAACGGCCTGCTGATGCTGTGCAAAACTGAAAAGTCGTTCAACGAAGAAGCAGAAACAGCGGAACTCGCGAGGCAGCTTGATGTCGATGCCGAGGTTCTGGACGCACAAGCCACGTCCAGCAAGGACCCCTCGATCGAAATGGATGTTACTGGCAGTGTTTACTACCCACGTGACTGCCATCTTTCACCGCAACAATTGATGCATTGCCTGCAGTCGGAACTCTCGATGAAAGGTTGCCAAATCCTATGGGACACAGAATGTGAGCAGTTCCGGGTGGACAACCACCGGATAACAGCAGTCAACACCACCTGCGGCGAGCTTGATGCCGACGAATTTATCGTCTGTGGTGGTGTCTGGTCTTCGGACATCAGTCGGCAATTACAACTGAATCTGCCGATGCAGGCCGGGAAGGGCTACAGCGTCACGCTCGAGACCCCCCGCCAACAACCAAACATCTGTTCAATCCTGACAGAGGCTAGGGTAGCTGTGACCCCAATGGGCAGTTCCCTGCGTTTCGGCGGCACCATGGAAATTTCCGGAATCAACGAATCGGTTTCCCAATCCAGGGTTCGTGGAATCATCCGGTCCATACCGGATTACTTTCCAGCATTTGAGCAAACCGATTTTGACCATTGCGAACCCTGGACAGGCCTCCGCCCCTGTTCTCCCGATGGTCTTCCATACATCGGCCGCAGTCGCAAGTGGAGTAACATGATCATCTCAACCGGTCACGCGATGATGGGAATCAGCCTTGCTCCCATCACAGGCCGTTGTGTAGCCGAACTTGTGGACGGACAGCCTCCCGGGATTCCGGGATTCGAGCTTCTATCACCAGACCGCTACTCTAAATGAGCTGTTGTCTGCTGAGCACTTACACTTGCTATCATGTCACCACGCGATAATTCATTTTCACCGAATTGAATGCCTGAAAGATGCCACACGTTGAATTCACTTCGCAGCTTGCACAGCACGTCAATTGCCCCGCAAATCAGACCGTACCAGCGGGAACACTGGAAGAGTTGCTGGAAACCATGTTCAAACAATATCCGGCGTTGCGTGATTACATCATGCAGAAAGACGGTGAACTGCAAAATCATGTTTCCATTTTTGTCGATGGGCAGATGCTGCCTCATGGACAATCGCTTGACGTGGCCGTGAACGATGGCAGTCAGATATTTGTGATGCAGGCCCTGGCAGGAGGTTAACCTGCCTCACACCGCAAACGCAGCCAGTTCAAAGCGAAACTCCGCAATCCGACATGATCTCTGGCTCAACGCCCGGCAATCATGTTCTCATGATTCTTGTGAACGCCCTGACCTGTTCGGTGATGGCGTTCTCGGTAGGCAGGCGTTCCATGGAACTTGCTCCATAAAAACCATCCACCGCCTCCACATGCTGCATGACATGAGCAGCGTCCTCAGGCATCGCGATGGGACCGCCGTGACATAACACCAGAACATCATCGCGAACGCTGCGCGCGGCTTCTGCAATCTCTGCGACTCGTGCGGTGGCCGTCTGCAGATCCATTGCCGTTTTTGCGCCGATCGTGCCACTGGTCGTCAGCCCCATATGCGCCACGATGATATCTGCCCCAACCTCAGTCAAGGCAATTGCCTGAGCGGCGTCGAATGCATAGGGCGTGGTCAGCAAATCCAACTCACGGGCTGCTCCAATGCACTCCACTTCCCGATGAAATCCCATCCCCGTCTCTTCCAGATTGTGACGGAAATTTCCATCAATCAGTCCCACCGTGGGAAAATTCTGGATGCCTGCAAATCCCATGTCTTTGAGTTCTCGCAGAAACCGGTCCCGTAGCAGGAATGGGTCTGTCGCACACACACCAGCCAACACAGGCGTATGCGTCACAGCTGTAATCACCTCGGTCGCCATTTCTTTGACGATTTCATTGGCATTGCCAAACGGCATCAGACCCGCCAACGAACCTCGCCCAGCCATCCGAAACCGGCCTGAATTGTAAATGACAATCAGGTCGATTCCTCCTGCCTCCTCGCACTTGGCACTGATTCCTGTTCCTGCGCCACCCCCGACAATCGGTTTGCCATCGGCGATTTTCTGACGCAGGCGTTCAAGAATTGACTGACGATTCTGCTCTTCCATGCTTGTTATCCTTTTCTTCTTGCCGGTTCCAATTCACTTCTGTGACCGCCGGCACTTGTGGCGAGTCGCGCATAAGACTTTACAACCGCGTCTGCGAATTCCGGATCATTGATGTGTTGCGGTACGCGGCGGATGCGACACGCATGACAGTCACGCAGCTGTTCCTCGAGCGTCTGAAACAGGACGGCATTGGTATCAGGATCATAAAAAGGTTGCCCTGGTGCATCGAGTGCAGACAACCCTTTTTCCGGAATCAGGATCTCCACTGGGGTCTTCGCACCACGAAGTTTTCCGGCGATCCAATTTGCAATCCCACGATTCTCCACGGCATTCGTCCGCATCAGGGTGACCTCGGCATTGTGTACATGGAAAAGCCGGTCTGAAAACCGGTCTGGGACAGTATCTCTGGCACCAAAGTTAACCATATCCACAGCTCCAAGACTCAGCACCAGCGGAACCTCCTTTTCAAGCGACCGTTCAAACCTGTCGCGTCCAGCCGGAAAAATGCCACCAACCACCTCATCAGCAACTTCCGTCGTCGTGAGATCCAGAACCCCAGTCAACATGTTCGATTCCACCAAAGACTCCATGGCCCGCCCACCGGTGCCAGTCGCATGAAACACAAGACACTGGTGCCCTGATGCCTCCAGTTGCCCGCGAACGGCATCAACGCAGGGAGTCGTCACACCGAACATCGTCAAACCCACGGTGCTCGCGTTCGAGAATGTTTCGACCTGGTGCCGGACCATTCCCGCCATCGCATGCGCCGCGTTCCCCAAAATCTTCCGGGAGACAACATTCAATCCGGCCACGTCCACCACGGAATGCATCATCGTGATATCACTGCAGTCCACATACGGCGCCGTGTTACCACTCGCTACGGTCGAAACCATGATTTTGGGAATTCCGATATCGAGAGCCCGCATCGCTGGTGTTATCAAAGAAGTCCCTCCGCTTCCACCAATCCCAATGACACCTGCGACATGCCCATCAGCCGCGCGATTCAACAGATATGATTTAAGAAAGTCAGCCATCGCTGCGATCGCCTCGGCACGACTCTCTGACGGCTTCTCGGGTTTACCAGCTCGAACCTGCTCGCGGGTCACATCCGGACTGAATCTCTTTTGCTCAGATGCACCAACGTCGACCATTCGCACCTGCACTCCCGCCCCTCGCAAACAGTCCGCCACATATTTCAATTCAACAGCCTTGGTATCCATCGTGGCAATTGCATAAACAAATCCGCTCATCACTTTCACACCCCTCGAACGTCATGCAAACTGAAGACCAGAAACATTTCGAACCTCATGGATAAAAAAGACATCATCCATATTTGCCTCTCAAAGTTGCACAAACCTTCCCGCCCTTACCCTGGCGGTTGCAACATGGTGTTCAAAATAACATCTTCTTCACGCAGCGAAACAATCATGCCATTTTTTCCATCTGGAATCCCTCAAGCGTGCAGCTGCTTGGTACAACCTGACGGAGTCAGCCACACCATCTGGAAATGAGAAACTGACAAGCATGATTACCTTCACGGATTGACGAAAATCACAGCCGGCAAAGTCGTATTCGCTGGACGAAATCGCAGAAAATAGCAGCGTGGCATTCAGAACGTGGTCAGAGATACGAAATCACCAGAACAAACGGTGGTCCGGGGTATGGAAAATACTCATGCGAACACTCAATGCTGGACGACCATTTTTAATGGGCAACTGCTCTCCCCAAGACGCTGTCAGCTACTGAAAGAAACATGAAAAAAATCAATCTACAGCCAGCCCTCGTTTCGATGGATCATGACGAGGACATCCTTTACGCAGTGATCGGTGCTTTCATTCAAGAAGTACCTGCGCTCATTACTCAACTGCTGGAAGCGTTGCAAAACCGGGATCAGACATCCGCGAAACGGGTCTCACACACTCTCAAAGGAAATTTCAGAATCCTGCAACTTCAGAGTCAGCAAACCTGTTGGGCCAAAATTGAATCACTTGCTCATGAGGGTGATTTTGATCAGATCACAAGCCTGCTCCCCGAAGCGAAGAGGGTCACAGAAGAAGTGCTTTCGCAACTGCAGGCCGAACTGGATACGCACGAATCCTGATGCGGTTTTACAACCAACTGGCTGAACGATCGACAGCGCACAAGCCCAGCAAGGCCCAGGAAACCGATGCATCCTTGGCCTCACATGTCCAATCAGAAACGAGCGACTGCCTCAAACGCGGATTTCCATGGCCGCCTGAACAACCTCACGAGACTTTCGCAGTCCTTCTGCTGCAACTTCATCGGGGTCTCGCTCCCAATACTCCGGGTTGAACAGTTCAAGCGAGAAAGTGCCTGCAAATCCATGATCGATCAACTGGCGAATGATGGTGGGTAGTGGACAAACACCATCCCCCGGAAAAACACGGTGTTTGTCGGCAATCTCAGCCAACGGTGGATCCGAAGGATAATCGTTCATGTGAAAACAGTGCATTCTCGAGGCTTCGATCATTCCGAGCGATGCAAAGTCATTGCCTCCCTTGTAGATGTGATAGAAGTCAGGCAGCACACAAGCATCTGGATGTCCGGCCCCGGCAGAAACATAAGCCAGCTCACTCAGCTTGCTCAAAGTGGGTGAGAAACCCCAGAGTTCCAATTGGGGAACAACACCAACCTGTTCTCCGACCTCCAACAGCGCGCGATAACGCTCTGCGATACGCGGCAACGGTGGCGGGGTACTGTCACCACGATGAGCCCCCACCGGTGGCGCAGCGACACGTCCACCGCCGATCGCCTTGACCAAAGCCATTTCTTCTTTTGCCTGTTCCAATCCTTTCGCTCTGGCTTCAGGATCATCAACGATCCAATTTGCAAAACCGATGGCGCTATCCACCGTCAAGCCACGATCAACAATCCTCTTTTTCAGATCACCTGGACTGCCACCGCCGTCAACGTATGCCTGAATATCGCGAATCCAAGGCTCGATACCGTCATACCCGGCCTTGGCGGTCAAATCGACTTGTTCTTCAATCGTCAGTTTCTGCCCACGGACAGTACTGGTATTCAGAGCAAAACGTACAGGTAGCTCACTACTATCTTGATTTGCAGCGTGAGTCTGTTTCTGCGGTAAGGAGGCAGCGGTCATAGCAGATGCGGCAATCAAAAGGTCTCGGCGTGGAATCATGAGTCATCATTTGGTAGGGATCAGGCGATCTCACAAGACAGGCTTTACCTGACTTCCTGAGATGGTTCAGTGACCAGCTGACAGGTTACCAAAGTCCGGGAATCACTGCACGGCGCCGATCACCGAATCGGTCACAACGATCACCAGATCGGTCACAACGAGCACAAGATCCCGCGTTGACAGACATTCACAGCGGCCACAGAACGCAGCTCACTTAATCACAACTCAACTCCCCGAGGAACCGAGGAAC
>JAAXJB010000074.1:0-15879 GCA_012270065.1 Rubripirellula sp. | reverse complement strand
CCGAGGAACCGAGGAACAGAGGAACAGAGGAACAGAGGAACAGAGGAACAGAGGAATACACGCCGGGAATTGATACCGTGATTCAGCGAGCGAGAGACGAAAACTGTAAAACCTGTTCCGCAATCGAACCAAAGGTTCGGCGGAACTCTGCTTCAGCAAGTGTTTGCAAATGGCCATCCAGTTTCCCAATGGCCATTTGGTATGCCTGCATGGAAGCTGACTTTCGCCCCGCACGATATTCTTTTCTCGCGAACCGAACCAACGCTTTACCTTCTTCAGTCGGAGACAACCGTGGCTCGGGTGTACCGGCACGGCTATCTCGACGATCCACAATGTCCTGCATCTGCATCCTGCGAAGGAACTCTTGAGGCGTGCCTCCCAGAATCTGACGGTCCATCTCAGCAAGGTCAATGATGCGAGCTGAAATGGAGGCGTTGGAAGTGGAATTCATACTCCCATACCCACGATTCCAGCCGCGATGGTTGTAGCCACTGGCCGATCTTTTGACTCCTCCCAAAGACGTGGCTCCGGAATCCGGAACCAGAACCGACCCCCGGTACGAAAAAGTATGAAAACTCGGCAACTGCACGACAGACGGCACCTGCGCATCCGCGGGAAAAACGCCGACATACAGGAACAGAAACGTAGCGATGACCGCAGCGAGATACTTCATATTTCTTCCCCCCCAAAAAGGAACAAAACAGGAAAACCGAAGTGCGAGTGCTGTTTGAGAACAGTGCTGTTTGAGAACAGTGCTGTTTGAGAACAATGCCTTACGTGACAGGTGCCTGTTCAGGAAGATCCCTGACGAAGGCGTGAACTGCTCCTCGGTCAGCGTACCCGCGAATTCACTTGTCGCCTTATTTCTTGATTTTCTCACCGAATTCGCGATTGAATTTGCGAACCTTATTTTTCACTACAGCCCGGCAATAACCGTGGTTCGGGTTACGAGCAAAGAAGTCCTGATGATATTCCTCCGCTGGATAAAACTTTGAAGCAACCTCCAGCGTCGTCACTATCGGACCTTCACCGGCAGCGTTCAACTTCGCAATGTATTTCTTAGCCTGAGCTTTCTGCTCATCGTTGTGAAAGAAAATCGCGCTTCGGTATTGAGGCCCTACATCCGCACCCTGCCGGTTCAGGGTTGTAGGATCGTGAGTCTTGAAGAAAACTTCCAGCAGTTCCTCGTACGTCGTCTGGGTTGGGTCATAATAAATTTCCACAGCCTCGGCGTGCCCGGTCTTTTTACTGCAGACTTGCTCGTAGGTTGGATTCTTGACGTGACCGCCGATGTATCCGGAAACCACATCGTTAATGCCCCGCATCCGCTCGTAGACTGCTTCAGTGCACCAGAAACATCCACCGGCGAGCGTTGCAACCGCTTCCTTCTTACCTGCCTCGTCGGACCTGCCGCTTTCACTTGAATCATTTTGATTCGGCTCTGATACCGGTTCGTCTCCCGGATAAGCTGCAACAGCGTTGAAACCGATTGTCACCGACATAACAAGGACGGCACAGCCCAACAGGCCAAGGATAGACGGCCTTCTCGTATTTACTGACATCGCGGTAAACCTTGATCTCCATGAAGAAAATGAATGGCGTCCACACAACTCACGGGGCCATGTGTATTCGCGTCGATAACGTTCGAGTGAATGCGTGGACTCACCAAGTCGGGACATCCCGGTTGATCACAGTTCGAGCAATCCTCGCCAACGTTATCTTCCATCATACAAAACAGGCGAGGTGTTGTTGAAGTGAACTTTCCGTCTTTCCCTGTATGGTTGCACATTCCCCTACATAAACGCGAATTTTCGGCCTGCAGGGCCGGATTTCAGTGAACCGGATCTGTCATTGACCGCAATTGACTGGACGACCAACAGTCAAGAACCATGAAAACGCCAGCCAGACCCCAGCGTTGGACAAAAGCCCGGAATGCCTGTGCCAAGCCGATACACCCAGTCAACACAAACAAAACCGATAGCGCGTACCCCGCTTACCAAAAAACCCAATTGCCCAGATAATTGCTTCTGCAGGGAATTACATCTTTTCTGCGCGCCCCAATTCACCAGTCGTCCGACTTCCGTTACCTGCAGGCTTCCGTTACCTGCGGGCTTCCGTCACCTGCGGGCATCTCACGACCAGTAGCCAAACAACGGCCAATCCCGTTCTTCATCGCATGTCTGATTTTTTTGATCTCCCGCATACGGTCACATCGGATGAAATCGATGCTCAAGGCCACGTGCACAATTTGCGTTACCTGCAATGGACACTTTGGGCGGCTGGTGCACACAGTCGCGCAGCAGGCTGGGATAGCGAACAGGCACTCAAGCAACACATGGGCTGGGTGGTACGCAAGCACGACATTACCTACCGCGCTGCTGCGATGGAGGGTGATGCAATCATCGTGCGGACATGGGTTGCCGATATTGCGAAATTCGCTTCACGCAGAAAATACTTGATCTGCCGACCAGCCGATGCGACGGTGTTGGCCAAGGTCGAAACGCGTTGGGTCTATGTTGATCTCGCCAAGCATAAGGTCGTTGCCATTCCCGGTGACTTGAAAGAGCAACTGTCGGTTTGTGACCCCGCCCCGCATCCTCCTTGGAGCGAAAACAATGCAACTGAATGAACAAGGTGGGTCGCACCTCAAAAACAACAATTCAGAAGATTCACCGACAATTGCCGACCACGATTCACGCTGGCGTGAAAGATGTTTGCTGCTTGTGCTCCGACTGACTGGCGGAATCGCGCTTTTGGCGTTTCTCGCCGCCCTGATGCCCGAACAGTGGATTGTCAGAATCTCGGAAGAACTCGGCATTGTCCCCTTCCCGGAGTCCCCACTGACTTTTTATCTGGCCCGAAACCTGTCTCTGTTGTATGGCTTTGTCGGCTTGACGCTACTGGTACTGGCAACTGATCTTCCCCGCTATCGCCCGCTCGTGCGATATGCTGCCTTTGGTACGCTGCTGTTCGGAGGACTTCAATTCATCGTTGACTCCATGTCTGGTTTGATATGGTGGTGGACATGGGGTGAATCAGGGTCAACGATCGCCGGCGGCATCCTGGTGTATTGGTTGCAGCGAACCAACACCGAAAACGTCAATTTGACGGAATGACCGGTGGCATCAAGACAGTCTTTCACTCTCGATGTACTGATGTGCGAACATTGACGATCAATGAAGACGTTCGAAGTTTTCATGACACATGTCCTTTGATCCCGCATGGGAAACCACTTCACGTCAGACCATCACCGTTAGCACGTCCGAGCAAATCCTGCAGGTCTTGAACAGATTTTTCAGTCATGGCCTGACTCAGCATGGGCGGAATCTGTTCAAGGAAATCGGCAGGAAGTCCTTTCTGGCTCAAGATGACCGCCAGCCTGGTTGGATCGAGATCCCGATAGGATTCGAGCACATGGTAAGCGGTGACTCCAAGGATGAGATCTGGTACATGCATGACTAGCCGTCGCCATTGCGCACCCAGATCCAGACCGGACACAAAGTCCGAACTTTTCCCCCACTGATGAAATGCGCCGACTACCGTTTGTTGCCAGCTTTCCTGCCCGGACCCAGCTTCAACTTCCTCGAAAAGCGTCGCGATTTCAGTTGCTCCAATGAGGTCAATTTCCTCCATCACTGACTCCAGCACATGCTGAAAAACAGCATCCACGGTTGCCTCCCACATGGCAGCAGGCTGCAGTGCCGGCTGTTCAGTCAAGAGTGCAATGGAAACCTTTTCCAGCAGCCAGATTCTCTGTTCAACTTCCCATTGATCGAACCAGTCGATACCGTAGTTTCGGATCCCGGCTCGCGTGTCAAGGTTCCCGTTGATCGCGACAACACAGTCGGACAACATCTCGGAAACCGCACGACACAGCAACCTGCTTTCGTACCCGCGAAGTCGTCGAAGTCCGTCGATCGTCAACCACATTTTTCATCACGATCGCTTACTGATTGAATCGCACTCCTGCCTCGCTGACGCAATGGAGAAACTGCGGCAGATGCAAGCAATGCCATCGCCGGAACTGCTGGTGCTCGCATCCGAATGTTACTCCAGTAAACCGCATGAACCAAAGTCAACGTCACAAACAGGGTCCACACCGGCAACCACTTCACGCTGAAGAAACTGCGTCCCAATCGGATGCAACCAATCAGCATGCCAATGTAAAGACAACAGTTGTAGCTTCCAATCAAAGTCACGCCCCACGCGCTGCGTTCGCGCAGGAGATTCGGAAATGGATCCCAGAGTCGCACAACCCGGACACCGGACGACCACAGGAACATCTTTGGCTGACGGGAGATGACTCCTTTTGCTGCATTGTACGCAAGGAGATCGTCTGAACGCTCGCTCACCACTGCCACGACAGCCGGATCCTGAACGAGCCTTCGCTCGCCCCAATCTCGCTGCCAAAAATCCCGGGTTTTCGGATCTCCATCGTAACGATGTGAATAAGCGATCTGAAAAGCCTCCGAATCCCACCGGCCATCGGCGGAACCATTCTGTAAAAAATCATAGAAGTATGGATTGTTGCCGAGCAACAGGGTGTAACCGCCGTGGGTGGTCGCCCAAACCGGATCCCCTACGGCCCGCAGGTTCCGCAACGCCCACGCTCCAATCACGACCACAAGAACAGCAACCACAGCAAGACTGAACGGCAATCCTGACCACAAACGCTTTTTCCAATCCCGGCCGGATCCTGTCTTGAAAGTCCATGTATCAGCAACCAACGTGGCAAACACGAGTAAAAATGCCCAGACAACAAAGGTAGGACGTGCCAAAAATGCAAGACTCATCAGCGTGCCCAACGTCATTCCACTCAATGCACCATGCAACTTGTGCCGACAACAGGCCCACCACCACAGAGTGACAGACACCAGCATGGCGGCGAGAGTCTCTGTCATGACGAGCCTTGACTGCTGAAGCAACAGTGGGTCAACCATGACCAGAATTGCTGCAAGAGCGGGGCCCCAAAAACGGGCGTCGCGTGGAAGCATGGACACGGCTGCACAATAGGTAAACAATACGGTTGCTACACCCATCAAAATGTGGAGGCACGCCACCGCGGTGGACGGGAGCTGCTGATCCTGCACGAACCAGGACAGAAGGGTTGGATACAACGGAGGACGAAAAGCGGTAGCGATCGCCTGACCATTCTCCGCCGTCAAACCCAACACTCCCTTGGTACCCAGCGTTTCAGCAATCGACCGGTAGGCATCTGGATCATCCCGATATTTCTCCAGACTCTGCCAGCAAACACCACCACGAACCAGCAAAGCACCGATCGCAAGAAAGAACCCGACTCGCACCGAATTGCACCGCATCACACGGCCCATAAAGGTGTCAGCGTCACTTTCTTTCGCATTCGCAGTCACAACACGACCTTATTAAATTGACTTCCCGGAATTCTGAACACGAACGCTTGGCCATCCGGCAAAACAAATCTTCCGAACCAAATTGGCCATGGTTCGTCGCGGGAAAGCTGGTGACTTTTCGGTGGCTGCTGTTTGCATCCGGGGTTGTTCTTTTCGGTTTGGCATTCCCTGCTTCACGGCAGATTCAGCTTGAACGCTCGATTGACGCCATGTTTCCCGCTGCTGACCCCACTTTCCTTGCCTACCGCGAGCTTCAGGAGCAATTTGGCGGCAATGCAGTGGTCATGCTGGTCTATCAGGATAGCGAATTGACCGAGGATGCGGGAATCGAACGTAACCGTGTCCTGTCGGCACAAATCGCTGCCATTCCGGGCGTCAAAGGTGTTCTTTCGCCGTCTGTTCTCAACGATGCCATTTCCAAACTTCAGCCACTGTCGATACTCAACAATGAACCGACCCTGTTTCGTCCCGGCAATCGAATTGCCGAAGGTCTCGATGAGATCTTCGCCGGATACACCCACTCGGAAGACCACTCGCACGCTGCGATCGTCGCCATTCTTGAGCCTGAACACCCTCCGCAAACCGTTGAAAACCTGAAGCGTTTTGCCACACAATTGCAGAATGCAACGACCACACAAAACCCGGCAACGCCGACAAATCAACTTGCCGCGACCAAGCAGGCAACCCTCGTCAACGTCAACGACTCCGAAACACCACCACGCCGGGCGTTACTGGTGGGCGAACCGGTTCTGGTTCATGATGGATTCGCCCTGATCGAGAAAGACGGCGTGAAGCTTGCGACGACCACCGTACTGCTACTTTCTGTCGTGGTTCTGCTAACGCTACTTGATCTACGCTTCGTAGCAATGTCCATCATCCTGATTCTGTGGGCGACGGTGGTTACACAGGCATGCATGGTATTGATCGGAAGCAATCTTTCAATCGTGTCGACAATTCTTACCGCGATCATCACCGTGATTGCGGTCACGGCAGTACTGCACCTGGGCGTCCGTTTCCGCAATGCAAAAAGCCGTGGCCACGACCAGAGAACCGCAACGACCGATTCCATCGCGTTGTTGATACTCCCGATTTTCTGGACCTGCATGACAGATGCGGCTGGCTTTGCGGCTCTCTCGATATCCCAGATTCTTCCCATACGCGAATTTGGCATCATGATTGCCATCTCAGCCTTGGCAGTGTGCGCAGCGATCATTCTTTTTTCACCGGCAATCATGATGCTACCGGGCGTCCGGTTTCACCATCAACTGGACAACCTGCAACAGCATTTTTCCCGCATTTTGAGACGACAGTGCATGCGGGTTGCCGATCTGGCGATCCGATCCCCTCGCGGGTGCATGATCGCTGCTGCGAGCATGATCATGTTTGCCGCCATAGGCATGGGACGGGCGGAAACAGAAACAAGTTTTCTGAACAATTTTGACCCCAACAGCAGTGTCGTGTCGGACTACCAGGAAGTTGAAACGGAGTTAGGTGGCGCAGGCGTCTGGGACGTCATTGTTGATGCTCCGACCGAACTCAATGAGCCATATCTGAAGCAGGTACGAAACCTCGAATCAAAACTCAGATCGATCAAAATCAACGGTGAAGGACTCACCAAGGTCCTCAGCCTCGCCGATGCTGATGATGTAGCCAGGCGTTCAACATTCTCCGCTCTACTTTCGCCCTCGTCACGGCTTTCAGCCATGTCGGTTGTGATGCCCGTTTTTTATGACGCCTTACTGAGCCAACCCGAGAAAGACCACCGCAAGCTACGAATCATGCTTCGGAGCCGGGAACAACTGGATGCCCCGACCAAGACGGCAATGATCAAGGAAGTGCAGAGAGTTGTCACAGAACACGTCAGCAGTCAAAAGTGGGTCAATGTAGCCAGACCATCGCAAAGGGATGCAATCCAAGCCGACCAGGTTCAACACCAAAATCAACATCACACCCCCAACGCACACCCGACAGGAATTGTGACCGGTTACTACGTCATCATGGCCGATTTGATCAATCAACTGGTCCATGATCAATGGCGATGTTTTGTAATCTCGAGCATTCTCATTCTGCTGCTACTCTGGTTCGCCACGGGTACGCTGCGGCTTGCGGTCGTGGCATTGATCCCCAATATCCTCCCCGTCTTTGTTGTGCTTGCTCTGGTTGGAATCACCGGCGGAAAGATCAACATGGGTGCCGCGATGATTGCCGCCGTATCGGTTGGATTGTCAATCGACGGTTCGGTTCATTTCCTCTCGGGTTACCAACGGGCGAGACTGCGAAAACATACAGCACAGACTTCAGCACGCCATGCCGCGGGAAGAATCGGTGTACCGCTGCTGCTGGCAACGGCTGCTCTCATTGCAGGGTTTGGTGTCATGGCGACGAGTGAATTCGCACCGACAGCGACTTTCGGAATCCTTGTTGCGTCCACGCTGTCAATCGGAACAGTGGTGAATCTGACCCTACTGCCAGCGTTCATTGTCTGGACGTCCTCGTCTGGACATCGTCCTGCGAACCCGTCGAAGTGCTGATCAAATTGAATGCTAGTTCAGCTCACCACGATGAATGCTCAAACGTGACAGAACGGTGAATGCTCAAACGTGCACGACTCACGAATCTGACACGTTTGCCCACCCGACGTACTGCACGTGTTTGCACTTGCCGCATTTCATGCGACGTCCCAGAGAACGAGGTTCAATTCGCACATTTGCGTTGCACTCACCACATTCAAAGCGCAGAACATGTTTGGCTGACACCAGTTGGTTCAACTTTTTGTCGTCCAAATCAGGGAAACTGACATCGACTGCCAACAGAGTTGTGAGCAGAGATTCAGTCAACTGGCTCGCGTCAGCCAGTCGATCAGCCAGACGTCGTACGCTATCTTCAAACACATTCCGCACGAGACGCCCGTTTCCGAAATGCCGGTCTCGCTGCTGATGGAGGTAGTAGAATCCCATCAAAACACGATGCCTGGCATCACTCGGAATCTCATACTGATTTTTCTCACAAAGATGCTCGAATATCCGCCCCAGTTGCACTGGCGTATAGTCTTCAAAATCAATCGTCGTGTTGACGCGAGAAGACAAACCAGGGTTGGAACGGATCAACTGTCTCATTTCATCACTGTAACCGGCCAGTATCACAGCAATCCTTTCGCGGTCATCCTCCATGCGTTTTAGCAGACACTGCACCGCCTCACGGCCGTAAGCATCTTCCCCGGAGGCATCAATGAGGCTGTATGCCTCGTCAATGAAGAGAACCCCATTCAGAGCAGTATCAATCAGCTTGTTGGTTTTCGTCGCAGTTTGACCAGCGTACTCAGCGACCAGGCCGCTTCGATCTGTTTCCACCACATGACCACTCTCAAGCGTTCCCAAGGCACCGAGAATCTGGCCGACAATTCGAGCCACGGTTGTTTTCCCGGTCCCCGGATTCCCAACAAAGGACATGTGCAGACTGATCGGCATCGTGCTCAACCCGGCGTTACGTCTTTCCCCCTGCAGTCGCAGAAAGTTCGTGTAACTTCTCACTCGATCCTTGACCACATCAAGACCGATCAAATCATCGAGTTCCTTAAGCGCGGCGTCGAGCCGTTTCTTCTTTTCCTCATCCGAAAGTGGCTTGGTTGATTCCACCCCATCCGCTTGCGGCTTGCCTGCCTGACCTGCTTTTTCGCCCTTTTCTTTTCTGGCAACTGCTTGACTTCCTCCGGCTTGTCCAGCTCCGGGCCCCAGAGGTGCCAACACATCCTCTGAATTGGCAGGATACAACGCCATGTCGATTTCACGTTGCAGGGTGTGCAACGCAATGGACTCTTCATCGAGCAGTTCACCGTCACACTTGGCAACGAGGTTTGCAAGCCGCATCACAATCGTCTCAACGTGCGACTTACTGTCTGCAAGTGGCTCATACCGAACGAACGGTGCAACCAGTGACTCCCAATTCAACAAATCAGCCTGCTTGAACAACTCCATTGCAGCATCTCGCAGCTCGTTACCTCGCAGTCTCTGGTCCCAGAGGTGCTCAATCATCTCAGCTGCAACTTTTTTCTCGGGCGCACTCCATCGGTTGTCAGCTCGAACGACTGTGACGTAAACCTTGATCAAAAGACCACGGTGCAAATCATCCATCAAGTCGACGAAGCCCGCTGTGTCACTTTCCAGCAAGGTTGGAAACCGACGAACCATCCAGGTACCAGATTGACGGTAAAGTTTCCCGCAGTCGCTCACCACTCGGCGGAGCATGCCTATCAATCGTGTATCGTCGAAATCATTCATGCCAGGGCAAAAAAGCGGTTCCGAATGCCAGAGCCACACAGTTTAACTGGAAACCGTTGACCATGACGAGACGGTGCACAACTCAGTCACTTAAAAAAACAATGGATTCACAATCTGAACATCCCTTTTTCCGATGAGTTGTCAGCGAAAACCTCACCTGATCTCAACGTAAACATCCGGCAACTGAGCACCTCAGTCTGGTGGTGCTGGATTTCATTGTGCAAGCCTGGCAGGAGTGACCGGGTGGCGAGGATGGCTGGGTCACGGGTTGGCTGGTTCGCTGCTTTGATAGGGACAGGTACCCGTGACCGGGTGGCGGGGGCGACTCAGGATCTTCCGACGTTTTGGAACCCGGACCAAGCCACTGGTCGTGATTCTTGAACCTCATCAGCAACGAAATGCACATCGAGGCTTCTGCCAGAACATCACCTGATAGCCGCACCCCTCTTCCCCCGCCCTGCCGACCAGTTGCCCGCGCGAAACAACGATCGCAACCTGCCTGCCCGGCTCACCAGAGCCGGATCGTGAAGTGACGAGCAAAATTGATTTCTTGCTCACATCAAGCCGTTAAATCCGTCTGATTCGAAACCAGCATCAGCACGTCCGACGAAAGGCTCCCCAGATCGATCGTGGCTGATGCATCTCCATGTGGTTTTTGATCAAAAACCTTCACATCGCTGTGCTGAATCACGCTGGCCCGTTGCTGCAACTGCTGCAATGTTTCGAGCACGCGGAATCCACCAACCTGTGCAGTCACATCACAAAACGCATCCGCTGAAAATGCTTTGAGTATTTTCGCACGTTCAGTCTCGACGGTGCGTTGTGATACCCCCAGCCTGACCGCGATGGTTTTGTTGGGCATGCCCGTGGAAGCCAATTCAAGAACTCGACTTTGACGTTCGGTAAGATCCTGTAATGTCTGCCCAACCCTGGCATGATGTTGCATCAGATTCTGCACGGCACGATGACGTCGAGCAGCGTATCGGAGATATTCCTCGAGCACATTCATGGCAACTGGTCTTTTCAGAACTGCCAGAGTCCCGAGTTGAAATCCGAATACGGTCCGGGGATCCTCATCTTCGTCAGCAATCAGAATGATTGGCACATCCGCAGTCTGCTGCGCCAATTTCTGCCGCCACTGCTCAAACTCGTCTGCTCCGGACCGTACGTCATACACCAGGCAGGAAGGGGCCACCTTGGGAGCCGTCGTCAGCAACTCATCGACCGAAGTGGAAAAACGGATATCAACACCGAGCCGTTCAGCCATGGCTTGATACAATGCGTGGGAACCGGCATCTCGATCGACGATGTAGATCACAGCCGGTGTAGTATCGAAATGAATGGACATGATTCTTGCCAATTTCACGAGTAATGAATCAATCTGCTCACTCATTAACACGCAAAGGGCGTCGGATCTCCGCAGTCCTTTTTTCGGAAAATCCCGCTCCTCAACAGATGCCTTGCGATTGAAACAGCAAAACGTTTGCCAAACAGCGTTCAAGAGGCTGAAAGCGGCTTCGATTCGACAACGTATCGGACTGGAGTCCGACTGCCACACTGCACGGGGATTTGACTGGAAAACGAATGGGATTTCCGTTCATGTTCAATGCAGTGCGCCACGGATCTCCGAACAAAGCTCAGCGACCTGCCCAATCAGGATCACGCTGTTCCCCGAACGGATCAGTCCATCACCCTCGTTTCAGCAGTTTCTGGAGCTCCCACAAGAACGGGCCCCGTTCCATCGTGGTAATAAACCCGATCCCCACCGGTTTTCTTTGCCGTGAACAAAGCATCGTCGGCATGCCGTAACAAAGCCCCGACCACCAAATTGTCACCAAAATCACTCAGGCCAACGCTGACGGTCAATCTCAGCGTCTCCGTACCAAAGGTGTATCTCTCCGCTTCCAATTCGCGTCTTACATCATTCATCTTTTCAGCTGCTTCACGGAGCGGCCCATTCAAGACAATCGAAAACTCCCCACCTCCAAAGCGTGCCACAGTCACCGCCCCCGAGAGTTTCGAGCACATCACTTCACAGAGTTGCCGTAAAGCAGAATCACCAGCCTGCTTCCCATACTCATCGCTGACCGACTTAATGCGATCAACATCAAGCAACGCAAGAACCAGACTTTCCTCTCCCAAGCGGCTGGCAGCAAACAATTCATCAAGACTGATATCGAAAGCGTGCCGGTTTGGCAAACCAGTCAAAGCATCCGTCTTTTCATCACTGACGTAGGATCTGATTTGCGAGGTCTGCTTTTCCAGTCGATATTGGCAAGCATCCAGACGCGTTGATGTTCTTCGAACTCCCTTCAGGACCTGTTCCATGGCAATTGCTGCACGTTGCTGTTGAACACTGCGATTCGATTCATCACCTGCCACATCGAATTCAAACTTTTCCAGTAATGACTGGTAATCATCGACACTGCGTCCGCACTCCCGAATCCAGGCGGCCAGGTCCTGCAGCAATTGCAGAATGCGTTCGCGATCACCATCCTGAAGTTGAAAATCAGCTGTTCGCTTGCGTTCCACAATCTTCGCCAAACGCATACCGATCCAGATTCCAAGCATCAGCAAAACAGCCCCAAAAAAACATGCGCCCAAAAGCAGCATTTGCTGATTCATATTCGACATAAATCCACGCTCCTCTCAACACACTGGACTGTGCTGCATTCCTGACTTTCGCCAGCACGCGGGCCTGACATTCGCAATTCTGTCCACCACTTACTTCGCGGCATGCTGGGGTGCCTCTCCTTGAACATCGGCCTCGACACTTTCTGACCCTGAAAGGTCTTCTCCCCGGGCGATCACAACCAGACCACTTTCCGTGACAGTGAAGCCACGTGCCCGATCTGTTGCCGAATCATAACCAATCTCCGTTTCGGCAGGGATGCTGACATCCTTATCAATGATTACGCGACGCAGACGACATCTTCTGCCTACCTGCACCCCATCGAAAAGGACGCTGTCTTCTACCGAAGCAAAACTGTTGATTCGGACATTCGGCCCGAGCACACTTCGAGCAACCCGACCGCCGCTGATGATTGCCCCCTGACAGACGATCGAATCAAGCGCTTCGCCGCGTCGGTGGTTTGATTTCCCCTCACTTCCGAAGACAAACTTGGGTGGAGGAAGCATCGGCTGAAATGCACGCATTGGCCATTTCTGATCATACAGATTGAGAAGTGGATCGACACAGGTCAAATCCATATTCGCTTCGTAGTACGCATCGACGGTGCCAACATCGCGCCAGTACGCATCAACTTTCCTATTCTCATCGAGAAAAGGAAAAGCAAATACACGGTAATCATCAATGGCGTCGGGGATGATGTTTTTCCCGAAGTCATGATGGCTGTTTTCGTGCGTTGCATCCTTGCACAACTGTTCGTAAAGAAACTCCGCTTTGAAAACATAAATTCCCATGGATACAAGGCAGAAATCAGGATCGTCGGACGTCGCTTTGGGTTCCGCCGGTTTTTCCTCAAAACCAACCACACGTTGCTCCCCATCAGTCTGCATGACACCGAATTGCCTTGCTTCTGCGCGACTGACTCGGAGGGTTCCAATGGTGATATCCGCGTCCTTTTGGCGATGAAAGTCGATCATGGGACTGTAGTTCATCTTGTAAATATGGTCGCCGGCAAGAACCACAACATCTCTGGGATTCTCTCGCTCAATCGCATAGATATTCTGGTAAACAGCATCGGCGGTGCCCTGATACCAGTTATCCGTAAAACGCTGTTGGGGCGGAACCACATCAATGAATTCACCCAGTTCCCGGCAAAAATATCCCCGCCATGCGAGATTGATGTGTCGATCAAGAGACTGCGCTTTGTATTGCGTCAGCACGAGCAGACGTCTCATGCCGCTATTGAGACAATTGCTCAACACAAAATCGACGATGCGATAGAGGCCGCCAAATGGCACCGCTGGCTTGGCTCGATCCCGTGTCAAAGGTTCCAGTCTCGATCCTCGGCCTCCAGCCAATATCACCGTCAGTGTATCCCGCATGCTCAGGCGCTCCCGGACGTCAACCGTGATCCAACCCCGGCTTGTTGGCTCACTGTGCCAACCCGCGACAGGTTCTGTTCCCAGCTTCAAGCGTATCAGATAGCAACTGACACATGTGGGAGTAAATCAGACACCCATTCCACAACCGGTGTGAAACTGGGCAAGCAGCCAAGTGACATGTTCAAATCAGAAAACATCAGAATCAGCAAAACACGTAAACAGCGGTCATTTTGCCCGCGAATCCATCAGCCAAGTACAAGTAACTGGACAGTTTTGTAATAATGGGACGTCCCAAAGCAATGCCGGGATAGCGTTCCCGAACGTTGTCACAACCCGGCATTGCCGCACAACGCAGCACCAGTGAATACGGAACCAGAAAGACAAAGTGGGCACGTCTGGATACCGGATGCAAACGCTTTGAAGCACGCTGCCGATTTTTTGAAGACGATACGAGAGAGCTATCAGGGAGCTACCGGGAATGACCAGGATATTCAGCCACGTCGGCTTGACACTCGCAACCGTCACCATGAGTTCGCTCACGGCGACCTTGATTTTACTTCTGCCTTCTGACACCAGGGCACCGGCGCAGGCGCAGGATCGTTCATCTAACGGGATGGTATCGGGACCTCCCATTGTCAACGCCAATCAACTTCAACACGCCCAAAGTCTTTCGGACGCGTTTCACAATGTGGCACAATCGCTGCGGCCTTGCGTGGTGAGCATCAGCACCAAGCAGTTCGTTGTGGACCCTCGGGTGAATCGAATCCCACCTCAATTCCGCTGGCAATTTGGACCGCGAGAGCAGAATGGAATGGGCAGCGGTGTCATTGTTCGTCCCGACGGCTATATCCTCACGAACAACCATGTGATCGAAGGTGCCGACTCACTTACGGTCGAGCTATCAGACGGCCAAACCGTCGCCGGTACTGTGGTTGGGGCCGACCCACAGACCGATCTCGCTGTGGTCAAAATCGATGCTCCGAACCTCCGTTCGGTCGCATTTGGCGACTCGGACGCAACGAGAGTGGGAGACTGGGTGCTGGCGATCGGGAGCCCATTCGGACTCGACCAGACAGTCACTGCTGGCATCATCAGTGGAAAAAATCGAGTTCAATCAATCATTGCTGACGGTGATGGGTTTGAAGACTTCCTTCAAACCGACGCAGCGATCAACCCTGGTAATTCCGGAGGGCCGCTGGTCAACCTGCGGGGCGAATTGATCGGGATCAACACGGCAATCCTTTCCCAAAGCGGTGCCAGTGCCGGAATTGGATTCGCGATTCCGGTTTCCATGGCACAGCCGGTCCTGCAGTCCATCATCGAAAATGGCGAAGTCCGCCGAGGTTTCCTTGGCGCTCAAGTCGTCGATGTCTCACCCGCCCTGTCGGAACGCTATGACTTGCGAGTGCGTTCGGGAGCCTTTGTTGCAACTGTGCTGCCTGATCAATCAGCCGATCGTGCCGGTTTGCAGGTGGGGGACGTCGTCACAAGGATTGACGGACGACTTTGCACCGGTGGCACACAACTGCGGAACTACGTGGCAAACAGACCGCCCGGATCAACCCTGAGAATGGAAGTCAATCGAAACGGACGCAACCTTCAGCTTCGAGTCAGGCTTACCGAGCGGACCGATGAAGCGATGGCTGGTTTTCGAGACGATCGTAACAACTTTGGATCAGAACTGATTCCGGTGACCCCGGAAACTCAAAGACAATACGGATACCGTGGCTTGCAAAGTGGCCTGATTGTCAGCAGCGTCGAAGATGGCAGCC
The DNA here is from genome assembly GCA_012270065.1 of Rubripirellula sp. Classification (GTDB taxonomy): domain Bacteria; phylum Planctomycetota; class Planctomycetia; order Pirellulales; family Pirellulaceae; genus Rubripirellula. Next base: position 447 of record JAAXJB010000074.1, on the reverse strand, counting down.
TTGCCGATCAGGCGGACCTGGAGGTTGGTGATGTCATTGAATCTGTCGGCGGTCTGCGAGTTCGGTCAGTCGAACAGTTGGCCGAAATCCTGGTGGAAGCCAAACGCGCCGGTAAGTCGGTGCGGATGATCGTACGGCGAGGCCGCGAACGCCTCACATTGCTGATTCGTTAGCAGACAGCCCCTGGCAAAGGTGAAACCGCCTCGCCAACCCATCGGTGAACGCGTTTCATGCTGCAGGCCATGGGTAGACGTACCGATTTTCCAGCGGTCGCACACCAGAATTGCAGGCTGTTGCAGCTTGATTGCCGAAAGGCAGGAGACGGGATTCCTGATTTTCGTTGAATCAACCTTCGCCCTCGGTTGTCGCCGCGTCGGATCCCGCTACATTCGAGGGCATGTCAACCACTGCCAGAACACTGCCGACGATCCGCCAGCTCCCCCCCAA
>JAAXJB010000100.1:29955-42530 GCA_012270065.1 Rubripirellula sp. | reverse complement strand
AATAAGCCTTAAGAATATAGCACTCTTTCCAACTTTAATTTTAAATGATAGAAACTCTTGACCAACTATGGGTGCATTCATCACTAAATTATTTTTATCAATCATTAATAATTCACCAGATAATGTATTTGAAAACATATTTTCAAATATGTTTAATGATTGATACATGTTTACTAGATTAATTACAGCACCTGATGAGGTGAATAATTTAAGTTCTAATAAGTCATACTCTCCAGCATACCTAGTGCCTGTCATACTTTCCATTAGATTATAGTTTCACTCATTAATGATTTAAATTCTTCAACAAAATCAGTAACGAAAGATGGGTCTAAAAGTCTTATCTTTCTTTTAATGTCTTGTTGTTCTTGTTCGTGTTCAAAATTAGTTATTGCAGTAGCAGTTGGATAATCTGTATTATCTGTGCCAATATTAATTTTTACTGATGTGTCACCAGATGATTGTGATATTTCATAATGATGCACTGCATCAACATTTGAATACTTTTCATTTACAAATTGTAGAAACTGTGCCTCTGACATCGGCCAGTCGTGATATCTGTCTGTAATATCATTCAACAACATTACTACCCAATGTAATTCAGCGTCACCATATAATTTAAATGCAATTGATTCTGGTGTCTCACCATTTTTTACATCATATGTATCAAATAGTGATGCATTAGATTTTACTTTTGCTCTTACACCAACACGCCTAAGTAAATTTTTAACATCTTTAAATTGACCTGTTAATTCTGAATCATAAGGTATAGTTGGAAAATTATCAAAGTACATATTAAGAACACTCTATAATTTCTTTTCTTTTAATAAGTTATATATCTTAAAAATTTAATGTAATAGTTATCTATATCAAGGAATCAGGAAAGTCCGGATTCCTTTTTTACCTCATGCGACGTGATTGAACGTTAGCAGCGGAGACAATCGCCCCGGCCGGAATGGCTTTTCAAACATTCCTTCCGCTGCAGTTCTCCGGGGCACGTTGTGTCGGCATGAAAAAGATCAGCCGACACTCCATTGATTCTGGAACCACTCCACGCGATCAACCCGTCGCGGTGCATATTTGGTTTTCGGATTGAATTTCTGGTTTTCCAGATAGGAGACAAACGGCTCGTACGGCACCTCAGCATGCTGGGCGATGACATCGACCTTCTCACTGTCGAGGTTCCAGTCATAGAGGATTTTCGTGTCACGCTCAAACCATTCATCCAGATACTCTGCGTTGGTGGAACTGGTGACAACGAAATCGCAGTTCCGCTTGCAGAGAAAGCAGAGGAATTGGGCTGCCAGAGCGCGAGTCTGTTCCAGGTCTCCATCGGTGGAGGCCGACGCAATGTTCCAAATGCTGACGAAACCGTCCTCATCCTGATCTGCGGGGTTCAGTTTTACTTCGATCTCAGGTGGTAGTTCTACAGCTGTCATGAAAATTCCCGAATGGAAAAACGTTTAAGTTGAACCTGTATTCTAGCGACCGGCCGGTGATCCCAAAATACGGCAGAACACAGAAACCCGTGATCGAATCTGGAAATTTTTTCAGGGCTCATCGACGGCTTTCTTTTGATCGATCTGCCGCTGTCGTTCGGAGAATCTGGCCCGTTGCTCGTCTGTGAGGGTTTCGGCACAATTTGGGCATTGAACACCCTCGATGTAACTGGGGTCCTGCTGCTTCTGTTTGTCGACCGGCCAGCCACAACCGAAGCACATGAGGTGATCACCCACTTCCAGGTTGTGCCCCACAGAGACCCGTTTATCAAAAACAAAGCAGTCGCCCTTCCACTTTGACTCTGCTTCGGGCACTTCTTCCAGGTATTTCAGGATTCCACCGCGTAGGTGGTACACCTCGTCGAAGCCCTTTTGACGTAGTAGGGCCGTTGACTTTTCACAGCGTATGCCGCCCGTGCAAAACATCGCCACTTTGCGGTGCTTGTTGGGATTCAGTTCCTTGTCAACAAAAGATGGAAACTGACGAAATGATTCCGTTTCGGGATTCACTGCTCCCTCGAATGAACCAATGGCAACTTCGTAATCATTGCGGGTATCGATCACTGTCACGTCCGGGTCACTGATCAGGTCGTTCCAATCCTTCGGATCGACATAGGTTCCGACCGCATGGTTCGGGTCGATGCCCTCCACGCCCATCGTGACAATCTCCTTTTTCAGTCTCACCCGTGTTCGACGGAACGGACGTTCATCCGCGAACGATTCCTTGACCTCCAGAGCTGCCAGCCGATCGTCATTCCGCAGGTAAGCCAGAAGACGATCAATGCCGTCTCGTGTTCCTGCTACCGTTCCGTTGATACCCTCGTTGGCCAGCAACAGACTCCCACAGATGTCCAGTTCAACCATCTTCTGGTGAAGCTGCTGCTGCATGTCTTCATGATCATCCAGACGCACGAACCGATACAGTGCAGCGATGATGAATTTGGACATGTGATTAATGACCGAGGGGCGAGGTACGCAAGCTGGCGGAATGTCACCACTCGTGCGCCTGCTTGTGTTGGGTTTGTGGTTGGCAGGCGGGGTAAGTCCGGAAACCTGTTGTCGAGCCAGCCTGCTGATTGCATCAGGTGAGCATGCGTAATGCCGCCATCGCTGCGGCGTAATCGGGCTCCTCGGTGACTTCTGGAACGATTTCCTTGTAAGCGACTTTGCCTTCAGAATCCAGCACGAACACGGCGCGGGTGAGTAGTTTCAGTTCCTCGATGGTAACACCAAATGCTGTTCCGAACTGGTGCGACTGGTAATCGCTGGCGGTGCGCATGGTCACCCCCTCGGCACCACAGAAACGAGCCTGCGCAAATGGCAAGTCGCGACTGACCGTGATTGCATTGATCTTGTCCCCCAACCCAGCGATTTCTTCGTTGAATTTCTTGGTCTGGATGGCACATACCGGCGTGTCCAGACTTGGGACAACACTGATGATCGAAGGCTTGCCAGCGAGGTCAGAAAGAGACAATGCCTGAATACCGGCATCTGCATAATGGACCGTGAACTCGGGGGCAGCAGTGCCGATGGCGACGTCATCGCCCTCGAGTGTCATTGGATTCCCTTTAAAAGTGATGATTCCCGAGCGTCCCATGGTCTGGTCTCCCAAGTGATGTAGGTGCGGCTGGCCCGTTCGCCGGACTTCCGTAGACCAGCTATTGCCGTCCACGATTATGGAGACGCACGCCGTTTGAGTGAATGGGGGGCTTTGCAATTTGAGGTCCTGGACTTCGGGACCATCAAATACCCGGACATCACTCTCCCGGCTCAGTATCCCTTTGATCAGCGGCATCCCTTTGATCAGCGGCCCTTTCCCGATCAGATCATGGAATTGCAATGGCTCACGCAACGCTTTGGATGGACCAGCCCACGCTCGTCAAGTCGAATGGATCACATTGCTGAGCGTTGCTGTTGCTTGAGCTGTATCGGATCGAGGTTCTGGCTCACAAATACCAGACTCCTCGCGGTTGGTTCGATGCTTCAATGCTGCGATCCGCTGCGAAACACTGGGGTGAAGCCAGCTTGCTTTCCTGGCTGAGTGGGATTCCAGGGTGATGCGGCGAAGTGCTTCTTCCATTGCCCGCGAGGCCTCGTCGTACGTGGATGGTACATCCTTCACAAACTGAGAAACCCTGACTGCCATGTTGCATGCCTGCAGATCGGCGTCAAATTCAGTTCGAGTGGCAGCCAGGCGGAGGATGACGAGCGTCATGGCGATGGATACGCCACTTCCAGCGGCGATGGCCCAGGAGTGGCCTTCCGCCATTCGTGTGATCAAGCCACCAAGCAACCACGCGGGGACAATCGACAGCATCCGTAATGGCACATGAAAACGTTTCAGGTGGGCCACCTCGTGCAAAACGACCATCGCAAGTTGCGGGCGTGGCAGTTCATTCATGAGTCGGTCTGATATCAGAAGCGTACGAAATGAAGGGATGAATCCCACAATCATTGCATTGAATGCCCGGTTATCCGTGCGCCAGCACAAAATCGAAGTTCGTCTTATTCCCGCTGCGCTGATGATACTTTCGAACCACTTCTCTGCCGATTCATGAACGGGTGCGGTTTTGAATAGAAAACGGATCAGCCACGGTAACGCAAATGGCACAAATATCAGCACGCCGAGCATCGTGATGATTGCGGTGTGTGTTTCATGGAGTTCAAGTCCGGCAATCAGATCGGACATTGCCAACAGTAACAGGATTGGCACAACAAGCCATCCCATCGTTCCACGGAACCGTAGCCAGACCCCAGCCAAATGCTGTCGGAGTCCCTGTTCAACCAAGCCAGTCAGACTGCGGTAGTAGTGTTCCGCGGACCACGTTGACAATGTGATCGTAAGTCCCGGCATCAACAGGACGACTGCTTGAAAACAAAGAGACTGCTTGAGCATGGGAGACTGTACTGTTGCTGTGGCAAGACCAAAGCCGGTCAGACACAACAGAACGATTCCCAGTCCGAGCCATCGAAACGCGTTCATTTGACGTTCGAACAATTCTGCTCCCAGAAGTGGTTCGATCTGCTGCGTCTCGATCTGTTTCCAGCACGCTCGGGCTGCGATGTGAGAAATGAGAATTAAACTTCCCAGCATGCACATGGTTGCCAACGCTGCCTTTTCCATGGGGGTTTCCATGGAAGGCACGGAAGCACTGCTGAGCGAAAGAACCACCAACAGGAAGAAATACAGTTGCATCAGATCGTCCAGATCGCGGGGGATGACGTAATCCGGACGGTGGTCGCCTGCTGACGCAGCCGCTGGCAGACTGCCGGATTCGGCTCCGCGAGATGTCCACTGGCAGTCCAATGCCATGCACCCCGACGTGGGCCTGTCTCGCAGACTAATCACCAAAGGGTGGGGTTGCGCCTGTTATGACGAAAATAACGGCAATTTCCCTGATACGTGGCAGCAATGCCCCTTGAGGCATGATCTGCTCGCTGCAGTCACGCTCGATTGTTAAAAGCCGGGCAGATCGGATGCAAAAATCACCAGCGAAGCCCGAATTGAGCTCCACCTGTGTCGCGATTGTTTCCCCCTTTGAGTGGGCCGGTGTGGGACGCTTTGACGGCTACCTCGCGTGGAGGTTCAACGACCTCCTCCTGAGCATCCTCCTCCTTGGTCGGGTCCACTGGTGTCTGCTGGGCCGCTTTGATTGAAAGACTCACTTTCTGGGCCTCACGGTCAAAGCTCAGAACTTTGACTTCGACTTCCTGGCCCTCGCTGACGAAGGCGCCCACCTTGGAAACACGATGATGGGCCAATTCGCTGATGTGAACGAGTCCCTCCACCCCTGCGGCCAGCCTGACAAAGCAGCCGAATGCTGCCACGCGTGTTACGGATCCCTTGTGAACAGATCCCACTTCGAATTCTTTTTCTGCCGTGTCCCACGGATTCTCCAGCAGGTCTCGGTAGGACAAAGAGATTTTGCCGGTCTCCTTGTTCACTGAATCGAGTTTGACCGTCACCTGCTGGCCAACCTCGAGAACCTCGCTGGGATGCTTGACCCTGTCCCAGCTCAGTTTACTGATGTGAATCAGTCCATCGAGTCCGCCCAGATCAACAAAAGCCCCGAAATCCTTGATGGTTCGGACTGTGCCCTGAAGCTCATCACCAGCCTCTATTTGTGCCAGTTGTTCTTTGCGTTTTTCCTCACGTTCCCGCTCCAGAATTGCCCGACGGCTCAAAACGAGGTTTCCCCGTGTTTGGCTTGCTTCGGTCACAACCCAGCGAAATTTCTGGTCGACAAATTCGCTCGTGTCTTCCACCCGGTATTCGCTGATCTGGCTGATTGGAATGAAACCCTTGACGCCGCCGACCTTGCACTCCAGTCCCCCGGAATTGCTGCCAGTCACGGTGACTTCGACGACTGATCCTTCCTCGATGTCTTCCCAGTCAGATGCTTCGATGGCGCTGCCCGGAAGACCCAGAGCATATAGTCCGTCCTCGCGACTGATCCCTCGAACGAGCACTTCGACCGTGTCCCCAATGGCTGGCTCCTGCTCGAATTGCTCAAAAGCCACAACACCTTCATCGGGGCCGCCCAAAGCAATGAACACGTTGTCATCGTGAATCTTGAGAACTTTTCCCTGTACACTCGCCCCTTCACTCAGCGGCTCGGTCCGATTCGCCATGCCGGCAGAGCCACTGAGCATCTCTTCTACATCTGCAGCTGCAAGCTCGGCGTCGAGTTCTGCCTGAATGTCATCGGGCAGTGCGTGACGCGTGTTCGGAATCGCTACCTTGGTGGTTGGAGCGGGGTGAGGCCGTTTGGCGCGTGGTTTGTCCCCGGCCACTCTGGGGCGTGGCTTCGACTTCTTTTGCTTGCCGGCGCCGGTTCCTTGCTTGTTCGCCTCTTTTTCGCTTGCTGCTTCCAGATCTTCAGTGCTGACCGATGGTGATGCAGGTTTGGCCACTCCCAAACCACGGGCTGCAAGCGGACCGGTTCCGCGTGCCCGCTTGGCAAGCGGGCCGGCTGGTTTCGCAGTTGGGGTGACAGCGGCCGTTGCCGAGGTGTCTTCGTCTTGATTGGCAGCTTGCTGAGTCGTATCTGACGCAGGCTTCGAACCATCCTCGCCAGCACTGGCGGTGGGTGAAGAATCGCCGGTTGAGGAATCACCGGTAACGGGTTGCTCGGATGCCGGGGAGGTATCTGCGTCCGTCGGGGTCTGGCCATCCGTGGGGGCTTGTTCGCCGCTGCTCATCAGTCTGATAGGAAAGTGGTGAGAGGAGGAAAAGGGTCAATGGATACGGAGCCGCGATTCATGTAATTTGATCTTCACTTTCCCAGCCAAAGTCGTGCCGCGAGAGCGTTGTGACTTGTGGACAGGACGGCTTGTGGCCTTCGATTGAACGGAATCGTGTTGTTGCCGTGAAAGTGTTGTTGCCGTGAAATCAGTACATCGCGAAAACCATTGACCTAAGGTCGTCGGTCCTGGAAACGCGTGCGGGACTGCCCGTTAGTCTAGCAATGGTCGTTCCGGATCGGTAGCCTTCGCCAAACGGTTCCTTCGCTGCTCTGGCTCAAAGGCTCGATTCTGAGGGATGATTTGGCCATATTTCCATTGTTTTCAACATGAAAGATGATTAGATGCCACAGTTTCACTCAATCGGAAACGCTGAACTGACCTGCTTACCGGCTGATTTGAAAGATGCAATTGTGGAAGCGGAGCTACCGGAGCTCGGAGAGGGGCAGATGGTCGCAAAGATCTCCGAAATGCTTGTCGACGCGGTGATCTCAGACTCCGGACTGTCCCTCCCATCGGGTGAGGTTACGGGAATTTCAAAATCGCAAGCTGCTTTGTGTCTGTCCGGTCTGTGGCTTGTGGCGGGTGATCTGGAACGCAGTCATGATCTGAGCCAGAACCTGCCCTGTCGCAATGGAAGTTTCTGGCATGGCATCATGCACCGCCGGGAAGGTGATTTCGGCAATGCCAAGTACTGGTTCCGAAAAGTGGGCCCACATCCGGTATTCGATGAATTGGCAGACTGGTCAGACGACGACGGACATGATCCCTTCGACTTTGTCGACCAATGCAGTCATGCCTCGCGGAACCCAGGCAGTGAGATGTACCGGCAGTGCCAACGTACCCAGTGGGCTGAGTGGCAAGCCCTGATGATGCACTGCCTTGACTGTTGATGGATTCCCGGCGGACCAGCATCTGGAACAAGGCCTGCTTCGACAAGAAGGCCGCCGGAATCACCTGAAACTGGGGCGTTGTCTGTCAGTCAGCAGCGCGTATCACTCAGCCACCATAAATTGAAAGCTTGGGTTTCGCCTGGGTATCACTGTGCGTTGCATCGAGGCGTGCTGATTCAACCCAGGCAGCAATGTTGGCAAGATCGGAGCGTTGCTGGTGGGCAGTCATTTGACGCTCGTTCGTGATGATCAAAATGGTGTCTTGAGGGGCAGCTTCAGAGACAGCCCATTCAATGGCACGTTGTCGGTTCGCAACCAGTCTGAAACTGGCACATTTTTTGACGCCATCAAGAACCGCGTGTGACGCCTCAAGAAAACGCGTCCTTGTTGGTTCGGTTGCCGTGATGATCGCGTGATCCGAAAAACGTTCCAGTTGCGTGCCATATCTTGACAGTGTTTCGGCATCGGCATGTGCATCCAGGGCAAGTACGCACCAAAGTCTGCCATCAGCTTTCATGTCTCGGCAGGGACGCATTGCCGCAACCGCTCGTGCTGGTGTTCCGCCTGCTTCAATGACCACGGTTGCCTTTCCAGGTTCCGACAGACGCTGGCTTCTGCCCGGGATCGTTCGCAGTTGACTCAGACTATCAGCGATCCGTTCAAGGGGTTCCGCAAGTAACAGTCCAACAAGAGCCGCGGCTGCATGATTGGAGGCCATTGCGGTTCCGCAAAGAGTCGTCTCCATGACGGTCGTGGAGTCCTGGTGTGTCAGAAGCAGGGTTGTTACGCCGCCCGATTGCTCAAAAATCTGGGCCGTGACATCTGCGTTTTTCTGGATTCCATATGTCAGAACCCGTACATCATGGTTTTGCAACTCACGCGTGACGGTCGGTTCGTCGGCACAGGCAATCACCACTCCATCCTCAGTGAGACGCTCAAGGCTACATTGAAGTCCGGATGCTCCGAAATCATCCGGCCCAGTTGCACTCCCACAAATCACAAGGATGTCGAACTGAATTGCGTCATAGTTGCCGTGACGTGCATCCTCCTCCGAAATTTCAATGACGGCAGCTTTGCAATCACTGTCAATGGCTTCTGACATCCAATTGACCAGTTCGGTATTGACCGGCACCAATTTATCAGAAGTCGACTGGACAATGCCATCACTCTCTCCCAAATCAGTTTGGTAAGCAGTGCGAATGGCAGCTGATCGCAGCAAGGATGCAATCAACAGCGAAGTGGTTGTTTTTCCCGCTGAACCCAGGACGCCGATGGTTAGCATTTTCCGGTCCGGGTGCCCCGCTTGATTGGCCGCAAGTTCTGCCAAACTGACCTCAACATCACCAACAATGCATTGAGGAAGAGGGCATGGGAGCAATTGCTCAGTCAGAATTCCACAAGCGCCGCGGGCCAAGGCTTGTGCGATCAAGCGAGTTGGGTTGTCTTGCCCAATCCGATAAACGATCAGGTCACCCGCCGACGCGTGATCCGCTGACTCGGCAACTGAAGCGAACTCGATATCCTCTGCGGCAAAGAAACGGGCTTGGGGAAGCAAGTCACGCAGAGAAAAAGCTGGATTGCTTTCAAGACGGAATGGCTCGCGAACCTCTTCCAGATTGCTGCCGGGGAACTTGCCAGTGGACAAGTCAACCAGAGAATTCGCTCTGGCTGGAATCACACAAGTTCTGTCTGAGATTGCGGAACGCTGGATCCCGTGGTGCATGATGGCCTCCCTGCTCATCGTGTCAGTAGCTGTGGCAGTGGTTCCACCACTGCATGTGAGCATTCCTTGCTTCACAGTTCGCAAATTGTTCCCATCTGAAGAAAACGGTCAAGAGCGAATGGGGGTCGGCAGGTTGGTCAGCCCAAACAATCAGCAAAATAAAAATTTTGCCTGTGGTCTGGACACTCCGATCACTTGGCTTTCGGCTTCAGACCAGCATCACGCATCAGCATCTGTAAATCGGCCCAAGCCGCTTTTTTGGCAGCCGGATTACGAATCAAATACGCAGGGTGATAGGTGACCAATACTTTGCTTGCAAAGTATTGATGAAGTGTGCCACGGAGACGACCAACGGATAGTTTTGTTGTTAGCAATTCCTGCGCACTCACTGCTCCCAGGCAAACGATGTATTCAGGGCGAAGGAAATCGAGTTGCTGTTGGTAAAACGTTCGGCAATTTTCCAGTTCATCACCTTCTGGATTTCGGTTTCCAGGTGGCCGACATTTGACTGTATTGAGGATGTAAACGTCCTCCCGTTTGAGTGTGCAGGCTTCGATCATTTTGGTCAGAAGTTGGCCTGCTGCACCGACAAAAGGACGCCCTGTCAAATCCTCTTGTTCCCCTGGGCCCTCTCCAAAAAATGCAAAGCGTGGATTCGGGCTACCCTCTCCAAAAACGGTTTTGTTGCGGCAGCTTGCGAGAGTCGCGCATTGGGTGCAGACTGAAACCGTGTTTTCCAGCTGTTGGAGTTGTTCAAGACGCTGGTGCGTCTCCAGTGCCGGGCCGGAGTAAGAGGCTGCATCGGTTTGGATTGCCGAAACCCCATGCAGTCTCGTCGGGGGACGAACTGATGGGGGACGAACTGATGGGGGACGATTCGGAGCCGGGTGACCGGAAGTGGCCGGGGATGCGGCACCGTTGGCGATCTCGTTGCTGTTTTGGGGGGCAACCTGCGATTTGTCTGATTTGTCTTGCGTTTCAACATCCACCGTGGGAGACGTGGGAACATCTGCTTCGGGCGATGGGTTAAAGCGACTTGCGAATTCGGCGGTGGCTTGGGGGTTGGCTGTTGGCAGCCATCGAATGCCGACTCGCTGCAAGTGCGCCGCCAATGACGCTGCCTCGAGCGAGGTTTGCTGCGGATCCAAAAACTCTGCACTTCCCGCAGTTGTCGAGGGCAGGTCGGCTTGTGCCTCACCGGCCGAGTTTGAAGTTGTTGATTCGCGAGGGGTCGTCATGGCATTTTACTGCGAAAAGGCATGGAATCCGGTCAATCCAGCCCATTGATTATTTCACAGGCTGCTCGGCGATCAGGGCTTGATTGACCCGCTGCTGTGATTGTATCGACCAACCTGTCCATCATGCGAGCGGGGCGGGCCATGATCAGGCGGGTCTCGCGATTAACCGGTTTGGGAGGATCACGAGCAGTCACAAGGCCTTGGCAGGCGACCATGAACCCGGGCGTCACGCAAACAGGACTATCCCATTTGGGTCGCTGTGTTTAACCTTTCCCGCTGGATCGGCATGAAAAGCCGGCTTCGATGTGACACTCCTGTTGGCTGTCATCAGGAGCCGTGGACTGGAATCTGGGCTGAGCTGGAATCTGGGGAAGCCATGTCACTTGATTTTGGTGTCTTATCCGTGCTTGCTTTATCTGGTGCCGGTCGTTTTTGTCGCTGAAGCTTTTTCCGCCAGCAATTCTGTTTCAAGAAGTTTTCCATGCCTATTCCCCAAGTCTCCATCGTCGGAAGTCCAAACGTCGGTAAGAGCAGACTGTTCAATTGGTTGGCACGCCGTCGATTAGCCATCGTTGATGACTATTCAGGAGTCACTCGCGATCGCATGATGACTCTGATCGAGGCCAATGAACGTTACTTTGAGCTGGTCGATACCGGTGGCATGGGCGTCGAAGATGAGGACAATCTGACGGCGGATGTTCGCCAGCAAATCGAGTTGGCCATCAATGCAGCCGATGTCATTCTGCTCGTCGTGGATGTGCAGACGGGTCTGATGCCGCTCGACGAGTTGGTAGCCGAGCGACTTCGAGGGGTGGAAAAACCTGTCATTCTCGTTGCCAACAAGACGGATCAGGAACATCAGGAAATACAGGCTGAGGAATTCCACAAGTTGGGACGCGGGCATGTCCTGTGCACCAGTACGACTCAGAATCGTAATCGCGAGCGTCTGCTCGAACTGATCGTGGACCGTTTGCCGGAAGCAGTTGATGAGAACGTTTCCACGCCGCAGATGAAATTGACGATCGTTGGACGTCGGAATGTCGGAAAGAGTACTTTTGTAAACACGCTCGCCGAAACCGATCGGATGATTGTCAGTGAAGTCGCAGGTACAACGCGCGATAGCGTTGATGTGCATTTTGAATTGGATGGGCAAACGTTCATTGCGATCGACACGCCCGGTCTGCGAAAACGCAAAAGTCAACGCACCGATCTGGAATTCTACGGAATGCATCGCGCCCAACGCAGTGTCCGTCGCGCCGATGTTGTCCTGATGTTCTTTGATGCAACGGAAACCATCAGCAAGGTGGACAAACAGCTCATGGGGTATGTGATGGAAAATCACAAGCCGTGTATTTTTGTTGTCAATAAATGGGACCAGTTGCACGGTGCGATCGCGACTGACCGTTGGGTGAGATATCTGCGATCCCAGTTCCCGACACTCGCCTACGCACCCATCGCCTTCATCACCGGCCAGACTGGCAAGAATGTGAAAACACTGCTGAACCACGCCACGATGCTATTCAAGCAGTCACGGGAAAGAGTCTCGACCGGCGTTCTGAATCGGTTGATTCAAGCTGCGGTGGATGCGCACGAGCCACCGCTCTATCAGAATCGTCGTCCGAAAATCTTTTACGCAACACAGGTATCAACGGAACCACCGACCATTGTTTTGATGTGTGGCGAGCCCAAGGCGTTTGGCAATGACTATCGCCGGTACCTGCTGGGGGTTCTGCGTGATCACCTTTCCTTTGGAGAGGTGCCGATCAAAATGTATCTCCAGAAACGGCCCCGCAATGATCAGGGACCAGATGACAGCAATGACTCAGGTTCCTGATTGAAACGTCCGCTCTCAGGACGTTGGTAAGTTCAAATTCAGGAGTGCCCGCAATCATTGGGCATGCCGTTCTCGATCAGGCTTGTTCAACTACCCGCTCACAAAACGGCGGCTGTCGTGACATGTGCTTGTGAAATCGAGGTTGGA
>JAAXJB010000100.1:24936-29855 GCA_012270065.1 Rubripirellula sp. | reverse complement strand
ACCCGCTCACAAAACGGCGGCTGTCGTGACATGTGCTTGTGAAATCGAGGTTGGATGTGAATGCCGCGTGTCACGGGGTTTTTGATTGATTGTTCCACCACGCTTGCCATGCGGTTGCAAGCCTGACGACTTGTTCCTGATTCTCTGCTGCCAGATTCTCTGTTTCAGTGGGATCCTCGGCGAGGTTGTATAGCTCCCAGTCCTTGGAGCCATGTTTGATGAGCTTCCAGTTCTTGTCCCGGATGGCTTTGGATTTGCCGAATTGCCAGTACAGTGGCCATGGTCGGGCAGTTTTTTTACCCTGGATTACGGGGGCAAGCGATTGACCGGGTAAGGAAGCGTCGCGTTTGAAACCGGCCAGTTCCAACATGGTTGGCATGAAGTCCACCAGATGCCCCGGATGGTCAGTGATCGAATTCGCTTCGATATGACCCGGCCAATGTGCAATCATCGGTGTGCGGGTACCGCCCTCGTAATCAGTCGTCTTGTAGTGGCGATAGGGGGTGTTGGAGGCGTTGGCCCATGGGCGACCCTGCGTCAAATAGCTGGTGACTTCCCAGGGCATGCTTCCTTTGACAGTGGAGCGATCAGCCGAGTCACTGCAGGCACCATTGTCAGAAAGGAAAAAGACCACGGTGTTCTCGGCCTTGCCCGTTTCTGCCAACTTGTCGAGTAGGCGTCCGATGTTGCGGTCCATGCGATCAATCATGGCGGCATAGGTCGCCATCCTCAGGTCCCACCAGTCACGATCCTCGGTTTTGATTGTCTTCCACGCAGGAACTGAATTGTCGCGTTTCGGCAGTTTGGCACCAGATGGCAGGATGTTGATCTTCTTTTGACGCGTGTAGCGTTGCTTTCGAAGTTGGTCCCAGCCGATTTGACCATACTTTCCTCGATATTTCGCGACGTCGGACTTGCTGGCATGAAGCGGATAGTGTGGTGCCGTGTAAGCGACGTAAAGTAAAAATGGTTTGGTCTCGTTTCTGTATTCCTCCAGATATGCCATCGCCTGATTGGTAAACGCATCGGTCGTATAAAAATCAGGATCGGTGGGGGTGTAAGGCAGAAATTCCTGATCGTCATCCGCCCAACGACGGACTTTTTTTCGCGCTGGTGTTGGCTCTTGGCCACGTGCGTTGCCAGGATTCCAGAAGTTGCAGCAACCATCTGTCAATCCATAGTAACGATCAAAGCCCCTTTGGTACGGGGTCTGACCGGCATGCCACTTTCCTGTCATCAGTGTCCGGTATCCGGCTTCACGCATCTTTTCGCCAAATGTCGGTGATGAGTAATGAACGGTTGGTGATGCACCCACATGATGCCACCAGTGACCGGTCAATAACGATGCACGTGTATGTTCACATTTGGCATTGTTGTAAAAGGTTCGGAATCGCATTCCCTCTGATGCAAGTCGATCGAGGTTTGGTGTTTCCACCTCACCTCCGTAACAGCCGATGTCAGAGAATCCCATGTCATCACACATGATCAACACAATGTTCGGGCGTTTTCCAATATCAACGGGCACAATCTTTGGAGTATCAGCTTGGGATTTCTGGTGCATCGTCGTGATCAGAGACAACGCAAGAATGCACGCATGGAAGGCAGTCGATGCCGATCTGTATCGACAACATGATTTCGCTGTCATTTCACGGTGTTGCATAGCGGATCACTTGTTTTGAAAGAATCAGCGTGAAGGGAAAGTCACAGGCGAACGTGGTTGCAAAACGCCAGTTCATCACTGCCACGCTGCCGGATGCTTTCATTCTACCTCGGTCTGCGTGACGAGTTCACCGCGTCAGAAAGAAAGCGGACGTTGGACTAACCAAGTTGGAGGCCAGTTTCGTGGATCCGGTAGGAAACAATGGACTCATCACAGGCACTGCCGCGGTGTTTTGCAACATGCAACGCTCGGCCCATTTTGTTCCCCTCACGCGTCTTGCCCATCAGAATGATGGTGTTTGCATTGGATAAAGTGTCTCCACTTTCGATCGGCCGCGTGATCAAGTCATCCAGCATGACCTCATGGCTTGTGTAAAGAAGCAGGCAGCCAAGGTCGCGATGGTCATACTGATGCTCGTCGATTCTGCTTTGGTTTTCACGAAAACCTACACGAAACAGATCGCGAGCCAGCCAGTCATGGTCTTTGCGCAGGATCTGGTGGTAGATGTATTCAAACAGTTCCAGTTGGATCGAGTCAACTGCTTTCTCTGTTGGCTCCACGCCATCAATCACGCAACGTCGAACGCCGTGAGCAAAATTGGAGTAGAAGAATGAGATCGCCTGGTCAAGCTTCTTCGCCTGTTCATACTTCCATTCACGCCACTGATCCGAGTCCATGTCTCCCGAGGTCACACGCTTTCCACTTTGTTCGAAGAGATGCAGATAGTCTTTTCTTGCTTGTTCACGGTCCCAGATCGAAGTGTGCAGCGCGGCGTTATCAGTCACCTTTGCGTTGACCGTTTTCTCTGTCAGGTTCCAGTTGCAGAGGCGTTTTGCGTATTCGGCGTGATTTTGTGAATCGCCACGCGACGTCAGGTCAAACAGGATTCCCCGTTCGCCTTCTTGCTGTTTGCCTTCGTTGGCATAACAGAGACCAAGTTGTGTTTTGCCGATTCCCGTCGCTCCCATCACAACGGTAAGTGTTCCCGGAATCAGTCCGCCTCCCAGGAGTTCGTCCAACGCTGAGTTTCCAGTGCTCTGGCGAGTCATGTCGTTTACTTTCAGTCAGTAGGTGCGGCCTGCAGTTGTCCGGTTATCCGATGCTCTACTCAGTGGGTAGGCCGACGATGCAGTGGGATTTCGTTGGACTCAGGTAGGCTGGGCTTAAGCGGAGCTGTGCTGGGCATGAGCAGAATAGAAGAGGAGCTTCGTATCGGATTTCGTTTGACGCACGTGGACTGGTTCCGTGGCTGTCATTCAAGACTCATGCAGTGGCGGTTGGCCATGCTGATGCCGCTGACGATGGCCCCCACAATCCCGACAAAACCCTGGTCGGTTCCGCAAAGGAAAACGTTGGGCAGGTGGGTTGTGCCGTCAAGCTGTTTGTCCGGGGCTCCATAAACAGCACCATTGTCATGCCAGGTGAAGCGACGAATCGTCTTCGGGGTGAACACATCGGTGTCGATCACATAACGCCGGAAATCAGGCATGAACCGCACGGCGGATTCCACGGCGTCATCGTACTCGGCCACCTTGGCAGCCTGATACTTGTTGTCGGGCAGGTTGCACCAGTGGTCATGGTTGGCAAGTGTGGTGATTCGAATGACGCCATCGGGAAGTTCGCCATCGTCGGCATCATAGACGTAGTTGTTCGGTGAACAGATAACGCCGGTTCGATTGTCGCATAAATCTTTTTCGGGACGTTCCCAGTGGAAATTTTTACTGTCGTTGTAAAACACGATCGTGCGATCGAAATCGAAGTCAGTTGGCTTTCTGTCCAGAATTGAAATCGACTCGATGAACGAAAGTTTGCCTGCCTTTGCGACATCGACCGTTGAAATGTCATCACATAATCGAGCGGTTTCGACGTTTCCTGCAGAAGAGAGAATCCGGTTCCCCGTCAGTTCGGTGCCGTTGTCGAGAACAACCCCCTGTGCCTTGCCGTTCTCCACATGAATTCTTGAAACGCCACTCCGCAATTTCAATTCGCCACCAAGGCCGCGGAAACGCCGGACAAGATTTTTGAGGATGACACGAACGCCCTTGAAGGGACGGCCAAAGCCTTCCAGATAGCATGCTCGGAACATGATGCAAAACTGACCGAAGTCCATGTCGTTCTCACGGGCATTTCCGTACCACATCAAAGGACAGATGAGCATTTCAATCAGCAATGGATCGGTGATGTGTTCCGACATGACCTCGCGTGCAGAACGCATGAAGTTCGGCGCATCACCGTCCATGTCGCTATAATCCAACAACGAATCGCAAAGACTCCGGAAGCCGTCAACCTGTCCGGGGAATTGCTTGGCTATTTCAGCTTCCAGAAGTTGGATGTCATTGCTGAAGTCAAGTGACACCTCTGGAAAACGGATGGAGGATCCGACCTGTTCGGCAAGTTTGAAGTCATCCCAACGAAAACGCAGTTGCCGAATCAATTTCGCCAGCGGACCCTTTTTTGTTCCCTTGCGGGCGAAATTGGTCATTGCGTGCAGGCCAACATCGTAATCGCGACCGCCCATGCGATAAAAGGAATTGAGACCGCCGATCGTGTAGTGGCGCTCCAGAATGCACACGCGCTGGTCAAAGTGTGCCAAACGGATTCCCGCTGCCAGACCGCTCATTCCGGCGCCGATGATGATCGTGTCGTAATGGTTACTCATTCCGGGTCGCTAACTCACTCGGGGCGAAGGTCTGGTTTGGAGTATTCAAGTCGGAAGCATCCATTGGAACAAGTCACGTTGGATCTCCATTTTCCCGATCCCCGCTTTCGGGTACAGGTGATCGTGTTCCCGGGTGATCCTGCTCAAATTGCTCCTGCGTGGACTCATGATCACCCGGCGACATTATGCGTGGTTGAACACCGTCAACGTCAGGCCCCGATCTTACCGCCTCGGTTGATTTGGCGGTATTGCCCAATGTCTGCGAAATCAGGCCAGGTCTGCGAAATCAGGGCAGAAATCGTTTTCATGACGGGTATCATTACTTCCGGGATTCCGGTCCCAGTCGTCAGCAGTTGGCCCTCATAGCATGCCTTGCTGTGACTCTCGCCGGGTGAGTTTCAGGCGAGGATTCCGTCACCACTGACGTGTTTGCTGACCCTGAAACCACGACCTGGCGCCCCAATGCCAGCAACGCTCGAACCCACAGCTTATTCTGTCCATGGTGACATTACCAGTTTTTCGTCATGCAACTTGAACGCTTGCAACTTGAGGGTCTACAACTTGAGGGTCTGCAACTTGAGGGTCTGTAACTTGAGGGTC
>JAAXJB010000100.1:0-24836 GCA_012270065.1 Rubripirellula sp. | reverse complement strand
AACTTGAGGGTCTGTAACTTGAGGGTCATGGAGTGATGGCTGGGCGTTCTGGGCGAGGATGCTGGCACTCGGTTGTGGTTTCGGGTAGCATCACGAAGTGAAATTTGCAGTTTCTTTTGACGGGTGTGGACAATGTCCTGATCCCCATTCAACGGGCGTGCAGCATTGAACTGCCGGTTCGAATATTTCATTGTTCAGTCCGGTCAGCTTATTCAGTCCGGTAGAGTCAATTCGTTCGTTGTTGCTTTGCGAATTGGGAGTATTTGGGAGAACTGAGGCAGTGTGGACCGGTCTCTGTGTTGGTTTGCAGTTGTGGCTGTGATCGCTTGCCGTTTGGATAGGTTCAGGTTGTCTTTGCAGTGTGTGGTTTGCTGGCGGCAACGACCGAAAAGTTTGGTTTGGTTAGGGTTTTGGAAGCATCAGGGTTGGCTTGAGGCAAATCTGTTTCAAGTAATGCCAATTTGGTAGTGAGTTGATGACGAGAGACAAGATTAAGTTCGTTTTGATTGGTGGTTTTCTGGGTGCCGGAAAGACTACTTTGGTCGGGGAACTGGCCAGACGCTATACCGCTCAAGGGAAGCGTGTCGGGATCATTACAAATGATCAAACGGATAATCTGGTTGATACGCAGAATCTGCGTTCTCAGGGCTTCGACGTCGGGGAGGTTTCCGGGGCCTGTTTCTGTTGCAGTTTTAACGAACTGGTTGCTACGGCTGACGGCTTCACGGACGACGATATCCCGGATGTTGTGTTGGCCGAACCGGTGGGAAGTTGCACGGATCTGGTGGCAACGGTCATTTTGCCCCTCCAGAACCTGCTGGGCTCAAGATTTGACCTGGCTCCTTTTGGCGTAATTTTGAAGCCGTCGCACGGCAAGCGAATCCTCTCAAACCAGAAAGGAAAAACCAGAAGCGGGTTTTCACCTCAGGCCGAGTACATTTTTCGAAAACAGCTCGAAGAAGCTGACTATCTGATGATTGGGCGAATCGACCAGCTCAGTGATCAGGATGTCGCGAACCTTCGGGAGCGGTTGGGCGAAATACGTCCGGATGTTCCTGTGATCACGGTGAGTCCCAAAACCGGGCAAGGAGTCGATGGTGTCATCCAACAGATCGACAACGCGTCCACCGCCAAGCGACGATTGCTCGACATTGATTACGACACCTATGCTGATGGTGAAGCCGAATTGGGGTGGGTAAATCTCACAGCCATGGTTGAAACGGGTGAGCAGCCAGTGGATCTGGATGATCTAACCCAGACGCTGGTTGCAACCATTGCGAAACATGTCATCGAGGACGGAAAAGGGAACATTGCCCATCTGAAAGTATCGGCTTTGGGAGGTGACACTCAATCAGTTGCGAATCTGGTTGCCAACGATGCGGCAGTGGATGTCGGATTGTTGGCCGGACGCTCCGTTTCAGGCAGTGTCCAATTGATTGTCAACGCGCGAGTCGCAATGGACCCGGACGATCTGGAAAGCCATTGCAGGCAAGCCGTTGACTCACTCGGCGTTCAGCAACACCTCACCTTCAACTCGGTAACGGCGCATTCATTGCGACCGGGTCGTCCAAACCCGACCCACCGCGTCGTGCGCTGAACGTCCGAATGCACATCTTTGAAGAAAAATGCCATTTGGTGCGGCTGAATCAATCAGCAAAGCAGATGCAGCCGCAATTAGCCTCGCTTTGGCAGGCGGAATCGGTATTTGGTTGGCTGTGATGCAAAACGCGTGCAATAGGCAGCAGGGGGCGTACCGCAATCTCAGTCAATGCGGTAGATCGCTTTGTCCGTTCGTAAAATCATTGCATCGTCAACGATGGCCGGCGATGCCATGATCTTGCCGTCGACTTGGTTCTCTGCCACCACCTCAGCGTCACGTCCAGGTCGTATCACGGTGACTTTTCCCTCATGTGAGCCAAAGTAGAGATTGTTGCCCGCCAGAATTGGCGAGGCTGAATAGGCACCACCAATTCGTTTTTTCCATGCCTGTTCGCCGGTTTTCGCATCAAAGCAGCTGGCGACACCATTGTCTGAAACTACATAAATCAGACCCTCGTGAATCAACGGAGAGGGTTTGGCAGGAATGCCTTGCTTAACCGTCCATTCGACGTGAGTGTCGGTCACATCCCCTGACCCATCTACGTTGACCGCCCACAGTTCAGGTTTTCCGAAACCGGTTGAAAAGTAAACGACTCCCTCGGCATACACGGGGCGGGGTACGACGGAAAAACCTTTTCAGTTGTAAACCTTCCAAAGTTCTTTGCCAGTGTCTGGCTCATACGAGACCATCCATTGAGATGCCATGCAAATCAATTGCTCTCGTCCAGATTTGTCTTTGATTGCGATTGGTGTGCTGTACGCCTTTTTCTGGTCTCCCGTTGGTGCGTCCATCTCTGGACGGTCTACTTCCCACAATGTTTTGCCAGTGGCCTTGTCCAAGGCGGTCACGTACTGTCGCTCAACTCCGTCTTGAATCAGTACCAGCATCTGCTTGAGCAGGAACGGAGAGCTTCCCGGGCCAACGGAATGGACGAGAGGCAGTTTGCGCTGCCAAACAAGTTCTCCGCTCTTCCGATGAATGCAAAACGTTCCGTAAGTCCCGAAATGGCAATAAATGTGGTCGCTGTCGATGACGGGTGTGGGTGAGGCGTAGCTGTTCAACGAGTGAATCGGATCGGGAGAATCGATTTGCGTCAGATTGATCGTCTGTTGAATGCTTCCATTTTTCAGATTGATAGCGATCAGTTTCAGCTCGATCGATTTCGCGATGGAAAGCTGTTTGAATTTCCGTTCTTCAATGCCATTTTTCTTCAGGAGTTCCAGCTTCTCGTCTTCGCTAGGAATTCGTTCAATGGCTGTCGTCACCCAGATAATGTCGTCCGCAACAACGGGGGAAGACCACGCCAGCCCTGGTAATTCAGTCCTCCACGTGACACCCTTGGATTCGCTGAACTCAGTGGGGATGGCTTGCTCAGTGGCGATTCCATCACCGTGCGGGCCACGGAACTGGGGCCATGAATCAGCAGCGGGCAAGTTGAGCGTGGTGGGCAGGCAGAGGAGAATAACACAGGTAATGCGGCTGAGCATGGAAATTCCTCAAGGGCTGGAAGTGGCGGGGCCTTGGCTGGTGCGGCAGCCGTACATTCACGGTCGCCGGTGCAATGTTTGAATTGAACACTTGCGAAACCGGATCCCTTTGAACTGCCCGCAGTTTACCACGTTTTGGTTCGTCCGTTGAGGCTGCTTTGCAAGTGTGTCCGTCGAGTTGGTCTTGTTATTTTTCGACGCTTGGACAGTTGTAACTCAGTGCCATGTGCCTGATTGAAAGAAGACAACTTGAGGGACGTCGTGGGCTTTTCTGCCAACGCGTCACGCAGAAGTGCCCGAACAAAGAGTTTGCCGAGTTCACGTACCCCATGGAAAGCGTGTCAGCATCAACTCTCATGGCCTCGTGTGCTACTGGTTGTGCACTCATGCAGTCTCGAACACTAGTAGCCAGTTGGTTGATCGTCACCGTTGGCTTGTACCGCTTCCAGATCCCAGTGTTCGCGGGCAGGATCAAGGATGGCGGCAGTGGCACTGGCGCCAACTCGCGAAACACCCATGTCGCGTACTTTGAGAAGTGTTTCGAGGTCACGGACACCTCCAGCTGCTTTAACCTGAGTTGGCAGGGTTCGTTTTGCCAGCATGAGTTCGAGGTCGGGCATGGTTGCACCGGACGTTCCAAAACCAGTGGATGTTTTGATCCAGTCCGCTTTGAGTTCGCAACAGATCTCGCACAAACGCTGCTTTTGGTCATCGCCCAGATAACAGTTTTCAAAGATGACTTTGACTTTTCGTTGGTTCGCGTGAGCCAAAGAAACAATTTCGTCGATTTCCCGTGTGATGTACTGCCATTGACCGCTCAGTGCAGCCGAAATGTTGATCACCATGTCCAGTTCAATGGCTCCATCAGCGATCGCTTTTTCTGATTCCGCGATTTTTGTGCTGGTTGCCTGACCACCATGAGGAAAGCCAATCACCGTGCTTGGCAAAACGCCGGAACCCTCAAGAAGTTCTGCACAACGAGGCACGTAGTAAGGCATGATGCATACACTGGCAACCTCGTAGGCAGCGGCCATGCGGCAACCGGCCTCCAGTTCGTCCTGTGTCAGTGTTGGCATCAGCAGCGCATGATCGATCATCTTGGAAGCGTCATGGTAACTGCAGTTCATATCAATGTCCTGATTTGGTGATCGGATCGGGTGGAAGTAAGGAAGCCTTTGGTGTTCAGCACATTGCAACCCGTTTTTAATTTCCTTGCAACAGAAGCACATGCACTCTGGGCGAACGTCCTCATGCCGGGTTCCCCGACAAGTGCAGTGAGTGAGGTGGCTGCGGCCCCGACACTCACATGCCCCAAGTTTTTGCGATTCGGGTCGCCGTGCCAGCGTGGACAGATCATGGTGATCGGTTCAAGCACCGTTGTCACTGTACTGGACTTTCCCAGTGCCACGGACAATCTTGCCCACGGGTACACATGGGATCCCAAGGTCGCTGATTTGTGATGCGATACTGGACGCGTAAAAGTCGCTGACCACCAAGGCCATGCCAATTCCCATATTGAAGACTCGACGCATTTCGCTATCAGCGATGTTGCCGGTTTCCTGAAGCCAACGGAAAATGGGGGGCCTGTCCCACGAGTCGGGGTCGATGATGGCGTCGACACCCGCCGGCAGAATTCGATCGAGGTTCTCTTCGAATCCACCGCCCGTGATGTGAGCCAGTCCGTGCAACACCTGCTTGACTTGATAGTGTGAGTGTACGGCTCGGAGAGCCTTCGTATAAATCCGGGTTGGCTCCAGACATGCGTCCGCCAATGATATTCCGCCCAGGGTATCGGGGCAGTCGTCCCAGCCCAGACCGGCATCATTGATCACTTTTCTGACCAGCGAAAACCCGTTGCTGTGCAAACCGCTGGCTGCCATTCCCAGAACGATGTCTCCTTCACTGATCGATTTGCCACTGATGAGACGCTTTTTCTCAACCACACCCACGGCAAACCCGGCCAGGTCATAGTCCTCATCGCCATACATGTCGGGCATGATCGCTGTTTCGCCACCAAGTAAAGCCATGTCCCCGAGTACACAGCCATCGCTGATCCCCTGAACGATCTGTTCCAGACGGGCGGGGTCATCTTTTCCCATGGCCACGTAGTCCAGAAAGAACAGCGGCTCGGCGCCTGTGCAGAGCAGGTCGTTGACACACATCGCCACGAGATCAATGCCGACAGTGCTGTGGCGAGCGGTGACCTGGGCGATCTTCAGTTTCGTGCCAACGCCATCAGTGCCACTGACAAGCACGGGGTCCTGGTAGTTCCGCGCGAATAGTTTGCCAGCGAAATCGCGGCTGAACACACCAGCAAAACCACCGTCCCTGGGGCTCCCCCGCGGGCTAAACGTGCGGTGCATCAGTCGCGGCAGGCGACTCATCGATTCAGCGTAGACGTCAAGGTCAACACCAGCGTCTTTGTAAGTTGCTGCCATCTTTGCCGGGGTGCAAGCGTTCGGGTGAGTGTGAATGACGATCAAAATAGAATCTGGCGGTGGCAGGTGGAGACGTGCATCCGCCGCAGCCACAGCATGACCCAACAACGCGGATTCGAACAGCAGTCCTGAAATGCCCGCGGTTCCGAAAATTCTAAAGGGACAGACGGCGGAAACCCAGCCCCTAGCGGCTTCCGGCTCCGAGCTGTTCTGCCGCCGATGGTTTTCCTCATTTTCCCCGATCTCCTGACTCTTCAGACGGCCTTTGCAGTCTTACCTGAGTTGTTTTGGGGGTTTAGCAGTTTTTTACCGGGTTTTTGGCTTCACGGCTTCATCCAGTCGTCCTGGAGAGTATCTCGCGTTGGCCATTTGGGACCCGAAACAGGCGAGCTTCAGCATCCGACTGAACGCGATCAGCTGAAACGGGTTGGTTCCCAAGGGCAATGGTTGCGCGTTGAAGCATCCACTAGGGGAGCGTGACTGCCATTGGAACAAGTGACTGAATGGTGTGTCCGGTTCGGTCGATGAACATAAAGCGTTCAACGAGGATCGGCGTCCACGGAGGGTCCAGTGCAGCTGAAGTGGGAAGCACGAAAGTCGCTAAAGACCGCAGACCTTCACTTACCGAGAAGGTGGGCGTCTCCGTCAGGAAGTCGCCAACCATCGCGTGACACCGGTGAAAATCGTGATTTCAATCGCTTGCCTGATGTTCCGGCAGCACGTTCGGGGCACCGTGCTAGCGTTGAGGTAGGACAGTCGGAGGTGATTGGGATGGGCTCAATGCAAACCAACTGACGGAAAGGCAGGCTGGAGATAGATCTGATCTTGGTTGATCTGATTTTGGTTGATCTGGCGGTGCGATGCGAAAGTCCATTTGGACTTCTGAGGAGAAAACTGACACATGTTAATGCGCCAACCCTGCCCAAGTTTGCAGTTTGCGTATCAGCCACCTTTTGGCGCTACCATCAACAACACCGGTGTGCAGTTCTCGGTATTCAGTCGTTCCGCGACTGCGATGCGACTCTTGCTCTACAACGATGTCGCGGACACCGAACCGTCGGAGATTATCTCGTTTGACCGCGATGCGGATCGCTGGGGAGACGTGTGGAGCTTGAACGTCCCCTCGCTGGCTCACGGTCAGTTGTACCACTTTCAAGCTGATGGACCTTGGGATCCCTGCAATGGACATCGCTTTGATCCGGCGGCGAGATTAATCGATCCGTACGCGCAGGCGCTTGCGGGTGAGTTTCAAGCTGGTGACGATGGGATCATTCGACCGCCCAAGTGCGTGGTGATTGATGAGGAGTTTGATTGGGATGGTGATCGGCCGGTCCGTCATGACATCAGTGAATCAGTCATCTATGAGATGCATGTCAAAGGTTTCACGAACAGCACAACGGCGCGCGTTGAAACTGGGGGAAGCTATCTCGGCGTGATCGAAAAAATTCCGTACTTGAAGTCACTCGGGATCACAGCCGTTGAATTGATGCCGGTGAATGAGTTTCCGATCAAGGACATGCATGGAAATCAATTGGAACGCGGGAATTATTGGGGTTACGATCCCATGGCGTTCTTCTCACCGCATCGGGGGTATGCCCACGACCGGACTCCCGGGGCACAGGTTCGCGAATTCAAACAGATGGTCAAGGCGCTGCACGCCGCGGGAATTGAGGTGATTCTGGATGTTGTGTTCAATCACACCTGCGAGGGTAATGAAAAAGGGCCGACGCTTTCTTTCAAAGGCCTCGAAAACCAGGTTTATTACATTCTCAGCGAAGGACAACACTACAGTAACTACAGTGGTTGCGGAAACACGCTTAACGGCAACCATCCCGTGGTTCGTGAGATGATCTTTCACTGTCTGAGGCATTGGGTCCACAATTACCATGTGGATGGATTTCGCTTTGATCTGGCTTCCATTTTGAGTCGTGATCGGAAGGGAAATTTGATCCCCAATCCGCCAATGGTTGAATTGATTTCTGAAGATCCACTTCTGGCGGATACCAAAATCATTGCCGAAGCGTGGGATGCAGCCGGAGCCTATCAGGTAGGGTCTTTCGGCAACCATCGCTGGGCGGAATGGAATGGACGTTATCGGGATGACGTGCGTGCGTTCTGGCGGGGTGACTCAGGAACTCTCGGATCGCTGGCAACTCGCTTGGCTGGCAGTAGCGATCTTTATGCCCACGATGGTCGACCGCCATTCTGCAGCATCAACTTTGTGACGAGTCATGATGGCTTCACGATGAATGACCTCGTCTCATTCAAGAACAAGCACAATGAAGCCAATGACGAAAACAATTGCGATGGTGATAATCACAACATCAGTGATAACTATGGTGTTGAGGGTGAGACCGACATTCCGTCCGTGAATCTGATTCGTGATCGACAGATCAAGAACATGATGAGCACGCTGCTGCTCAGTCAGGGTGTGCCAATGCTCGTCAGCGGTGATGAAGTCCGGCGCACACAGAATGGCAATAACAACGCTTATTGTCAGGACAACGAAACCAGTTGGTTTGATTGGAGTCTCGTTGAGCACAACCGCGAAATGCTGCGGTTCGTGCAAACGCTCATCCGTTTCCGGAGGAATCAGCCCACTGTGCGGCGCAGAACGTACCTGACCGGCAAGCCAGTCGATGAACGCGGGATCCCGGATGTTTCCTGGTTTGGGCCCGATGGTCAATCGCTCCAGTGGGACCAGGGGACTCTCGCAATGGTGGCCCATATCGCTGCGCCTCCGAAAACCGATGATCCGGAGCTCCTCGGCCGGGATATTGTCATGATGTTCAACAGCACCGGTCAGGATCGTGACTTTTTCATGCCGACAGTTGCGGGCGATTCGGTTTGGAATCTTTTTCTTGATACCGCGGCACCATCACCTGGGGATATCTATCCCGATCTCAATGGTCCCGAGCCGTCTGGGGATAAGTCAGTATCGATGGCGCATCATTCGTTGAAAGTCTTTATCGGGCGAAATCGGTGATGTGAGGTCACGGATCAGCGTTTGATGATGACTTGTCCGGCGAAGCTTCGTTGGGTCGTTTCCTGCATGAACGCGTCAAATCGTGGCGACTTTCGGCAGTGCGCTGACGTCCACTTACCATCGACATACCGTCATTGCCTTGCCAGATGGTTCCGCGGAATCGAGTGCTTTTTGCAGATCCGCGATGGGCTGAATAGATATCCATGCTTCCGGAAGTAATAAAGCAGGCCCAGCCCATGCGAGAACGTGAATCTGTTCGGGATTCTTGACCGGGAGAGCTCTTGCGCATCGTGTACGACTACGGCTGAGGGTTCGTACATGACCTGGTAGCCAGCTTTCCAGACCCGCATGCAGTAATCAACATCTTCGGGTGAGTAAAATATCTTCTCGTCGAATTGTCCCACTGCCTTCATCGCTTCGGTACGCAGCAGCCACGTGGCAGAGATCGCATAGTCCACGGTAGACCGTGGAGCCTCATCACTGCGTTCCATCGCACGCAGAAAGAAGTAGCGTTTTATTTTTTGAATGGCTGTCGGGAATTGATCCGTCGAAAGCTGATATCGGCCGTCTGGATATTCCAGACGAGGTGCAATGATTCCCACTTCGGGAGAGGCTGCCAGTTCATCTCGCAGAATTTTCAATACATTCGCAGGCATGTAGGCGTCAGAATCCAGAATCAGCACAGTGTCAGTGTCCACGAGATCGAGGGCTCTGTTGCGCGAATAGGTGGTGCCGTGGTTGGTTTCCAGGGCGATCAGCTGGATGTGCGAATGTTTCTCTGCGAAGCCCTCAATCAGTTTGCGCGAATCGTCGGTGGAACCGTTGTCGACGACCATGATGCGTTCGGGACCCGGTGCTTCCGAGGAATCATCAGTCAAAGTACTCAGACACTTCGAAATGGTCCTTGCCGAATTGAACGACAGGATGACCGCCGTGGTTGAACACCTGGACGTTGAGCAATTGGACGTTGTCTCCTCGCTCGATGTGCCGGTCTGTTCTTGCATGGTGTGCTACTGATTGGTTTTTGGTTCAACTGGCATCGTGACCCGTGAATCTTTCCGAGGGTTCGGATCAACCGAATCTTTCTGGAGGATCGCTGGACGGTGTCCATCGTAAACCAAAAGCACTCTGTCTCAAGAACGTTTTCTCGTCAGGCAAGCGGCCGAAACACCAACGATGGCTGGTTTTCCAGCAATTCTATGAGGATGAAACAGGCGGTCAGGGCCGGATCGCAGGCCGTCTGGAAAGTCGGTACTCAATGCGAAATGGCCCAATTGCAGCGAATCGGCTTTTGCCCGCCCGATGTTTGAAATGCCATCAGCACCAAATCAGCGGATAACGGTCACTTTACAACTGTTCACTGTTCACTGACAGCTGATGTTACCAGTGGTTTGCAAGCTCGATTGGGCTGATGCGTTCGCAGTTGTTGGGAGGCAGAGACGCCGGTCTCAGATGCGCTGGTCTCGGATGCGCTGGTCTCGGATGCGCCGGTCTCGGATGCGCCGGTCTCAGATGCGCCGGGCTCATCGGGAATCAGGCCGCCCGATCTCAATTCGGCACCCAGTTCACAAGTCGGCATCGGCTTGGGGCCGGTGCCGCGGAATCAACATTTTTCGCTGAGTGATCGTTTCATTGCAGATCAGTCACGGGAATCGCTCCCGTCGATCGCTCCCAACTCGAAAGGACGCTGGGGGTGGAATGCCGTACCCCGTGGACTATTTCAAGACGTTCTTCACCTGCCGGAAGTTGCGCCGGGTCTTTTTGCCCATGAAGGTGACCGAAGTCAATGTTACGACCACGACCAGAGCCAAAATGGCGGCATATTCCACCGTGGTCGGACCGTCCTCGGACCGAAAGAAGTTTGTGAACCAACGAAAACGTGGTGAAGCAGGCATAGGGATTCCTCGCAGATTGGGGCAAAAGAAGTTGTCTCGATACCGCAAGATCCTCCAACGACGGGTTAGCTCTGACTGTCGTGGATGACCTCAATCGGGGTGGGGCCCCGACTCGGTCGACAAAAAATCTCGAACAACGCTAGCTCGATGTCGCAAAGCCGGTGTCGATTGACCAATGAATTTCGGCTCGCTTTTGCATGTTTTTTCAAACAGTTCAGGATTGCAACGGATAACAAGGTGTCCCTTGAACCATTCGTTAGAGGGGGCGAGGGCCCTCATTTCACGTCTTGATGCCTGGTTTGGCTTCCATGGTTTGGAAGTCATCTATGATATCAAAGTGGATCTCCGGGGCGTCCGAAGGCGACCGCTTCAGGGCTGCCAGGCAGCGCAAGCAAAGAATAGTAAAACGATGGCGAGAACAAAAAGTCTCTTGCGCCAAGTTGCTTCCTCCCTCTTCTTCCCATTCTCTGTGCTTGTTCACCTGCCGTGGGCCCACCTTCAAAAGTCATTTGTCTTGGTCCGCCTGGGGATAAATGAAAGTAGAGTCTGGGATACTCTGGAATGGTGTGGATTGTAGTGTGAGGGAGAAGACTGCTGTGAAGAAGATGTTGAGCTAAATGTTGAGCTAAATACTGAGGCGTATCGGCGACCTGGCGAAGTTCGTTCTTAGGTGCTTGTGGGAGTTGTTCTGGTTCCTCCTGCCATCCATGAGGCCCTGAGAGGGTGATTGTTGGACTCATGGGGAATGTTCACGGACTGGGCTAGTCGCCTGCTTGGCTTCCTTCCTTTCAAGTTCATTGGCTATTTGCTTGAGTTCTCTGGGCCACCTCGACGGGCT
The DNA here is from genome assembly GCA_012270065.1 of Rubripirellula sp. Lineage (GTDB taxonomy): Bacteria > Planctomycetota > Planctomycetia > Pirellulales > Pirellulaceae > Rubripirellula. The sequence goes on along the minus strand of JAAXJB010000100.1, from coordinate 13,592 downwards.
TCTATCCTGCCATTGACGCCTGAAACCCAAGTCAGGATGATGATGGCTTGATTAAATGAAGGCAGATGTAGGAAAGCCCACTTTTACGAGGTTTTCCGATGGAACGCACAGTTAAGACAGGTAAATGGCACAATATCAGCAACACCTAGGGCCGCTCGTCGCAAATGAGATGTCCAGTAGTCAGTCGTACCAGAGTTATCAGCGTCAACGCCAACTCACGCTCGGTGACCTGCTGCTAGAGAACCGGATCGTGTTTCTGCAGGGTGAAATTCATTACGCCAACGCAAATGATGTCGTGATGAAACTTCTCTACCTGCAGAGTGAGAATCGGCGAAAAGACATCCACTTTTATTTGAATTCTCCCGGCGGCAGTGTCACGGCGACTTTGGCGATCTACGACACCATGCAAATGCTGTCATGCCCTGTAGCAACCTATTGCGTGGGGGAAGCTTGCAGCGGTGCGGCCGTTCTACTGGTTGGTGGCACCAAAGGTAAGCGATACTGTTTGCCCAACAGTCGTGTGATGATGCACCAGCCCATGGGCGGCGTTGGGGGCCAAGTGAGTGATATCGAGATTCAGGCGGCTGAGATGTTTCGCTACCGCGACGTTCTGAACGAGATCATCAGCAAGCATTCGGGTCAATCTGTAGAAAAAATCGCCAACGATACTGATCGTGACTTCTTCCTGGGAGCCGAAGAGGCCAAAGAGTACGGTCTGGTCGATGACATTCTGACAAAGCCACCTTCCGAGGGTGATGACGACGATGCCTGATTCCGCTGGGCGGAATTCTTTTTTTCATTCAACACCTGCACCCAAAAACCCAATCAATAGCACGATATGCCTGTCATTCCTTATGTTGTCGAAAAGAGTGGTCGCGAGGAACGCGTTTACGACATTTACAGCCGTTTGCTGAAAGATCGAATCATCTTTCTTGGTCAGCAAGTTGATGATCAGATCTCCAACGCGTTGGTTGCGCAAATGCTCTTCCTGCAATCAGATGATCCCAAGGCAGACATCCATCTGTACATCAACAGTCCTGGCGGCAGCATCACTGCTGGCATGGCGATCTATGACACCATGCAGTTCGTTTCCTGCGATGTGGCGACTTACTGCATTGGCCAGGCTGCTTCGATGGGAGCGGCCTTGCTGACCGCGGGAGCCAAGGGCAAGCGTTTCGCGTTGCCCAACGCCCGAATCATGATTCATCAACCACTCGCTGGAATGCAAGGCACGGCTCGCGAAGTCGAAATTCATGTTGAGGAGTTGCGCCGGATCAAGCAGCGTATGAACGAGTTGATGATCGAACACACCGGACATTCGCTTGAGAAAATCGAAGAGGATACGGATCGCGATCGTTTCATGTCCGCCGATGAGGCATGCGAATACGGTTTGATCGACAAGGTTGTCAGCAAGTCTGAGCAATCAAAGTAATCCGCGTCACGATCAATGCTCACGAACCGGCGTAAGTCGGGTCAATGGCGATCACGGTCGACTTACTGGTTTCAGTTGCGACTGCCTCTGGAGACCTCTGGTTCTGGAGATCTTTAGCTCTGGGAATGCACTGCCGAGTGGTGCTTTTTTCCGCCGGGGCTTTCCATCTGGAGTGGATCACGAAAAAAGCGAGCTTGGTTTTACCGCAAGCTCGCTCACTGAAACGTTAATCGCCAGGTTCACCCGTCTAAAAGGATGGGAACGCATCGTCGTCATCGGGTGCCCCACCCGGTGCTGGGCCTCCCGGGAATCCGCCACCCGGACCTCCGGGGAATGCGCCGCCCGGACCTCCGGGGAAACCACCGCCGGGGCCACCAGGGAAACCACCCGCACCGCCTGCACCACCGAGACCGAGCATGGGAGCCAGTTGCATGATCTGGGTCAGCGCCTGATCAAACTCGGCCTGCGTTTTGGCGGCCAGCATCGGATCAAGAATTCCTTTGGCCATGGTGATCATCATGCCAGCCATCATGTCCATCTGCTGAGCCTGTTCACCCTGTTGGGCTTCTGCCAGAGCGGTCTTCATCTCGGACAGCATGCCATCTTTGTTGGCTTGCCACTCATCCGCCATGTCTTTCGGAATCCAGCGACCCATGTAACGTACCATGGGGATTGTTTCGACACCGCCCTCAGAAGGCATCGTGATGGTTCCATTGTTTTCATCTGACTGTTGAACGGTAATGCCAGCCATCGCCATCTGGGCCAGCCCCGGTGGCAGCATGGCAACGATGCCTTTGAGATGTCCGCCCAGTTTGGGACCATGAGAATCCATCATTTCGGTCATGGTCTTGGTATCGATCGTGGGCAGGTCGAAGATCAACATTCCCACTTCGTATACGGTGCCAACCACCGGGTCATAACCCTGTTGAACCATGGGCTTCATTTCAGGCGGAACGGCTTGGGCCAGCATCGGTGTATTCAAAACAAACTGTTTTTTGGTCACAAGGATCTCAGCCAGTGTTTCGAATAGTCCTTGGACCTGCTTCGTCATCTGCTTCTGCGAGCTCATGGAAGCTGCGAGCGTTGTACGGAATTCCTGTCCATCCATCATTTGACGCATGTCGTCGGGCAAGGCGTGCCAGAAGACTTCGGGGTGACCGGCCATCAACTGATCGCGACAAAATTCGAACGTCGCCTGAAGCGTTGCGTTTTCCGGGAATGCTGGCAGTGGCGCAACTGCGGGTGCCACAGGTGCCTTGAAATTCAGATTTGCATTGGGCGAACCAGAGTCAGTCGCGGGTGCACTGGTTGACGGTGGATTGCCGGTTGATGGCGTCGCCGCAGGTGGTTTTACACCACCCGCCATGGCTGCTTGATAAAGCTCCTTCGCGCGAGCATGGCTGGCTGCGCTCAAGCGGTTGATCGGCACCTCAATCGTCGAGCCATCAGACTTCTTGAGGACGATGTTGGTGCCGTTCACACCTGCAAAGTCTGCCTCGATGGTGAATTTACCGGTGTTGTCGGTCCATGTTTCGGCTTTCGCCGAGGTCACAAGAGTGATTGCTGCAACACAAAGTGTTAACAACGGGAGCATCAAACGAGTCATCGAATTATTCCAGTATTGGGTTTGTTTGGATCGCCTTGGTGCAGGCATCGATCTGCTGACACATGAGGCGCGGTTTTGCGGAAAAACAGTCAGTTTTCGCGGTTGATCGACAGAAAACTTCCAGAAAACCGGGGACTGAGCACCTGATGGTTGTTGTCCTGGCGTCCATGAGATACGCCACAGGTTAAATCAGAGGTGCGTCAAATGCCATTGCCCGCCGCCTGTTCCTGCCAAAATCTGACAGATAGCCGGTGTTGGCTTGTGAATATGACACGTTGATCATGAAAATACGGATTATGGCCGCATACCAATGTTTTCTGGGATCGTCGGGCGGCAGAAGCTGCCCGCACAAAGACGAACTCCAGGCCGGGAACAGTCACGAATCTGAGCACCCAAAATCAGGGGGCATCCAGCTGCATGGAAAAAAAGTTTGCGGGTAAGTTTTTTCGGTAGCAATGTTCTGTCGCCACAACCTTGATGCATCAGAAGAAGCTTCCATCAGAACAGCAGTGCAACGGGGCACTCTTCATGTTCGCATGCGTATGGTCGAAAAGTGGTAATCTGGTGGCAGAGATTCCGGATGATCAGGGCTGCGTCTTGCAGCGATTCACTGAGCCAATGAGATTCGCCGATGCTTTTTCGATTTCGTGCCTGTGTTTGTCTGTTGTTTGGTTTTTTCATTGTCTGTGTTTTCTCGCTCGATGGGCAGAATGTGCTCGGGCAAAATCGCCAGTTTGTGTCGGACGAGGATGACGCAGTTATCCAGATATCCGAGGGCGGGTTGCCCGTGCTCACCTATCAATTGCAGGAAAAATCCCTTGATGGTCGTTGGCCACGCGCTGGTTATGTGCATCCACTGTATGACTTGAATGGGAACGTCTTTACCGAGGACTTTCCGGAGGATCACGGACATCATCGAGGTGTGTTCTGGGCCTGGCATCATCTTTCTGTGGGTAACGTCCAGTTGGGTGATCCCTGGATCTGCAAGGATTTCGTGCGTGAATGTGTTCAGGCAACCACTGTTTTGACGCCAGTACGTGGCGTTGAGTGTATGCAAATCGATTTGCTGACCCTTTGGAAGTCGCCGCTTGTCAAAGACACCAAGGGTGAGATGCTGCCGATTGTTCAGGAAAAAACGCGTCTCACCATCCACCATGCCACGGAACATCACCGGTTGGTCGACTTTGACATCAGTTTGACAGCTGCTCTTGGCGAAGTGCGAATTGGTGGCAGTGACGATGTCAAAGGCTACGGCGGTTTTTCACCGCGCATCCAGCTGAATCCCGAACAGGTGTTTCGTTTTTACCAAGGCGAAGTTGAGCCGCAGAAAACGGCAGTGCAAGGTGGCCCATGGGTAGATATCAGTGATGGGAAGCGGGGTTTGACGATCATGTCACATCCGGGCAATCCCGTGGCCAAACGCAAGGTGCAAAAAAAAGAATCAGATGGTCTCCATCACCTGCCTTTGAAGGAGAACATTGATTCGGACGAGAAAACGGAAGCGTCCACGCTCTGGATCCTCAGGCGTAAAAGAAGCATGCAGAATGCGGTTTATCCGGGCCGCCAACCAGTGCCCCTGTCGACTGAGAAACCCACGCGTTTGAAATATCGGCTCGTCATCCATGACGGAAAACGAAGCGCCGATGTCTTGCAGGTGATTTATCAACAGTTTGCTGAGTCCCGCTGACCTGAAAGTTCACTGCTTCTCAGTTGCCAGTTCTCTGCGAATGCGGATTCCACATCCTGGGTCTACCATGGCATGACTTGCTATCTGGCACGATGTGGCTCCGGCTTTCAAATAGTTTTTCACATCGGTTGCTGTCTCGATTCCGCCCAGACCGATGATTTGCATGCGGGATTCCAAATCACGGATCGATTTCGAAAATTCACCAACTTGGCCGATCGAAGCGTCACGGATTCCTCGACCGCAAATGCCTCGCGGTTGACTGTCAAACATCATTCTGGATTTGCCCGTTCCCACCTTGCAGGCGATGCTGTTGGTCATCGAAACCGCGTCGGCGTACTGGTTCACAGCGGATAGAAAGGGAGGAATCTTCTGCGTGTCCATGAAATGGCCAACTTTTATGATCAATGGACAAGAGCCAATGGCTGATTTGACGGCTTCGCTCACGATCGCTGACTGCTGTTCATCAAGATAAAGTTGCCCATCGCAGGTGTTCACATTGGGGCAAGAGAAGTTGGTTTCAATGCAGTCCGCACCACTTTCGATTGCCCACTGAGCGCATTTCGCATAATCTGCGGCAAGTTCGTGAATTCCCCAGCCTTCTTGCATCGTTCCCACAACCGATACGCAAAGTACTTTGGCATCAGCCAATTCATCACGTGTCCATTCGATGTCGCGACGCCATACCTCAGGGGCCGAAGAGGGCATCCCGAATGCGACTGCCCAGGTACCCTGCATGGTATCGACTGGTGCAACATGCTCTTGCTTGCCATTGAGTTGCCCACACCGCACTGGTTGAAGATTTGGCATGGCATAACAGTCACGCTGGCCGCTTCTGACCGTTTTGTAGGTCAAAACATCAAAGCCCAATGACGCGTAGTAGATGCACCAGCGGCCGTTCAGAAGAGGACCCGCGGGAATTCCCAGAGGTGAGCCGACAGGATGCCCACAGAATTGCCAATCGCCGGCCACACGGGGTATCGCAGCGTCAGATCTTTCGGGGACATGATCATAGTTCCATTGATAGGACTGATCACGGTCGTAGCTCGTTAGCAGGGAGGATTTCATATGGCTTTCCTGCACACTTTTCCTTATCGGCGACATTTGCCTCGGGCGACCTGGAACGCTTGAACCACCTGCGTTTATGGCACGTTTCCATCAATTCTTGCCATGATGGAACGAAGCGGGCTGATTGCCCGGGATCGTGTCGGCGTTCAAGGAGGTGCCAATCCTCGTTCACTGATTGTCGTTCACTGGTTGTCAAATCCTTCCACGGTAATCGCCATGACAATGGGCGCCGTGGGGTCATCACCTTTCACCAATTCAATTTCCCTGATTGCTTGATCCGTTTTGGGCGTAACGCGAACGTGGCGTAACTGCTGTCCTCGGGCCGACATGGCGTATTTTGAACCCGGAACATCTACACGGCGAATGTAGTCGGCAAAGTGAACACCGTTCATCAATGGATGATCCTCAGTGCTGCCATCGGTCAGGTGCAGCCTGACAATCATCGAGACAGATTTATCCTGATGTGCAGGGAAACCCCAGCCACTGACTCCGCTCAAGAGATGGATTGTTTTCGCCGGTGCGTTGCAGGCGATGCGAACGGTCCTCGGCATTTTCGGCGGCATAGTACCGCGAGGTCCATGAAGCAGAATCAGATTCGCCACCCGTTTTCCCTCAGGATCAATCAACTGAAATGGAACATCACCAACGAGTTTGGCAGACCAGTCTTCAAAGACAAAACGGTCAGCACCATTGTCACCTTCATGAAAAAGACCTTTCGTGCTGATGGCGGTCGCGATTTTTGCAATTGGAAGCGGCAGAAAACGGCCTTTGTCGGTAAGGAATTCAAGCAGGTCAGCGAAACCCTGCTCATCAATCTGTTTTTCAAACCCCTCGGGCATCACGGATTTGCTCGATGCGTTCAGTCGGTCAATGTCCTCGCGGAGCACAATCTGTTTCTTGCCCTGGGCGTCGATGATTTCGACCGCCGTCTGCGTTTCAGAAGCGAGCATTCCGTTAACGACAATTCCATCCAGCGTAAGAACGGAGTAACTGCGGTAGTTGCCTTCTACACTGCGACTTGGATCGAGGATGTGAGTCAGGAGTTCAACCTTTGGATGAACGGCCATGCCGGTCAGATCCGGGCCAACTTTTTTACCCTCGCCACGATGCATATGACAGTTGCTGCAATTTTTGGTGTAGATGGCTTTCCCACGTTCGACATTACCGGTCGTTTCAGTGACTTTCATGAGTGCTGTCAGAACTTTCTGGCGATCGGGATTCGGCAAGCCACCACTCGCAGACAGAACTTTTTCGGCAAGCTTTCGAACGTTGTCGGTTGGATGGGCAAGAAGGGCCTGCTGTTGACTTAACGCAAGGTCTTGCTGGGACAGCACGCGTTCCTGCACGGCGTTGAGCAGTGTCAGGGTTGTTTCAGGTCGGGCAAGCAAGACCTCGATGGCCTGAGTTCGTGATGCGGGGGTCATCCTTCCCATTGACTTCAGGATCACGTCACCAACTCCCGGCGCCCGACTCCCGCGTACTGCATTGATCATCCCCAAGGCAGCTGTTTTCGGTGTCTGGGTAGAAATGGATGAAAGCAGTTTGGTCGCACTTGGCAGATCATTTGACATCAGCGTGATCAGCTGCTGTGCGGCATCGATTCTTGCAGGGGCGGCGGTTTTCTCATTACCTGCAATTTCGAGAAGCGATGCTGCGATTCGCCCTGCGTTCTTTGCAAGCTTTTCGCTTCCCCAAATCTGGGCAAGACGAATCAGCTGTCCTTTGGAGCCAGCGGGCAGTGCGTCGAATAACTCCACCAAGGCATCGTCAGATTTTTTGTCGAGATCAACCGTTGTCTCTTTCGGCCAGCCTTTGCTGAGACCGGCGAGAATACGCCTCGATATGTCTGGTGCAGCCAGGGGCAGTTTCTTGACCAGTTGGTTGATGGCTTTTCCGTCGGCTGAGCGAGCAACGTGTTCGGACGTGATTTCGGTCGCTCGCATTAAAGCCTCACCAAACGGCTGCTGCTGCTTGCACATCAAGCCAAGGAAATCACCACCATTGGTAGCCGCTGCCGAGATGCCTGCATCGGTCAACCATCGGTCAGACGAATTAAGTTTCAGCGAGTTGATTGCCTGTTGCGCCGAGGCTGCATGGGCGGGCATTTCGGCCAAAGCCAACAGTGCGGACAAACGGACTTGTGAGTTGGATGACGCAAATGATCCCGAAGCCAGCAACGCTTGCTGGCTCGTTTCGTCACGGGGTAACGCTTCGATCACCGTGCGTACAACCCCAGGTGACGGATGCAAAAGAGCAGCGTGGATCGCTTTTCTCACCTCGGGCTGTTCCAGTTGCTGGAGTCCCTGCAGGACTCGAACGGCATGGATGGCTGCAACATCCAGATCAATGGAATCAAGGTTGTGCTGTTCCAGTAACGCCAGCAGTTTGGGCGTGATGCTGCGATCCCCGGATTCGACCAGCATCCTTTGGGCATGACGACGCCAGAATAGGTTGGATGAGGACAGGGTCTGAATCAGTCGACCAGATGACGCTCCAGCAAGTGTTTCCGGGTTGTGCGGATCGGGGGTTCCAGAATCAAAAGTGACGCGATAAACACGACCGTGCTTTTTGTCTCTCAAGTCCGTCATGTACGCGTTTCCAGGCCCATTGCGGAAACCTGCTGGTGTTGGGTTGTGCTGGACAATGTAGTTGTACCAGTCGATGACCCAGACGTTGCCGTCAGGACCGACCTCGGCCATGATTGGAGCCGACCACTCGTCGTCGCTCGCAATCAGATTGACTGGGCTCGTTGACTTGAATCCGGAACCTTGGGGGGTTAACGCAAAAGTCCCCACCAGATGTCCTGTTGGGCCTGCGACAAAGGCAGCTCGATTCCAATACGCTTCGGGATAGGTTCTTGCTGTATACAAGGCATGCCCCGCTGCCGCGGTGTAGCCACCGTGGTAATCCACTTGACGGACATTGGTCGTGATCGGAGCAAACTTGTAGGAATCTGCAATTCCTCCAAGTACGGATGAGGTCCAGCCCCGGACTCGCTCGTAGTGCCGGTTGGCAACGGGCATGAATTCACTCGGGTTGCCGTTTGCAGTGGATCCAAACAGCAGTCCTTCTTCGCTGAAGCCAACGCCCCACGAATTGTTGTTCGTGTTTCGCAGGAACTCAAAATCAGTGACCGCAACTTTTCCTTCGTTCTTTTCGACTTTGAAGCGATAGAAACCCGTACGAAACGAACGTTGTTGTCCCGCAATGACCCCATTGAATCCAGCGTAGCCGACGATGCCGTAAAACCAGTTGTCTGGGCCCGCATTGAGATTGCTGGGGCCAGCGTGTGTGTCGCCCGTACTCCAGCCAGTGAAAAGAATTTCGCGTACATCGGCAACATCGTCGCCATCGGTATCTTGCAGGAACAGCGTGTGTGGAGCCTGGTGAATAATGATACCGCCATGGGAAAATGCCATGCTCGTCGGAATGCTCAGCTTTTCAGCGAAGACGGTGAATTTGTCGGCTTTGCCATCTTTGTCCGTGTCTTCGCAAATTCGAATCCGGTCGCGACCTTTGCCTTCCGGTTGGCGTTCATTCGGATAGTCATAGGTTTCAGCGATCCATAAGCGGCCGCGCTCATCCCATGACATGGCGATCGGTTTACCACCAAGGTCAGGCTCAGATGCAAAGAGTGAAATCGAGAAGCCCTGGGGAACAGAGTAGTGCTTGATTGACTCTGCCGGGCTCAACGGTTTTTGCATCATGTTTCGTGGTTTTTCCTGCTCACCCCATCGTTTGCTCACCACATAATTCGGGATTTTCGGGCCAACGTCGATGAACTCGAAAGGCTTTTTCACCACTTGGTTCTGGCGGGGCAGGTAAGCTTCGAGGGGTTCGGTTTGAGGACCAGCGAAATCCTCAACCAACGCTGGGTCCTGTTTGCAGGCCCAGCGGATTCCACGCTCCACAAGATTGTGGAAGCCGGGATTCGAAAACGTCCGTGAATCGTGCCCCCAAGCTGTATAAAAAACGCGGCCATCACCTTCAGTGCGAATCCAGGTCCATGGTTCCCGGTTGTTGCCTTCGCGGCGGAACTCCAGTACCGTCCGATCACGATCATTGTGCTTTGTGTGAACGTAGGTTTCATCCCAACTTTCAAAGCTTCGGTAACCATCCAATAGCGGATGGGATTCACCATCGGAGGTGGGAGAAACTGAAAAGGTTCCGGCACCATGACGTTGGAATTGCGCTCCCATCAGGGCCACAATTTCTTCGTTGTTACGAAAGCAGTAAGAAGCACAGTGAAGTGGAATGAAACCTCCACCATCCCGGACAAAGTTCAGTAGTGCGGTGGCCTGGGCGTCCGTGATGTTGTCGATGTTGGCATACAGAATCAAACCGTCAAGTTTCGCCAGGTTGTCGGCGTTGAGTACTCCCTCAATATCTTCACTGTATTGAACATTGATTCCTTTCTGTGATAGAGCCGGCAAAAGTTCGCTAGCTCTGCGGGCGGGTTGATGATGGCCACGATCACCAAGGAATTGAAGTGTGAGCTGAGGCTGTGACTGCGACTGGCTCCAAGCTGCTGATGCAAATTGATGAAGAACGAGAAGCAAGACAGTGATTGAAATGGATGGTCGTGGCATGGTCACGGCAGATTTTGATGAGATGTCGGTTCAGGAAGTGCTGTGCAGACGTCCCTTCACTGTCGTGAAGGGACGTCATGTGAAAATCACAATCAGGCCAAATGATCTCGGACTCAGCCCAGAGTGAAATCAGGTAAAGCAACTTTTTCGCCACCCTTTTCGGCGGATTCATGGGCGCAGATACCAACGCAAGTCCAGTTCGCACTGGTGACGGCATTGGGCCACGGGTCGCGATCTTCGATCAAGGCATTGGCGAACTCATTGACCAGATGCGGGTGCGAGCCTCCGTGGCCACCGCCCTGAATGAATGACAGATGATCTGCGTCATGGATTTCCTGTGGCAGGGTGAATTTCTGGATCTCCGGAGGAAGAAGATGGGCGAAGTCGGGAACCTCAACTTTTTCCGGAATTTCCGGCTCTGGTTTCTTCGCGGTGTGAATCACATGTGGCTCATTCTCGATCAGTGTCCATTCAAAACTTTTCTTGGTGCCATAGACATCGAAGCTTTCGCGATACTGACGCGCCACGTCGTACAGAAATCGCCAGATGTGGGCGGTTATATCGCTGTCCTGGATTTTGATGTGGCATGATTCCACGGCATATTTGTTGCCGGACTTCTGAGCGATGTCATCACGTACGGTTCCGGAACCAAAACAGCTGACATATTCAGCCAGACCGTTCACCAAGCCCAGGCAAGGGCTGACGACATGGGTGGCATAGTGCATGGGTATCATTCTTTCCCAGTATTCGGGCCAACCATCCATGTCCTGCGGATGGGATGCGGCAAGATGTTGGATTTTGCCAAGTTCGCCTTTTTGGTACAGATCCTTGATGAACAGGAATTCACGGCTGTAAACCACCGTTTCAGCCATCATGTACTTCAGGCCTGTCTCTTTTACTTTCTCCACAATCTGCCGGCATTCATCGATCGTCGTGGCCATCGGTACGGTACACATCACGTGTTTGCCCGCATCGAGAGCTTTCAAGGACATCCATGCATGATCATCAATGGGGCTGTTGATGTGTACGTAGTCAATTTCCGGATCAGCCAATACATCGTCATAGTTGGTGTATCGCTTCTCAATTCCGAACTGATCGCCGGTTTGCTTGAGGGCTTCTTCATTTCGACGGCAGATCGCAACCACATTGGTGTTGGGGTGCGCGTGGTAAATCGGAATGAACTCGGCTCCAAATCCAAGGCCGATCATTGCAACATTGACTGATTTGCTCATTTTGACTCCATAAGCGAGCGGGAATGACGGAAATTCATGACCGTTTGATCACACCATCGACATGATTGTCCTTTTGTCTGCAAAACAGGACCAGGTAAGGAACTAATGGCAAGGAACGAATGGTAAGGAACAATGGTAAGGAACAATGGTGCTGCCAACAGAGTGTAACCGGATATTGGTTCTCCATTAGCCGGGATGGGGTATCCTCAGTGATCGCGGAAAGTTTTCAAGTGGGAACATGCCACCCGAAAAAAAAACCTGTTGTTGCCGGCAGCCTGCTAAGTGGCAAACACCAGACGGCCCGAAGGGAACCCGGAGTTGTCGCAGGTTGCGCAAAATCGGTTTGCGTCGTTCCTGCCGCCGGAACCATGATAGCGACTTGGTTCAAGGTGACGCCTGGCTTGCCGGGGGGGTGGACTGAGTGTCACGTTTTTTACGTTTGTTATTACCTTTGGGTTTTTTCTCGTTTGCAGGTCGCTTCTTTTTGTGACTGTTAGCGCTCATTTCGGTGGCGATGCCTTTGTCACCCTGAGCTTTCATCCAGGCATTGAGTCGCTGTTTCAGTTCGTCAATGGTTGCCTGATGCTCCGGGTGATCTGCCAGGTTATGCATTTCCAGTGGATCATTGATGATGTCAAAAAACTCCAAGGGCGGGCGATTTTGATAATTTGTCACCACCCATTTTGCTTTTTGATCGCCTGAATTGGCCGCTTGAATGATTGACTGGAACTCTTTGCTTTTCGTACAGGCGTTTGTGAATTTCTGGTCCGACTGAAGGTTGAGGATCAGCTTGTGCGTCCGGGATCGAATCGATCGGATGGGATAACTGGCATTCCCATTGATGATTCCTTTGGTTGTCATGATTCCAAACACATGCGATTTGTGTGTCGTGGTTTTTCCCGTCAGGACGTTGAGAAAACTCTCGCCGTCAAGACTCTTGTCTGCTTTGCCACCGGCAACTTCGACAAAGGTGGGAGTGATGTCAACATATTCAACCATTGCATCCGTGGTGGAACCGGGACTTACTTTACCCGGCCAACGAGCAATCATCGCGCTTTGCAGACCGCTGTCGTAACAGGTCCATTTTGCAAATGGAAAAGAATTCCCCTGCTCGGATACAACGACAACCAGCGTGTTTTCGACCTGCTTGTGTTTGTTCAAAAGTTCAAGAAGCTGACCCACTTGATCGTCATAGTAGGTGATTTCAGCAAGGTAGCGACTGAAAGCGTCGCGAACTTCAGGTGTATCAGCCAGATACGGTGGCAGTTTTACTTCCGAAGCTGGGTAGCGTGTTGCGTCTCCCTTGTTCCATGGTGAATGCGGTTCATTGCTGCAGGCGAAAATGCAAAATGGACTCGAGCTTTCAGCACATTCACCCATGATCCTGTCAATGGCACCCATGTCAGGATTGTTCCTGTCACTGCTGTACTCGAAATCGAAAAGCGGACGGGGGCCAATGTGGGTTTTTCCAGAAAGCGCGACGCGATATCCCAACGGTTTCAGGTAGTGGGTAATGTTTCGAATATGGTCAAACGTCTGAGTGTGATTTGGATGGGCACCCGTTTTCACGGGGTACTGACCGGTGTAGATGTTGTGTCGAGTGGGCGAACACATCGGGGCACACTGGAAGCAGTGAGTCATTCTCATCCCCTCGGTTGCCAAACGATCAATATTCGGGGTATGGGCTTGTCCACCGTAACAGCCAATGTCACGAAACGTACAGTCGTCGGCGATAATGAAAAGCAGATTGGGTTGGGATTCCGCCGATCGTGTTTCAGAGCACAATAGCCCGAGTGTAAGCAACGCAAGAAGAAATGGTTTCATCTGTTTTTGGGGGATTTCAGAAAAGTTGATTGTGGGGTTTCAACGTTTGGGGAATTGATTTTTGGCGATGCTGTTTCCAGCACCAGTTGAGTGAACTGGGCACCGCCAAATGATTGACCTGGGCAGCAGCAACAGCGGAGACAAAACTGCCGCTGCG
>JAAXJB010000117.1:15535-43666 GCA_012270065.1 Rubripirellula sp. | reverse complement strand
ATGAATGCTGCGACAGCAGAGCGGGACACCGTGTGCTCAGTCGATTGTGGCGCGTGGGTAGGAACCGAGGATGGTCAAACGCTGCGCAATTTTTCCTAATTGCTCGATGGCCTGTCCTACTTTGGTTGCGTCACGATGTCCGCTCAGTTCGATGAAGAACATGTATTCGTTCTTGGTCTCCGGTGCCGGAAAAGATTCGATCCACGTGAGGTTCAAATCCTGTTCTTTGAAAATGGTCATTGCATTGGCCAAGGCACCTGGTTCGTGGCTGACCTGAAACAGGATGGCAGTTTTGTCGTCACCACTTGGTGCCGGTTGATGTTGTCCGAGGACAGCAAACCGTGTCACGTTATTGCGGTTGTCTTCAATGCTTTCAGCAATCACGTCCAGTTTGTATTCGCGGCCGGCTTCCAGGCTTGCCACTGCCGCCACACCACGCTGTTCGGCAGCCAGTTTCGCTGCTGCTGCAGTACTGCTGATTTCCACCAGCCGGGCGTTGGGCAGCTGCTTGGCCAGCCAGCCTCGGCATTGTGATAATGCCTGGGGTTTACTGTGGACCTCAGTGATTTCGTCACGAGGAGTTGTTGACAGTAAATTGTGATGGATGGGTAGCAGAACTTCACCGCAGATCTGCATCTCGGCTTTTACAAACATCCCAAGTGTGTCGACCACTCGCCCGTCTGTACTGTTTTCAATTGGAACAATCCCGCTCAATGCGTCCTCGCGTGTCACTGCATCAAAGACCGCCGGGATTGACGCCACCGGTGTCAAGGTTGTTGCATCACCGAAGTATTTGATGGCTGCGAGATGGCTGTAGCTGTGTTGTGGACCCAGATAAACAGCTTGAAACTCATGAATCGACTGAAGACAGATACTCGATACGTGTGCAAGTAATGATGCGCCGCTCGATCGCGATATCAGCGGCTCGCTCTTTGTCCCTTGATTGGATTCACGCTCATTCAAAAGTCTGTTGATGCGTGCAACCGCTTCTGTGATATGTCCTACCAGTTCCCCTTGATCGCCAGCATGTTGCGCACGAACCGCTGATTGCCGTTGTTGGACGAGGTCCAGTATCTGCCTGTCCAGATGGTCAATTAAGTCGTGGGAATCGCTGCTTGAATTGTTGGTAGCACGTTGAAGCGGTTCCGGGTCCGGGGTTGATGTCATGTGCGTGTCCGGTTGCATTCACGTAGTGAAAGTCGTGGGTTTGGTGATCTGGTTTGCGGCGACCTGGGCAACAGGTGAATTTGTCCATTTTCCCACGGCTGCTCTCATGGATCCAATTCGCCACCGCCATCATTGTCACATCGTCTGAGTGGAGGTACAGACGGCGTTGGCTGTCATTTTGACAACAAAATACAAACTCCGGTTCGAGGCTGTTTTGTGGGACTGCCAAAAATGTTTCTTTCCATCGCAATATGGGTGATTTATCACGTTTAAACGGTGTTTTTAGCATTTTGAGGGCGAAAATCGTCGCCGAAATCGGTTTCCTTGCAACGACTGGCACAGGCTTTGCCTATTCGTGCTCAACAATCGGGGATGTGACGAAATCGACATTCCGGGTGCCAATAAAATCACCCCTGGCATGTTCCAGGAGAACGTCGGCGGCGCGATGGTCAAATGCCCCCGGCAGAATACATCACGAAAGTTGAAACAACAGAATTGAGACCAAGGTGACGAAAAAGCGTTGCCGACTTGAAAAGGAGAACGACATGGCTCAAGGCGAAAAAATCATCGGTATCGACCTCGGCACAACCAATAGCGTTGTCGCTGTGATGGAGGGAAGCGAACCGAAAGTCATCCCAAATCCGGAAGGGAATCGTTTGACTCCCAGCGTGGTTGCCTTCACAGATAAAGAAGACACGATCGTTGGTGAGCCAGCACGGCGTCAGGCAGTGACCAATCCAAAGCGTACGGTTTATTCGGCAAAACGTTTCATGGGGCGCCGACACCATGAAGTCGAATCCGAAGAGAAAATGGTTCCTTACGGAGTCTCCGGGGCTGCTGACGAGTATGTGAAGATCGAAGTCGGTGACAAGCAACACACCCCGCAGGAGATTTCAGCTAAAGTTCTGCGAAAGCTGAAGGAATCCGCTGAATCGTATCTGGGTCACAAGGTCAACAAAGCAGTGATCACCGTCCCTGCTTATTTCAATGATGCCCAGCGTCAGGCAACCAAGGATGCAGGGCAGATTGCCGGACTCGATGTCGCTCGTATCATTAACGAGCCAACTGCTGCTGCTCTTGCCTACGGGCTCGACAAAAGCAAAGACGAGAAGATCATCGTGTTTGACCTTGGTGGCGGTACATTTGACGTGTCCGTTCTCGAAGTAGCAGATTCCGGGGATGAAGAACAGGAAAGCCGTGTTTTTCAGGTGATCAGTACTTCCGGAGACACCCACCTTGGTGGAGATGACTTTGACGAAGCCCTGATCAACCACGTGGCGGATGAGTTCAAGAAAGAGAACGGGATCGACCTTCGCGATGACCCCATGGCCTTGCAACGTTTGCAGGAAGCCTGTGAAAAGGCAAAGAAAGATCTCAGTTCCCTTCCAGAAACCGATATCAACCTGCCGTTCATCACGGTTTCGGACAACGTGCCCAAGCACTTGACCATGAAAATCACACGCAGCAAGTTTGAAGAGCTGGTGGATGATCTGGTTGAAAGGTGCCGACAGCCTGTCCTGCGTGCTCTGAAAGATGCCGGCTTCGAGCCAAGCGACATCGATGAAATTGTTCTGGTTGGCGGTAGCACGCGTGTTCCGAAAGTTCGCGAGCTGGTCAAATCGATTTTTGGCAAAGAGCCTCATCAGGGCGTGAATCCGGACGAAGTCGTTGCTGTCGGGGCTGCCATCCAGGGGAGTGTTCTGGCAGGCGAGCGAACTGATGTTCTTCTGTTGGATGTGACTCCATTGACGCTCGGCATCGAGACTGAGGGTGGTGTCATGACAGCACTGGTTGAGCGGAACACTACCGTTCCAGCCGAGAAAAAGAACGTATTCAGCACAGCCGCCGATAACCAGACTGCTGTAACGGTTCGGGTCTTTCAGGGCGAACGCAAAATGGCCAACAGCAACCGGCTGCTTGGCGAGTTCAATCTTGAGGACATCCCGCCACAGCCAAGGGGAGTTCCGCAGATCGAAGTCAAATTTGACATCGACCAGAATGGAATTGTCTCGGTTTCCGCCAAAGAGCTGAAAACCGGCAAGGAAGCGTCAGTGACGATCAATGAGGCGGGTGCACTCAGCGAAGATGACATCGAACAGATGCGGAAAGACGCTGAATCCAATGCCGATGAAGATCGAAAACAGTTTGAACTTGTGGAGGCCCGTAATCGTGCCAATCAGCAGGTTTATCAACTGGAAAAGCAGATGAAGGAGCATGAGGACAAACTGACGGAGGACGACACCGCCCCAATGAACACGGCCATTGAGAAGGTGAAAAGTGCTGCCGAAGGAGACGATACAGCTGCGATCAAGGCTGCTTCGGATGAACTTGATGCTGCTGCTCAGGCGTTCAGCAAGGTGTTGTACGAGAAAACCAGTGCAACGCCAGAAGGTGCCGCTCCTGATGCGGCAGGCGATGCCGCCGGTGATGCCGATGATGACGCCATTGATGCGGATTACGAAGTCAAAGAGTAATCGTTGACGACTGCTGATTGAGTAAGAGGCGGGTGTCAAACACCCGCCTTTTTTCATGCTTACTCAGGAAGCCGTGGATCAACCCAGGGGAACAAGTAATAGCTAAGGGAGGATGACTGCCATGACATTCCGATTCGATAAACTGACCAACAAAGCACAGGGACTGGTCGCAGAGGCTCAGGGCCGTGCTGCGAGCGCTGGCAATCCGGAAATCGTTCCGTTGCATCTGCTCGCGGCCATGTTGGACGAGTCCGATGGGATTACAAGGCCATTGCTCGAAAAGATGAGCGTTGATGTTGCACAGCTTGCAGGGCTGGTTGCAAGCGAGAATGCGAAATTGCCGTCGGTCAGTGGAGGGCGACAGCCAGGTGTTGCGCCCAGCTTGCAAAAGACCTTTGATGCTGCGGCGCAGGCAGCTGAGAATATGAAAGATGAATTCGTCAGTACGGAGCATCTTCTGCTCGGGCTGGCGTCTGCTGACAGTAAAGCAAAGAACCTGTTGTCACTTTCTGGAATCTCGACCAATGATGTCCTGGAAGCAATGCAGGCCCTGCGTGGGTCCGCTCGCGTCACTGATCAGAATGCTGAGGATACCTACCAGGCGCTTCAAAAATTCGGGATCGATCTGACTCGCCTGGCCGCCGAGGGAAAGCTGGATCCTGTCATTGGCCGTGATAATGAGATCAGACGTGTTGTGCAGGTGCTGTCGCGGCGAACAAAAAATAATCCGGTCCTGATTGGTCAACCAGGAGTCGGTAAGACTGCCATTGCAGAGGGGCTGGCTCTGCGTATCTTCGAGGGGGATATTCCTCAGAGTTTACGGGATAAACGGGTGGTCTCGCTGGACATGGGCGCACTCGTTGCAGGGGCAAAGTTCCGAGGAGATTTTGAGGAACGCCTGAAATCTGTGCTCCGCGAAGTCAAGGATTCAGACGGGCAAGTCATCCTGTTCATTGACGAGCTGCATCTGGTGGTTGGTGCTGGTAATGCGGAAGGTTCGGCAGATGCTGCGAATCTGCTGAAACCTGAATTGGCTCGGGGTGCTTTGCGATGCATCGGTGCGACAACCCTTGATGAGTATCGCCAGAACATCGAAAAAGACGCTGCACTGGAACGCAGGTTCCAACCGGTTTACGTCGGCGAACCAACCGTGGAAGACACCATCGCCATTCTCAGGGGCTTTAAATCCAGTTACGAGTCGCACCATGGCGTGCGGATCACGGATAGCGCTCTGGTCGCTGCCGCGAATCTGTCAAACAGGTACATCTCCGACCGGTTTTTGCCGGACAAGGCCATTGATCTTGTTGATGAGGCTGGTAGCCGATTGGCGATGGAAAAAGAAAGTGTTCCCGAACCGATTGATGTGATCCAGCGACGTCTGCGGCAACTCGAACTCGCACATCGGCAACTTGTCGATGAACAGGAAGAGTCTGCGCTGGCGAAACGTGCGGAGGTGGAAGAAGAAATGGAAGCTCTCAATCAGGAGCTGGCCAGCCTGCGGGAACAGTGGGAAGCCGAGAAACTCGGGCTGGAAGATGTCCAGTCCGTACGCCAGGAAATTGAACAACTGGAGCACCAGTTTGCGCGGCTCGATGCCGAGGCAAAACAGAAGCAGCTCAGAGGGGAAAGTCCTGAGGATCTTTATCGCGAAATGTTGCAGGTTCGGGAGCGTTTGAGTGATCTGCAGACCAGGATTGAAGAGTCCGAGGCTCGCGAGCAGAGAGCAAGAGAACAGGAGGCGACTGCCAATCAAGCAGACGAGACTGATGATAAACGCAGGTTGCTCAGACACGATGTCACTGAGGATGAAATTGCCGAGGTGGTGAGCGCCTGGACGGGAGTTCCGCTGACTCGAATGCTGGAAACTGAGCGGGCGAAACTTCTGGTGATGGAGGAGCGTCTGCATCAACGCGTGATTGGGCAGGATGAGGCAGTGCAAGCTGTTTCTGATGCTGTTCGCCGCAGTCGCAGCGGTTTGCAGGATCCCAATCGGCCGATTGGTTCGTTTCTTTTCCTGGGACCGACAGGAGTCGGGAAAACCGAGCTATGCAAAGCGCTGGCCGAAGTCATGTTTGATGATGAATCCGCGATGATTCGAATTGACATGAGTGAGTTCATGGAACGGCACACCGTTTCACGGTTGATCGGGGCGCCTCCAGGGTATGTAGGGTACGAAGAAGGTGGGAAACTGACTGAGGCTGTTCGGCGCCGACCCTATTCAGTGCTGTTGCTCGACGAAATGGAGAAGGCTCATCCTGATGTGTTCAACATCCTGTTGCAGGTTCTGGACGATGGTCGCTTGACCGATGGGCAGGGACGGACCGTCGATTTCACCAATACCGTGATCGTGATGACAAGCAATGCTGGTAGTCAGGTCATTCAGAAGGTGACCGAGCAGGGTGGCGATGAAGATGAGTTGCGAGAGGCGGTTCATGACGCGCTCAAGGCCCGGTTCCTGCCAGAATTCCTGAACCGGATTGATGACATCGTCATTTTCCATCCCCTGCTCAAAACCGAGATCCGACGGATTGTGGGACTGCAACTGCAGGATCTGGCACAGCGCCTCAAGGAAAATGGGTTTCAACTCGAAGTATCTGATGACGCAATGGATGAGATTGCTTCGGTTGGATACGATCCAACTTATGGTGCTCGACCCTTGAAAAGGGTGATTCAGCAGGAGATCCAAAATCCACTCGCTCGGGCTCTGTTGACGGACAAACTACCCGAAGGAGCAACGGTACGCGTCGATTATGATGGCAACGATTTCTCCTTCGCCGAAGAGAAGCCCGCCAAAGACGACGAATGAATCACGCGTGCCGGGAATGGAGTTCAAAAGCTGGTCTTCTGCAGATATCGGCAGGAGAGCAAGGCACGGGCGGGGCGAGTAGGTTGGACGCATGTCTCGTGTGTTCCCCCTCATTTCGGCCGACTCAGTTGAACCGATGAATGCGGTGGATGCTCATCAACGCTGACGCGGTGTTGTGCTGACCGCTATATCGCCATTTTCCACGCGAACTTCGTAGGTGTTCACGTTGTCCACGGGAATTTCCTGTTCCCTGCACAGTCCATCCTTGATGCCGAATCCCCAGTAGTGAATACGGCAATGGATCACGTCTCCTTCGATGCAACCACGAGCGAGTGATGCACCCGCATGTGGGCATGGGTCGTCGATTGCGTAAAACCCATCGGGCAAATGATAGACGCCGATCATTTTGCCCATGATCTCAAAACATTTTGACGCGCCTTCAGGAATATCTGTGGTTTTGCAAACGAGTTGAAATTCGCTCATCTGATCAGTCAATCCTCAGGGTATCGCACCTCAGCGATCGGGGGAGCATTCGGAAGAACAGCGTGCGTCGGGCACAAGGTCCGAAATTCAACCAGAATGTTGGGCGTCCATGCTCAGACGGGGGCCACATTCAATGGATCGACCCGGTGGTTTGCAGCCGTCTTCACGGGCGAAGCGTGAAGGCACACGTCTGAGATGTAAGCGAATTAACTGAACAGGCCAATGGGTGGTGAACCGGCATTGTAGGAGTAGAAACTGCCGATGTTGGGCAGCACGAGTTCCAGATCGGCAGCGTTGTCGACACCAAACCACATCGCCAACTCTGCCGCGAGCTCATCGACAGCCGTGGTCGGTATCAGGCGTCCGCGTCCGAGATCAAGATTCCCATAAGTTGGGTCGACCGGGTTGGAAAGTGACAAGGGGAAGTCCCTGAATACCTTTCCGCCGTCGATGCCGCCGCCCATTACCAGTTGCTGACCACCCCAGCCATGATCCGTGCCCTGTCCATTGGATCCCAGTGTTCGTGCGAAGTCAGAAGCGGTGAAGGTAACAACGTCCTCCGCACAGCCGAGTTCAACGGTTGCGGCATAAAATGAGCCCAGCGCACGACTGATCTGGGGCATCAGGCCCTCTTGGGCTTCAAGCAGATTGGCGTGGTTGTCAAAGCCGCCCAGAGAGATGAAAAACACCTGGCGACTCTGCTGCAGGGTTGAGCTGGCACCAATCACCTGAGCAATCTTTTTGAAACGTTGACTGAGGGAGTCCGGATCAAACTTGGTGTTGATCGTGATGTTATCAACCTTATCGTTGAAATCGATTGCCGCATCGATCGAATTGCGGTTGGTGGCTGCAAATGTCTGGGAAAGCAGATTGGAGTAAGTCTGGTTCAGCATGTTGTCCATGCTTTTCTTGAAGATCCGGTTCTGTCTGCTGTTTTCGTTGTAGTAGGAAACTTCGGTGGCACCGGTCTGGCCGATGATGTAAGGCGTCACGTTATCGCCATTCTGGAACATGTTGACGCCATTGATCGACACATTCATGGAAACATTGGGATTCTGGTTGGTCGAAGCCAGGAGATCGGCCATGCGTCCTCCCCACCCGGTGATTTGGGAACGGGTGTGCGGGGCTCCGGTCATCCAGTGACGCTGAAGATCGGCATGGGAAAACAGCCCCAAAGGCAGGTTGGAACGGTTGTCGTAATCGGTGCGTGTGGTTGGTTCAACCAGTGAGCCGATGTTTGCGATGAATGAAAGATTTCCGTCGTTGTATAGCTTCGCTACACCACCATTGACGCCGTTGTTGACATCCGTCGTCGTGTTATCGCGGGCATCATGTCCCAGTCCGGGGTGCAGTCCGAAGCTTCGCCCAGAGAGGTTGGTAGGGTCATTGATCGCCAAAAGGCTGCTTTCCTCCAGTGCCATGCCTCCCGGGTTATTGACCGAGTCATCATATCCGCCTCGCGATGTGGCGTAATCGTCGTATTCATTCGCATTGCTGCTGCTTGCGTTGTTGCGTGGAACGATCATGTTGAATGAATCGTTGCCGCCGTACAGGAAGAGGCAGACCAGTGCCTTGTAGCCACCGGTGTTGCCACCGGCCGCGACCGCAGCTTTGGTGGCTTGCAGGTTGAGCAGAGTTGATACCAACGAAGCTTGGGTCATCATCCCACAGCCGGCGGCAGCAGCTTTGAGAATGGAGCGTCGCGATGCGATTTCCGCTGATGTTTTCATGGCTCGAAACTTGTTGATGAGTGATGGATTTGAAAAGTGTCAGGTTTTGCGCATCCGACCTGCAGAAAAGTGGAAACGCATGAACATGAGCAGTCGTGTTGGCCGCCAGAGGTTACTCTTCGATTGCACAGTCGGGTGAAAGTAAAACGGCGAGCAGAGCTTCTTCCAGTCGCAGGACGTTCTGGTCCTCTGCTGTGCTCTCGGAAACGATGGCATTGATGATGCTTGTTTTGGTTTCTTCCCTCAGGATTAAGTGTCAAATCAGCAAATCAAAGAGTTTGAGGAATACAATAATATTACACTTTAACATATCTAAATCAAGTAACATAAAAAGATCAAACGAAATTTACAGCACTTCGCCGTCACGCATCGTGTACCGAACGTTCAAGGCGCGGGTCCAGTAACTGAAGCGGTTGATGGTGCGGTTGCTGGTGACCGCAGTCAGGACCTGAAACTCCGGAGCAAAAAGACCTTCCCGCGGAATGCGGGGAGACGGTCGATAGCCAATCAAATCGCCTGGTGGTTGATAGTCCGGAAGGTAGTAGTTGAACACACTCGGAGCTCGAAACGGCATCTGCCCAAGATCGTCACGAAGACCACCTACCAAAGCCATGAACGGTTCGCCGGTTAGTGAATCGGTCTTGGCGTAATCGCTGCTGGGACGCATCGCACGGATCAGCGATGTCACCCTTTGAATTGGTTCTCGCAGTCGGCTGTGTTCCGTGCCGCGACTCACTACCTCAATTCGAAGTGGATCCTGTTTCCGCAAAGCGCGTTGGCCGCGTACTGCTTCCGGGTCCAGCAGAATTGCTTTGATCACTGCTTTCATGTCGCCCCGCACGCCTTGACCATTATCGCGGAACTTACGGGTGACCCGCCGAGTGTAGCCACGTGATGGATTCGATTTGACAAGCCGCTGGATCAACAATCGGCAGATGAAGGGTGGCACGTTTTCGTGAGCTGCGATGATATCCAGACCTTCGTTCACTTCTGCCAGGGCTGCCTCGTTGGTAAGAGGCTCTGGAAGCGGTGTAAGAGTCGTGCCGAAAATCGTCTTGCTGCCGAGATTTGTGCCGTAGCCCGGCGCACCGGGGACATCCGAGTATTCACGGTTGTTGTCGTGCTCCTGATGGTGCATCTGCATGGGGGCACCAAAGTTCCGGCCAGCATAAAAACTTGTGCTTGTGTTGTGCTGTGACTTGAAGCCAGTGAAGAGACGCGCAAGTTCAGTGATTCCCTCATTGTCGTAGGTTGGAATCAACTCACCCTGTTCGTTCACTTTCAGCCGTCCATCCTGCCGTAACTCGTAGAGCCCGATAGAAAAGAGTTGCATGATCTCCCGGGCATAGTTCTCATCCGGCCATCTGCCTTTACTGATGTCTGCCTTGCGGTTTCGATAAGAACTCAGGTAAACACCCATGCACTCGTGGAACGTGACATCACCAAGAATATCGCGGTAGTTGCCATCGGCATGGTTGACGAGCATGTCGTAATAATTACTCATCCCCAACCAGTCGGGCAGCGACTGCTCACCATTGCCGATGTTGCGCGCTGTATTGTTATTGAAGCCGGTGCCGCTATCACTGATCACAAATATCTGTGACAGAGCCCAAGCGACCTTTTGACGAAGCTGGTCCTCACGAGTCAGGGCGATGTGCCACCATGCTTGATACCGGTAATTGCCAATGCCGACCCCAGCCTCTGTGAGACTGCGCCCATCCTGAGTGACCATGTCGCGTGCCACCTGATCGTGCGAAGAGGCGGGCAATGCAAACTGGTCGTCGATCCATTCCCCGCACGCCCGCCGATACCCGACCTGGCGTATCCGCGTCGACAGACTGTCGATCATTGCCTGCGTTGGACCAAAGGTCGCCTTGGAAAGAAACTGAGCCGCACGTAGATCGGCCCGGATTTTCCGGACATCACCACGGCTCTCCGCTTCGAATGTTCCGCCGTGGGTAACGCTCGTTGAAATGATCAGCAAGCTGAATGTGCCAGAGATGATTGCGGACGTCAGTTTCTGACCCGCCTGAACACAGAGCAAAGAACGTAGGTAACGCATCGCTTACCGCCGATTTTTGTTGAGAGAAGTTTGCACGACTTCCGGTCGTGACGGTTATGACTAGCTGGCACCGCTACTCTGAGCCCCTTGCCAGTGTCGTCATCTTACTGGTGTTCATTCCTCCAATCAAACACAGAAAAGGGAAAAATCTTGGGCATGCCTCTGCAGAGGGGGTCGGAAGGGCGGCAGAACCATGGCATGTCTGTCTGCCTGATGGGGACCGTGGATTGGGATCGATGTTTGTCGCGAGAGACGCTTGGACAGCTTTTGTCCCCGACCCGGCATGCAGCGGGGGGCGAGCCATGGTTTACGGGGAAGATAGGGGTGTGTCAGTTTTTTGCCAGCATTTTAACGCGATTTCAGCTTGATTCGCTGCAGTCGGACGCTGCGATTGCCAGTTTGACTTGTCACGGCAGTGGTGGTTCGATCCCTGGCTTCGGAAGCCTCGAGTTGCCTCTGGATGGGTGAAAAGTCTGGGATTCGGGTTCGCCATTCTGTGGAGGCCGCCATGAAATCCTGAGTGGGGCTGATCCCGCGTGCACCGAAAAAGAGGGGCGAGTTCGTGAACGGCGTGGAGTTCGTGGTGTGTCTTCTCGGCGAATTTGGAGAAGTTGGATTCGAATACCTATCCCAGCCTGGGTGCCGGGCGGCTAGGTCGCGGGTGCCCAGCGGCACATTGCCAGGATTTGCGATGTGGGAAAATTGACTGTAAGGCTGGCGATCGTAGGGCAGGTTGCTGCCAAATTCGATCTGAATCGCCAGGGTCTCGAAAGCGAGTAGAAACTTTTCCTGGCGTTGCACCAAATCGTGCCAGTCGGAATTGGCATGCCCATGGTTCAACAACCGAAGTTCGGGGATCACCCGTGGCAGTGCCAGAACCCGACTGCGAACAACTTTCCAGGCATGCACAAATCCCGCATCATCAACTGGTGAGGAAGCAGTGATACAGAGATGCTCGGCGGCAAGTACCAAGTGTTCCACGAATTGCTTCTGAGCCCCGGTGAGAGCCAGGTGATGGGGCAGCACGACTGCGAGATAACGCGTTGCGTCTCTGTATTCGCAAACGGCGTGAAACAGAGGAGTCGTGTGCGCTGCCTGGACCCGCCTTGGTGTCAGGCAGAGCGCGACGGTTAAAAGTGACAACAGGATTGTGATCAATTCTCTCATGAAACATCTCCGTGCACGGGTGGCAAAACTCATTTCATGCACCGTGCAATCTGCATGCCGCGTTTCGGTTTCTCTCAGCCATGGTCAGAGAGATGCAGATGATCCACACGATATTTGCGGGCTGTTTTGGACAAAGGCCCAAAACTTCGAACGCTTTGGAAAGTTTCCCAGGGGTGTCGGGACTGTCTCTTGTTGATGACAGAGCCCGGCTTGAGTGTCGTCAGAGTTGCTCTGGATGAGTGTGAAACATGTCTGTTAGCAGAGCTTGAGGAAAAGAACGGAAATTTCTTCCGATTCGGTTCAATCCTCCTAACCGGAAAAGTCGATAGGTATCCCGGAGAGCAATCCCGATGGGTCGCTGCTTCCTGTTGTTGCATTGCATGATGGGATGTCGCGTGGGTCTCTCCCACCTCCCCAACACACCTTGAGTACCATCAGCGGAAGTTACAGATGTCCAAGCCTGTTTTGAAAGTTTTTAAGAGTCACGACAACAATGCGCGGCGCGAACGCGAATTGGATCGCATTACTGGTACGGCAGAACCGAAAACCGTGGCTGTCCCATTCGGGAAAATCGTTCCGCTCTTGATGGATGCTGTTGCCCACGACCGTGCCTGGCTGAGTGATTTTGCGGAGGACACGGTGCGAGTCGATGCGGATTTGTACGAGGTTCTGTTGGCTTACCAGCAGATTCAAAGTCGGGCTGCCTGAGGCAAGGGTAACGGCCAGCGTCGCTGTGGTTGATGGACGCACAGGTCAAAACAAGTTTCATGAAGGAAAAATCATGCGTTCCATTGCGGTGATCAATCAGAAGGGTGGCGTTGGCAAAACGACCAGTTCCGTCAATCTTGCTGCTGCACTTGCAGAGGCGGGGCGACGAGTCTGTCTTCTTGATCTGGACCCGCAAGCTCATGCTTCGCTTCATCTCGGCATCACGGCGGTCGATGGCGAAGCGACCATGTACGAAGTCCTGTGTGGGAACGCTTCGCTGGAGCAGGCACGTCGGGTGATCAACGACAATCTGGCTGTCGTTCCGTCGAATCTCGATTTGGCAGCGGCCGAACTTGAGCTTGCAGGTGAGGTTGGGCGAGAAATGATTCTGCGTGACCGTATGCAGGAAGAGGATGATGCAGAGTTCGACTATCTGATACTCGATTGTCCGCCAAGTCTGGGTGTTTTGACAGTCAACGCGCTCGTGGCAGTTCAAGAAGTCTTCCTTCCGTTGCAGCCGCACTTCCTGGCATTGCACGGGCTCAGCAAGCTGCTTCGTACGATCGAGGTGGTATCACGCCGGCTCAATGACAATCTGCGGCTGTCAGGTGTCATGCTTTGCATGTATGACTCAAACACTCGCCTGGCCGCCGAGGTTACCACCGATATCGAGGAGTTCTTTCAAGCCAGTCAGGGTGGACGGGAGTTCTTTCGACAGGCAAAGTTTTTCGATACGCGCATTCGGCGAAACATCCGACTTGCAGAAGCACCAAGTTTTGGCAAGTCGATTTTCCAGTATGCTCCCCACAGCAACGGAGCGGCAGATTATCAAGGTTTGGCTGATGAGGTGATCGCACAGGAGGCCCGTGCTGCCGAGTCGTTGAGCAAGGCGGCTGCCTGAGTCTGCCCAAGTCTGCCTGAATCTGCGTGGACTCAACACGTTGTCAGATCACGCAGTTCTGACTCTTGGGGACCTCATTTTGGCAAACCGCGTTCTGTTCGTGGTGTTGTTTTCTTTCAAACGTGATTTTGGATTCGTCAGCGATCGCCGATGAACCAATGCATTTGCCGTGATCTGTGACAGTGGTGCACCGGGTTCTGATTGGGTTGAGCGCCATGATCCGAGCATTTCCGTCTCAGCGACGTGAGTTGCCGCAGGATGAGTTGTCGCTGAGTCCACGTTCTGGAAGCAATCGTTCGCCAATTCGCGGCGATATACGGTTTTTTTTTGAATGAAGACCCATTTCTGGGGCAGGTTGTTTCTACCACCCCTTTCTGTCGGCTTTCCGGGGCTCTAGCGTGTTATGGAGCGGTTCGGTGAGTTGCTGCGAATTGTGATACAGAGGGAAATCTGGCAAAGGGCATGACGACAACGGAAATCAAGGTCAAAGGAGCCCGGGAACACAATCTTCGTGATGTGAATCTGACGTTGCCACGAGGTCAGCTGATTTGCTTCTCGGGCGTCTCAGGAAGTGGAAAATCGTCCCTGGCGTTTGATACGTTGTTCGCGGAGGGGCAACGGCGTTATGTCGAAAGCCTCAGTCACTATGCTCGTCAATTCATGGGGCAAATGCCAAAGCCAGACGTCGATCTGGTCAGTGGCCTGAGTCCGTCCATTTCGATCAGCCAGAAATCGACCGGGAAAAATCCGCGGAGTACGGTTGGCACGATCACGGAAATCTATGATTTTCTTCGGGTTCTGTTTGCCCGTGTTGGGACGGGGCACTGTCCGGAGTGTGGAACACCCATCACTGCCCAGGCGCGTGACGCGATCAGTTCCCGTGTCGTGAATCTGCCGAGCGATGCCACCCTCTGGTTGATGGCGCCGGTGATCCGGGGGCAGAAAGGTGAGTTCCGCGATCTGTTCGAAGACTTGCGGAAGCAGGGCTTTCTGCGGGCAAGGGTAGATGGCGAGACAGTCAGGCTATCCGCACCTCCGAATCTGGATCGGCAGCAGAGACATCATGTCGAGGTTGTGGTGGATCGAATCACGCCTGATTCACGCGATCGGGGACGCGTCAACGAAGCTGTTGATGCAGCTCTGCGAATTGGTGAAGCGACGTTGATGGTGTCACTGTCCGATGCAAACGATGATCAGGCGGGGCCACCAAAGCAGGATATCCTTTTTTCCTCCCAGTATGCCTGTGCAGGTTGTGGTCTGAGTTTCAAGCCTCCTACACCTCAACTCTTCAGTTTCAATAGTCCCCAGGGCATGTGTGAAGGATGCGATGGGCTGGGCAGACTTTACACCTTTGTTCCGGACCTGTTGGTTCCTGATGATCAACTTTCGATACGCAAAGGAGCAGTGAAGCTGCTCGGGAAATGGGGGGATCTGGGACGATACCGCCGCCATATCTACCGTGGTGTTGCCGAGGTAATGGATGAAGTCCTCGGACTGGAACCTGGCACCATGCTGGAGGGCAAGTGGGGAGACTTGCCCGAGGAGGCAAAGCAGATCTGGCTTTGGGGTTGCGATGATTCTCTTGAATTCACCTGGCGTGGTGGTCGCAAGGCGCGAAAGTATTCGGGTGAGTTCGATGGCTTGATTCCGGAGCTGCTTGGCAGGTATCGCAATACCAGAAACAAGATGCAGTTGAGGCAGTTTGAAAAATACATGGACACAATGGATTGTCCCGACTGTCACGGCAAGCGAATCAACCCGCAGGCATGTGCCGTCACGATTGAGACCGATTCCAAAGAGTTTCTCGGGACTGGGCAGGAAACACGAAAGCTGTCCCTGCCCGAGTTGTGTGAATTGCCGATTGACCGATTGAATGCCTTTTTCTCGTCCATCCGCCTCGGCGATACCGAAACTGTCATCGCCGCCGAAGCACTCAAGGAGATTCGACAGCGGATTGGTTTTCTGCTTGGGGTTGGTCTTGAGTATTTGACGCTCGCGCGGACGGCGCCGACGTTGTCGGGTGGTGAGTCACAGCGGATTCGTCTGGCTGGTCAGATTGGCAGTGGACTGGTGGGCGTGCTCTACATTCTGGACGAGCCCTCGATCGGTTTGCACCCGCGTGATAATGACCGGTTGATTGAAACACTGGTCCGACTTCGGGACAGCGGAAACACGTTGATCGTAGTCGAGCACGATGAAGACACCATGCGGGCTGCCGACTTGATCATCGATTTTGGTCCGGGCCCCGGCGTCAACGGTGGCCGGATTGTTGCTGCCGGGGATCTGCAGCAGATTTGTGACACGAAAAAAAGCGTCACAGGGCAGTTCCTTTCCGGAAAAAGGGCGATCAAACCAGCCAAGCAGTTGCGCGAGATCGATAGCGAGGCGATGCTGACGATTCGAAAGGCAGCGTTTCACAACCTGAAAAAGATCGATGTCTCGATTCCTCTCGGGACGGTGACCTGCGTCACCGGTGTTTCTGGGAGTGGTAAAAGTTCCTTCGTTGGCGGAATCCTTGAACCTCTTTTGCGTAACCGCCTCAATGGCGCCGATGCCGAAGTCGGTGAGCATGATAGCGTGGAGGGGCTTGAGTTTCTTGACAAAACGATTGCGATTGACCAGTCACCCATCGGGCGAACACCGCGAAGTAATCCGGCCACCTATGTCAAAGTCTTTGACGAAATACGCAATCTGTTCGCCCGGATGACTGAGGCAAAAACTCGTGGGTACACAGCGAGTCGGTTCAGTTTCAATGTTGATGGAGGGCGGTGCGCTGCCTGCGATGGCAACGGTGCAAACAAACTTGAGATGGATTTCCTTGCGGATGTCTGGGTCACGTGCCCTGTTTGTCAGGGCCAACGCTACAACCGTGAGACACTCTCTGTGCAATTCAAAGGACATTCCATCGCGGATGTCCTGCAGCTTGATATTTCCCAGGCTCTGAAACTGTTTGCCAACATTCCAAAAATCGCAGACAAACTGCAGACGCTTGTTGATGTTGGTCTGGAGTATCTCAAGCTCGGGCAACCGTCGCCTACCTTGTCAGGTGGCGAGGCCCAGAGAATCAAATTGTCACGCGAACTGAGTAAACGTGAAACCGGAAAAACGCTGTATGTGCTTGATGAGCCGACAACCGGTCTGCATTTCGCCGACATTGAACTTCTGCTCAATGTGATTCAGAGGTTGGCGGATCGCGGTAATACGATTGTGATCGTTGAACACAACATCGATGTGATCAAGACAGCTGACTGGATCATCGATCTGGGGCCGGAAGGTGGCGACGATGGCGGTGAGGTGGTCATTGCCGGACGCCCAGAAGATGTTGCCCGCTGCGCAGCAAGTCATACCGGAGTTGCCTTGGCGAAGTCTCTGGGCATCAAGCGGCGGAAAAAAAAGACGAGTACCAAAGCGATACGCTCGCTCATTTCCGAATCACCCCAGGCACGCACGCACGTTGTTGTTGATGCAGCCAGTGAACATAACCTCAAGGCTGTCAATGTTGAGGTGCCTCGCGATGCAATGACGGTGTTTTGTGGACCCAGCGGAAGTGGCAAGAGTTCACTCGCCATGGACACAATTTACGCAGAGGGGCAGCGCCGTTACGTCGAATCTCTTTCTTCGTACGCCAGGCAGTTTGTTGGGCAGGTGCAGAAACCGCATGTCGAAAAGATCGAAGGTTTGTCACCCGCTGTTGCCTTGGAGCAGAAAAACCTCGGACACTCACCACGAAGTACGGTTGGAACCGTGACCGAGGTGTACGATTATCTGAGGATATTGATGGCTCGTCTGGGTACGATGCATTGTCCAGACTGTCAGATTGTCGTTGGCACTCAAACGCCCGACCAGATTGTCGAGAAAGTCATGTCCCTGCCCGAGGGAACGCGAGCTTTGGTGTTGGCGCCAATTGAGGTGCAGGCCGGGGAGGCGTCGCGTGACACCTGGCAGTCACTCAAGAGTTCCGGCTATCAACGTGTGCGGATTGATGGGCGGACCATTTCCCTGGACGATGCTGACCCGCTGGATCCCCGCAGGAAACAGCTTGTGCAGGTCGTCGTTGATCGCATCTCAGTTCAGGCCGAGGATACAGCGAGGATAGCCGATAGTGTCGAACAGGCACTGTCCTTGGGCGTGGGGGTTGTGCAGATCGCGCTGGCTGATGCCAACCGGGACGAACCCACTTGGGATATCCAGACACACAGCCAGCACCTCGTTTGCGGTGAATGTGGAAGATCCTTTACCGAATTGACGCCGCATCACTTCTCTTTCAATACTGCCGTCGGATGGTGTCCACAGTGTGAGGGACTTGGGATACAGACCGGAACCAATCCGGCTGCGTTGGTCACTTCCGCCGCGAAGACGCTTGCTGAGGGTGCCGCGCTTCTATGGCCCGATGTCCAGCAGGCGGTTTCTGGCTGGATGCTGCGTGCGCTAAGTCGTAAGACCGGGGTCCCCGTTGATGTCCCGTTCGACCAATTGACAATTTCCCAGCGGCGCGTGCTTTTCCGGGGAACAGGAGAACAATGGATCGATGTCTGTGAGTCTGATCGGGAACCGGGGAGCAATTCCGGAACCGTTCTTTTTCGCTATCAGTTCAAGGGTTTTTATCCTGCTTTGGATGAAGCCTCGAGACTGACACCCGGGCTCCGTGGAAAGCTGGAGCAATTCACAGCAGAGATTGATTGCAGTGTCTGCGATGGATCGCGGTTGACTGATGAAGCGGCGGCTGTGCGGTTCAGGGGAAGCACGATTTCAGACCTCGTGCATATGCCATTGGACCGTCTTCACGACGAAGTCAAAAGTTGGAAGCTTGATCGCCGCGAACGGAAAATTGCCGGCGAACTGGTACGCGAGGTACGGGCGCGAGTTGGCTTTCTGTTGGATGTCGGGTTGGATTATCTCACCATGCACCGCGGCGCATCAACCTTGTCGGGAGGCGAAGCACAACGGATTCGCCTTGCCGCTCAACTTGGCAGTGGCTTGTGCGGAGTTCTGTATGTTCTGGATGAACCCACGATCGGATTGCACCCTCGTGACAATCGACAACTAATCGGCGCACTTCACCGGTTGCGTGATCTCGGCAACACACTGCTGGTCGTTGAACACGATCGTGAGGTAATTGAAAGCAGCGACTACCTCTGTGATTTTGGTCCACGTGCCGGTCGGCATGGTGGCAGGATCGTGGCGCAGGGTAAGCCCGACGGAATCGATCCGTATCAGGATTCGATCACGGCGGGATACATCGATGGAAACCGCACGATTCCCTGCCCACCTTCGCGCCGTCCTGTCTACAGCGAATCGGGAACTCCGCTGGTTGATTTCATCAACGTGGTGGGTGCTACCGAAAATAACCTGCAATCCGTGAATCTGGAATTGCCACTCGGTGTTTTTACTGCCATCACAGGACCCAGTGGCAGTGGCAAGAGTTCCCTGATTGAACACATTCTGTATCCCGCGCTGGCACGGCGTCTGCACCGAAGTCGAGTGAAACCTGGCAGACACGAGAAGATCGATGGGTTACGCCATGTCGATAAGGTGATTCGCGTCGACCAGTCTCCTCTGGGGAACACCCCAAGCAGTAATCCGGCGACCTACACGGGGGTTTTCGACCACATCCGCCAGCTATTTGCTTCGATTCCGCTGGCGGCAGAAAGACGCTACAACGCTCGGACTTTCAGTTTCAATGTCCCCGGTGGACGTTGTGAAACGTGCGAGGGAAGCGGCCAACTGAAAATCGAGATGCACTTTTTGCCAGACGTCTGGGTTCCATGTGATGAATGTCAGTCACGGCGATACAACGAAGATGTTCTGGAAGTCAAGTTGCATGGAAAATCGATCGCTGATGTTTTGGAAATGCAGTGTGGAGAAGCGGTCGAACTGTTTGTCAACTATCCGAAAATTCTGCGAACACTGCAAACACTCTGTGACGTTGGTCTGGATTATGTGACGCTTGGCCAGGCAGCGCCGACGTTGTCGGGGGGCGAGGCACAACGTGTGAAGTTGGCTGCTGAACTCAGTCGACCGATGACTGGCAGCACGCTGTACCTTCTCGATGAGCCAACCACGGGTTTGCATTTCAACGACATCGAAAAACTGCTCAATGTGATTCAACGGCTCGTCGAAATGGGCAACAGTGTGGTCGTCATTGAACACAATCTTGATGTGATCAAATGTGCTGACTGGATTGTCGACATGGGGCCGGGCGCGGGTGTTCATGGAGGGGAAATTGTCTTCACCGGTACGCCCGAACAGCTCGCCAGCCAGGCGAGTAAAAAAAGAACAAAGAAAAAGAGTGCAGGAACAATATCCGTCACTGCGCCATTTCTTGCTGATGTCCTTGGCGTGGCCGCCACCCCAGTGAAGGCATCGAAAAAGAATGGAAAAGCCAAGGCGGACCAGAACGATTCGAAAACATCGGTGACTGGGAATGCAGCGCCCGACAAATCAAATCGGAGAAAGCGTGGTCAAACCAATGGAGAACTGGGTGGTGGCCACAAACGCACTCCCTTGATTACCCGGGTTGATCCTGCTGAATCAGTCAGCAAAGCGATCAAGTCAACCAGGCAACCAAAGAACAAACCAGTCCAGACAGCTGGCGGGAACAGCACTGTCGTGCAATCAGCGAGCGATAAAACGGTTGCTGTGGTTGAACCGTGGAAGGCTTTGGGACGCAAGTGGCATTGCCTTGAAAAAGGATTCCCGGATGGAGCGTCCCCGCAGTGGCCAATGGAAATTGCTGAACGCACGCTGAAGCTTCTGGAACAGATCGCCGGGGAGCAATCACTTGAATTTTCAGGTCCTGACCGATTTGAGGTCAGGCCAGTTGATGCAGATGATGTATGGGCATTGGTGCAGACCAAAAACATCGATTGTTTGCAAGTCACACTCACGGGGCCTGAATCGGCTTTTGACGAGGTTGGGTTTTCCAAGCTGGACATGCAAGGTCCGGTGACGCAACTGGATAATCAACAAACGCAGATTACGTTGAACCTGAAAACCCTTACCCATATCCGCAGCCGAAAACTGAGGGCATTTCTGAAAGCCCACTTCGAACTGGCAGCAGAGTGATTGAAACTGCTTGATCTCCGAGCGTCTGTCGTTGCAGGTCCGTTGTCATGCACCTGACGTTGGCACTGATTTTCACGGGGGGCATGGGCGAGTTTGAGTTGTATTGTTACGCGATTCGTCGCTTGGAAAATCAGTTTCAGCCAGGTTGATGGTCGTGGGCGGCTGTTGGTGTGGAAATCGACTCTTTCAATTGGCAAACAAGATTGGATGTCTGGACAGTTCCCGGCCATTTAGAACATCATGGCTAATCAGCGGGTTGCTCCACTCGCGCGGTGTTCGGATCCGGTATCAGGGGAGGGGCGATAAGTTGGGCGAAAACAGTGAAGCATATTCCAGGCGGTATGGAAAAGGCTTATTGGGCTCGGTGCTTGCCGATCGTGAGGTCAGGCAAAAATTTGCTCAGATGTCGGCGGACGAAAAAACTGTCACGATTTGTTCGTTGGCCGGTGGTGAACTGCAGCATCCCAGCTGGCGGCAGTCGTGGGAAGATGTGGCCGATTCCGCGACAACCGAACTTTCAGGTGAGGCATCGGAAAAGGTAGTCAGTCAAAGCCAGCAAGGTTTTGTGCCCTCGCGGTTACTCGCGCAACTGACAGAAAAGAGGTCAGGGAAAGTCGATTACCGGATAGTTGGGCGACTTGGGAGTGGCGGGACTGGGGTGGTGTATCAGGCTCATCAAAGGGCTCTTGATCGCGAAGTTGCGATCAAGGTTCTGCGCGATGAACTGGCTGACAACGATGTTGCTCGTGATCGGTTTCTGACAGAAGCCCGAGTGATTGGGGGGCTGGATCATCCGAATGTTATCGCTCTGCATGAGGTTTGCATCGATGCCAGCGGGCACCTCTTCTATTCGATGAAACGAATCGACGGGACCAGCTGGGATGAGCAGATAAGCGGCAATAGCACCGAGGAAAATGTGAATATTCTCCTGCGGGTGGCAGACGCGATCCGTTATGCGCATTCCAGAGGGCTGGTGCATCGGGATATCAAACCTGAGAACGTGATGCTGGGGCAGTTTGGTGAAGTGCTCGTAGCAGATTGGGGCTTGGCTCTCAGGATCGCAAACCCCGGAGTGCAGCGGGGCGGCAACCAGACCATTGGCGGAACTCCGGCTTACATGCCGCCAGAGCTTGCAGATGGAACTCATGCTGAAACCAGCTATCAGACTGACGTTTATCTCCTTGGCGCAATCCTGTTTGAGATTCTGACAGGGAAACCGCCTCATGATGGAGATACCTTGCTGGCGTGTCTGCAGGCTGCCGCACGGAACGTGATTTGCGAGGCGGAGGTGCATGGCGAATTGATGGACATCGCCAGAAAAGCGATGGCAAGTCGGTCAGAAGATCGATACCCATCCGTGGATCACTTCATCGCCGCGTTGAGGGATCAGCAGAAGCACGACCAGAGTGTGCGACTGGTGAAGCGTGCACAGAGGAGGTTGGCCAACGCCAAAGAAGATTATCAATACGAAGATTTTCGGGTCGCTGATGCGTTGCTGACAGAAGCGCTCGACATCTGGCCCGATAACCCGGCCGCGGTTGAGACGCAGAATGAATTGCAGGACAGATTCGCAGCGGCCGCGACGAAGTGGGGCGATTACGACCTTGCACTTTCGATCTATGCTGCTGCCAATCGACTGGATTCGTGCCAGGCAAGGGAGGTCAGGACCCTGCAAGCGGCAAAAGCGAACGATGAGAAAAGGAAAAGCCGGTATTCGGTTCTGTTTACCAAAGCGCCTGAGGCTGGTTTGTTGATCAAACTGGACGGGGGACTTGTGGTCGAAGCCAACGATGCATTTCGCAGGATGTTTGGTTATGACCAGACACAACTTGAGAATAAATCGATTTCCCAGCTGCATATATGGGAACATGAAGCCGATCGGCAGGTGCTGATCCAGGCGTTGCAGCAGAAAGGCCAGCTGAACAATCTCGAGTCGAGATTCTTGCACCGGGACGGTCATGCCATCGATGTTCTGATCAGTGGTTGTCTGATTGATATGCAGGGAGAGCAGATGATTGTCTCGACGATACGTGATATATCGATCCGCAAGAAAGCGGAAAGAGACCTGATGATGAGCAGGCAACGGCTCAGAGATCTGCAGCAGCTGGCGGGCCTGGCAACGTGGTCTTACGACACGCGTACTGAGGAACTGGTCTGGAGCGAGGAAGCTTTCCGGGTGGGTGGCCGTGACTCCGCGTTGGGAACTCCCACCTCGGATGAGTTTTTCGAGATGATCCACGAAGAAGATCGGGAGATACTGCGCGATACCATTGATGCATCACTGGCGTCGGGAATGGCTTACGAGCTGACGGTGCGGCAGTTGCTTGCGGACGGAGAATGTCGTGATCTTTTGCTCAAAGGGCAGCCGATTTTCGATGCAGATGGTTACACCAGTGAAATCTATGGTGTGATGATTCCACAATCAAACTGATTCATTGCTTGCCCGGAACTGTGGCCGTCCACATGTCTCATATCTGTCGAATGATGGCATGGGCAAGCCGGCCGGGTGATGGTCGTGTTAAACTGGTGCTGTTGTGATTGACGTGGGTTTCATTAACGATAAGCCCTGTCGGTTGTTGAAAGCTTCATGAATTCGACTTTGGTCGTGTCGCAGGATAGATAAGCATGTTTTTCAGAGTATCGCTTGGTTGGGCCGTTTTGCTTGCCTTTGTTGTTCTGTCGCCAGCAGGACTCACGCAGGTGCAGGCAAAGCAGAAGCGTCCCAACATTGTTTGGATTGTCGGCGAGAATTTTGATCTGGATTTTGGCTGTTATGGAGCCAGGAATGTCAAGACACCAAATGTTGACCGCTTGGCGAGGACCGGAGTGCGGTACACCAATGCGTATTCGACTTCGCCCGTTTGTGCTCCCAGTCGCTCGGCCTTCATGACTGGAATGTATGCAACCACGACCGACATGCACCACATGCGGTCTCATCGTGATGACGATTATCGATTGCCCGAAGGAGTCCGGCCGATCACACAGCGGTTGCAAGACGTGGGATACCAGACTGCAAATGTGACGCACATCGGTGACCGGATTGTGGGCACGGGAAAGTTGGATCTGAACTTTGTCAACGAAGGACAGCTGTATCAGACCAAGCAGTGGTCCGACATCGATCCATCAAAACCGTTTTTCGCGCAATTCAATATGCCCGAGGCGGAATACGATATTTACGACCGTAAGTCTTCAGAGAAGAAACGCGTTCCATGGGTTGGCGAGGAGTGGCATCCTCAGATAGCGACTCCTCAGAATGTTCAGCCACCACCTTACTACCCTGATCACCCCGTTGTCAGACAGGAGTGGGCGCGGTATCTGAATTCAGTCAGCGGCATGGATGTCAGGATCGGTTGGATTCTCGAACAACTGGAAACCGATGGTGTCGCAGATGATACCGTGGTGATGTTCTTCGGCGATAACGGCCGTCTCGAAGCTAGAGGAATACATTGGTGCTTTGACAGTGGATTGCACGTCCCATTGGTGATTCACTGGCCACGTAATTTTGCCGAACCGGCAGGTTACAAGCAGGGCAAGGTGGATGACCGTATCATCAGCCTGATCGATCTCACCGCGACAACGCTTTTCGTGGCGGGGATCGATGTACCAGCCATGATGCAGGGGCAGCCGTTTCTCGGACCCAATCAGACACTGCCCAGACGGTTTGCTTTCAGTGCCCGGGATCGTATCGATGAGACCGAAATCCGTCAGCGTTCAGTGCGTGGCAAACGTTACCACTATGTGCGCAACTTCACGCCCGGTGCGGGCTTTCCGTCATTGAATCGCTACAAGGAAAAATGTTTTCTGGTCAAACCGCTCATGCGTGATTTGCAGGCGGCTGGAAAGTTGATTGGCCCTCCCGCCGATCTGATGATGCCGTTTGCCAAGGAGCAATTGTTCGACACAGTTGCGGATCCCTACGAAATTGTGAACCTTGCCGACTCTGCTGAAGCGGAACATCAAAACGCGTTGTTGGAAATGCGTGCTGCTTTGGATACTTGGATGGCGGAAACCAGAGACCGAGGTGGCATTCCTGAGCCGCGTGAAGTAGTGGCTCCTTTTGAAAAGGAAATGCATGACTGGTTTGGAACGCCGGATTGGTACGGGAAACAGTCCCCGACCCGTTAACAGGCTGAGACGGGGCGCTTTTCAAGTGATTCGGGTGGGGTGGGTTTGTTGAACTGACCCGGTTTCCAGATCGTCCTGGCTGTCCGTTTCTGATGATGGCTCAGTTTCTTCTCAGGTCGGGTGAATTGCCCGACTCAGATCCATTGTCGTTATCAGCATCGAAAACGTACTTTCGAATTGGGGACCTGTCTGAGCGGATTGAAGAGTTTCAGATGGGGGGCAGGTGAGCCTCCGATTCAACCGGTTGGTGATATTCGTAACGCAGTTAACACCGCCCCAGCAAGGAATTTCGTGGGAAGCGTAAAATTCACGGTCTGTTTTCAGCTGACACCTGTGCATCACTGCGGGGGCAACGTCTATACTGGAACTCACGGGGGGATGTCCCTGATTCCACCGTGCAATCGGAGACGACGAGGATGCAGCTATGAGTGAATACGGTTCCTTCAGTGACGACTATTACGTCAACATGAATCTGTCTACCGAGATGGAACTTCCACAGAACCGGGAAGCTGTCCTGCATTATTTTGAACAGGTGCGACGTCGTTATCCCAAGATGCTGAATTTTTATTCAAGGGACAAAGGCGAGTATGTTCTGGAAGAAGAAAAAGATGCCGGCTCGTATCGTTGGGCCTCGATAGAGGGAAAACGGGTGAATGCCGGTGTCGTCAACCCGGACTCGTTTGATTCCGCTCTCGAACAGCATCGAACAGTTCTTGAACTGGTGCCCTTTGAATTGTCAATCAGTCCGCTTGACTGCGAGTCACTCAGCGTGATGTTGGGCTTTGATTTCGCCTATCGCGGTAATCACAACGAGATACTTGCCGAGGCGATCGGGGTTTCGCCTGGTCTGGAACGCTTTACCAACGTGCCATACGGTAAGTTGCTCTCACATGAACCGGCGATTCAGTTTTCCCTGGACGAGGACTGTCGAACTCAATGTCGAGTCAGTTTCGAAACCCGGACCAACGCCTATCA
This sequence comes from Rubripirellula sp., assembly GCA_012270065.1. Classification (GTDB taxonomy): domain Bacteria; phylum Planctomycetota; class Planctomycetia; order Pirellulales; family Pirellulaceae; genus Rubripirellula. Next base: position 18,003 of record JAAXJB010000117.1, on the reverse strand, counting down.
GGTACGAAGTGGCGAGTACAGTGAAGACCAGATCAGTGTTTACCTGACAGTTCGACGGTACGACAGTCTCGGGCCCAACGAAAATTACGCATCCGAATTTGATCGTCTGGCGGGTCTGTGTCGCGATCTGGTGGATGAGTATCTCGTGTCCAGCGTGCTGCGTCCTCTTCAGGAAGCAATCTCACTTCGCTAGTGATTGAGGAATGAAGGATCCTGCACGGATCACTTGCTCTGTTCTTCGTATGCCTTTGTCGCGGCCGTGCGGACTTCGGCGGCTGTCGTCTGATGAGACGTTGCCGCGTTTCTGGCATCATCATCTTCAATCGAAAAGCGACGTTTTCCGCTTGGCAGGTCGATCAGTTTTCCGCGAACGGGACCGTATTGAGTTTCCACCACAGTGGATTCCCGGCGCAGTTTGTGCCGGTCGACATGGTAACGCCGGACGCCAATGGCCGTTGAGTGTTCGAAAATGATATTTTCCAGCAAAGAAGTCCGGTTGCTGCTGGTAAGAACGGTAAGCGTCACTCCCGCGCGTCCTTTTTTCATGGTGCAGGGAGTTTGAAACACATCCAATGCACCAGCAGCCAGCAGACGCGACGCACAGTCAGCCAGTTGTTCCGGAGTGGAATCATCGATGTTCGATTCCAGCATGACCACGCGATCGGCCTCGATGCGATGGGAGAGTTCGGGGGAATCTTCCTCCATTTCACCCATGATCACACGAAGCACATTTGCCTGAGCCTCCAGGTCCATCTTTCCCGCACCGTAGCCGACAGCCTCGATCGTCATCGAGGGAAGCGGGCCGAAATTTGAAGCACATGCCTTCAAAATGGCGGCCCCAGTCGGAGTCGTCAATTCAGCTCGGATATCCGAGCCGACGATCGGGATACCTTTGAGAATTTCGGCGGTGGCTGGGGCTGGTATCGACACGCGACCATGGGCAATCGTGATTTCGCCCGTGCCTGTTGGGACGGCCGAAGCAAGGACATTTTCGATGCCCAGCGAGTCCATCGCGACCGCTGCACCGACAATGTCGGCGATGGAGTCTATGGCTCCCACTTCATGAAAATGGACTTTTTCGAGCGTTGTGCCGTGCACTTTGGCCTCGGCGACAGCGACCTCCTGAAAAATCGCTGCTGCTGTCGCTTTGGCGGCTTCTGAAACTTCATCCGCCCGCTCTATCATCTCGGTAATATGATGAAGATGGCGATGAGCGTGTTCTGGTGGGTGCTCGATATGAACGGAAATTGCCCGAAAACCTCGCTTTTTGACGGTTTCAGAACGTATCGACAGCTTTGGCAGCCCCATCGATCGAACAGCCGCCTCGATGCTAGCAACGTCTGCCCCCAGGTCCACCAGAGCACCAAGGGTCATGTCGCCGCTGATTCCACTGATACAATCAAAATAGGCAGTTTGCCCCATTTTTTGGCTTTCTTGGTAGAGGAAATGCGTGTTGTTTGCCGTTGATGGATCTGAGCGAGACGCTATACTCTGCCCTTCAAATCCTTGCAGACACCCAACCTATACGATACGTCCGACGAGATCGATCCGATGAAAGTTGTAAGTAGTATTGGCGCTTTGAAGTACCGCCATCCTGATTGCCAAGTTGTAAAGAGACGGGGTCGCATCTACGTCATTTGCAAGAGTAACCCAAAGTTCAAAGTCCGTCAGGGCGGTGCCAAGGTCAAGAAGACCCGCCGCTAGGTGCGAATTTCAGTTTCATGATTGCACGACCGGCCCGTGAGCCGGTCGTTTTTCATGCGCTGTCCCATGCCGATTTGGAGTCTGCTGATGAGATTTTCTGCCTGTTGTTTCTTACTTGCAGCCATGTTCACGCTGCTTTCGGGGTGCGATTCGAAAACCTCCGATTCCAGCAACAGTAGTCCTCCGGATCCTGCCGCTGCCTCTTCAAATGATGAGCCGTCAAATGACAAGGCGTCGAGCGGGGGGGAGGTCAAAGCGGGTACACAGGCTGGTAACGATCCTGCGGTTGAATCTGGCACGGTCAAGCTGGAGATCCGTGGTTCTGACCCGCCAGTGACAATCGAGATTGCAGATGTGCAGACAGGGACTACTCTCGAACAGGTGATGCGGTCGGTCACTCAAATCCCAATTTCCATTCGTGGTTCCGGCGTCACCGCTTTTGTGGATGCGATCGGGGATCGGGCGTCCAGTGGGGGCGAGGGCTGGGTATTTCGGGTCGATGGTGTCCATGCCAACCAGGGCGTGGGCAGCACCGTGCTGACGCCGCCAACGACCATCACCTGGATTTATGGCGATGCAGGTGATCTGATCGGTCAATGAACTCGCGTCGATGAAAGGGGGCCGCGATCATGTATCACGTTTCGCGGCTCATTCTCGACCATTGGAAGATGATTTACGGCTAAACAATTCCATCAATAGTTAACGCGACCAACTTCTAAAAGCTCTAATCGAACCACACTTCACAAAACAATGTCTACAAGTCG
>JAAXJB010000117.1:6601-15525 GCA_012270065.1 Rubripirellula sp. | reverse complement strand
ATCATGTATCACGTTTCGATGATCATTCTCGACAATTTGAATATGATTTACGGCTTGACCTTTTCTGGAATCGTGATCGAGTGCATGGGGTTGCTGCGATTGTCGTTCGACGTGTCGCCAAACGATGTGTTCCTGTCGGACAATCACGTCTCCCAGCAGCTATCGCGTCTTTATGAGGATTTTGGGCATGAGGACAATGAGATCGTTATTGTGCTCGAGGGACAATCCCTGTTGCAGCAGGACGGTCTTGAACAACTGAGGGCTTACCGTAATCAGTTGTTGGAACTGCCAGATGTTGTCAGTGTTGGCAGCATCTTTGACTTGCGCGATCGCCAGAGCGGCGCGCCGTTGGTTCCCGTGTACCTTCATCCAGATTTCGATGTTGCGGCATTGAAAACGGACATCACGCAACATCCGATTGGTAGAAATCAATTGATTTCCCAGGATGGCAACCTGCTGATTTTGGTTGTTCGTGTCGCCGGTGAGTCGTTGCCGCTTTCTGTCCTGTCAAACGCTGTTGCGGACGTACAGCAAGTCAGTGATGCGTACCAGGCGAGGACCGGATGCAAGCCACTTTTGGCAGGACATCTGGTGATACGAGCTGAGACACTGGATTCACTCAGGACTTCGATGGTCTATGGATCGCTATTCGCCACTTTGATTTCTGCTTGTGTTGCGCTGGTGATGTTTCGCGGGATCTGGCCCGTGTTGCTGTGCTGCACTGCCCCAGCAGTGGGCGTGCTCTGGACCCTCGGTGCAATGGGATGGGCCAATCAGCAAATTGGGGCTCTTGGAACGGTCATTCCCACGCTTGTCATGGTCATCGGGTTGAGTGATGCGGTCCATCTTCTGCTGGAAATGCGACGGCAGCTTGTGGCTGGTAATACACGGGACCAGGCAATTCTGTTGATGTTGCGTCGTACTGGACCTGCATGCCTTTTGACATCCATCACCACAGTCATCGGGTTCGGATCATTGGTCGTTTCGCAGACCCAGAGCGTCCAGCAATTTGGTCTTTGTGCGGCGTTGGGATCGTCGTTTGCATTGCTGGCTGACCTGTTGGTTTTGCCGGTAATGATTCGTCTGGTCGGACCTCAGAATATTTTGGGCAAAGGCAAGCGTCGAGATGCTTTGCACGATGATGAGAGTGATTTCCCGGTGTCGTCCTGGACGAGATGGATTGCCTGCATTCCACTCAAGTACCCAAGGTTACTGACTGGATTCGGAATGTCTGTCTCACTCTTGCTGGTTGTCCCTGCGTTTCGTCAGTTGCCGGATATTATCTGGACAGAGACGCTCCCGGCAGACTCCAATGCAACGCTCGCATTACAGCGGGCAGATGAGGTGATGGGGGGCGCACTGCGGGCGCATATTGTCGTGGAATGGCCTGAGCACTATCGGTTGTCAGATCCGGAGACTTTACGGGTTGCGGCTGAGGTCCATCACGCGGTGCTGCAAACGGATGGAATCAGCGGACCGTTTTCGGTTCTCAATGTGCTGGAAACAATACCGATCAGAAATCGTGAGGATCGATACCGGCAGGCTCAGCGCCGGGCAGGCAAACAGCTGGTCCGACTGGTCAACGATGAAAAACGTCGATTGGTCGTAACGGCCCAAGTGCCCAACGAAGGTGCGGCGGCTCTGGAAAAACAACTCGTGCCGTTCGAACGACTGCTCGCCCGGATCGAACGCCAACATCCCGGATATTCAATTCATGTGACGGGTACGGTTGTTGCTGCAGCTCGAAACATGCGTTCATTCATCGGCGATCTTGGTGTCAGTCTGGCTGTGGCCAGTGTTCTCATTTTCGTCGTTCTCACATTTGCCTTTCGTTCCCTTCGGTTGGGATTGATCAGCGTGATTCCAAACTCCCTGCCACTCCTGGTGACGGCCGCAGGCCTGGTCCTGTTTGGATATCCTCTTCAGATCACGTCTGCACTTACGTTTTCACTCTGCCTTGGGCTTGCCGTTGATGACACCATTCACGTCATGATGCGGTATCGGCAGTTGACCAGCAACACTGGTGCGGGACGAAACCAGAACAACGGAACGAGTGATGGTCCGGTGTCTACAGCCCGGACAGCAACCGTGGCAGATGAGCGATGCAACAGGTCTGCCGTTCGCGAAACGATCAATCAAGTGGGGCCAGCATTGGCGATCACCACTGCGATCCTGGTAAGTGGATTTGCTGCCATGCTGATCAGTCCCATGCCTGGCATCCAGATGTTTTCCCTGCTCGGCTGCATCATTTTGATAACTGCGTTTCTTGGTGATTTACTGATTCTTCCTGCCATGTTGCTGGCCTTCAGCAAAGCGAAGGGGTTGGATCAAACGGAGGTTTGATATGCAACACGGGTTGGCGATGAACACACATCCTTCAATGCAGGTCTACCATTGAAAAAAGTACTCAATGACCTCGATTGTCGTGATGGCATTGAAGATGAGCCCAGAGATACATCCGAACAGGATTGCTGGCCACCTTCGACGTTTCGTTGGCGTTCGAACGACAGAACAGTAAGCAAGACTGAAGCAGAAACAGGTGAAAAGGCTGGGGCAAGTTGAAAGCACAATGAAGACCAGTTCGACAATGTCGGGTGGGCGCGTTCTTCTCAATCCTGGTGGTGCCGCTCTCAGGAGAAAAAATATCCAGACGGGTACGACTGCCAAGCCAACAGAAAGGCTTGTCAGATAGGCCTGTGTGAATGTGGAGCCAAGCTGCAAACGGTATGCCGTGCCTTGGTTGCCGTCAGCCGAAGATTCCTGATTCACGGCTGCGGACGCTTCTTGAAGGTCCAGTGGCGTGTTGTAGGGGTTCTCGGAGGGCATCGCGACGATCTGTGGCTGTTGATGGATTGATCTGCGATTGTTGTCTGGTGCAGAAGCCAGATGCACAGTGATCGCCCATCCCTCGCACCTGGAGGAAATGTCACGTCGCTGGCAAATGCGATTCTGCGTTCGAAACGTAAGTCATATGGATTCAGTTTCGGGCCGCAGGATCACTTGTCGGCTATCACAGTAGCCATGCGAACCAACTCTTTCAAACGCTCGGGGGCGGTCGTTTCCACTTTCGCAACAAATCCACGTTTATGGGCGAACCTGACGTCAGCTTCGTTCTCAATCAGCGAAAAGTTAAGGCGTGGGCAATCCTCGTAGGTTGTCATGCCATATCCGTCACCACGCCGGTCTGGATAAACCAGGGCATGAACCTGTGATTCCCGGTTCTGTTCCGTAATGTAGGCATGAACTGCAAACGACGGGTCTTTCGCGATCGTTTCATTCTTTTCCAGAAACAGAACACAGATCGGATCTTCGTCCGGCAGCTGCGAATCAAGGTTCCACCACTGACAGTGATGATCCAGAAAATTGAGACGGGTACGGACGGAACGAACGTAGCCGAGAATATCTTCACCCACCATGCACATGAGTTGATGCAGCACTTCACCAGGTTGAATGACAGGTTGAGCGGCGAAACGATTCAGCATCGTCATATCAATGGGGGAATTCAATTCACTGAAAGCGGATCGCGGAATTCCCATGCGTTTTGCGGTTTCATTGGGGCCCAGTGTGTCCAGCCATTCCGCTGGACGAAGCCACGGGCAGAATGCCAGGGCATCGTCGTAAATGTCCAGATCTCGAAGGACCAGTGAAAGTGCGCACTGTGGTGGGGCATCGCGAGGAAATTGATGATGATCAAAATTCTTCAGGGTCGCATCATGAATTCCACCGGTATCTACCACGCAAGTATCGGGCGTGGATAAATCGTCCTCCGTTGGTTCCCGACGATGAATGGTTACGCCATGCAGGTGTGCGAGAATGCAGCAGGCCAGAAAGTCATCTTTGTGGGCGCTGCCGGGATGAGTCACGATGAATTTCATGGACATGGATCCAATTAGAGATGAAGTTGGGCGGAACATGAGCCGCACAGCCAAAACAACAAGAGCGAAAAAACGCAAAACATCCTCAGGCAGGGGTTTTGATCCGATTCATGTCGCGCCTGCGGCGAGAATGGTGCCTTTCCGATTGGCAGGCCTGCCAGCAGCGTGCATGTGACTCTTTGTTGGGAATCTTATCGCAGACCACAATGAGCCTCAAGCGAAAGCGGAACTCGATCCTGCCTCACATCTACTGATTGTTTGTCGTGGTTTGGTACTGCAGTCTGGTACCGATCGAGGTTGATTTGAATTGAGACAATCGAGTTTTCAATCCTTTCATCACGCTGTACCCTTTGCTCCGGGCGGAATAGAATTCAGGTGGTTGTCTGGCGTATCTTTTGCTGCTGTTGCTGGGAAAGGGAGCAGCAAGGTTCGGAACGGGGCATTTGTGAATCTGATTCAGACCGGGGATCCGGCGGCGTCATGATCGAGCGGTAAATTGTGTCACTCCTCATCGTCGGCGGTTTGTGCGTGCGTCATTGTCGGTGCAGAGTCAAACGGGCTTTTGGTTTGAATTTCCAAAGTAGGTGCTTACAGACACACTTGGATAAGTTGGGATAAATGATGTCGGTTGTTTCCGTTGTTGAGAACGAGGTTTTGGTGTGATGTTACAGCGTGCATTTGTGATCGTTGCCCTTGGCGTGTTGGCGAACTCTGTTTGGCTGGTGTCATCGGTTGCTCATGCCCAGAGCCAGCCAAATGTGGTTCTCGTGTTCATTGATGATATGGGGTGGGAAGATTTTTCCTGCTTTGGAAATAAGGACGCAGCGACTCCTGCGATTGATCGTCTTGCGAGTGAGGGAATTGCGTTTGAACAGTTTTATGTCAACTCGCCGATCTGTTCACCTTCCCGCGTTGCTATCTCTACCGGGCAGTATCCACAGCGTTGGCGCATCACGTCCTATCTGTCGAATCGACAGCAGAATCAGACCAGAGGGATCGCGCAATGGCTTGACCCGAAAGCCCCCATGTTGGCGCGAAGTCTGAAACAGGCCGGGTATGCAACAGGCCATTTCGGAAAATGGCACATGGGTGGGCAGCGGGATGTGGCTGATGCTCCAGCGATCACTGAGTATGGTTTTGATCAATCACTTACGAATTTTGAAGGAATGGGCGCAAAGTTGTTGCCATTGACCAAAAATGGTGACGGGAAAGTGGGCAGGATTTGGGGTGATGCTGTCCGTTTGGGGGAACCGGTGACCTGGATGCAGCGTTCCGAAATCACGACGGGTTTCATAGAAGCGGCGATTCCATTCATGAAGCAGGCAGCCCAAGCTGGCAAGCCGTTCTATGTCAACGTCTGGCCAGATGACGTTCATAGTCCATTCTGGCCACCCGCAGAGGAATACAATGCTGCCAAGAGCAAAGGAAAGCGGGGTTTGTATCTTGCAGTTCTCGAGGCGATGGACCGGCAATTTGAAAAACTGTTTTCTTTTCTTCAATCTGATCCGGCGTTACGCGATAACACGCTGCTGTTGATCTGTTCGGATAACGGGTGTGAATTGGGCGCCGGCCGCGCCGGTCCCTTCAAAGGCTACAAGACCCATCTGTACGAGGGAGGTATCAGGTCACCTTTGGTTGTCTGGGGGCCGGGATTGGTGGCCAGGAAAGCCGTTGGAACGAGAAACACGAAATCCGTTTTCTCCGCCATTGATCTCACGCCTTCTTTATTGCGACTTGCCGGAGCAGATGCGCCGGCAGGTGTCAGCTACGACGGCGAAGATGTTTTGGACACTCTTTTGGGGCAATCCGAGACAGGGCGTTCAAAGGAGATCTTTTTCCGACGTCCTCCCGACAGGAAAAACTTTTATGGTTTCAGTGATCTGCCGGATTTGGCGATTCGTCAGGGGACGTGGAAATTTCTCTGTGACTACGATGGTAGCCGTCCACAACTCTACGATCTGACCCGTGACCCCGGAGAAAAAGTCAATCTTGCGAATCAGAAGAAGGAGCTTGTGGATCAATTGACTGAAAAGTTGATGGCGTGGAACGAGTCGATGCCACAGGACAATGGTCAGCAACTGGGTGAACGGGATGCCAAGGCAGAGCCACGCAGGAAAAGGGTCTTCCGTCTTGCTCAGGACGAAGATTTGTCCGGAGAGAAGGCTCCTCGCTACGCTGGCAAACAAGTTTCAATCAGCACGACTTTTGATCGCAAAAATGGCGACGGCGTGATCGTTGCGCAGGGCGGCGATAAGCAGGGTTATGCCTTGTACATTCGTGATGGCAGGCTGATTTTAGGAGTGCGTGATCACTGGAAATTGACGGAGGCCGTCTCCGGGGAACCACTGGATGCGGGTGCATCCGATGTCGTAGCAACCATTGGCAGAAAGGGAGAGATGGAGGTTTTTGTTGATGGCAAATTGGTTGCCAAGGCGGACGCGGCGTGCGTGCTTGCACAGGCGGGAGATGGACTGCAGGTGGGGACAGATAAAATCAAGCCTGTTGGCAAATATTCAGTCACGACGTTTCAAGGATCCATTGATAAACTCGAAATCAAGTTTGATTAAACGCAGGAATCATCAGCTACAAGGTTGACGTGGCAAGTGCGGGTCGTTGTCAGTGCAATGGACAACCAGGTGTGCGAATGCCGCTCACTGGCGGGCTGTGCCCACGGAGGTGCCTGTCCTGTCAGCTGAAATGATCACGCTTGAGCGTCCCTGAACGAGATAACGTTCATTGTCCGTCAGGGGCGTGCCATCGGTGATGTCATCAGGTGATGCCAAATCGGTGTCGACGATACGTTTCCACTGGTCAAAACCGTTGGGAACAGGGGGCAAGGCAAAGGAAATTTCTTTCCAATAGGCATTGAAAATGAAGTGATACCATCGGTGGTTTGTCTCGATGGTGAAAGCGACACTACGCGATTGGTCGCCCCAGTCCGGCTGGTCAAGTTGAGTTCCATGCCATTTTACCCGGTAATTTTCGATCACTTCAGTGAGCGGAAGATGCGGATTTTCCGGACCCGGGAAGTCCTGACGGCAGGCGATCAAACGACGTACAAAACGGTGCAAGTCCGCATTCTCTTCCACAAGTTTCCAATCGAGCCAACTGACTTCATTGTCCTGGCAATAAGCGTTGTTGTTGCCGTTTTGTGTGCGACGGACTTCATCCCCCATCACAAGCATCGGCACTCCAAGGGCAAGGATATTCGTCGTGAAGAAATTCTTGATCTGCTTCAGCCGGATTGATTCGATTTTGGGATCATCGCTAGGTCCCTCGATTCCACAATTCCAGCTCAGATTTTCATTGTGCCCATCCCGGTTCCCCTCGTTGTTGGATTCGTTGTGCTTCTTGTCATACGAAACGAGGTCATTCATGGTGAAACCGTCGTGCGAGGTAACAAAGTTGATGCTTTGTTCCGGTTCGCGATTCCGATGTCCATAGATGTCCGGGCTTGCAAGAAAGCGTTTGGCAAAGACACCTGCCATTTTCTCGTCTCCCTTGATGAAGGCACGCACGTCATCACGGAATTTACCATTCCATTCTTTCCAGTGGTCGCCAAAGAAATTACCCACTTGATAAAGGCCAGCTGCATCCCAGGCTTCGGCTATCAACTTCGTGCCGCTCAAGACAGGGTCGGTTTCAATGTCCCAGAGAATTGGGGGATTTTCCTGCGGGTTGCCATTGATGTCGCGCGACAGGATCGAGGCGAGGTCAAATCGGAATCCGTCCACATGCATCTCTTGCACCCAGTAACGCAGGCTTGAAAGGATCAGCTGTCGTACGATTGCGTGGTTTGCATTGAGCGTATTTCCACATCCACTGAAATTGGCGTAGCGGCTACTGTTGGGTTGAGACTCGGACTTTTTCTGCTGCAGATAATAAGCGGAGTTATCTAATCCTTTGAAGCAGTACGTCGGTCCGACCTCATTGCCTTCGGCAGTGTGGTTGTAAACCACATCAAGAATCACCTCGATGCCGGCGCGGTGCAGGTGTTTTACCATGTCACGGAATTCGTCCAGCACAGCGAGTGGATCGGCAGATGTCGCGTATCCCGCATGAGGAGCGAAAAACGAAACAGGGTTGTATCCCCAATAGTTGCAAAGGCCAGTGGGCGCCTCTTGGGGATCAAATTGAAACACGGGAAGTAACTCAACTGCCGTGATTCCCAAATTTTGCAGGTAAGGAATCTTTTCAATCAGACCCGCATAAGTGCCACGTTTTCGCGGTTCAACATTCGAAGATGGGCTTCGAGTGAATCCGCGTACGTGCATTTCGTAGATGATGGTTTTGTTGAATGGGTGACAGAGCCGCGTATCCCCTTCCCAGTCATACTTTGACACGTCCGTGACAACGCTTTTCATGGCGTGCATCGCGTTGTCACCCGGGCGGGCACCAGCTTCGCGGTCGAAATCATCTGGGATGGCAACGGCGCGGCCGTATGGATCAAGGAGGATTTTTTCACCATCGAACCGCAGCCCCTTTTCAGGTACGTGGGGGCCTTGCACGCGAAAAGCATAGATTTGTCCCTCACCGATTCCCGCCACATGGACATGCCAATGATGGAAGGTCAGATGCGTTCGGGGATCAAGTTTGATGATCTCTGATGGAATGGAATCGTTGGCATCGTTGAAAAGCAATAATTCCATGCCCGTGCAATTCTTTGAATGCACACTGAAATTAACACCGGTTGGTGTAATGCTGGCACCAAGGGGATAGGTTGTGCCGGGGCCAATCGCTGACATGGGTAATCTTGTCACTGGTGGAGGATGATCTGAATTGCTGATTTGATTTGTTGCCTGCTGTATTTCAGCATTTGTGTGTGTGCTGTGGATTTGGTGGCGACATCACTGGACTGGGATCGAACTGGGATCGAATTCGTTCCCTGAATTTGCCTTGGATGTTCCGTTGGTGTTGTGGGGCAGGTAACGGGGATTGGTGGTGCAAACTTGAAAATTGCTGATCGAACGCGAAACTGGGCGTCCGGTTGCCGCTGGGCGATTTGACCCTGTATTCTGCTGACCAACACTGTATCCTGCTGACCAACAC
>JAAXJB010000117.1:0-6501 GCA_012270065.1 Rubripirellula sp. | reverse complement strand
CTGCTGACCAACACTGTATCCTGCTGACCAACACATTCATGAATGAGTGCATGTGTTCATGGCTCTCATCCTTACGTTATGCTGCCCGGTGCAACTATATGCTGTTGATCGCTACAGACGAAGCAGGTTACGGACCCAAACTCGGTCCGCTTATCATCACGGGAACAGCGTGGAAAGTGCAAGGTCAGCCAGACCGACAAACCCTTGAGGGTCTGTTTCAGCCGCTACGGGAACCCAGTCAGTGTGGTGAAGATTCGGTCATTGTTGATGATTCTAAAGCGGTATTCAAACCGTCCGGTGGATTGTCAGGGCTGCATGCAGTGATGAGTGCTTGCATGAATTGGTGTGAAAGATCTGAAGATTCGCTGGCGGAAGCCCTGACGTGGCTGGCTGCTGACGATGTTGAGTCGATTCGCCGCACTCCTTGGCTCGACTTGAAGCAGAACGACGTGCCGTGGCTGGGGACTGAACAGACAAGTGCCTGTGTGCAGAAATGGAAGAGCAGCGGATTGGAACTGATTGGGTTTTCCAGCCGGGTCATCACGGCCAGGCGATTCAATGAATTTTGTGCTGCGGGTTCAAACAAGGCAGATCTGTTGTCTCAATGCACATTGAATCTCATCAGATCTCTGATTCAGCAGTATCGGTGCAGGAGTGAATCTGTGGAGGTTTACTGTGACCGTCACGGAGGACGCCGTTATTATGCCGGTGTTTTGCAACATGTTTTTTCGGATCAGCTCGTGCAAGTGCGGGGTGAGTCTGCACAGGAAAGTGCCTATCAGCTTTCTGGTTCGGGAGCCGACTTGTCGGTCCGATTTACAGTCAAAGGCGATCGGTTCACCCCCGTTGCTCTGGCTTCCATGCAGGCGAAGTACCTGCGTGAAAGATGCATGCAGGCGCTCAATCACTATTTTGCTCAACGCTATGGCGGTACCTTGAAGCCGACGGCCGGTTACCCCGTCGATGCCGACCGCTTCCTCACTGCGATCGCGGAAGTGATTGAAAAGGAAGAGATCAGCTTGAGTGATCTCGTTCGCGCCAGATAAAACGGTGGTGCCTTGCAGGTTTTTGTATGGTTTTCTGCAGGGAGCAGTGATTTCCAGAAAGAGTATCATTGGCTTGGGATGATGGATCGCCATAATGCACGAAATACTCTGTTGGTAACGTGTCAGGACAACTGAAATCCGGCTTCGTGCAGGGACGGCAGATCAGGCGTGTCAAAGAAGGGGAATGTCGCGGCCTTGAACCCAGATCGGTGATCGACGGAAATTGCGTCGCAGCAGAATTATGTTGCAGCAGAACTAGGTTGCAGCACAGGAAAATCAATGCAGTCTTGAGATGGAAGCAGTGAATCGAAAAGCAGAATCAGTGGATTCGATAACAACCAGAACGTTGGTGGAAATTGCATACGATCCCCATTTGACCCAACAGTGCGGAAAAATACTGGTTGATGCGTTATCGGATCATCTTGGCAGCATTCAAAAGGGTGACGGGCCGGTTCAAAGATGGCGGAATCCGGAAGACAATATCGCGCATGCATCGAGGATACTTGATAACGCTGAATTCTCGGGGGTTGATGATCTGGTTGAGAATTTCAGCGAGCTCTTGCAGTTGAGTCTCAAGCACGGGCAGAATCTTAATCACCCATGTTGTGTGGGCCATCAAGTACCCGCTCCACTGCCGCTGGTCGGTCTTTTTGATGCGGTGACCACCATGACCAATCAGGTGCAGGGGGTCTACGAAATGGGCCCTTGGGGAATTGCTGCAGAACGGGCTGTGATCGACCTGATTGCGGAAAAAATGGGATTCACGCCCGGGAAGTTCGGAGGGCTGGTGACATCCGGCGGCAGCCTCGGGAATTTGACTGCCCTGCTGGCAGCAAGGAATGAAGCGTGCCCATGGATCTGGAATCATGGGACGCATTCAGAAAACATGCACGACCCTGGTACTATTGATAAGTCCGAAACGTGTTGCGATGCAGGTGAGGGAATTTCTTCCGCGCACAGCGGTGACGGGCAATCCGGCACCTTCGATGCTGAATCCATCATGAGTAGCCACGGGAAATCGCCAGTGTTGGTGGTACATGGGGACGCACATTATTGTGTTGATCGGGCGGCAGGTGTGATGGGGATCGGGCAAGCGAATGTTTTGAGAGTTCCCTTGGATGAGAACCGTCAGATGGATGTCGCGGCATTGGATGCGTTGCTCGGAAAATTGAGAGAAAAAAAGGTCCCTGTGATCGCCGTTGTGGCTGTCGCTTGCACAACCGCAATCGGTGCTTTTGATCCGATTGAATCGATCGCTGATGTTTGCGAGCATCACCAGGTCTGGTTGCATGTCGATGCAGCCCATGGAGGAGCGGTTTGTCTGAGTCGTCAGCATCGGCATCTGGTGCAGGGTCTGCAACGGGCTGACAGTGTGGTGGTCGATGCCCACAAAATGATGTTTGTGCCAGCTGTGTGCGCAATTGTTATTTATCGCAACAAAAAGAACCGTTTTCGCGCTTTTGAACAGAGTGCCCCATACCTCTTCGATCCTTCCGCCCCTGACATGTCAGAATACGACAACGGGGTTGTGACATTTGAATGCACGAAACGCTCGGCCACACTTGGGCTCTGGGCATCGCTGAGCATGTTTGGGTTGGAGTTGTTTGAGCAATTGGTTGATCGTGTTTTTCTGGTTGCCCGGCAATTTCATGATGCGTTGGCAGAAACACCGGAATTCGAAGTATTCAGCGAACCGCAGGCAAATATCGTTGTATTCCGCTACATGCCAGACGCAGTCGAGGCCGCCACGCTGAAAGACAGCGACGGTTTGCGTTTGAAGTTGAGCCGGCTGCAGCTGCGAATGCGACGAAGGATTTTGGAGAGTGGCTTTGGGTACCTCACTCAAACCACTCTGAACGGCGAGGTCTATCTGCGCTGCACAATCATGAATCCGCTCACTGATCTGGAACATCTTGAAACGATTGTCGGTGAGTTGAAACGCATTGGACCGCACTTGTGGGATGAATTGGCCACCACGGAAAACGACGGTTCATCGGATGATTGACATTGAATTGAACGCAATGCTTCAACCGCTCTGAAACAGAACGGGCCTGAGTCGGAATTGCCCGGATCGACGTTGTTCGTGTTTCGCCTGCTCGTGTCAGGCACCTTTGGGACGAAACGCAACGAATCTCGTTTCATTGGTGATCAGCCTTGGTCCTTCAATCAAGTCAATGCAGTAAGGGATGGCCGGAAAAACAGCATCCAGACACTCACTGATCGCCTTGGGTTTTCCTGGAAGATTCACGATCAGTGAGTTCGCTCGAACGCAGGCAGTCTGCCTCGACAGAATAGCGGTGGGAACTTTTTCGAGCGAAACTTTTCGCATCAGTTCACCAAAACCATGCATCATCTTGTCGGCTACGGCTTCGGTCGCTTCAGGAGTCACGTCTCTTTGTGCGGGACCGGTCCCGCCAGTCGTGACCACCAGACAGCAACCTTCATCATCACAAAGTTCGCGTAGGGTGTTTTCAATCAACTGCTGGTCATCTGAAATCACACGTGCAACAGGTGTCCACGGGCTGGTGAGTACTTCATCGAGGTAGTCCCGGTTGGAAGGTCCGCCGAAATCTTCATATTCGCCTCTGCTGGCGCGATCAGAAACGGTCACAATTCCTATTTTTGCATCTGTCATGCGAGTAATTCCTTCACCACGCGAGCTTTTTCCACGCCGGTCAGTTTGGCATCAAGCCCCTGATGTTTTACGGTGAATCGTTCGTGGTCGATCCCCAGTGCATGAAGAATGGTGGCATTGAAGTCGTTGATGTGAACTGGGTCTTCCACGATGTTGTACGAGTAATCATCCGTTTTGCCGTAGTCAAAACCCTGCTTGAAACCGCCTCCGGCAACCCAGGTGCTGAAGCAGCGGCCATGATGATCACGACCATGGCTGTTTTCGGTCAGCTTCCCTTGGCTGTAGATGGTGCGTCCGAATTCACCGCCAAAAATTACCACGGTATCTTCCAGCATGCCGCGTTGCTTCAAATCTTTGACAAGAGCAACCGCCGGTTGGTCGACGCTTTTGCAGTTGGTCGTTAATTCTTTGGGAAGGTTTCCGTGTTGGTCCCATCCCCGGTGGAAAAGCTGTAAGAATGCAACCCCCCGCTCAGCAAGGCGACGGGCAATGATACAGTTGGCAGCAAATGTTCCGGGCTTTCTCGAGTCTTCTCCATACAGTTCGTAGGTAGCCTCGCTTTCACTCGAAAGATCCATCAGATCGGGAACGGAGGTCTGCATGCGGTAAGCCATTTCATATTGGGCGATCCTGGTCTCGATTTCGGGGTCGCCGACATCCGAGAAACGTGTGGCATTGAGTTCGGCAATCCCATCAAGCATCTGGCGTCGCGTTTCTGGATCAATTCCATTGGGATTGTTCAGATACAGAACGGGGTCTGCTCCACTTCGAAACTGAACGCCCTGGTGTTGTGACGGGAGGAATCCGGATCCCCATAAACGCGAGAAGAGTGCCTGGCCAGCCTTTGCGCCGCGTGAAATCATCGTCACATACGCTGGCAGATTTTCGTTGGGGCTGCCGAGGCCATAGCTGAGCCATGATCCCATGCTGGGGCGTCCAAGCTGTTGCGTGCCGGTATTGATGTACGTCATTGCCGGGTCATGGTTGACCGCTTCGGTGTTCATTGTCCGCACGATCGTGAGCTCGTCGGCAATGGAGGCCGTATGAGGCAGAAGATCGCTGTTGATCCAGGTTCCCTGTTCACCGAACTGTTTGAACTTGAACATGGGCGAAACACATGGGAAGGTTTTTTGGCCACTGGACATTCCAGTCAACCTCTGGCCATTGCGTATCGAGTCAGGAAGCTCAGTGCCATGAAGCTTTTCCATCGCCGGCTTGTAGTCGAACATGTCGATGTGACTGGGGCCACCTGCAAGGAACAGATAGATCACCCGTTTGGCTGTGGGTGGAAAATGCGGAAGTTCAGGCAGGCCCGGGTTCGAACTTGAACGTGAGGCCGGTTCGGCGTTGGCTGAACGGCTTTGTGACAGCAGGCTTGCCAGCGCCGCAGCACCGAGGCAACCACGGCCACGGTGCAGCAACTGCCGGCGTGTCATCTGCAATTCGAATTTTTGGAGAGGGTTCATGGCGTTCACGGTCCGGGAATATCTATTCGCGTGTCAGGGTTTCATCAAGATTCAACAGCGAGCTTGACACGATTGTCCAGGCTGCATGTTCCGCGGTTGGCAGGGTTTCATCCCTCTTGGCCTCTCCGATGGAAAGCAATTGCAACGCAGATTCCTCGTTGTCGGTGTATTTTCTGGAAGCGTTTTCAAAGATGCGTTTGAGCACTGCCATTTCATTCGGGTCCGGGTAGCGGGCAGTGGCAAGGCGAAAACCATGACGCAAACGCTCCTCCGTTGTTTTGCCGCCATCACGAATCAGTCTCTCTGCCATGTGACGCGATGCTTCCATGAACTGGGTGTCGTTCAAGGTGACGAGAGCTTGTAACGGTGTATTCGTTCTTGCTCTTTGCATGATGCACTTTTCCCGGGTTGGAGCATCGAATATCTGCATGGCTGGCGGAGGAGCAGAACGCTTCCAGTACGTGTAAATGCTCCGGCGGTAGAGCTTGTCACCATGATCTTGAGTGAACTTCGGGTTTCCACCGAGACCGACTTCCGCCCATAACCCGGGTGGTTGGTAAGGTTTTACACCAGCACCGCCAATCTGGTCATTCAGCAGCCCGCTGAGGCTCAACGCAGTATCGCGAATGAATTCCCCCTGTAATCGGAAGCGGGAGCCGCGACTGAGCATCTGATTGTCTGGGTCCGCCCGGTAAGCTTCCGGGTTGCTTTTCGATGATTGCCGATACGTACGTGACATCACCATTTCCTTCAGGATCCGCTTCACATCCCAACCGCTTTCCCGGAACTCGACAGCAAGCCAGTCGAGTAATTCTGGATGGCTCGGGAAATCACCTTGGGCGCCAAAGTCTTCTGGAGTATTCACCAGTCCCCTGCCAAACAGAAGTTGCCAGTATCGATTGATCGCCACGCGGGAGGTCAGTGGGTGTTCGGCACTGAACAGCCATTGAGACAATCCCAGACGGTTCCTGGGTGCGTTTTCATCCATGGCTGGCAGAATCGCCAGTGTTCCTGCAGACACTTCCTGGTCGGTGGGTGAATCATAGGCACCGCGATTCAGGATGAACGTCTTTCGTGGTTTGGCCTGATTCCCCATCACCATCACTGTTGTCAATGGCTTTTTCAGATCGGTGATTTTTGATTCGAGCTCACGCTGTGTTTTCACCAGGCCAGAGTAATTCTTGTCTACGGTGGTGAGATAATGCTGTTTGATGGCTTCATTTTGAGCGTCGGTTCGTTGGGTCTGTTCGATAGCAATCAGATCGCCGATGGGATCCGAGTCAGCAAGAACTCGTACTTGTGCCACATCGAGAGCCTTGCGGTAGAGTTGAAGGTCATCCACCTGCCCTCGAAG
>JAAXJB010000001.1 GCA_012270065.1 Rubripirellula sp. | reverse complement strand
GGTGGGGTGTTGTCCCGAAGCACACTCGATAGCCCCAGTTACCCTGGCCGAGCATCAGCTTCCACTTGCCCGAGCGGATAGAGAGCGCGCCTGTCCCGCCGCTGGACATGACGACCGGACGTGCTGGGTTGGGTAGCTGCTCTCCCAGTAACGCAGGGAGAATGTTATAGCTGTCCGGCGCGGCAGCGGTGGGCAATTCCTCGCCGATGATTGCGGCGAAGGTCGCAAACAAGTCTGACTGTGAAACCAACACGTTCGATTCGAGCCCCGGCTTGATCCTGTCTGGCCAGCGCACAATGAACGGCACACGGTGCCCGCCTTCGGTTAGGTCCCCCTTGCCGCCGCGCAAACTGCCATTCGCGCTGTGACCATTGAAGTCGCGTCCGCTCGCGCCGTTGTCGCTGGAGAAGATGACAATGGTGTTATCGGTTAGCTCGAGCCGATCGAGCGTCTTGAGCAGTTCCCCCACTGACCAATCCAGTTCCTGAATCACGTCGCCGTATGCCTGAGCCTGGCTCGAGCCTTTGAAGCGCGCGTTGGGTCTCCACGGGAGATGCGGCTGATGTGCGGGGTAATACAGGAAGAAAGGCTTGTCGTCTTTTGCGTAACTTTCTAACTGCGAGACCAGCTTGTTCGTAAACATATCGACGAGGTCTTCATCCTTCCAGCGTGCGCCCTCGCCGCCCTCCATCTTGCCGCTGTTCTTTGATTCCATCTGGCCAATCGGGCTATTCGGCCGCAGGCCAACGACGCAGCGGTTCTCGACGATGACGTAGGGTGGAAAACTGTTGGCGACGGGGATGACGTAGGAATAGTCGAAGCCGTTTTCCAGTGGACCCGGCTTGAGTTCGCCGTTCCAGTCCGGCCCCGGGCCGCGTGGCTTCCAGTGGTTCGGCGGGGTCTTGCCGCGGTTGTCGGCGAAGCCTTTCTCCTCTCCGTAGCCCAGGTGCCATTTGCCGATGATCGACGTCGAGTAGCCGTGCGATTTCAGGAAGGACGGCACCGTCGGGCGGTCAACCTCGATCAGCAGCGGCGCGTTCGTACTCAGAGCGCTGTAGCTGCACCACGAGCGGAAGGGGTAGCGCCCGGTCATGAAGGCGTAACGCGTTGGCGTGCACGTCGATGCTGCGCAATGTCCATCCGTGAATCGAATGCCCTCGGCCGCGAGCCTGTCGAGGTTCGGTGTCTTGATCCGGGTTGCTCCATAGCAGCTCAACCCGTTGTAGCCCATGTCATCGGCGAGGATGAAGATGATGTTCGGCTTGGCATCCTGCTTGTTCGCGATTGGTTTCTTCTTACTCGGCCGTCGTGTCGGTTTCGCTGGCACGTCGATCGGTATCTCGGCATTGTGCGCTTGAAGCAAGGTGTCCAGATGCGATTTCAGTTCGGCTGCTTTCTTCGGCATCGACGCCGCAAGGTTTTTCGTTTCGCCTATATCGTCTCTCAAGTTGTAAAGTTCCTCGCGTCCGTCTTGGTAGAATCGCAGGAACTTCCAGTCGCCATCGCGAATAACGCTGCCTGGGTTGGAATGGGCGATGTGCGGTACGCCGACCGGATAATGCCAGACCAATGGACCGCGATTGAAATCGGTATCACCTTTGAACAGCGGCACGAGGTTTACACTGTCTTCATGAGTGTCACCCTGCTGCGGCAGGCCGGTCATAGCGAGGAGTGTGGAATAGAAATCGACCCCGCTGACCGGTGTGTCGCTCACCGAACCAGGTTCGATCACGCCAGGCCAGTCGATGATGCATGGCACTCGAATGCCGCCTTCGTAGATGTCTCCCTTGAAGCTGCGCAGCGGTCGATTGTCCGTCGCTGCCACCATCCCACCGTTGTCCGAGGTGAAGATAACGATGGTGTTTTCTCGAAGGTTTTTCTCCTCTAGCCAATCGAGCATGCGCCCCACGTTTTCGTCGAGTGATTCAACCATCCCAGCGTAGGCCGCGCTTTTGAGTTGGACCTTCTGTTGAATGGCCTTCGCCGTGTACTTCTTCGTCTTCTCCTTCTTCGAATGCAACGGCCCATGCACAGTGTAGTAACTCATATAAAGCAACCACGGTTTGTCCTGCTTCGAGAATTTGTCCATCACGCCGATGGCTTCGGTCGTCAGTCGATCGGTGAGGTATTCGCCCTTGGGGCCATTCTCAAGGGCAAACATGTTGTAAGGACTGAAGTACCCGGTTCGCCCACGCGGATGCCCCCACCAGCCGCCCGCGACATTGACGTCAAAACCCTGGTCGGTCGGAAGACGCGATTCATTCGTTCCGCTCAAATGCCACTTGCCGAGAAAGCCTGTTTGGTACCCACCCGACCTCAAAGTCTCCGCAACAGTGACTTCTTCAAACTTCAGAAACTGTCGATGTTCGGCACGCTGCAAGGTACTGCCGTTCAGCTCACTGGCAAAGTTGTCCACAAAGCCCGTGTTCGACGGAAACTTCCCTGTCATGATAGCGGCGCGCGACGGGGCGCAGATGGGACACGCCGCGTAGGCATTGGTAAACCGCATACCGCGACTGGCGAGACCATCGATGTTGGGCGTCTCGTGGACCTCGTGCCCGTAGCACGCCAGATCGCGCCAACCCATGTCGTCAACAAGTATGAACAGAACGTTCGGCTTTTCAGTCTGCGCGGCCACAGCCGCTGCCGCACACAGGAACATAAACGCTATTGTGAAGATCAATTGTTTCATCAGGGAGTTCCCTTACCATTGTCGGCCACTTCGTTCGACCAATCGAGATACAAGCGTTGAAGCCGCCGAACAATATCGGAGTGTTCTTCCGCGAGGTCTTGGCTTTCGCCGCGATCCTTTACGAGATTGAACAGGCGTGTGCCCTCGAGGTACTTCCCACGATTCACGATTCCCGATGTCGGCACGCGTCTATGCTTGCCGCCATTGTGCAGCAACTTCCAGTCGCCACTGCGAACGGCGTGGCTCTCGTTGAACCGCCAAAACAGATCGCGCGATGCATCGGATTTCACAATCGGCCGGCCGTCGAGCCCTTCGGGAAGAGCAATGCCCATTGCCTGTAACACGGTGGGCACTACATCGAGCGTCGACACAACCTGGTCCCATGTTTCGCCAGCATTGGGATCGTTCGGGCGCGAGAGGATGAAGGGAATCCGGATGCCGCCTTCCCAAAGCGTGAACTTGCTTCCCGCGAGTGGACGGTTCCACGCCCCATTTGTGGGAGGCCCGCCATTGTCGGAAAAGAACACGACTAGGGTATTGTCTGTCAGCTTCAACTCGTCCAACGCGTTGAGTACCCGGCCGATGTTGTCGTCGAGGCAATTCAGGTTCGCCAGGTAATACTTGCGCATCTCCTCGGCGGTGATCTTTCCGAGCGTGATATATTGATTGAACCACTTGGCGTAGCTCCCGTCCTTGTCCGGATCGTAGTTCGGAATTTCCTTCACCCCGTACTTGTCGAGGTAATGCTTCGGCGACTGATGAATCAAGTGGTGCACCGCGTTGTAGGAAAGCGTGAGGTAGAACGGCTGGCCTCGCTCTTGCTGCATGAAGTCGATGGCGGCATCCGTAAAGATCTCGGTCAGGTAGCCATTTGCGAAATCCTTGTCCCCACGGTTGTGCTGCATCGGCCCCACAACCGCACTGTGACCGCGTGGGTCGGGCGTCCGCTTCCGGATATCTTCGGTGAGCAGAAAGAAGTCGTGACCATGCGCGGAGAAGCCGAGGAACTCGTCGTATCCGTGGTTCAGTGGATAGGCAAAGACATCCTTCCGATGCATCGTCTTCCCGCCATAATCGTTCTTCCCGAATTTCGCCGTGGCGTAGCCATGCTTCTTGAGTATCGCCGCAAGATGAGGCGTGCCATCGGGAAGTCCGCAAGCAAAACTGCTCCTGGGATCCCATCTCACTTGGTGTCGCCCCGTGTTCCACCCCGCTCGCGACGGACTGCACACCGGTGCCGAAGCGTAAGCCTGGGTGAACAGCACGCCACGTTTCGCAAGACGATCCATGTTTGGCGTTTGCACATCCGCCGCCGAATGTTCGTATGCGCTAAGGTCGGCGTATCCCTGATCGTCCGTGACGATGATCAGGACATTCGGCTTGCCAGTAAGTTGTGCATCGACATCGCACGGAGCAAAGAACATCGCTCCCATCGCTGTGACACAAACCAACGTGGTTCGGTCGAGTCTCATACCATCTCCTGAATCCGACGTGAGATCTGTTCACCCGCCGTGCTCACTTTCGCACCCAGTTCACGGAAGCTGCTTTTAGGCATCCGCTTGGCGGGACCCGAGATCCACAGCGTCCCAGCCACCCTTTCGCCGGTGTCGAAGATTGGCGCTGCGATGCAATGCACACCGTCATCGGCTTCAGCGTAATCGGTTGAATATCCCGCAGTAACAATTCGCTCACACTCCTTCCGCAAATCTGTCTTGGTTGTGATCGTGCGCGAGGTCGTCGCGGTGAGCTTGATGCTCGATAGCGTCAGGCTCTGCTGTTCCGGTGCCATGTAGGCCAGCAGCAGTTTACCTGGTGCGTTGTCATGAAGTGCGAATCGAAGCCCCAGTTCGACAACTATCCTGAGCGACTGATTTCCTTCTACTTGGTCAATGATGACACCTTCGTGCTTGTTCAGCACGCCGAGCTGCACGGTTTCTCCCGTCTCATCTCGCAGCCAGTTCATCGCGTCACGCGACGCTGCGGGCAAACTGACGCCTTTCCATTGCGGAGGTGCAAGTTTCAAGAGTTTTAAAGTCAGGCGAAACGCCAGAGTGCTTTCGTCCCGAGCCAGATAGCCACGGGAAAGAAGCGTTTGAGTAATCCGAAAAACCGAGTTCTTCGGGGCACCTAGCTTCTCGCTGAGTTGAGATAGCGTCAGCCCAAATGGCTCCACACTGAGTGTTTCGAGGAGATCCAGGGACCGATCCAGTGCCGGTACTGACCCAGTAGCTTCTCCGGTCGCGTCGGAAGGAGTCCTTGATTGGTTCGTAGTCGCTTGCATTTGTTTGCCATATATAGAATCTGGTCCATATATGGTATATATTGGCAGCGGGGAACACAAGTTCTGGTGCGTGTTTTCTTGCTTTTGGGGATACATTGCCGTTCCCACCACCTCGACAGCTGCAGCAGCACCAATCGTGACAAAGCTGTACGAGTGGTACTCGACCGGTAATTATTTTCTGGTAGAGATGGCCGAACTGGCCACCGGAAATGGATTGAAGTTTGGGAGAAGTCGAAATCTAGCAGCAACTGTACACAATCTTTTCAAGAACCCGATCTACTACGGCGACTTCCTTTTTACTGGAAAGATGCACCGGGGGATTCACATTCCATTGGTAACCAAAGAGCTGTGGGATCGTGTTCAGGAAGTTCGAAAAGACCGGGGGAGCTTTGTGCGAACATCAAACCCCCGGTTACAAGTCATTTTGTGGCCGAGGGTTCTGTCGTTTTGAGTGACGATCCATCCAGGTTGCAATGGAGACGAGACATCTTCACGAACGCATGGATAAGTCGTCAATGCCCTAAACTGCCACTTGCGATGCTGATGGCACGGCAAGTTCAGTGTGGTCGTGAGGGGTGAACTTCATAAGGGGAGATAGGGGGGTGATGGCCGGGCGTCGGGCACGGCAGCTCGGTTTGGATCCTAAAGCGTAAGGTTTGGCGCGAAACGGCGAAATACTCAGAGAGCGAGGATCAACAAATGAAATTTCTGTTTAAACCAATGCTCCTTGTGGTGGCCCTGGTGTCGCAATCCCTGTGCGCCGGTGAGGATCTACTTCAGCGACTCGCAGAACGTCCACTCGCCCGCGGCGAAGTAAGCGACGAGGAACTCCGCCAAACCCTGGGATGGGTGTTCGGGATCGTACCACCAATCGTTGAGATCGATGAGCAGACCAAGACCATATACCGACAACTGTTCGAGGATCTCGGAGCTTACAGATTCGCGGAGCGACAAGCAGCACAGAAGGCGCTCATCGACAAACAACCTCAACCAAGTCTGATGTCTTATTGGGCACGAAAGGCTGAGGATCTCGAACGTCGAGAGCGAGGGAACGATGTCATCCGAGCATGGGAAAAACGATTTCCTCCACTGGACATCTTAGCGAAAATTCCCACGGGACCGTTCAAACTGCAAGCGATGAACTCTCTTCAGCGAATGGATAAAGATGCTTCGAAGGATTTCTTTCGTGAAGAAATTCGCCTCAATGGCTTTTCTCTCAACCGCGAACAACGCCTCGAATGCCTTCGATTGATTACACCCCGCATTCCGGGCGATGAATATGGCTATGGCTTTACGACCCGCTATCTATTCACGTTCGACATACGACCCGAGGAGGCCAGCGACCCAGAGTGGCTACTCACGGTTGCCACCATTCTATCTGAAAAGGACTCAGCCTACGATTACCGCGGGATTCAACTGCTCGAACAGGCCTTCCGCTGCGCACCTTCAGGTTTGGATCTCGAAGCCTTCAAAGTCCTACTCACGGACCAAAACCCATACCGAATTCAGCTCGCCGGCGTCCTCGCCCGCCTTGGTGATGAAGAAGCCGCAAAGTTGTTCCTGGAAGCCATTCAAGAAGGCACGCTGTTTCTTGAAGGCGGCAGGTGGAATCGGTCTGGCGCCTACATGGTGCCCCGCCTTCCCCCTCGGGTCTTCCCCAATCCGAAACAGGCAGAGGCTGCTTATCTTAAATGGATGGAGACTCAACTCGCCTGGAGCAATGACCGCTACGGCGGCGACTATGTCGTGTCCGAGTTCATCCGCCAAAGTTACCGGGATTTGAGACAAATCCCGGGGATGGATGCGGTGTACCAAAAGATCGCGATTGAAAAAGGCCACCCGCTACGCTATGTAGCTGCGCTCTTTCTCCGGGCGCAAGGACCTGAGTACCGCGACATCCTCCGGAGCATTGACCCCGAACAAGAGCGCTACGCATCGTACATCTTGCCAAGGGACGTTGTGCTCAGCCTTTTGACCGAGTTGTTTGAGGCTAAGAATAACACCGCGCGTGAGCAAGCTGAAGCCGACCTGATTCATCTG
This sequence comes from Rubripirellula sp., assembly GCA_012270065.1. Lineage (GTDB taxonomy): Bacteria > Planctomycetota > Planctomycetia > Pirellulales > Pirellulaceae > Rubripirellula. Next base: position 3,399 of record JAAXJB010000001.1, on the reverse strand, counting down.
CTGAAGCTGCACGCGAGGTGGCTGGTCAAAGACCTCGCAGACTGGCGGGCAAAGGGCCGTCGTTGCCCCGTTTCCATGAAGTCACGGCTAGATGACTTTTGCGGGCTATACCGCGATCTCGTCCTTCCGGTAGGAATTCATGCGAACCTCCAGGAGGAGCTTCTCAAGTTCAGTTCCTATGAACATGCCTATCGAACGAGCTACAGTTCGACGGCGATGCGGGTTGCGGTGGCTGAGGCCATGACAAATGGTTCCGTTGATGAATTGATAGAGACCGTCACCTCGGGGACAAATATTCTGGCGACCATTCAACTGCTTACCCTCACCGATCCAAACCCAAATCGTGTGAAGACCTTGCTTAAGAAGAATGAGAAGGAACTTCTCGCGCTATCTCCTCTTCCACAACCCCTTCGCGAAGCGTATCAATGGGCGGACATCAACGGGCTGTACACGCACTTCGAATTTGACGGAATCATTTCCGGGCTCTGCTCACTCACTCGTGAAGAGCCGCTTCCACGGTCTTGGCTACAATCAATCGCGGCCCCCTCACAAGAACTGATTCAATTCTGTCGCGATTCCACCAGCCCCATTCCAAGCCAAACGCTGCCGCTTGACAACACCCATGTGGAGGCCGTTCTTTCTCTCGCCAAGCAAGGAAGAGCCCCTGATGAGTTGATCCACAATCTCACGGATCAAATTCCATCGTGGTTGGCGGACTTCGAACCAACCACGCGCAGGAATGCACTCTGCCCCGCAGCATACCGTGTCTTCAACATTTTGAGGGCGGAATACCCGCCCGACGCGAACCTTCATCGCCTCGCCCTGCTTGGCGCCGTATCCAATACCTCGTTCACCCCAACCACGAATCACCCACAAGCCATGGCCTACGGCTGGATCCTCGAAGCCCGCCGCAAGATGTTGCAGGGTGACCCACCCGCCGCCGTTACGGCGTGGGAGCAACTGGCACCGCTTCTCGGCAGCACTCAGGGCGATGCAAGCCAACTACGCGCTTGGCGAGAGGAAGCATGGATCTCCCGCTGGATGGCGGGTGATAACAAAGAAAATATATTGCAGGACTTCAAAGAGCACGCACGGCTCAATGGCCCTACAGAGACCCCCGAGGGTCAGTGGGGGTCGGTCGAGTTTCCGGCGATCGGAGACCAGGGATCTACTTTCTTAGAGTTCCTTCTTAGCATCGGCGAACGCGGAACCGTCGTTGACCTCGCCGCGGACTGCCTCGAGCGGGCCGAACAACCCACGTCCTTTCAACATGGGCTACTGGCATGGGCAGCGGCGGAGGAAGGACATTACGAACAGGCCAAACAACATCTTGGCTATGTCCTAAGAAACGCGAGAGACGCGGAGACGTTGAAGAGCGCGGTATTGATGCATCGCTGGCTCAATCAGCCAAAGGAAGGATTTGACGGATTGATCTCGGCAGTGAACCAGCCCGACGCAGCTACCCGCTTCGATGCCTTGGCCAAGCTCGTGCCCGATCTCCAGGATGACGAACTCAAGGCCTATGCCTGCTGGCGGGCTGCGGGCTGCGCGCGAAAACTCGAACAAGACGAAGACCGATTGCGCCTCTTGAACGCTGCCCCACCCAACACGCTCTATGGAAGATTTGCTCAGGCCGAAGCTGCATCCCGCCCCCTTGCGGAGTGCCTAACCATGATTAAGACTGACACGTTCAGTGACAGGCCGCTTCCCGCAACCGTTCGTCCAGATATCTCGCGCATTGGATTCACCAAGAAACCCGATGAGGCCTCCTCATTGTATCAACGCGTCCTCTTTCTCGACGAACGAGGGATCCCGAGCGTGAATGGAACCATGATTCGCGCCAATACCGCCGAGGGCCTCTGGCAACCGCATTCTGAAAGCGCCATCCGCTACCGGGCTGGGCTCCGACGGGTGATTGCCATGAATCCCGACGCTTCGGAAGTACACGCGGTGGAAATTCTTCCGTGGACTTCGTTGCTAAAATAAGCCCAACCACTTACCCGAGCCTTTTACCCGATTGAAGTGTTCAAATGTAGCGGCACAACGAACGACAACGGAGCCCTTTTTCACGCGCAATCAGGGTTGGTTGAGTGCCGCGACGCGAGGTGTTCGCCATGGGGGTGAACACTTATCGCATGCCCGACGTGGGGCTGCTCAAGAGCATGGACATTTCGTCCACGCCGCACACCCTTTCCCACCACGGCTCCAACACATCCCTGCACGAACTCAATTTGCAGCGCACACGGAAATGGATGGAGTTATAGTCCGAGTTCATTGATCAACTTCGAAGCAGCAGGGGTCCGGTCGATCCCAACGGTGGAACGATATTCGACAACAGTCTCGTATTCTTCGGCGGCTGTCTTCGCACCGCCCATCGCAACACGAACATTCCCTGTCTGCTGACCGGCGGCTTCCAGGGACTCACGCATGGACAGCACCGAGCGGCGTCTGAAGAGGATGCTCCGCTCGCCAATCTCTGGACCACGATGCTACAGGATGCCGCCGCGCCGATCACTCGCTTTGCCGATGCGGACGGCGCCGCAAGTTCAGTGTGGTCGTGACTGGTGAATTTCCTGGTGCCGATCGCGAAAATCCAGCGGCGGTGAGCGGAGAAAAGTTCGAAACGCATCAAGCAGGGGAGACCCGAAAACCGAGGCGAAGTAAACATGGTTTCGCTTTTTCTAATCTGATTCAATGTCGGCATTGCGGATGCTCTTTGGTCGCCGAGCTGAAGCAGCAAAAATACATCTACTGTCACTGCACCGGCTACAAGGGGAAATGCGAGGAGCCATACGTTCGAGAGTAAGTCCTGGAGGAGCAATTCGGCGAAGTGATTCGAAGCCTCAAGTTCGACCCTGAGACACTTGACTGGATCACTTCAGCCCTGAAAGAAAGTCATCAGGACGAAAAGCGATTTCACGATGAGGCTATCCAGCGACTTCAGGGCGAGTACAGTCAACTCCAAGATCGGATCGACCAGATGTACGTCGACAAGTTGGACGGCCGGGTCACGAACGAGTTCTTTGACTAGAAGTCAGCTGAGTGGCGTCAGGAGCAGGCTGCCATCCGACAGAATCTCCAACAGCACGAACGGGCGAACCAAAGCTACCTGCAGGTAGGCGTCGCCATTCTCGAACTGGCCAACCCGTCCGCAGAACTCTTCCAGAAGCAGCCAGCTAGTGAGAAACGTCGATTACTCGATTTCGTACTATCGAAGTCGACTTGGGGCAACGGCGAACTCAGGGTCAAATTTCGCCAACCCTTTGATCTCATTGCACTTGGGACGACAGAACTGAAACAGAAAAAGGCCGCCGGAGTGGGTTCCGACGACCTTTCTCAATTTAAGTACACCCCAGAGGATTCGAACCTCTAACCTTCGGTTCCGTAGACCGATGCTCT
>JAAXJB010000037.1 GCA_012270065.1 Rubripirellula sp. | reverse complement strand
CCCCGGCCGGCAACCGGGCCTAGACCCCACTGCCCTGCTCGCACCCCACAGCTCCCTCCGGACCCAGCCCGCCGTCAAACCAGCCGGCAGCACTCCGATGCGCCACTTCTTCCAGTTCGGCATCCACGAAAATCGCTGCTCGATGGATGACATTCAATACATGCGCAAGATGGCTGACATCAAGAAGCCAGACACCATTGACGATGAACGAGAACAAGCCTGGCGAATCCTGACAACAAAGCGCTTTGCTGTCGTCCTCCACATTCACTACACGGAACTCCGCCCGGCAATGGCCGATTATCTGAGAAATATTCCCTTCGATTTTGATGTTTACATCTCAACGCAACAGGACGCCATTGAACGGATTCGCCAGCAATTTGCAGCGTTAAGCAGCGTTCAGAAGCTCGACATTCGCATCTTCCCCAACCAGGGACGGGATGTGGGGCCATTCCTGGCGGGATTTGGACCAGACCTCAACAACTACGCCATCCTGCTGAAACTGCACTCCAAGAAGAGTCCCCACAGCAATGCCCTCAGCGGCTGGTTCCTCCATTGCCTGGACAATTTGATTGGCTCAGAAGATGTCATCAAAACCAATCTGCTCAGGCTTGCTGACCACGACGGAGGGATTGTGTATCCGGTGGAAAATTATGCACTCTCCCTTGGAATCAAACATGACAGTTGCTGGGGGCACCAACGAAGCAACTACGAGAAAGCCAAGCCGCTTCTCAACAAACTCGGCCTGGATCACATCAACGAACACACAAGCTTTCGCTTCCCTGTTGGGACGATGTTCTGGTGCAAGAGGGAGATCCTGCAACCGCTGATTGACTGGGACCTGCGTTTCGACGACTTCGACACTGAAGGTGGGCAAATCGACGGGACACTCGCCCACAGCATCGAACGTCTGATCGGCCTTTGCTGCACCGATGTCTTCAACAAACGCCTGATCAGCACGTACTGCGGCTATCAACACTCAAGGCAGCACAAGGGCGACAAAGCGATCATCGAGGGGCGCAACAAACTGAGCATGCATGGCTTTGAGAAAGTCATTCAGTTCCGCGAGACGTCACTGAATCATCAACGTCCTTTCACATGGACCATCAACCCCAAACAACTCAATATTCACTGGGTCATTCCCAATTTCACCCCCGGACTTGGTGGTCACACCACCATTTTTCGCACAATCGATTACCTGGAACGTTGTGGTCACAACTGCACCATCTGGGTTCATTCCGAGCTCAAAGGTGACAAGAGAAACAGGCCAAGCCAGCTGCATAAACGCATCATCGATCAGTTTTTCATGAAACTGAAAACCGACCAGGTCTTCCTTCTGGGTAACGACCCGAACGATCTGGATCTGGTCAGCGGAGACGTGGTGATCGCAACAGACCGCATGAGCACCTACCCCGTGCTTGGAATGAAGAATTTCATTGAGCGATTCTATTTTGTCCAGGATTACGAACCCTATTTTTTCGCACGGGGTACAGCGACTAACATGACGGAAGAGGCCTATAGATCGAAACACGGCTTCCACTGCATCTGCGCAAGCCCCTGGCTCCAGCAGATGATGGAACGGCATGGCAACCATGCGATGTCATTCCCTCTGGCAGTGGATCATCAGACCTATCAATCCGATCCAACCAGACAACGGGAACGCAACAAGATTGCCTTTTATGTGCGACGCAGCACGCCACGACGCCTCTATGAGCTTGGCGTTCTAGCCCTGCGACGGTTGTTTGATCTCGGTGAAAGCTTCGAGATCATCACCTTCGGAGAAAAGGAGTTGCCCGACCTGGGCATCCCAGCAAAAACCACCCACGCGGGGCTGCTCGATGCCGCCGCACTGGCAGCGCTCTATCAGGAGGCCACCGCAGGCCTGGTCTTATCTGGAACGAACTATTCCCTTGTTCCCAACGAAATGATGGCCTGTGGTCTGCCTGTGGTCGATATCGATGCTGAGCACACACGGCTGTCCTACGTCGATGGCACCGCCGTACTTGCGGAAGCGACCCCGGATGGACTGGCCGCGGCCCTGCAGACCCTTCTGAACGATGCCGAGGTTCGACAGCAACGCACACAGTCAGGATTGAGCGCGACGAAGGATCTCACCTGGGAT
>JAAXJB010000038.1 GCA_012270065.1 Rubripirellula sp. | reverse complement strand
AAAATGGATGCTGGATGAAGTGGCGAAATCAGAAAGGAAAGAAAAAGCGATCTTTTTGCAAAACGCAAGCGGATAGCATCATGTCGTTCTGATGGAATGAGTTAGCAAAAACTGTGCCTTCTGGAAGATCTGTCAATGATTTGATGCCAGGTCATTCCTTTGCCTCCTTGAAGGGGTTTCGTTCCGGAGGTTCTTCGTGGTTGACGTTCTTGAGGATTTGTTGCACGACAAAGTTGAGAACGGGAACACGATGCCTGATCCACACGTGAACGTTTTCGGGTTTGCAACCGAGGCGACTCTTGGCGTCCAAGGCCGTGCGACCGAAAGAAATTGTCCGGCATCGCCAGCGGATTGCCTGTTCAATCACTGACAGCAGCAAGGCATGGTAAACCGGACGGCGTGCGTTCGCCTCATAGTCCATGCCAAGGTAAAACCCGATCGCAGTTTCATCATCACGTACGATGGTTACAAATCCAATGAGTTCTTCATTCTCGCGAATTCCAATGGTCACAAAGCGATCGCCTAAGGCGTCTGCTGTTCGGGGCAGAGTCGTCTCGTTCAGCTCAAATAGACAGATGTCAGCTTTCGAAGCCACGTTTTTGTATAGTTGCAGGATCTTGGCGGATTCTCTCTGGATATCCTGAATTGGGGAGATGGACAAATCAGGTGAGGCAAAGGGTTTCATGACTTTCCTTGCTGCAGCGCGGTAGCGCTTTGTCAAACTGCCCAGGTAATCATCCATGGATTGCCATTCCGGATCAAGAGAAAGAACCATGTTTGGTTCGGTCTCCAATGAGCAGTATCGAAAAGGCTGCAGTGGAGTTGCGTCGAGCGGCTCAGATTCAAACATGTCTTTCACGATCACATAGTCCACTTGACCGTGTAAACGATTGGCTCGTCGAATCCGGTACAGACATTCTGCGATTCCGTGCCAAACTTTTTTTTGGTCCTGACCAGCCGCAATCGCAATACCATGTGGGCCCCATGTATGCACATTGCCGCAAATCATGATTCGACGTTTCAAGAGTGCCAGTGACTTGCGTTTCCACTGTTCTGGAAGAACTTCTGATCCGCCACTGTTCTTGCCCAATAACTGGGGACCAGTAACGTCGAAGGTCTGTGTTGCGATGGCAGCAACCGGTCCAGTCGTGTCGTACACCATGGCAAAGTCGCGAATGATGTCGTCCGTGAATTCAAGTTGCGCGGCTTCCAGGTATTCTCGGCTAAGGAAAATCGAGGAATTCTCCGTCACTTTGTCCCAGTGATCTGCATTGAGATAATCGATCTTACTCGCGAGAGCAAAATGGAAACCAGTCGCTTTGCGGGTAATGGATGACTTGATCTTCTTTTTCGGCATGGCGATGTCAGTATTCAGATTAAACGCAAGGCACTAGGTCATTTTGATGACTGGTATTCGGTCTGGGCTCAGTTTCGGCACCAGTTGAAGCTACGATCGACGGACATGCAACACGAGTGGTTGCATTCAGGCTCGCAGCGGATAGTTTTGAAGTGATCAAAGGTGAAATCACTTCGCGTTACGAACTTTTTTAATAGCAGAGTAATACAGATTGCTTTCTGCCACTCGTCCTGTCGCCTACCATTTAGCTTCGGGGAAGTTGACATGACCAGACGAACATTGGGGAATCCAAGCATCTACAGCAGGATCAGAGCCCCTTTTGCTTGAGCATGTCGGGCATGAGTCGATCATTTCGGATATCAATGTAAGTGCAAATCGGCATCCAACATCCCAACGCAAGTCCGGATTAGCTGTTGTTGTTCACACACAGATATTGTTGTACCGACCATAAACCTCTCTCTTGCAGCGGCGTTTCTTTTCAAAATCATCTCGTTGGTGTAGTTGAACTGTATCACTAGCCCATCCGCATACAGATGAAGTGAGGATGTGTCCACTGATAGCAGCAAGGACCCTTGCAATGTTATTTTCGTTCGCGTGTCCTGAAATACGGGATCTGTTGACGAGCTTGTGCTGGGGACGTCATTTTTGGGAATCAGCTGCATTTGCGAATCCATTGGACTTGTAACTGATGATCGGTCGTTGCTGGTTACATTTTCCCAGAATCGGTCGGGGGTGATGGATGAAGATTTTGAAGAGATTGTTCTACTG
>JAAXJB010000082.1:103348-136587 GCA_012270065.1 Rubripirellula sp. | reverse complement strand
GCCGGGCCTCAATGCCAATTGGCGGCGGTCGCTCCTGATCATGTCAGATTCGGCGAACCTCCCGTGCCCTGCGTCTACGGGGCCTTCTTCACGCAGTCGCGTTACACATCCTGCCCCCAGCAGACACAAAACCACCAATCCAACTTGTACTCGACTCATCATTAAACCGCCCGAGAAAGCCGCCAAACCTGGACGCCAAGAAGAACAAACATCAAACCCGAAACACCACCTGCAATCCACCAGGAAAGCGGCAAAAGTTCATAGGACTCAAAACCAGGAGCCTCAATCACACTCAACGCCGCACCCACCGGATTGAGCAGAAGTGCGGTCTGCACCGTGTCGAAACCAAACGGAGCATCTCTTCCGAGCCAGATCAGAAGTGGGAGCAGAAACACCCCAATCACAATGACATAAGTGACTGACGTCGAAACTGCTGTCGACTTGAACAGGCTTCCCACCGCTGCACTCACAGACAAGGCATACACCGATGTCCAAAGCAGACAAACCAGTACCTGCTGAACCTGCAGGCTAAGCTCAGGTGCGATCATCACCATCATTACATAACCAGGCAAAGTCGCCATCAACACCAACAACAGTGTCCAGACGACGCTCATCAATTTACCAATGACCAGTCGAAAAGAAGAAATCGGTGTCATTCTCAGCAACTCCCAACCACCACTGTCGCGTTCCCCGCTGATCAGTCCCGAACCGAGACTTGGCGCCAACACCACGACCAGCAGAACCTGCAGCAGAACCAACAGTGCCCCAATGGTTTCAACTCCCCAGGATGTGATTCCTGTCGCTGCCATGTACGTCAACACCATTGAAGTGACTGCACAAACAGAGACCAAACGCAACAGCCATTGGGCACGTCCAAACCGGCGGCACCGGAATTCCTTCACCATCACCGGATTAAGAAACCAGGGGATGCCACCTTTTCTTCGGTTCGGGTCGACGATGAATATCAACCGCCGCAATAACCGAGAAGTGCCGTCCATTTCGTTCGTGATCCTGCCCTTCGAGCGGGACTGGTCGAAAATCCGATGATTCAATCGCGAAATCGTCCATGCAGCAAACGCTCCAGACGACACAAGCGCAAGCAACACAAAACGCGTCACCCCAGGAAGTGTCTTCAAACCAAGCGATCCCATGTCGCTTTGCCCAAGTACCTCCATCACTGCAGGCAAGGGTGAAAACCCACGAATCCACTGACCGACATCCGCCGCAACGACTCCCCCAACACCAGTGCCCCTGAAGAAAACATCCGGCAGAAGAGTCAGGAACAACAAGGCAAAAACTGCTGCATATGTGATGCGTACTGCAGAATCGCTGCTCTGCACGTAACTGCTGACCAACATGCCCAACGTGGTGTACTGCAGCGTCAACAGACCGAGCACCAGGTAAAGCAGCAGGAACTTGTGATCGCCGATACCTCCCATCGCGAAACAGGCTGCCGATGCTGGCAGACTGCAAAACAGAACAAGCACACTGAACAGCAGAACGCCTGAAATTTTACCCAGATAGATTGACGCACCATTCATTGGTGAATTCAGCAGAAGGGCGAGTGTGCCACTGTTCTTTTCGTTCACCAGTGATGTCGCGGGAAAAGCTGGAACCAGAAAGATAACTCCCGCCATCAATCCGTACCCAAACACCCTGAACACCTGAAGCGACTGAACACCGGACAGATCAACCGATGCATCTGATGGCCATCGCATCAGTACCGCGAGAGAAAACACAATCGTCAAACACACCAACATCCCGAACGCACGAGGCGACCTCAGGATACCGATGAATTCACGCCTGATAACCGGGTTCATGATGCCTTTTCCCCATCAATCACAGCGTCCTGCCCAACACCGGGCTCATTCGCAACATGCAAAAAGGCATCTTCGAGATCGGTGGGGACCTCTCGAAACTGCGAAATCGGCAACCCCCTGTTCACCAGATGAGCCAGCAGGGGAGCAATTGCCTCATCCGACAAACTGGTATTGAAACGGACCATCTGTTCGGCCGGGGCAGCGTCTGCCGTTCCTGCCCCGCCTTTTTCCTCGTCCACTTTGCCATTCAGCCAATCACGCACATCTGTCGCCCCTACTTCAACACTTGCCCGGTCAAGCAACTGGATTTCGAATGTCCTGCGCTGCTGTATCTCCCTCATGATACTGTCGACGGTACCAAATGCTCGTAGTTTGCCCTGCGTGATCATCGCAACCACATCACAGACACGTGCCAGCTCCGGCAAGATGTGGCTTGTCACAATCAGCGTTTTGCCCATTTCGCTAAGTCGCAACAGAAGTGTGCGCATGTCGATCCTTGCTTGCGGATCGAGTCCGTTGGCAGGCTCATCCAGAATCAAAACTTCTGGGTCATGCATCATCGTACGAGCAAGCGCCACACGCTGCTGCATGCCGCGACTCAAAGCATCCACGTAGAGATCTTTCATGTAGGTGGCCCCTGCGATCTCCAGGACCTCGTCCACACGCTTACGTCGCGGTTGACGCGATATGCCATAAACGGCACCAAAAAAATCCAGATACTCGCTGACCCGCATGTTGTTGTACTTCCCAAAGTCATCCGGCATGTACCCAACCAGCTTCTTGATCTTTCGCGATTCGGTGAGGCAGTTGGCACCCGCGATCGATGCGCGCCCTGAGGTTGCTTTCAACAAACCGACCAAAATCTTGATGGTTGTGGTTTTACCTGCGCCGTTGGGACCGATAAATCCCAGGATCTGCCCCTGTCCCACCTGCATGGAAAGCCCGTCCAATGCAGTAAACTCACCGTACCGTTTTGTCAGCCCTTCAATCTGGATGACCGCATCAGTCCCACTCATTGACGTATCCTTCTCCGGTCCAACACATTTCGTTTTAAACTCACTTGGAAACCCCTTCCAGACTCACGTTCAAAGTCTCAATGCCCCAAAGATTGCGAACAACCTCATCTCGTTTGACTTTCGCATCATTTGTCTCATCGCCCGAATTTTCTACTTCATCTGATTCGGAAACATCGATCAAAAGACGCAATCCTCCCGCTTCATCAAGCGACAGGAAACCGGGTGCATCTATTGAGTACTCGACAACACCGAGTGGACTTTCCCACTGTTTGAGAGTCCTGAACTCACCATCTGAAAAGCCCTTCAGAGAAACGGTTCGACCGGGAGCCTTGATGTCCAGTTCAATGGTCGCAACGGATAGATCACACGGCATCACTGACTGCGGAACGACACACCGAACGCCCACCTGCCCAGGTTTCACAAGTTCGTCCAGCCACTCACCGGTACTGGGATTGAAAAATTGCGAACCAGAATCAGTCAGAAGCGGACCCTGACGCACGAATGTCGCGGGAACCCGAAACGCAGTTCCCTGCTTTGTTTTTTCGAACCGCAGCGGCATTGAAACCAGCGACCAGCCCACATGCTCATATCCTTCTCCGAACCTGACGCCAATATCCAGTGGCTTTGCCCATGTGATGAGCGATGGTTCACGAGTGAAGAAATCCACTCCACGACCGGATAACTCCTGCAGAAACCCCTGCCTCATCTGCTGACGTTCCGAGAGCACTGTACTGCTGATGAACCGACCGTCAGCCAACAACCCATTGCCGCGAAAAACATTCTCGTTTTCCTCAGCCTTGACGAGGGACAGATCAACGGTGCCAAACCCGCCAATGAATGCATCCTCGCAAATGCCGGCATTCAGACCTTTGACGGAAACTTCAAAACCTTCTGGGGTAAAACGCCCAATCGCATTCCAGGGTTGCTCGATTTCAACCACAGCTTCAGAGTTAACGTGCTGCACTACTCCCGGCGGCTGATCCACGAAGTACCAATCAGCCCCACCAGCATCATTCCAGACGATTCGTTCCGATCGCCCCTGATTCTCGCCCAAAAGCTCCGTCGTGCCGTCCCCGTTACTGGACAGCGGCAGCGGTCTCTGTTCCTGACTGTAGATGGCGGAAACAGAAGTGACGCCTGCCGTCGCACTATCCGGCGTAGTGCGAACAATCTGTCCGGTTGCAATCGTAGATGGGACCTGAGCCGTGTTCTGCTTACCGACACTCACGAGAATGCCCATGGCCACCACAGACGAAATGGGAACCAACACGGCAAGCCGCTGCAATTGTTTTTTCCACAACAGCCATCCCCCCCCAAACACGACCAAAATCGCCTGAAGAAACAGCACCGAAGCGACCAATCGCCGACTGGGAATTCGGTATCCAATTTCTCCATCGAGAACTTCGGAAACCGCTTCCCCATACTGCGGTGGTTCCAGCTTCGTAACAAAAAACCGGCCTGCCAGCGATTGCAACGGCGGCGATATTTTCGCTTCGGTCAACCAGCCCCGTGCGTTCAACGTCGTGAAAAGAATTTCTCCCTGCCCAACACTCTTCCAAAATGCAGCAGGCCAGCCATCAACTTCACACACAATTTCACCACCATCAACAATCACGCGCCTCATGGACACGGAATTGTCAAAGCTCATTTCGGTGAATTCATCTTTCGCCGAAGAATGCTGCGCTCGCACACAAATTTCGTAGTCATTCAGTTCGACATCATCGACCACGCTGTAGCACATGGCATCCCCAAGCAGCTTCCTTGCTGACGACGCACTGATCTGGTCGACCATCACCCAAAGCCTTCCTCCTCGATTGAGCCACGATCTGATCCGCCGTACGCCAACCGTATCATCCAACACTGCATCGTTCGCGATGACCAACTGATCCAGCGCATCCAGTGGTCGTGGCGTTGGTGGTATGAATCCCCGGTTCAAGTCCACCATTCCGAGGTCCTGTGCCCCTGCCCGTTGACTATCCGAGATTTCATACAGCGTTCGCATGATCACGCCCGCGTCATATTCTGCCTGCAGAGAATTTTTCCGAGGTGAAATCAAAGTCCCCGTTCGGTAAGCTTCGCTGGAAAGCAACAACCTACGTTTACCCTTTGGCATTCCAACTGCATTGGATTTGAACTCTTCTCCATCACCCGTTTCTTTCAGTTGCATGGTAGTGAGTTCGGTGTACATTTCGGGAACCTGACTCCCATTGGACATCGATGTTTCAGCGGATTCCGGTATTTGAATTGCCAACCATGACTGGCGTTTTGAACCAGCAGGCACCCACAAACGACGCCCGTACTGCAATTTGGATGTAGTGCCGACCGTCACGACACTCATCTCTTCTGCGTCCTGGCTGGTTTTGTTCAACCCGTTCACACTCAAGGTCGACCATCGCCCTGCAACATGACGTGAAGCGCCTGCATTGGCGACTGTCACCGTTGGTTCTGGCACCGAGGTTACCTGATTTCCAGATTGTTCCTGACCCAGCGCACAATCCTTTGTTGCGTCGGACATCAGAACCGCAAACGCTGCAACGAACACAGCAAGAGATGTCGTAAGACGGGTAGCAAATTCAGATTTCAAGATCGTATCAGTCACTATCAGAGTCAAACCGTGCGCACATGGTCATGTGCCCTGCGGCATTTTAGAGCAGGAGCCAAACCCTAGCAATCAGTAACATTCCCGAACATGCCCGTGTTTTATCGATGTCATGAACCAAACACGCCCATGTCCAATATTGTTGAATAGCCATGAGAAAAGATCCCCCTGCCCACATGCAACCTGCACGAACGCCAAGAAGAAACCAAGACTCGCGACTCACTGGACATCAGGCTTCTGCCATGTTTCGTGACAACTCGATCCAGCCCTTTTAAAAAAAGCCCGGTCGTGGCTGGGCGTCACTGCCTATCCCCCCCCTGCACCTTGATCCGAAGCGAACCCCTCAGCCAAATCCAGCAGCACAACGCAACAAATGCTTCACAAACGGCGAACATGATGCGGGCTGCGATCGCCGCCAGGATCGCATGAGAAGGGCCTATCACAACACTCAGGACGGTAGTGACCACAAGTTCACGAACGCCTGCACCGCCGGGAAGCAGGGAGGCAAAACCGATCACGACGGCCAAACTGATGGCGGCGGTACAAACAAGATACAACTCAAGCGTCCCAAGTGTCTTCTCTGATCCTGAAACAGCAAACCCCGGGATCGCCGCAACAAGCAAGGTGAATGAAGCGCCAATGAGAATCCACGACAACAAGGACCATGCCCAACCCGATAGAAACAGGCCCCAGCCAAGACGCTCGCCATCAGAGGAACTGAAGTCCTTGACAATACGTTTGACAATCACGCGAAGCACCATCGGAAACGTCGGTAAACAGGCGACCAGTGAAATACCAACGGACATCGCAGCAATCCAACGAGGAACCGGAAGCCACACAACAACAGCCCCCGCGACCACGCCGCCCACCGCCATCATCAGGAAAGTCTCAAGGAAAATACTCACCGTTGCCGGCATCACCTTCACGCCATCGCGTGAAAGAACCCCAGCACGAATCACAACGACCATGGCTTTACCAGGTACATATTTCCCCAAATGCCCCAACAATTGGGCGGCAATTGATGTGCCGACACTCGCCTTTTGGCCCAGAGACACCAATGCTCTCCGAAGCAGCAACCCGGATGGAACTAACCCAAGTGAATAAAGAACACTTGCAAGAAAGCAGTATTCCCAGCGGATGGAACTCCAACTTGGCATCGAAACAAGCAGCTTTTCGCGGCGGGATTCCAAGTCCCGCTTTGTGGCGTCATCGGCTGCATTCAATTGCACGTCAATTTCATCTATTTGACGCTGCACCTTTGCATGCTCCTGCCTCCATTGCAGGATTGCTGAACGCCCTGCAACAAAAAGCCCCGCCAGTACGGTTACCGCAATCACCCACTTGGCCACACGCATGGCCAATTTGTTTTTCTTCAACGGTGTGACACTCTCGTTCGAATTCAAAAGATACTCCAACCCCAATTGATAGCGACATCCAAACACAGTTCGCACCGCAAAACTGCTGACGCAGCCGCCATCATCATGGCACACAAACCCCGGGAACTGTTACAACCTGTTTGGAAACGCACCTCATGTGTGTCACACTGTACGCCCGTAGTCACGATCCGTCATGCCTCGTGCGAATTTTGCTGAGTAGAAAGTAGATGCCAAAACGCAGAAAACAGCGCAAAACCAAGGATCACGCGTCCAAAAGCACTTCGCAAGGTCCGTCACGCAACAAACCAGATCCCGATATTGAGTCCACAATGGACTCCACAGCTCAGTCATCAGCAACCGGATCGGGCGAGGAATCCCATGCCCCCTGGTCCGGCCAATCGAACTTCCCAACTCTGTCACGCATCATCTCGATCGTAATGCTGATTCTGGGAATCCTGGCCGTCGGTGCGTTGTTTTACAAAGTCATGGCTGGTTTTTTTGTTCCACTGTTTCTGGCGACCTTGCTCGTCGTCCTCTTTCGGCCAGTCTACCTTCATCTTCTCAAGCGGTTCAAAAACAGACGACAAATGGCCGCGATGGCCACGACCCTCTTGATCATGACTGTGGTTCTACTGCCAATCTTTCTACTTTTGTCAGTCGCCACCAGCCAATTCACGGCCATGGTCAGTCACATCAACTTCACTGACCTTTCCTCTGCTTTGGATCGCGGCCGCGAGCAGGTCGGAATTTCGCTTCCCTATGCTGAACAGTTCCGCCGCCTCGATTCGCTTTCGGACCATCTGGATCGACCAGAAAGCACGGAATCGGAAACTTCATCGTTGCTGACCAACAATCCACAGGTGACGCGTCAGATGGTTCTCGAAAACATTACCGAGGCATTGACGCTCGTAAAGTATCTGCAAAGCAAAGTTGAAGGACCAGCAACAGCTGACGAGGCGGCGCGGGTCGCAGAAGAAAAGCTGCTTGACTTTCGCACAGCTGTGGAAAATCATTCCCCGGATTCAACCAACACGGACACAGATGAACTTGTAGGAAAACTGAATGCCGAAGAGAAATTCCACCGCCAAAGCGTGATCGCTTCTGCTGCCATCCGCTCCTGGATGCGGATCCTTCTCGGTGGTACCTTCCGTAGCCAAGTCCGGCTATTTGCAAATCCAAGCGCTGAATCGTTCAAGCAATTACTCAACCGCGGCCGGGAAATACTGCAACCCAGATTTTTCTCTTTGACAAGTGCGACTGGCGGGTTTCTAGTCCAGACAGCCATCGGACTGCTGGTTCTTGTCATTGCGATTTATTTTTTCCTTCTCGATGGCGCCGCAATGATTCGAACCTTGATGCGTTTAAGTCCACTGGACGACAACTACGAGGCACGCCTGCTAATTGAATTTGATCGGACCAGCCGTGCTGTCGTGCTGGCGAGTGTATGCAGTGCGCTTGCTCAAGGCACGCTTGCATCAATTGCCTTCTGGCTGCTTGGATTTGACTCAGTCATCTTTCTTTTCCTGGTCACTACGCTGATGGCTCTGGTACCATTCCTCGGTGCCGCCTCTGTATGGATCCCATGCGTGCTTTATCTGGGAGCAGTCGAACAACGTTGGTACGCAGCACTTTTTTTGTTGATTTATGGTGCCACAATCGTTTCGTCCATCGATAATGTCATCAAGATGTACATCTTGCACGGTCGTTCAACCATGCATCCACTCTTCGCGCTCTTGAGTGTACTCGGTGGCGTCAAAGTATTTGGTCCCATTGGAATCCTGATAGGTCCGATGGTTGTCGTTTTCCTGCAAACGCTGTTGGAAATACTCAATCATGAACTTTCAGAACGTGACGCGAAAACCATCAACGACGAACCTGACAACCTCCCGGATGAGCTGGCAGCAAACCTTTCCAGTGACTCACCGAATCCGTGAACACAACTGCGTTTCAACACCACAAGCGAACTGGATAAGAGCTCGCAAGCCATCAAGAAACGCATCTCGTTATCCCTGACCTTTGCTGAGCCTGCGAATGGATTCGGCAGACGGCTGATCTGGGGCAATCCCTTGCCCAACAATCAAGCTTACCCAGGATATTCCCAGCCATTGTGATAGGTTCTTTTCAGAAGTGCATTGGCCTCCCCATCCCCTACGATCTTCTCGTTCTCTCCATCCCATTGGACACTACGGCCCAGCTTCATCGACAGCATTCCCAGAAGGCTCATGTTTGTCGCGTCATGGCCAATCTGAACATCACAGGTAGGACGTTTGCCTGTTTCAATCGCGGAGACAAAATCATTCCATAGCAAATCGATGCTATGTCCATCTGGTTCCTTGTGGATTGCATCCTGATGAATGACCGGTTTTTTGGAGTCTGCCGGATAGAAGGTCCATCCGTCTCGCCAACCCATATGGAACGTACCTTTCGTTCCGTAGAAGTGGCATCCAACCGACGACTTTTGAGGACCAGACCCTGAAAATTTCCGATGCTCCCAGTATGCAGTGAAGGATTCGAACTGATAGGTGGCAACCTGATGATCTGGCGCATCAGTCGTTTGATGTTTCTCATTCAGGACAGCCGGCCCTTTCACGGGACGACCGCCGACTGAATGGATTTGCTTCGGATATTTCTCGTCGGTCCACCAGAGTATCTGGTCAAGCCAATGAACCCCCCAGTCTCCCAACGTCCCGTTGGCGAAGTCAAGAAAATGGCGGAATCCACCAGGATGTATTTTTCGATTGAATGGCCTCATCGCAGCAGGCCCACAATACATTTTCCAATCCAACTGCTCCGGAGGTGAACTATTGGCAGTGGGCAACTCGGCTCCGCCACGGCTGTGTACAAATGCTTTCACCATCCCAATATCGCCGGCACCTCCTTCCTTCAGGAATTTCATTCCCGAAACATAATGTGGCCCGATTCGCCGATGCATGCCCACTTGCACGACGCGGTCATTGGCCCGAGCAGCCTCCAACATGGCACGACTCTCGCCAATCGTATGTCCGGTTGGCTTCTCGACAAAGATATGTGCACCGGCATCAATTGCCGCAATGGTGTTCAGCGCATGCCAATGGTCAGGAGTGGCAACAATCGCGATCTCGACCTCTTCCTTTTCCAGCAATTCGCGGAAATCACCATATGTTCTCGGCACATCGCCCGTCAGTTCCTCAACCTCCTCTGCGGCCAATTCCAGCTTGTCCTGATCCACGTCGCAAAGGGCAACCACAACGACATTCCCTGCAGCAATCGCTTCACGGAGAATATTCATGCCCCACCACCCAGACCCAATCAATGCCGTTTTGTAGCGTTTCGCCTTGTTCTTGCCACCGTGAACGATGGGAGCCCCAGCACATGCTCCTGCCACAGCCATGGACTGTATGAACTGTCTACGTTTGATTGTCATCATTAATTCCTCAAACTCGATCCGATCTCATCTACTCATTCAAAACTATTACTGAATGCTGAAAATACTGCCAAGAAAGCCAGGTGAAATTAATTTTTCAACCGCACATCAAGACAAACCAACCCGCCACCAGCACCACGAACATAAATGCGGCCATTGCACAGCACTGGAACCGTCCAACACTGTTCGTCGAGCACCTTAGCGGAACTCACCACCTTTGCTCCCTTGAGTCCGGGAAGAACCACCTGCAAACGCCCATCATCCGATATGACGAGCAGGTGTTTCCCTGCTGCCGAAAGACCACCAACATTCACGTCCTCTGCGTTCCATAACACTTCACCATCTTCCAAACGAAGACATGCCAAAGCCGCGCCCTGCGACACAGCCCCATTGGCTCCAAACACATGACCGTTGCGATACACACTAGTTGAAAGCTGGTTTTGAAACTCTTTTGTCTTCCAAACGACATTCGGATTGCCGTCCCGAAACTCCAAGAGTGCCGAACCACGATTGTACCCTGATGAAATCAAAACATGCTCATCAATCACCATCGCATTGGCTGCATTGCACCCGAATGTTGTCAACCATCTTTGACGCCACAACTCCATCCCTGAGACTGCCTCAACGCACACATAGGACCTCGCCGACCCAAAGACAAGACACAATCGGCCATCAACCGTGCTTGGCACAAATGAAGAGTAACCCGAATCCTTGTCCGCCGACTTCCAGAGCAAGCTTCCATCGTTCGCATCCACCGCAACACCGGCATCCCCAACGTTTACAACCACGCGACCGTTACCTACCCATGGTGCGCTGGAAAACCCCCAACCGGGAATCCGAATGGAAGTCATCTCAGGTACATCGATCGCCCATTTGACATTGCCAGTTGCCGCATCAAAACAGAACAGATTTCCCGTTCTGCTTAACGTATAAACTTTTCCGTCATGTACAGTCGGAGTCGATGTAGGCCCCCCCTCAAACTCGTTCGCGTCTGTAGGACAATCGTAGGTATGCTTCCAGAGTTCTTCTCCACTGGAGGCATCCAGACAGTACACAGTGTCACGATTTTCGCGATTCCCCATGGTGAACAGGCGATTGTCAACAACGACAACCGCGGAATAACCCGTCCCGACCTCTGTTCGCCACAGTACTGGCGGTCCGTTTTCCGGCCACTGCGTTAACCAATCTTTTTCAAGCGACACACCATCGGCATTCGGCCCCCGAAAACATGGCCAATCCCCGGCAGAACAGGGCAGCCACAACGTGGTCATCAAAACAAAACCGCAAGCAATCATACCAGCACAAATGGACCTATAAACGCACCGCACAAACGAATGCCAAAAGCATTTCCAACCTTGGAAAAAAACCTTTGAGCAAATGACGTGCGTGCGACTTGCACCCGTGCGCAATCTCTGAAACATCTATTCACCGTATGAACGAATTTTGAATTGCGAGTCCACGCAACAGCTTGTCTGGATTCTACTGCCCCAACTGTGTTTCAACGATCAGGTCTCTGCGACGCATGCGGGATATGACCAGCCCACGCTCTTTACCAAAGAGAATTGCGATGAACATCTGCATGGCTGCTACTATCACGATCGCACCTGACGTTCGCACACTCTCAGTGGGGGGCAAACCTAATCCAGCCGTGACAGGCCCGGGAACCACGTTTGCAACCACATGCCCGATGACTGATGCGGACATGGCCACCAACACGGAACAGACGATCATCGGCATCAGCCGCCTGGTCACAAAAAAAGCGGTAGAAGGGGGAATGACCAGCATTCCGATGACCAAAATGCTACCAACAACCTCAAATGAGGTGACAACTGTGGCGCTGGTGAAAGCCATCAATGCGTAGTGAACCGCAGTTGGACGGAATCCCAGTGAACGTGCCAGACCGGGATCAAACGTAGTCAACAGCAATTCTTTGAAGCACATCATGACCAGGAATAGATTACAAACGAGCATCAAACCGCTTGCAATTGCCTCTCCCGGAATGCCGTCTCCCAAGCCAACCGTTTCCAGTTGACCATAAAGCACGCAATCCAGATCAAGATCACTTTGATCCGCCAATTGTCGCATCATGATCAATCCTGATGCAAACAGTGTCGTGAAAACCACGCCCAACGCAGCATCTTCCCTCACCCAACCGCTTCGAGTGACCCAGTCGGTCAGGAAAGCCGTCAGTACACCCGCAACAACAGCACCGCCAAACATCAGCAACTGCCTCACCCCCCAGCCACTCGTTTCGTCAATCCATCCAGCAGTTTCAAAATACCCGGCCAAAACAAACGCCACCACAACACCTGGCAATGCGGCATGAGTAATTGCATCAGCCAACATGCTCTGTTTTCTGAGAAACAGAAAGCAACCAGGAATTGCACACGACGCCGATGCCAGGCACGCCGTCAGCGTGATCCACGTGTCCAACGGAGTCCAAACGAAGGCTGCCAACAAAGAACGCACCGGTCTCGAATTAAGGGATTGAAATCACGGCAAATCGGCGGTTGCGAGACAAACTCGATCGTACCGCACGTTACCACTGCCAGTATAGCATCGCCTACGCCACTTCATTTACCCTGCATGACAAAAACGTGAACACACGCGAACATTTCCGTGTGAAGTGACAAATGAGAGGGATCGGTCTGCACCGGCAACGGAAAGTCACAATCCGCTTGATTGATCGAGCGTGGTGACATATTCATTCAATTTCGAGCGTACTCTACGGATCTCGATTTCATCCAAGGCGGGATAACGACCATCACACACAAATTTTGCTGCATCCTCACGGAACATTTTGAATGTGCCATGAACCTGGGAACAACCGGTATGACGTAAAAGCTCAATGACGTTACCGGAATCGACTCCACCTCCAGGTAGGATGTCGATCCTCCCAGCAGATTGGGCAACAAGTTTTGCGATCAACCCTTTCCCCTCAATTGCCGTTGATCGCCCCCCAGCGGTAAGAACCCGACTTACCTGCAAGGAAACCAATTCTTCCAAGCCTTGCTCTGGATCATTCAGAAGATCAAAAGCCATGTGAAAAACCAACTCTTTTTCCTGGCAAACATCACGCATTTGCTCCATCAATGAAGCATCGATCCGTCCCTGACTTCCCAGCCCACCCGTCACCACGCCATCTGCACCCGCAGCCAACAGTGCGTGGGCATCACGAACCATCAGCCTCCTTTCCGATGCAGAATAACAAAAGCCCCCACCACGGGGCCGAATGATTACCATTACAGGAGCATCCACTGCTTCTTTTGTCTGTTGCAGCAGCCCAAGACTGGGTGTGATGCCTCCTAGTTCCATCCCAACATTCAGTTCCAACCTTTCTGCACCATGGCTCACCGCAAGCACGGCATCAGCGGCCGAAGCCACACATGCTTCGAGAAGTATCTGTTTTGTTTTCATGGACATTCCACGTCACACATGCAATCACTCAAGGAGCAAATCAGCAATCATCAATTCTTCAACAATTCAGCCTTGCGTTAACTCAATCGTCAGCCACCGGGCATGCAAATTCGTAGACGACAGACAACAACCGCTGGATCTGCTGCCTGCGTATACCTCTCGTGGCCACGGATAGAATGATAAACCGAAAGCCATTTAACCACGAGCCAACCTGCCGGAAGTAAATGAACCGAAGCGAAGGTCAGAACCTGGCCGCTAAGCTTCACCCGATTACCAAAATATCCAATGGATTTGCCCCATTACAGGTACAGAAAGTCTTACTCAAACGCATCCCGTCAACTTGCCTACACGCACACGAACCACCAAACCAAACCGATCAAATCCAATGCTCCGATCTTCTCCATTGAAGTTTTTGCCGCTATTTCTTCTGTTGATCACACCTTATCAGGATCAGCAGCAGGCGCACTCGGCGGGTCCTCAAGACCCAACCGATACGGGAATTGAATTTCAATTTCCTGCACCGATGACGGGAAAACAACTACTCGGGCAACAGGATTCTTACACAAGAACAACAAGTTCTTTTGATCGAAAGGTAAGGATGCGCACCGCCACCGACCCCGGTGAACAGCAATACCTTGAATTCGTTCAGGCGCAAGTGATTCCATGGGAAAAAGAAACACGTCTTTCATTGGAGCAAGCAATCAAAAACCTTGAACCAAAACTGGCTGCACACGGAATTCAATTGGAATCACCGGTGAACTTGATCCATACGACCGGAAAAGAAGAAAGTGGTGCTGCGTACACCCGAGGAAATGAAATCATTTTTCCAAAACACATTTTTGATCCTGAGAAACCACCAACCAAACTGCTAGCACACGAATTGTTCCACGTGATTTCCCGGCAACACCCACTTCTTCGGGACGAGCTTTACAGGATCATAGGATTTGAAAAAGCGAACCCAATCGAGTTGCCAGATGGCCTTGCACACCTGAGGATTACCAATCCGGATGCTCCAGTCATCGAACACGTCATGAAAATCCAACTTTCTGACGATGCCTCTGCTTATGTAGCGCCCATGTTGATTGCAAAATCCGACTACGATCCTGAGGGTTCCTCCAGCCTTTTTGCTTACCTGTCGTTCAAGCTGCTTCAGGTAAAACGCGAAAGCAATGGCTGGTGCCCTGACATCATGGATGAAGAGCCTGTCTTCCACTCACCCAAGAACGCAGATTTCCAACGTCAGATTGGAAGAAATACCGGATACATCATTCACCCCGAAGAAATTCTTGCCGACAATTTTGCACTCATCATGACCAACGGAAAAATCACAGACCGATGGCTGACCGATCAAATGGTATCGAAAATACGAAATTACTTTGAAAAATTGCAAAGCGACGACACGAAGTAACATGACAGGCACGGATGTTACCTGGCCCTCAGTCAAGTCAGACAATGCTCGCTGCTTTCGGACGATCATGTAATCAGTTTACACAGCTCACATTTCACTCCAAAGCGACTCCTCCTTTTCAATCAGGCCAACGAGGTCACCATGAGTACAAACCCTTACCAGGCCACCGAAACGAACGGGCAACCGGCATTAACCTATCAACGTATTTCCGCGACGCCGATAGAGTACCTGAAGCAATCCTATGAGTTGATCCAGGGTAACTACATGCTGTTTCTCGGCATCACATTCTGTGGTTTTCTACTGGGTAGCCTCGCACCCATGGGTATTCTCATGGGCCCCATGTTCGTTGGCATTTTCATGTGCTTTCTTGCACAAGAATCAACTGGGAAGGTCAAATTTGATATTCTCTTCAAGGGATTTGATCAATTTGTGCCATCGCTATTAGTGGTACTCATCATGATTGGCTGCAACCTCGCTGCGACTCTGGTGTGTGGGTTGATCATGCTCGTCTGTTTCCTTGTTATCATCGGCATTGCACAAACCGGTTTTTCACCCGAAGCACTGGGGGTAATTTCCATCGGTGGGTTTGTGCTCGGATATGGGCTGTTGATCGTCGTATCCATTCTTTCGGTTGTACCATTTGCATTCTGTTTCCAACTGATCGCCGAACACAAGATGTCGACGTCCGACGCTGTACGAACAAGTGCACGCGCTGTTCGTCACAACCTCATGCCACTTGCACTCACTTACGTGAGCTTCAGTTTCATCAGTTTCCTTGCGGCTTTACTGTGCTATGTCCCACTAATTCTCCTGCTGCCGGTTCAAATCGGCGCAGCGTTCATCATTTACCGGCAGGTTTTCCCGCGTCAAAACGCGACGGCGAGTGTAGGAGATCAAATGTCACATGGGCAGTTTGAGGATCCCGCCTGATCAGATTCCTTGTTCACCATGATGCTCGGAGCATACAAGTGATTCTGCGCGACCACCCTGAGCACAGAGCACCAGGAGAGCTCTTCGCCCATCGGTAAAATACGGGTCACCCGTAAGGTTTTTTCTTGGACTTCCCGAATCTGTGCGATCGCATCCTGGAACCAGTGCTATTTTTCCCAGATGGCCCCCAGCAGCAAGTGAATCAACAACATAGTCCCGCGACTCATCCACATCAGGGTCAATGCGATGGGTGGTCAAATTCCAGGTTTTGATCGTAAAACGCACTCCAATGTCCCGGCTCACCTGACCAATCCAGACCGTGTCACCTTGAACCCGCATCGTTGTTTTCCATAACCGCAAATGAACCCGTTCGTTGATGCTTGCCCGGGCACGTTGCAACGCAAGGTCCTGCATCCTCCCCTCATAAAAGAGTGGGCTGACGGGAGAATAACGATAAACCGATTCGAGCAGAAATGCCCTTGCGGTTTTCAGGCTGGTTGCCCAATTGACGGCCTCGGCGTCATCCCATCGCGATCCAAAGCATTGCCGCACCAGGTCCCGCTTCCCCACAACAATCAGATTGAGCGGATCACCCTCGCGCCTTCCCGATTTTCCGCTCGTGCACCGTGGCTGCTCAACCGACCAGCGGATCAAATCTTCAAGCTCAACCTCGGTTGTTTCACCATGCTCACTGTCCTGGGCTACCGGCCGAAGAAGCAACCCGGGCACTTCCAACGCAAAACTAACCGTCGCTACATCCGCATCTGATACGAACCGGAAAAGCATGGTCTTCAAACCTTCATCCAGTCTCGTATAAATGAGACCACATCGCTGCTCACCGGCCAAAATAACGCCGCCCGGCAACGCCAATTGCCTGAACACGGCTGACATACGCCGATTAGCAAGACGAGCCGAAATGATTTTTGCTGGCAAGAGCGGCAAGAGGACAAGAAAAAACCAACCCAGAATCCCAAAGCTCAAAAAACGCCGCCCCACCGAGAAATGGTTGACTGAAGCTGCCTCCAACGGCGTGTAATAGCTGGCATCAATGCTATATCGGTCAAGCCGTTGACCATGATCGGATTGATTATCAATCTCGATCCATACTGCCTGCATGCCTTGGCGTGCGAGGCGAATGCCCAAACATTCAATGCTCTCACGATCGCTAAGGACGGCAACTGAAACCCGGATACCAGCAATTTCCTTCTGTTCCAAACGTTCTAGAAATGGCCGAGATTCAGGTTTCGGGTTGTAATTCGTCGTCAACCAGCGGAACAGTCGTGCTTTCATTGCCAAGTCCACATCCAACAATCAGAACAACGACTGGGCCTCTGGCGTGCCAGCCCCAAAACCACTCTGAATCGGGAATCACCGGACTAACTCAGCTGAGCATGACGAAAAACCCAACGCAGCCAAAACCAACAAAGCAGCCCATGGACTCGACATCATGCAACGCCGGTCATGGGATTCAATTTTTCGACGCTTGATTATTTCGCATCTGTTCCTGCCATGCCCGAGGCTTTTCAGACACATCACTGTCATCTTCGTAATGATTTCTCAAACGAACCAACTCAGCCTTGGTTTCGGCAAGCTGTTTGGCATAGGCAGGATTCGTGTACTGGTTCACCAACTCATCGGGATCGTTCTGCAAATCATAAAACTCCCATTCATCAAACTGATAGAAATGCATTAGTTTGAAACGATTACCACGAACTCCGTAATGCCTCGGAACCATATGCACACTGGGGTATTCGTAATAGTGATAGTACAGGCTGGTCCGCCAATCATCAGGCGTTTCACCTTTCAGCAATGGGACAAGCGATTTCCCCTGCATGTCATCTGGCACAGTGGTACCAGCCATTTCCAGAAATGTCTCAGCATAATCAAGATTCTGCACAAGCAGATCATTATGCGACCCCGGCTCGGTAACTCCCGGCCACTTCACGATCAATGGCATCATCATGGACTCGTCGTACATCCAGCGTTTGTCGTACCACCCATGGTCGCCCACATAAAAACCCTGGTCCGACGAATAAATCACAACGGTATTTTCGCTCAAACCCAGTTCATCGAGCGTCTGCATGAGTGTCCCAACACTCTCATCTACCCCTTTAATGCACCGGAGATAGTTCTTCGCATAACGTTGATACTTCCACCGTACGAGTTCTTTTCCCTGAAGCTTTGCTTGATGGAATTCACGGTCACGCGGCGCGTAAGCATTTCGCCATGCCTGCAATTGCGTTTCCGTCATCCGTTGCATATTCCGCCACGCCGACTTGTCATACCTGCCTTTGATCGCATCACCTTTGAAACTCGGTACGAGATCGACAAACAGATCGAAATTAAGATGCATGTGTCGATCGATTTCCAATTCCTGATAGCGCGCTGGCGGTGCGTTATCTTCCCATTTATCGAAAAGCGTCGCTGGTTCCGGCAAATCAATATCTGCATAAAGATTCAGGTGCCGTGGCGCGGGCATCCAATTTCGATGGGGGGCCTTGTGTTGAACCATCAACATGAATGGCTTCCCGGCCTCACGCCCACTTTTCAGCCAGTCAACAGCCAAGTCGGTCACGACATCCGTACAATGCCCTTCAATTCGGGTACGTCCCTGAGGGGTGATCATATCGGGGTTGTAGTACAAACCCTGCCCAGGCAACACTTTCCAGTCAGAGTATCCTTGCGGCGCACCTTTCAGATGCGACTTGCCATACATTGCGGTCGTATAGCCAGCATCACGCAGAAGTTTTGGAAATGTCTGCTGGTTCCAATCAAACGAATTCCCATTATTCATGAACCCATTCTTATGACTGTGTTTCCCAGTCTGAATGACAGCCCGGCTCGGTCCACAAATAGAATTCGTGCAAAAGCTATTACGAAAAACGATCCCCTGTGCGGCAAGCGTGTCAATGTTGGGGGTGGGGTTCACAGACTTCAACCAGCCGTCGTAGGCCCCGATCGCATGAGTTGCATGGTCATCACTGAAGATGAAAAGAATGTTGGGCCGGCTATCCGCAGCAGAAGCCCCTCGATGGACACCAAACACCACCATGCCTGGCAGCAGGAACAGCAGAGAACAAAAAACACGCAGTACAAAGTTTCTTTTCATGAGAGCCAATCGGATATGCGGACAAAGATATTCCTGCTGCGAATTGTAGATGGGCTCCCGCTGAACAACAATAATGCATAGTTCGCACACGCAGGAACGATCTCAATCCACCAAATCTCCATCCGTGCAATTCGCCAAGTCTGAATCCGCACCCAATTCAGCAAGTAGCATCTCGAACGGTATTTTTAATGTCTCCAGGTAACGCAGCCTCGTGACCACATGAATGCGCCCGGGAACCGAAAGATCCCATCGAAGAACTGCCACGATGGTGTCCTTCCAAACTACATTGACGTCTTCAAACTCAGACGGCATTCCCGAAGTCGCGTCTTGCTTTGGCACCAGGAACGGAAATTTCTTCAGGGCGTATATCCAATCCTGCAAATCGATCGCTTTTTCTGGATCTTTACCTCCGATCTGGAAACGTACCAACGCCTTGTTTCTGGCTGCTTCCTCTTTTTTTTCTTTTGCCCGTTTCCGTCTCTCGACATGAACATCAGAGTTGGAACGCACTCCGTGAAGAATGAACAACCCACCCGCGAGTATCAGCAGACTTCCAAGCCTACGGAACAAATAGGCCTGCTCCATGGACGCCGCACTCATACCACCCAATTGGCTCGTGATGATCGCAATCACCATCATCAACGCTGCCAAGGCAAAGCAAACAATGCCGAGATTGATCGCAGGTACTACGCTCCACTGCAACCGCCGTTCCGGTTTGTCCTCAACGTCCGTATAGTCGATATCAAGTGGATGAATTTCGGTATTGTCGTCTTGATCCGTTTTCATCTATGCGGCTCCCCCGTAAAGCCAACATCGGCTAGCAAGAACTTGCGTGAACTTGAAGAATCAGGTTCTCTTCAAGCTCAATACCTGCGACCAACCTCTGGAGCTCCATACCGTTTGCGTGTGCTTCTAGGCAGATTCACTACCACCCATTTCGGAAGCAAAATTGGTGTCGATGATCCCCGCACCGCAAGCATCCCCGAAAGTATTCACCGCCGTTCGAAAACGGTCCAGCAACCAGTCCACGCTCAAAATGAGTGCCACGTATTCCACTGGCAAACCCACCGCATTGAGCACGATCAACATGGTAACCAGCCCCGCTTCCGGAATTCCGGCAGCTCCCACCGCGGCCAACGTCGCCGTCATGGCGATCGTAACCTGCTGCATGAACGTGAGGTCCATGCCAATGACCTGAGCGATAAAAATCGCAGCGGCAGCTTCATACAGCGCCGTTCCGTCCATATTGATCGTCGCTCCAAGCGGAAGAACAAAATTAGCGCTTCGCTCGGACACCCCGGCTTCTTTTTCTGCACAGTCCATCGTGACAGGTAGCGTTGCCGATGAACTGGCTGTACTGAAAGCGGTCAAAACAGCCCGCGACATCTGCCAGAGAAACTTGTATGGATTCCGTTTGGTGAAGATCCAGAACAACAGAGGCAGCGTGACCAGCGCATGAAGCCCCAGTCCTGTTAAGACCGTCATCATGTACCAGCCAGTCTGCTGGATAACCTGTACAAGTTCGCCCTCATGTTGAGCCTCGCCAAATCTGGCCGTGACGAGGCAAAATATTCCCAAAGGAGCAATTTTCATCAACAGCATCACAAACGCCATCAACGCATGATTGATCTGTTCAATGCCCGTTTTGAGTGCATCAACGTTTTCACCCAGCGTCGTAAGCATTCCAGCAAAAATGATGGAAAACACAATCAGCGGTAAAAGATTCGTTTCACTGGCAGCAGCAAACAGGTTGTCAGTAAACAGGGAAGTCACAAGATTTTCGAGTATCATCCCGATCGACGGTTCCGTCTGTTCTGCCGCTCCGAAGAACTCTGCAACCTGCTCTTTTGGCAAATTCACCTGGCTCGAAAGATATTCGTAGATAACGTCTCCAGTTGCTGAACCCTCGCCCTCAATTTCTGCGCGGGCCTCCTCTGAAACCGTGCCGACACCGGGCCTGATGATATTCACAACCACCAACCCAACTACCACGGCAAGAACAGTGGTGCACAGGTAATACAGAACTGTATACAGACCCGGCTTGCCGAGTTTTCGGACGTCTCCCATTCCAAGAATCCCGCACATCACACTGGACATGACCAGGGGCACTACCATCATCTTCAACAGGTTGAGGAATACCTCACCACCAAGGTGAAACTTCATGGCAAAGGTAGGCGCCATGATTGCAAAGACAATCGCGATCACGATCGCGAGACAGATGTAAAGTGTTTGGCGTGCACTATGCGTTCCGTCAGCCATCAAACATCCTCAAAACAACAGGTGGAAGTAAAAACGGATTGCGCAAAATCCCGAACGAGCACAGCTACCTGTCCGTTCTGCCCGCGACATACGAATCCTGATGCGGCAATGATCATAGTACATTCCGACGACCGCATCCGGACAGCAGCCAATTTTTGTTGCTACAAAGCCGGAATACAAATGTCCATCTGAACAAAACCAAGATCAGGAACTCACACCTTTTCCTGCACAAATCCGCTCAACCAACCATCTAAAAAAAGTTCCAAATGCAGCGGCATGACAGAAATCCACGGCTTCAGAACAGACTCTCAAGCAGCATTTTGACACCTGTGATGATCATGATCAGGATCAGAAATCCAAACACCAGGCGGTTTCCTTTTTTGATAGCCAAACGAGCACCAACAATGCCACCAAAAACATTGCCAGCAGCCATCAGTAACGCTGGAATCCAGGAAACCAATCCATAAGCAACGAAAACAGCACATGCAGCGAGGGTGACGACAAAACCCACACAATTTTTTACCGCATTGGATCCCACCAAATCCCCTCGATTCAACCAGCTCATGGCGACCAGCAGCAAAATTCCCATCCCGGCCTGCATGAAACCGACATAAATGCCAATCAACACAAATACAGGTGCAAGTTTCCAGTGCGGCAACGTTGCGCCCTCTTTCATGGCAGTCAAACGCTTTGGATCCCATAGGATGATCGCCGCCATCACAAGAAAAAGGATCCCGAACGCGCCTCGAAACGCGTCAGCCGAAAGATGCACTGCCAGTAAAGATCCCAGAGGTACTCCGATTAAGCATGGAACCCCGACTTTGATCGCAAGACTTCGGTCAAAATGGCCATGCGCTCTGAAAGTCGCCACCGCTGAAGCACTGGAAAACAGAACAGCCACTCGATTCGTACCATTGGCCATCTTGGGATCCAGCCCGAAAAGCATCAACGCGGGCAGAGTCAAGAATGAGCCACCGCCGGCGATCGAGTTTACGATTCCGGCGGCAAAACCAGCCAAGACCAACAGAAAATACCAGCCAAGTTCAACAGCACTCATCTTCAGCCACCACCCTCAAGATACACCCAGCGCCGCACAATGAACGGAAGTCTGAAATCCTGCATTAACCAAAACAACAGCCACACTGTTGAATGTGCTCGATGCGTTGCAACTCGCTTGAGTCGATCGGCAAGGTATTCATTGTCAATCCGCGTAGACGCAACTACGCCTTCACTGACATCAGTTTCCAGAATCCAAACCCCAGGCATCAAACACTCATTCTTTGACAGCAACCGGCAAATCAAAAACAAAACAGCTCCCTCCGTCTTCGTGTCCGTAACAGCGAAGATCGCCGCCATGACGCCTCACAATTCTAAGTGCAATGGCCAAGCCAAGTCCCAGACCACTCTCCTCACCGATGGGACTGAGTTTCCTGAAGGCAGAAAAAATATCGTTGCGGTACTGTTCATCAACCCCAACGCCGTTATCAACAACACCAATCACGACGCGAGAACTGGAATATTGCAACGCGTCACGCAACCCAATCGGGTCGACGACCAATCGAACACTCGGGTTCGCGGCATCATTATGACAGATACCATTACCGACAAGTTCTTGCAGCAAGGTACGAAGTTGCGCGGGATCTCCATGAACAAGTGGTAACGTCTCCGATAACACTTCCCCTCGCCAACCAGCCTCATGGCTACCATGAAATTCTACGATTTCGTCTACGCTTTGATTCAAATCCACGTTTTGAAAACTACAACCGTACCCGGCAAGTCGGAGATAATCCGTTACGCCATCAACGGTGTTTGCAACTCGCTTTGCTGCCGCCGCAATTCTCTGAAGATAATCAACGCCGTTTTCATCAAGCTGGTCCTTATGATCTTCGACCAGAATCTGGGACAACCCACTGATAGCACGCAGTGGCGCCCGCAAATCGTGATTCGCCCTTCCCGCGAAAGAGGCCAACTCTGCACTGTCTAGCAAGTATTGACCATTTTTATTGTCGTCTTTCGCAACATTCTCGCTGGATGTAATTGAAACTGGCGAAGATGCCTCCTGTTCAGCATTTCGAGTGAAATCACAAGGCACTGAATGCCCCAAGCCAATGATGGAAGCATTTCCCTGCGGGTCACACACGCGATACCAAACCATGAAAACCCTTTCGCTGGTTTCCCCGGCTAAACGGAACTGAATGGATCGTGGTCGGTCATCAGCATCAGATAGATCCAGCACCTCACTCACATGCGAATGATCCTCCTCATGGACCCACTGCATGAAATCACTGCCCATCATTTTTTCGACCGGAACAGATGCAGTCGGAGAACACGAACTGACGAGTTTGAACCAGCCGTGATTCCAACGCATCATGCTTCCGTCGGCCAATACCTCACACAGCAGATCATTTTGCTGCGAATCGTTCATGGCTTCGGTATGGCCATCGAGCATCAGAATCTTCCTTTCGTGTTTGAATCATGCCAAAATCACGACCGATCAAGCGTGGCAACGCGTGCTTCATGAATCCCGGATCTTCCAATCGCCACCACGCAAATCATCGAGAGCCGAAGAATCGCCAGCGAGATCGGGTCGGATACCAACGACCGGGAAAAGAGTCTACCAAAAGCCCTGTGAAGTCAATCAGAGCATGATCAGTTGACGATCGAGCCAGTTCCCGGACAGCCTGCCCGATACGTGGCAAGCCTGTGGAATCAGAACGCGATCAAGCACAAGCAGTACGAAAACTCTTCTCACAGTACCGCATCAAGCCATCGTGTCCACTCGGCAATTTGTTCGTCTGTGAGTTTGGGTTCAGGAAGCGTCGGCATTCGATTACTGGAAGTCGCGCCCTCGGCTTGCGCTCGCACAATCAACAGACCGTTGACGTCAATCTCAAAACCAATCATCCGAGAACGATTCACACCATCATCTATCTTGATTTCAGATCTTCCCAATGTCTGCCAATCATTGCGTGACAATCCGGAGGATTCAACAAGCGAAAGAGTCATGGAATCGCGTTCGGAACCAACGGTCAATCGCCGGTTGGTTCTGGCAGGCAGAGAAGTACCGAAGGGGATCAGCGGCAAGATGCGTCGACGTCCCTTGACATCTTCAACCACAATACCAATGGTCTGCCCGGTAACTCCGCGGGCTGGCATGGCAATCGACGCGCCTCTGCCAGGCAATTCAGCAGCAAGACATGCGGCAGCACCTCGCGCCGTGTCAGTGCGATCAACCATTGAATAAGTCACATCGGGATTGATTCCCCGCAGGACGGCGTTGCGAACCATGGGTATTTTCAAAATCGGCCCCAGGATCACGCAGCGATCCACCTCGCTTAACGGAAGCGATGCGTCACGACACGCCCTCTTGACTGTTTTTCGGAGCTGTGCCGCCAAGTCTTCGCAGGATTGCAGCCAGTGTCTACGGGCGACCCAAACTTTGAACTCGTCATCACCGACCTTCAACCTGATCGCTACCTTGTCGAGCAACGTCATGGAATTCATCGCCCTCTCGCAGGCGGTTTGCAGCTGAGCAACAGTGCTTCGCGAACTGCGCGGATCGAACTTATGTTCTTTCTTGAAGGCAGTCACGGCCAGTTCGACTAACTTCTGCAACCACGGCAGGGTACCCGAGTTCCAGTGCCCCGAGATTGCGAGTTGGTGCAGTCGGTTCGCTTCCCCACGGAACGTCGAAACCTCACTTCCCATGCCGGTCACACTGACAAAAAGAATGCGTTCCTGTATTTCTTCCTCAACATTGGCAGCATTTTCGTCCAGATCTTCGAACTCATCTTCCAAGAGTGTTGCCTGAACTGCGGCAATGGAGCGGTGGACAAGGCGGACGGACTTCAGGCCTGCCATTTCGGCCGCCTGCAAAATACTCTGCCGGTGCAATTGATCATAACTTGCGGGGATGGTGATGGCGGTCACTGCTGGTGGATCTTCGTCTCTCCAGGTATTTGCCACAAGATCACGGAACATCATCGCCATCAGAACTTCCGGAGGACATTGCCTGCCGGCAATCTCCCGTTCGACGAGATCTTTTCCTATATACATGGGAACGCAGTAGGCAAGGTTCTGGGTCCTTGCCAAACGTCGCTCCATTGCCTGAGCACCGAAGAACAGTTGCTCATCCTCACTCGCTACTGCCATGCGGAACGATGCATTTTCTTCCTTGTTGGCAGTCAGCAACCTGACCGTTCCCGTGGAAGTTGCTTCGGCAGCAGCTCCAAAGAACATTCCGAGGTCAATCGCAAACACTTTGGAACTCGAACTGGTGCCAGTCATTCCGATGGACGAACCACCTGATTCGGCAGAAACCTGCCCTCCCGAGTACTCCGCAAGCCATGCAGGTGTGTCTTCACGATTGACATAGTCACTCAGATCATCGATGACCTCGTCGAAAGACGCATATCGCTCATCCGGCGACTTGGCCATCATTCGCATGAAGATATTGGCGAATTGGAGATCAACATCGTTTCTTGCTTCCATCAGGTCGGGTATCTTCCCGTGTCGATGTCCATAAACAAGTTCCAGATAATCCCCCGTGAACGGTGAGCGACCGGTTAGCAGAAAAAACAGGGTGGCACCCAGGGAATAGATGTCACTGCGTGGGTCTGCGACATCCGGGTTGTCAAGTTGCTCGGGGGCCATGAACGGCAACGTCCCAACCAACCTGCCCTTTGGTCTGCGTTCAGGATCGTTCGGGTTAACGGCAGCATCCGCTTCATCCAACAACGATGCCGAGTTGATCCGTGCCAGACCGAGGTCGAGGATTTTCACCGTGCCATCAGCACCCTTCATCACGTTTCCGGGTTTGACGTCACGATGCACGATCCCCGCCCGATGGGCATGCAACAGCCCTAACGCCGCCTGTCGGATCACAGCCGCGGCTTCACTGACGGGCAATGGTCCTTTCTGTGCAACCAGCTTCGTCAATGTTTGCCCATCAACGTATTCCATCGCCAGATAGTGAACATCATCCAATTCACCGGCATCGAATGCCGTCACGATGTTGGGATGCATCAAGCGGGAGGCCGCTCGGACTTCATCGTAAAACCGCGATACCGCGACCTCATCCTTCATCCGGTCGACAGGCAGCATCTTCACGGCCACCAGACGCTGCATGCGTGTATGCTCGGCGAGGAAAACCTGCCCCATGCCTCCCGACCCGATCAGTTCACGGATGGCATAGTCGCCTATTTGACTTGGAATCTCCCCATCGCCCTTGGGTTCCGAAGCGAGGTCAAAATCCCCACTATCCTCACCATCGTGCATATCGCGAGTACGCATGCCACGCATATCCTGCGTGGGAATCTCTGCGGTAGGAAAGTTATTGGTCGAGTCTTCCACGAGGGTTCATTCTCTAGGTCGCCGCGCTTGAGTGCCGGCTTCGACTTCCGGCGGTAGATTAGTATTATAGGCCCGACTTGGGTTCTTACTTGGGCCAATTTGGCGTTGAAATTGCCATTTTCGACAACCATGCGTCATTTGTGACGGTCGCCGTCACCCCGTTGCGCCCAAAACGGTCCTTGCGCACAAACCCAAGCGAAACGTCAAATTCTGCCACGATCCTGCAAAAATCAACCATTTTCCCCGTTTGCCAATCCAAAGATCGCCCCATGTCGCCTCTCAGGATCGCCACCCGCAAGAGCCCGCTCGCCCTCTGGCAGGCTGAGTTTGTCGCAAAATGCCTCCAAACCTGCGGTGCCGAAACGGTTCTGGTGCCGATGGTGAGCGGTGGTGACACCGATATGCGTCCGATCGACGGCACTCGCCAAGTCGGACTTTTTACCAAACGCATTCAACAGGCACTTCTGGACAATGAGGCCGATATTGCCGTTCATTCCCTCAAAGACCTCCCCACTGAGCCAACGGAGTCCCTGCAATTGGCCGCGGTCCCAGAACGCGAAACGGTCCTCGACAGTCTTGTTTCTCCTCAAGCGTTCAAGCTGAACGATCTTCCTGCAGAAGCCCGTGTCGGAACTGGCAGCAAACGCCGCGCCGCCCAGATAAAGCAACACCGGCACGACTTGAATGTTGAACCCATTCGCGGAAACGTGCAAACGCGTCTAGCAAAACTCGAGAGCGGTGAATTTGATGCAATACTCCTCGCGGAGGCAGGAATCCTCCGTCTGGAACTGACCGATCTTCCGCGTACCCAGTTTCCGATCAGCGAAATGCTACCTGCACCAGGTCAGGGAGCTTTGGGAATCGAAGTCCGGCAGGGGTGCGACGCATTCGATGTGGTCGCCAAACTGGACCACCTGCCCACCAGAGCCGCTGTTACCGCCGAAAGATCACTACTCGCTTCTCTGCACGGCGGGTGCCTCGCGCCTATCGCGGCTCATGCTGTGGTCAACGAAGGGAACATTGAGCTTACCGCCACGGTGCTTTCCCAGGATGGAAGCAAAAGACTCGATGAAAAAAACAGAATCGACCTGCAAACCGGGCAGGAGGAGCCCGAAAGCGTTTGGAACGCCGCGATCCAGCTCGCGCAAACTACCGCAGACGCTCTGCTGAAACGAGGTGCAGCGGAACTTATCAACGAAGCTCGATAAGCAAACCAACCAAAGGCCATCGCACGCCGAGATGAAGCCGCGGTGAACAAGCCGAGCCAGAACGCCGAGGATCAGGATGGCTTCATTGACTTTGATGCCTTCCATCACCCTTCGCTACTGGAAGCAACATTCTCCTAGATGGCAAACTTTGCGGCTTGCACCGGTCATTCTGGCGTCAGCTGCCTTCAATCGCCGAATCGACCTGTAAAGCTGACTCCTTCGGACAACGTCTCAACAGGCCGGGCTTTGCTATCAACAGCTCCTGCGGCCAAAGTGCGTGGACTCAACCCCCACCACACCATGCCCGCACCCGGAACTTCGATGTCCTCGCTACATCCAACGGATTGAAGTTGCCATGGCAAAATCCAAACCGCAAGAGAACCGCCGCTACGTTGACATGTGGGCTCTGCCTGGGGCACATCCCAGTAATCTGGAGTTCATGCAGAAACTGACCACGGCCGAAACCAATCAATTCACCACACACATGGACGCGGTGGGTACCGTCTCACAACAGGACCTGAAAACGAACGATTGGCAACGTACTCATCTCGTCGGACTGCGAACCGACGTCTGGCATGCTGACCGCGAGGAGCTTGAGCAAGCTGTCAACGCGATTAAAGCTCAGCGTCGCACACAACTGAAGCAACAGATCAAAAAAACCGGTCGTTTGAATAACAACCAGCAACAGCTTCTCCAAACGACTCTCAACAACGATGCAATCATGACCATGAAATCAGGTGATGTCGAACATCGCCGAATGGTTTTGAAACTTTTCAAGACATCCACCGATCGCGTTCGGTGGTGTGGAACAATCGAACAGGTGACAACCACAGAAGTGCACAACAGCATCGGATCCAAACGCAGCTTGTTGACTTTTGCCGTCATACTGCCACGGATGAGCATGGTGACCCAGATACAGCAAAACCATCGAACTTTTCGAATACCGTCCATCTTCACTTTCGGTTTTTACCACAATCACAAAATGTGGAACCTGAGTCTGAAACGTCACTGGGTATCAATCGGTGCTGACTACGACCTTGCAGTGAACGGTCAACCACTCGGTCAAATCGATGGTCGCCTTGTCTCATTTGGCTCTGACAGCTACGTGGACATCGACGCGCATGAACTCAGTTCCTGCACACAATTTGTCGACATGATCACCTTGTTTGCCGCATCAGTTGGATACCACAAAGCAATGCGTCGCAGCCTGAGACGCCGCGTCAAAGCCGCACTCAGCGGCAATTCCCATCACCATCTGATCGAGGATGAAGAATTGCGTCTTCGGCACAATGGACGTGCAGCAGCCTGACAGCATGAAATCGATTCTGGCTTTCTGCTCACCACAACGTACCTGCAGAAAGCCGATATTCTCCGCCGACAGTAAACATCGATAGTAAACATCGCGCCTTCATCCAAAGACAATCTCTTGATGGCTCTGCCGCGGGTGGATGGATTACCTTCTGCTCTCGGTTACTTGCTGCCCTCGGCTTGTTCCTGGTCCGTGCACGCGAACGGTGCACGAGGATGATCTGAAAATCAGGATCGCCCATCCAGGGAGCATTTTCCTGCGGTGGCAACTGCACGTATTACCGCGCAAGCACACGAGCATCACAAACACGCGTTACAATGATCCAACGAGTTCCGTGTTGCTTTCCAAGCGACCCGTCGCTGGCCAGCTATCGCTTCAATTGATCGCGGAACAGTCCACCTTCGCGTCAACTTTACACCCTTGTTCGGTGGTACATGGAAACTGCATCCTGCAAGCGCTGCATGACAAGAATTCTTATCCTGATTTCTACATTCATGTTCGCGTCAGGAACAAATGAGGGGTTTTGTCAAAAACAGATCATCCATACCGCGGAGAAACCACTCTCTCCAGAAGACGCCTGCATCAGCATGCAACTGCCCGACGGCTTCCATAGCACCCTGTTTGCGGCAGAGCCCGACGTGATGCAACCCATCGGCTTCTGTCTTGATGACAGAAATCGCATCTGGGTAGCGGAAGCGTATAACTACCCACGCCACGGTGACACCCCGGGCGACCGGATTGTGATCCTCGAAGACACCAACGGCGATGGTGTTCACGACAAACGCAAAATATTCTTCGACGGTCTGAATTACATCACGGGAATTGAAGTCGGCTTCGGCGGCGTATGGGTGATGTCGCCACCCTCGATGTATTTCATTCCGGATTCCGATCTCGATGACCAGCCAGATTCTGCCCCCAAAGTATTGCTGGACGGATTCGGAAACCATGCAAACGCACATAATCTCGCCAACGGGTTCGCGTGGGGGCCGGATGGTTGGCTTTACGCAACGCATGGTCGTACGAATTGGTCAATGATCGGCAAACCTGGTACCCCCACGGAATCGCGGGTTCGTTTTGATGGTGGAGTCTGGCGATATCACCCGACAAATCATCACTGGGAGGCTGTCGCAGATGGAACCACCAATCCATGGGGCATCGACTGGAATGACTACGGCGATGCTTTCATCTGCAATTGCGTCAATCCGCATCTGTTTCATGTGATCCCCGGAGCACATTACGAACCATGGCGTGGACGAAAATCCAGCCAATACGCATTTCAACGCATCGATACGATCGCAGACCACCTCCATTACGTGGGGCTGGGCAATGTCCGAAACGGACTTGGCTCAGCGGCCGAAGACGCCGCCGGTGGAGGCCACGCGCACTGCGGCACCATGATCTACCTTGGTAACGCTTTTCCGGCGAGCTATCGCAACAAGTTATTCACCAACAACATCCACGGCAAACGCATCAATCAGGAACAACTTGAATTCCACGGTTCAGGTTACACCGCATCCCACGGAAAAGATCTGATGAAGTCAAGCGACCCATGGTTCATGGGCGTTACTCTTGCCTACGGTGCCGGTGGAGAAGTCTATGTCAGCGACTGGTCTGACACTGGTGAATGCCACAGCACCCGGAACACCCGTCGAGAGACGGGACGCATCTTCCGCATCACCTACGGAAAAACGACCACCTCACCTATCGATTTGCAGCGATTGACCACCATGGAACTGGCTCAATTGCAGATGCATCGCAACGATTGGATGGTGCGACATGCAAGACGAATACTGCAGGAACGCCATCATGCAAATCAACCAATGACTGAAGCGCGGATTCTTCTAAGATCCAAAGCCGGCATGGATCAAACGGTTCCACGCCGCCTCCGAGCACTCTGGGCACTTCATGTGACCGGCGGACTCACGGATACGGAGCTCAAGACGTTGATGGATGATTCTTCACCATTCGTGCAACAATGGGCGATT
Source organism: Rubripirellula sp. (assembly GCA_012270065.1). Taxonomy (GTDB): domain Bacteria; phylum Planctomycetota; class Planctomycetia; order Pirellulales; family Pirellulaceae; genus Rubripirellula. The sequence continues at coordinate 105,396 of JAAXJB010000082.1, read as the reverse complement.
CGTCTTGCTTGCGAAAACCAGAGCAGTTCCGTGAATTGGATTGACACATTGACAAAAATCGCCGAGGTAACCGAATCACCTCGCGTGCGTCTTGAACTGGCCAGTTCGCTTCAACGCATCCCCCTCACCCACCGCTGGAGACTAGCAGAAGCCCTTTCCGAGCACTCCATCGATAAACACGATCAGAACATACCGTTGATGCTCTGGTACGGAATCGAGCCGTTGATCGACGATGATATCAAGCGTTATGTGCAACTTGCCTTCACCAGCAAGATCCCTCAAATCAGAGAGAACATCTCACGACGTATCGCCCTGTCCGAGTCGTCAGCATCCCACATGGAGTTTCTCTTCCAAGGCTTCACGCCAGAAACTGACATTGCTGTTGCCAGCGACATCCTCGGTGGAATCCTGACGGGCTATTCAGGTCGTCGGGCCGTATCAATGCCAATGAACTGGCAAGCGGCCTCAATGATCCTGGCAAACAAGCCAAACCCCGAAGTCCACCGACAGATGATGCACTTGGCCCTGCTATTTGATGACCCCAAAGCGACCCGAAAATTAATCGAGATCGTCAATGATAAAACACACGATCCTGATGCGAGAAAAGACGCCCTGACCGCACTCGTCACGCGCAAACACCCCGGAACAGCAAACCTACTGACAGCACAACTGGAGGATGCAGCATTGCGTCTGACGGCACTCAATGGATTGGCGGAGATTGACAACGCTGGAACGTCTTCCGCCATTCTTGCGGGCTACCCGTCTTATGAACCAGATGAAAAACAAGCCGCACTGAATGCTCTTGCTGCCACCCCACCAAAAGCTCGAGCGTTGCTCGCCGGAATTGTGTCCGGGGTCATCAAGAGATCTGATTTGACAGCTTTCACGGCACGCCAAATCCAGACGCATGGCAATGAAGAACTCAACCAGCAACTGGCACACCTGTGGGGAACAGTCACCAACACACCCAAGACGCAAAAACAGGCAATCGCCAAGTACCTTCAAACATTGACCACCGAGAACCTCGCAGAGGCGGACCTTCAACGGGGAAAACAGCTTTATGCACAGCACTGTGGCACATGCCATCGTTTTTTCGGAGAGGGAGGCAATATCGGCCCGGACCTGACTGGCACTCAACGCACGAACATTGCGTACCTGCTCGAAAACATCGTCTCCCCGAACTCATCGGTTTCAAAGGACTTCCAGATGAGCATTTTGAGAACAGTGGACGGACAGGTCATTACAGGACTATTGCGGAACAGAACTGCCCAGGTGATCTCGATATCAAATGCACAAGGAACACGAGCAGTCCCAGCAGATGAGGTCGAGCAACTCAAAAGCACCGATGTCTCTGTGATGCCAACCGGTCTTCTCGATAGTCTCAGCGAGCGTGAGATCCGAGACCTGTTTGGTTACATGCAAAAGAAATGAACAGGAAGTGGGATCTCAAACCACGCAACAAAGCGTGTTCATTCCGGTTCACCCTTCACAACTCACCACGCGATGGGTCAATTGCTCCAGAACCCACCAATAGAACGCGATTTTGGAATCCCCGATAAAAGTCCGGGCCAAACCAGAACACCGCAAGTTCAGCTAGACTAGACTAGTGATAGCGATTCGGGACTTTTCATCCGGAGAAATTGAAGATGCAACTCATGGCGCAGGAATTGGCAATTCACACTCTGACCCGCTACGACGGATCACAGTCAGCCGCCATCAAAGTCGTGCACCGAACTTCGAGAGAAGAGGCGGAGAGTTCTGAATCTGCCATTCAAACGGCCAACCTGAGACAGGCGATTCTCCAGCTTCTTCAAAAGATGAATCCCAATCCGGATCACATCACCATCCCAAAACTTGTGATTTTTGACACAGTGCGCGTTCGTCTTCCTGAATCGTACGAAGACGGTCGAATCGACAGAGTTGCCTGGGATTTCAAACGCAAAGAGTGGAAATACTATGTCGAGTGCAAGCGAGCAGTTGCATCAGCATGGTATGAACTGGCCGATCTCGAACTGATGTTCTAGAACAGCAACTGCCAAGTGACGCGG
>JAAXJB010000082.1:69378-103248 GCA_012270065.1 Rubripirellula sp. | reverse complement strand
CCATGTGTGTATACTTGGCCTTACGTCACAAGCCCTCCGCTTCCTGTTCCGGTGACCGCACGTTGACATTTCATCGGGCATCATTTCATCGGGCGTCTGAGTGATGGTGCAGAGACTATCCTCGACCGGAAGACAATCCGAGACTACTTGAAAGCTCCGCTTCCACTCACTTTTTGGCAACGGCAGTCAATCCCGAAAGACGCGTACTCAGATCCAATCCGCATCCCCGAACTGGCAACCATGAAGTCAACAACCAGCTGTTTTTTCGCACTGATATTCCTCGCGACGTGTTCTCTCGCACCTGCGAACGAGCAGCACCCCAACATTGTGCTGATCATATCAGATGACCAGGCGTGGACTGACTATGGCTTCATGGGGCATGAACAGATCAAAACTCCTCACTTGGATAAACTGGCGCGACAGAGCGCAGTTTTCCGCCGGGGGTATGTCCCCACTGCGTTATGCCGCCCTTCCTTGGCCACCCTTCTCACAGGTCATTACGCCTCCACCCACGGGATCACTGGCAACGACCCTTCACCGAAATACGCTGCACCGGCTTCACAGACTTATCAAGACCGACGCGGTGAGCTGATTTCGTTCATGGATGAATTTCAAACGGTGCCAAAATTGCTGGGATCGGTTGGCTACCTCAGTCATCAGAGTGGGAAGCACTGGGAAGGCAGTTACGGCAATGTTGGATTTACCCATGGCATGACCCGCGGATTCCCCGAGCGAGGCGGCAGGCATGGTGATGACGGGCTCAAAATCGGTCGGGAAGGGATTGGTCCAATCAAAGAATTTGTTGAAATGGCCGTCGACAAGCAAAAGCCGTTTTTCCTCTGGTACGCGCCGTTCCTGCCCCACACACCTCACAATCCTCCCAAACGACTATTCGATAAATACAATCAGGGAGAAACACCAACCACGGTCGCACGCTACTACGCGATGTGTGAGTGGTTTGATGAAACCTGCGGTGAATTGCTGGGCGTCATTGATGATCAGGGGGTCGCTGAGAATACTCTTGTGATTTACGTGACCGACAATGGCTGGATACAGAGCCCCACATCCAGAGGTTATGCACCTCGATCAAAGCAGACGCCGTACGAAGGAGGTATCCGCACACCGATCATGTACCGATGGCCGGGTAAGATCAAGGCTGGCGAACGCACGGAAGTTGTCACAAGCCTCGATATCGTGCCAACGATCATTGCCAGCGCGAAGGTTCCTGTACCCGGTCAACTTGATTTGCCCGGCATGAATCTTCTCCCTGAACTTGAATCCGGGGACCACATCGAGCGGAAACGGATTTTTGGAGAGAGTTTTGCTCACGACATAGCGGACATCAAAAACCCACAGGCAAGTCTTCTTTTCCGTTGGTGCATACAAGGCGACTGGAAATTGCTTTTGACTTACGATGGCGAGGTCAATCGCTACAAGTCAACGCATCCACGTCTGGAACGCAGACCTCAACTGTTCAATTTAAAACAGGATCCCACGGAAACGAAAAATCTTGCCAAGGACCATCCGGAACTGGTTAGCGAACTGGCAGGGGCTATCTCGGCATGGTATCCGGTGGACCAACGAAAAGTCCTGACAAAATACGAATGAACAGCACGATCACCAAAACGCACATGGTGCCGCTTCACAGGGCGAATCACTGAGGTCAGGATCCTACGCCCGATGTCCAATGAATTCCTGTCACGAAAATCCCGTCTGTCTGGTTACTCCGGGGCGCTGATCACTGGTTTGGGAACAGCGACCCCCCGTCATCAGGCGAATCACCAGGCGAGCGCCGAATTTGCAACTCGGATATCGGCTGTGCCTGCAAATGATGCGCGAAAAGTGAAGGCACTCTATCGCCGCACCGGGATCAACCAACGCGGCAGCGTCTTGCTGGACGGGCCAGCTGAATCACAGATATACAACGACTTTTACACGCCAGCCGAAAGCGTTGATGACCGCGGACCCAGCACGCAAACACGCAACGACCGCTATCGAATCGAAGCGCCACTTCTAGCCGAACAAGCTGCACGGGCGGCCTTGGAATCCAGCGGACTTGAGTGCGATGCGATCACCCACTTGATCACAGTTTCCTGCACGGGATTCAATGCGCCCGGAATTGATATCGCGTTGATTGATCAGCTGCAGCTCCCACCAACAACACAACGGATTCATGTCGGCTTCATGGGATGCCATGCGGCAATCAACGGTCTCCGTGCCGCAAGAGGTATCCTTGCCGCCCAAAGGCAAGCCAAAGTTCTCCTGTGCTGCGTAGAGATCTGCAGCCTCCATTATCAATACGGAATGCTTAGCGACCATCTGGTCAGCAATGCGATCTTTGCCGACGGATCAGCGGCTCTGATACTTGAAGATTCCTCCGCGAGGAAAAGCAGTTCTGATCCTCCCGGAACTGGCAACCCGCAGTCGCTTTGTCCGGTTGGTTTCATTGAAAACACCGGATCTTCTCTTGTTCCCGATAGCAGGGATGCGATGACATGGTCCATCGGTGATCATGGCTATCAGATGACACTGTCCGCAAGCGTCCCTGCCTTGATTGAACAACATCTCAAAGAATATCTAGCCGGTTTTCTGGCGCAACATGACGAAGAGATCGAAAGCATTGGTGGCTGGGCGGTTCATCCTGGAGGAACAAGAATCCTGTCGGCGGTCGAAAATGCACTTTCCCTGTCGGGGGAGCAATTGAATGGTTCTCGCAGCATCCTGTCGGAACATGGCAACATGAGTTCTGCCACGATGATCTTCATTCTTGAAACATTCGTAAAACTGAATCAACCCAAACCATGGCTGATGCTCGGATTCGGTCCGGGGCTGGAAATTGAAGTTTCATTGATCCGATAAATCACGCCACACAGTTCGCCGGCAGCGTCTGGCGCTGCCGTCAAAAAAACTGAAACCAAACGACGATCGTCAGCAAGCAAGCAGAATGGCGGGTGAATTCTGCATGCATGGCAGAGCACCAGCTTCAGGGAAAATATTACCGGCGGCTGGAAACCGCGTGGAAATCCTCGAATCAGACCCGATTCCTGCAGAAGACAGATATCTACGAAACCCAACAATTATTGGGATTCAACCGGATTTCAGTCCCCAATTGGTGTTTTATCGTGTGACCATACCGGCTATCTTCGCCCATCGCAGGGGAAAATGGAGCGCCTGCGAGCCTGATAGCTCACACCAGTAGTTTATATCCACGTTAAGAGACACAGATCATGGCCGACCAAACTCTCATCGACCACCTGAATGAAATCCTGAAGCATGAATGGACCGGCGTTGCCCAGTACTCACAGGCAAGCTTCATACTCGAAGGCGTGTGGCGAGAGGTTTACGCGGAAAAATTCGAAGGCGATGCCAAGGAGTCATTCGGACATGCACGTCTGATCGGTGACAAGATCGTTGCTCTGGGTGGTGTCCCTGTTGCAACAAGAAACGAGATCCAGCAGTCCCGAGATCTTCAAGAAATCTTTGCGTTCAGCCTGGCATTCGAGGCCAAAGCCGTGGAAATGTACAGCAAAGCAATCGAACTTGCCGGTGACAACAAACCGCTCGTTGTGTTCCTGGAAGACATTCTTAATGAGGAACAGGAAGGCGTTGACGAGTACACAAAACTGCTCCGCAGTTCCGGCTCAAGCGTCGCGACAACTCCGGTCTTGAAAACCGCTTGAGCCAATTGTTGGCTTGTCAGGATCATTCGAAAATCCCGGGCTTTTAACCGGGAATCGGGGACTGGGGCTACCCAATGGTTGCTTCCTGCAGTTTATCCTTTGCACGTGCACCTGGACTCGATTGCAAACAGAATCGCTCAGATCTCACCTCGAGTCTGAACTCTCACCTCGGGTCTGAACTCCCACCTCGGGTCTGAGCAGCCTGCAATTGCACTTAACAATCCGATCAAATGAATCTGCATTTGATCGAGGCTGAATTCCTGTATGGAATCAACTGCCTACCAACCCGAAGTCAACAACCGTCAGCGGTCCGTGCCGGGTGAGTGCTATCCCGCGTTTCCGGCAGAACCCGATTCAAACTGCACGATTGCGGGTAGGCGAGATACGGAGGCCGGACTGCGCTTTGGATCATGCGCATTTGAAAGTGGGTTAGTGAGTGCCATCTTCAGCATCGCTACCTGATTGGGCTCAATGGCAACACAACTCTGCTCGTACCAGCCCACGTCCTCCGCAAACGTTTCCTGCCGGAGAACAAGTTGGCTAGCAGAGCGATCCTCATCCTGACGGACAGCCACGACCAACCTGTTACGATCGTCGTCACTCGGAAAAACATTCAGGACAGTTTCTTTTGGCAAAGTGAACACCTCGTTGGCGCAGATCCGCGATTGCCCATCGGGTGAAAGGAAATCAAAGATGCGAGCGGAAGAAGCCATTATTGCGAACGATTCTCAATAACGCTAGTCTAGTCCCGGCGGTGGCGGTGTCAACTGGTCCCGTGCCGAGAACTCCTGCTGTTTCTGGGGGTCTCAAGCAATGGCGTCGATGGTGGTCCTAGCGAGTCGGGTTTGGTTCCGTCAAAATGCGCCCGCAGAAAATCTGTCTCATGCCAAGCTTCCAATCTCTGATCTCGAGCATCGTTCGATGAGCTACACCATCATTGGCGTGATCGGCCACATTGACCACGGGAAAACCTCGCTGGTTGCGGCTTTGACGGGCGTCGATACGGACAGCCACCCGGAGGAAAAACGTCGTGGGATCACCATTGACCTGGGATTTGCTACGTTCAGCGATGGCTCTGACCAGTACGCGCTCATCGATGCACCCGGCCACCAGAAGTACATTGGCAATCTGCTTGCAGGTGTTTCAGCGGTAGACATTGGTTTACTGGTCGTGGCATGCGATCAGGGTATTCAGGCACAGACTTTGGAACACGCGGCGATTCTGCAATCGCTGGGCATCACCAAGTTGATTGTCGCGATGTCACGTGTAGATCTTGTTGAAAACAAGAACACGCTGGAACTGTCGGAGGAACTGGATCTTTTCCTGGCAGAATTCGGTTTTGAAAATGTCCCGAGAGTTCCTCTTTCGTCAGTCACTGGAGAGGGTCTCGACGAGTTGCGAGCTCTTTTTTCCAGCATGGCGAGAAAAACAAAGCGGAGTTCATCGGGTCACTTCCGAATGCCAATCGACCGTGTATTTACCGTTGAAGGACGTGGCTGTGTTGCAGCGGGTTCCCCTTGGAGCGGTGTTCTTCAGATTGGTGACCAGCTTCAAATCGCCCGAACGGGCCAATTGGTGCGAGTACGCGAAATCGAAGTGCACGGCATTCACGAACAACGCTCACAAATCGGTGTTCGGACCGCTTTGAATCTAACAGGAGTTTCCGCCTCGGAGATTGCCCGTGGAGATGAACTGGTTGCAACAGACACACACGTGCCTGCAAGCCGATTACTGGTTGAATTGAAAACATTCGTTGATGCAACGGAAGTCAAGTGCCCCACCACGATTCAGTTCCACACAGCAACCAGTGCAACCTCCGCGCGGCTATTCGGCCCGAAGACAATACCGGCGTCTGGAAAAGAAGTCGTCATCGTGGATGTTGAACAGCCCGTTGTTGCCACGCATGGCCAGAGTTGTCTGTTCAGAAAACCGTATCCAGTGGGTTCGTTTGCTGGCGGTCGTATTCTTGGAACAGTAAAGCCAGCATCAAAACAGACCACAAGGCTCCTCAAACTCGGCAAGCAGCTTTGCGACGCATCGCCACAGCAACGTTTAACGGCATGGGTCGAATTTTTCGGTGAATGTTCACCCGCGTCACTGGATCTGAAAACCGTTGTGGGTCTTGATGGTTCGCAGCTTCAGTCGGCAACCGAATCCTGCATCCAGGACGGAACAATCGTCTCAACAGACGGAAAAACGCTCACGTCACCTTCTCTTCTGGCTCGGCTGTCCACGTTCGTGATCAATTTGTTGACATCTCAGGCAGAATCGATGGACGACGCCTGGCTGGACGAACAGTCAGTGATTCAGCGTGCCATCCCAATCGCGTCCGCGGGAACAACGCAGGGCGTTCTCAACAATCTCGTCAAGGAAAAAAAGATCGTGCGTGTCAATCGCATGATCGCAGTGCCATCAGAAAAAACAATCCTGTCAAAAAAACAACTCAACCGCATGAATCAGCTGCTCTCTCTTTACGAGCAACAACGTAAACCTCCAACCCTCAAGGAGGCTGCAACTGCTCTGGACAGCACAACCGATGCCGTTGCGTCGCTGATAAGATTTGCAACCCAACAACGTATCCTGATCGATCTTGGACACGGGTTCTTCATTTCACAACAATCATTTGAAATGCTGTGTGGAGAACTCCTGGAATTGTTCACGGACGGCCCCGAACGATCAGTAGCCGAAATACGCGATCATTGGGGCATTACCCGCAAACATGCAATTCCTTTGCTGGAATTTTGCGATAACTCGCAGATTACAGTTCGCAACGGTGACATACGCGTTCAAGGTAGAAACATGCCACAACATTCTTCTCCGGAAAAGGCGGACCATCAACCGTGACAAACAGTGAGCGATTAAGAGCCCTTCCATCAGTTGATGTGCTTTTGCGACACGAGAATGTAGTGAACCTGCGTGATCATGTTACCCAGGCACAGATCACCACCTGGGTAAGAGAAGTTGTGCAGGAATGTCGCGAGCATCTGCTCAAGGACCAACTTGCCATCAACACATGCTTGACTGGGTGGATTGTGGATCGTGTGTTACACAAGGCAAACGCTGATCTCGGTCAGCGGCTACAACCGGTGATCAACGCTACAGGAGTGGTTTTGCACACCAATCTCGGTCGTTCGCCGATGCCGGAACAGGCCATTCGAGCCGCAGAGAACGCCTCACGTTACACCAATGTCGAACTTGATCTTGAATCCGGGCGCCGCAGCAAACGCGGTCATCGGGTGATGGCTTTGTTAGCCGAACTTACCGGGGCAGAAGATGCTTTGGTTGTGAACAACTGCGCCGCCGCCACTGTTCTGGTATTGCAAGCGCTCGCTGCCGGACAGGAAGTGGTGGTATCACGCGGACAACTGGTCGAGATTGGTGGTGGCTTTCGCTTGCCAGATGTATTCAGGGCAGCAGGCGTGACTTTGCGTGAAGTTGGAACGACTAACCGGACCTACCTGCGAGATTACGAAGCTGCAGTGAATGAAAACACTGGTGCCGTGATTCGCGTCCACCGGAGCAACTTCAGCCTCTCTGGATTTGTAACCGAACCTGGCATTGATGAGCTCGTCCAAATGGAGCGTCCCGATTCGGTCGCTGTGATTGATGACCTGGGAAGTGGATCCATGATCGACATGACCCCATATGGATTAGAGGAACCAAACGTCATTGATAGCGTGCGGTCGGGTGCAGACATCTCGTTGTTCAGCGGCGACAAACTTTTCGGTGGTCCACAAGCTGGAATTCTGGTCGGGAAAAAACGATGGATCGAAAAACTTCGGCGTAGCCCCATCATGCGTGCCATGCGAGTTGACAAACTGACTCTTGCTGCCCTGGAGGCCACGACAGAAATCCATCTTTCCGGCAAGGCACTGACCGAGTTACCCACCTTGCAGATGATTACCACGAATCCAGATACGATCAGACAACGCTGTGAAACGCTGATTTCCCGGATCAATCATCCAGACGTCGCAAAATTAATTCCATGCGAGTCACAGGTAGGTGGCGGGTCCGTTCCGGGTTTCAATCTGGCAAGCTTCGCGGTTCAAATAACTGGTTTCCCACCCCACCACCTTGCCCGACACCTGCGAACTGGTGAAACCCCAGTTCAAACACGCGTCACTGATGATTCCCTGATACTGGACCTCCGAACCGTCAGCGATTCCCAACTGCCGGTATTGGCAACCAACATCAACGCGGCAATCGCAAACTCCGAGATTCCAGCGAACACGGAACCTGTGGCGGAATGAACGAGCGTCTTCCCTCAAAACACGTCGTACTGCTGGGCATGGGTCACACCAACGCCCATGTCCTGAGAATGTACGGAATGCATGGACTTGAAGACACCGCTCTCACCTGCATTTCCAATTTCAATGTTGCCACGTATTCAGGAATGCTTCCCGCCGTCCTTGCCGGACAAGTTCCCCGAGAAAAAATGCAAATCGATCTGGTTCAGCTCTGTGCGTCAGTTGGCGCAAGACTGATCACAGAACCTGTAACGGGGCTGGACCCGGAAAGCAGAAACATTCTCTTCCAGCATCGCCCCCCGATGGAGTTCGATCTCCTTTCCATTGGGACCGGATCAACCAGTATGCAGGGCGAGTTGGTGGTAAATGGTGGCAGTGTTGTTGCGATCAAACCGATGCAGACTTTCCTCGAAAGACTGCAACATACCCTCACATTGCTTCATGAAAAGCAACTCAGCCGTCCGCTTCGTGTCGTTGTTGCAGGAAGTGGGGCCGCTGGACTAGAGATAGCATTCTGTCTGCCACCGTTTCTCGACAAGAATTGGGGTGGGGATCACGAAATTTCCATTGTCACGCGTAGCTCCCGGTTACTTGCAGCCGCAAACGCCCACACCCGAAAAATTGCCATCAGGCAACTGCATCAACGCAAAATAGAAATCATCACGAACTTTGACGTTCAGTCAATTCAGGACGAGTACCTGGAAACCCCGGAGGGAAAAAGAATTGACGCAGATCTGGTGATATGGTCCACCGGTGCAGGAGCATCCGATTTCCTCGGACAATTACAACTGGCCACTGACGAAAAGGGTTTTCTGGTCACTCATCCGACCCTGCAATCGATTACAACCCCACACGTGTTCGCCGTAGGCGATGCTGGCACGATCTCGACGAGCCCGACTCCAAAAGCTGGTGTTTATGCCGTCAGACAGGGCCCCATCCTTTGGGAAAACATCCAGCGCTCACTGGTAGACGCACCACTTGTCCATTACCGCCCGCAACGCAGTTTCCTGCAACTTCTGAACACCGGAGACGGCAAAGCAATTGGCCAATGGAAACGATTCGCCATGTCCAACCAGTGGCTCATGGCATGGAAAAAATCAATCGACTCCAGATTCATGGAAATGTTCGAACCTGTGCGCATGGAAGACGATGAAGATCCGATGCAGTGTCGCGGGTGCGGCTGCAAAATCGGATCCGGACTGCTCGACTCCGCGTTGTCATCCGCGGGAACGCTCGATCTGGATGACGCAGCAGTCATCGCACAGACGGCTGAAGACAGAATCATTGCATCGACGGATTTTTTTACGAGTCCGTTTGAAGATCCTTATTTAACGGGCCGAATTGCTGCGCTCCATGCAGCAAGTGATATCGTCGCAAGTGGCGCGAGCGCGCAACACGCCTTGTCAAACATTGTGCTTCCCGAAGGTGACAGTGCTGCGCAAGGGAGGACACTTCGTGAGTTACTTGCAGGCGCGAAACGCGAATTCGACGCGATGGGTGCTGCAATTGCAGGCGGGCACACGATAGAAGGCCCCCGTCTTGAAATCGGCTTCACTGTCATCGGTAAAGCCATTGGCAAAAACCTTCTCGAAAAAAAGAATTTACAAACCGGTGACGGTCTTTACCTGACCAAACCGATCGGTATCGGTGTTCTTCTCGCTGCGCGCATGCGTGGCCGGTGTGCAGCACATGACCACCAGCACTTGATCAACGCCATGCTAGATCGTCAGCACGAATACGCCCACCACGCGATCGAGGCCGGAATTTCAGCCGGGACGGATATCACGGGTTTCGGCCTGGCAGGACATTTACTCGAAATGCTGGAGGCAAGTCAGAAATCTGCGGTCCTGACCCTTAACGATATTCCGACATTGCCCGGTTCGACCGAAGCGGTATTGCGTGGTATCCAGAGCAGCCTTTCTCCCAGCAACCGCATGTCGGCGGCAAAAATTTCAACAACCGCAGACATCAGGAAAGAACCGCAATTCGATTTGCTCTTTGACCCACAGACGTGCGGTGGTTTGCTTCTGGGAGTGTCCAACGATCAGCTTCCGACCCTTCAGTCCTTGGTAGGTGATCGCCTACTCGTGCGAATCGGGACGGTGTTTGATGCGTCTGATGTCGAAAAAAGCTTGATTGTAAACTGATGGCAAATAACCACACACGAAGCGATCAAACTTGTTGCATGACAACCCGACGTTAATGCAGCGTGCGATTCCCCCAATCGAAGCACGCTCATGTCAGGCTGCCTGTGGAAAAAACCGTGATCAGTCAAGTTCAATCATTTTGTGATCCATTCGGTATCGTCGGGTTGTCCACCGCGGAGATTGACCTCGCGCACAGCACGAACCAACTGGTAAGGAACCTGGCAAATGCCAAAAGCAACCAGAATCACCAATCCCCATTCGGCGAAATCATGAACTTCAAAAACATTGACTGAAAACAAAATCGCGAGCACAAGCCCGAAGCAACACAGAAGCGTCTTGAATTCAGTGGGCCCAAACCTGTTCAAAGTAAATTCACCGATCAGTTTTGCTTTGATATTCACAAGTATCGCGAGCAGGAGCAGACAGATCACGGCAACGAGAGTCAAATCAGTTCGACCGACTGATAAACCAATTCCCACCAGCCAGTAAGTGAACGAAAGTGGATCCGTGAAGTGATCAAGCAATTCACCACCGTTGCGGCATTGACCGGTAGCTCGGGCATGGGTCCCGTCGATACAGTCACAAGTGTGGTTCCCTACGATTCCCAACATTGCCAACAAGCCACCCCACCAGTACTGCGTTGAAAACGCAAAACCCAACCCACCTAAAATGGCAAATAGATGCCCTACACCGACAATTCCCTCAGGTGGAAACCGGGGAGAGATAGCCAACTGGGGATACAGTGCTTTGAGTTTTGGCCCAATCAGCGGATCGAGAAAGCTGTGGGAAATACGCTTGGACATCAGGGGTTGGCTCTGTCTAACGTGGTGGAACGATTGCTAACACACCCGAAGAGCCTGTGACGGGCCCGACAATACGGTGTCAGGTCAACATTTTGCGTTCCCGGCAGAACACATCCGCCAAAGGATCAATTCCTTCAATCACCCTGCGTGGCAGCATCGTTTCGTGTGACAACTACGCAAAGAGAATCGAAGCGTCACTTCAAGTACCCCGCCAGCCAGCCTCGTGCCCCTTGAGGTGCGACAGCATCAGCGATGTCAGAACCATCGGCCAAATCAAAAGTCACAGCAAGCGGAAATCGCCCCTTGGGTGCGTTGCGTGTGTATCGCCCCTCACCAAAAAACTTCCCAAGTGCCACCAACTGGAAACCGGTTACCGATTTCCCTGCAACAGCCAAACGGCCACGCAGCTCCGCTCGATACCCACGTTTACCATCAGCCGTCCCGAGCTCAACGTGGCCAGTGAGAACGCCATCGTCATCGAGCTGAATCGTCAATTTGCGAATTTCATCCTGCTTCCACATGGGCGGTTCGCCTCGTGTGTTATCCACCAGATGGAAACGGGCAATACGCCGCTGCAGAGCTTCAGGGAACCGTCCCTTTACCAAAGCAGCCTGCTCCTCTGCTGTGACCCACAGATTATCGCGTCCCAACGCCGTCTGAAAACTCGCTTCGGAATCCGAAATCGGCTTCCCGTAGCCCCCGAGCACCTTTGCATGAACGCGCACGACCAGTCCATCAGCAGGTGGACGTAGTGTGTATCGTGGATCCCGTTTGGCGTTGCTGGCTTCCAGCAGTTCCGCCTTCACCTGATCACGATCAAAAGGATGAGAGCCAAACTCGTACTCACGGAGACGTTCGCGCATCAAACGGAACAGTTTTTCCGGATCGCGGTTGTTGTTATATAAAAGGAGTTTGCCAGCGGCAGTGGCGATATAGAACCCTTGCGTGGTATTGGAGAAGTCGCCACGCGGCCCCTGACCAGCAATCTTTCGGTAAAACTCTCCTTCGGCATCTTTTTGTCTTCGCTGACAAGCCTGATCAATTGCAACGGGAACGAAACTCGTCTTGAGCAAATTGACGATACCCGCATGAGCGAAAGTCGACTCACGGTCGACAACTCCATTGTTTCAGACACAGCCGAGCGGATGCCCATCCATCGCCCATATGAAAACAGGTTTGTCTTCTTTCAAAGCAATGGCTCTGGCTTCAAGCACCGACAGACGCCAGGGAATTGACCGCCACACAGCGTCCTTTCCGGGTTTCAGAGTGGACAACAATTCGCTGCATCTTTCCTGCGACAGCTCACCAGCAGTGACAGCCGATTGAACAAACGCGGCAAGTAACAAACAGATCGTCAACAATCTTTTTCCCATGACGCCACCCTTCGCAAAAATTCCAGTTTTCAAGCACGGCATTCCGTCCAGGGTTTTCCCCTGAGCAAATGCATCGCATCACGTCCGAAGGCGAACGTTGGCCATTCAGCCGCAACTCCAGTGTATGACATTCTGGGGCATTGCGCAGATCCACTGGCCCTGCTGAGCAATTAATCTCCGAATTGCTGCAACCAGCAAAACATCACCATGAAATCCTTGTCCATCGATTTCTGAAGCTCAAAAACACTGACATGCAGAGACAACATCAATCAGGGGGATCATACAAGCGCAGACGGAATTCCCCGGCCAGGGTTCCAGCCCATGAAAAAGGCTGGCGAGAGACGGAATCTCTCGCCAGCCTTCACTTTCGCATCAAGTGGAAATCAGAGGGTTTTACTTCCTTAGATCTCCCATCCTTTTCGGTATTCGCGATTCACGAATTTGTTGACCTCGGGAACATTCGGGCTGGTCAATGTTTTGGCATCCCACTCGATGCGCTGCCCTTCGCCTGCACGCATGGCGAGATTACCCACGAGAATCGTTTCGGTAAGACGGCCGGCATAACCGAAGTTCGACATCGTGCCTGGCTCATATTCACCTTTGATAGTACTGACAAATTCCCACTTCTGCCGTTGGTCACCGCCGCCTTTGAATGGGATTCGAGGCAGGGTCTGCTCTGGCTTCTGGAAGTCCTTGTACTTGTCTTCTGGCAACAGGTAGTACTTGGCACCATAATCGTCGGGCGAGAACAGCAAACCTTTACTGCCAACAACGACCGCACCGCTGGTTTTGCGATTCGGATTCTGTTTCTGCTGCTCGATTCGTTTCTGGAACGACGCCGGCAGCTGAGACAGGATGTCATCGCCTGGAAGGTTTCCACCGTCATACCAGTAGAACTTGCAAGGTGCCAAACCATCGCGTTCAGGGAACTCGAACATCAGCGACGAGCTGCCTGGGAACGTCTCTCCTTCGAAGAGCCCCGGGTTCTTGGTCGCGGTTACCGCAATGGGATCCCACAACTTGAGAGCCATCACAGGCATGTTGGTGGTGTGACAGGCCATATCGCCCAGTGCACCTGTGCCAAAATCAACCCAACCACGCCATTTGAACGAGTGATAAACACCATTCTTGAATGGACGCATTGGAGCAGGTCCAATCCATGCATCCCAGTTCAGCGATTCTGGAACCGGATCAGCCCCGGCTGGACGGCCGATGCCTTGTGGCCAAACAGGGCGGTTGGACCAGATGTGAACTGCTTCAACATCACCAATTGCGCCGCTTCGAATGACCTCAACGGCCTCTCGCAATCCGTTTTCGGAGGTGCCCTGATTACCCATTTGGGTAACAACCCCGTTCTCCTCGGCGGTCTCCCGCATCAGCCTTGCCTCACCGATTGACCATGTCAAAGGTTTTTGGCAGTAGACGTGTTTTTTCATTCGCATGGCACGCACGGCTGCCGCTGCATGACAGTGGTCAGGCGTACTAACAGTCACGATGTCTACCTTGTCACCAAGGTTGTCCAGCATTTCGCGAAAGTCCTGAAACTGCTTTGCGTCCGGAAACTCACGCCCCTTTTTTGTCAGGGTATTCCCATCCACATCGCACAAACCGACGATCGACACGCCATTTTCACTGATATGGCTGGTATCACTGCCACCTTTTCCGCCAACTCCAACACATGCTGCAGCGGGGGACTGCAAAGCGGACGTTTGAGCCATCAGATTCGGGCTGGTACCGGCCCAGTATCCAACTCCGGCGGTCAGCGCTGCTGACTGGCCGATGAACTTACGTCTTGTGCTCTTTCTGCTCATGAATTTCCCTCAAGGGTGTTATTGATGGATCAAATGAATCCGTTATGTCAAACATTGATGTGTGGATAACATAACAGGGGAACTCGTTTTCAACAACGATTTTCGGGCCGCCTCAACCGAGTTGATTCGTTGCCAGTATCGCACGAAACGTCTAATCTGTCTGATGAACACGCTCCTGCGATAGCAATGCAACGCGAAAGAACAGACGCATCTGCGGTTGCACCGCGTTACAAAACGGTACGCGAACCGAAAAAATGCTGCGTATACCGCGTTTTTCTCCTGTTCGTACCCGACGTTCCCACCTGACCACGCAGACATCATCCTGAAGACGACTGACCATGCACAAACCCTGTTTTCCCTGCTCCTTTGCTTTACTCGCCGCAATCACCCTGACTGTTCTGAGCGGTTGCGACCGCGAGACCAAACCCGTGGGAACCAATCAGCCGGTTGTTTCCGGTGGGCCACCCACAAAATTGTCACAATTCCCCGAAGATCTGGGAAAAATTGCGGCCTTGGAAGCAGCAGGCTTCACTCTGACTCGCAACTCAGATGGCCTCGTCACCGAAATTTCAGTGGTTTCAGACGAACCAATCACCGAAGTTTTGCCCAATTTGAGCGGCGTCCCGAACACTGAAATCGCACTTTTCTCAGGTCCGGGTGTGACGGACGAAGGCATGGAAGCACTAGCCGAACTGGGCATGCTGAAACGTGCAGACTTCTCCAACTCTGCAATCAGCGACCCGACGCTCGAAGCACTCACCAACCTGACGAATCTGGAAGTACTTTTCCTGCGACGAACCGGTGTCAGCGATGAGGGCATGGCTAACCTGAAACCCCTCACAAAGATGCGTGCGATCGACCTTCGCAATACCAACGTAGGTGATGCAGGACTGAAACACCTTGCCACACTCCCCCGCCTCGCAGATGTGCAGGTGGAAAAAGCAAACGTCAATGACCAAGGCATTGCAAACGTTGCTGGTCTGCCCCTGAAGTCGCTCAACGCCAACTACTGCACGACCATCAGCGATGAAGCCATGAAGTCACTGGCGAAGACGACCACACTTGAGTCACTGCAAATGGACTATACCAAGGTCACGGATGCAGGAATGGCGAGCGTTGCGAATTTCCCTCGCCTGAAAAGACTTCGCATACGCGGTACTGATGTCACCGGTGTCGGACTCAAAAACATTGAGAACCTGAAGGAGCTCGCACGACTCGAGCTGAGAGACTCATCACTGGACGACGCAGGAATGGCAATCATTGCAGGCCTGCCAAAAATGAATTATCTCGACATCAGCGAGTGTCGACTTGTATCCCCTGAGGGCATGAAACTGATTGGCAAAATGCCTAACCTGGAGGTCCTGACACTTTGGGAAACGAAGCTGAACGACGAGGCCCTTAACGAACTCGGCGGATTGAGCAAGCTTCGTGCTCTCAACCTCAAGGCGACGAACATCACGGATGAGTCGGTTGATACGATCCTGAAACTGACGAGTCTGGAAGACCTGACTTTGGCTGGAACCCAACTCACCGACGAAGGCTTCAAGAAACTCAGCGGATTACCCAAGCTGAAAAAATTGAACGTCGCCAATACAAGCATTGGCTTTGACGTGATCGACGAACTTGCTGAGTCCAAGGAAGATCTGGAAATCATTGAGTTCGAAAATTGATTCCCGTTCGATTTGAAAGCAGCAGTTTGATGCCTGTGTGAAGAACACCAGGCACATGGACGGTTTAAAACCGATTCACTCGCGGTCCTATCATCCTGCACATTTCATATTGCACATTGTCGGTTGGTGATTCAACCAGTCAACGAATCACGAAATGCTGATGCACAACAAGATGGTGGAACACCACCGTCTGATGATTTGATCCAACGGGACAGGGCGACGGATCGACCGCTCATGTCCCGCGTTCACTTCACAACCAGATTCACAAGACGGCCAGGCACGACAATTCGCTTGACGATCGTTCTGTCTGCAATCAAGGACTCCACTTTGGGATCCTGAAGAGCGGCTTGCTCCAGGTCTTCCTTGCTGATTTCCGAAGCAACTTGAATCTTGGCTTTCACTTTCCCATTGATTTGAACAGGGACCTCGATGCTTGCTTCCACCAATGCATCGGCATCCCATTGGGGCCATGGTTGGTGGGAAATCGATCCATTCCCACCGAGCACCTGCCACAGCTCCTCGGCGATATGTGGCGCGTAGGGATTGAGCAGAACGAGGAACTGCTGCATGGCCTCCCTCGGACGCTGATCAGCCCGCGTGAAGAAGTTGGTGAATTCCATCATTCGAGCGATAGCCGTGTTGAAACTCAGGGCCTCCGTATCCTCGGTGACCTTCTTGATCGTCGCATGAAGCATACGTTTTTGATCAGCGTCACAAGGTTCATCGCTCATTGCCGCAGCGAGCACGAGTTCATCCGCTTTTGGTTCCACTATCATGCGCCAAACCCGGTCAAGAAAGTTCCTGACCCCACCGACACCAGTCATCGCCCAAGGCTTGGTAGCCTCCAATGGCCCCATGAACATTTCGTACAGTCGCAGTGAATCCGCACCATATTCTCGCACCACTTCATCCGGATTCACCACATTCCCGCGGCTTTTCGACATTTTGAATGCCCGGCTGTCGATCCTGACGTTGGGATCATCTTTGAGCACAAAGCCGTCACCCTGCTTTGACACCTCTTCTTCTGCGAGTTTTATCATTGTGACGGGAACACCATCGGGACCTACACGTTCACCCTCTGCATCCCGCTTGACTTGGCTCGACGAGACTGGCTCACCCGTGCTGGACTGATAACCCGTGAATTCAACCTCGCCAAGGATCATGCCCTGATTCACCAGTTTTGCAAATGGCTCAGGGCAACTCAAATGTCCGCGGTCATACAGGACCTTGTGCCAGAAACGTGAGTAAAGCAGATGTAGCACTGCATGTTCGGCACCTCCCACATAAAGATCGACCGGCATCCATGTCTGTTCCCGCGTCGGATCAATCATGGCTTGTTGGTTCTGCGGATCAATGTACCGAAGGTAGTACCAGCATGAACCTGCCCATTGTGGCATCGTGTTGGTTTCTCTTCGATAACGCTTACCATCAAGTGTGACGTACAACCAGTCATCATCAGCTTTCGCAAGCGGAGGTTCTGGACGTCCATGAGGTTTGAAATCTTCCAACTCGGGAAGTCGCACGGGCAGTTCCGAATCCGGAACAGCACGTTTCATTCCGGTCAACTCACCTTGTTCGTCAATTTCGTGAAGAATCGGAAACGGTTCGCCCCAAAAACGCTGCCGAGAGAACAGCCAGTCTCTCAGTTTGTAATTGACTGCTACGGCAGCAAGACCTGCCTCGTTCAGCATGGCTGTGACGGCTGTCTTCACAGCCTGCGTCTCCTGCCCGTCAAACTCCCCACTGTTGATCGCATTGCCTTCGGACGCAAAGCAGGCATTTCCAGAAAGAATCTCATCCCGCTGTGGATGATCATCCGGAGGATTCACCACTGGAACAACGCTCAGATCAAATTGCTTTGCAAATTCGAAGTCACGGTCATCGTGCGCTGGAACAGCCATGATAGCGCCTGTTCCATATCCGGCCAGAACGTAGTCAGCGACCCAGATTGGGACAGGCTGGCCGTTGACTGGGTTGATCGCATGACTACCCGTAAAAACACCGGTTTTCGCACGATCTCCGTCGGTGCGTTCACGGTCACTCTTGAAAGACGCTTTTTCACAATACGCTTGCACGGCATCGGCTTGTTCCGATGTTGTCAGTTCGCCGAGCATCTCATGCTCGGGCGAGACGACCATGTAAGTGGCGCCGTAAAGAGTGTCGGGTCGGGTTGTGTATACCCGCAGGAAACTGGAGTCGGTCGCCGCTGGGAAACCGCCATCCTGCCTCGAATCGAGCCACTGTTGGCGCGAGGCATCTTCACCAACATAAAAATCGACTTCAGCCCCCGTGCTGCGTCCGATCCAATCACGCTGCAGTTTCTTGATCCCCGCCGGCCAGTCAAGATCATCCAACCCATCCAGCAGTCGTTCCGCGTAGGACGTAATCCTCAACATCCACTGTCGCAGAGGTATCCGTTTGACTGGATGGTCGCCACGGTCGCTTCTTCCGTCTTGGACCTCCTCGTTAGCCAGCACTGTTCCCAAGGCTGGACACCAGTTGACCAAGGCATCGTCCTGATAGGCCAAGCGATGCTTGTCCTGGTATTTACAAACCGCGTCGCTGCCTTCGGCCTCGACTTCAGCAGGAATCGGCAGTTCCGCGATTGGCCGACCTGCTTGTGCATCTTCATCGAACCACGTGTCATAAAGGACCAGAAAAATCCATTGGGTCCAGCGAAAGTAGTCTTCATCGGTGGTGGAAACGACTCTGTCCCAGTCGTAGCTGAAACCCAGCATTTTCAACTGCCGGGTGAAATTGTCGATGTTACGCTGTGTCTGAACACGTGGATGCTCTCCCGTCTTGATTGCATGCTCCTCGGCGGGCAGTCCAAAAGCATCGAATCCCATCGGGTGAAGAACACTTTCGCCTCTGGCTCGTGCAAAGCGTGCAACAATATCGGTTGCTGTATATCCCTCCGGATGCCCAACGTGCAGGCCATCGCCGCTGGGGTAGGGGAACATGTCCAGTATGTAGCGTTTCTTTTCACCCGGCTCATCAGGTGTTCTGAAAGTTGCGTTTTCTTCCCAATACGCCTGCCAGCGTGGTTCTAATTCGGAGGGGTTGTATCGGGGCATGATTACCAAACAGAGAGAGGAACATTTACAGATGCCGAGATTTTAGATGGTCGACGCATCACGGAAACCCGGGACAACCGGGCAGGACCAAAGATTTAAAGCCGGACACCGCCGCATCTTGATCTCGAATCATTCAACAAAACCGACGAGTACCCGACGAAGCCACCAAATCTCCCAGATTCACAAGCAGCGTTTTCCACTGGCGTCTCGCAACATTACAAACGCTTTTTGGCGTCCGTCCGAGGACGACTTGTCACAGATGCGAGCATTTAGAGTTTCTTGATCCGCAAGCGACGATATTCAATCTGACCGCGGTCACCCTCAAGGCCAATCGGGCCGGAAGCCGGGACTTTGAATGCTTCCTCAAGCACTTCACCATTACATGTGCAATGGGCGATCGAATCCTTCACCGTGATGGTGATTTGATTCCATCCTCCTTCCCGGAAATTTTTCAGCTCCTTGTACGGGCCTGCCAGTAGAAAATCACGACACTGCAGTTGCCGCCCTCGCACAAAAACGCCACTGTCGGCATTTGGTGTCGCTCGGAACTCCAGTTTCAGAACAAAATCGCCATCAAACTCATCGGTGGTCCAGAGTTGCTGAATACACCTTCCCTCGGGTGGTGTTGTGACCACGAGTCGTCCGTTCATAACAACATACCGTTCGTCAGGGGTCGCCTTGTCTCCCTGAAATTCAACTGCTTTGTCGACCAGAGGCCACGCCGGTGCGTCCTCCGGTTTACGCCCCAACCAACGTTCCCTGCTTTTCCTCATCTGATCACTGGTCCGGCGGTAGCCCCAACCGGTCAGATCCTTTCCGTTGAATAGCGTTTCAAAACCAGGCTCCAAGTCGTTTTTGACGGGTTCGCGGTCAACGAAACCATGAGTCGCGAGTACCGGCCATATCGCGGCCAACCACTTTTCGTATCCGCGCCGATTGGGGTGCAACAGATCAGGAAATTCTTCTTTCCTGGCATCGCCTTGAGCATCCGCAAACAACGTCCATGTATCAACAATCGTGACCTGCCGATTGCCTTTGAATTGCGCCGACAGAAGCTGATTGATTTTCTGGATCTGATCGCTGGGCCGACTCTTGGAGGCACTACTGGGAAATACCAGGCAAAGAATGATCGGCATCTCGGAATCGTGTTTGTTCAAATCCTCGACGATCGAATTGACGTTCCCGGCAATCGTCTCCGGTTTCGCGTGTTCTTCCAGATCGTTGGTGCCCATCAGCATCACAACGGCAGCCGGATCCAAATCAAGAACGTCCTGTTGAAGGCGGAGCAACATTCCCCGTGTTGTGTCGCCGGAAATCCCACGATTCGCGACACTCAGGTTTCCGAAGTCTCCCCGAAAGTCATCTCCCCAACCTTGAGTGATGGAGTCGCCAAGGAAGACGACAGCATTTTTCTCAGACTCTGCCCGGTTTGCAAACTGCTGCCTCCGGTTTTTCCACAGATTGGTGAACCAGCCATATCGCCGGATCGGCCCTGCACCTGGCAAATCCTCGTTCGCACCCGGAAGTTCGAAACTCGACGTCTGCCTGGGTGTAGCCTGAATCTGCCCGTCTTGGCCTTGTGCATGTACGGTGGCGTACGCCCCCGAAACAAAAACGGACAGCAAGACACCGAAAATCCGATGATGACAATTCCATCGACGATCAATCATGTTCATTCACTTTTGTTGTGCGTAACGTACTCTGTCGCTTGCCTTTACTTCCTCAATCAGAGATTCCAAACCGGTTGCCAGTGAACCACATGGCCACCTTTGAAAGTAAGGCGTGGGTCAGACCTGATCTAAAAAAAGGGGCATCACCTTCGCGGTGCGCCCCTGAATGCGGTATCCATTTTTTCACGAATGACGGGAAAACGATGCCTAGCTTTCGGTGACTTCGGCTTCTCGCGTTTTCGCCATTTCAGTGGCCTGAGCCTCGTACTTCTTGGTCAGTTCCTGAACGTCATTTTTTATTTTGTCACGATCATCTTCACTGATTTCCTTGGCTTTTTCTTCGGAGTCCGCAGATTTGTTTGCGTCTCGACGGATGTTCCGCAACGAAACCTTGCAGTCCTCCGCGAGCTCCTTGACGCGAGAGACCATTTTCTTTCGAACTTCCGTCGACAAAGCCGGAACATTCAAACGAATGATTCGCCCATCGTTCTGGGGATTCAGCCCAAGATCACCAGCAACGATTGCCTTTTCAATTTCTTTGATGGTTCCCGCGTCATAGGGTCGGATGACAATCTGCTGCGGTTCAGGTGTCCCGATGGAGGCAAGCTGTTTCAACGGTTGCATCGAACCATAAACCTCGACTCTGATCGAATCGACCAGACCGGGCGTTGCTCTTCCGGTTCGAATACCGGAAAGACTGTCTCCCAGGTGGGCAACAGCCTTCTCCATGCGTTCTTCGGCATCCATCAAAATTTCATCGGCGGGCATAGTAGCGTCCTTGGGGTAAAGAACTGATGATTGAATTGGAAATGATTCGTTTTCTGAAACTGATTGTCAATCACTCTCTTGAACTGTCTGATGGTCCGATCCAGGTACCAACCTTGTCCCCTGAAACGGCCTTCACAATGTTTCCATCTTTCTTGAAGTTGAAAACGAGAATCGGTTTTTCGTGTTCCTGGCAAAGTGCAATTGCGGTCGCGTCCATCACTTTCAGATTTTTACTCACCACCTCCGCATAGCTTAACGAATCGTAAAGTACTGCGTGGGGGTTCTTTTCCGGGTCATCGCTGTAAACACCATCGACCCTGGTAGCCTTGAGCACAACATCAGCCTCCAACTCCAATCCACGTTGCGCAGCCGCCGTATCCGTGGTCACGAAGGGATTACCAATACCGCCGGAAAGGATCACGATGCGTCCTTTTTCAAGATGGCGAATGGCGCGTCGCCTGATGAAAGACTCAGCAATTTTATCCATTGGTATGGCAGACATGACGCGGGTCTGCAAACCGTGCGACTCGATCGCGTCCTGCATTGCAAGGGAGTTGACCGTTGTGGCTAGCATGCCCATGTAATGCGCGGTCGCCTCTTGCACCAGCGCATTTGTGCCGGAGAACTGCGCTCCACGCAGGATATTGCCCCCCCCAATCACGATTGCGATCTGACAACCGGAATCGTGGGCTTGGCGGATTTGCCGTGCAATCTCTCCCGCCTCCTCTCCACTGATACCGCGCCCACTCGAATCAGCCAGGCTTTCGCCACTGAGTTTCAGAATAACACGCTGATATCTCAGTGTTTTCTGACCGGATTCGGATTCCTCAGGCATAATCTGCTCGCTCAAGAAAATTCATTCAATGAAACGTGTTCACCACATCCTACGAAAAACCTCGCCGATTCGCTCGGAATTCGGCGAGGCCTTTATGGTTAATCGGAGCAAAGTGTGATTGCCCCCACCTGCCGTGGATCAACCCACGGCAACTCGGCGAAACGCGACGATTTCAGCATCATCACTCAATGCCTTGATCGCTGCTTCCACAGTTTTGGTGTCATCCAAAGCGTACTGCTGACTCAACAGGCAACGCTCCTGATCCAACAACGTGTTGTCCTGGACAAACCTTTCCAGCTTACCGGGGATAATCTTGTCCCAGATTTTTTCGGGCTTACCCTCCGCTTGCAACTCAGCCTTAATCGCCTCCTCAGCCTCTGCCATGACCTCCGGAGTCAATTGTCGCTGGCTGGCGTATTTCGGCACGTTCTTCTGTGGTTTCCCAAGATTTTCCCGAGCATTTGTTTCATTCTCGGAAATGATCTGCGCCTGCAACGCTTCGGTTTCCTTTTTCACAAACTCTTCGTCAAATTCCGATGGATGCAGAATGGACGGGCTCATCGCAGCAATGTGCATGGCTACGCTGCGAAAGAAGTTAGGTGCTTCGCCATTCCCGCCATCTTTATAAGAAACCAGCACACCAATTTTTGATCCTGCGTGAATGTACGAAGCAATCGTATCGCCAGTCACGGTCTGATAGTCGGAGATTTCGATCTTCTCGCCGATGATTCCGGTCTTCTCGACAAGCTTCTCCGCCACGGTGGCGCCATCAAGTTCCAACGCCAGTACATCGTCCTTGCTGGCCGCGTTGTTGCTGGCCGCGAGTTCCGCAAGCGAATTAGCGAACGCGATGAACTCTTCGTTCTTGGCGACAAAGTCAGTCTCGCTGCTCAATGCAAGCAGGGTTCCCTGCGTGCCTTCCTCATTCAACAACGCAACAACGACACCCTCATTAGCGTCACGATCCGCACGCTTGGCGGCCACCTTCTGACCTTTTTTGCGGAGGTAATCAAGAGCTCCTTCGAAATCACCATCGGATTCTTTCAAAGCCTGCTTGCAGTCCATCATCCCCGCACCAGTAGCTTTCCTCAATTCACTTACATCTTTGACAGAAATCGACATCGTATTCCCTCAGTGGATCCTATTTTTGTGATAACACACTTCAATGGTTTGTTTTCAAATCGACAGGGACCGTTCCCTGAATCGTTACTAAAATTAACTGGCTCTGTTTTTCGATGGTTGAGCGTTCGGTCTTGTGCAGGCTGCGATCATCCGTCAAGCGATTCTACAATTGGCAGGCTCAGTTGCATTGGCTCTGGTGCCAGTGTTTCGCGGCCCTGACGGGCAGGGCTTGCAACTGCATCCCGCAACACTTCGCGAAAGCAACTTTTCCTGAAGACGATCAACCCAATCTGCCTGAATCCGTTTGAGCCACAAATCCATGATCCAAATGCCGCGATGCTCCGTGGTGCGGACTGACCGCGAAGGAAGCCACCAACGGCCGCATCCGTGCATTCGTGCCTCAACAATCCGGTGTCGCATCTTTCATGTCAGACGCTCCACGAGCGTTTGGCTTGATGAACCTCCATCCGACTTGTGACTGATTACCCGGGAACGTGCAGAGCCCATTCAAGCCCTGTCGTTCCTTGACCATCTGACAGTCGACCATCTGAGCGTCGAATCAACCTTCGGCTGGTGGTGCCGCCTCGGGAGCGGATTCAGCCGGTGCTGCCTCGGGTGCTGGTGCAGCAGCTTCAGTAGCCGCAGCTTGAGGTTCAGCCGTTCCTTTCGCACCTTCTTTGCTCATCGCAAGCTGACCCTTACCAGCGTTCACAGCGTCTGCGAGGTTCCGCATCACCAATTCGACACTTCGTATCCCGTCATCATTGCCAGGAATAGGAAGATCAATGTCGGTTGGGTCACTGTCGGTATCGATCAAGGCCACCGTGGCAATGCCCAAACGCTTTGCTTCACGCACAGCGTTGCGTTCCTTGCCCGGATCGACAATGAACAGACATTCCGGCAGCCGGTTCATCGTACGCAACCCGTTCAAGTTGCGGTACATCTTGCGGTACTCACGATTCAGCGATGACTGCATCTTCTTGCTGTAATCGTTGATTTTCTCGCTTCCACGCAATTCTTCCAACTCTTCCAATCGCCCCAGGCGACTACGGATCGTCCGAAAATTGGTAAGCGTTCCACCCAGCCATCGTTCACTGACAAATGGCATTCCGCAACGGAGCGCCTGTGCCTCGACAGCTTCCCCAGCTTGTCGTTTGGTTCCTACGAACAGAATCAGGCTGCCACCGGCCGCCACTTGGCTCAGATATTTCTTTGCACGCAACAATCCCCGCAGTGTTTCCCTGATGTCGAGGATGTGAATCTGCTTCTTTTTCCCGAAGATGTAAGGAGACATCTTGGGATTCCATAGACTGGTGCGGTGTCCGAAGTGAACACCTGCTTCAATCATTTCCTTGACAATTGCATCAGCCACTAAATTCTTCCTTCTTTGCTCCGCGACGGGCTACGAGAAATCACCGAAGTGTTTCCAGAGCATTGATTCCGTCAGAAATCTTCGCCCTTCGTCCCAAGGTGTCGCTGGTTCTTACGAATAAAGGAGGGAAAGCACGTGCCTTCCCCCGCGTAACAGGCGGAAAGCCTAGCGAAAACGGTGAAAATGAACAAGCCTTGCTGTATTGGAAACAAAAATCCGAATTGCGAGGAAAATACCGGCCCAAGTTGACCATGGCCGCGGCTGATTGCACGATCTGATTGTAAAGGAGGTGGCGCACGAAACAGCTTGCACTCAATGCCGAACCTGCGGTGGAAACCTTGCGTTTCGCTAGCCGGTTTACGGGAAAACACGAGTAAAAACAAAGATAAAACACTGCTTGAATCCACCCGATGCCCCGGCCGGATCCAAATCACAGCGAACCCAAGCCATGCCCCCCACATTGCGAGCGAGCCCAACAGCACCTCAAGAGGAGATTCCCGGAATTCGAGGAGATACTACAACGATGAAAAATGTAAAAATGGGAAAGTTGACCTCAGAATCAGTGAAATCACGTTCGTGCAACCTACCAGACAAGAAGAGCCTGCGCTTCCGTCCTCAACATCCATCCAATCAACGTCGCCACCAAAATCAAGGCATAAGACAACGTTCTGTTGAACACAACCAACAGCATCAGTGCCATGGATGCCAACCCGACGAAGCGAGACATGTCGCGACAGAAACGCTATCCTTTTGGGGGGCGTTTAACAGCCACCCACAACGCCTAATGAACGGGCTACTGAAAAACAACGGGCTACCGGGGAACTAAAACACCGAATAGCGGTCCAGCTCCAGTCGCGGTCAAGCGACCTGCCGTTCACGAATCCCGAAAACAGACACCTCCATTCAATTGTTCGAAACGCTCGCGCCCCGGTCATCCCCGATTTCCGCCAATTAATTGCGACTTCTGATTTCAAACACTTCCCCGCGATACGCGTTCACCCAACTTTGCAACAGTCCCACTCGCCTCAACAACCCACTGCCATGGCCAACCTCAACGATCAGCAATTGGCGAACCTGCTTGACGCATTGGGATCCTCCATGGCTAGCGACAATCCTATCCCCACCGCTCTGAAGCAACTGAGTTCACACCGCGGGGGTCGATTGTCACAAGTGGCCACGCAACTTCTGCAACGCATTGAACGCGGCGAAAGTCTCGAAGCAGCGGTCCGTGAAGTTGGACTGCCTCACGGAGAACAGGTGATCGCGGCGATTCGAGGAAGTCAAAAAAGTGGCACATCCGAAATGCTATACGAAACTTCGGAAACGCTGCGTGCCCGTCATGACCTGAAGACAACCATACGACTGAACTGGTTTTATCCGTGCGTCCTGACGGTGGTGGCCTACACCATGTTTGTGATCAGCCTCGCTCCGACAATCCGCCAGAATGAAGAACTGATACGGCGTTGGCCGGACTACGTCACAGAGTCAGCTCATTGGGTTCAATACAACTGGTGGATTCCACCGTGCGTGGCCGGTGCGGTGCTTTGCATCGTGATTCTGACACTCAGGAAACGCAGTCAACTGCCAGCTGTCCAGCGAAGGAGCCTATTCTGCTCAACCCTTGCTTCTCAACTCAATGCGGACGTCCCAGAATCCGAAGCGATCCGAATTGCCGCCATGATGGCTGGTGAAAAATCGCTTGCCAATGGCGAAGAGATCACTTTAAACACGCCGCGTGTCAAAGCTTTGACCGATGTTGACTGGAACGATGTGCTATTCCAGCATGACAACCCCGACGATCGTGGCCAGGACCTTTCCGCGACACCGTCATTAGCACGGACACTGCAAAATGCATCTCTCAAACACGCGGCCTACCGGTACGAAAACGCAGCCAGACGTCGAGAACTCCTCCTGCACCGGATCCTTCCACAAACTGCCGGCTTCATTTTCGGATTCGTCTTCACGGTAGGGATGGCATTTCTGTTCATTGCCCCGATTTTTGGAACGATGTTTGGATGGTAAAGATCGCCAAAAATGACCCGATCACTGAGCAACTTGCCTCAGCTTCCTGTCACGATGAAATCCGGAATTGGCTGGATTTCTGCCTGATGCGTGATGTTCTGAGAAAAAAAGCTGCCACTTGCGCCCTGATGGGCTGGGTATCCGTCACCGTGCTAACCATGCTATGCACATTGATGCTGGGCTACTTCCAAATCTCAACTTCCAAAATGCTGCGTTTCCTTGCAAGCTTCCATGATCCCCAGGGGAATAATGATGCAACTATCCCCTTTCGGCCTTGGGAAGCTTCGTTGGTGGAGCCGCTCACTGATCCACAAGGTGCCAGCCTAACGGCACTGCTGCAACCGTGGCTTCCATTGATCTGCCTGATCAGTCTTTGCATTGCCTGTTTTCTGCTTCCACTGGCGTGGAAGAAGAACTGGATACCCGGCTTTCGGTCTCTGCGAAACTCAATCAACTACATGACCCTGGGGCATGCGATGAGTCAGATGATTGGCTTGGGACTTCCTTACCCGCGCGCTTTCAGAGCAAGTGCAGTGACGCTACCAAAAAGTCCCCTGCAAGCTTGGATCTACCGTGCTGCCGACAGCGTCGAAGCCGGTCAGTCCCTGCTGCCAGCTACGATGCCGTGTCGTGCCGAGGATACCGCCCTTCTGAACCTCATCCAACGCACTGATAGTGAGACCCAGAATGAGTGGCTACTCATAGCCAATCACTACGAAGCCGCCGCCAAACGCCAACTCAGCCTGCTTGCCGGAGCCGTGCCTGTCGCTTCGACTCTGATTTCCGGACTGATTCTATGGCTTTCCGTCAGCTTCTCACTGGGAAGCTTCTGGGGTTCATTATTCAAACAGATCTCCGATTTTGGATGGTGACCAACAGCATGAGCGAATCAACAAAACAAAGTGCATCTTCACGACGAAGGCTGACCGGGTTGCAGAATCTCTCCCTTCGCATCACGACGACCTTCACATTGGTTGTCGTGATTGGTTTGCTGCTGTCACTGTTTCATGTTTTAGGCTTTTTATTCAGTGTCATTCTTCTGCTGTTCGTCATCCAGAACTGGATGCGAACGCGCCGCAATTACATTCGAAACTTCAATTCTGCACTCCGAACAACAATTGAGATCAACGGCTCAATTGAAAAAACTGCCCGAGCGTTTTCAATGTCAGGGCCGTTACGTTCACGCTGCAAAAGGTATGCAGATCGCTTATCGCAGGGCGACGACCCCCTGGTGGCCGCCGCACATTGCCGCGTGCCACTTGAGATTCAAACGGCAATGGCCTTTTCAATTCCACAGAAGCGGACCGGATTGGAAAAGACTCGGATTAGCGATACAGAGTTAGGCAACAGAGTAACTGGGCAATCCAGCAGCCTGGCGATCACCTCACAACTTTATTACATCCTTTTTGTATGCGTCGCGATCGTAATCTGCACGACTTTCTACAACATCTTCATCACCCCCACCATGCAGATGCTCATGCAGGATTTTGATATCACTGCGGTCGTGGAGCAAAGTTACGACACAGAGGAGACTTTGATTCCGTACACTGGGCAAGGGAACGCCTGGTCGCAATGGGCAAGTGCTCTGGTGGCTATGGGAATCGCCTTTGGAA
The DNA here is from genome assembly GCA_012270065.1 of Rubripirellula sp. Taxonomy (GTDB): domain Bacteria; phylum Planctomycetota; class Planctomycetia; order Pirellulales; family Pirellulaceae; genus Rubripirellula. The sequence goes on along the minus strand of JAAXJB010000082.1, from coordinate 75,038 downwards.
CCCTGATGTTCTACCTGATCGCCGTTGTCGGCATTTTCCCAGCGTTGATAACAGCATCATGGATTCCTCTACTTCCCGTCGTTGCAGCACGAAAAGGCGCAATTTTGAATGGGCTTGCCGATGCAATCGATGCCGGCGTCCCACTCAAGGATTTCTGTGAACTGGGGCTAATCACCTTCTGGCACGGGAAACGCCGGCCATTCGTTCTGGCTTTGAATTCCATCACGCAAGGTCATAGCGAGACCAGCAGCATCACCAAGGCGGGCTGGATCAAGGCAGCCGATTGCAGCTTACTTGAAAACTCAAATCCTCAACGCATGTCCGAAAACATTCGCAATATCGCCCGTCAGAATATTACGCGAGCCAATGCCAATCTCAGTTGGATCCTCGCCGTCATGTTCCCGGCAAGCATTTTCTGCCTCGCCGCTGCTGTGGCGCCCTACACAGCAACACTTTTCACCGAACTCAACGCACTCACCTTGATACTGTCTGAACCACGCTAAATCGGTGCTACCCATGCATTCTTTCAATCAACGCAAACCGGCAAGCCATCAAGCGGCGTCTGTGTGTCCGTTACGACGGACGAGATACCGCCGGACAGGCAGTATGATTATCGAGTGTATTGTCTCCGCACTCGTTCTTGCATCTTGTGGAGTGGCTCTTCTGAAATGGACCCGCGCGTCAACCGCGTTGAGCAGAAAAGCCGACATTCGCCTTGCAAACCAACTGATTGCCGACAATGCAGCCGAACGGCTCGAAAACTCGAGCATCACGGATGCAGTCGACAAGGCGTCGCAAATCGCTACGGAACTGACAACCAACCACAGTGTTCCGGTAGTGATCAGGAATGATGAGTTCATCGCAAACGATGATTCCTCAAATCGTCTTCGTGGTATTCACTTCACGATCGAAGTTAGCCAAGACGATGCTAGCACGAAAACGACACGGCACGCGTGGATATTTGATGCCCCGCCTTCCAAACCTGAAGCACCCAGCCCGTCTGCTGAAAAGATAGATCAACCGAATCCAGATAATGGCGATGATGCTCTGCCGATTCAAAACGAGGATCCATCAGGTACCGCCGAGACTACTCCAACTGTTGACGGGGGATTGCTGCCATGACTGAACCAGTTGCCGCAAAGCCAGACCAGCAGACGCCTGCTTCAAACGCTGACACCACTTCAGATCACGCACCGTCAAAATTCGGCACGAGAGTCTATTTCGCCACGGATAGCGATTGCAAACGGAGTGGCTTCACGCTGATCGAAACCGTGACCATGTTTTCCCTGATGAGCGTACTGGCCATTTCCAGCCTCTCAATACTCAATGCGATCAGCCAGAACGGGATTGAGCTTGCACAATCGCACCAAACAAGAAGGGACGCGCTTCGACTTGCGGATTCTGTACGAGAGGATGCTGCAACAAGTAGCAACGCTAATCCATCAAATGCTGGCAACGCGATCAACCAGTGGTCGTTTACCTTTGAAAAGGGAAAAACCACAACCACCTACGAATGGATGACTGACATCAATGCCATCAGGAGAACTGAGAGATCAGACGGCGAGACAATCCGCACAGACCGGTTTTTGCTTCCCAGGGGCGCAAAAACCAAAATGACGATTGACCAAAACACCATCACCCTGCAGGTCAATCTGCCTGGCAAGGGCAGACAATGGGTCATGGAAGGCACACTCAGCCGCGGAGGCGAAAAGCCATGAAAAACCCAACTCAAACTGCTTCACACGAAGCACACAACCGGAAACCCCGAACGAGTTCGGGAACAGCGTTATTCATGGTGATCCTCGTGACTGCCATGGTCGTGGCGGCATGCACGCAATCATCGCTGCGCGGAGTCTTTGTGGAACGCAGGAACGAAACACAACAAAACATTCAGAGACAACTCGATGCAGCAATCAAATCGACTGATCGCTCAGTCGCGGCAAGACAGATGAAAGCAATCGTGCTTCCGGTTAACAGCAATTCCGATGAACGAATTGAAATCATCCGGAACGGGAATTCCGTGACAGCCCGTTGGATGACCGGTGATATAGAACGCGAGTCGTTAACGCACTTGGAGCCATGAGATCAGACCGATGAAATACCGACCAATGAACCGTGGACGCTCAATTCAAATGCCCAGCCCAACTGGTGAACATGCCATGAAATGCCCCCATTCAGAAACACGCTCCGACCGTGCAGCCTTCACTCTTGTTGAATTACTGGTGGTGATTGCGATCATTGGTGTGATCATTGGCTTGATGCTGCCAGCGATTCAAGGCATGCGGGAACTGGCTCGCCGCAGCAATTGCCGACAGAACCTTGTCCAGATTTCTCTGGCGCTTTCGTCCTACAACATGCAACAAGGCCATTATCCGATCGGTACACAGGCCAAGACCGGGCCAATCGCCAGTGAGCCCCAGGGCTTTCACCACAACTGGGCTGCGGCGATTCTGCCTGAACTTGACGCAGAGGTTGTGTACAAAGCCATCGATCAAAGCGTGAGTGTCTATGCAAAACAGAACGCCAAGGTACGGAACCTCCGCATTCCGACCTACATTTGCCCCTCTGCCACGCGCATTCGCGAAAACGCAACCTGTTATGCCGGGGTAACCGGTTCCGCTGAAACCCCCATCGACACCACCAATAACGGCACTTTCATTCTGAATCGTGCCATCACTGACGATGATATCACCGACGGACTGGGATACACGCTTTTCATTGGCGAAATGCTTTCTCCCTACACCGAGGATCTCGGCTGGATGAGCGGTACGCGTTCCAGCCTCCGGGATGCAGGACACCCGATCAACGCCGAGTTGGCTCGCATTCGAGGCCCCCAAACCGACGACCCTCCGGTCAGCACCGCTTACGTGGGAGGATTTGCGAGCGATCATCCCAACGGCGCACACCTTCTGATGGGAAGCGGTGAGTGCACGTTCCGAAGCAACTCAATGGATCTCGTGGTGCTTCAACAGATGGCCAATCGGTCTGACGGGCAACTTCCGGCCGAATGGCAATCACGCAACCCCATGATTCTGGACCAACCAGACGCGCCCGCCGATGGGACGACGGATGAGAACGCCGCGGACGCCTCAACCGGCGAAGGAAACGGGAAAGCAGAAAGCAACAAGGAAAAAGTGAAGCCAACCAAGGTGGATTCCACAAACTCCGGGAAGACGGAGTGAGCGGCGATCAAGCGTGCCTGGCTCAAATGACTCAAGTCGAGACCTCACGCTACCCGCAAATTTGCCCCGAGCTTCAGCTCTTCATGCACTTCTGGAATATTCTGGCAAAGCCGCAGTAATCTGCCCAACCAGAAAAAATCAGACTGCATCCCATGAAGAACAGCAACCAAAAGAAACGTGAATCGATGAAGATCGCGCTCGCAGCGAAACCGGTAATCAGACTGCCGTTGGCAATGAGTGCCAGCCTGGAAGGTGTCACAACAGATTCCTCATTTCAGAAGATTTCGTTGAACAGTTAAACATTGAACACGATGTTCAGGCATCGACTACAGACCATCCAGACTTTCGTGGCCATGAATGAGTCAGGATGGCTCGCACGAATGCCAATGATGTGACCGCCCTGTCAATGCTTCGAGGTCGGCAAAGAACTGGGGGTACGTTTTTCCGGTACAGGCGGGATCCAGAATCCTGATTTTCGGAATCTTCAAACCTGCCAGAGCAAGACTCATGGCCATTCGGTGATCGTGGTAGGTCTCGAGCACCACCCCCGCACCAACGTCAGCCTGGCCCATCTTCCCAATTGGGTGAATCGTCAAACCATCTTCATGTTCCTGCACCTGACTGCCGAGCTTCCGCAACTCTCTGGCCAAGTCACCGATGCGGTCCGTTTCCTTGTAACGGTTGTGCGCCACGCCCCGGACTCGGGTTGGACTGTCGGCAAACAGGGCAACCACTGCCAGCGTCTGCACGGTATCGCTGATGGCATTCATGTCAACATCCACACCGTGAAGCGTGCTTCCCTGAACATGAATTTGATCCTGCGAATAGGTCACTTCACAACCCATTTGCTCGAGTACCTGACAGAAGCCAACATCTCCCTGCATCGCATCACGACTCAACCCCTGCACAGCAACACTTCCTCCTGAAATTGCTGCAGCGGCCCAGAAATAACTTGCCGCCGAGGCATCCGGCTCGATCTCGTATTCCGTGGCTGCGTATCCACCACCGTCGACGGCGACCACCAGCGTGTGATCCTGTCGGCCGGTTTCCTCCACCAGTTCCACGGAAGCCCCGAAACTCCGCATCACACGCGCGGTCAAATCGACGTAGGGCCGCGACACAAGTTCACCAGAAACGGCGATATTGACCCGACACACGTCTTCATGCGTCGCAATGGTTGCCGAGCCTGACGCATTCGTCTCTGCATGATCGCCAGTCTGCCGTGGAACTGCCAGCGGAGCAGCCATCATCAATCCACTCAGATACTGACTGCTCACCGAACCACCCACTGAGAGACTCGAGCTTTTCCAACCAGCGCATTGAATCTCCACAGGTGGACATCCATTTTGACTGATCGCTTTCACGCTACCGTCAACAACCATCTCGAGTGCCGAAATCAAATCCGCGATCGGTCGCTGATGCATTCGTTCGACGCCTGACAGCCGGAAACTTCCCCCCACGGCAGACAAGGCAGCCACGAGAAAACGGATCGTTGTGCCACTATTGGCAACGTACATTTCGAGCATCCCGTCAGCGGAATCAGCGTGCGCCACCAACTCCTGCGCTGACGACATACCATGCACCACGATTGTCTTGCCGCCATCAGAGATATCTACGCCGACCCCCAGTGACTTCAATGCTTCGATCATCACTTTGGTGTCTTCACTTTGGAGCGCACCGGTAAGCGTTGAGGGTCCCTTCGCAAAAGCAGCGCAAATCAAAGCCCGATTTGTAAGGCTCTTGCTACCAGGGGGACGGATGACACCCTCAACGGGTCCACCTGGAATGATTTCGACTGATGCAGGGACGTGGCTTGCCACCTCGGGTTTGGAATCAGGCATCAGCGGAGAAGTTTTTCGTCGGTATCGTTGTTGGGCCCAATCTACACAGCGACTGTCGGATCCTGTTCAGGGTTCTCAGCCTGCCCGGGAACGAGCAAACTTCCAACGATCAAACCACCCAAGCTCAAGGTGTGAACGAGCCATATCTCGTGGCAGGTGATTACCGTTCGCAAAGTCACGACAGTCAGCACTAATAAGATAGCAAAGAATTGCTTTTCAGCACGCCGTGCCGCCGCTCCCCGGCTCAACTTGGCATACATCAAGGCAACACTGCCAATCAATGGGAAGATGATAGCATCAAGCAGGCTGGTAATCTGGGAAAGGTCAAACACCAGAAGAAACTCCGTTTTTGATCTGAAAAGGCTGATTGAGAAGAGTTTTTGGCAAACAGGAAATCCATTTCCTCGAGCTCTGACTTGTTTTGTCAGGAACGGCCGGTTGAACGAAAGGCCGACTTGAGTCTTTTTCTGAAAAATCAAAAATTTAGTGCCGGGGTCGCGCTGGCTTCGATCGAATCCAATCCGTCATAATCAAGTCGACGTGAGAAGCAAGCCCGTGCAGTCGCCTGCAGTCGATCGCTCCATTGCGATCGCCAGTGCATCTCGGTACTGGTTTCACGTCGGTACTGGTTTCACAT
>JAAXJB010000082.1:13404-69278 GCA_012270065.1 Rubripirellula sp. | reverse complement strand
TCACATTGGTAAACGTGCATCTGCGTAAATGGAGAGAGCAATGCCCCAGGCCAGAAAACCTGCGACTGCAGTCATTGACCTTGGGGATTTCGCGAACACAGAGCATTCCGTTGCAACCGAGCGGTTTGCCATGCGGAAAGTCGCTGGTCATTCGCTCATTAGCAGAATAGCAAGACGTTTGAGCGAGTGCGTTCACGTGCAGCGAGTTTTCATCGCTGGTGCTGATATCCCCGCCAACATCATGGAGATTGGCTTGGCCGGGGTGGATTTGCTCAACCTTCCATCGAGCCACGTCTTTGAACGCCTCTGCGAAGCCGCAGATTCAAGCGATGCCGGCTGGGTGGTTTACGTGCCAGGCAACCGCCCGTTCATTGACCCAACACTCACCGACCAAATGCTTGCAAAAGCTGTCGGGGCAAACAAGTGTGACTACGTGGGCTACAGAAAAACCGAGAGCAGTAATGGCAGCATGGACCAACTTGGGCTTACAGGAGAGGCCATTTGCGCGGACACACTCAGACGCTTGCGTCGCAACATCGACCGGTTAAACAAAGCTCAAAACTGCTTGCAACTGGCGACGGGGACGTTGGCTACCTGGTTACTCTCCGCCCCTGGTGCCTACCATCTCAAGTTCATTCCACTGCCCGACCTGCTTGACCAGTCCGAACTGCGTTTTGCAATCGAAACAGAAGCGGACTGGGACCATGCCGAGCTTCTCTGGAATACGATGCCCGGCTCGGATTTTCAGTGGCAGGACCTGATGCAGCTCGTGCTGTCCAATTCCCGGATCCAAAAGTCCATGATCGATCGAAATGCCTGATCGACCGAAATACCTGATCGACCGAAATACCTGATCGTTAAAGCTTTCCTAAAGGGAACAGCTTTCCTGACCGATAAAACCGAAGTCCTGTGACTTCATTTGCATTTCTGTCAGCACCACGGTCGGTTCCATGGATTCCCGCACTCACGTGACATCGTCTCGACTTCTGTCAACACTTTTTATATTGACTGTCATCACTCCGCTGGCAGGATGCCGACTTTGCTCGGATTGCGAAGACATGGACTACCCCGCGTTTGGCGGTTCGTGGCAACGAACGGTGAGAGATGCTGGTCGCGTGGGGAGCGTTTTTGACTCCGCCGGAGGCAAGGTATCTGACCTCACTGCACGTGATCAGCCACTGTCCACCGATGCTTTGGAACGCCAACAGCAGCGTCTGCGCACCGAGGGGATGTATGACCCGGAAGACACTGGAGCTGCCGAAGAACAGAAGCCACAGGAAGATCAGCCGCTGACTCCTGAAGAGCTGCAGAACCGCTCCTTGGACGACATTCCTGAGGGTGAAGAAGGGAAAAAACTGCGTCTCAAGAGCCTCGACGAAATCAACGTTCGCCGGCTTCCGGACAGCCCACCCGATTCGTTCATCCGCTAACCGGGGAAGAAACGCCAAAGGGCCCCTGATCGATTCACCTGGAGAGCGTTTTCTTCATTGGCCTTTTTCGTGAATGGCCTTTTCGTTACTGGCCCTTGCGTTCACTGACCGTTTACTGGGTACGGCAGTTCGTAAACGGCGTATGTACGATTCTGCTCCGTGCCGCTGGGATAAATCCTTAGCAGCGGAAGATTTTCTCCGGTGATCCTACGGTCCACGATCATGTACCGCACATCATATTTCCTGCGGAACTCCAGCAAGGTCGGATAACGGATGGAAACACGATTTGCGGTCCGGCGATTTCCGATTCGGTCGGGATAGACTTCTCTGAATCGTTCATACCAATCGATCAAATCGGTGGGGTTCTGTGGCACATCTTTCCAGTTCACCACTTCAGCACGCTCGCTGAACCACTTGAAAGTCTGCTGATTTCTTGGCGTAAGAAACACTTCTCGCGGATCCGTTGACTGCTTTGCCCAGCGGCAGACAGACAACCAGTCACGGTAAACTTGCTGCTGGACCTCAGCAGTGGCCCCTGCTTCGACTCCCAGCAGATCATTGCTGACCGATGGTGGAATTCCGAGCCGGGCAGACCGAACAGTCGAAACGCCGACCAAACTGACCGACAGCACCAACAGGCTGAAACCGATTCTGCGTAAAACCTGTCGCTGATCGACTAACATGCGGCAAACCAGAACGGAAACCATCAACGGAACCATCGCGTCCGCAAGACGAAACCAGTAGTAACGCAAAAGTTTGGCAGCGACTGTCGGCGCATAGGGAGCCAACCAGCCGACGACCAATCCAATCGCAGAGATGGCCAATGTAGCCAGGCAAAACCAACCAAGAATCTTTACACGCTCGTCTTTCTGCCGATAAAACACCAACCCGCCCAACATGGCACTCACGAGGATGCCAAACCTGAAATACCAGGACGCATGAAAGTCGCTCGGCAGCAGATGATGCTTGATCCGAAAGTAAGAATAGATACGAGCCGCCATGGCGGTCTGCTCCGGGTCACTTCCCCATGACATGGCAAGGGCTGGGACGAGGCCGAACAAGGCAAGCGCCCCGCCGATGAACAACGCCGGTGAGATCAGCTTGACTCTGTCACGCCGCTTGCGTTCAGTCACGAACCAGCAGACCATTGCAGCGACAACCGTCCAGCCACCGGTAAGCACATGAAACGCGGCAGCGGCCCCTGACAAAATCCAAACCCAGGCCCAGCGACGCTGCACAAGGTTGCCCAAGGCCAACAGGACCAGACCGTAAGCGGGAACTTTGGCCTCAATGCCGCCAACCACCCACTCGCCCGCGAGATTTCCGTACTCGATTCCCGAGATCCAAAGCACGGCGATACCCAAACACAGAAAGCGCCGCCCAAAGATTGCCCACGATAGATGTTGCAGACCAATCGCCAGCAACAACCAACCCACGGCCCGACCGATCCACGCTGTCTGAGATAACGTCAAAAATCTGGTTGGCCACCCAAACAGGGCGTAGAACGTTGTATGGACCTTTTCCGAAGCAACGAACATGTCGCGACTGCACCAATCGGGATTCCAGAAATTCTTTGCCTTGCTGAGGTAATGCGCCTCGTTGACCATCGGTGCTGCATCACCGGCATACACGAAAAACACCAGAAGCAGTAACAGAATTTCCAGACACCACGGCCACAATCGTTCGCCTGATCGAAGACCTTTTTGCTCCGATGCAATCTGCGTTTCCGTTCCGTCATCAAGCTGACCCATCAGCCCAACGTCGGCGTTACCAGACGCACTATCAGGTGGCGTTCCAACCGTTCCGTGCTGGTTACACTTCTCAACCATTTGCCAGATCCACTGCCATGTGAATCGCGGCAAGCATACTTTGATGACTGGCTTGTCCCGTCCAGGCGATGTCCAGAGCCGTCCCATGATCCACGCTGGTACGAACAATCGGAAGCCCCAACGTGACATTGACTGCGTCATCAAAGGCAAGTGTCTTGAGCGGAATCAAGCCTTGATCATGGTACATGCAAACGTAGACATCCGTATGCAGACGAACCGCGGGCGTGAATGCAGTGTCAGGCGGCAGCGGCCCCGTCACTTCGATCCCCATTTGCCGCGCTTGAATGATCGCGGGCACAAGCAGATGCTCTTCTTCCCCATGACTGAACCTTCCACCTTCCCCGGCATGAGGGTTCAATCCGCAAACGGCCACACGAGCTGGCCGTCCAAGCCGCTTTTCCATCGCCTGGGCAGCAAGTCCAATCGCTCGGAAGATCATCTCGGTGGACAGCTGACCCGGAACTTCCGCGATGGCAACATGTATCGTCGCAAGAACACAGGAAATCTGTTCGCTGGTGAGCATCATGCAATACTCGGAAACCTGACATCGATCTGCGAACAACTCGGTATGCCCGGGATAAGTGATTCCTCCCAACCGCCACGCTTCTTTTTGAATCGGGCCAGTAACGATCCCATCGATTTTATTTTCCAGCGAGTCGGAAATGGCAGCCTCAACTGCTTGAAACGAAGCACGCCCCGTCTCAGCAGTGAACTTCCCTGGTTGCACCGAGTGAACGTCAAGCACGCCAGTTTCAACAATCGCTGCTGCATCGGGCGGATCAAGCTGAACAGCCGCCGCGATGCGATTCATGACCGAAACGTTTCCATAAAGAACTGGTCGGCAGCGGTTGTTCACCTCGGGCAGCGCAGCACACTTCATGGCCAGCTCTGGCCCAATGCCACTTGCGTCTCCAACGGTAATTCCAATCACTGGTTTCAATTGCTCACCATCAACGGCGACCACCATTCACTGCTCCGTCAGTCAGGACTCATTCCTCTTGGCTATCCAGCCAAATCAACTCGAACATGACACCCCAGCACCTCTGAACCCAGTACCCATCATGCCTTGATCAAACACTTTATGCCTTGATCAAACACTTTCGTTGTCAACTCGCTGAATCGCGCACAGCCAGTTCTCATCCGCATGAACGTATCAGCAGGAAGATATCCAAGTGAATGTCGCCTGAATTTAGCAACGCTCCCCTATCCTGCTGTCACAGCGACAAAATCCGCCCTGCGCGTGTTGAGATTGTAACCTATCACCCCTGACCGACCAGCAAGCAACCGGTCAACACGGTCAAAATCAGACGCTTTGAACTTGACCCCAACCGATCTCACGACCCAATCCACCCTTTCCTCACTCTTGCCAAGGCGAGAAACGCAGGAGCCTTCGTTGTGCAACCGAGGTGTCGATCAACAGGCGACATGCGAATCGCGTTGGCCGAGACTGCAAAAGGCGATGGACCTCCCGGCCTGATACGAACACACTGAACGGGGAAACCCATTGGGCCCAGAAGGCCAAATGCGACTGGTGTTTTGCAAGAACCTGCTTTTGCAGCAATTTCTGCAGAACGAAAACCATGAACATCGTGTTACCTATTGAAGCCAAACAAGCACCAGAAGAAGAAATCTTCCAAGGTTCATGTCCGCTTGCTGGAAACATTGGACTGGCAATCAATGCCAAAATACGTTTTGATTCACACTGCAAGCGTCATCGAAACCCACCACACGTCTGATCCAGGCTTTCATGAACCTTTTGCTGCATCAATTCCGCCGCTGCATCCGTTCCTCCGTCAGTGAAGTCCTGGTATGGGCGATTGTTGTTTTTCTGTTGCACACGCTCGGTGCCCCGGGTGCGAAAGCAGAATCCGAAGAGGTCATCCTGGTTTGCCCACCTGCCTTTGAAAAAGCAATCCAGCCATGGGTGACAGCACGTTCCAGCGAAGGGTTGAAGGTCACAAAGATTCAGCCTCGCGCGAAGGCTTCGGACCTGCGAGATGCGATCAAACAAGTTTCCACCAAAAGCACGCATTACATCCTTCTGGTTGGCGACACCCCCATCATTGGCCAACCAGCCGATCCAATACGGCAAACACCCACGCTCTACATGCCCACCACGGTGTCAGCGAAATGGGGTTCAACCGCCAGCCTGGCAACCGACTCGCTGTACGGTGATTTTGATGGAGACTTTCTGCCGGACGCCGCTGTTGGCCGTTTGCCGGTTGATGAACCAGAGCAACTTCAAAAATGGGTTGCGAGAATCCTGGCGCGCGAATCCAGCACAAACTTCGGTGGATGGCGATCACGTCTTCAACTGATCGGAGGCATCGGGGGCTTCGGCAAGGTGCCTGACGCCGCCATTGAGACCGTGACACGCACGATTGTCACCACCATGCTACCTGGCGACACTCTCACACACATATCCTATGCAAGCCCGGGACATCGTTTTTGTCCCACCAACGGAACCTTCACCGATGCGGTCGTCAATAACTATCGCCTTGGCTCGAGATTCTGGGTTTACGCTGGGCATGGTCAAGTGACAGAACTGGATCGAGTCGCCCCTTCACTGGGAGGCAAAGCGGTGCTGGATCGCACCAGTATCCAGAGGCTGTTCACCCCTGCAGAAACCGCACCCATCGCGATTCTACTTGCCTGTTTCACAGGTGCCTGCGACGCTGCTCAAGACAGCATCGCAGAACAGATGGTGTTGCGTGACGGTGGTCCAGTTGCGGTATTCGCCGGAAGCCGCATTACCATGCCCTATGGAAACACCACTGCCGCGATTGGCTTGCTTCAAGGAATTTTCCGCCAACAGGCTCCACGACTTGGTGACGCCTGGCGTTTCGCGCTTCGCGACATGCATCAGGAAAACAGCGGTCCACCCAAACCGGAACGCTTGATGGTTGATGCATTGGCCACTCTCATCAGCCCCTCGAGAGGTCAACTGCATGAAGAACGCCGCGAACACATGCTGCTTTACAATCTGCTCGGCGATCCCACCCTTCGACTGCACCATCCCAAGCCATTGCAAATCGTGAGGAAACGTGACACGGATACATCCAACTTCCTCCGGGTTGAAGTGAATGCGCCCGTCTCGGGAACCTTGCTCGTTCGCGTTGATCATCCTGTTGGCGGTGTGCCCGAGGGGGACCCTAACGAAACTTTACTGGCCAAAGTCGAAACAACTGCTGTCACCGGGCAGCCCAGTCTGCTTGATCTCCCCCTTCCATTGAATACAAAGGGACCGATTATCATTCGGGCAACGGTTGCTGGAAATCATGAATGGGCCTCTGGTCATCTGAAGGCAATCTGGCCATAGCTCGCAGGCGAGCCGTGTTGCGATTGCGTCACTCCCCGGCCAGACGAGTCATTTGCTGGACCGGTCACAGCAATTTCAAGTCAAGGATCATGGCCTTCGTTGACGAACGATCATCCCCGCTGATCCAGCAAGCATTCGGCACACCGCGTGATCAACTGAATCCCTGACAGGGCCAATCGCCAGTAATCAAACATCCTGAAAGCCGCACAGCGCCAAAAACCTCACAGGTACACCGATTATTGCAATCAGCCACCCGATAGAAGCTGCCGACTCTGCTACAATCAGGGGGTGAAATAACGGAATCTACCCATGAGCCATCAGACCAAAATGTTGCCGCGTTTCCTCACTGCGATCCTTGCTTCCATCAGCATCCTCACCGTACCACCTGCAACTGCGGCAGATGGAAATGATTCCGCCCCCCCTCCTCCGAATGTCGTCGTGATATTCATTGACGACATGGGCTACTCGGACATAGGACCATTCGGCGCAACTGCCTACAAGACACCCAATCTGGATCGAATGGCGAAGGAGGGCCGTATCTTTTCCGACTTCGTGGTTTCCTCTGCGGTATGCTCGGCATCGCGGTCAGCACTGCTTACCGGTTGTTATCACACTCGCATCGGTATTCGCGGAGCATTGGGTCCAAAGTCCAACACAGGCCTGAACTCCAGCGAAACAACCCTGGCTGAGGTCTGTCGGTCTCGAGGATATGCAACCGCATGTTATGGAAAGTGGCATCTTGGGCATCATCCCAAGTTTCTGCCAGATCATCACGGATTCGATGAGTACTATGGCATCCCCTACAGCAATGACATGTGGCCGATGCATCCTGCAGCCATGGCCAAGCGTGCGACGGATCCCAACGCGGAGATTCCATGGGCAGCGCTCCCGCTCCTGGAAACAAACAGTGACTCCGGCTACAAAATCATCAACAACAACATGCAGCCATCTGACCAGGAACAGATGACACGTCAATTCACTGAACGTGCAGTGAATTTCATCCGACGCAACGCAGACAAACCATTTTTTGTTTACCTGCCACATCCGATGGTGCATGTACCACTTTACGCATCTGATGAATTCAAAGGTAAAAGTGGCGCGGGCCTTTACGGTGATGTCGTGATGGAGGTCGATTGGTCAGTCGGCCAGATCCTCGACACAATCGAAGACATCGGTGTTGAACGCAATACGCTGGTAGTTTTTACCAGCGACAACGGCCCTTGGCTCAGCTATGGAACACACGCAGGCAGCGCGCGACCCTTACGCGAGGGCAAGGGCACCATGTTTGAAGGTGGATACAGGGAACCGACCATCATGTGGTGGAAGGGTAAAATTCCTGCGGGGACCGAATGCGATCAATTGTGCAGCACCATTGATCTTCTTCCCACCGTTGCAAACCTGATCGGCGCTGAGCTTCCCAAAAACCGGATCGACGGCAAGAACATATTGCCCCTGATGACAGGGCAGCCAGACGCCAAGTCACCGCACGAGGCGTTCTACTGCTATTACGGTGGCGGGCAGTTACAGGCAGTGCGTAACGACCGCTTCAAGCTCGTTTTCCCGCATTCCTACCGGACCCTCAATGGGCACCCGGGTGGACTCGGAGGTCTTCCGGTGGGTTACAAGCAGGCAAAAACGAAATTGAGTCTGTACGATTTGGACGCAGACGTATCCGAGACAACCAATGTGCTTGGGGAACACCCAGTTGTGGTAAAAGAATTAATGGCAGCAGCCGAGCGTGCTCGAGCAGACCTCGGTGACACCCTGAACAAGAGAAAGGGAAAGGGAGTCCGTCAAGCCGGCAAATTAACCGATCAGGACGAGCGTCTACCTCTACTTTGGCAGTAACGTTCTCGCTCTTTCGGTGTCCATTACCCGATAAACCATTCAAAACGGTCATTCACAGATTGACCCGGACCGCTTCATCAGATTTAACCGCCCACGTTCGGAAAAGAGACGCGTCAGGATGAGCAACCGTCAAGAAGCCCCCCTGCTGCCACCAAGCCTGTTGGGCAGGCTTGAACGCATGGAACTTGTATCCCGCAAGGTATTCCGCGGGCGGATGAAGGGTGAACGAAAGAGTAAACGTAAGGGGCAGAGTGTCGAATTCCATGACTTTCGAAATTATGTACCAGGTGACGATCTCCGTCTGATCGACTGGAATCTCTACGCCCGCCTTGATCAACTTTTCCTGAAACTGTTTCAGGAGGAAGAAGACCTCCATTTTTATGCGTTGATCGATGCCAGCGAGTCGATGAACTTTGGCACCCCTACAAAACTGCATGTCGCCAAGCAATTGGCAGCGGCCCTGGGATACGTGGGCATGTGTCGGGCTGACCGGGTAAGCGTCCAAGCACTCGGACCAATGGGCCGTCGCGCTCCGGTGCTTCGAGGTCGCGCCAGTTTATGGAAAATGCTTGACTACCTCGACGACGTGGAAAGCGGGCACAACGTATCCCTGCTGGAAGGGGTACGGGACTTTTCGATCCGTAACTCAGGAACGGGCGTTGCGGTATTGATCAGCGACTTGATGGACAAGGAGGGCTATGAATCCGCTCTGCGGATGCTTGTAGGCCGCCGAATGGATGTATTCGTCATGCATGTCCTTTCACCCGAGGAAATTGACCCTCCGTTGAGAGGGGACCGCCGCCTGATCGACGTGGAGGATGGTGATTCTTCAGAAATCACCTTGAATAACCATGCATTGCAGAAATACAAGGAAACGGTGACTTCTTTCATCAGCGGGATTAAAAACTTCTGCTCGAAGCGCTCCATCACCTACTTGCCGGTGCAAACTGAAACGCCTGTAGAAACGATCGTGACAAAGTACCTGCGTCAACGAGGTGTCGTTCGATGAATGTCATCCCCGCTTTTTATAATCCTGTCGCCTGGCTGGTTTTGGGTCTAATCCCCGTCGGCATCATTCTGCTGTACTTTCTCAAACTCAAACGCGAACCGGTGGAGGTACCAAGTACCTATCTGTGGTCCAAAACAATCGAAGATTTGCACGTCAACAGTCTGCTGCAACGCCTGCGCCGCAGCCTGCTGCTTTTTCTGCAACTCATGGCCGTCTTCATTGCCTTGATTGCATTACTACGTCCGGGTTTCCTCGGAGACTCGAAGCGACAGAAACGAACAGTATTTCTGCTCGATAATGCAGCCAGTATGCAAACGGTCGATCGGGGTAAGACCGAGAGTCGTTTTGAAGCAGCCAAACGCCTGATTCTGGAACGCATCGAAGCCATGAGTGATGAGGACACAGCCATGCTTGTGACTTTCAGCGACAGGCCCGAAACCGTCCAG
This sequence comes from Rubripirellula sp., assembly GCA_012270065.1. Taxonomy (GTDB): domain Bacteria; phylum Planctomycetota; class Planctomycetia; order Pirellulales; family Pirellulaceae; genus Rubripirellula. Next base: position 59,397 of record JAAXJB010000082.1, on the reverse strand, counting down.
GCATTCACTTCGGACCGTTCTCGACTGCGGGATTCACTTGAATCAGTCGGCATTACCAATCACAGCACTGACATACTCGGTGCACTCAAAGCGGCAGACGGTCTGGCAAACCCTCGTCGTTCCAGTGAAATAGCGGATGTGAACGATGTCCAGGTGGCTGATGCCAAACCAGCTGACTTGCTGATCTTCAGTGATGGTGGTTTTCAAACCGTCACGGAGTTCAATCTGGGCAATTTGAATCCTGAGTACATCGCAATGGGTTCCGAGGACGTTCAGAATCTCGCAATCACGGCCTTTTCCACCGAGCGAAACGGAGAGCGTCCAACTGAGGTCCAAGCCTTTGCAACAATCGAGAATTTCGGTACCCGTGAAGTCACCACCACGGCCACGCTGAAGATGAACGGTCAGTTTCTTGACGCCGAAGCAATCGAAATTCCTGCAGGAGAACAGACCGGAATTAGCTTCGTGATTGACAGCCAGGATGCAGCCAGTCTCTCCCTGACATTGGATCACGAAGATGACCTGGCGATCGATAACGTTGCCTATGCCGGGCTGAGCCCAATGAGAAATGTTTCGATACTGGTAATCACCCCCGGCAATACACCTCTGAAAGTAGGACTGGAAACAGAAAACACTTCCAAGATTTGTACGACCAGCTTCTTTTTGCCTTCTTATCTGAACAGCGATGAATACAAGAAACGGGCCGCAGAAGGTCTCGACGATCTGATCATCTACGACACCTGCTCCCCCGAGCAGATGCCTAGAACAAACACATTTTTTATCGGCTCTTTGCCTCCAGCAAACCCCGTTACCAAAACATCGACGCCCGATTCCACAGGCTCCCCCGACGCAAATCCTGAAACAGCAAATGCAACTGACGACACCGGCAATGGTCCTGATGCAAACGGAGCCACGGAAATCGCCAATGACACGGAGACCGCGCCCACTGGTGATGCAACTCCGGTAGCCGAACAGAACTGGAGGTGGGCCAGCCCTCCATCACCAGTCAACCTCATTGATATCGAACGAACTCACCCGCTGATGCGATACCTGGAACTGTTTTCCCTACTCATTTTCAGTGGTCGGGGAGTTGAGGGTCCTCCGGGCACCATTGAGCTGGTCGGGGCCGACGTTGGATCAATCCTCTCCATTGCTCCACGAGATGGTTTTCAGGACATGGTGCTGGGATTCGAGATCATATCCCGTAACGAAGACGGTGACGCAGAAACCAACACCAACTGGTACGCCGAACGCTCATGGCCCGTCTTCCTTCTCAATGTGATGCGTTATCTGGCTGGGGCGGCTGATACAACAGGAGCCCCTTCTTATCGCCCAGGTGAAACCGTACGCGTTCGACTGGAAAACGCAATCACCTCTCCGCAGGTGACCAGGATTGGCGGAACACCAGTCGACGTCTCGCCAGGCCCCGGCGGGTCACTTGAAATCATTGAAACGGAAGTTCCGGGGAATTATCGGGTGGAATCCAAAGACAAGCTGGCGGATCTTTTTGCCATCAATCTGTTTGATCCACGTGAGAGTTCGATCGCCGTCGTCAAAGAAATTGAACTTGGCTATCAAGCCGTCACTTCGGACGAAAGCAGTGTCGAAAAACGTCAGGAATTCTGGCGTTGGGCTTTAATCGCGATGCTGGGCCTGATCGCTGCTGAGTGGTATGTCTACAGTCGACGTGTCGCGTGACATGCAGCGTTCACTTCCGATCAGACAAAAGTATCAGGATTGCAATCCAGGATCACCATCAAGGTCACCCTCAGTGATCAGAGTGAAGCCTTTTTCATGAAGAGTTGCCATCGCAACTTCAATGTTTTCAACCATGATGGCCACCGCGGGTTCTCCATTGGGGCGAACGATCAGAGGGTATGCCTGAATGATGTTGAGTTCGGCCTGCAACAATGCAGTACACACCCGCAATAAAGGCTGGGGGCCTTCGGGCAGTTGTACGCCAACCAGATCAGTCTCAATCATCGCAAGACCACCACGTTCCAGGATGTCACGTCCACGATCCGCGTCACTCACCAGAAAACGTACAAAGGCGCACTCGGCAGCATCACTGATTGACAGCGCGCAGATCCGTATCCCAGTCCCCTCAAACCGACGCACCACCTCGAGTAATTGCCCCACTCGATTTTCAAGGAAGATGGTGAATTGTCTGATCGCTGGAAAGTTTCGACCGCGCATCGTCTGAAACGCGGTGCCTGCGTCGTCCCCGATATTCATCTCTGGCTCTTCCTGTACTATCTGGCAATCTGAGCAATGCCCCGATTTCCAACGGTCGCTGTGATCTTTCAGGCACAACGCTCAGTCATGCGTTCCACTTTGCGGGAGGCTGATCAGATCACGTCCATGTTTGCGTGTTTCCGTACGGTCACTGGGAGGAATCGGAAACTCAGACACTGTGGCACAGGTTTTCTGACTCACAAGTCATTTGATTGTGCACCGGCCCTGCATCTTGAACCGCAAGTACCGAAAATGCTGAATGAAACGAATGAGATCTCTGCGGCTTACGACCGCACCAATGCATCCTCAGAATGCTCAGGCTACTCCATTCAACTGTTTCATTCGTTAAACTCATCAGCAGATCATTCACCCCCACTCCATGATTGAAACGAATGAGTGCTAATCCTCCGCAACCAATCACCAGTCATCGATTGACCATCCGGGTAAACTATCACGAAACTGATGGTCAGAGACGCGTCCATCATGCCAACTATCTCAACTATTTCGAGCGGGGCAGGGTCGAAATGCTCCGCGCCGCGGGGACGCGTTATCGGGAACTGGAAGATAGCGGCCTTATGCTGGTTGTGAGCGAGATGAATGTTCGGTATCACTCCGCCGCTCAATTCGACGATGAACTTGTTCTGACGACCCACTTGGTGGGCGTGCGAAAGGTTCGTCTGTCGCATGTGTACCAAATTCACTGTGGAGACACTCTGATCGTTGACGCTGATTCGATCATCGCATGTGTCGACGCAACTGGACGTCCCAATCGGCTACCAGAGTCTCTGTTGGCACTGGCCAAATAGTCACGTACGCCTCAAACGCACACGGACAGCAAATTGGTTTTACCCACGTTACTGGCCATGAGTCAACGAAACGCACATCACGACCGGAACTGACTACGATTGCCCCTCATGTCAGACGCCCCAGGCGTGAACGGTGTCGGATTTCGAAATCGTGCTCCATCACGCTCTTGTTTCGCTGCATCCTCGCTCCGGTGTTGATGCACTTTCCATCTGATTCCAGAGAATCAGCCTTCCAAACTGTCAGGAAAACCAACTTTGAAGCGACCAATCCGTTCGAAACCAACCGCACTCAGACGTGCAGGTTGCAAGCGATTCAAACACTTCATGGCGATACGACCAGAGTTCCAATTGCCTCAATCCCCCGCCAGTTAGCATTGGAAGTCTGGACGCCTCACGTGAGAAAGGAAGATTCGACCGTTTTCCAAGACTCGGACCCCAGTTGTTGAAACGTTATCCCCGGTCAATGCCGGCTCCCACCGGCCAATCCCCGGGATCAACCAGCGCTGTCACGCATGCCACCGGGATGGGGACAAATCTCACCGCCTCCCGCCATGATTGAATTTGTCGAAATGGGCCCACCACGTTACTCTATGGTGGTGGTAAACCGAAAAAATCGGTCTGGAATTGTCACGAGATTCACTCGCGAGGATTTTGCAATGAGTGAAAATCGATTTCGCAATCCATGGTCTTTATCAGTTTGACTACTTGAACGCTGCTTGTCGGATTTTGATCACCCATACCGACAGAGCCTCCAAGTGACCATTCGTGATAAAACCCTGATTTCGACCAGACACCACCAACTTGAACCTTTCCGTAGAAACCCCATCGGAGAGCTTCGCATGCCCCACGAACCGGAAACGGGTCATTCCGCGATCGAAGGCCATGCTTTTCCTTACCGCTAGCCTCAGGAAAGTCCGGCATGCCGGCTAACCACAAAAATACTCTCGAACTACCACAGTCCTTGCGAGACAAATTACGGGCATACCGCCATCGCGTGTGGACTGTAAAGTTGGTGGAAGCCATTGCGGGGGCAACAACCGGTGTTCTGATTGGCTTTCTTCTGACCTATCTGCTGGATCGTTTCTTTGACACATCAGCCGTGATGCGCGGACTGATCCTGACTGGATCCACGATCACCTGTGGACTGATTCCGATGACCATCCACAGATGGATCTATCGACGCCGGCACCTGGAGCAGTTGGCTCGTCTGCTTGCTGAGACACAACCAGCGGCGGGCGATCAGTTGCTGGGCGTGATTGAACTATCCGAGGACAAATCAGAACAGTCACGCTCACCGGAACTGGTGGAAGCCGCTATCCAACAGGTTGCAGCTTCGGTAAACCAGCAGGATTTGCATCAAGCCATTCCGAAACCCCGTCACCGACAACGGGCGGTGACTGCTGCAATACTGGCCTCAGCCGCAGCAATTCTTCTTTTTCTGACTGCCGCTGCCAGCAAAAACGCGTGGGCGAGATTCCTGATGCCATGGAGTTCAACACCGCGTTATACATTCGCCGCTGTTGAAAATCTGCCTGACACGTTGGTGGTGCCCCATGGCGAGGCATTCGATCTGGAATTTTCGCTTCGTGATGAAACAGAATGGTCACCTGACTCTGCACTTGTGACCCTTGACGGGCGTTCGCCCCATGTAGCCAATCGCACACAGAACGCATATCAGTTCAGATTACCAGGGCAGATCAAGCAGACAGACCTTTTCCTTCGAGTAGGAGATTACAAAGGAAACATTACAGTCGATCCCAAAATGCGTCCCGAACTGAGTTCAATCAAAGCATCGGTTCAGCTGCCGCAGTATCTGGGACGCAACGCACCGCTGCGAAAAGATGTTCGTAGTTCAACCGTTTCGGTGGTTCGGGGAAGCACAACCACTCTCACTGCCAATGCGTCACGTGATCTGGCCTCGGCAAGCTTCAATGGAATTCCAGCGGAACCATCCAGCGATTCATTTTCAACAACCGGTTTTCTGATTGACCAACCGCAAAAAATTGTATTGAAGTGGTCTGACCACCATGGCCTATCAGGCAGCAAACCCTTCCAACTGTCAATCGAAGCTACCGACGACGCTCCTCCGACGCTGATTTGCGACGATTTACCAAGACGCAAAGTGATGCTTGACACGGAGGTGTTGTCCTTCACTGTTCGTGCCCGCGATGATTTTGGCGTCAAACGTGTTGGACTTGAATGGCAAGGAATCGATGAATCGCTAGATTCGGTGCCATCGGGCGAAACGATGCTTGGCGCGGGAAACCAGCTGGCAGAAGCCCTTGAACTTGCGGGAACGTTTTCGCCGGAAACCCACAAAATACAGCCACAACCGATTGCCGTACGTGTCTTCGTGGAAGACTACTTACCCGGCCGTGAACGTGTGTACTCCCCAACGTCCGTTTTTGAAGTGCTTGATGCTGAGCAACATGCCATCTGGATCACAACACAACTCGCAAGGTGGCATCGGATGTCTCTCGATGTTCGAGACCGCGAAATGCAGTTGCACGAAACCAACAAGCAACTTCGAGAACTTCCCCCCGAAGAGCTTGCGACGGATGAAAACGTTGCAAAACTGTCTGATCAGTCCGAACGCGAACGAAACAATGGCCGCCGTCTTAAATCTCTCGTTCAGAACGGTGAAGGGCTCCTGAAAGAAGCAATGCGAAACTCGGACATTGCCGTGGAGAATCTCGAACAATGGGCCGAGATGATGCAGATTCTCAAAGACATTTCCGGAAACCGTATGCCCTCGGTAGCCGACCTCCTCGAAAAATCTGCTCAGGCGGCCAACCAGACCACACCAAAACCCGACAGCAAACAAGCCAAGCAAGTGGGCAAAAATCGCCTCAACCAATCCGGCAACGGAGGTGACGCGCAAGAGGAAGAGCCCAAACCCGAGTCGCCAACTCCGGCACCCAGCATCAATGATGTCGAATCAACTCAACATGACCTGAGTAAAACCAAACCCGAAGATGCGCCTCCCGGTAATCCAGGACAAGGCCGTTTAGGACTCCCTGATACAAAACTTGCAGGCAACGCCAAAAGTGACCCCCCACCCGATGATGGTGCACCACCGATGGAACAAGCGGTCACCGAACAAAAAGAGCTCCTCGCGGAATTTGACAAAGTAGCCGACGAACTCAATAACATTCTTGCCAATCTTGAGGGCAGTACTTTGGTAAAGCGCCTCAAAGCTGCATCACGGAAACAGCAAGCAGTTGCTGCCACCTTATCCGAGTTGGTTCCGAACTCGTTCGGAGTATCAGAACGCGAAAAGGAAATCAACTCGAAAACATTCGCAAATCTGGCGACTACCGAAAGCGAAAGCAGCAACGAGGCGTCACACATCATGGACGACATGGCCGCGTATTTTGAACGCAGCCGTTTCATGCTGTTTCAACGCGTGCTCGACGACATGCGTGAGCAGGACGTAACAGCGGAGCTGCGACTACTGGCTGAGGACTTGCGGAAAGAAAACGGACTGGCGATTTCGCAAGCTGAATACTGGAGCGACAACTTCGACCGATGGGCCGAGGACCTCGTGGAAGTCACCAAGGGTGGCGCCAGCCCCGGAGGCAAATCCAAGGGAAGCCTGCCGCCGGCGATCGTTCTGGAAGTTCTTCAACTGCTGGAAGGCGAAGTAAAACTCCGGGAGGAAACACGTGTGGCGGAACAGGCAAGACCAGCCGTGTCGGATACCGAACATGTCATGACTGCCAACGGCCTTTCGGAAAAACAGCATCGTTTCAACGAACGAATGGATGACGTCGTGCGTCGCATCCGCGAATTACCTGACGCCGAGTCTGAATTTGACAAAGAAATTGCACTGCTCACACAGGTTTCCGGTGTCATGGCGGAAACAACCGAGATACTGGTCAAACCCGACACAGGTCCACCCGCAATCGCCGCTGAAACCGAAGTCATCGAACTGCTGCTGAAATCAAAGCGTTTCAACCCGAATGCAGGCGGTGGAGGAGGTGCTGATCCTGGTGGCGGGGGTAGCGGGGACACCGAAACACCCGCTTTGGCACTGGTTGGCTCGGGAGTGAACGAAAAAGAAAATCGTGAAGAACTTTCTGCCGTGCAGGCAACGGGCAACACCGGCGCACCACTGCCTGAAGAGTTCCGGGCAGGACTGGATCAATACTTCAACCAGCTTGAAAACTGGAAAACTGGAAACGAGCGTTGATGACTGTGTCACCTGAAAACAAGACAACACTCTTACCTCGTAGAAAAACCCGCGAGTCACGGGGTTTGCCCACCAGGCAGCAAATATCCGGCAGAGGATTGAAAGTCCTCCACTGCTGCGGTCCCTGCCTCGGACTTCTCGTTGGGATGATGGCGTTCCTCCATTCCACCAGCTGCGATGCGCAAGACAAAGTCAAGGCAGCGGCCCCAGTCCAAGTCAAAAAACCAATCCAAATTGCCCGCGGAAGAGTTGCCATTCCACTGGAACAAAAACTTCGGGAACTGGCACAACGGGAGATTTTCTTCATCAAAAAAGTTTGCCAGCCCAACAACGAACAACTGGCAACGGTCATTGCTGAAGCAACCGGCAAAGTGACCGACATGCAGAAGATGTATCTCGAACTCAGCAAAGAAGGCAATCCGGCGAAATGGCCAAAACCACAGTTGTTGATCACCGATCACCTTAAAAAAGTCGTTCACGACACCTTCCCGCCAGATGTGTCCGACGCATACACCCAGGAACTGGATGCAAGACGCCGAGCCAACCTGACTGCTACAGCATCGATCGTCACCAACCTGATCGACTCTCAGGTCCTACTTTCGCACGATGAAATTGAACAACTGGAGACGGACATCGCCGCTCTGTAGACGTCACGAATCCCCACGCGTCCGCTCGCGTTTTGCTACCGGCCCCTGCTCCCAATTCCATCGGCTGAAAACATGGAGTCTCTGCTGACCGACCGCCAGCTTGCTCTTTGGAAAACGCAGAAACATCCGAACTACAACCAACCGTGGGTCAACTATTTCAATTCCAACGACTTTCTTTCATCCATCAATCCCCCGGGTTTGGACAAAAAGCAAGTCAACGACGAACGCGAAAACCAGCAATTCGAGCTTCGCAATCGATAACCGCAAAGAATCCTTCGGTACCAGACATTCAATCCATCTGCCGGATAGAACATGCAGCCATTTCTTTCAGCCATGACTCCTTTGCCGCTCCTTGCGTTGATTGCATGCAGCACGTTTTCGTTCGTGCTTGAACCTGCAACAGCACAAGTGGCAGGAAAACCCGTGAGGGTCATCAATTACAGTTCAGAGAACTTCGATCGACTCTGTTTCCGCAACATGGCAGCAACTGCCGCTCGTGATAAAGCGAAACGAATGTTGGAAGCAAAGACCTCCATCACGTAATCATCAATAACATTGACTCCTGAACAGAAGTCACAACTGATGCTGGCTGGCGAAATCGACATCCAACGGTTCTTCGCAGCCTTTGAAGAGATGAAAAGCCGCTGGAAGTTTGGCAGCATACCGCAGGACGTTTTTTCGGCCCAATTTCCAAAAATGCGAACCGCTGCCCTACCACTGATGGATCGCTATCAGGCGGGTCTGCATGAAGAAGGATCCCTGTATCAGAAAACGAAAGCGAACCTTCTCGCGCCAGATGACTTCGAAAAAATGGAAGCTCTGTCGCAAAAACGAAAACACAAGCTTTACCGAAACATGGTTCGCGCAACGGTAGCGTCGCTTGATTCACGTTTACCTCTGACCATCAATCAGCGTGAAGGTTTCATTGAAACCGTATTAAAACACACGGAACCACTGGAACCACATGATTACAACGAACCAATGCTTTTCATTGTATTACCAAAGTTCAAGGAAATAGAAGCGGAACTGAAACCGCTCTTCAGTGAAGAGGAATGGCCGGTTGTCCTACAATTCATCAATCTCGCTGGGATGCGCAAACGCTAATGTCAATGTATCGAATGCACTTGAAATGCTGCTCGCTGGTCACGTTGACCCTTGTCTGGTGTAGCGTCCTGCATGGCCAGTCGCTTGAGGTTCGCAGTGGGGACCCCGTTCCACGAGATGTCAGGGACATGTATGACCGTGGCCTCAGCTTTCTCAGTCGCACGCAGGCAAGTGATGGAAGCTGGCAATCACAACAACAGGGCGCGGGCGTAGCCGGCATGGCGGTCATGTGTTTTATGGCTTCTGGGGAAGATCCAAATTTCGGAATGTACTCCGGCAACATCCGCAGAGCGATCAAATACATCATCAGCAGTCAGGACAAAACCACCGGGTACTTCGGTGGATCAATGTACCACCATGGTTTCGCCTGCCTGGGACTGGCTGAAGCTTATGGCGCTGTCGATGATCGTAACTTGTGGGATGGTGTACCAAACGCGCCAAACCGGTCCATTGGCCAGTCTCTTGAATTGGCAGTCCGATCAGCAATCACTGCCCAGAAGTCAAATACATTCGGCGCATGGCGTTACAACCCCAGTGGCAGCGATGCAGACACCTCGGTGGCCGGTGCAGTACTGATGGGAATGCTTGCTGCACGAAATGCTGGCATTGAAGTACCCGATGAAGCAATTGACCGTGCCATTTCATATTTCATCAAGATGACGGCACCCTCGGGTCAAGTGGCCTACTCAGGTGGTGTTGGTGGTTTCAACGAATCGATGGCACGAATTGCAATTGCGAACCTCGTATTTTCGGTGGCCCGCCGCAAGGACATTCCCCAATACAAGACAACGCTTGGTTACCTGAAGGATAAGATTCAGGGGGGAAGCCCGGGACACGGCGGAATCGAATACCAGAGCTATTATCAGGCTCAAGCTTTTTTTCAAGCAGACATCACAGCCTGGACCACCTGGAACAAGAACCTTGTTCGCAGGCTGAAGAAAACACAAGCCGAGGATGGAAGTTTCAGCGGAACACATGGTCCTCATGTTTCCACCTCATTGTCATTATTGGCCCTGGCAGTCAACTACCGCTTCCTGCCCATTTATGAGCGTTAACTTGTTTTCGATTACAAAGCACGGACATTTCGCTCGTTGCATGACCATCTTGAGCATCGCTTTCGTCTTGGCGAGCGCCGATGCCGCGTTCCTCATGGCTCAGCAAAGCGATGCCCCAGACTCCCCAAAGCCAGAAAACCTGGTGGATACAAATACCCCGCGTGCAGGCGTTCTTGCCCTGATCGACGGCAGCCAGGTCCCCGGCCAATTGCGATCAAGTTCCAACCCCGATGTTTTGCAGTGGCTGGCAAATGGCTTCGTGACGCCTTTTCAATTTCGATCAGAAGCAATCGAAAGCATCAAGTTTCCCCGCATCAGGAACACGGAGCTCAACACCGACTCCGATGAATTCGCCATTGAGTTTACCAACCGTGACATCGTGTATGGAAACATCATTTCATGGATCGACGGTTTGCTGACCATTTCAACGGATACCTGTGGTGAGTTGATCGTGCCCGCGGACTCGATCACACGCCTTTATCGGGTACAAGAAAACGAAACACTGTTATTCACGCGATTCAACGGCCTTGCACCCTGGAACAAGGCAAATCTGGAAACAAATGGATGGCAGGAATCTGGCAATTTTCTTGCCACGCAACAACGGGGCGCTGTTCTCAATGGCGACCTTGGCGTTCCACTTCGGGCAGTAATCGAAATCACACTCTCGTGGAAGGATCAAGCAGACTTCACTCTGTCGCTTGGCTCTGACGTCACCGCCACGGAGGACCTGCCAATCGATGGATGGCGATTGGAAACGGCCGGGCAAAAACTTGTCGCCGTCCGGGAGTCCGATCAAGCAGCGACCTTGTCACAGATCGCAGACCTGACTCTACGGCGTGATTTGAGACTGACGTTCTACCTGGATCAAGTCCTCGGACAAATGCACGTCATGCGCAAAGACGGCAAACTGCTTACCTCACTGAAGATGCCGAAAAACAATCAAGATGGAAATCCGGCACCAACCTCGACCGATACGAGTGAAAGCCAAACGCATCAGCGTGGAATCCGAATTATCAATCGAGGAACCAATCTGACTGTTGAACGCATCTCCGTTGCCAGGTGGCTGGGAGACCTGCCAAATCCTGCTGTCGATGCAGATGCGCTGGTTGCCTTGGACGATGGTACATTTGCTGCCGGCAGCATTGAATCCATGCTTTCCGGGGATTTGGTGATTGGACAAATCAACCCGAAAGCTCGAGTGGACTGGACGCGTGTGACCTGCAGCACTTTCCGCAAGCCGAAAGCACCACCGCCTCCTGCTGCCTGTGCCATCTTTCTGCAAAACGGAATTCGGCTGTCCGGCAACATCGTTGAGGTCGACCAGAGGCATTGCATTTTTGCATCAACCAATGGGCAGGCCGCATCCAAAATCCCACGTGAGCACTTGCGTTCGATCATCGTATTCAAACACGAAAACAAGCCCCCCGCCGTCGCTGCAGATGGAGAAATTGAAGGCCAATTACAAATCGCTGATTTGAAACTCACCGGTATCCTGAGTCCTTCGGATGCCAAGACCGGGCAGACGCCTGCCATGGCCTTTCAATGGAAAGCGTTTGGAAGCCAAAACGCTGCAAAAATGCGTCCAGATGTGGCGGGAAGCGTGCTTTATCGGAAAAAGCCGGACACAGACCCCAAGAATCCACAACAGCGTGCACAGGAAATGGCCCGTCTCCGTCTGCGGCAACAGCAAAGAGGCCTGAACTTTGGTGAATTGTTCCTCAAACGCGCCGATGAACTCAAGTCACCCAAAGCCGAACGCGACGCTCATGTGGTACACATCCGGACAGGCGATATCATTTCCTGCCGCGTCGACCGGATCGACGAACAAGGCGTCCATGTTTCAACCATCGACTCCGATGACGGATTCGTAAGCCACGCCGAAATCAAAGCAATTGAATTTGTGGCCAACGCCCCGCCACCTGACTTGGAAGCAGCAAAGCGTGAGCGTCTGCTAACGATCCCGCGGCTCCAGAAAACTGCTCCTCCTACTCACCTGCTCTGCTCCCACAACGGCGATTTCCTGCGTTGCCGACTCATCAACGCAGATGCGAGTCGGGTGCGGGTTGAAGTCCAACTGACCGAAATTGAATTGCCGAGAGAACGAATTGCCCAGATCATCTGGCTGCATCCCGTTACAGAAAGCAGCGAGAACGCGGACACGAGCCCACAAGCAGATACCTCGGATCAACCAGAAGGCAAGCAACCTGCAACATCCATTTTCGACGGCGTTGCCCAAGTGCTTCTGCGGGACGGAAAACGTGTGACCTTCACCCCAAACTCGACGACCCGTCCCCATGTCAGCGGGGAAAGTTCCATCATCGGCCCCTGCAGCTTTCCACTTGAAACTGTCGATCAGTTGATCCTCGGTAATCAGATTCTGACTGAGGTGACCGACCTCGCCTACAACCGCTGGAAATTGCAATCAGCCATCGAACCACTTGTGACAGCCGCCATGGAACAGGGAGACAATATCAACAACGTCGCGTCTCCACTGGTTGGAGAACCGGCTCCCGAAGTAGCGTTGCAAATGCTGGACGGCACAGCATTCAAACTCTCGGAACAGAAAGGCAAAATAGTTGTGCTTGACTTCTGGGCAACATGGTGTGCTCCATGCATGCAGACAATGCCACTGGTCGAAAAGGCAGTGAAGCAATTCGACCCGGAACAAGTCAAACTGGTATCGGTGAACCTGCAGGAATCAGCGCAACAAATCCAACCTGTGCTCGAACGCTACCAGCTGAATGTTTCCGTTGCCCTGGATATCGATGGCGTTGCAGCGGCACGTTACGAAGCGAAGGCGATTCCACAGCTCGTGATCGTCGGAAGCGACGGAGTCGTAAAGCAACTTTACGTTGGCGGAGGCTCGAAGGTAGTTGACCAAATGTCCGAAGCAATACAGACGTTGCTGGATCAGCAGGCTCCGAGATAAAAACCAGATCATTTTTGTTTGACACGCACAACCGAATTCGTGGGCAACTGCCATGAAAACCGATGGTCGTTCTCGCCAAGACCATCAATCAGGCTCGATCTCGCAAGCGCACTCAACCAACACGCCTCGGCAGCAGGGACATGTTTCCAAACGGCATCCCGGCACATGCAATTCTGATACACGCACACCGCATTCCTGACACAGATTGCCTGCTTCTGAATCCTGCTCGCATACTCGAGGTATTCTGTGCCATGCCTGACCCTGAATCTGATACTCACGCAGATTCTGTGCTTCCTCAATCTCCTGTGGCCAATCAGGTGGCATCAGCATACCGCGGTACTCGACCAGCGGTTCACTGGAAAGCGGGTCATTCCCACTCACGAGTGAGACATCGTCTTCGAAGGATACCGACTGCCAGTCGAAGGCATTCTCGAAACCGGCAGAGCCGCGTAGAAAAAGCCCAAAAGCACGCTTCACCTCCGTGCTGTTGGTCATCGTGGGTTCAACCGAATAATGTTCTTCTGGTGCTCCCTGCCTGTATTCCAAAGTGAACACACCCTTGGAAAGCTGGTATGTCTGAACGTAAAACCCCGGCTCCGATGTCAAAACAAGGAATTCATCAACACCAAGTTGATCGATTTTGCATTCCACGACAGAAACATCTGGTGCATCGAGTTGGTCATCATCATTGATATTCAATCGCATCGGCGGTTTCCTCAGATTCAGCCGTACTCTGCAAACCGGTACCCCAACCTTAGCCCGCCGGATCACAGGCGTCTGACCAGTAAATCACAACTCACGGTTGCTGGTCTCATGCTATTTTGGAAATAGAAACAGTAATGTGTCGATGACGGCATTCAAAACGTTCAACAGCAAAAAATCAGGCGAATCGTGTAGTCGCTACAAAACATGGCCCGGCAAGACGCCACGTCAAACATGCCTTGCATGACCAAGGTTGACAAAAAAAGCATCAATCTTCAACCACCGCCCTGCCAGTCCTCCCCTGCCAGTCCTCCAGAACAGCAATGAATAACTCATGATGAGTGAAATCGACCTGACGGATATTGCGATTCAATGGAGCATTCGTTTGTCTTTTTCGCTTGTATTCTGCCGAGTTCTTTATGCCACAAATCAGCACGGCAAATCAGGCGAAATCCCAACCCGTATTGGCTCATGGCTTTGGTGCTCCGGTTACCTCCTGTTTTGCCTACATGTTTTCCTGGCTTTCCATTACGTGCACCAATGGCAGCACGAAAACGCGTGGCAACAGACAGCAATCGAGACGGAGGAGTTCACGGGTATCCGCCGTGGTGATGGAATCTGGGCCAACTACCTGATGCTAGTTGTCTGGGGACTGGACTGCATCAGAATCGAATATGCACGAAGGAAAAAGCAGGTTCCATCTTCACGTGTAAATTGGATCGTTTCTGCGTTCATCGGATTCATGTTCCTGAATGGCACACTGGTTTTTGGCCCTGTCATTTATCGCTACCTGCTGTTTCCGGCACTGCTGCTTCTATTCGTGGCGTGGCAAACCAACTCACAGAAAAAGTGATCCACCATTCATGCAACAGTAATGTCATTTCCCGTTACAATGCCATCGAATAAACGGACAGCAAGCACCCACAGGAATCGAGAGCAGTGATGACGAACGTGATAATGAGCCGTAGCTATCGAAAATCCGGCATCCGATTCTGTTTCACGATGATGTTTTTGTCTGCTTGGATTGCCAGCCTGACGGTCACCTATGCAAAATCACCCGTAGTTTGGAAATTCGAATCGGCACGCGACGAAATCACCCCTGAACATCGCCTCATTGCTGCAACTACAACCAATCCCATAGTCCTCGAAATCTCATCTGATCACCGAAAGGGCCTGGCCGGGTACTGGACCAGTTACCAAACGGTTGAACCTGGGACCCACGTGTCATTCAAAGTAGAGCGTCAAACCAGAAATCTGGACTTGAAAAGACGTGCAGCCATTGCACGCATTCTGTGGTGCGATCAGGACGGTCGCCCAGTCCAACGATCCCAACCTACTTTCAGCTCGTATCGCGCTGGCGAACGTCCACGTGCTGAGCCAGAATTTCCGGCCGTCACCGCGCGGCTTGATGACCACGATATCATCTCGGGAATCTACGTTGTGCCCCCCAAGGCAACTCAGGCAAAAATCGAATTGCACTTTCGATGGGGAAATCCTCAAGCATTGGTTCGCTGGGAGAATCCCACCATCACCGCAGTGAAACCACCGAAGCCACGGCGAATCAAGTTGGCTGCTGCCCATTTCCAACCACGAGCAGGTAAGTCACGCCATGAAAAATGCAAACAGTTTGAATCATTGATCGCCGAGGCCGCCAATCAGAATGTCGAGTTGATTGTGCTGCCGGAGACATTGACTTATTACAGCACTCAGGGAACCTACGCGGAAGCAGCGGAACCGATTCCTGGTCCGTCTACCGAATACTTCGGCAAACTTGCAAAACAGCACAACTTGCACATTGTGGCTGGCTTGATCGAACGCGATGAGCATCTTATCTACAACGTTGCTGTCCTGATCGGGCCAGACGGTAATCTGATCGGCAAGTATCGAAAAGTTACTCTGCCAAGGGGAGAGATCGAAGGCGGGATCACACCAGGTGATTCTTACCCGGTGTTCCAGACCCGCTTTGGCAAAGTTGGCATGATGATCTGCTACGACGGTTTTTTCCCGGAGGTAGCCCGAGAACTGTCGAATCGCGGTGCCGAAGTCATTGCGTGGCCAGTCTGGGGATGCAATCCACTTCTGGCAGCGGCGCGTGCCTGCGAAAATCATACGTACGTTGTCAGCAGCACTTACACCGACCACAGTCGGCAATGGATGACATCTTCAATCTTTGGACACGACGGGCGCAGTTTGGCAACGGCAAAGGAATGGGGCACCCTTGCAGTTGCTGAGGTTGATCTGGGGTCGCCGATGTACTGGCACAGCCTCGGGGACTTTCGTGCCCAGATCGCCCCCCACCGCCCCCGGATAACGCCGCAACCGTGACCACAACGTGGTACCGAGTCGCTACGCACCGAAACACATCTCGACCTGCAACGATGTGAAAATCAACGGGCAAAGAGTAGCAAGCCGTACAAAATTGTGACGGTCTTCAAATTAGGCAGTACAATTAACGCCAACACGCAGTTGTGATGCAGCGAAGCTGCGAGCGGGTAAATGAAATGCCGCTGAATCGCGTTCGCCGCTGCCGGCTATTGCATTGCCCCCAACAACGCATCCCACCCAATCCTGCCAAGTAGCCGAATCACCAATCGATGGTAACTTCGGACATTCGAATTCATCAGGAACCCACGCCTCATGAACCATCAAATCACCCCCACACGTGGCCGTTCACGGTCAGCCCAGTATTGTCATTCATTGCTTGTGATTCTGGTCGGATTAACTGGCTTTGGCGGAGAGGCTGCCACAAATTGTCGGGCCGAAGATACGCACGAAGTGGAAATTGCCTTATTCGATGTCGATGCCACCCCACCCGTGGGATCAATGATGGCCTATGACCGGGTCATCCGTCTCGAAGAACTGGGCCTTCGCTGCCGCGGAATTGTCATCATCACTGATGAACAACCAATCGTTCTGTGCGCCGTCGACTGGATCGGAATAGGCAATGCCTCTCATGATGCGTTCCGCGACGGCATCGCGAAGGCAGCAGGCACAACACGCGAGCGTGTTGCCGTTCATACTCTGCATCAACATGATGCGCCCAGGAGTGATTTTTCTGCGGAACGACTGCTGCATCAGGTGGGTGTGACGGATGTCGGCTTGCACGAAGGCACGTTTGCCCGTGAAGTGATTTCCCGGCTCCAGAACGCGATCTCCCGAGCCATGAAAACTCGCCAACCGGTCACTCATGTAGGTTATGGATCAGCAAAGGTTGAAAAAGTTGCATCGAACCGACGAATCCTGGGAGAGGACGGGAAGGTAGCCGCAACGCGGTACACAACCTGTCGGGATCCAAAATTGAGAGCCGCTCCAGAAGGCGTGATCGACCCCGAATTAAGTGCCATTTCATTCTGGAATGCCGATCAATTGCTCACTGTAATGACCTATTACGCATGCCATCCACAAAGCTACTACCGAACGGGTGTACCCAGTCCGGATTTCCCCGGCATCGCACGTTTTCTCCGAGGCCAGGATGTCCCGGATGTACTTCACCTGCATTTCAACGGGGCGGGCGGCAATATTGGTGCTGGAAAATACAATGACGGCAAAAAGGAAAACCGCTTAATTCTGGCCCGTCGTGTAGCGGATGGCATGAAGCGGGCAACAGATGCGTCAGAAAAAACACCACTGCGGGCCTCAGATGTCGGATGGACTGTGGCTGCTGTTTCTCTGCCACCAGCAAAACATCTTAAACGTAACGAGCTGGAAGAAAAACTTACCCAGTGGAAACCAAACGACTACTGGGGAAGTGCCGATGAACTTGCATGGCTGAATCGTTGTGAGAGCGGTGATCAAATCGACCTCGGTTGTTTGCGGTTAGGGAACACAAGAATCCTGCACATGCCGGGTGAGTTATTCGTTGAATACCAGTTGGCGGCCAAGGCGATGCGACCTGATTTGAACGTCGCAATGGCAGCTTATGGCGATTACGGGCCCGGATACATCGGAACAGAAATTGGCTATAGCCAAGGTGGTTACGAGACAAGCGCTCGAGCATCAAAAGTAGACAAAAGTTGTGAAGCCGTTTTGATGAATGGAATGCGCACCCTGCTGCGTGAGGATAACAAGCAATGAGTCAGCCCCTTACCCAAATCTTCAGTCTGCGTTGTCTTCAGTACTTCTGCATGACGTTTCTTTGCTTTTGCGCCGGACTTGCTTCGGGGGAAGAAGACTTCTCGGGTGAATTGCCTCGAATCCCGCCAAGAAGCCCAGAGGCGGCGTTGAAAAGTTTTACAACAGCGGAGGGTTTCCAGGTCCAGCTCGTCGCGAGTGAGCCTTTGGTCGCAAGTCCGGTGGCGATCGAATGGGACGCAGAAGGCCGGATGTATATTTGTGAAATGCGGGGCTACAGTGAGGATCGAGACGAGGGTCTGTCGAGAATTCGCCGGCTTGAAGATACCAACAAGGACGGACGTTATGACACCAGCGTGATCTATGCGGATGGTCTGTTGTGGCCCACGGCATTGTTCCCGTACAAAGGGGGACTTTTTGTGGGCGACGCCCCAAACCTGTATTACTTCCGCGATGATGATGGGGATGGCCAAGCCGAACACAAAGAGGTAGTGCTGACAGGATTTGGAACATCAAACGTTCAGGGCCTCATGAATTCTTTTCGCTGGGGACTGGATAACCAAATCCACATTGCCTGCAGTTCAGCCGCGGGAAAAGTCGGCCGCCCGGGAAGCGAACAATTTGTCGAAGTTCGCGGTCGTGATCTCGCGTTCAACCCCGATACATTCGAGGTACAAGTGACAAGCGGAGGCGGACAACATGGAATGGTATTCGATGATTGGGGACGCAAATTCGTCTCATCCAACAGCAACCATATTCAACAGGTGATGTATGAGGATCACTACCTGCAGAAAAATCGATACGTCAAAGCCCCACCCGCCCGGATCTCCATCGCAGCCGACGGCCCGCAGGCAGAAGTATACCGCACCAGTCCTGTTGAACCGTGGCGAATCGTCCGGACACGCTTACGGGTAGGGGGACTGGTTCCCGGGCCGGTTGAGGGCGGAGGTCGCGCGGCTGGCTACTTCACCGGCGCAACGGGGATCACAATCTACCGTGGCGATGCATGGCCATCCCAGTGGAAAGGGCTCGCGATCATTGGTGACGTTGGCAGCAATCTGGTCCACCGGAAGAAGCTCAAACCCAACGGAGCACCCTTCATTGCCCACCGGATCGACGAACAAGCGGAATTTGTCAATTCCAGTGACATCTGGTTTCGTCCAGCGCAATTTGCGAATGCTCCCGCCGGCACCTTGTACATCAAAGACGTCTTCCGCGAGGTGATTGAGCATCCCAAGAGCTTGCCCCCCATGATCAAGAAACACCTCGACCTCACTGCCGGCCGTGATCGAGGGCGGATTTACAGAATTGCCCCGAAGGACTACACGTTTCGACCAACACCAAACCTGAGACTCGCGGACACTCAACAGCTGATCGAGTTACTGGACCACCCCAACGCATGGCACCGCGAGACTGCAGCCCGCTTGCTCTATGAGCGGAAACCTGCCGATGCCCCTACAAAACTGAACGCACAACTCACTGCCGGTCCGAGCGATTTGGGCCACCTGCACACTCTGTATGCAATGTCAGGTCAGCAAAGTCTGTCGTCGAGTGCGATCATCGCATCACTGGCACATCCTCAGCCACAAATTCGCCGACATGCGTTGAAGTTGGCAGAAAAAGAACTTCCAAACCCAATGATTGCCAAAGCGATGTTGAAATTGGCAGCAGAGCCGGACCTGGAAGTGAAGATCCAGTTGGCTTTTTCTGCTGCAGGTCTATCATCCTCAGACAAAACTCCCATGCTGGAACGCCTGATTCTGAGTCGACCGTCTGATCGTTGGTTGCAATTTGCCGTGCTCAGTTCTCTCGATACAGGCGCAGCCGACCTTTTTGCCAAGCTGGTCTCCAACGCGGATTTCCGTTCTGCAGATGCGGCCGCGTTTCTGAAGCTTCTTGCCACACAAATTGGACAACAGAACCTCGCAGCTGAAGTTGATCTCGCTGTGAAGCAGTTATCGACCTTACCAGCTACCGACGCAGAATTCACACTGCCAGTCATCGGCTCGCTCACCGCTTTCCGAAGTCGAAAAAATCACCGGCTCGAGCAACTCGCGCGGGATGGTGGTCTGGACCAGATTGACGCCCTGAAAGCCAAACTGCTCCAATCAGCAATCAGCACCGCCAGCTCGAACACGATCCCTATCGAAAAACGCGTCACCGCGGTTCGATCACTGCAGTTCGGAAAACTGGAAGCCGTTTCAAAGACACTCACGGAACTGATCGATAATCGACAACCCCATGCGGTATCACAGGCTGCCATTGAAACGATGGGGACATTCAATTCTGCCGCTGTCGCACCGCCATTGCTTGCTGCGTGGGAGAAACTTAGCCCGAACCTACGTAAAACTGCTACCGAAGTGCTTTTTTCACGCACTGATCGTTTGAGTCAATTGTTTGATGCGGTCGACGCGAGTGAGATTTCTCTGGCAGACATCGGAACACCGCGACTTCAGATCGCGGCGAAATCCCGCGACTCAAAAATCAAGACACGGGCGAAAGACTATCTCGCAAATATGGGCTCCAGCAATCTTGCGGATCTCCTGAAAAAATACCAACCTGCTTTAACCCAGGATGCCGATCCGGTCCGCGGCAGAAAGCTTTTTCAACAGCATTGCTCGGTATGCCACAAGCTTGACGGTGTGGGTCACGAAATCGGCCCCAACCTCGCGAGCATCCGTACCCGTGGCCCCGAAACCATTCTGGTCAACGTGCTGGACCCCAATCGAGAGGTCAATCCGCAATACCTCAACTATGTACTTCTTACCCAGGACGGACGGGCAATGACTGGCATGGTAGCAGCAGAAACAGCAAGCAGCGTCACCCTTCGTCGTGCCGAATCGGCCACTGATACCGTGCTCAGAGTAGATATCGAAGAACTGAAAAGCACTGGCCTCTCAATCATGCCCGAGGGTCTCGAAAAGTCCATCGACGTTCAGGCGATGGCCGACATCATCTCCTACCTGATGCAACCCTGAGGCACGGGGCAGGATTGCTTGACTGGGCTGTTCAACTCTTTCCCAGACAGTTTCCTGAGCCGTGGAGAAAGCGGGGCCACGGAGCAACTGAGCAACTGAGCGTCAACTACCGCGGCACTCGCATTACCTGGGCCAAGTAACAACGAGACCAGCTCCAACGAGACCAGCTCCAACGGGACTGCCGATCACAAGCACGTCGGCGGCTTTGTTGCGATCATCAGGCAACCACCTGGCCCAGCTTGCCAACAACCCGAGAATCAGGATGCGGGATCCGCAGGGGCAGGGCTTGCAGGAGCAGCACCACCACCAGCGGCAGGAGCCACGGGTGCGGCACCGCCAGCTGCAGGATCTGCAGGTGCAGCACTACCACCAGCGGCGGGATTCGCAGTTGCAGCGGCCCCGGCTGCAGGATTGGCCGGTGCAGCAGCGCCAGCGGCGGGATTGGCCGGTGCAGCAGCTCCAGCGGCGGGATTGGCCTGATCGGAAAACAAATCATCGTCCACGGGCTTCTTCGTATCTTTTGGCTTCTTTGCCTCGGGTGTGGAATCGATATCCGCCATCTCGGCAAGCACGATCACCTGTTCTTCGACGCCCTCAAGGTACTTTTCACGATCATCGAGTTCTTCCTTGTTGAGGGCGGTGATCACTTCCGCCATCTGCTCAACCCAAGTTTTCACCACTTCCGATTTGTCAGCGGCAACACAAAGCATCAGTCCACCATCGGCTTTTGGAAGCCCTTTGCTTCGTGAACCGGTTGCCCCGAGGCTGATTTGTTGAAGCACTTTATTCAGGTAACGACGTGAACCAATCACCTCCGCAGGCTGATCCTTGTACTGCTTGGTTGCCGCTCCTCCTCCAAACATGTCATCCATTCCACCTCCAAAGAGATCGTCTTCCATGCCTTCACCTGGATCATCACCATATCCAGGCCCTGAACCAGCATCCATTCCTTCCATTCCACCCATTTCCATGCCACCTTCACCATCATCTTCGAGTCCGGGTCCGCCGGAACCAAAACGGCTATCGCCGGAAGCATCCTCACTAACTTTGGGGCGAAGAACATCACTCGGGTTGATGGGCTGATTCGGCGTAGGCTTTTTACGCTCAAGTGCATTCAAGCGATCCACCTCGGACTGGAATGCGTCATGTGCCAAACGAGCCCAACCCTGCAAAACATCCTCAGGCTGAGCAACTTCGTCTTTCAGGTTTTTGCCAAGCGCACCAATTTTGGAAGCCGAGTAGAGTGCAATCAGTTTCTGTTTTTCCGGCGTGGTGCTGATGCTGATCAGCTTCTTTCCCAAAGCCTTGTCGTCATCAACACTGCTGCCGAGTTGTTGCAGGATATCCACCGCGTATCGTTGCAGGTATGCGTGCACCTTATCATTGCGGTTCGCCGGCGCATCGGAATCCAACAGCTTGGTCATCATGTCTTTGACCTGGTCAGCACCTTGACGTTGCCCATAAGCCACCTGCCGATGAATCCCCAGCAGAGCAGCTGCTCTCAGTCCATCCGGGTTGTTCTCGTCCCGGTAAAGATTGACCAGTGGGCCGAAAACGCCGGGATAAGGTTTTGGCAATGTACGTTGGCTCAGGTCGGCAGGGACGCTTTCCAATTTCCCAAGGATCAGGGCGGCATTGATACGGGCACTTGGATGGTAGTTGCCTGCCGCAATTTTGTTCATCTGGTTAAGCAATGCATCCCCCACGACCTTTCTCACCTGAGCACTTCTGCCCCGCTGGGTACGGACGAGGCAATCATTCACAGTCCTCATCAGGGAAGTCATGGACTTGGTCGCACTTGGCTCTGTCATCTTGGCCGGAAGGTAGAGATTGAAAAACGCACCTACGCTACCCATGTCATTTGCACTGATGGTGCCACCGGAGCTGTAAGACTTTGCCAAACCGATAACACGCTTGACCCTGCTTTCGTTGACGTTCTTGGTTTGCTGATCGATGAAGGCAGGGTGCAAGGGGATGACATCGTATTGGCCCGCCGCATTCCCACCGTTTTCCTGCGCCGACAATGTCATCGCGCCAACGCAAACTATCGCGATGATGAGGAAAGAAACCAACAAAATTCTCCTTGGCGATTCAGAAGCGGGTTCCTGGGTCAAAACCCTGACCCGCTCGGTTTCAGCCTGACTCAGTGGGAAATCATTTCCGACACGAGAATTCAATGGTTGAAAGCTCATAGTTTTTCACCGTTGCGTAGTTGACCAGCAGAAGCGTGCCGGTGGGATGAGAAGTTATTCGTATTATTCGCGAAAACCCGGGTCCACGTCAAACAAAAATACGCCCACCACCGCCACACGAAGGCCGAAATGCCGGAATATCCGGCTATTCCTGCAAAATAACGTCGACACAGACCAAATATGCCTCCTTCAGCCACCCTGAATGCCCCTGATACCCCGCCGCGGACGCCACCTTCGTTTGCTAACGAACATCAATCTGCGAACAGCAATCTGCCAACATCACTGCCACCAACGCTTTGCTATCAACCGCCATTGTGGCACGGTTCGCGATTCCCCATCCCCTTCACCATGCGGCGCACCTGCCGTCCAACTGCTGCGACACCGATGATGCCGGCTCCAAACTGTATTGACGCCATTGCTGGCACTTCGTAGCGTGCGACAGGTCTTCACAAGGCTTCCTGCCCATGTTCCTTCTCCTACCTCTCGACTTTCCCGAAAGCTGACTGTGTACCGTCCTCTGCTCCTGATGATTCTCGTCGCACTGTGTTCTGCGGTATCGGGATGCATCACATGGGAGAAACGGGGGACAGACCTGTTATCGGCAGTCGATGAGGCAAAATCAGCTCCCCCGCCCACAGGCAATTTCAATCGCAAACGCGTCGTTCTGGAAATTGAGTTTCTGAATCTCGAAACAGGGCAATTTCAAGAGTCGGGAGAATCACGCCATGGTCCCGCTCTTTGGCAATGGGTCGACGAGACCCGCATCGCCCCCGGCATTCGGCAAAACATGTTGCAGAATGGTATCCGCGTTGGAATGATCAATAACGAGGAGGCGTTCAGAAAACAACTGAACGCTGATGTCAAAGACCAGGATCTGATGGAAACGTTTTTAGCCGAAGCCTCCATTGCCAGCGATTTGGCACATGGATCCAAGAGCATGCCGATGCGATTGGGTCGACGTTACGAACTACCGCTACGTCAACCCATCGAAGGCAATCATGTTGCGATGATCCGCGAAGGCGAAGAAGTGCTTGGCAAAACCATGCAGAACGCCCAGTATGTTCTGGCACTGACATGCAGCCGATCAACATCCCCCGAACTCATCGACCTGAAAATCCATCCCGAAATTCAGCATGGGGATACTGTTCAGAAATGGGTTAGCAGTGATACAGCGCTTCGCATCGATAGCCGAAGGGAAGTATGGCAACTGGAACGCCTGAATCTGAATCTCAGTGTTCAGGAAGGTGATCTCATTGTGCTCGCACCGACAGAACCCCTGCGAGGAATCGCCAAGCACATGCTTACGGGAACGGGTTCGGATCACCAGAACGAGCAGTTGATCCTTTTGATCCGCGTGGGCCAGATCCCCTCGGTCGTCGAAGAAATCTGAGCAGGGTGCAGCATCCATCCCCGGTTGATCACCGTCTCGACGGACGGTTCAGTCCCTGCTGTTTGCGTAACGGCATGTTGTCATGGTCGCCCCAGAGTTTGTCTGGCATGCATTGCCCTTCTACCATCCGCCAAGTGGCATGACTTGTCGCGGCTTATCTTTTGAACGTAGATTTCGATCGCAGGATGTGGTGGTAATGCTGCGCGAAACGATGGGATTCGTCACGCACGTACTGCAACAATCGCAGCCCGAATGCGTTTCGACTCAAGACAATCGGCTCCGAGACCCCTGGCCGGAATATTTCTTCATCCCGCTTGGCCAAAGAGATGACCGTTGGAGGTTCAATTTCCTGATCCCTGAAAGCCGCCATCGCAGCATTGAGCTGCCCTTTGCCGCCGTCAATGAGGAGAATATCTGGAAACGCTTCCCCTTCGTCACTGAGTCTCCGAAACCTTCTTGATACGGCCTCATAAATACTTCGGAAGTCGTCGATTCCATCAACATCCTGAATTCGAAATCGACGATAACCTGGCTTGAAGGGCAGCCCGTCGATGAACTGAACCAGACTCGCAACTGTCTCGCCACCGCCCAAGTGTGCGATATCCACACCCTCGATGATCCGAGGTGTTTCAGGCAATTCGAGTACCTTACGTAGCCCGGCCAATCCCTTTTTGGGATCGATGTAAAACACTTCGGGCTGCGCGTGCGTGTCAAGTTCCCCTCGTTCCTCCAACCGTTCGAGCATGCTGATTTCATCCCGAAGAACTGCGGCACGTTCGAAGTCCATCGCTTTGCTTGCTGCCTGCATCTCAGCCGTCATTTCTGCAAGGAGACGTTTCTTGCCGCCCTCCATGAAGGTCATCAGACGCCGGATATCTTTCCGGTAATCTTCCTTGCTGATTCTCAGATTGCAGGGAGCGGTACACTGATTGATACTCGCTAGCAGGCAGGGGCGGAACCAATTCCATCGCTCATCCGATTCGCTGATATCCAACGAACACGTACGAAAACGGAAGATCCGCTGCAGTACCTGGATGGCACCACGTAAAGCTCCCGCACTTGGGAATGGACCGTAAAGTTTTACCCCTTTGGATGGTGGCTCACGCGTCAACTCCACACGCGGAAACTCATCACGCGTGGTAATCATCAAATAGGGAAAACTCTTGTCGTCTTTCAGTTCCTTGTTGTGCTTTGGCTGGATATCCTTGATCAAGCGGGACTCCATCAACAAAGCATCCACTTCGCTTTCACATTCGAGATAATCAATGTCCGCGATATCCGGAACCCAGTTGGCGGTTCTTTGATCTTCCGTCGCCGCCTTCAAAAAGTAGCTACTTGCCCGACTGCGCAGGTTCTTCGCCTTGCCAACGTAAATCACCACCCCAGCCGCATCTTTCATCAAGTAAACGCCAGGCGTCTGAGGAAATGTCTTGACCTTGTCCGCGGCCTCGTGAAACCCCGAAACCTTCGGTTTGTGATCTTCTTGTGTCGTGGCAGCAAGACTATTTGGATCAGCACCATTGGAGTCGACATGATCAGATTCGGCCCGGCCATGCCTGACATTGCCATCCGGAGCGCTGGAATTACTGATGGATTCCTGCGTGGCACTGTCCTGTGCATTATTTTCAGAATCTTCTCGTTCAGAACGCGTCATGCTTCCACTCTCTTGGTGTTTTGCCAGGGCAACTCGTCAGCATTGTAGCGTGTTGTCAGCCTCGTTCACTGATTGAACACCCGACGCATTGATCAGCGCAGCACGACACCCAGATCAGAATCAAAATGGAAAGCTGTCGAAATGGCCGACACTGTCACCACACTATTTGCAGGAACCGCACGCAACCTGTTCCCGTTGCAGAAGAGCTGTCAAATCCATTCACTCCGAAGGCGTCTAATTTGGCAGGTTTTTGTCTTTCGGCTGACCATCTTTCGAAGCCGGTTTTTTCTGACCGCTTGACTCTTCCTCAAGCATCCGTAACCGCTTCTGCAGCTGCCGAATCTGCTCCCGCATCTCGGCTGCAGTCTGCGGAGCATCTTCTTGATCGTTTTTCTCCGAATTCACCGGCTGCTTTTTCGACTGCTTGCGATCCATTTCTTCTGACAGCTGTCCGGGCGTCGGCTGCATCTCTTTCAGTGATGGTGGATCGTTGGCCAAAGCGGGCAACTGCGTGTCTGCATCCTCGTCGGAAGCTACCCGATCAAATGATGTAGGCCTGACGGATGATTCACCAGACTCTGATTCCGATTTCAATCCGCCTTGAAGCTTACGCTGTTGTTCTGTTTTGTTGACGGCTTTGTTGACGGCGTCCGGTCGTTGCGACCCCGAAAACAAACCTCCGAGTACCGATCCAATTCCTTCAAGAACGCCGTTTTCGGGCTTTGTTTTTTCTCTTGAAGCGTTCTCCTGTTCACCGGCGGATCCGTCTGCCACTTGGTCGGCAGCAGCGCCGGTTACTTCTTTGTTTTCCGTGGTCAGTTTCATTTTTCTGGTCAGATATGCACCGCCACGGACCAAGCCGAAGGAAACCCTACCTTGAGGTGCCAAAGATGACAGACGTTTCGACAGATCTTCTTGATTCCGAATCAGAAAACCATTGACCGCCACAAGCCGATCAGCAGGCATGAGACCTGCGATGTCAGCGGCTGAACCATGAACAACACCCTCCACAACCGTGCCCCGCAATCTCGACTCAGCTTTTGGGATGATCCCAAACATTTCAATCGTGGAAGCCATCGCGTTCATGTTCGGAAGATCCGGCCTTGGCAAAGCCAAAAGCTCCTGAGGTGCTGCCACGGGGTCACCTGCTGGCGATTCTGGCGCCGGTGCATTAGACCGAGCAGCAGACGGTGCAGTGCTCTTGCCAACATTTCCAAGGGCAGGTGGAGGCGGCAAAGGAACAACACCAGGAACGGATGCGTCCGGCGCATCGAACCGCCTGACATTCGAGCGGGGAAGTGAGGTTGCCGAGGGCATCTGCGGAACTCCCGCAGCCGGGCGACCAGAGAGTGGAATCTGCAAAGTAATCAATCGGTCTCCACGTAAAACTCGAGCCGAAACAACTTGCCCCGGACGACGCTGAGACAGAAAGTTTGCCACGTCGGCAATCTTCGTGGTCAGCGTCTGATCCAAAGAAACAATCACGTCATTCTTCCGTAGTCCAGCATCATCCGCTCGAGAGTCAGGACTGAATCCCGTCACAAGAACACCTGGAACCCCACGGGCTGACTCAACAACCTCGATACCCAATGACGCCAGACCATTGCCCATGTCCCCAGGCGTGGAAAAAACATTGCCCGGCGGCCTTATCCATGATTCAGTGCCCGGTGAGAAAGGCGACGCTTGCCGCTCGCCATCAACACCACTGAACAATTCCGAACCATTCTGAAGCAGCTTATCCAGCAGTGGCCTTCGTGGTTCTGACCTCGACGGATTCGCGTCAGGTTGAGTTTGTGAAGCATCGGGAGATCGAGATTGGTCAAGCGTTTGAACACGGTCCTGCAGGCGTTTGAATAACCCTTGGGCTGATGACTTTGACGTGGTCGCCAACCCCATGCATGAAACCGTGATTGCGAGAACAGCAGGCAACTTGTTCAACGACTTGTGGCACATTCCAAATCCATTCTTTGCGGTAGCCCAGAAAAACCGGTGGAACCCATGCAGTAGCGAAAGCCTGTCACTTGCATGATGCAAATGAACAGAATCACGCAGCAACAGAATCTGATCCCCCCAACAGGTCCGTGATCCATTTCGATGCCATGCAACTTCTTGATCCGAACCCTCTCACAGCATAAAGGATAGCAGTCCAGTTGGATAAGGAAAGGAGCAAGGCCCCGCGAAGAGCGGGCCTTGAAGGAGGCAATCGGTTCGAATCCGCCTCTCCGAGTCACCGAGATATCCGCCTTTCCGACTCATCGAGATCAGGAACAGAGCGGGAACCTTGTTCCCCCAAGACCGATAAACGTGTCAACATCGGCCATTTCCTCTGCATCCTCCGTTTCCCTCTGCTTTCGCCATTTACTCAGCATTCGCTGTTTCCCCATGCATTTGCCGATGATTGGTGCGCAAGGATTAACCAATCAGCGGTGGAGAATGGAAAATCGCCAAAGGATGAAATGTCCATCACAATTGAGGGAGGCGTCGGCTCCCGGCATTGCCGTTACAATGCGTTGACGGAACCCGGATCAAGGTTCTCCATCGCACCTCGTTTTGCGCTGCTGCCGCTAAACCATCCAGCTACTTGCCCCAGGATTTTCGACGCAGAAGATGCCATTAAAAATCGAGCGCGCTCCATTGGAGCAAATGCAGGCAGTCTTACCTCAACTACTGTCAAACCTTTCGATAGCACGAGCTCAAATCGCGATTGAGCAAATACGCAGCCATCTGCAGACTCGCCCCCGCGATGAGATTCTATTTTATCTTGCCCGAGACGTTCCCATTTCAGATGACGTGGCGTCACAAACAAGTTCAACTGCGTCACTGATAGCAGCCTTGATCGCAATTCGACAACCTGGCATCAATTCAAATGCGGCGTCCGATGTCGTCACAATTGTGCACGCCGGTTTTATCAACGCTCCACTGACCGATGGCAACGCAGACATCCTTGCTGCGAACGCAAACGAACAGGCGAAGGCTCCAGATACAGCGGCGATCATCAGCCAGATGCGATGTTTTGTCGAGAAAGACTTCTACAGACTTGGCATTCGTTTTGCGCAGTGGGCTACCGAAGCGACGGATCAACAAGCGATCGAGGCGTTGCAGTGGAACATGGGCCTCGATTTCAATCAGATCGCTACTCTCGACTATCTTTCCTGTGATTTCATTTCAAATGCCTCACGGGAGTCTCACGAATCTCCAGATTGCCAGACAGAAGACTTGCTCCATTTCCGTGCATTGAACTGGGGCGATTCGACCGAAATGAGTGCGTTCACAAGACTCGTCGAACAAACCTACGAAGGCACGCTGGACTGCCCCAGCCTCGCCAATTTTCGCACCACCGCTGAAACCCTTGGTGGTTATCAGACTGCCGCATCCTTCGCCCCCCACTTCTGGTACGAAGTCCGACAGAATGCTGACTCTGATCAAAAGGCTGTCGGCTGTCTGATCCTCGCCGAGCACCCACCAACTCATGAGGAAGAAGCTCTCGCTCCCAGCAATGATGCGTCGCAGCATCAAGATGCACTGTTGGATTCGAATTCTCGTGGTGCCGCCCCGGTGATTGAGATCGTCTACATGGGACTCCTCCCCGCGTTTCGGGGAAAAGGGCTCGGACAACGCCTTGTTGAGCAGGCAACACAGGTCGCACGCTCTCGAGGTGGAGACCGCTTCATACTCGGGGTTGATCGCCAAAATCAGCCCGCGCGACAAATCTACCAGCAAAGGGGAATGACGACGGTTCTCAGTGAAACAGTCTGGGTAAAAAGGGTAACGGCTGCGGCAAAAACGTCCTGACAACATCGGGCCGTTTGAGCTTGTCCGAGCAGGGGCAACAAATTGATTGCGTCAAAATCTGTCCTTGATGCGAACCAAGCCAAAATTTGTGTGATCCGCATCAAAACCCATTCCGGACGAATCACGGATTCTTAAATCATTTCGTCTCAACAACTTACATGCACAGCAAGAGATACAACGCGACATCACTCGCAGTTTTCAAACACCTTTTCCACCGAGCATGATCGGCTACGATCAGGCAGCGACCAAGAATCTCAGACGCTGCGATGCCATCAAAATCCGGCTTTTCGGGACACTTTAAAACTTTCCAGCCATAACTCGAAATGAAAGTTTCAAAACCGGGCCTACGTATGTTTGACTTGGATGCTAGCAACTCTAGAATCTGCCCTTCGCTCGAACTGATAGTGAGTCAGGTCGAGCGGAAAATTGTTTTTGGGGAGGCCTGTGTGCCGCCCGGCGGAGCTAGGTTGGTGACTTTTCATTGCCAACGCTTTGGTTGTCCTTCCCACGAACAACGGTGGTCCGATTCGCATGGGCGAATCGACAAGCAGAACCACCGTCATTGCTGCATTGCGAAACATCCATGATGGAGGATTGCGCTACCAGTATGTCTGCACCGCACGGTTGCACCGATGACAAGGCTGTCATCGAATCATTCAAGGATGCTTTGAAAGGGCGTATCGGTGCAGAGCGATTCCGCATGTGGTTTGCCAATGGCGTGACCATCACGGTATCGAATCAGGCATCTGGTAACGGTGCCGGGAATACCACGCACGCAGCGAGCACAGAGAACGCGTCCAATGACAGCCCAACAGAACCGATCCAAGGTGAGTATCAGGTAACACTGGCGATACGTGGACAATTCGCCTTGGATCGTTTGCGTCAGAACTTCATTCGTGAACTTCGCGGCGCTGCCATGCAGGCATTTGGCGGCCGAACGGATATCATCCTGCGACTCGACGAGCCGGCCGCAACCCAGGCTGAGCTACCTTTGTCGGACGGCGACAACAACAACGAGCTGAACGGCATGCCGACCGGCACGCTTCAACAGGGCACGCTTCAACAGGGCACGCTTCAACAGGGCACAGTTCAAAAGGGCACGGTTCAAAAGGTTACTGCTGCAGGCAGATCGCGCGTGACTCCGGGCCAAGCTTCCCGAGTGAAATCGAGACGTTCCCGTCCCCAGTCAATTACTTCCTACCTGTCCGACGCGACAGTCGCCAAGCGAGACAGCCGTGCTGTTGGCAAGCAGCATGAGCGGCTTGGTGACAAATCCAATGGCGGCGTGCAACAACTGGAATTCCCGGAGCTCGAAGGTGGGAAAGATCGGGTTTCGCGATCAGGAGTGCGGCCGGCACTTGAAGTTGGTTCGGACAATGGTGACCGGTCAGCCAGCCCGGCAAGATCATCAAAGCAAAAATCTCCGGCAACCGCAGCCGCGACACCAGAAGACACAAACCAACGGCCGACGGTTTCCAACTTTATCGCGGGAACCAGCAATCAGCTGGCTTACACCGCCTTGTCGATGGTTTGCCAGGCCCCACAAACGGCATCACCTGTTTTCTTTTGCGGCCCAACGGGTTCAGGAAAAACCCATTTGATGTCCGCCATCGCTGACCAGTTGCGCCGTCGACACAGAATGCGTCGCGTGATGCACTTGTCAGCCGAACAGTTCACGAATGATTTCATCAGTTCGGTTGGCAACAGTGGGATCACGGCGTTCCGCCGCAGGTATCGCGAGGTAGATGCGTTGCTGATCGATGATGTCCAGTTCATGGGCGCGAAAAAAGCAACGCTCCGTGAAATGCTTTACACCGTCGAAACACTCGCCTCCGAAGGTCGCCCGCTCATTTTTTCCGGCCTTCAGGCGCCATCCGAGATCGCAGGACTTTCACATGAACTGGTAGGACGCATGGCCAGTGGTCTGGTCTGTCCGATCCAGCCGTTGGACATTGATATCCGCCGTAAGATTCTCGAGCGGTGGATCACTGAACGCTGCCCACTGGAAGTTCCCTCAGCACTGCTTGACCAGATCAATCCCATGCTGGCAGGTGATGGCCGCGTGGTCAGTGGCGTGGTCAACATGATCAACACCCTCCAACGAATGCTGGGTCGAGTTCCCACGCTTGATGAAATCAGGCAGTTTGGTGGCAATCTGCTGCGTGGCTCAACACCCATCGCGACACTATCGGTCATCGAAACCGCGGTTTGCGACGCATTTCACCTCCCCCACAACACACTTCGCGGTCGATCACAGACCCGTGCCGTCACTGGACCTCGGATGTTGGCGATGTATCTAGCTCGCCAGTTGACCTCCTCTGCCTACGCGGAAATCGCAGACCACTTTGGTGGAAAATCGCACAGCACGGCGATTTCAGCGGAAAACAACATCAAAAAATGGCTCGAAAGTGGCAAATCCATTGGTCGAGGACAACTCGCCATGTCGACGCGCGAAGCCATCGCACGAGTCGAGAACTTATTACGCTGCGGATAATCGAAGCAACGCCCTGATCGCAGAACGAAAGTTCAAAGCCCATCCGATGGGCCGCCGCAACAGCCAGGAACGTAGATAGAAATCGAAACTCACTTAGACGCGGTTCTGCGGTAAATTGCATGGATCCCCGCACCCAACAAGAAAACGAGTCCTTGCAATCACGTGGGAATATCTACAGGATGGTAGTCGTGGATTCTGAAGACGCTTGACAGCACACAACGACAAACAGCCAATCGGCTTCCATTTCAATTCAGAAACGCGAACTCCGAATGTAAACAGCATGTGCGTTACCAAGCATGAGGGTTTGGGCGTCCGGAGATGAAATACCTGAGATTCCCTGCACACAGCAACGCAAAAAGTCGTGCAGTGTGCATTCCCGCTCAGGACAGGAATCCCCTTTCATAAGAAGCGTCCCAGGTCGTCAAAACGCCACAGCCACGAACTACAGATTTACGGTAGAGAAGGACATCCTCTGCCCTTTGTCCTCACGATTCGCTTTCCTTTCGCAACCCCACGGATTGGCCAATGGCTTCCAACGACAGCCCTTATCCAAGAAAGCAAAAACCCGAACCTTCCGCTGCGGAGATCCTTCAACGGCAACCGCCAATCGACCTCGAAGCTGAAATGGGAGTACTGGGAAGCATTTTACTTCTCCCGGAGATCTGCGACGAAATTCCATCACTGCGTGCAGATGATTTTTATGATGATGCCAATCGCAAAATCTATGAAAACCTGCGAGAGATGCACGACACAGGTGAAAAAATCGACATCACTCTGCTGGTGTCACGGTTGCGCACTGCTGGAGATTATGAGAAGGTTGGAGGCGCAGCCTATCTGGCAAGGCTTTCTTCCTCGGTTCCCAACGCAGCCCACGCGGTTTATTACAGCAACATCGTAACCGAGAAAGCGGTTTATCGTCGTTTGATCCAATCCAGCACGGAAGTTCTCAGAGATGCCTACGACCAGGCATCCAGCGCCAAGGAATTGTGCGCTCAAGCCGAGCAGAAAGTGTTTGCCATCATGGACGGGCGATCCTCGCAGTCGGTCCAGAACATTGCCGACGTCCTCCATCAGTCAATGGATCGCATGGAAGCCAGGATGCGGGACGAGTACGTTGACGGTGCAGCAGAAACAGGTCTCAACAAATTCGATGAGATGACGGGCGGTCTGCACCATGGGGAATTGATCATTCTTGCCGCACGGCCCTCGATGGGTAAGACTGCACTGGCAATGAATATCGGAGAACATGTTTCGATCAACCAGAAACAGCCCGTACTCTTCGTCTCGCTCGAGATGTCCGGAATTGAACTCGCAGACCGCATGCTCTGTTCGCTGGCAAGGGTCAACGGCCATCGGGTGCGTAACGGCACCATTTCATCAGATGACCGCGACAAGCTGATCCAGACAGCAAACGACATCAGCCAGGCACCGCTGTTTGTCGACGATGCGCCAAGCCGAACGGTCAGTGAAATCGCAGCCGCTGCTCGACGGATCAAACGCCGCGAAGATGCGCTGGGCCTGATTGTCATCGATTATCTGCAATTGATTGAACCCGATAATTCACGCGACCCGCGACAGGAACAGGTGGCAAAAATTGCACGTCGTCTGAAAGGGCTCGCTCGTGAACTGGAAGTACCACTTCTTTGTCTTTCACAACTCAACCGACAAGCCGAAGACAGCAAAGACCATCGCCCAAAATTGAGCCACCTACGTGAATCAGGTGCGATTGAGCAGGATGCAGACGTGGTCATGTTCGTCCACCGGGAAGAATACTATCACCGAGGTGATGACCGCGCCCAATTTGCTGGACAAGCAGAAGTCATCATCGCCAAACAACGAAACGGCCCCATCGGCGATGTTGAACTCACATGGGAAGCCGACTTCACGCGCTTCAGCGACCGGGCCGCTGAGAGACACAGCGAATTCGATGATTATGCCGAGTTTACAAGTCCGGGTGGCTTCTAGGTGCCCGCATGAACAATCACCCATTGAATGGTTGGAACTCTGATCCTGTGGTGATCCGAGACTTCTAGCTTGCCCACATTTTCTCTGCCATATGATTCTCGTTCTGGTCATTTCCCAGATTCTTTTCACAGTTTCCCAGATTCTTTTCACAGTTTCGCAGATTCTTTTCACAGTTTCGCAGAATCATGCATCAACAAGCTCTTCCCTGCGAGAAATCCAGCCCGACACTGCACTCGCCGGTTTCGCTTCCACCCGTCGGCCAATGACCGTGCCCCAGATATTTTGGCTCAGCTCGATACGCTGGTGACACTCAACCGGATTCAGCAACACCGCTATCGGCCACGATGCTGGTCAGCCTATCCCCATCCAATGCACTCATTCCAATGCACTCATCTCGATTGCGCATCCATGCGTTTCAATGATGAATGCAGGCATCCGACATGCAGAAGAATCAGTCAAAGGTATCACTCACTGCTCAACGCAGCGTTTGACAGCAATGCACGGTTTGACAGCAACGCAGCGTTGATAGCAAAGCACCTCTTGGAACCCTGCCTGGTCGATTCTGACCGTGTTGGTCACCGAGGCACGTCTCGCCTCAATCTCCCAGCCTCCCCAATCATTCACATGTGCCGCTGCAGCCTTTTCCGCTTCAGAAGCCAGGCCGGTTGTGCCGATCATTCTGATTGTATCGATCCGCGTGATGTGGTTCACCCAGCGCGGCTCGTCTCCAACCTTCCAAAATGCGTGACAACGATGCAGACCAGCGATACCTCTCACCCTGTACCGCCATTCCCAGCTTATCCGACAACCGAGCGTTTCATCAGCCTTGGTACCGCACAGGAAACCCTGGAACGCTTGGAACGGAGTATTCAGGTCAAGGATGCCATTTCAGTGGTGATCGGCCCTCCGGGCACAGGAAAAACGCTGCTGCGCGAAATGCTTACGGAACGGATGAGCCAAAGTCATCAAGTCATTTCCATGGGCGAGACCCCACTCACGGATAGCGATTCCTTCCTGAGACGTCTCATGCACCAACTGGGTGTGGACATGCGAAGCATCCCGGACAACGACTTCCAATTGGCACTCTTCGACCACCTGTGCGTGGGTGATAACGTTGAGGCCCCCATTCTGTTGTTGATCGACGAGGCTCACTCTCTTGGCTCAACAACACTCGAAACCATTCGAACTCTGACAAATTTCTCCCGTCACGGTGAACCACGCGTCACGGTTGTGTTGTTTGGCGGCAACGCCCTCGACGAGTCACTGATTGCACCCTCACTGGACAGTTTTCGACAGCGCATTTCCACTCGCTGCTACCTTCACCCACTCAACTGTGAAGAGACGGCTTGGTACATCAATCAGACCATACGCAATTGTGGCTGTGACCCGGATGCCACCATCACTGCAGATGCTATTTCAGCAGTGCATCATGCCTGCAGTGGAATTCCGCGACTCATCAACCAACTGCTCACCCATGCAATCGAATTTGCTGCCCAGAGAGACGAATACCTGATCAACGAACAGATCATCAATCAGTCATGGGCACAGCTTCAACAACTTCCGAGCCCAATGATTGCCGAACCGCAAATTCAGTTGGAAGCATCTGCAGTTGAATTTGGTGAACTGGATGAGCTTGAAACAACCGGCGGGGAGATCACCAAAGAAGCAACAGAGAATCCCACAGAAGACTGCACTGGTTTGAATCACGATACCGGCACACATGATTCGGACGACAGCGAACTGTTCACCGAAGCTGATCATTCCGCCATGGATTTCGACATTTTTGGCAATCAGGAACCTGAAATGGGGTTTGATGCACCGACACCCTGGGCCCCGACGGACCATGAAAAAACCGATCAGGCAACAAGCCCGGAAGCGTCAGCTGAAAACGCTCTCGACAGAGCCGAACAAGCTCTTGAAATGCTTGCAGAGGCTGACCCCGATGCGATATCCGGACCATCTTTGCATAACTCGGCGACCTCAATTCCGCAGCTACATTACCCGGAACTTGCATGCCCCGCACTTGAGCCAAACTCCGATGATGAATTCACGCCGGAAGAACCTCTGGCGAACCTGTTTGGCAACCTTCCTCAAACACCCAGCGAAAACGATCTGTTCGGTACCTTCAACGATGAGGAGGCAATCAACCTGAGGACCGACGACAGTCCAACCGAACGCAACGGAACGAACGGGCATTCAACGCCGAGTGACACGATTCATCCTGAAGCGTCCCACGAAAGTGAAGACGATCTGGAAATCATGAAACCTGATACGATTCAGTATGTCGAACCAGCTCATCAGACGCCTCGGAAGATAACACACCGCGTCGATGCCGGCCCCGAGGAGAACTATTCATTTGATGAGGCTGATCAGGCAAGATTCAATCCCACGCCTGATGTAGAATCGCCGGACTTCACGATGGCGACCACCAAAGCCGCTGATGCAGCGTTCAACGACGAAACGTCACGTCACGAAGATCCAGCTGAAGTTTCCGATACTGCTCAGGAGACTGACCAACCAGCACTCAAGATTCACCTGCGCAACGATGACAGTGACATGCTGATCATCGAGGACGAGGTCGACCTGCACCGCGTGGACAATCCCCAAGATTCCACGGCAAAGCAGCATGCCACGATTGATTACAAAACGATGTTGAAACGCATGCGATCAAAAGGCTAATACAGGACTTGATGGCAACACCCCATTGATCGGCCCCATTCACCAAAAACCAATGCCATTACAGCAGATCGTCGAGCAGATCCTGACCCTGTCTGAACATCGGGCATCTACCCCTGTGCTTGTCACGCCGAATTATCTCTCTTTCCGCAAACAGTTCTTCGTCGAGTTGACCGAAGAACTGTGGCGTCACACGGATCGCAACGTCCGCATCGACTGGTATCGAGGCTTGCCAGGAATTCGAACGATGGTTTCTGACCAAATTGCTGGATGGCATGCAAAATCGATCAATCGAAGCCTCAGCAGGATTGCCACCAACCATCGCACAGAATCCGGGCAGAAAACCGAAGCCGCAGCCAGCTCACCGAGTCCGGTCAGCCATTTGCCCGCAAGGCAGTTACCACGTGCGATGATTCAATTGACCGCAACGATTGCCAGACCGGGCGGAAAAACACGGGAGTTGGTTGTTGGCCTGTCTGATATTGGACAAACTCTTCCCGACTGGACAACAGCCATCTGGCTGGGAGCTTCACAAGCGGACCTGAACAAAATCAGCGCTGCTTGATTCATTAGAATTTCAACGCCGGCCATCTCCTGGGTCGATTCTGGGTCAACTCTGTACTTTAAGTGTTTCCGGCGTGTTATGTTGGTTTTCAAATTCGATTACCAAAAATCACACGAGAGAACACCAAGCCGTGAACGTAAATCAACCCAACGGACCCATTTCCCCTGACACAACTCGAATCGGCTGGATCGGGACCGGAGTCATGGGCAACAGCATGTGCGGCCATCTGCTAGCCGCTGGCTATCGCGCCACGGTTTTCAATCGGAGTCCAGCGAAGGCGGCATCTCTGGTAGACCGTGGGGCCACACTCGTCGATTCACCCAAGCAGGTTGCAGAGAGATCCGATGTCGTATTCACAATTGTTGGGTTTCCATCGGATGTTGAGCAAGTGATTCTTGGCGATGACGGTGTCCTCAGTGGGTCAGCAGAGGGCACAACGATTGTGGACATGACCACAAGCAAACCGTCCCTCGCTGAACGCATTGCCGATGTGGCTGCCAGTCGGGGCGTTGCAAGTGTCGATGCCCCCGTCAGCGGAGGTGACACTGGCGCGCGCAATGGAACCCTGTCGATCATGGTCGGCGGGCTGGAAGATGACTTCAATCGCCTTCAACCACTTTTCCAGCTGATGGGCAGCACGGTGGTTCATCAAGGTGGTCCAGGTCGCGGTCAACACACCAAAATGGTCAATCAGACCCTGATCGCATCAGGCATGATCGCAGTCTGCGAAGCCCTTCTGTATGCCACCAGAGCCGGTCTCGACCTGAACACGGTGTTGCAGAGCGTTTCATCGGGAGCCGCTGGAAGCTGGTCCCTGAGCAACATGGCGCCCCGAATGATTGGCGGAGATTTTGATCCTGGTTTTTTTGTGGAACACTTCATCAAGGACATGCGAATCGCTCTGGATGAGGCGGCTGCCATGAATCTTTCCCTACCAGGCCTCGCGCTGGCACAGCAGCTTTATCAGGCAGTAGTTGCACAAGGCCATGCCAAGGACGGTACGCAAGCCCTGATTCTAGCCATGGCCGAATTGAACAAAATTGACTGGAAAGGCCAGACCGGATGAATCGCTACACAATGCTCTTTGCGCCTCAGGTGTGGAAACCCAGCGTCAGTCCAACGCTGATTCGCTTTCTGCGTCCCATCAGAGACCGGCAGCGGAAACGCCTGATCCAGATTGACAAGGTTGATGTTGAAGGCAAAGAGATTGTTCAGGAGCGACTGGACAATGGTGAAGGCGTGATGATCATGCCGAATCATTCAAGTCACGCTGACCCGTATGTT
Source organism: Rubripirellula sp. (assembly GCA_012270065.1). Taxonomy (GTDB): domain Bacteria; phylum Planctomycetota; class Planctomycetia; order Pirellulales; family Pirellulaceae; genus Rubripirellula. The sequence continues at coordinate 20,666 of JAAXJB010000082.1, read as the reverse complement.
ATCTATTCTGCAGCTGATCAAGTGGGCACGGCACTCCATGTCATGGCAACTTGGCATGTTTTTCACGACAAGACCTGGATTGCACGCTGGCTGCTTACCAAGCATGGATGCTTCAGCGTTGACCGTGAAGCGAATGACATCGGCGCTTTCCGGCTTGCCACCAGCATTCTTCAGGAAAAACGCGAACCTCTGGTCATCTTTCCGGAAGGAGAAATCTATCACTGCAACGAGCGTGTCACCCCGTTTCGAGAAGGTGCCGCGGCCATTGCCGTAGCTGCGGCAAGAAAAAGCAAAAGGCCCATCACCTGCATTCCATGCGCGATACGCTACACCTATGTGGACGATCCAACAGAATCCCTTCTGGCCACCATGAATGAACTGGAAACCTCAATCTTCTGGCGTCCAAATACCACGGCCCCCCTTGAAAAACGAATCTATGATTTCGCCGAAGTCCTGCTGACAATCAAGGAACTCGAATACCTCAAAGAGACTCGAACAGGAAGACTGCCAGAACGGATTTCCAATTTGCGAGAGCACATCCTGTCTTCTGTCGAATCCCGTAACGATCTCGACAGTGCTGGGAAGAGCGTTCCGGAAAGAGTCAAAGCCGCACGAAAATGCATCATGGAAAAAACGCTTTCGAACGAACTGGCAGACGATGAACGACTCTGTCTGCACAATGACATGGAAGACCTCTTTCTGGTTGTCCAGTCTTACAGTTATCCCGGTGATTACGTGGTAGACCACCCATCGGTGGACCGGATGGCAGAAACAATTGACAAGTTCGAAGAAGACGTTCTGCAAAAGACAACGGCAACCATCAAGGCTGAAAGGCGAGTGAAGGTCACGTTTGGAGAACCCGTGGAAGTCAGCAGTGATCGCAAAGTGAAATCACAGACCACCACTCTTACCAGCACAGTTGAGCAGAGAGTCCAAGATATGCTGAATCAAAACCAGTGACCTGTCTGCAGCATGAGGCAGCCATGAAACGGCGACAAAAGAATGCAGCGTCTACCACATCGCATCATCGCAAACGGCTCAACCACTCTGATTTTGCGAAGCAAAGCATTTCAATTCATTGATCCAGTGTGGCGGACTCAGACAGTTTGAATCCAACTTAACGACGCTCAATCAAACCATCGAAAAGAACCGAACCAATCCGGACCATCGTTGCTCCAGCAAGGATCGCTTGCTGGTAATCGCCACTCATCCCCATGGACAACTCCGGCAAAGCCATGGACGTCGCCGCTTGCAACTGGTCACGGAGTTCACGAACTTTTTCGAATTGTGAGCGTGCATCCGTTGAGTCAGTCCCCAACCCCGCCATCGCCATCAAGCCGCAAACCTCGACTCCCGCCTTCGGTTTAGCCTCAAGTACGGGTTCGAGTTCATGAGAGAGAAAGCCGGTTTTGGCTTCATCGCCACTGATGTTGACTTCAAGCAGAACCTTCACGGTTGTTTCCTGTTGCTCTGCTTCCTCGGCAACGGCATTCAAAAGTCGGCTACTGTCAACCGAATGGATCATTGGTCGACATCGCAGTGACCGTCGCACTTTATTGCGTTGCAAGTGCCCGATCATGTGCCATTTGACTGAATCGATGTCCGTCATCGCTTCTGACTTGCGCCACAAAAGTTGCGGCCTGCTTTCGCCGAGATCGACACATCCAGTAGCTGCCAAAGCACGGGTCATGCTTTCGTCAACGTATTTTGTGACACCTATCACACGCACGGATTCCAGACAGCGACCGGACGCAATGGCTGCCTCCTGCACCGTCCGCTGGACGCTCGCCCAATTCTCAGCGATTCTCCGTCGCTTCTGTTCTTCAGTCATCATCAGCAGAACACTTGTCTTCCACGGTAACCAATTCTTCATGCGCCCCATCCCCTGGATGAAATCGTGACGCGTAAAACTCGGCTATCAGGTGTTTCCCGAGAGCAGTGCGACAGCGGCGTTCACCCAGAGACCGATAAAGCATCCATTGTTCCGATCCTGCCTGAAAGCGGTAGGCGGTGGCCTCATGCCTGTTTACCAGGCGGAGCTGGTCGCCCACCGTAAGCTGTCTCCACGTCCGCGGGCGGGTAAAACGCCTTTTCTGAAAATCGAACCAAAGGGGTGCATACAACGCGGATCTTCCCCTGGCGGTCAACTGCAAATGACGATCAGCTGTGACGCCAAGTGTCGATTCTGTTGGCCCCATGGACCACTCGGATGCGGCCAGCGGCACCAGCAATACCCGTTTTCGATTATCAGCCAGATACCCCTCTCGGGTTTCCGGTTCAGGTACCCAATTCATCGAGGAGGCGAGCGGAAAGTTGCACCAATAATCAATGACCGGCTCAGCCCCATCCTTCCCACGGCTTTCCAGCTGTTCTTCTGGAATCTCGGGGATAACGCTATCGGCGATGAGCAGAGATCGATCATCACGAACCAACATCACCTGCCTTTGAAGCAAAAAACGTTCACCCCAATTCTGCTCAATTTCCAGATAATGCACGTCATCATCGCTGTACTGACAGATTTCTGTCCATTCACCTGAAGGGCGTTGTTCCGCGCCATCAACTTCGAGCCGAACCTGAATCTCACCGGCAAACACCTTTCTTCGCCCTGCAAACAATTCGAACCGTGGATTTTCTGCTCCGTAATCAAGGTGGAATCTCCCCTGACGAACATCCCACTGGGCAAAGCCAATTGCCAACCTGGCATCGCGGTCGTGGTGCCAGGTCTCGGGAAGTCCGACCTCCCATGCCAAACGACCACCGGTGGGTCTGCCCCCACAAGCAGCCTCAAAGCACGCCTCGAGACAATCGGGATGAGCACGTCGCAAAGCATCAATCATTCCACGCTCTTCGAGATCGACATCCATGACATCAGCTGCCGCAGCGCTGAACGCCGTTCCGATCGGGTTTGTCAAAACGGCTGCCCATCGTGCCAGCAGGATTTTGATTTTGGCATCCGATTTACGGAATTTGCGTTTGGCGACTTTTTGCATCAACAATTCACATCTCATCAAAGATGCAAGCACCAACCTCACACTTTCCGGCTCTGACAATGCTACAGAAACAGCCTCCTGGTCACGATCACACCATGACCTGACGGATTCAGCCGAAGCAACTGACAAACTTGCGCATGCATCGACACAGGGCACACGCCATGCCAAAGTCAAACCCAATTCACCAGCCAACATCAGATGATCGACGCTGTAAGCCGAACTGCGTTGCACAACGGATTCACTCAAGCTCCGCAAAACAGCGACCAGCCGCCACCAACGGTGCGCCTCCATTCGACTTGCCAAAGCAGGGAGCGCAGCCGCCCACAACACGGCAAGATGACAAACCTCGGCGTTGAAGCTCCGGCAGGTTTCGATGGAGTCCATGAATCGCGCCGCCTCCCGATCAAAATCAACTCCATCTGAATCCGGATCGGAAGTTGCGTCACTCATTGGTTTCGCCAGGGTCAGACGGGCTAGCGACGCGACAAGTTGGGAACAAGCCCTACCCGTAGCAGCAGCCACACCCCACAGGTAAACATGCTCCGCAGGAAGAGCATCCCCGTACATTTTTTTCGAATGCTTTGGGTGGGCTAAACGATCCAATTTCGAGGATACCTGATCCCAACTTTCAGCATGCATCCCGTCCACTCGAGAATTTTCCAGATGATTCGCCAACCGCAAACTTCCTGCTTTCTTTGCCTTGGATTTTCTCGACATCAACCTCGACCCTCAAAACAACGGCGTTAAATCCATCAGTAAAGCGGAAAAAACTCACGATTTGGACTGAAATATGCCCCAATGGGAAAGCCGCTCACCAGCTTCGACCGCCCACAACGACTCCAGAATACTCAGGCCTGTTCGTGTATCTGGTACGTTTTTCCTGCCAATCAACTCACGAGCAAGCCGATAAAACAGGGTACCGAAAACCGTTCTCACTCTGGCACGATTACTGCAAGGATAATCGGTTCTTCGCCCAGCGATACCTTCCTGCTGAAAAGTTGGTACGCTAGCTTTAGGTAGTCGGGAGTGGTGTTGCTGTTGACAAGCCTCCTTGATCGCTTGTGAATCACACACCTACACCCCCAGAGATCGCCCTCAACCGCACAACCTCCCCTCTTGCCCTGTCCGCAAATTGTTTCCGGCATCTATATCACAAAACGTCACCAAGCTTAACAGACTATTCCAAGAAGCCCAAAACCCGAGCCCCGTCCCGAGTCCCCGTCCGAGTCCCCATCCCGCGCGAGAAATTTGATGAAACAGCACATGGCATTGAACACTCCCCTGTTGCTGGTTGCCACACTGATCGCGTTTCTGTTTGCAGGAACAACTTCAACCATCGGACAAACAAAGAATAACAATGGCTCGGAAACACCCCAAGCTGGAAGCACAACCACGCGTGAACTTCCTACCCCACCTGCACCCAAGGTTGAAGATTCCAACCAATCAGCGCCACAGGACTCATCAACCTCCGACTCCGATGAAATAGCATCGCAGGAAGAAATTGACGACGCTCAAGACACCTACGTTTCCCCTGCAACCATCACTCGGCGAACGCTCGCGCCGCCTCCCAACGCGACAGCAATCAGCAAGAATCACGTCTGGATTGATGCCAAGAAAAAACGTGTCATCCTGGACGGTTACGTGGCGATGACAGACGGGCCTCTGGAGATGTTCGCGTGTCCGGAAGGCACCAAGGAACACGAGTCCATCATTGGCACACTGGCAAGAGCAAAAGAGGTTCATGCGGCTTTGCTGGCCGTCGGTACAATGAGAGGCACGCCGGTTGAGTTCCTGCCCAAGTTTGTTCCTGCAACTGGTCAACGAATTCGCTTGTGGGTCTGCTATCGCGATCGCGATGGAAAATTCAAATCCGTTGATGGACGGACCTGGGTTAAAACGGCAAAAACGGGGAAGCAGATGGAACCAGACTGGGTCTTTTCCGGAAGCGGATTCTGGAAAGACCCAGAAAGCGGGAAAGAATTCTATCGCGCTGACTCGGGTGACATGATCTGCGTTTCGAATTTCAACTCCGCGATGATGGATATTCCTGTCGCCAGCAGTGCCGAAGCAGGTGACTTGCTATTCATGCCGTTCACAGAACGCATCCCACCTCAGGGAACGCCACTCCGATTGGTTTTGATTCCAATTCCACTACCAACAGACAAGCCAGTTGCCCAGAAGACGCAACAGGACGTGAAAACTCCGCCAAGTGAGGCCATCATGCCCACTCTTCAATCAAAGGGAAATGCACACACTCCTGATCCACAAGACTCGAACGAATCCATCGAGACAAAGGAAAAGGACGCGGGCAACCCGGAAGATTCCAGTAGCTAACCGGTTACGCCACGAATCGGAACAGTGCCCACGATGCAATACTGCGGGTTGCAGCGTGTACTTTCGCACCATCTGCGCACTTTCAGCACACGATTGCCTGATTCTGAATTCCTTGCATGCACATCAGGAATTTCACGAAGTTTGATCCTGCCGGGAATCGTAACGGCATCAATGGACATGGGAATCCGGTTTCATGCTTCTGGCTTCTCACGCCTTCGGCACTCAGATCAACCCGACAGCTTTGCGCCAAACCCAGAAAACACCCAGCAGTACCACGAGTCCCAGAAAGATCAGTGGGTGGCTCCACAACTGGACTCGTCGCAGTGATGGTTCCGGCTCCGGCAGTGATGCGAGCAAGTTGATGATTTCGTCCACACCGGATGGTTCAACTGCCTTTCCACGTGACACGGCAGCGATTTCTTCGAGCACATCCGGCCGGGCAGGCTTGCCCACCTGCTCAATCGCTTCGCCTCTTACAAAGAGGTTGGTGTCAAGCTTGACACCGGTTTGCTGACAGAGGACCGACACCTCGTGTTTACCAGGTTCCTGCGGAGTAAATCGCCCCTGGAAAACGCCCCATTGCTCTCCCTCTGCATTCAGTCTTACGGCGTCCACCTTTCCAGACGGAGAGTTTACCGTTACCAGGACGTCTCCTTTTTGCAGAGGCTCGCCACCTTTGTCCATGACATGGGCGCTGAATGTCAAGGTTTTGCGAACCTGCGGCTGATCAGGCTTGTAAAACAATCTCATCCCTTTGCCTTTGACCATGTTGCGCTGATAAGCCATCCACCGCACCACCTGCCCCCAGAACCGGTAGTGATACTTGTCCTCCACACCTTTGCGCCATCGCCAGGCACCGTCTGTTCCCATGAAAAGAACTTTTCCCTCTCCAAAGGTCCGTGTAACCAGCAGTGGCAAGCGACCGTACTGATTGCTCATTTCATTGTGAACGGCAAGAACTTCAGATCCTGCCTTGGCCCTGACAACCGGTGCATACCACTGAAACCCTGGAAGATCCTCCCAAACCTGGACATTCTCATCCTGACTGTCCGCCAATTTTGTCAGAAGGCTATTACGACCACTTTCTGTCAGTTCAAAGTGCCCTGCGGTGCGTGCTCCCCATCCGCCCGGTTGTGACTCATCCATGACGACAGGATGCAATTCTTCCAGTGCTGTGCTGCGCAGACTGAACTGTCTCCCCTGCAAACCGGGCATGAACACCAGACCACTGGCCTGTTGTTCAACCAGGCCTTTGAGCAACTCGCACTGGTCTTCCGTAAGCTGGTCATCGTCGATCCCAACATCACCGATGAAAACGACGTCATAGGTCGCAAGGTCCTCGATCGCCTCCGGGAACAGCTGCAGATAATCCTGCGAACCGCCACCCACCTTCTCGAGCCCGGGGTGAAACAACAGGCACGAAACTTCCACGCCAGGATCCCGTGACAATGCATTGCGAAGATATCGATATTCCCATCGCGGGTACGATTCGACGACGAGCACTTTGAGTTGCTCTTCGCGGATCACAATCGGCGCGGCCTGTTCATTATTGTCCGCGATGGTTTCCTCTGCCTGCTTCGGGATCGAAACAGACACGGTGAAGTCTCCGGTTTCTCCTGTCTTCCAGGTGAACGCATCATAGGTTCGCCCCATGGCAGCAACACGAACCTCCCGCGTGAGTGTGTCTCCATTGGAAACCTTCATCGTTATTGTGGTTACAAAGTCGCGAGGCAGCGAACTGTCAATGGTGAACGGAATACGGACTGGTTTTCCTGCTGCCCCAAAAGTGGGGATGTCCACACTCAGCAATTCGACATCAGGAAGCCGATTCGGACTGCCTGCAGCCACAGTAAAAACCGGGATCTGTTTTGTTCTCAAACGTGAAGCTGCTTCAACCGGTGGTGCGCCTTCATTCCAGTCACCATCAGAAATCAAAAC
>JAAXJB010000082.1:4698-13394 GCA_012270065.1 Rubripirellula sp. | reverse complement strand
CAAGTGGCCTACCTTTGACGCTGTTTCAAGCAGCGGATCCTTCAGATTGGTAACGCCCGTCCCACTCTTGCCTTGCGTTTCATTGGCTGGCGGCACGTCTGGATTTTCAAGAGGTTCATCCGTCACCTCTCCTGCGTTGCTCACCGACTGCACAACGACATTCAATTTTTCGCCCAGATCGGACCAAGCCTTCGCATCAGTCAGAGAGCTGATTGCTTCGGCCCGCGTGATCGCCTGCTTTCCTGCGTCCCCATCAACGACAACATCCCGCGTTTCCATACTCCTTGTATCATCCCAGAGGACCGCGAGCGTTGGTTTTGAATCGGGTAAATACTCCTCTATCCACTCCGGCTGATTCAGCAAAAACGCAATGAGTGCCACGATAAGAACACGAAGCACTTCAAGCTTTGCAACCGACCTCGAACGTCCACTCCGGTTCCAGGCATGGAAACTGACCAAACAAGTCACCACGATGGCCAGGATCCCGAGGCTGATCGAGAAAGGCGTTGCAAGAAAGGTCAGGTGCTGCAAACCAGTCACGCCACACCTCCCATCGGCACATCGTCTGCTTTGGCCCCTGAGCTGGAATCAGCAAAACCTTTCGCGTGAGAAGCGGACTTCAATGAACCTGCAAGGGTATTCCCACTTTCCGAATCTGCGACAATACGCTTGGGAATGCACAGCATCGCTTCAGCAATCAGTGCCAGTAGCACGCATATCAAAAACAGTCGCCACACTTCCTGGATCAAACTGGTTTCACTGTCAGCGGTTTGATCAACCCGGTCAAAATCGAGATTTGCAAATAAGGCTGCGACTCGCTCCTCGGGAACAATTGTCTCAACATCCTCATCGATACTGCGATTGACCGCGAACAACCGCTCCTGATCCTCATACACACCTGCTGTGGATGCGTAAGTGCTGGAAAGTCCATCTGTATTACCGCCCAACTGAATCCATGGCTGCGTCTGAGAATTTCCGATACTTCCAGCAACCACTTGCTGCGTGTTTGCCAGAGCCATTGCGCCCACTTGCCCGGCTCGCTGAATCATTGCGTAAAGCACGACCCCTGCGCTTGCAAGCGATGAATCCCCCGACGATACAGTGGTTGTGCAGAAAAAAACACCCCCGGTATCGTTTGAAGCTCTCGCTAACAGGGGAACTCCCCCGTCCAAGACTGCCAAGGCTCGATAGTCCCCCACCAACCCGCTGTTTCGCAAAACCCTGAGTTCACCAACAGGCAAGGCATCACCGCTCCGCGTCCGCGAAAGCAAATCCTGATCCCCAACCCAGGAGCCAACCCTGACAACTTGCGGCTCCTGCCAAGGACTCCATGCGACCCCTGCAAAACTGGATCCTGTCGGCGAACTGGGCGGAAAGAAAATGACCTGACCGCCGCGCTGGACATAAGCCTGCAAAACCGCTTGCGAAGGCGTATCCTGCTCAGGAATGGCAACGTGCCAGACAATCAGTGAAACCTGTTCAAGATCCTGTCCGATAAGATCATTGGGATCTATCGTCTGCGACTCACAGACAACCGAATCATCCGGCGCAATCGAAGCCGCGAACTCAATTGGTCGCACCGTTGCGGGATCGTCGCTGACAACGAGCGTCTTACGCACAGGCTGTTCGTCAAACACAAAGTAATACTCGTTATCACTGGGGTTGGCATCGGCTGGAATGGAAACACGGCCCCAACCTCGATTGATCCCGGAGTCCAGACTGACGGGATAGTCCACCAGATTTGTACCATTGCCAGTGAGTGCGACATTAAAAACGGAAGTGGCGCCGTTGATTTCCAGAGTTACCGGGATTGTCACTTTGTTGTCACCAGAATCTGCCTGGTTGATCTGCAACGAAAACAACAACCTTGTGGAGTCACCATCTTCAACCCTTTGAACCTGGCTGACCGTCAATGAACGATTGGCCGAATCGAGTTCAGGGTACGCGAGCAAATGAAATCGAACCATCTGGGGAATTTCGATCAATGACTCCCGAATCGCGTCCCACCTGCCACTGTCATCTTTCCAGTCATTGCGGCGCACATCACTGAGCATCCAGACTTCTGCACGGCTCGGCTTGTTTTCTTTGATGTAGCGGTCCGTAGCCTCCAACAATGCCGGTAAATCCGAAGATGCGCTGACGGGCATGACTTCAGGCATCTGCAAAAGATCCGAAGGCTTCTCAAACTCGACTGGTTCAAGATTCACGCTATCAAGAAGCAGGTACCTGCTCTCACCGAGAGTCTCCAGTGAGTCAACCAATTTGGCCAGTCCCGCATCCAGTTTCGAGACACCACCGGGCCCCAACTGGGTCATGCTCGGTGACCGGTCAATCAGCACAATGGTCGTGTCAACCTGCCCGCCTCCTGCGACGGCAAGCCAACCACTGGACAGTGGCCGACTGATGGCAAACACCAAAGCGGCCAAGGCCAGAGTACGCGCGGCAAGTATCAACCATTGCCGTATCCTCGCGTAACCACGCGACATGCGATTGGCAGCCAGCAAAAACTGCATGGCCCCCCACTGTACGGTTTGAAATCGCCGTTGATTGATCAGATGGATGATGACTGGCAAAGCAATCAGCGGCAAAGCAATCAACATCGCGGGTTGTAAAAAACTCATCGACCGTTCCGCCCCGTATTCCGCCGCACCAGGAACTCGAACAAAGCCTGTTCATAGTCTTTTTCGAGGCTACATCGGTGATAGTCGACCCCCGTCTCCAAAACCAGCGATTGCATTTCTGAAAGATAGTTAACCATCGCCTGCTGATAACGATCAAGAATTTCACTCGGATCGGCAAACATGGAAACTCCGCCCTCAAGATCGACGAACCGGGTTGGTCTGCGAAAATCAAACGACACTTCCTGAGGATCCAACAAGTGGAACACGGACACGTCATGTTTGCGGAACCGCAGATGCTCAAACGCTTCGCGCAATCCCCCTGTGTCGACAAAAAGGTCAGAAACGATCACCACCAACGCCCTGCCACGCGTTGTCTCGGCAAACTCATGCAACCTTTCAACCAGGCCTGTCTCACCCTCGGGACTGGTGTGTTCCAACACATCGTTCAAACCTCTCAGATGCGAAGGTGTACGCCGGGGCGGTAACGTTCGCACAATCTGGGACCCCATGCACGTCAAACCGACTGCGTCTCCCTGCTGCACGGCCAAATAGGCGAGCGAACCCGCCAATCGCCGCGCGTACTCAATTTTCGTGACATCACCCGAACCAAAATTCATCGATCCACTGGTGTCAACCACGAGGCACAGCCGCAGATTCGTATCTGCTTCAAACTCTTTGACGTAATACCGGTCAGTCCGTCCGTAAGCACGCCAGTCAAGACGCCGCAAATCATCGCCGGGCACGTAACGCCGATACTCTGCGAACTCAACACTCGAACCACGATGTGGACTCGCATGCATCCCTGAAACGCTACCCACCATCGGACGACGAGCGAACAGGGGAACTGATGCCAATCTGGCCAGTGCTTTCGTGTCAAGAAACTGTCGATTGCGGTTGTCGCCTAACAAAATCAGTTCAATGCCATGAATGATGAACGAAATGGAACGAAAGCTTGATGCGAACTGACGATATCGAAAGCCAACCGGGGTCAGGCGTTGGGTCACCAGACTTGCAAAATGGCTCACTGCGTCTGGGTAAAAACTGCCTCGCCGAACATGCCCGGAAAGAATGGGCATCCCGGACGTTTCTGCATGTACCGTTTCCGCACGAATACGGGGTTCAGCCTGAAATGGACACATCCTGAGACACGCGTTTCGGCATGCAAGGTCACCCAACCTGACTGTACCCCCAGAGTATAAACGATTTGTGACTTTCTACATCCGCTTGAGATCCAAAATATTCGACCTTTCTGGCGGTCGACGCGCGAAACACCCCCGCAGCAAACATGCCGGTCTGGTTTTGCGTGCAACATTTTTCCTCCTGATTTCCCACACAAAGCTCCTACGGTTTCCAACAACATTCCAAAAACGAAAAACAACCCAGACTAACATTGCCTGGAACAACGCCCGATGAATCAGTAAACAACCGGTCTCTGACGCCCCCGGGTGATAGTCAATCAGAGTAAAATCTGCACACCTCTCCAAGAACGAATGTGAAGCTCTTCCAGATGGCAAACTCCATGTTGCAAAACAGAACCCGGAATAAGAATCAACTGCAGGTGACCATTGCCACACTTGCTTTCCTCTTAATGACGACGTTGACAGGCCAACCTTGTCTTGCTCAAGCAACACAGCCCGAGGATGCGAACACGGGCAAGCTACCACAACAAGCGACGCCGGGTGTTTCATCCCAAACAGCGAGTCCCGTGGAAACCAGCAAGGCAATCACGGCAGACCCCAAAACATCCCCTTCCCATCTCAGAATGTTTGTCAAGCCGCTGACGCTGAGCGAACTGGAAGTCGAAGCAAAAGCGTGGCAGGATTTGCTCAAACAGAACGTGGAGAGAATCAATGCACTTCACATAGAAATCGAACGCGTGGACGCAGAAATTTCCGACTTCCAAGACTCCGAAGCAAACGCACCCAACCGCAAAAAGACAACCCCGTCCAGTAATGACAGCGGGGCAATTAACCCGACCAGCACAGGAAAGCCGGCGGAGTCACCAAATGAATCGACAACCACGGATACAAACCGGCCGAACACTCTACCGAACCCCAGCTCCGATCAAGTCACAACGAATGGAACACCGCGCCCTCAGACTCTCGGTTCACTCAAAGCCAGGCGGGACGCACTCTCCGAACAATTGACCAATCTCACACTCCAGAAAACGGAGATCTCCCAGCGTTTTGAAATTGTTTTGAACAGCATGGAATTGAAGGGCGGAGACCCTGCACTGTTCCGCAAATACAACAGTGCTTTGACAGGCGTCGCTCTTGAAGTCACAGGTGCAACGGGAATGTGGAGAATGTTCACAAGCTGGATTCTGGCGGATCAAGGGGGCAAACGCTGGGCGTGGAACATCCTCCGTTTCATTGTCATTCTTGTGGTTTCCTATTTCGGCGCCAGCATCCTCGCAAATTTTGTTCGTCGCGCTGCCTCTCGGGTAAGAGGAGTCTCGCAATTGCTGGTCAATTTCCTCGGCTCATTCACCAAACAGATCGCGATGGTGATCGGATTCATCGTCGGTCTGGCGGCACTTGAAATCGACATCACACCGTTGCTTGCTGCCGTCGGAGCGGCGGGTTTTGTTGTCGCCTTCGCACTGCAGGGAACGCTTAGCAACTTCGCCAGTGGTTTATTGATCCTGGCCTACCGCCCGTTTGATGTCGGAGATGTGATCGAAGCCGCAGGAGTATCCGGCACGGTTGATTCTGTCTCACTGTTTTCAACGCACGTAAGAACATTTGATAACAAAATCATGATCGTTCCCAATAATGACATTTGGGGTGGAACCATCACCAACGCAACGGCCAGTGAAACCCGTCGCGTCGATCTGGTGTTCGCGATCGGCTACTCGGATGACATTGCCCTTGCTCAAAACATCCTGAAGCAGGTCGTTGATAACCACTCGCTGGTTCTCAAGGATCCAGCCGTCAACATCCGTGTCAACGAACTCGCAGACTCGTCCGTGAACCTGATCTGCCGTCCATGGACAAACACCGAGAACTACTGGACGGTCTACTGGGACCTGATGCAAACCGTCAAGCAGGAATTTGACAGTGCTGGCATCACCATTCCGTATCCCCAGTGTGATGTCCATGTTCTACAGCAAGACACTTCCAAATGAGTACACACACGGAAACTGGCGGACGAAGGACAGAAAAGAAGGCTCTCTGCTGAGAGCATCGAAGACAACGGCCTGAAAGCCTTTGAGCAGAAAACCTGAGTTTTTCGTGACCGCCAATGATCGGGACGCAAAAAACGTCAGCAGATTTTCATGCCGCTGAGCGCCCAAGCTCGTCTTTGTCTTGAACGCTTTCACCCACACGATGCCGCACGTCGCCGGTCAACTCGGCGATCTCAGATCGCAACTGAGAGGCCTCTTTTTGCAGCCTTTCCATTTGCTGCATTGCAATCATTCGCTCCGCATTGGCCCCATCCAGCTCCGACTGAAGCTCATTTTGGCTTGTTCTGCTGACAGATAAGTCAGCTTTCAATGCTTCCATCGCCTGCAGATGCTTATTCAACTCTTTTTGATGCCTGTGGTTCCCCTCGTCCAACTGGCTGGTGACGAGCGCACACTCCGCATGAGCAACTGATGTATTTCTCTCATGATGCTCCAGCAGCAACTGCCACTCCTTCTTTTCCTGCAACTGGATTTTTCTGCTGCCATCCAACTCATGCTGAAGACTTTTGAGTTGTTGATTCAGCAGTTCGTTTTCCGCCGACAGTAAATCATTCTGGCCAGCCTGACGTGCAAGGCTCTCTCGCAAAACATCGAGCTCCCGACCTTCTTTGTGCGAATGCAACGCATCATCATGAATTGGCAGCGACGCAGCTTTGATGCTTTTGCAACCTATCTGTTCATCTTGAACCAGGCTCACAGAACCAGCCCCGCGATCGCTTTCCGGCACTACTGCTGTGATTTCATCAACAGATCTGCCGGAGAAAGATTCATTCATCTCGCCACGTAGAATTGTCTCCCCTGAAGCAGCAGCCAGTGCAGCGTGCAACTGAGCAACCATAACAAGACACCTGCACTCAGCCTCATACTGCTCATGGATACAATCAGCTTCACTCTTCAAACGCAAATTCTCAGCCGTTGCATAACGTAATTCATGGACTGCTGAATCCAATTCAACTCGAGCTGCATCCAAACTCTTTTCAAGACGTTCAGTCAATGATGACTCAATGCTTTCCGCACAATCGGCGTTTTCCCTCGCTTCATGATCCAAGACGGTAACGTACCCCGATCCAGGGCTGCTATCTTTCGCGTTCTGATCGGAAACCAACTGTTTGAGAGATCGTATCTCAGCTGCCTGGCTGACGATCCTCATGTTCAGGTCCTGAACTTGGGTACGATCCTGCTGCCCTGATTTCCTGAGTCGATTACGGAGCAGATCGCATTCCTGCCTCAGTTTCAAAAGGTCACGATCATGACGGGATTCCATGTCGTGGATGACTTCAGCCAGAATCTTTTTTTCCCGTTCGATCAAATCAACTTGTGAAGCTGCGGCTTGCCTTTCGCTTGCTGCCGTTTGCAGAGCCTCTCTCAGGCTTGTGATCTTCTGCTGTAATTTCCGCCCATCAACCTGATGCTGCTTTGCTTGTTCAAGCAGTTCCTCAACTGCTAGCATGCACCATTTTTGCAACTCATGATTACGAGCGCTGCCAGGATCGTGCAACGGTGGATCAATGGGATGGATCGGGTCGGCTTGATCGTGCACCTCATTGACGCGCGCAACCGGTTGTTGAATCGAAAACAGGTGATTCACCGCTTGCGATTTTTCCGCGAGGACAACCTCGAAAGCTGTTTCCAACGCCCGGATGTCTTCTTTCAGCCTCTTAATTTCGGCGAAACCATCAGCCCCGGTTTCCTGAAGAATCAGGTTAGCAGTGGCTTGAGCATTGCTAATTGGTAGCCGCGAAAAACGAAGTCTTGCTGCGCTGCGGGGACTTACTGGCGAACCGCTTGCATTTCTCTGCTGTCGCACGACGGTGAACCGTCCCCGGCGATCACTTTTCGTTGTCCACCACATTCCGCGTTCTCTTGCTTTCCAAGCCCTGAACAACCGTTTCTACGAATCCAAAACACTCTCGTTGTCGCTTTTGACCACGCGCAGTATGTGGGCGGATCCTGGTAATTTTCTCGTGATCGGCAACTTGAATAAAAATCTTCAGTTTTTGCCTATCTTGCCAACCGTGGCCGTATTGCGATCAATACAAGTGTGACTCGCGCCTCGCTGGTTAGGTCCACGCATGATGCTTAGGCCTAAGCTCATTCAATACCCTCACTCTGGGTCACTACTCGAACCAAATAGAGCTAATTACCGGCTGTAAAAATCCTGACGATCCGAAGCGGTTAGCGCGCGTAATCCTCGCCTTACGACCTTCTAGCGGTTACCTTGTTAAAGGGTTTGCCACCGACAACGCTTCATGGCAAACCCCTGCCGGCAAAAAACTCTTGTGAGTTCGCACCGGCATCGGCATGCAAAATTGATCCAGCAGAAAGCGATTGACGGAAGTATGCCGCGGCAGAATTCATCGAAACGATAGCGATGACAACAAGCACCCAATCCCGATCGTATTCCTGAGGGCCCAGGAAGAAGGTTTGAGTACAAACGATATGCCAGCGCAAGCTGGCATCTGGCAGTATGCGGCAAGATGTCGTGCACACGCTGGCGCAATTTATCAGGCACAGGTTCAACGCAAGGCACGAGGTCCCCATGAATACAGTTGTTGCTCCTCAACCTATCACGCATAGAAAACCCAAAACAAAGATCTGGGCGTCAACTTCAGGTTTCCAAATCAAACCATTCACCGAGGAAAACCTTCCGGTAAGCGCGCCGACAAAAACCTCAGTGCTAGCCGCCATTTGCGAAGACAGTCGCAGGTCACCCCTGGATTACTTGGTCAAAAGCAACACGGGCTATGATGGCGAATAGCTGTCGTTCAATGAACTTCGGCCAAATTGATGTTCGCGTACCTACGAGCGGTTCAGACCAGCACAGGTAAACATTCGCAGGAACCATGTTGCAGGTACCGTGTTGCAGGTACCGTGTTGCAGGTACCGTG
>JAAXJB010000082.1:0-4598 GCA_012270065.1 Rubripirellula sp. | reverse complement strand
TGTTGCAGGTACCGTGTTGCAGGTACCGTGTTGCAGGTACCGTGAGCAGCATCCATTTGGATGGAACCTTGTCGCATGGCCTTACGGGCGAGCCTCCCCACGTTTCGAAAGCTTGGACGCGTACACTGACTCGACCAGGCGTATTGACGTGTACTCAGATCGCTACCAAGTGGCATTCAACTTGCGACTGAAGCCACGAAAAATTGCGAATCACAAGCACTTGATGAAGAGACGCCATTGTTCTGTTTTCGGACTTGAATCAGGTGAAATCCTTCTGGCCGTGGTGTGTTGAGCAACTCGAATCACACTGACTGTTCGAGATTCCATTTCACCAACTGTCGATAGGTGACACCGTTCCCGCCAAAAATATCAAGCGCACTTCCGACGGTGATATCAACATTGCCCCCGCTGAGCTGTTCGACCCGATGCACATCATCGAGCGAGGCCGCGCCCCCGGCGTAGGTTACCGGTAACTCCGACCATTTCCCGAGTTTTGCGACAAGTTCCTCGTCGATTCCATTGCACAGTCCTTCCACATCCGCGGCGTGGACGAGGAATTCTGCTGCAAAATCGCTAAAATACATGAACATGCGTTCCGTAATGGCAACATTCGTTAGCGTCTGCCAGCGGTTCATCGCGACAGCCCAGCTTGGGCTTTCCCCCCGTTTGGAGGTCCTCCGACAACTCAAATCGATCACAAGTCGATCACGCCCCACCGTCTGACTCATTTCACGCAGTCGGTCCTCCAGCAGTTTCCCGTCTGGCCCAAAGAGCCACGACGTCACGATCACGTGACTTGCACCAGCATCAAGCCAGAAACCCGCATTTTCCGGGGAAATACCGCCTCCGATCTGCAAACCACCCGGGAATGCCTGCAGTGCCTGACACGCCGCCTCCTCGTTGCCTGGCCCCAATTGAATCACGTGTCCGCCCCGCAACTCGTCTTTGGCATAGAGCTGACCAAACCAGGCAGGTGACCGCTCTGAGACATGATTTTCAATCGGCGCCCCATCATCCCGCAGCGTTCCACCCACGATTTGCTTCACTTGCCCACCGTGGAGATCAATGCAAGGTCTAAATTTTGTCATTCCGTAAACACGCTGCATGAATGAGAATAGGGACAACACTGATGGAACTTCCGAGCGAACGACCCGCTGGGGACAGCCCCCGGGGCTAGCCAGAATGCTACAGAGCCATTGGTTCTGGTATAAATGGATAATGCTCGGCAGCCTAGTCCCGAACAGCAAACAACCATCTGCAATTCGACGTTTACTTCATGTCCTCTGAATCCAAACTCGACCCCGGCCTGAACTCACTGCTGCAGACACTGCGAAGTCGAATTCGTCGTTACATTGTATGCGATTCGTTCCTTGCAGGCTGTGCATTGATTTTGTCGGCTTTCTGGATCGGCGTGGCACTGGATTATCTGCCGGTTCAATTGGGTGGGACAGAAATGCCAAGGCTGGCAAGGACAATCCTCCTCGGCGTGGTCGCACTGGGTCTTGTCATTGTGGTATTCAAGCTGCTCGCAGGTCGATTGCATCGCCCTCTGCCCGATGACAGCCTTGCCCTGCTGGTCGAGAGGCATCATCCGAGTCTTGGTGGTCGTCTTGTGACTGCTGTCCAGCTCAACGAGGCCGGTCGCACCGGCGACTCTCATTCGAGGAAGCTACTGGCGCAGGTACATGCAGAAGCAGCAGCAGAAATGGATGAGATTGATCCAAACCGGGTGTTCCGCACTCGTCCACTGCTTCAAAAGCTCGCTGTCGCTGGACCGCTTGGCATTGCAGCACTTGTCTTTCTTGTTCTCAGCCCTCAGGCCTTCGCACTCGCAGCATCACGCTTGACGCTGTTAACCGATGCACCGTGGCCGCGTCGCGCTGACCTTCAGATGGTGGGCATCGAACTACCGACCGTCACTGCATCGGAAAGCACAATCCTTGCACCAAAGCTGCTGGAGTTTGAAAACAACAACATTCGATTGCCAATTGGCAGCAACGGAACGTTGAGAATACGTGCTCGCGCAGAAGAAGCAGAAGTGCCAGTGCAATGCACTGTGTATTACGAAACCGAATCGGGGACCCGTGGGCAGTCCAACATGCGGCGAGTCGGCCGAATCAAAGATGGTTTTCAGGCATTCATTCTGGATGGTGCTCCGCTGAGCAGTTTGAGTGAATCCGTCACACTCGACATTCGAGGCTTGGACGATCGCCTCGACAATTTCCACGTTGAAGCGGTACCGCCACCTGTCCTGACGGATGTCACACTCGAAGTCCGTTACCCGGACTACCTCCGGTCCCCTTACAGCAAGGGAGCCGACATGAGCACCAGTTACCAATCAGGTGTCCGGCTCCGTGAGGGCAGCGATGTAACCCTGATTGCTACAAGCAGCGTTCCACTGGGTGACGCTGAAGTGCTTTTGAAGACCGATGAAAAAGAACCAAGTGAAATCGAACTTGAGTACTCAAGTGACCGCCAGCAGGTTCAATTCACGATTCCAAACTTCAATGCAGCGACCACAGTGAACGTGGTTCCACGAGACATCGATGGAATCTCCGCTCAGGCCCCCTACCGGTATTTCCTGGGCGTAGTTCTTGATGAGTTACCTGAGCTGGAAGTTGCACTGAAGGGCATTGGCAGTTCGATTACCCCCAAAGCGAAACTGCCCATCACGGTCAACGCAACCGATGATTACGGAATCACCGATGTCACCCTTTCCGTTACACCTGCCAACCAGAATTCAGAAGATCCCCCCTCAACCAATGAGAATGATGAGACGACTTCTGCAACGACCTCACCGGAAATCGACCGTAACGGAGCCGGATCGGCAGAACTCGATCTCAAGAACCTGACCGATGGCGGCCGCTTGTCTGAAATATTGCCTGGAAATGCGATCAACCTGATTGGAGAAGCCACCGATGGATACAACCTCGGGGACAACCACATCACGCGGAGCGAAGTTTTCCGACTCGAAGTTGTTACAGCAGAGCAGTTACTGGCTCTTCTTGAACGGCGAGAACTGGGCTTACGATCACGCCTGGAGCAGACCATCGAGGAGATGACATCGCTACGTCAAACGCTTGACCAACTTCGACGGCAAGGTTTTGAAAATTCACCCGATTCCTCTGATGCTGACCAGATGCGTGCGGAACAGGTGCGTCGCCTTCGGGTGCAGCAGTGCACCCTTCAGGCAACAAAAACATCCGAAGAATTAACGGGCATCGCCAACTCGCTCGACGACATCCTGCTGGAAATGATCAACAATCGCGTGGATTCCATTGATCGAAGTGAACGCATCGCATCCGGAG
Source organism: Rubripirellula sp. (assembly GCA_012270065.1). GTDB lineage: Bacteria > Planctomycetota > Planctomycetia > Pirellulales > Pirellulaceae > Rubripirellula. The sequence goes on along the minus strand of JAAXJB010000082.1, from coordinate 1,290 downwards.
TCCGCGACCCAATCAAACAGATTGTCAATGCATCGATGAACACTTTGATTCAGCAGATCAGAACTATCGAGTCGCAAGTAGGCGACCCGACTGCCGGAATCGCAACGACAACTGCAGCCGTCAGCACAACGGAGAATATCATTGTCCAACTCAATGCAATCCTCGAAAAAATGCTGGATCTGGAAACCTACAATGAGGTACTGGACCTTGTCCGACAGCTAATGGACGACCAGACCGAATTAACCGAAGCAACAAAAGAAGAGCGAAAAAAACAGGTCCTCGACCTATTCAAGTGAACTCAACCAACGAAATCAAAATCTTTTCCTTCGAGTCAATCAACAGAACCGCAATCCAGCCTCAACCAACGAACCAAATACACGCTGCCAGGAAGAGTCAAACCATGACGGTAAACGGAACGCCCAATCGGCAGGCCAGTGAAACTACTGCAAAAAAGAGGAAAACAACAATGAGCAATGAAAATTCGCTCGATGCCCTCAGCACCTGGGAACAAACGGAAAAACGCCCAACCCTCAAATGCCGGCACAAGGTATTCGCTTTTCTGACAATGCTCTTCATCACATTTGCAGCCAACCAGAACATTCAGGCTGATGAAGTTGATTTACTTGCAGCGAAACAGGAAAGCGTAACGAAACGATACGAACAACTCGAGGAATTACTTCTTCGCCTCGCAGAAGTAGAAGCAACAGAGAACCCAGAGCGTTCCGCCCTACTCCGCCGTGCAGCAAAACAGTCAAGAGAAAAGTTCGTACTCGAAAAACTGAAACTAGCATCCGCTTCCCTCAAGACACAGGAATTTCGAAAAGCAGTCGAAAACCAGGAAACCGCCACCAAAGAACTCGGAAATCTGCTGAAACTTCTGTTGAGTGAGGACCGGTCAAAACGAATTCGCGACGAGAAAAATCGCTACACCAAACTAATCAAGGATTTGAAGCGAAACCTCAACAACCAGCGAAGCGCACGCGCGCGAACGGAAAACGGCGCTGACCTGAAAGAAATCCAAGGTGAACAGCGGTCTGTTACCGAACGCAGCGAAGAACTGCAAAATCGCCTGAATGAAGAAAATTCTGAAGACAACTCCACACAGAACAGTCAATCAGAAAACGGTGAATCGAAGGACGGCGAGTCAAAGGACGGTGAATCAAAGGACGGTGAGTCAAAGGACGGCGAATCGAAGGACGGACCTGACACGGAGCCACAAGCCAGGGACGGAGAGAGAAGGGAGGGGGGGGATAGAAGAGATGAGGGTGGGCTGGAGCGGGGTGGGGGGCG
>JAAXJB010000101.1 GCA_012270065.1 Rubripirellula sp. | reverse complement strand
CGGAATAGATTTGATTGGGGCGCCACCGGATGAATGTGGCTTCAACTCGTAGATCACTTTTTCTATGCGGAATTTCCTTGGGCTCAAGCTGAATACGGCTGGGATCGTATTCTCGCCGGAGGGCATCGAGGTCTTTTGACAAGTCACGATTCAATTTCTGTTTATCTGCATCCAGCAGTTGCAGGTTGCGTTCTGCCCGGGCAACATCGCTGCTTTGTTTAGATGCGTTCCCCAAGCCTCTTGTCGCGGTCGAGATGCTGGTTCGGCGACCTCCCAGAAACCCCCCCAGCAAAGCGCCGAGAACCGAGGATCCAGCGGAGATCATCGAAGAGCGGCTTTGACTTTTTTCACGTTGCAAACGATCCTCAGCAGATCGGATCTTCTTTTCCATGGAAGTCAATTTGCTCTCGTATTTATCTCGCAGTTTCTCAATTTCGCTGTCTCTTTTTTCCCTGAATTTCTGGGCGAAATAGGCGAGGGCTTCAGATTGCGAACGCACAGGTGCTGTGCCGCTGACGAGATTGGATTTGTACAGTGTGATGCTGCAGTGGCGATAAAGAAAATCTTTGTAGGCAGCACGATACGTCCGGTACTTTCCCTTGCTTGCAAGTTCGCCAGGGAGTTGTTCAAAACGGAAGTCTTCTTCGGGGGATTCAAGCAGGTCGAGGTCCTCGCTCACTGTCTCGCTACTCTCCCAGAGCTCTTCCGGGAATTGCGGGCTGCAGTTGATGACATGTCTGGCATCCTGCCATTCATCCAAGTCTGCTGTTTTGCGAATGAAGTGCAAAGCACCCTGACAATGAAGTGTAGGCCGATAGACCAGTTTTGCCCCCGGTCTACTTCGCAAATTGGTTCCGGAAAACCGTTCCATGATGTTGGCAGGAACGGCAGGCCGGTTGGTGGCGTGTGCAGCGTCGTTCAGACTCGTGGAATCCTGTCCACGAATATGATTCTGTTTACCGTCATTGGGAGGCGCGGATTGTTGATCTGTGTCGTCGTTGGGTCGCTGCATCAACGCCTGTTTCTTGTCAGCCATCAGATCGCTGATCTGCGTCCTTGCGAGCGGCCCGGCAAGATAGGACATGGCCCACCGTGTCTGGAACACACGCGGTTGATTTTCATGAACATTGTTCATCAAGAACACACGGCTTCCCAATCTTGCCAGCGTCTGTTCCATCTGTTGGCGGTCAAATAGCTGACCTGCCTGTCCCGCAGCGCCCTCAAGCCCTTCGAGCACTCTCGCTTTATCACGTTCAGTCTGCAACCGGCCAAGGAACCATGTGCCAATGTTGGACAATCCCTTGTAATCGAGGTCGACCGGATTTTGAGTTGCCAGCGTGATTCCAAGTCCAAAAGCTCGTGCCTGCTTGAGCAGGGTCAGCATGGGAGGCTTGGAGGGAGGGTTCTTTACCGGAGGAAAATAGCCAGCCACTTCGTCCATGTAGAACAAAGCTCTGAGTGAACTGGTCCCGGTTTGAGTTCTCACCCATGCAAGTAGTTCGTTAAGCAGGATGGTGACAAAGAACATGCGTTCGGTGTCATTGAGGTGCGCAATCGAAAGAATCGTGACAGGTGTTTTGCCATTGGTCGCATGCAGCATCTTCTGGATGGAGAGTGACTCACCTTCCATCCATGAGGCGAAGGCCGGTGATGCCAGGAGATTGTTCAGTCGCATCGCCAGTTGATTGCGGTCATTGGCTGACATGAATGAATCCAAATCGACAACACCGATACGACTCAGGGGCGGCTTTTGAATCAACCGGATCAGCTGCCCGATTCCGACATTTTTTCCATCCTTCCACTGTTTTTGCAAAATGGATGACAGCAGAATATGTTCGGCTGATGTCATTGGGTCGGCATCGATGCCCATCAGTGTCAGCAGGCCTGACACCGCCCCCGTTACTCTGTCTCCCAGTAGTTCCGCATCGTTGACTGCGTCGGCCGGTGGCGCGTTAAAACTTTTCAGCACCGTTAACGGCAGGCCGATGTTGCTGCCCGGGGTGTAGATCGAAATGTCGGTTGAATCTCTGAGTTTCTGGATTCGTTCTGCATCCTGACCCCATGATTGCAGTCCCTCACGCCATCGGTTGGCAGTTTTGGATGACAACTGTTCCAGTGAGACTCCCTTTCGTTCTGCTTCACCCTTTTCCAGCCAGGGCATAAAATCTTCTGGGATGATATCTGTAAAT
>JAAXJB010000120.1:32522-45242 GCA_012270065.1 Rubripirellula sp. | reverse complement strand
TATTTCTGCAGCGTCGGTTTTGGCGAGCTCATGATTGGCGAGCTCATGATTGGCGGGCTCGTTGTTGGTTGGCTCATGGGTTTGTGATTGCCGTTTGCAACGGCAGATTGTCTTCCCGGTGGTCTGTCGGTGGTCTGTCGGTGGCGTGGATCGGAGCTTCGCCACGTTTTGGACCTGCCTCTGCATTGACGACGGGCATGGCTGGTGTGCGAATTCCAATTGCTGAATGTGCATCTGTCCGTTTGACTTCGTTTTGTTGGCGAAACAACGATGCGGACTGCTTCCTGACCAAATCATTGGTCAAAATGCCGTTTTCTAAGGGGGACCGTGTCTGCTGTACCGTCGCTTAATGTTGGAAAAGTGATCCCAAGTGAAGCAGTGTTTGGCAAAGCACTCGTGTGGGCTTGTGTGCTTCCCGTTGAGTACCTTTACTGGGCGCAGGCGGTTGAAAACGTAATTTGCACTCATCTCGACGTAACTCAGGGTTTCGTGCTGCGATGAACAAAAATTTTTACCTGCTGCTTGTTGCTGTCGGCTTGCTTCCGGGCGGTTATTTCATTCACGCCGGGTTCTCTTTGACTCGGTCGGGCTCGTTGCAGTTATCGAAGGCCAGTCGGGTGGTCGAGTCGCGGGCGGCACCTTCGGAATCGCAGGTCTTGTTTCAGGGTATGGGGATGATCATTACTGTTTCCCCAAATTCCCCCAAGGATGAACTCAGTTGGTTGAAACCTGACTCTGGTAACGATCCCGTTCCATCTTTTGGCGGGGCATCAGTAAAGGGGGCATCAGTAAAGAATGAAAGGTTGCTGTCAGCTGACTTCAGCGGCCTGTCAAAAACAGGAGAAGAGAAGAATCGTTCTTCGGTTGCTCAGGTGAGTCGGATCGAAATTGCAAATCGGGTTTTTTCCAAAACAGAAGGCGACGGTTTACAAGCTGGGGTGATGCCGGAACAGAAAGAGCTTGCAACGGAGACGGATACGTGCAGGCAAAGCAAGTCGAGGAAACGCGTGCTTCAGAGAATGTTTCGGCCTTGATCAGCGAAGAATTGCCGGTGGATCGGAACAGGAGATGTTTGTCCGATTTGATTGGATGTGAGTGACCGTTTGAGCGTCCAGGCGGGGTGGTTTTCCATGTGGGCAGTTTGAGGGAGAACGGAGGACGACTTGTGTTGGTAAATTGGCTGGTTGGCTTTCCATCATCCCGTTGGTCAGCGCGTGGCTCGTCTTTCTGCTTTTGCTTTTCGGCTGTGTCTTGGGGACTTTGGAATTCGAATTGGTGCGTGGCGGGTTCACTCTGGAGTGGGCGGGATCCAACGGATTTTGGAAGTTGACAGTCTAGTGCTTCAGACTGCTCATGAAGACATTATCCGGGATGCTCATTGTCACGCATCGATCCCGTGGTAAACGTTGCTTGCTTCCCCATCAATTTCATCATCCGCGGTTGTGTGTTGATAACTGTCTGTTGAACACAACGGGGGCAGCGCGATTGTCTTTTTAATTGACAACACTGGCGAATCCACAACGCGATTTCACAACAGGAATCGACTTCAGGGCCCGCCATCGCAGCGAGTGCAGTCAAAGGAAAGGGTGCCCGGGATGGACGGGCGGCTTTGCCTGGTGCATTGATCGAGTCCGCGAAAGATGGCACGGCTTGGGCTTACGGGTTGTTCGTCGTGCTTTGAGGATTGAGCCTGCGTCGATGCACGGGTGGATCTTGAGTGTTTGGCACCCCCCGTTTTGGCTGGGTGTTTTGTTTTTCACCGCCGGTGTTGTGCCATGCCCGAATCAAATTGGAGTTAAGATACTGCCTGCTCGAATATGACCCTTACTCCTATGCACCGAGATCTTCATGAATGCTCGCTTTCGATGTTTGAGTTTCTGTTTTGTTTTTGTTGCTTGTACGCATGGATTTGCTGACGAAGGCAACAGTTCTGTGCCGTCTTGGGAATCCTTCTTCGAGTATCACAGTTCCAGTGGTGCGTTCGGAACCTTCGAGACCAAAGGTGTAACTCAAGGCATGTGGGAGGGAATTGAGGCGGGGCAGGAGTACACAGCCACCTATACGCTGGAGCCTGCCGAAGATGGCAAATCGATCCGTGCCTCACATCGAATGGAAACCGCGAGTGGTCAGGTGATCTCCATTGGAGTTGGCTTGCAATACTGGGACCAGAGAACAAACTCGGTGCTCTCCAGTTATTCCGGATTCGACCAGGGAAGCGTGTTCAGTGGCGTGTCGAAAGTCAGATCTTTCCAGCCTTCTGAAAAGAAGCTTGAATGGGAATATACCGAGACGAGTCATGGCAAGACGACAAAATACCTGCAAACCATTCAGCAGACCGGAGCAAACGAAAAATTGCAGGTGGCAAGAAAGGCAGACGGTGGTGCGGAGTGGACAGAGAAATTGACAAGGGTGGAGGTGAGACAGGCTGGATCTGAGAGAAGGTCTGTTCTGCAACGCCTGCGCCGCAGGGTGACAAGAGATTGACTGAAGAGTCGAAGCTCACTTGTTCTTTGAAGTGGATTAGTGAACCGTTGAGGATTGTCAACGCGTGCCAACCGTTATGACCGACTGTGCTTTTATGCCAAACGGCGTTCATGCTTTTGTCGGGGCCAGGGTGCAGCATGCATTGGACTGTGAAGTTCGTGACGCGAGGTTTTATCAGCTTTTTGGAATCCATCATTTCCTGGTGGGCTGCCGATCCGATGCGCCAGCGGTGTCCGCCTGAGGAATTCTGTTGGTTGTCGAAATCCGCGTCACTTGATTTCGTGGTACGTCTGCACTGCTCATGGTCCGGACTGCCAAGGCATGGAAAAAATTCGCGATCTCCGAGAGGTGTATGTGATGACTGAAGAAGATGCCGAAAATCCTTATCAGGCGGTTCCCGGACCGGATGACGAAGTCGGTGTTTCCGACAGTCAAAAGTCGGTGACCCGGATCATTGCGTTGGTGACGCTGGGGCCGATTGTAACCCTGTACACCATCGCTTTTTTGAGCACGATCGAATTGGAGCGATTTACTGAAAGCTCCCTCGAGAACATTGTTATCAATACCATCGTTTGCGCTTTGATTGCCATCATCGGGCTACCAGTGGTGTGGGCCGTGGCTGGTGCCATCGTGCGTCGCAGGAACCAAGCAAAACCGGCTCAGCAGGACACGGGTCCATTTCTCTTGAAGTGGATTGGGGGCAGCATTCTGTTTTTCGCAACCATTCCCAGCATCATTGAAGGGTTTGGCAGTACTTATCCGATTTCTGAATTCACTGTCAATTATTATCTGATTCTAGCCTTGGCGATGGTGTTCTTATTGGTGGCGAATTTTGTCGGTTACCGGCGGAAACGGGATCAGAAGTCGGCTTTTGTCTGCTGTTTGGGCGGTCTGATGATCAGCATGGCTGTTGGCATGCTTGGCCTTTTCTTTTTTGCAATTGCCGCCTCCGCGTTGACTTGAAGCTGCCTGTTTCGGATGGGCGGCGTGCAAGTTGTATTCGCGGGACAGAAGGCAAGGTGCACCAAACCCTGTAGTATCGAGTGACACACTGAGCGATTCTTTGGGGCAGGCTCCCATGTCAGAGCAGTGCCATAACAGTGCCAGAGAATCGCAGATCCGGCCCTCGTTTCCGCTTGCTGCTTCTGTCGAAATGATGGCAAGCTGGTTTCTGAAGACTTCTGCAAATTGGATCAGGCGTAATCACACTCACGCATGATGGGATTTTCAATCCGCTCCATTTCGACCGAGTAATTGTCGAAAGACATGGTGTATTGATCTTCGAAAAGTGGACGCATGAATTCTTCGATCCCCGGGTCGTGTTCTGGCTGCACCAGGAACTCGCTGCCGTCAGGGGTCGCTCGGATTTGCCCCTCTTCGATGATGACTTCACCTCCTTTGATGACGTACCTCGGATAACTGAACATCTCGGCCACATCGTCCCGCTGCTCATAGACAGCGATGTCTCCGTCGCAACCCAATCCCAGATTACCCTTGTTTTTCAATCCAAGGGCCTTTGCAGGGCCTGCAGAGGTGAGTGTTGCTACTTCGTAGAGGGTGTATTCGCGATCCAGTTCTGGGAGCGTGATTCGACTCTTGATGTTCGCTGGAAGCTTGCTCATGCACTCGTTTCGGAAATCAGCACACATCAACAGCTTGATGATTTCCGGGTAACGCCAGAAACAGCCGCCATTGGGATGATCCGTCGACAAAGAGACTTGCCAGGGGTCATTGATCAACAGCATCAGTTCAAGTCCCACTGCCCATTGCACTGCGTTCACAAGATTGCTGGGTTTATATGAGTAGGGAACGATTCCACATCCCGTTTCATTCTCAATGTCGATGTTACCCCACTTGCTTCCCGTCAGTTCGTACAACAGGTACTGCCATGGGCCATCTGCCGAGATGGTCACTGTGTCACCAAATACGATCGCACCAGCATCGGTGGTAATGTTGGGATTGGCATTGAAGAAATCTGCGAGTTCAGCCGTGTCTGAACGCATGGTGTCCCAATCTTCACCGCCGTAGGCATGAAATTGTGAATGCGCAATATGGGCACGCTGGCCTTCCAGATGCTTGAGTGTTTCGAGTGTGGTCGAGATGTTGCCCGGAGCACCGAGGTTGTTGCAGTGAAGATGCATCGGGTGGGGTAAAGCGAGGTCATTACAGATTCGTGTAAGTTCAGCCACGATCTTGCCCGGTGTCAGCTTGCTGTATCCGGCGATGGGTGAAGTCACCTGCTTGGCATCGTCACCCCATTTCCATGCTGCGACACCGCCCGGGTTGACCGCTTTGACGCCGTAGGTCTTCGCAGCGTTGATGTACCACGCGACAACATCCTTCGCTCGCTCGTAGTCGCCCGCTTCCAGCTGGTCCAGCATGATCTCGTTGTTGGCCATCAGCACCAGACTCGTTTTGTCCAGGATTGGAATGTCAGACAGTTCTTCATGCGTGTGACGCGCTGACATCACTGGCACGGCGGCTTCATTCACTGTCGTCCAGCCCATTCCGGCATACAGATAACCAGTGGCAAACGTGGTTGGGGCAATGCCGCCCAGTCCGGATCTTCGGGATTGAGTACGAATGAAGGACTGAGCCCAACGATGATCTTCGGGTGTCATTGCGCGAGCGAAGTTGATTGCTCCGCCACCCACATGCGTGTGCGGGTCGACTCCACCCGGAAACACAATCATCCCCGCAGCATCGATCGTTCGACCACCTTCAAAGGAATTGACGAACTTGCCTTCATCATCGATGTATAGGTCGCGGACTTCTCCATCGATCTGGTTGGCGGGGTCGAAGACTCTTCCCCCTTTGATTCGGAGCATTCTTGATAGCTTTGTCGGTGTGCTGAATGGAACTTTGGCTCCTGAATACTACAAAATGACATCAAATGCAATGCAGATGCCAGCGCCAGGTCATTGCGGAGAAACGACAACCGCTGAACTTCCGAGTCAGGTATCCCCGTTGAGAAGAAGGAGTGGTGGATCTTCCATCTTCAGCTTGCTTGCAATCATGGAGCAGAGCAAATCTACTCTGCCGCTGCTGGCGACGACTGGCTGTAGGCAATGACTTCTTCGACGCTCAAGTTCCACTTGGGGAAAGGGTCAGGCAGTTCCAGCCAATGATCAATTCCCAGTTCAAATTCTTCGTCGGTCAGCAAGCATTCCTGTAACGAATCATAAATTGCGATTTCATCCATGCCGATTCCGATGAAGACCATTTCCTGGCGGCAGTCGCCGACGTCGGGTTGCCACCTTTGTTCAATCTCAGCACGGATTGCATCCACATCAGGCCAATGGGATTTTGGGATGGCAGCCCACCAGAAGCCTCCGAAGTCGAGTCGGGCAACCCGGCCTGCCTGGGACCACACGCCAATCTTGTCGAGACGGCTGGCTAGCCAGAAAAAGCCTTTGCTTCGCAAGACACCGTTCCAGTCCTGGCTCAGGCGATCATGGAATCGTTGTGGGTGAAATGGGCGTCTGGCTCGATACACAAAGCTGTTGACACCATACTCCTCAACTTCACTCGCACCATCACCGCGCAGCGTGAGTTGCCAGCCTTTGCTCTGCTTGGCGATTTCAAAGTCGAATCGTCCCGTTCCCATGATCTGTTGCGGTTCGATTTTGCCGAACGAAGAACGCAGTTTGAGTGCGTGTGGATTGAGTTGTTCAATGAATGCTTCAATCTCACCGAGTTGTTCCTCGTCAACGAGGTCGGTTTTGTTGAGGAGGATCACATTGGCAAATTCGACTTGTTCAGTCAGCAGGTCAGCCACTGTTCGCGGATCGTCCTCGTCTGCAGCCTGCCCGACACTGTGCAGATCTTTGCCGATGCGCAGATCCTGGATGAAATTGGCTGCGTCAACGACAGTCACCATTGTGTCCAGTTCCGCCATTTCGGAGAGAGCGACGCCATCGCCCACCGCAAACGTGAACGTGTCAGCGACCGGGGCCGGTTCTGAAATTCCTGTGGATTCGATCAGCAGATAGTCAAAGCGGCCTTCCCCGGCAAGGTTTGCCACTTCCTGCAGCAAGTCTTCACGAAGCGTGCAGCAGATGCATCCGTTGGTCATTTCAACGAGTTTCTCATCAGTCCGGCTCAAGGCAGCATCGCCGCCGGCAACCAGCTGGGCGTCTATGTTCACTTCGCTCATGTCATTGACAATGACAGCTACCCGCAATCCTTCGCGGTTGGTGAGAACATGGTTGAGCAGTGTGGTCTTACCAGCGCCCAGAAATCCAGACAGCACGGTTACCGGTAGTTTTCTCATCTCGAGGCCTTTGCATTTGCAATCGTGTATTGCTTGAATTGTTGTACTGGAGAAACGCTTTGATGTTCCCAGCGTCGGCGACCGAGGTAACGCCATGCCGCCGACATTTTTTCGCCACGTACGAAGGGTCTTAGCCAGCGGTCAACGCAATCATGTCGATGTTCGGGACCAACGGTTTTGCACACCCAGCTTTCGTATGCCGCGACCCACAGCAACGACCGGCTCCAGATTTTTCGTGCACGCTGCCACTGTGATTCACCACGGGGGCGGGCGAATATGGGGAGCTGATCAGGCCAATGAATGGCGAGTGAAAGCGATTCAATGGGAGCCCAGGTGGGGTGGAAATCGAAGCGACCGAAATAAAGTCCCCCAAGATCACGGAATCCAAAAAACATTCCGAAGCCCCATAGCGAGACATGCATCTGGTCACGATCAAGCCGATAACAGGTCGATCGCTCCGAGGCGCCGCTGTCACGGTGCCGTTCGAAACCAAAACGCATCAGCAAGTTGTCGTCGCTTCGCTGTATGTCACAACCCCAACACCAGAGCTGTTGGCCAATCAGCTTTTCGCCAAACCTCCGGACGGTTCCTGGAAGGCACCATCCCCGGGCGGCTCTTGAGCCTTGACGAACATCGCTCCTGACAGCCACTGTCCTTTCCAACGGTGCATTTTCAGTCATGACTGGTTTCCCGCATGACCTCCGGGGGATTCCCGTAACAAGGACCGTAAGCATCAAAATCGGCGGCGATCCGGAATGACAATGTTCGCCACGCAGACGCCTGTTTTTCTGCTGGCGTGAACCAGCGGTCGCCACTGGCCCAATTGCAGAGAGTCGAACGGCGGTACTCGACACCCAGTTGGTCAGCAATGTTGACCTCGTAACTGCGAATCCAGTCAACCAGCTCCAGCGTCAGGGAGGCACTGCGATGCCGCTGGTTGCGATCTGTTCTGTCAAATGCCGGGAGATCTTCATTCCTCCATGGCAGGAATCCGTCCCGTGTGGTTCTCAAGTATTGGGGCCGGAACTCATAGCGGGGCAGAAAAACGCCACCACAGTCAAGGTCGCCATAGAAAACTCCGAATCCGCGCAGAATGACAGAGCGACCATTGGGCAGATCGAGGAGGTAGATGCTGGCACATTCTTCGAGATCACTGGGAGGTGGGAGGCGGTCAAACCCCACTTCCAGCAGCCAGTTGCCTTCGGGACGAAGAATGTCACATCCCCAGCACCATAGTTGCTGACTGAACAAGCCGATGGCATCTTCGATCGGATGATCGACTTGGCTTTCCGGGTCGTATGACGGATGTGTCATCGACATTTCAATCAGCCTCGTCAAACACTACCGTACTGATATTGGCGAACAGCCATGCGGATGCTGCAAGTATTTGTAGCCAATCGCCAGTTGAGCTGATTCCATAACTCAAGACACTGCCAATCCAGCAAAGGCTAGCAAGGGTCTGCCCGAGCCATTCAGGACGTAGCATTCGTTCCAGGCGACCACGTCTCCGCGGCGAAACTGTCGATGTTTTGATACCGCCGGATGATGCCTCTGCATTCTCGATCAACATGTTGCACACTCCTCTCCACAGCAGGAAAGATCATCCAGATACATGCCCCACTTTCGATACATTTCCAACTCCTCCGCTGGCAGACCCAGTGAAGTCGCAATCGTTTTAGCGACAACGGCAAAGCGTTGCCTGTACTTGTAAATGAAGCAGAAAACATGATTCTGGTGTCGCACCGCCGGCCCACAGAGAAATAATCCCGGGACAATGGTTGACTCATCGTTTTCATTCAGAACAGGAAAGCCATCCTCACGCTTATCAAACAGGTCGGCCACGACTTTGCACCTGCCCGCAACTCCTCCAGCCAGTCACGGCCGATAGGAGGCCTGAACAGTTCGCCCATCCAAAGCTTTCACTTCGTATTGCCCACCGACCATCTTCACAGACTCGATTGGCGTGTGCGGGAAAAGTTCCACATGCTCCTCAAACCACTCCTCTCGCATCCGTTCGAGCGAGTAGGTAGACAAAGCAACGCTGGGATCGGAACTCTCGTCTTCCCAGGGGCAGTTTTTGTCAAATACACGAACACGTCTGTCGTGGGATGAAAGGTGATAGGCAGCATCAATACCACTCTCGTAACCACCAATGATGATGAAATCGTCGCCGTCCAGATCCTCATAACTGGGGACCGTTGCGGTATGGCGACAGAGTTCACTTCCGGGAAAACCACTCAACTGCGGGTATTGAAATTCACCTGCAGCCCAGATGACATGTTTGGCCTGCAACGTTTCATCCTCGGTGTCGATGCGAAAGTTGCTGTCCGGCTTCGTGATGCGATGCACCGTAGTTTCCTGACGCACGGGGAGTTCGAAAAAATGTGCGACCCCACGCAGGTGACTGGCATATTCCGCCCCGGTTGGATGTTCGACCTCAAGGCTGAACGCGGGTGAGACACCAATCGCAATCGAATTCAGATCCAGCATCCCGATCGAATTGGTTGGGAAGGAGGGTGTGATGAAACGTGTCTCAGCAGGCCATGAAGCAAACGATGCACCAATGGTAGCCCGTTCCAGAATGGTGAAATTCTCTATGCCTGCGTGCCTCAGAGCGATGGAGACACCCACGCCAGCCGCACCTCCACCAATCACCACAACATCGAATCTGTCTTTGTTTCCGATGGTCTTCATCAATCACCGATCTGCTTCGAGCGTCGTAAAATCAATCACCAGGCCGAGGTAAACTCAGTTCTGAAACTCCAGGGAATCATCGTCTTCCATCTGAAGCTCAATTGGAGGCAACGGGTCGACAAATTCAGCCCACACTTCGGGGCCCTGAGAAAACTCAAGGTCCGTCACAAGACACTCGTCAAGAATGGAGGTCACTCTTGCCTCGTCCATCCCGTGCCCGATGAATACGAGTTCCTGATGCCGGTCACCGTGGGGACCGAGGAACTTTGATTCGATTTCAGCAATGGATTCAGCGTCTTCCGGCCACTCGTCTTCTGGTGCTGCTGCCCACCAGAATCCCGCAGGCTCCAGACGGATGGAGCAACCCGCCTGAGACCAGTCGTAGGCCCACTCGTTACGAGATGCGATCCACATCAATCCTTTGCTTCGCAGAACACCAGCCAGAAGTCCACCATCCATGTCCTGCTCGATTACGTCGGTAATTCGCTGCGGATGAAAGGGCCGCTCCCGGCGATACACAAAACTGCTGATCCCGTACTCCTCGGTCTCAGTCTGCTCTTCGCCACGCGGTACAGCCAACCACTCGGGGCGGGCTTCTGCATCACACAACTGAAATCGCCCGGTCCCCATGACTTCCTGCAGCGGTACCTGGCTTTCCCGGGAATGCAGGATTTTGGCGTTCGGATTCAACCGGTGAATGATCTGTTCCAATTGCTCCAGATCGTAAGGGGAAACCAAATCGGTTTTGTTGATGATGATCACATTTGCAAATTCAATCTGATCGACAAGCAGGTCGACAATGTTACGGTCATCTTCGTCACTGATTCCGATACGACGATCAGTCAGATCATCCCATGACCCGAAATCTTTCATGAAATTGCCTGCATCAACCACGGTCACCATCGTGTCCAGTTCAGCCAGCTGCGACAGACTTCTGCCCTCCTCATCTTCAAATGTAAATGTTTCGGCGACGGGCAACGGTTCACTGATGCCGGTTGATTCAATCAGCAGGTAATCAAACCTGCCCTCCTCGGCCAGCCGCGCAACTTCAATGAGCAGGTCTTCACGCAAGGTGCAACAGATGCACCCATTCGTCATTTCGACCAACTGCTCTTCTGTCCGTGACAGGTCAGCGCCTCCGTCCCGAACAAGAGCTGCGTCAATATTTACCTCGCTCATGTCGTTGACGATCACCGCAACTCGCATACCGCTGCGGTTTGCAAGAATATGATTCAACAGCGTCGTCTTGCCGGCGCCGAGAAAACCGCTGAGGACGGTGACTGGCAATTTGCCGATGCGCTTTGGGGGGGCTGGATGCTGCATGCAATATTTCAGTCGACTTTTGGGATGGCACCCGGCCTGGAAATTCAATGTCGAGTGCAATTCGAATGGGTTGTTGCAAAAAAGATACAGATGCAATAAAGTTGCGTCAAGGGGCTGCCTGTTCGTTTCGCCGCCTTTGGTGTGCAGTGATTCAAGCTTGACCTGCGGTGGCGACACCTTGTCCTGCCGGGAAGAACGATGGCCAAAAGCAAGTGTGGCAGACCGTTCAGGTTCTTCGTGTCGGCTTGCATTTGAAGCACTGAAGCGCGAACTGGTTCATGGGGGTCGGGATTGCAGATATCACAGAAGAGGTTTCCATGACTTCAGATCACGTCTCTCGAGATTGGGCCAAGCACACGATCCAAAGTGCGGGCTTGAGAGCAACACCAGCGCGTATTGCTACCCTTGTCGTGCTCAAGGAATCAAGTTCCTGTCTCTCTCACGCAGAAGCGTGTCAGGTTCTGCACGATCATGACATTGATCGGGCCACGGTCTTCCGTAACCTGAATGATATGGTGGCTGTGAACATCCTTCGACGTACGCAATTCGGTGATCATGTCTGGCGATTTGAAATCATTGCCGACGATGCGCATCGGGATCGGGAGCATCCACGCTTCATGTGTGTTGACTGTGGGTCTGTTTCAAGCATCGGGGAACTCGAGTTGACCCTCAGCAGCGAGGTGTTGAGTCAGCGTTACGGCGAAATCACTGAAATTCTGCTTCGGGGGCACTGCACCCAGTGCAGTTAGTCTGTTGAAAGCTGACTCGCGGGCTTGGCATCGCTCTGGCCCGGTGGTCACTGATCATCACGACCGTCACTTGAGACCGATTCAATTGTTCGGTTGAACTGCTGATTCACCATGCCATTCACGGAGTATGTGCACGCTGCTCGGAAAGCCTGTTGCTGGAAAGCAGACGCAACGCACGCCTTAGCGGACGAAGATGCCCTCAGCATCGATTTGCACGGTGTTGACCGGCTCAAGGTACGTCGCCACACCTCGCACGACCACAACATCCCCCTTGGATACTCCAAGGAGCTCTCGCGAATCGACTGCGAGGACTTCGCCGGTATCGTTCAGGAAACGGACAACGGCCTTCGGAGCGTTTTTCAATTTCCGTTTGCAGAATGGGCAATTTTCCGCATGCTCCGGATCGCCCCCGGCATGCGTTGCATCTGGCAACTGTGAAATCATGAATGAAGCAAGTCCGGCCTGGAATGGCTCCACGTCACCAGCCTCGATTCGTCCGGCCAGAGAAATCAGCGTCGGTTGAGTCACCGATTCCTTGATGTCGGTTGGAGTCTTGGCATCTGCCGGTTCCGACGTCAGGATGTATTTACTGCTGGTGGACGGCGACGGGTCCGAGTCTGCCTGCTTGGAGTCGCATCCGGTTGTGGCGACAACCAGAGTGGCCAAAAGGCAAAGATTCCTGATGATTGCCATGTCTCCTTATTCCTTCTGGCTGGTTGCCTGTGCCTCTAAAGTGCTGATTGCTTTTTGGACCTGCTCGGAAACTTCCGAATAGTCCTTGCCCTTTTCAGCATCGTGCATTTTGTCGTCCACTGCGGTGTAAGCCTCGAACAGTTGCTCAATTGCACCGAGAAGTTGCTTTTTTGTTGCGTCGTCCATCTGTGACTTCTCGACCAATGCTTCTGTGGCTCCCAGCAAATGGCCAACTTCGTGGAGTGGACCATGGGCATCGTCTGGTTTTTTGGCTCCAAAAGCATCGGCAATTGACTTGCTGGTTGAAAGCAATTCGCTGACTGCCTCATCGTAGGTTTCCGGACCCGTGTGTGCTTCATGGTCCTCGCTTCCTGGCGGGAGTGATGGATCTGAACCGTGGTCATGGTCACCGTGATCATGATCCCCGTGCTCGTGATCGACATGGTCCTGATCGCGCTGTACCTAACCTCCATGTGAACCATAGACAAAGAACCGAAACGCGGA